>NZ_CAUVCV010000001.1:0-336595 GCF_963550625.1 uncultured Solobacterium sp.
GTTACTTTCGACGTAGTTTCAGTGCAATTTGTGTTCCGTTTTTTGAACTTTGTACAACATATACATCACCACCGTGTTGACGGGCAATCTCTTTTACAAGGGCAAGACCAAGACCTGCACCACCCATGTCACGGCTGCGTGATTTATCAATTCTAAAGAATGGTTCAAAGATATGTTGCCAATCTTCTTGTTGGATACCAGGACCATTATCACTGATGATAACAGTCGCAAATTCACTATCCTCTTTGATGGATACAGTTACGTTTCCGCCGACGTTATTATATTTGATGGCATTTTCCACAAGATTATAGATTGCACGATAGACGAGGGTATCGTTACCGATGATTTCGGCAGTCCCAGGATTTTGAGAGATTGTAATATTCTTTTTATCAGCGAGTGCTGTTAAATCGCAAATAACTTCTTCTGCCATATCTGCTAGGGAGATGTGGTCTTGTTTTTGTGCGGATTGTAAATCTGTCATCTCGAGCAGAATATCAATAACATGTGATAAACGGGATGTTTGCATACGAATCATGTTGACTGTTTCTTGATAGTCAGTGTCACTTGGCTTTTTGTTTTTCTCAAAAACTTCTAATTTTGTACGCATTACCGCAAGAGGAGTACGTAACTCATGTGCAGCATTTGCGGAGAATTGCCGTTGTGCAGCAAAGGTATTACTTAAGCGTTCTAACATTTCATTGAAGGCATTTGTTAGTTGTTCAATTTCAATAGAACTTTGATCTGTTAAAACAAGATGTTTTAAATTTTTGGCTTGGATATCTTCAATCTGTTCACCGAGATTCTTAAGGGGTTTTAATGCGTATCCAATAAAGAAGTACATCATAGAACTACTTGCGACTGTAATGATAATTGTGATTAGTAAGCTACTTTTCCAGAAGTCTGCTTGGATACCTTTTGCCATATCAGAAATGACATCCTTGGTTGTAATCTGTAATTGTACAACTTCGCCTGTCGTATCTGTTGCTGGATTGGCTGGTAAAATTGCGACCGCAGAATTTTCAATCTTACTCATAGACGCAATCGCAGATTTACTGATGGCATAACTAATCGCAAGACAGGATAGAATGACGATAATCGCAGTAATGACAGTTAGTTTCCATTGCAGAGAACGACGCTTACTCATCTTGTTGTCCTCCAATCACATAACCTTGTCCAATACGATTTGCGATAGGATCATACCCAAGCGCTGCACGCAATTTCTTACGTAAAGCAGAGATGTGTACACGGATGGAATTACTGAAGCTATCAACACTACTATCCCAAACATGTTGGATGAGTTCCTCTTGTGGGACTGGGCGTTCTTGATGTAGCAACAAGTACTCCAATAAACCTAACTCTTTACGTGTTAATGGAAGTTTTTCGCCTCTAGCCATAACTGTACGACTCTTTGTGTCTAATGAAAGTTCTCCACAGGAGAGAATAACATTATTTTGTACGGTGCGCCGTCTAGTTAGACTACGTACACGTGCTTCTAACTCTTCAAAGTGGAATGGCTTGCACAGGTAGTCATTAGCACCACTATCGAGGCCGTCAATCTTGTCTTGTAAATGTCCACGTGCGGATAGAATCAATACAGCTGTTTCGGAATCCTCTTTACGAATGTTACGGAGTACCTCCATACCATCCATGACTGGCAAGTTTAAATCTAGGATGATCAAGTCATAACTTTCATCCATAGCCATATTCCAAGCAGTACCACCATCAAAACATGTGTCCACTTCATATCCATCAAGACGTAAACCCTTTGCGATTGTTTCACAAAGGGTGATTTCATCTTCAACCACTAATATTCTCATTTGCAAAATGTTCCTTTCATACGATTACAAAATTGTCAGAAACTGAGTATATCTGAACTCAGTATAGCACATCCATATTGAAACAAAATAAGTAACTTATAAATCAGACACGTGCATTTATGCAGGCATGAATCAGTATAAAATAGAAAAATAAATTGTTAAATTTCTTAACACAAATTTTATATCTACTTTGTTATATTTTTCACGTCAGATAGAAATTGAGTGTTAAGGAGGACTTATCAATGGATTTTATTAATAAATATCCAACACAAATAAGAATCGCAACACAGGCATTCCTTGTTGTATTATCAGTTGTGTTTATTCTGATTGGTGCTTCTCGTGGAGAAGTAGAAAGTGTATTCAGTAAAGCGATTCGTCTTTGCCTAGAGTGTGTAGGAATTGGATAGTTATGACATCAGCTAAATCAAGAGCATTTCTAAGATTCCTGAAGAGACGTAATACAATTCAGATGTTTGCGACATTCCTAACAAACATGCATATCCCTAACTTTTTCAAGGGTGTTCTCTATAATGGAAAAATTAAACAGGTATGTGTACCAGGTTTAAACTGTTATTCATGTCCAGCTGCTACAGGAGCGTGCCCAGTAGGCTCCTTCCAAGCAGTTGTAGGTTCATCAAAGTATAACTTCTCATATTACATCAGTGGAATTCTAATTTTATTTGGTGTGTTGATCGGAAGATTAATCTGTGGATTTATGTGCCCATTTGGTTGGTATCAAGATTTATTACATAAGATTCCAACAAAGAAGTTTAGTACGAAGAATTTAAGATTCTTAACATATACAAAGTTTATTGTTCTCGCTGTAGCAGTTATATTACTTCCAATCATTATGACAAATAAAGCAGGAATTGCATTACCTTACTTCTGCAAATACATTTGTCCACAAGGCATCTTGGAAGGTGGTATTCCACTCTCTATCGTAGATAAAAACATTCGTGCAACATTAGGTGCATTATTTAATTGGAAGTTTACAATTCTTATTACGATTACAACATTATCTGTATTTGTATATCGTCCATTCTGTAAATGGATTTGTCCACTCGGCGCATTCTATGCATTATTCAACAAGATCGCAATCTTCAACTATAACGTTGATAAGAACAAGTGTGTATCCTGTGGTAAGTGTGCAAAAGTTTGTAAGATGGATGTCGATATTACAAAGAATACTGGTGACTTGGAATGTATCCGTTGTGGAGAATGCATTACTGCATGTCCAACTAAGGCAATCAGTACTTACTTAGCCATGAAGAAAAAGAGTGAAGCTAAGAATCAAAAAGTAGCAAATAAGAATTTACAAAAGGCATAAAACAGAAAGAGGAAAAAGAAAATGAATTTGTTCAAGAGATTTACCCTAGTTGGTGTAGCAGCAGTTATGGCAGTTACATTAGCAGCATGCAACAACAAAAAAGAAGACAACGCAACGACAACAACTTCTACAACAGAAACAGCTGATGCACAAATGTTCCCTAAGTTTAAGGGAAAGGACTTTGATGGTAAGGATGTTGATGAATCCTTATTTAGTAAGAACGAAGTAACACTTGTAAACTTTTGGTTTAATGGATGTGCAGCATGCGTAAACGAAATGCCAGCACTTGAAAGTTTCAACAAGAAGTTAAAGGAACATGGTGCAGAACTCATTGGTGTAAATGTAGAAGCTACTGATGAAGCAACACTAAAGGATGCAAAGGATATCTTATCTAAGCAGGGTGCTACATATAGAAATATCGTCATCAATGGTGGTGATGATGCGAAGGCTTACCTAGCTAAGATCTTCAGTTTCCCTACAACAGTTATGGTTGATAAGAATGGTAACATCGTTGGTGATCCAATCGTTGGTAACTTAGAAGATGAAAAGAAACAAGAAGAAATCATCAAGATGATTGAAGAAGTGAAATCTGGAAGTGGTGTTACATCAACAGTTACACAAGGTCAATCTGCAGGGGCAAATGATGAATTAACAGACCTTTATGCAAAGGAAAGTGAAATTTTTGGTAAGCATCAAGATATCTGGAATAAGGTATTCGCAACAATGTCCAAGGATCAGATTGAGCAAACACAGAATAAGCCATATGACGAAGTATTAAAGGCACAAGTTGAAGCAAACAAGGCTTCCTTCTCCGAAGATGAATTAAAGACACTTGAAGAAGATATCAAGATGATTTCTGAGATTGAAAAACAAATCGCAGAAGCAAGTGCAAAAGCTAGTAAATAACATTAACAATATATTGTGGTTTTCCCCATCTTTTCCCTGGGCATTTGTCCCAGGGTTTTATTATGGGGGGGGTAGTGCTATAATGTAACTACAGATAAACTCATAGGACTTTACGGATTTGTCAGTAAATGAAGAATCATTTGGGGGGTGACTATGAAAAAGGCGATTCCGATTATAATTACATCAATTACATGTATGCTAGTAGGTTGTTCTACCCAAAGGCAAGTAAGTCAAAAAGTAGCTTCAAGCAATGAAGTCGTACAAGAGGAAGAAGAATCTGGATATGCATATAAATTATCAGAACTACATGAAATTAATCAGAATGATTTAGTATCTTCTGATACATCACAGTTTTATGATATGGAAGGCAATCCGATTAATCCGGGTGAGTTATCATTAAAACTTTATGAAAATTACTTGATTGATGATCAACAAATCTCACTTAGTGAAGTTATATGTTCGCCAATTCAAATTACGGCAAATTATAAAGTTTTAAAAGATCAATATGTTGAATTTGCAAATATTGCAAGTTATTCAAGTGTTGAAAATGACAACATACAGATGAAAAATATATTGCAACGTATTATAGGTTTTAATACGATACTTCCAATATCACATAACTTAAGCCAAATACAATTTATTCCATCTTCAGATATTGTTATTACAATCTATTTCTATCCAATTTGTTATAAGGTCGAAACATTTTATTATAAGTACGAAAACCCATCAGATACCTTCTATACATTAAAAGGTGGACATCAAGTGAATGGATTATTCTGTGATGGAATATATGAGGTACGTACGGTAGAAGATATTCAATAGAGACATATTTTCATATGCACATTTTAAATGTAAAAAAAGTAAGTATTTCCTGTTTGAGAGATACTTACTTTTTTATATAAAATCATAGTTTCAACAAAATTCCAATAACTGCAGCTGCGAGAATAAATAGTATTGGATGTGTCTTTGGTTTAAAGTGATAGACAGTTAACATGCATGCAAATATGATAATAGGCTTCCACTTAAATAAACTTAAAAGAGATTTTGTTGTTTGGAATGTAGTGATATCGAATAAGGCAAGTAAATAGATACCAATGACTGCAGATGTAATTAAACCTACTACTGCCGGTCTTAGACCCATAAATGCATTTTGTATAATCACAGAGTCTTCAAACTTTTGAAGTGCTGTTGCGATTAGAATAATTGATAGAAATGCTGGTGCTGTAACAGAGAGTGTTGTGGCAATACCGCCGAAGAAACCGTATATGTGATTACCTACATAGGTTGCCATATTGACACCCATTGGTCCAGGTGTTGATTCGCTGATAGCGACCATGGTGGTTAAGTCTGTTAGACTAAACCATCCATACTTTAATGACATCTCTTGTAGGAAGGGGATGGTTGCTAGTCCTCCACCGATGGAGAATAAACCTGTTTTAAAGAATTCCCAGCATAACAGTAAAAAATTTGCCATGATGATTACCTCACAGGTATCTTATCACGACAAATTTTGTTGTAAAACTATTATTCTGTAGAATCTTCTTCTCTAGTTTTAACGCCCCAGATGAAGTAAATCATATGACCTAACCATACGACTCCAAGAATTGCACATGGAATATACAACGCTTTGCGAATCATCATGATAAAGCCAATTGACATAAATGCAGTAACTGTGCACATTACACGAATTTTAGCAGCCTTTGTCATACCTTTACCGCTAAGATGACTCTCTAAGTTATCTTTATATATTTTTGTGTTGATAAACCAGTTGTGCAGTTTTTCAGAACTCTTACTATAGCTAAATGCTGCGAGTAGTAGGAATGGAAAGGATGGTAGTAGTGGGATGAACGCTCCTACAGCACCAACACCAAGGCTGATACTTCCTAGTACGATCCAAAATATCTTTTTTGAATTCATTTCTGTTTCTCCAGTTTTCTTTTTTCTTTGATGCTTTCAATGAGATGGCGAATTGTTGCGAGTGGATAATATAACAACATTCTTGGACCGCAAAAGCGCATCACATTTTTGATTCTTTCTCTCATTTCTGGTTTGTAACAATGCACACGGCAGTTTGCGCAGAAGGTTTTTGTTTCCATGAAGGGGCAGTGGTTGCTTCGCAGTGTAGCGTAATCAAGCAACTGCTGACATTCAGGACAAAGGCCATCTTTAGTACCATGTTTCTTTTTACAGTAAACTACAATCATCTTTGAGACGATAGAAATCTCACGTTGACGTTTTTCTTCAACTTTGTTCATGCATGACACCTTCTGATGCACGATAAATGCGGTCAGCGATTGCCATTGTTGATTCACGATGGGATACCAAGATAATGCATTTATCGTGTTTTTGTTGTTTTAAAGATTTAAGAATAATTCCTTCGTTGATACTATCAACGTTACTGGTAGGTTCATCTAATAAGATTAACTTACTACCACGTAGGAATGCACGGGCTAGACCGATACGTTGTTTTTCACCTGCAGAAAGATTATCCCCAAGTGTTCCAACCTTACTTTGGTAGCCATCTGGTAGTGTCATGATAAAGTCATGAATAGATGCATTGCGGCATGCATTTTGAATTTCCTCTAACGTAGCGTCTGGTTTTGTAATGCGAAGGTTTTCTTCAACAGTATCATCAAAGAGATATGTTGTTTGGCTTACCATTGTGGCATTCGATAATAAACTATCTGTATTGATTTCATTAATATCAATGCCGTTGTATAGAATATCGCCTGTTTCTTTTTGCCAGAAACGTAGTAATAGTTTTAGGAATGTTGACTTACCACAGCCTGATTCACCAACGATACCAACAATCTCACCAGTCTTTGCATGCATAGAGATATCTTTTAGTACCTGTGTTTGTCCATCATAAGAGAAGGATAAATGATTTACTTCTAAGCTTTCAAATGTAAAGTCTTTACCGTCAGTAATTGGTGTTACTGCTGGTTTTTCTGATAGTAAGTTGAGTACACGATCACCAGACGCAAATGTCTGTGTTAAGTTGCCTGGTAGTGCAGAGATTGCGATAACTGGACCAAATGATCCAAATACTGCTGTTACACCAATTAACATCTTACCGATTGTTAGACTGTTATTTGCGACTAGGATAATACCTACAATTAATGTAAGGATGATGAAGATTGAAACGCTTAGTTCTGTTTCTGCAGTCGCTTTCGCTGTATCGTGCTTCATTTTCTTTGTTTCAAGAAGAAGTGAATCAGAACGTTTGTTTACTTCATCTTTACGCTGATCTTGTGCGTGCATCAGGACTATATCCTTAATACCCTTAATACTATCTAAGAAGTAAGCGTTAAAGGATGCAAATTCAGCACGATAACGAACACCCGATTCTTTTAATCTGCTGGAAGAAATCATTGGCACAATAATACCAATTGTGAGATATCCAAGTAATGCGATTAACGCAAGATACCAATTTACTGTAAATCCAACAAATAGAGTTACACATGTTGATACGATAACCGCGATACAAATAGGGGAAATCGTATGTGCATAGAATACTTCTAATGTTTCGATGTCGGCAGTAATCATAGAGATGATTGCGCCTTTTTGTTTGCTTTCAAGTTTTGCAGGACAAAGAATACGTAATGCACGGAAAATCTTGTCACGTAATACAGCTAGTAGCTTAAATGCGATGTAGTGGTTACTATATTGTTCAAGATAACGTAAGAAACCACGTAATACACCAAAGCCAATTGTTAAGGCGATGATTGTCCCGTAAGAAAGAGGGATTGTTTCACCGAGGGATTTAGCAATACCAACTGCACCCATAAGAGTTACACCCATCGCAACAATAAAACCTACAGAACCGTTAATAACAGCAAGAATCATGATATATGCTAGTGAACCCAGTAAGGTGATGAGGCTTGCCATGATTTTAGCGCCACTACGGCGGATATATTTCTCGTTTGTCATGCGACCACCTCCGTATAGCCTTCTTCTAAGTTCTTTTGTGTTGTATATAGTTTTGCATAACCTTCATGCATGTTCATAAGTTCTTCGTGTGTACCATGTTCTTTGACTTCTCCATCTTCGATGTAGTAGATGGTATCAGCCACAATGACATTTGCTAAACGATGTGAAATAACAATTACGGATTTCTCTTTGGATAGTTCCTTGATGTTATTCATAATAATAGCTTCGCTTTCAATGTCGATATTACTTGTGGCTTCATCGAAGATGTAGATATCTTTGTTTGCGACTAGATTGATTGCAAGTGCTAGTCGTTGTTTCTGGCCACCAGAGATGTTTGCGGCGTCTTCTGTAATGACTTTATCTAGTCCGCCGTTTTCGATAATAAAATCATAGAGATTTACTTTCTTAAGAGCTGTAAAGATTTCGTCTTCTGTTACGTCTGCTTTTGCTAGCATAAAGTTTTGACGAATTGTTTCATTAAAGATATAGGTGTTATAACTTACAACTGAAATGTGAGAGTAGTATGATTCTCTACTTAATTTCTCTAGTGGTTTATTTCCAATAAGGATAGAGCCTTGTTGAGGGTGATATGCACCTAATAGTAAATTTACAACTGTAGATTTTCCTGAACCGGACTCGCCGACGATTGCATACATTCCAGTTGAGCCAAAGTTCATGGATGCATGTTTCAACACATCGCGTGTTCCATCATAAGAGAAGGTAACATCTTTCACTGTAATTTCTGTATTATCTACTGTTTCGCTACCCCATACTGGATCTGGTTGTGCAAGTAATGAGAGAATCTTGTTACCAGCACTTGCGCCATTCATTGCAATATGGAAGGCAGAACCGAATGCACGTAGTGGTAAGAAGAAGTCTACTGCTACAAGAATTAGGAATAGTGCTGCGTAAGCAGATAAGTTTCCATTTACAACAGCATTAATGGTTAAGGCAATGCCAAGACCAGCACCACCATAGGCAACCATGTCCATGATTGTTGTACTAGCCAACTGCATGACTAATACCTTCATCGTAATCTTACGGAACTCTTCGCTTGTTTCGTTCATCTTGATATTTTGCGCTGCATCAGCTTGGAAAATCTTTAGTTCCTTGAGACCTTGTACACTATCTAAGAAACTATCTCCCATGGATGTGTATTTACCCCAGTACTTCGCAAATATTTTCTTTGCATAACGGGATACTGCAATAATTGACATCGGGATGAGTGGTACGCATGCAAGTAATACAAGTGCAACTGCCCAATTAATACGCACTGTAACTACAAATAAAATGATAGGTGCAATCATCGCATAGAAGAATTGGGGAATATATGCAGAATAGTATAGGTCTAACTGCTCTACACCTTCCATGGATAACTGTGTTAAGCCAGCCATACTCATATTGTCGGTAGTACGAACACCTAGTTTGATAATCTTGTCATAGATTTTCTGACGAAGATCCTTCTTTACGTTTCTTCCCAACGTATCCTTTAAGTCACCAATTCTACGAGAAGTAACGTAACGAATTGCCATTGCAATCACAACAACTATCGCTGGTAGGATAAAGCCTTGTGCATCACTACCAGAGGATGCGTATTCTGCTGCGTATTGAATGGCATAGCAGATGGATGCGGTAATTGAAAGATTAGCAAATAAACCCACAATCATCAGTCCAACAGCATAGAATATGTATTTTTTATTTTCACCCAAAAGGGCTAAAAGTTTTTTATCTATCATGTCTAGAAATCCTTTCGCATAGATTATTTTACACGATAAGTTAGTTATAGATAACTAAAAAACAACAATCTTTATGATTGTTGTGAAAAATGACGGATTATTTGAGGTGAATTTTATTTTTATAAGTATAGAATACGTAGCCAAATACAGCGGCTAGTATTACAAGAAGTACAGTTGGAATATTTGTAAAGTATGCTAGTAAGAATGCCACAAGACAGATGATTAAGCTAGGGATATCTACAATACTAGTCTTAAATAAGTTCTTTACTGCCCCAAACATTAATACGCATACCGCAATCTGAATTCCAGCAAGTGCATGTTTTACTACATCGAGGGAAGAAAAGTTCGATAAGAAGGTTGCGATAATACTAATGATAATAATAGATGGTGTAATGACACCGAGTGTCGCTGCTAAAGCACCGAGGAAACCATCAATCTTTCCACCAATAAATGTGGATAAGTTGACTGCGATTGCGCCTGGTGTGCATTGGCTAATTGCATAGTAATTTAGCACATCCTCAGCTGTTACCCAGTGGTGTTTATCGACAACTTCTTTTTGAATCATTGGAATCATTGCATATCCACCACCGAAGGTAAATAAGCCAATTTTGAACCATGAGAGATAAAGTTTAGCGATTTTATTCATGCAACCTCGTTTTCTTGAATTCAACACTAGCATTTTTTTGACCATCAGTAAATAAAATTGCGTATGTAGAATACAATTGAAGAGATATAAAAAATCGTGTATTATGCTATAATTCACTAGTGAGAGGTTATAAAAAATGAGAAACAGAAAGAACTCTGATTTTGGTTGGATATTCTTCTTAATATTTTTTCTTGGAGGAGGAACGTTTATTCCTATGTTAATTATTATTGGTATCGTATTTGCGATTGTAATGGCTGCGGTAAATGCCTCGAAGAGAAACGAGCAAAGATCAAACCCATACGCTAGCTATTCTTCATCTACATATTATGCCGGAAATCGTGCTTCAAATATTTCCGCATCACAGATGGCGAAGAATAATATTTTCTTACGTAAGTGGTTTAGAACACATACTGCATTAAATGTTAGTACGGGTATTGAACTGCGCGTACGTAATGGTGAATACAAGTCACTCTCTAATTTAGATGTTTATCGTAATGGTATCTTGGTGAGTGGTTTGAATGTATTCGGTGCAAACTATCCAGAATCCTATGAACAGATTTTAAGAGAAGTTTCTAAGCAGGCTGATGATTATCAGAACACTGATGTGATTGATGTACAAGCGACACCAACAAGTGTGAAGAAGGAAGAAGTTAAGGTTGAACAGCCATCTTCTAGCGCGCAAAGCTATATTGATCAGATTAATGCATTAAATGATGCAATTCCTGATGAAGAAATTTCAAATGGTTTATTTGAAACATGTGCACTCTTAAAACAAGCGCAGAAGTTAGAAATAACTTTCCCTGCATCCAAAGGAAAGCTCAAGAAGTTATATGATTATTATTTGCCAATCCTTGTGCGTATTTTAAAACAATATGACGCTCTTCAGACAGCACAGACAGATCCAAACTATGAAGAAACAAAAGAGAAGTTAGGAAAGACTGTCGTATTAATTAATGATGCGATGAAGAATATGATTGCAAGTTACACAGACCAGGACTTTATTAATCTATCCGCTGATATGGCTACATTAAATGCTGTGTTAAAGAAGGATGGTTTAACAAGTGATGGAATGTTTGAAGTTGGAAACAAAGGAGACGAGTAATGTCGAAGGATCGTAGAACAGAGGAAAAAGAAAGACTTTGGAATGAGGTCTTAGGCAAAAAACGTGCTTATGAATCCACAGATGCGTCGGAACAAATTACATTAAGCATTGATGGCAATGAGCAAAGCCAGAATTTAAATATTCTAAAACAACCAGACCAAGCAATGCAGGAATTGAATGCAATTTTGCGTAAACAGCAGAAGGATCTGGAAGATATGCATGCGGCATTACAGAAGAAAGATGAACCATTAGATATCTCTGCAATGAGTATGGATGTTTTAGAAAGAGACTTAAAGCGTGATTATGGTTTAAGTGAAGTTGAACAAAAACCTGTTGAGAAGAAGGAATTTAACTCACAGAAGTTATTTGATGATATCTATAATGTCATCATCTCAAAAGTGATGGGTCAAAAAGACGCAATCCAACAAATGGTAAATGCGTTTAGAAGACCATACTTGATGGGCGAGGAAGCAGGGAAGGCAAAGAATGTCATTCTTGTTTCTGGGCCAGTAGGTTCTGGTAGACATGAAGCCGTTACACAGATGGCTCGTTCTTTATATGAACGTCAGGTATTTGTCAGTGATGAAGTATATACCATTGATATGAGTCGTTATACATCCTCAGGGCAAGAACAGATTTTCTTACAGGACTTATATGAGGCAATCTCAGGGAACGGTTCTGTAATCTGTTTTGAGAACTTTGAAAATGGGTTCCCTGCATTCTTACGTATGATTAGTTCTCTAGTGACTACAGGTAGTTGTGTACTGA
Organism: uncultured Solobacterium sp.; assembly: GCF_963550625.1. Taxonomy (GTDB): domain Bacteria; phylum Bacillota_I; class Bacilli_A; order Erysipelotrichales; family Erysipelotrichaceae; genus Bulleidia. Next base: position 12,233 of record NZ_CAUVCV010000001.1, read on the forward strand.
ACAAGCGTTACGTATTAAATAAGGGTGTGCTTGTAGAAAATCAGACAGGACTTGTAAAAGATAGTGTGGATACTTTAAGCGTTAGTGGTAAGTATCTTGTCTTTATGACAACTGGTAGTGTATCGAAGGTTCAAGATGCCTTCGGTGCAGACTTTATGTACCATGTTTTAGATACAGTTACGCTAAAAAAACTAGATGAAGATAGTATTCGCTCCATTATCCAAGTTCAAACAACAAACTTAATTAAGAAAGCAGAAGAAAATCTGAAGATTAAGTTACAGGTTGAAGATTCTGTACAGGCTTGGGTAGCGCAACACTTTAACAAGGATCTAGGTGCTGCATCGATCAGTTCTAATTTCTATGATTTCTATGTATCCCTCGGACAAGCTGTATTAGACCATTCCCTGGGAAATATGGAAGAGATTCCTATGACTGTTAAGAATGATATTCCTGTCATTACAGTTAAAGAACAAGATATTCAGATGAGTCGCTCCCGCAATAGTAGCGAGGAACTTGAAGAAGTAAATCGTGAGCTAAGTGAGATTATCGGCCTTGATGAAGTGAAGTCCTATATTACTTCCTTACAATCCTTGGTTGCGATGCAGCAAAAGCGTCGTGAACAAGGCATGAAGACTGCGACACTTTCCAAGCATATGATCTTCACAGGAAATCCTGGTACCGGTAAGACAACGATTGCAAGATTAATTTCTCGTTATATGAAGGCTATTGGCGCATTAACACAAGGACAACTTGTGGAAGTATCTAGATCGGACTTAGTTGCACAGTACGTAGGACAGACTGCCCCATTAACGATGTCAGTCATTAAGTCTGCGATTGGTGGTGTACTCTTTATCGATGAAGCATACGCTCTACATCGTGGTAAAGATGACGCGTTTGGATTAGAGTGTATTGATACGCTTGTAAAGGCGATGGAAGATAACCGTGATAACTTAATTGTTATCTTAGCGGGATATAAGAAGGAAATGTCAGTATTCCTAGAGTCTAACTCTGGTCTAAAGTCACGTTTCCCAAATATCATCAACTTCAAGGATTACACAGGGGAAGAACTCTATAAGATTGCTTGTCTACAAGCCAAGGGTAAAGGCTATCATATTGATGAAGCTGTTAAGGATAAGCTAACTGCTTACTTCAATGAAGTACAGAGTATTAATCCAATGGAAGCTGGTAACGGTAGACTTGCACGTAATATGATTGAAGACGCAATCTTACGTCAATCCACAAGACTTGTATCTAGTCCAGATAGTGATATGAGTGAACTGATAGAGGCTGACTTTGATTTCACAATCAAGATTCAACCTCCAAAGACTAGTGATTCACCTACACTTGAAGATTTATTAAAGATGACCCAAAAGTAGTAATGAAAAAGTGCTAAATAAAATCGTTTAGCACTTTTATTATATATACATGCATGCACGTTTAACGATATATCAATTTTAAATAGTTGAATATGCAAGTATTTTATGTAAGCGTTTATACATATTATGCATGCATGGTTTTTGCACAATTTATATTGTGGTAATTTTGTGTGAAAATTGTGTATTCTATGCGCTAAATTTGACGATTTATTATTTTTTCGTGTATGATTTTTCTATGAAAAATATATTACAAAAGACGACAAAGAAGTTTCTTGCGTTTGGTTTGGCTGCCTGCATGTTGGGTGGCACAGCACTTGGTTATGTGTTTGCAAGAAACGATTATATGAATAAGCAGATGTTACTATCGCAAGCTAAGTTATATGATTCATTGAAACTTAACATGAGTGGTATTACGACAGCTGAGTATGGAAGTACATTCGATTTACATACATTAGTTGCGGAGCATACTGGTGATTTAAAGATTGATGGACAGATTGATGCCAGTGCGGTTGGTACATATCCAATCAAGCTGATTTTATCTGGTAAAGAGTCTAAGTTTGGTTTAACAAATTCCAAGACATTTACAGCGAGTGTAAATGTTGTGGATACAAAACCTGCAGAGATTACTTTGGCAGCTAGTAGTGTGGATATTAAAGCGGGAAGTTCTTATGATCTATTCTCTAATATTTCCTCAGTGATTGATCCGATTGATGGTAGCTTAACTGCTTCAACAGAAAATGGTAAAGGTTACTACACAGTTGCGGTGGATGGTGATATCTCTAAGGCTGGTACATATACAGCAACAGTTACAGCAACAGATAAGAATGGTAATGTTTCTACAGCCTCTTATACAATTAATGTCACAAGAGCGTATGTGTCTAGTGGACCTGTAGATACTTCTGGTAACTATCAGGTAATCTACTCTTACTTAACAGGTACACTTGGTCTATCTAGGGCAGCGGCTTGTGGTGTTCTTGCGAATATGTGGCAAGAGTCTAAGTTTAATCCAACTGCAGGTTCATCCTATTATGGTTTATGCCAATGGGGTGGCGGTAGATATACAAACTTAGTGAACTATTGTGCAAATAACGGACTAGACTACACAACAGTAGAAGGCCAGTTAGCATTTATGACACATGAATTGACAGGCGCATATAACAGTACACTTGTTGGTTTACAGAACGTTGCCGACTCAGCGGAAGGTGCAGCAGAGGCAGCTACAATCTTCGTATCAAGATATGAAGGTGCTTCTCATACAGCTGGACGTGCTGAAAAAGCATATGCATATTATCTAGAAGGGTAATCACTCAAACTAAAATAACCTCTATATCGATTTGAATTTTCTAATAAGTTCAAATTGAGTAGAGGCTTTTTGTTTGTTGATTTTACAATGTAGACTTCAATTAGATTTGTATAGCATAACAATGAATTCAAGATAAATAGAAGTGTGATATAGTATTAAAACATAGACACAGAGTACCAGCCTACAATAGCTCTGCACATTTCTATGTCAAACAATATGAAAATGATAGGGCTTCCATACAATGAGGGGGATAGTTTTATCATGGATGAAAAAGGAGAAATGAAAAGTATGAAACAAACAGAAAGAATTGCTGGCTTTGTCTTGCTTGCAATTGTAATTTTGTTCGGCATGTTTGGATTGAGTTCCTCAATGCTGTATTTTAGATTAGCGATGGGTTGTATCTTAGGTTACGCTCTTGCTAGAGGCTTTATGGGATTTGCAGGAAGTGTAAATCGTGCCTATAAGGGTGGTTCTACAAAGTTAATGAGAACATTAATGTTTATGTTCTTCGTATCAGCTGCAGTTAGTACAGCAGTATTATATAACGCAGACGTTTCTGAGTTTGACCTTTGGGTAAACCCTATTAACTTAGGCTTAATCGTAGGTGGACTTCTCTTCGGTTTCGGTATGGCTTTTGCGTCATGCTGTGCATCTGGTGTATTAACAGACTTGGTTGCTGCATTCCCAAGAGGTATTGTTACTCTACTATTCTTCTGTATGGGTGTATTTGTAGGCTTCCCAATTCAGAATACAGCAAGCTGGGTACAGGATTCTTTAATCAAGTTTGGTGATAAGAATGGTGTATACTTCCCAGATCTATTTGGATTTGATGGTTTACAGGGCTACTTAGGTGCTCTAATTTTAACTGGTATTCTTTGCTTGATCGTAGTGAAGTTAAGCTATCTCTACGAAAAGAAGAGAAAGGAAGCAGGAACTTACTTCGGTATTGGTAGCGAAACAGTACAGTTAGCTGCTGAAAAGAAGTCTTTAGATGAAACAGAACCAGTTTGTCCATGCAGCGAAGATGGATATGAAAAGATTTTTGCTCGTCCTTGGAGCTTAAGAACATCTGTTCTTGTAATTTCTGCAGTATTCGTAATTCTCATGGGTGTTACTAAGGCTGGATGGGGAGCAAGTACTCCTTACGGATTCTGGTTCGGTAAGTTACTCATGTTGTTCGGTGTTAAGGTAGAAGCAATCGTTGAGTTTACAAAGGGAGCAGCTGGTCCTTACCAAATGCCTTTCTTTGAGCACCCAATCAATGTACAGAACGTAGGTATCGTATTAGGTACATTTATCTACATGTTAACTTCAAATAACTTCGTATCATTCTGCAAGTCAAGCTGGAAGATGAATCCAAAGCAGGCATTATTCTATGCAATCGGTGGCTTCGCTATGGGATTTGGTACAAGACTTTCTAACGGATGTAACGTAGGTGCCCTATATACTCCAATCGCAAACTTCTCATTATCAGGATGGATTTTCTTAATTGTCATGGTAACTGGTGGTGTTGTTGGAAATATCATTGCTAAAAAAGTTCGTTTATAAAATAAATGGATAAAAAATTAAGATATATTGATGTGCTTGGATTAGTCATTGGAGCCATAATAGGCTGGGGTTCCTTTACACTTCCAGGTACAAAGTTTCTAAGAGAAGCAGGTGTAATCAATACCTTTATAGGACTTTTGATTGGTGGCATTTTTATCATGGTGATACAGAATGGCTATCACATCATGCTAGAGAATCATAGAGAAGATGGTGGAGAATTTACCTATGCTTTAAATCATCTAGGCAAGGTACATGGCTTTGTAGTAGGCTGGTCCCTAAGTCTTTGTTATTTAAGCATGGTACCGCTGAATGCAGGAGCCTTTGTGTTACTGCTTCGTGAGATATTTGGAGCGAAGATGGACTTCTTCTATCTATATTCTATTTCGGGATATCCAATCTATCTAACGGATGTACTTGTGATGTCTGCCGTCATTATCTTATTTGGTTACATCAATATTCAGGGGTTAAAAATTAGCACGAAAGTGCAAAATGTCATGAGCATTCTTTTGGCTGTCATTGTATCAGGACTTCTAGGTTTAATGTTTATGAGAAGTGACTTACAAGCCTTTCATCAAAACTATGTGGATAACTACCGCTTTTCGTTTAGTGAAATATCGAAAATTATTGCGATAGCCCCCTTCTTATTTGTTGGGTTTGACGTAGTGCCACAGGTTTCAGAGGAACTAGGCTTTGAGCCTGAAAAATCTACATTGTTAGTAGGTATTTCAGTCTTTATTGGTATATTCCTTTATGGAGCTTTAAATACCATAGCAGGATTAGGGTTTTCGCCTGAAGCAGCTATGAAAACACACTGGGCCGTTGCGGATGCAGTAATTCAGCACTTAGGGAAAGCAGGATTTTATATCATGTTAATTGCTTTGGCAGCTGCAGTCATTGGTGGAATCAATGGCTTTATGATTGCGTCAAGCAAACTAATCGCGAGTCTATCCCAAAGAAAGCATTTAGGCCCAAAATACAGCATCAAAAACGAGAAAGGTGTACAACCTTATGCAATTCTGTTCGTCTGTGCAATTAGTTTGATTGGAGCCTTTGTTGGAAGACGTGTCATTATCTATATCGTAGATATGGCAAGTGTTCTTGCGGCAGTAGCGTATATGTACGTTAGTTTCATCAGTATTTCGCTTGCGAAATCAAAGATTGAAAAAGTGACGTGTGCGCTAGGTGCACTGATTTCTGCGGGATTTATTGTACTATTAATGTTCCCAGGATCTCCTGCACAGCTTTCAAAGGAAGCTTTCATTAGTCTAATCATATGGACACTATGCGGAGTTTTGGTATATCAATTTAGAAAAAGAAAGAATGTTTCGTGAAGAAAAGGAGAAACTATGAAGATTGTAGTTGTAGGTGGTGTAGCTGGTGGTGCCAGCGTTGCCGCAAGAGCTAGAAGAATCGATGAAACAGCAGAAGTTGTTATGTTTGAAAGAGGAGAAAATGTATCCTTCTCTAACTGCTGCCTTCCTTTCGCTTTAAGTGGAATCGTTGATGATAGTGATAAGCTAGTATTGATGAATCCAGAAGAATTCTGGAATAAGTACAGAATTAAGGCTTTGGTAAAGCATGAGGTTACAGAAATTTATCCAGATAAGAAAGAAGTCGTTGTTAAAAACTTAGTTACTGGAGAAAGTTATACAGAAAGCTATGATAAGTTAGCACTTTCCCCAGGAGCTAACGCAATCTTTCCAGCTTCGATCAAGGGTATCGACCGTGAGAATGTATTTGTAGTAAAGAATGTTACAGATATTAAGAAGATTGAAGCCTTTGTAGCTGCTAAGAATGTGAATAAAGTTACAGTTGTTGGTGGTGGTTTTATCGGTCTTGAAGTGGCTGAAAACTTCCGCGAAGCAGGAAAAGAAGTAAATCTTGTGGAAGGTTTACCACAGGTTATGAAGCCTCTGGATGAGGATATGGCACAGATTCTTCATAAGGAAATCATTGATAATGGTATTAACCTTTATCTAGGAAAGACTGTTACAGAAGTTGGTGAAGGCGAAGTAGTCCTCTCTAGTGGAGAACATCTACCAGCTGAAGCAGTCATTATGGCAATCGGTGTAGCACCAGAAACAAAGTTAGCTAAGGATTGTGGTATTGAACTTGGTAAGACAGGTGCTATCTTAGTAAACTATAACTATCAGACAAACTATCCTGATATTTATGCAGTAGGTGATGCAATTGAAGTTACAAATAGACTTACAAATGATAAGACTAGACTTCCACTTGCAGGACCAGCACAAAGACAGGCAAGAGCTGCAGCAGACCATATGTTTGGTGAAACACACAGTAATAGAGGTGTTATTGGCTCAAGCTGTATCCATCTCTTTGGATTAAATGTAGCAAATACAGGTCTAAATGAAAAAGATTGCCAACAGCATGGTTATAACTATGACTTTGCGTATACAATCCCAGGAGATAAGGTTGGTTTAATGCCAGATAGTAACCCACTCTTCTTTAAGCTTATTTTTGAAAAGCCTACGGGAAGAATCTTGGGTGCACAAGCAGTTGGTAAGGGTACTGTGGATAAGAGAATCGACGTGATTGCGGCTATGATTAGCATGAATGCAACACTTGAGGACTTGAAGGAATTAGAACTTTGCTATTCCCCATACTACTCAACAGCAAAGGATGTTGTGAATCACACGGCTCTTGTAGGACTAAACCTTCTACATGATAAGTTTAGACAGGTTCCAGTTTACAAGGTTAGAGAACTTGTAGAAAACAACGCATGCATTATCGATGTTCGTGAAGCAGATGAGTTTGAAAAGGGACACTTAATCAATGCAGTGAATATCCCAATGTCTCAATTTAGAGAGAGACTCAGTGAAATTCCTACAGATGTTCCTGTATACTTACACTGCCGTTCTTCACAGCGTAGTTATAATGTAATCTGTGCATTACAGAAGCTTGGCTATACAAATGTTTACAATATCTCTGGTTCTTATCTAGGTATCAGTTTCTATGAATATTACAGAGATAAGGCAGAAGGCAGAAAGCCAATTGTGACAGAATATAACTTTGCGTAATTAATTACAAATTGTTGAAAAATGTTAAAGAATGGGGTTTCCTCATTCTTTTCATTATGCAAAATGATATAATCTAATGCGCAGAGGTGCTAGCAACATGAAGAAATTTTTATTAAAAATCATAACTGCGATAACAGTACTAACAAGTACCGTTTCTACAGTTGTATATGCGGATGAAGAACAGACAACCAGCGAAGGTTCTACTGTACGTATTTTGTTTACACATGATTTACATGACCACATTGATTCTTATCGTGTAACGAATACCGAAACAGGAGAACCAGAAACCATTGGTGGATATGCGGCACTAGCAGGAACGATTGCCGCAAATCGCAATGATCATACTGTACTAGTTGATGCCGGTGACTTCTCAATGGGTACATTCTACAACGCCTTATTTGAAAAGAGTGCACCTGACTTATCCTTATTAGGACTTATGGGATATGATGCGACAACACTTGGAAACCATGAATTCGATTATGGTGTTGCCTCCCTTACAAAGATGATTGAAAATTCCACCAATACACCTCCAATCCTATGTAGTAATCTCACATTTGGTGAGGACGAAGAATCACAGGCACTCAAGAAAGCCTGGGAAGAACATGGTGGTACAGAGTATAAAATCATTGAACGTGGGGGGTATAAAATTGGTTTATTCGGTGTAATGGGTGAAGATAGTGTCTATTACACGGCTGCTGGAAATAATACTTTCCCTGATCGTATTGAAGCAGCCAAACACATGGTACAGAAACTCAAAGAAGAAGGTGCACAAGTTATTGTTTGTCTTTCACATAGTGGTACCAATAAAGATGCGAGTAAGTCAGAAGACGAAATCCTTGCGGATAAAGTAGACGGTATTGATGTCATTGTCAGTGGTCATACACATACTGTATTAACAGAACCAATTCATAAGAATAAAACATGGATTGTGTCTGCAGGTAGTTTCGGTAAGTATCTTGGCTTGTTAGATATCAACGTCGAGACAAAAGAAAAGGTGGATTATCAGCTGATTCCTATCACAGCAGAAAGTCCAGTTGATGAAACAATCAACGCAAAGATTCAAGAATATAAAGCAGATGTAAATGAGAATTACCTGAAGCAGTATGGATATTCAATGGATCAATCCATTGGCTATACAAACTTTCCACTTGCGGATGTGTATGAGGATTACTCAGCATTCACTGGAAACACAATGGCAGACCTCATTACAGATGCTTATGTATATGCAAGCAAGTTAACCACAAAAGATACGACATTTACTATTGGTTTAACTGCGAAGGGCATTATCCGTTCTGGACTCACGAAGGGATATATTACTGTTGGAGAAGTATATAATGCGGTAAACCTTGGTAAAGGAAATGATGGGTTACTTGGTTATCCATTAATTCGTGTATACATGAAGGGTTCTGATTTAATCAAAGTTGCGGAGTTAGATCGTAGTGTAGGAAAAGATATGATGGTGGATGGACAGCTGTTCTTTAGTGGCATGCAGTATCATTACTCCGATTATCGCTTTATCTTAAACCATGTAATTGATGCGGAAGTTCGTACGAATGCAGGTTTCTATATTCCAGTAGAAAAAGATAAGTTATATCCAGTGGTAACGAATTTGTATATTGCAAATATGTTGCCATCGGTAGGAAAGAAAACATTCAATCAGTTAGATATTCATACATATGATGCTTCTGGTCATGAAATTACAGATTTCAGTGACATGATCTTATACAATGCGGATGGAACTGAACTAAAAGAATGGCAAGCAATCACACGCTATATCTTAGATATGGATAAAGTAAATGGAGTATCTGAGATGAAAGCGCAATACCAAACCGCAAGAGTACAGAAGATTAAGGATAAGCATTTCAGCTTTATTCGCTTCTTCCAAAATACATCAGCCTTTGGCTATCGCGTATATCTAGCAATCGTTATCGCAATCGCAGCATTGCTAGGAATTATCAAGTTAATTACATATTTGATTCGCAGACAGCGTGAGAAAAAAATGAATATAAATTAAAATACAACGTGGTATACTAAATCTATACGACAGAAGGGGAATGACATGAGCGAGAATAATACAAACCAAACACAAACACAGGCAGAAGCACAGGCACAGACACAAACAGAGCCAGAAATCACTCTTACGCTAACGCCTGATGAACTTCAAGAAGAAAATCAAAAGCAATTAACTGAATTAGAAGCTAAGAAAGCTGAAGAAGATGAAAAATTAAAGGCGATTGACCCAATTGAGGCAACTGAATTTACTGAAGCTGAAAAAAAGACAATTGATTCATTCTCAGAGAAGATTGATATTATGGATTCCAATACAGTTCTTCAGTATGGTTCTGCAGCACAGAAGAAAGTAACTGACTTCTCAAACTCTGCTTTAAAGAATGTACGTACAAAGGACTTAGGTGAAATCGGAAATATCCTTACAGATCTTGTAGTAAATTTAAAGAATACATCAGATTCTGATGAAAAGAAGGGATTCTTTGCAAGCTTATTTGATAAAGGTAAGTCAAAGATTGATGAGTTCAGAGCTCGTTATGACAAGGCAGAAGCTAACGTTGAAAAGATTGCAGGTGTCTTAGAGGATCATCAGATTCAATTATTAAAGGACATCGCATTATTAGATGAACTCTACGAACGTAACCAAGTAAACATCAAGGAACTAACCATGTATATCATGGCTGGTCGTAAGAAGTTAAAGGATGTTCGTGCAAATGAATTACCTGCATTAATCGCAAAGGCAAAGCAGACAGGCTTGCCTGAAGATGCACAGAAGGCAAATGACCTGGAACAGGCTTGTGTTCGTTTCGAAAAGAAACTCTATGACTTGGAATTAACTAGACAGGTTTCCATCCAGATGGCTCCACAGATTCGTTTAGTACAAAACAACGATACTCTTATGACAGAGAAGATTCAGAGTACTCTTGCGAATACAATTCCACTTTGGAAGAACCAGATTGTATTGTCTTTAGGTATCACACACTCCAAGCAGGCGATGGAAGCACAACGTGAAGTTACAAATATGACAAACGAGCTTCTCAAGAAGAATGCGGAAACATTGCACCAAGCAACTGTTGATACAGCAAAAGAAAGCGAACGTGGTATTGTTGATATTGAAACATTACAACATACAAACGAAAAGTTAATTTCTACTTTGGATGAAGTATTGAACATCCAGAAGGAAGGCCGTGATAAGCGTGAAGCTGCTCAGCTTGAACTACGTCGTATCGAAAACGAATTAACAAACAAGTTATTAGAAATTAACGCAGAAAAAGACGTAACAAAGAGATAGTTTCCAAAAAAGAAGTGGTAACACTTCTTTTTTATGGTCGATAAAGAAGCTTCTAAAGTCGTAAAGCTCGTTTTAGACTATTTATGGATGGGGGAAATTGTAACCAGTTAGTCGTTTACTTGAAAAATAAAGAAATACTCACCCTCGACCTTTGATATGAAACATTAAGATAGAAAAATGGTACAAAGTAGAAAACCACTATGTAGATAAAGACAAGTGACAGATAATATAAATTAACAAGGAGATTTATAAAATGAACAATTATATAAAAATAAATCAAGATAGATGGAATAATGTAAAAAATGACTATACGGAACCATTGACACATGAAGAATTAGAAGAAGTTAGGAATAATCCAATTTCTGTAGCATTAACCGTTGGAAAAAAAGTTCCAAAAGAATGGTTTGAAAAAACAAACGGTAAAAAGATCTTAGGTTTGGCTTGTGGTGGTGGACAACAGGGACCGGTTTTCGCTGTAAAAGGTTATGATGTCACTATAATGGATTTTTCTAAATCACAATTACAAAAAGATGATATGGTTGCTAAAAGAGAAGGCTTAAAAATCAACACAGTTCAAGGCGATATGACAAAACCATTTCCATTTGAAAATGAAACTTTTGATATTATTTTTAATCCAGTTTCAAATGTTTATGTAGAAGATTTAGAAAACATATATAAAGAAGCCTCTCGAGTATTGAAAAAAGGTGGATTGTTAATGGTCGGATTTATGAATCCTTGGATATACATGTATGATGCTGACATTGTATGGGACAAACCTGATGAGGAATTACTTTTAAAGTTTTCAATACCGTTTAATTCAAGAGAGCTTGAAGAGGAAGGCAAGATAACCATAAATCCAGAATATGGATATGAATTTAGCCATACCTTAGAAACTCAGATTAGAGGACAACTTAAAAATGGTCTTGCTATGATAGATTTTTATGAATCGTGCGATAAAAGACATCGATTATCCCATTATGGAAGTGACTATATAGCTACACTTTGCATTAAACTATAATGTGATAGAACGTACTTTAGGAGAATACCCTGTTTTTTCATGCAATATTTAGGAAATCTCAAGAAACGGTGCATTGACCGTATAATATAACAACATCATAATTTATTTATAGTCATTATGGAGGAATTGTGATGTCAAATATAAAAGTTACGATGTTATCAACATCAGAAAAGAAGAAATATATACAGATGCTAACTGAAGATTTACCAGTGTATCGTGCCCGCATTGGTATTTCTCAAGAAGAGTTATGCTTGATTTTAGGTATCTCTCGTCAGACATATAGCGCAGTGGAAACTGGCAGACGTGAAATGAGCTGGCATACATTCTTAACACTATTACTTTATTTTAGTTATAACGTTAAAACAAAGAGCATGCTAGAAGATAGTGGAATTGTTTCTGGGAAACTAGAAGAATTATTAAATTATACACGTCGTTAATGCGAATGACGAATATGGTGTTATAATAAAATCCTATTGCGGAGGTGCGAGATGATTTGTAAGAACTGTGGAAAAGAAATATCTGAAAGCAGTAAGTTCTGTGGCTATTGCGGTGCAAAGGTCACTGAGCAGCCAGAGCAATCACAGCCTGAGACCGTTAAAGAAAGTATATTTTCTAGGTTTCATTTCTACAAGTCCGATCTTGTTACACTTTGGAAGGTTGCTGGAAATCCTTTCCAGGGAAGTGAGTTATCCTTCTCAGCATCAATTGTCATTGTGGTATTAAACTTAATTGCGAATATTCTAATCTTAAGATGTATGATCTGTGGAATTGGATTAACAATCTTCTTTGTGGGTAGTATTTATACGTATTGTTACTTAAATCGTAAGGATGGACAAAAACCCGAAGATGTATACTGTGATGTTGCTAGAATTATTTTTGTGCCAACAGTATTTATATTACTAGCGGGAGTATTTATCCTATTCCAAACGCTAGAAGCACTATGGGTTTGGGCGATACTACTATCTATGTCATTTTGTATGGGATCCATTTTTGCGACAATTAAAAAGGGAAACCGTTTCTTAATGATAATGTTGATTACGTTCATATATGCAGTTATTCTTACAATACTTGTTTCTCAACATACACTTGGAAAATTCTTTAGTCTAGTATCATTACTAGGATTTAGACCGATGTGGTAGTAAATGAGATATTATCGTAGAAAGAAAAGAATAAAAAGAACGTGGACCATCGCTGCTGCGATGGTCATCTGTTTTGTATTATTGACTATCCGCAATATCTATATGCAGGCATATCGTTCAAAGCAACTATTAGAAGAGGAACAGCTTGTTGAGACTGATCCAAACATGCATACATATAACTGGTCAAATTTAACATGGAACAATGGTTTTCCATCTTACGAAGATGATACGTATACATCTGTAATTGGTATTGATGTTTCATCACATCAAAAATCAATCGATTGGACGGCTGTTAAAAACAGTGGTGTGAAGTTTGCGATGATCCAGGTGGGATATCGTGGATATGAAACAGGTGCACTCATGGATGATGCATACTTCGAAGAGAATATTCAAGGCGCAATTGAAAATGGAATTGATGTAGGTGTTTATTTCTTCTCGCAGGCAGTATCTGTTGAAGAAGCACGTGCTGAAGCGGACTTTGTCTTGGAACGTGTAAAGAAATATAACTTACAGTTACCTATCGTATTTGATTTAGAAGAAGTAAGTAATGCGACTGACCGTATTGAAAATACAACTGCGCAAGAGCGCACACAAGCGGCTGTCACATTTATGAATCACATAAAAAATGCTGGATACCAAGCGATGGTATACAGCAGTTCTCAATTATTTGAGACGGTATTTGAGATGAACTATTTACATGATTATGATTTCTGGGTGGCAGACTATTCTTATGCGCCAAACTTCAGTTATCACTTCAGTATCTGGCAATATACAGATTCTGGAAGTGTCAATGGTATCTCAACAAACGTTGATATGAATATCATGTTTGTAAAGAAATAGTTATTCATTGACAGGTTCTTCATAAAGAGTGGAACCTGTCTTTTCTATTTCTGCACTTCCCTTTGTAAGATCAGAAAAGATCGTTTGCAAGTCTTCTTCGTTACTTGCAAAGTAGGCATGTGCATAGTCATCATAATCAAAGCTAGCATCCGTTGCGTGATTGCGTATCCAGTTTTCTACGCTACCAATGTATTCATATGGATATTTCACATGCCAGGTAGCGATAGACACGTCTATTACTTTGTATGCTTCTTGTAGAACAGCACTGGTAGCACCACCATATGCACGAATTAATCCACCAGCTCCAAGTTTAATTCCACCAAAGTATCGTACAACACAGACTACGGTATCAGATAATCCGGCTTTGCGGATTGCTTCAAGGATAGGGATACCTGCTGTACCTGCAGGTTCATGATTATCATTAGATTTTTGGTAGGCGTCATTTTCTCCGACGATGTATGCGGTACATACATGCGTCGCATCACGGAATTCATCACGGATGTAGTCAATATAGGCTTTTGCTTCCTCTTCACTCTTTGCGACAGTTGCACAAGCGATAAAGCGTGATTTTTGGATGACAGTTTCTTTTCGGAATTCATTTTTTAAACGCATGATAACCTCTTTCATAAATCATTATAGTATAATATACGCAGGTAAAAAATATGGGAAGAATTAAACAATTAGATACATTAACAGCGAATATGATTGCGGCTGGTGAAGTCGTAGAAAGACCGATGGGTGTCGTTAAGGAACTTGTAGAGAATGCTATTGATGCGGGTAGTACTCGTATTGAAGTCAATATCACAGAAGGTGGTATCCAACGATTGAGTGTTATCGACAATGGTTGTGGAATGGATGCGCAGGATGCACAACTCTGTTTTGGTCGACATGCGACATCTAAGATACAGTCACAGAATGATTTATGGTCGATTCATACATTGGGATTTCGCGGTGAAGCACTACCATCAATCTCTTCAGTATCTAGAATGGTACTGAGTACATCAGATGGTAAGGATGCGACAAGAGTTGTCGTTGCCTATGGCAATGTAGAGAGTGTTACACCATATCCATGTAATCAGGGAACAGAAATATCAGTAGAAGGTTTATTTTATCAGACACCTGCACGTCTGAAGCATATGCGCTCAGCTGCATATGAAGCATCTCTCATTCAAGATGTTGTTTCTAAGTTTGCTTTGTCTCATCCAGAGATTGCATTTATCTTGCGTAGTGATGATCGCGAATCCTTCCGTACAAGTGGACAGGGAAATCTTTTAGAGGTTGTATACCAAGTGTTTGGTAGAATGGCTGCAGAGAATGCCATCCCGGTAGATTTTAGTGACTTTGATTATAGTGTGAAGGGTTATCTTATCAAGCCGAGTATCACACGTGCTAGCCGTACAGGTATGAACCTATTCCTGAACGGTAGAATGGTACGAACCTATAAATTATATAAAGCAGTACAAGATGGATATGAAGACTTTATCGTAAAAGGTCGATACCCAATTTGTGTATTAGATATTTCGATGGACCCACATCTTTTAGATGTAAACGTACACCCTTCCAAATGGGAAGTACGTTTATCAAAAGAGATTCAATTAGAAACACTCATCAAAAACAATGTTGCAAATATGCTAAGAGGTACGATTCTTGCGCCAGAAGCGGAAGTACGTGAGGCTAGACAGGAATACTATCAACCAATAGCTTTCGATACAGACCGTTTGATACAGGAAGCAGAGTATCGTAAGGAACAAGAGCGCAGACAATTAGTAATACAACCTGTCATTTCCACAACACAAGAAGTAAAAGTTGAGAAACAAGAAATAACTTTAGAAGAAGAAGTCAAGGAAACGGAAGCTGAACTTAAGCGTGTTTCAACACAGTTTGAACAGGAATATCCTGAATACAAGCCTCAACAACAGGTCTTTCCACCGATGGAAGTCATCGGTCAACTTCATGAGAAATTCATTCTCTGTGCAACTGAAAAGGGTCTAGTCATTATTGACCAACATGCGGCACAAGAGCGCGTACATTACGAAGAATACAAGGCAAAATTAAATCAAGATCCTGTAATGATGGATTGCTTGGTGCCAATTACAATTCATGCAGGAAATGATCTTGTAAGACGCGTTGAAGAAATCAATGCGGCAGTAGAAGATATCCATGTTGTATTTGAGCCTTTTGGTAGAGATACACTCGTTGTACATAGCGTGCCAGTATGGATGCAGGATATCGATGAAACACAGTTTTTGAATGATGTAATTGATTTATTTAAGAATGATCGTGATATTAAATATGCACGCATGGAAAAGAAAAAGATTGCGACAATGGCTTGCCATCATTCCATCCGTTTTAATCGTAGTTTAACCATGGATGAAATGAAGGAAGTTGTACGACAATTATCTCTGTGTGATAATCCATATCACTGTCCACATGGAAGACCAACATTTATTACCTTAGATGAGAAGACTTTAGTAAAGGAATTCTTGCGATGAAGAAAGTGATAGTTGTTGTTGGCCCTACTGCGGTAGGGAAGAGTGATTTTGCAATCGAACTTGCGAAAAAGTTAAATGGAGAAATTATCAGTGGAGATTCTATACAGGTTTATCAAGGTTTAGACATCGGTTCTGGTAAGGTGACACAAGAGGAAATGGATGGTGTACCACATCATTTAATCGATATCTACACAACCAAACAAAGCTATACCGTAGCAGACTTTCAGTCAAAGGCACGAGAGCTAATCAATCAAAGTGAGAAACCAATGATTATCTGTGGTGGCACTGGCCTATATATTAAGGCATGCTTGTATGATTATCAGTTTAGTGATGAAAGTGGCGCAGGTGTTGATATAGACTTAGAAAACTATACGAATGAAGAACTGTATCAGCAGTTATTAGAATTAGATCCTAAGCAAAGTGAAAAAATACATCCAAATAATCGTCAGCGTTTGTTAAGAAGTTTGACAATCGCAAGACGTAGCCCAAAAGTCCAAAGCGAAATGATTGCAGAACAGGAACATCGTATGTTGTATGATGCGCGTATTATTGGCTGTACAATGCCACGCGAACAACTCTATGCACGCATTAATGCGCGTGTAGAAAAGATGTTTGAGGCAGGTTTACAAAAAGAAATAGAGAAGCTGCTACAGCAAGGTGTTTCCTTTCAGGATGCATGTATGAAGGGAATTGGCTATCGTGAGTGGGAGGGTTTCCACGAAGGAAAGAAATCCCTTGAAGAAGTCAAAGAAGAAATTCAGAAACATTCTCGTCAATTCGCAAAGCGACAGTATACCTGGTTCAATCACCAGATGGATGTAGAGTGGTTTGAAAATAACAACAGTTTAGAGCGTCAAGCAATGTTAGAAAACTTGGTACATTGGTATCAGAATCAAAAATAGAAAGAAAAAAGACAGTATATTATCTTGTTTGACTTTTGGTCAAATAATCATATAATAATATTGTCAGGAGGACTTAATCATGAGTGAATTTGACAGACAAAATTATTATGGAACATATAACGAGGAGGCTGGCCTCAAAGCTTATATAACAAAAGTGTTTACATACATGGGTGTTGGCTTAACAATTACAGCTGCAGTAGCATATCTTATCTTCCATTCCTTGATAACAAGAGGAACATTAGCACGCATCTTCTTCTTTAGTGAATCAGCAATCTATATCCAGATTGGATTATTAATCACACAGATTGTGTTGGTGCTTTCTCTAAATGCGGCAATTAGACATTTATCAAAGGGTGTATGTACAGCATTATTCTTTGCATACGCTGCGTTAACAGGTATTACATTTGGTGTTATTCCACTAGCGTATGAAGTGGGTACTGTATTCCAAGCATTTATATTTGCGGCAATCTTATTCGTAAGTTGTGCTGTTATTGGCCATGTTACAAATGTTGATTTAACAAAGTATAGTGGAATCTTATTTGGTGGATTAGTTGCATTATTAATCGCAAGTATCGCATCCATCTTTATTCCAGTATTACGTAATAACTTATTGATTGCATATCTAGGATTATTTATCTTCATGATCTATACAGCATTTGATATTCAACGTATCAAGCAGTTCTACTATATGGCGGTTAATGGAGAAGAAGAAAGAGAGAAGCTTGCAATCTATGGAGCATTACAGCTATATCTAGACTTTGTTAACATGTTCCTATACTTATTAAGAATTTTAGGTAGTAGAAGAAGACGTTAATCACAAATCAATGTTAAAATAATGACAGGTCAATAAGACCTGTCATTTTTCACCAGGAAGGAGGATTGATGATGAAAGTCGCAGAACTAAATTTTACAGTCATGTATCAGAAGTACATTACAATCGAAGCGGACGATTTAACAGAACTATTAAAAGATAAAATCGAAGTGCATCAGGATGACTGTTACGCTGTATGTTCAGCGTACTGTACAGAAGATGGAATGCTAATGTTTAATGTACTATCAATCGGTAATTCATGGGAAACATGTCTTAGAGGAATGGATGATCCAGAGATGCTCGGTTTCTTTACAATGGAACAAGTCTTTGACCGTGAAGTAAGAGTTGTCAAAGAAACAGTTCAGATGGTAAAGAAGAATGCGTCATGGATTGAAAAAACAGAAATAAGAGATGAAGACTTACGTCGCTTGCGCAAAGATGAGCGTTTAGATGCATTGCGTGATCCATTTTATCCAGATAATGTACTAGCAGGAGTTATGCACGGATCAGTCATTCATGAGATTACAGTGCGCCTAACAGGTATCCATGGTCCATTTGTTGTTGGAGAAGTCGATGAAGAGCCAAGCCAAGAAATTGGATTACACTTTGCGGATAAAGTATGGGCAATACCATACTATGCTGAGGATGTATCACATTTGATTATCTTATTTGGTGGTGAAACACTAAGTGATGAAGAATCAGCTGTACTAGAAAAAATTGTACATGAAACAGAGAAACTAGGAATTGATTTTTCTGGAATCTCAATGAAGAGCTAGGAGAAAAACATGAGCCAGAGTCAAGATATTAGATATACTTGTCCTTATTGCCATAAGGAATTTGATACAACAATCTATACAGCAATCAATGCAGAACAAGACCCAGACTTGAAAGAAGCTTGTATCAGTGGGGATGTTTTTAGACATACCTGCCCTCATTGTCAGCATGCATTCATGATTCAACCACCACTAGTTTATTCAGATCCATCTAGAAAATTCTTAATTTGGCTGAGCCAACAAGAGCCAGCAGAGTCTTTGAAGCAGTTGGCACAGCCTCTTGTAAAACAAGGTTTTAAGTTAAGACGTTGTGCTACAGTACAGGAATTTGCGGAAAAAATACAGATTTTTGAAGATGGTATAGATGATATCATGGTAGAACTTGCAAAATACGACAGCTTTATTGAGTATATCGACAATAAAAAAGGAACTGCCGAAGATGTGACTGGTATCGAATATCAACATACAGAGAACGATGTCATGAAAATCAATGTACGAGCTGACGATAAGGGAATGTCATTCTTAATTCCTGTTAGTGTTCTCGAAGAAGAGATGAAAGTGGATAAAGATCGCTTCGCAATTGATGAGACAGATTTCCCACGCATCAACAATGATTGGATTATCAGTGCTTATACAGAGGCTGCTGGTAAGGCTTAAATAGTCATATAAAGCAAAATGTATAAAGTGCATGCATGTTTTTGATTGACATGCATGCACTTTTTGAAAATTTTTCATATAATCGTTCAAAAAATGTACAAAAAATTTTGAAATATTATTATCAGGCTATATAAATTATTGAAATAATATTTATAATAGAAGTTGTCGGTATGTAGTGATGGTGGTTAAATGCCATGCATGCGAATGATAATTGGGAAGGGAAAGCGATAAAATGAACAAGAAGGGCCGTGATTTCGTGGTTGCAGCTAATGCATTTAATTATTGCATTCAAGCAATTAAGGCAGAAGAAATCAAATCAACAAAGCTAAAGGGTGCAGAGACAATGTTGCTATTATATTTAGGTTTTAACCCTCAGGGCTTAACAAACACAGAATTGGTTGAATCTAGCAAGATGGATAAGGCAGCAGTATCTAGATCTCTTGCAGAGTTAGAAAAAGGAAAATTCATCCGTTTTGAGTGCCGTAATGGTAAGAGCAGATATGGTGCACATGCTGTATTAACAACAACTGGTAAAGAAGTCACAGACCGTATTATAGAAAGAATCAGCAAGGTTCTAACAAAAGCATTAGGCCATTTAAGTGCTGAAGACAAGAAATCTTTCCTAACAAATATGGCTGTTGTTGCATCTGCTATGTTAGAAATAGTAGAATAGTATAGTGAAAATAAGATAGAGTAATCTATCTTTTTATTTTATGGAGGAAATATGAAAGATTATTCACTTTTAGGTAGAGTAGCAAACGGTCTAGGGATTGCCTACGATAAAGATGCAGGTGTAGCTTGTGCGACAGAAATAGGTTATACATATGCATTAACAATATTCCAGAATGTATACACAGTCATCGCTAAATTCTGTGTTGTTGACCAAGACAATCGTAAGCCAAATGATTTAAATCTACGTGGTCTTGTAAGTGCTGTAAAGAAGGTGGGTAGTGCAAAAGCCAACGGTAATGTTGTAACGATTACATTCAAGACAGCATTTACTGCAAATGGTAAAGCAAAGAATATTATTTCATCAATTCCAGAAATCATTAACTGGTTCCATATGAATGGCTACTCAAACTGTGCAGAAGAAACATTAGAACCAGCAGAGACAAGAGTTTTCATCAAGCAAGGTGCGATTCACTTCTATACAGAAGAAGTTGCAGTACAAATGCTAGCAGATCATACAGAAGCACAAGCACAGGCTCCTGTTGTAGTTGAAAACTATGCACTAGGTACAGCGTTTGCGTTAGGTGGTGTTATTGCAGGTGCTATTCTGATTGTCGTGATTGGTCAGTTAGGATATATCTCCATTCTTGCGGGTGTAGCGATGGGCTTTATGACATTAACTGCATACCAAAAGGGTGCTGGTAAGTTAAGTAAGATTGGGATTGCAATCTGCTTTGTACTAATGTTTATTGGTGTTTATTATGCAAATAAGTTTGACTTTGCATTAACAGTTACACAGGCTTTCCATGAAGAAGGATATGTCAATGTTCGTATGATGGACTCTTTCCAGGTATTACCTGAGTTGATGGAGAGAGGTATTGTAGATAAGATGAACTACTATGCAATGTTTGCCTTCCAGTGTGTAGCAGCATTAGGTGGTGCGCTTTCTCCACTTACAGCATTACTACGTGAAAACAAAGCAGCTAGCATTACAAAAATTCTTGGATAGTACATCACATAATTTTACAAAATCTTGCCATATTTGAATGACAATAAATTTGTACTATATAAGTGCAGATAGGAATATCTGCCCTGAATGATTGCTCCCCTTAGCAAACATCAGTGAAATTCTATCCCCTTATTAAATAAAAACAAGAGAAGACCATGCGGAGGTCTTTTCTTGTTATAAGGGGTAGTATATCCAATATAGATAAAAGGCGTTAGCTTACTTGCTAGCGCCTTTTATAATGTAATACTTATAGTTGTTTTTCTAACCAATCAGATAATGCTGTATAACGATCGGTTAGATTTTCATGATGTCCAAAATCATCAAATACAGATATGAAGTGATTCAACTGTTTTTGCAGAGTTGAGTGAATCTCTTCTGCACACTTTGGTGCGTTATCTAAAATATTGTTGTGGTGTGAACCTTCTGTTTTGCCGTTATATACGTAAACGCTAGCGTTTTGGTTGATAACGGGATTCTCTTTACAGAAGTTTACAAATTCTGGATACCAGAAGGAGCCACAAATCGAGAATACTGCACTAGGAATGTTTGTACGATACAAACTATATACGGCTGCTAGTCCACCTAAGGAATAGCCTCCATAAAAGATTTTGTTTGTATCGATAGAATACTTACTTTGAAGTTCTGGTAGAACATTCTGAAATAGTTCGTCGTGGTATTCATCTGCTTGACCACCAAAGCTTTCTACGCCAGGACGGATTGCAGTGGCTTGCCATGGCGTATAATCGACTAATCTATTTTCTGGTAGTAGACCTACAAGAATTGCTTTCTCTTTGAGAGCATTAAAGTGATGAAGATCGCCATCATTGATTAGAATGAGTGGATATGCGCGAAGTGGATCATAGTTTTGTGGTAGTGATAGTTTTGTTTGAATCATTTGCTTACTTTTTTAGGAATGCGTTAATTGATTCAAGCGCATCAATCACAGATGGACCGTAATCCATTAATTCATCATAAGAGATTGTTAGGATCTTACCATTCTTGATTGCAGGAACATCAGCGAGTACTGCGTTATTCTTCATAAGTTCTACAGCGTTAGCATCTAACTTCTGATTACGGTCGCTTGTAACGTAGATAATGAATTCAGGTGCAGATGTTACTAAATTTTCTAGAGTTAATCCAGAAGTACCTGTTGCGACATTTGTGTAACCAAATGCGTTTAGAACACTTTCTTGTAGTGCTGACTTGTATGCACCATATGTTTCATCGTTGTATGCACACATGATGAGCGCATTCTTTAATTCCTTTGGTTGGTTTTTGTTAGCGGATAGTACAGAATCAACTCTTTCTTGTAGCTTCTTAGCGTATGCGTTTGCTTTTTCTTGCACGTTGAAGATAATACCGATATTGATGATGTCTTCAATAACATTATTTAAGCTTTGTTCTGTGTTAGAAACAGATGCTTTTTGGGAGTAGATGTTGATACCATTTTGGTTCCATGTATCTACAGTTCCAAGTGACTTGTCTGAGAACATCATGTTTCTGCCGATAATTGCATCTGGGTTGTAGGAGAGTGCTACTTCTTGAGAAACTGTCTTCTTATCTCCGATGTGTGGAATCTTTTCGATTGCTTCAGCGTAGCTGTCTGTAACCTTGTTATCTGGATCAAGCATACCAACAATCTTATCTTGTAGACCTAAATCAATTAGAATCTTTGTGGCAGATAGGTTGTTTGTAATAACGTGTTCAGGTGCTTGTTCAAATGTCTGTGTAATTTCTGTACCATCACCGTTGTATGTTGTGATTGTTACAGGATACTTTGTCTCTTCTGCTTTTGTTTCTGTTGTGTTTTCTGTTGTAGATGTTGTGCTGTCCTTTTGGGATGTTGTGGATTTGTTGCTGCAACCAATCAATGAGAATGATAATACTGCAGCGAGTGTAGCGTTTAATAATTTTTTCATGAGTTTTCCTTTCATATATACTCTATTAATGCCTGTTGATCAGGGGTCCATGTCAGTTTACAGTTGATGCCATATACATCATGCATCGATTGTTCTGTGATTGTTGTTTGTGGTGTTCCTTCATAGCGGATGGTACCTTGTTTCATCAGATAGATATAATCTGAATAGCGACATGCAAGTTGAATATCATGTAATACCGCAAGAACATTGATATTTAAGTCTTTTACGATTTGTAGGATTTCAATTTGATATCGAATATCTAAGTGATTGGTTGGTTCATCCAATAGAAGTAGGGTTGGTTGTTGTGCAATAGCACGGGCTAAGGCAACACGTTGTTTTTCTCCTCCAGATAAGGAAAGGTAGGAACGATCAGCTTTATCTAGCATGCCAACTTTCTGGAGTGCATCTTCAACGATTTCGTAATCTTTATGTGTCTCTGATTGCATAAATGGGATATGTGGTGTTCGACCGAGAAGAACCATATCTTTGACACTGCAATCGAAATTGATTTCATTGAACTGTGCTACGACTGCAATTTTCTTTGCGGCTTCTCTTAAATGCAAATCATCAATGCTTTTGCCGTTAAATAAAATTTCGCCAGAATCTCTTTTCAAAACACGGTAGATATTCTTTAGTAGTGTTGTCTTTCCACAACCGTTTGGGCCAAGAATGGTAACGAAGCGCTGTTTATCTACATTGATGGAAACGTGGTCTAATATCTTTTTATCCTTGATGGAATAACATACATCTTTACAAGTTAGATCCATATTTAACCACCTTTCTGATTCTTGATGACAATGTAGACGAAGAACGGTGCACCAACCAGTGCTGTAAAGATACCAATTGGTAACTCCGCATTCGGTAGAAGACAGCGTGCTAATACATCTGCCCATATCACAAAGAGACTGCCTAGGATGATTGAAATAGGAATCATCTTCTGGTGATTTGTACCGACTAGAGTTCTTGCGATATGTGGTGTAATAAGTCCCACAAAGCCGATGATTCCACAGCTAGAAACGAGAATACCTGTGATAAATGAGATAATTAGCATGTAAATCATTCTGTATTTCTGAAGAGAAATACCGAGGGTAATTGCGACTTCATCTCCCATTAACATCGCATTCATGATGCGGTGCTGTGTCATAAAGAAGATACAGGCAACTAGAACAATGATGAATGGAAGGATAATACTTCCCCAAGAGGAACTGGCAAGAGAGCCCATGGTCCAGAATTTAATGGTCATCATATTGTCGGAGTTTGCACCGATGGAGATGATGAAGTTAGAGATTGCACTAAAGAGAGCGTTGACAACTACACCAGATAATACAAGGCTTGTGGTTGTAATCTTTTTGCCTGCTGAAGCAATTACCAATACAATGATTGTCGCAATGATTGCGCCAAGGAAGGCACCAAAACCAATAAAGGATTTAAGTCCTAGGATAATTAGGAGAGTTGCACCAAAGGTTGCGCCAGCAGAGATTCCTAATATATATGGTTCGGAAATTGGGTTATTTACCGTTGTCTGCATCGTACTACCACAAAGCGCAAGACCTGCACCAGCAATCAGCCCCATAATGACACGAGGGCTACGCATATTCCATACAATTGCAATTGTAGATTTCGCAATATGATCTACATTTCCAATATGAAATAGTTGGTTGATGATGATCTGATATGTATCCGCAATAGGAATCTTTACAGCACCAAGAGATACGGCAACCAGTAAAGAGATACCCAAACAGACACATAAGAACAGTAATAGATATGGAAATGTAATATCACGTTTCGACTTCGCTATCATTAGAGTTTATGTCATACCTTTCAAGTAAGTTAGTTAGAGAAAACTAACAACCGTATCATTATAAATGGAAAGTTTATCATTTTAAATGTAGAATAGTAAAAAAACATGGATAATTATATAAAATATTATCCATGTAAGGAAGATTGTCTAAAGAAGAGGGAAAACTATGCAGAAAAAGGACTTTATGATTGCCTGCCAAAAGGAGTATACCAGTCGTAAATTATTGATTACAGGCATTTCTATGCAGAAGAAAGAGAGAGGAAAACAGATTTCCTATGATACGACGCATAGTGCCTTTATTTATCCTCTTTCAGGAAATGCGAAAATTTCGTTCAATGATCAAACTTTTCTTGCAAGTCCAAATCATATTATTCACGGTGCGAAAAATCAGAGGGTTACATTTGAAGTAAGTTCAAAAGAGCCATTTGTGCATTTGAATATCTACTATGATCCAGAAGTTCCATGGCATGGCAGTAGCGATATTATGAATATGGTATATGAGATTTCTGCACTTCAAGATAGTAGTTCCATTGAGTTATTGAATCGTTTAAAGAATAGTGTCATGCGTGCAAACTGGGATGATCAGATTCAACGTAACTTAATTGCACAACAATTGATTCTCAGTTGCTTTGGTTATTCCTATATCAATCAAGAGTTATTACAAATTGAAAATGCAATTGAACTGATGGAGACTTCTTATCATAAGAATTTAAAGTTAAAGGATTTAGCAGAAGCTGCACAGATGGATGAGGCGCATTTTTCCTATAAGTTCAATAAAGTTTACCATATTCGTCCAATCGACTATTTGATTCGTTTGCGATTAAGAAAAGCAGCCGATTTATTACTGAAGGGTTATTCGGTAACAGAGGCTGCTTGGAATGTTGGATATCAAGATCCATTATATTTTAGTCGATTGTATAAGAAACATTTTGGAATATCCCCAAGTTATACCTATCGGAATAAAGATGGGGAAATTGCATATCAAAGACAACCGAAAGAAGACTAACCTAAGATATGGAAGGCGCTACGAATATCTTTGTCTTTGCCTAATACCAATAAGGATTCTTCTGAGTTAAGTACATGTGAAGCTCCTGGTGTAACAGAGATATCATCATTCTTCTTGATTGCGATGATATTGATATTGTAGTGCTTACGAACATCTACCTGACCAATTGTCTTGCCTAACCATTCGTTTGGCACAGCAATTTCGAACACTGCGAAGTCTTTGCCAATCTGAATGTAGTCAAATACATTATCACTGCTATAACGCATCGCAGTTAAGTTACCCATTAACTTTTCAGGATATACAACTGCGTCTGCGCCATTACGTAGTAAGAACTTTTCTTGTGTATCTCGTGCAGCACGGGACACAACTTTTCTTGCGCCTAATTCCTTTAGGTAGGATGTTATTTCAAGCGAAGCTAAGAAGTTATCACCAACCGCAACGATACATACATCGAAGTTCTTAAGACCAAGAGTCTTTAAGAAGTCTTGGTTTGTAGCATCGCCAACTTCAGCGTTTGTAACATAAGGTAGTACTTCTCTTACCTTATCTTCATCGTTATCAATACCTAATACTTGAATATCTAAATCATTTAACTTGCGGGCAATATGACGACCAAAACGACCCATACCAATAATTAAAATCTGTTTCATACTCTCTCCTATTTAGCCTACGGCTACGTTTTCTTCAATATGTCTACCTAAACATTGGTTACGGAATGGGAACATACCATAAATTAGGGTGAGTCCTCCAATACGTCCAGCGAACATTAGGAAGATTAAGATCATTCTTGAAATAATCGTTAAATTACGTGTAATACCAAGGGTTAAACCTACGGTAGCGATTGCGGATGCGGTCTCATACATTGCGGTTACCATTGGAACATTCTCAATGACACTGATAATCATTGCGGCTCCTACGCATAATGAGATATATAACATCAAGATTGTGGCAGCGTTACGTACGACTGTCTCTGGGATTGTTCTGCCGAAACTCTCAGTACGAGAACGGTTTCTAAAGATTGCCATACTTGTTGTGACTAATACGAAGAAGGTTGTCATCTTCATACCACCACCAGTAGAACCTGGTGCAGCACCAATTAACATGAGTATAATCTGTAAGAAGATACTGGATTCAGTCATCTTTGTAAGGTCAACTGTATTAAATCCAGCAGTACGCGGTGTTACAGATTGGAAGAAGGATGCTAGGATTCTTGAACCTAAAGGCATGCCTGCAAAATCCACAAAGAAGAAGTAGATTGCAGGGAATACGACTAGGATTGCGGTCATCAATAAGATAATTTTAGACTGCATGTGGTAACGGTGTAGATTAAACTTATATTCTTTGATATCTGCCCAAGTGACGAAGCTCAATCCACCAATCAGAATCAAAGACATAATTGAGATATTAATAATTGGATTGGATACATAAGATGTTAAGGACGAGAATGGTTCGCGTACACCCATTAAGTCAAAGCCTGCGTTACAGAAAGCTGAGATAGAATGGAAGATACTATACCAAATACCTTTAACGAGTCCAAAATCCGGTATAAATGTAAATGACATGAGTATGGCGAAGAAGCCTTCCACCATAAATGTAATCTTAAAGATGAAGTGTAGTAAGCGGATAATTCCACCAACCGCTGAGATTGAGATGGAGTTTGCCAAAGTAGAACGAGCAAGATATCCAATTCGTTTACCGGTGATAAGTGCCAAGGATGTGATAACCGTCACAACACCAAGTCCACCAATCTGGATTAGAATAATAATAACAAGCTGTCCAAAGAAGCTCCAATATGTGGCGGTATCATAAACAATCAATCCTGTTACACAAACACATGACGTTGATGTGAATAGTGCGTTGATAAATGGTGTCCATTGACCAGATTGACTAGCAAGCGGTGTTGTTAGTAACAATGCACCAAATAAGATAATCGCCCCAAATCCCAGAATAATCATCTGTGGATATGTTAGATGTAGTTTATTTCTAAGAAAATTCATAATACCCTTTCAGAATGTAGTATATACGTATATGATACTATCATAACGACTAAAATATTATAGTCTTCATAGAGATTTATACCAACACTATTTGTGAAAAATAAAAGAAAAATACAAAGAATTGGGGTACAAAATACATGGAATTGAAATTTTATTTTGTTAGACACGGAAAAACCTTATTTAATCGCAAAGGTCGTATGCAGGGCTGGTGTGATAGTCCACTGCTAGAAGAGGGTATTCAACAGGCAGAAAATGTTGCGTCTGCACTTAGAAATGTGCCATTTAATCGTGCATATTGTTCAACCTCTGAAAGAGCTTGGGATACTGCGAAAGAAATCTGTAAGTATCACGATATTCCCTTAATTCTTACCAAGGGTTTAAAGGAGTTCTCTTTTGGTTCGCTAGATGGTGCCCGTAAGGAAGAAGTTTTAGATTCTCCTTTCTTTGATGATTGGTCATCAAAAGGTGGTGAAACAAGTGAGGGATTCGCAAATCGTGTTCGTACCACAATGCAGAGTATTGTTGAGGAATCTAGTGATGGTGATACCATTCTTCTAGTCAGTCATGGTGCTTACGCAGTGCGTATACTAGAGATTTTATTCGGTATGAATTTAGATGAGTATGTAAATCGCTGTAAAGAACAGAATCGTTGGCTCATGCCTAATACTGGTATGTTGATATTCCATTATAAGGATGGAGAGTTCTTCTTAGACCAAGAGCCAATCGATGTAAATGAGTATCGTCAAATCTATCATCCAAAGACAATTGATATTTACTTGATGCGCCATGGTGAAACAAGATTCAATGTACAGGAACGTATTCAAGGTAGGTGTGATAGTCCTTTAACTGAAAGAGGTATTCAAGAAGCACAAGAGGCAGCTGAGAAGTTAAAGGATATACATTTCTCTACCATTTATGTTTCGACGTCTGAAAGAGCGCGTGATACTGCAGAAATTGTCTCTCGGTATCACCCAGGAAATATTGTTTATACAAAAAAGATCTGTGAGGTAAGTTATGGTGATCTTGAGGGTCTAACATTCAAAGAGGCAGACCCTAGTAGTAAACGTTTTATGGATACGCATTATGGTGACGTAGGTGGTGAGGAATATAGCGATGTTACAAAGCGTATGTATTCAATGTTCCAAGAAATCTATGATACACATCAAGATCAAGATAAAGTATTACTGGTTTCTCACGGAGACTTCTATCTTGTCTGTCTAGAAGCCTTATTTGGATTAAAGAAAGAGGATATCTTCCAAGAAGCCTCCGAGTTAGGTATTCATCCAGTTCCAAACTGTGGAATCGCACACTTTAGAATGACAAGTAATCAGTTTGAACTCATTCAAAAGATGAGCGACTAATAAATACATAAGACAATATATGGCGTAACATATGTTGTCTTTTTGTAACGTCTTTAGAAGATATAAAATGATTTGAAATAATTTTTGATAAAAAATGATAATCTTTGTTGACAGAAGGGTTAGCGTTTGCTAACATACAGTTAGCACAGGCTAACTGATGTCTCACTCTTTCCATCACACACTCCTTTATACATCAGTACCTGCGTGTTCCGGAACCCTTTATTTACAAGTCATGGGCAGACTTGTGAAAAATCTAATTGACATAATGTCCGGAAAAAATCCATGCATATCCGTGTCCTCCTCAAATTACACTGGAATATGCGAAATAATGAAGAATATTGTAAGGACGGGGCATCCAAGCAATATTCTTTTTCTTTCGTTATAAAAAGTGATATGATTAATTGCGTGAACAGGGGTGCATGCATGCTGAGAAAAACCCTTATCACCTGATCTAGGTAAAGCTAGCGTAGGGAGTTCAGTTCTTTAATTCCTTGCGCCTTCAAAATGGAGGTGTATTTTTTTATGAAAAACGATCAGATTAAAAAGATTGCATTTATGGCAATCTACATGGCGTTATATGTAACGCTAAAAATGGTAGGAAATATGATACCTTTCCTACAGATGCCTAACGGTGGTTCAATTGAACTTGAATTAATTCCGCTTATGATTGCATCGTATCATCTTGGTTGGAAGCATGGAGCACTATGTGGACTCGCTTCATTCTTACTAACAATTGCATTAGGTTTCCCAATGTACTTTGTTCAACCAATGCAGATTGTATTAGACTACGTACTACCAATCAGTATTGTTGGAATGGTTTCATTGTTTAAACCGTTTGAACATGCAAGCAAACCAGTGGTATTAACTGTAGTATCTCTTATTGGTTTATCTGCTTGTGCTGCCGTGTATTATTCTTATGGCATGAATTTAATGGCTTTAGTAGGTGGTATCGTACTAGCTGGATTAGTTATTGCATTAGGTCTATTCTTAACAAGCACAAAGGGTCACTTTGGTATTGTAATTGTAATGGTAATTAAGTATTTCTCTACAGTTATCTCTGGTGCCTATTTCTGGGCAGAAGGTACTGCGGCAGGAAGTTTACCAGCGTGGACATTCTCGTTAAGTTATAACTTGTGGTACAACTTAGTAACAATGATTATCTGCTTATTAATCGTTCCAGTATTAATGAATCGAATTAAAAAAGCAAATATCCAAGGAATGTAAGAGATTGGCACATGCCAATCTTTTTTTGGCTATAATAGAAGCGGAGGATTTGGTATGACAAAATACATATTTCTAGATATTGATGGCACTTTATATAGTCCAGCAACTAACGAAACACCAGAAAGTGCTTTATGTGCAATCCACAAAGCTAGACAAAATGGTCATAAGGTATTCCTGTGCACAGGAAGAAGCCTAGCAGAGATTGTGACATATCTAGATTATGATATTGATGGTTATATCCTTGCGGCGGGTGCGAAGGTATATGCCGACCGTAAATGTATCTATGATCATCCAATTTCAAAAGAAGAACTCCAACACCTAAAAGACACAATTAATGGCATGGGCCTTGGATATGGCTTAGAAGGTAATGCAGGAGCCTATGGTAATCAACTAGGATATGATTTCCAATTGAAGTACTTCTCATCACCAGATGCAAGCCATGAGGAGAAAGTGCAAAATGCGATGGCAAATTGTATCTATCCAGAAGAGGCGGCGCACGAAGATGATGAGATATACAAAATCTGTGTATACAGTGAAGATGGACATGAGTTTAAACAGTTAGAAGAAATTCTACATGATCACTACATTCTTACACATGTTATCGAAGACCCAATCAAGAAATTCTATGGTGCGGAGATAACAAACAAAGATATCAATAAGGCAACAGGTATTCAAAAGGTATTGGAATATTATCACGCAGATCGTAGTGATGCGATAGGCATTGGTGATAGTGGAAATGATATTCCGATGTTATCCTATTGCGGTGTATCTATTGCGATGGGAAATGGTGCAGAGAGTGTGAAGGCTATCGCTGACTATGTCACGAAAGATATTCTCGATGATGGTATTTATCATGCATTCAAACACTTTGGATTAATCGACTAAAGGAGAAAAAATCTATGAAGGTCGGTATCGTTGGAAATGGAATGATCGTTCCTATCGCAATTGAAGCGATGCAAAGAGGTGAGATTGCAGTTACGGCACTATGGTGTCGCAATGAATTAAAGGGAAAACCAATTGTAGAAAAGTATCAGATTCTTCATCAGCACACAGATTATCAAGCATTTTTAATGGATCAATCATTTGATACAGTCTACATCGGTTTAACCAATGTATTACATTATCAATACGCAAAGGACGCAATTCTGGTGGGAAAGCATGTTATTGTGGAAAAGCCATTTACTGTAACTGTAGCAGAAGCCAAAGAACTACAAGCACTAGCAGTTAAACATGAATGCATGTTATTTGAGGCAATCCTATCTAGATATAGTAAAAACTATGAACATCTAAAAGATGAACTGCCAAAGATTGGAAATATTAAACTGATACAAGCAAACTTTAGTAAGTATTCCAGTCGCTATGATGAATTTAGAAAAGGTATCGTTACACCAACCTTCGATAAAGCACATGCTGGTGGAGCACTTATGGATTTGAATGTGTATAACATTCACTTTGTGGTTGGTTTATTTGGCATGCCAAAGAATGTGCAGTATTATCCAAATCTAGCAGAGAATGGAGTAGATACATCAGGCATCTTAATGATGGAATATCCTAACTTCCAAGCTGTATGTACAGCCGCAAAGGATTCTACATCTGATCCATTTGTAATCATCCAAGGTGAAGAGGGTACAATCATGTATCCAGAAAGACCGGGTTATGTTCGATGTGGAAAACTTCATAATCGTCTTGCAAATCTTACAGAAGAGATTGATATTGTTGTAGAGGAAGATCCAATGAAGAATGAATTCCTATATATGCAGGAAATTATAGCCACAAAAAATAGAGAACAGATGAATGCGTGGTTAGATAAATCCATCATGACGGTAGCTGTTTTAGAACAAGCATTACAATCAATTTCAAAGGGTTAGATATATTCGTATCTAACCCTTTGTTAATTTATTAACGCACTTATTGCAAGAAGAAATACATGGGCGTATAATTCAGTTAGTTAACTTAAACTAACTTTAGAAAGAGGAAAATGTGAGATATCGGATTAATCCGCTTGTTTTAATTTTCTACAATATATTGATTCCATGTATCTTGATGTTTGTGCATGATAAATGGATTCCTTTATATTTCTTTATTGTCAGTAGTTTATTTTTGCTTTACATGAAGAAATATAAAAGACTATGTAAGGTTATTTTCATTACAATTTTATTCTATATCGGACAACAGCTTTTGATGTTGAGTAATGTTGAGGTAGTTCAGTTTGTCTCAATGTTATTTATGATGATTGTTCGATTGATGCCAACATATATTGTGGCTCTTATCTTGATGTACGATTACCAACCGTCTGAAGTGATTTCTGCCTTACAGAGCATCCATGTACCAAGAGCGTTCATTATAGCGTTAAGTATAACGCTACGATATATTCCTACATTTTTTAGAGAGTTGCGTTACATCAATGAATCGATGAGATTACGTGGAATTCGTTTTGAAATAAAAAATATCATAAAGAGTTTTGGATATTTTGTGGTACCACAGTTATTTCGTTGTTTGATTTTGGCAGATGAACTAACATCTGCAGGACTATGCAAGGGGATTGATTGTACAGCGAGAAGAACGTCATATTATAATATTCGCTTTGGGATGAAGGATGCACTCGTTACAATTGCGATTTGTTTAGGATTAGTGGGAGAGATGTTATGGATTCGTATGTCGTAGAGGGTAAGAACATTTCCTTCCAATATCAAGATAGTTCGGAAGGGATTCAAGATGTTCATTTTGCGCTACAGCCAGGTGAAATCATTTTGGTGACTGGTAATAGTGGTAGTGGTAAATCTACATTCCTGAAATGTCTCAATGGGCTGATTCCTCGTGTCGTAGAAGGAAAACTACAAGGAGAAATCTTACTCAATCATCAAAGTACAAAGGATATGAGTATGGCAGAGATAAGTCGCCATATTAGTTCTGTATTTCAAAATCCACGCAGCCAGTTCTTTACAACGAATACAACCTCAGAACTTGTATTCAGCATGGAGAATTATGGGTATAAGAAAGATGTGATGGAAGCACAGCTTCAACAAGTTACTACATTGCTAAAAATTCAAAAGTTATTGAATCGTGACATTTTTCAATTATCCGGAGGAGAGCGCCAAATGGTAGCGATAGCCTCCGCAATGATGTTGGGACAAAAAATCATCTTGTTAGATGAACCTTCTGCCAATCTAGATTATCGCAATACCTATGTATTTAGAGGGTTGGTTGAGAAATTGAAGCAAGAAGGTTATACCGTCTTAATAGCGGATCACCGTTTCTATTATTTAAGTGGACTAATCAGCCGTGTCTTTCTATTTGATAATGGTAAGATGCAAATCTTTGATAGTGAACAGGCATTTAAAGATTCAAACTATGATACACGAAGCTTTGATTTATTTGCGATGGATATTCCATTTCAGACATCTAGTGAAATGAAAGAGAAAGTTCTTTCACTAGAGGATATTTCATACAAGGATATCTTGCAAGGCATATCACTCGATTTCTTTACCAATGAAGTTACTGCAATCATTGGCACAAACGGAGTTGGTAAGACAACACTTGCAAGACTACTTTGTAAGAGTATCCCATGCACGCATGGAAAAACAATCGGTGAGATGCCTTTCTATATTATGCAAGATGCAGATTATCAATTATTTGGTACATCTGTACAAGCAGAGCTTGAAATCGCTGATCATAAAATAAATCACAAAGATATTAGGGATGTAATGGATTATCTGCAACTGACAAAGTATGCTGATACACATCCATTCTCTTTGAGTGGTGGACAGAAACAACGGATACAGGTCGCACTAGGGATCTTAAGCAATCGTAAAGTTATCATTTTCGATGAACCTACCAGTGGATTAGACCTTTCATCCATGCGTAGAGTCGCAAAAGAAATTCAAGAATTAAAAAAGAAGGCGTGTGTCATTGTTATATCACATGATTATGAGTTTATTCGTCATATCAGTGATCGTGTTGTGTATTTAAAAAATAAAACAATAGAGAAAGATATTCCACTTGATGCGGAACATCTATCTGAATTCAATCAAATTTTTATGGAAATGAGGGATGAAAAATGAATTTGAAGATGAAGGATTTTGTATTACTGGCGTTACTAACAGCCTTATATGTAATTGTGTATTTTGTGGGAGCGATGTTGATATCACTAATAGGACCTTTTGGAGATTCCATTAGTCCAGGCATATGTGGATTACTATCTGGTGCCATCCTTGTGTTTATAACACGCAAGATTGGTAAAATGTGGCAGTTTACCATCATGGAACTGATTGTGATGGCTGTATTCGCACTGATGGGTTCAGGATACTTACCATGGTTTATTACATCTATGATTGGTGTGGTATTAGCTGATGTTATCGCATCTACGTCAGAAAAGCCTAGTGTATTAAAGGTTGCGATTGCGTCAGGTGTTCTACATGTCGGTAATGCTTTAGGAGGTATTATTCCTGCATGTTTCTTTGCGGAACAATATATGAATGAGTGGATTGCAAGAGGGCAAAAACCTGAACAAATGCTAGCAATGGTAAAAGCAGCACAGGGTACAATGGGAATCCTTGCGACAATCATTACCTTCGTACTATCCGTGATTGGCGTATACATCGGCTATGCAATATTAAAGGGACATTTAAAAGAGAAGTAATTGAAAATGTTTTTATAGAAAAGAGGGATAAACAATGCGTTTGAAAATGAAGGATTTTGTATTACTTGCTTTACTTACAGCGTTATACATCATTGTGTATTTTGTGGCAATGACGATAATTTCGCTCATGGGACCATTTGGACATGCGATTAGTCCAGGTGTTTGTGGACTATTATCTGGTGCAATCCTAATCTTTATCAGTCGTAAGATTGGCAAGATGTGGCAGTTTACACTGATGGAACTCATTATTATGGGTGTATTCGCACTGATGGGAGCTGGTTATCTACCTTGGTTTATTACATCCATGATAGGAGCTGTTTTAGCGGATGTTATCGCATCTACATCAAATAAGCCAAGTGTACTAAAGGTTGCGATTGCGTCAGGTCTTATCCATGTAGGAAATGCATTGGGTGGTATCATTCCTGCATGTTTCTTTGCGGAACAGTATATGAATGAATGGATTGCAAGAGGTCAAAAGCCAGAACAAATGTTGGAGATGATAAAAGCAACACAAGGTGTAATGGGACTTCTTGGAACAGTTATTACGTTCATTTTATCTGTCATTGGTGTATACATTGGCTATTCAATATTAAAGGGACACCTGAAGGAGAACTAAATGGAGATTGAAGAGAAAATTAAAGAAGATGTTAAGCGGTCGATAGAAACGAAGAAAAAGGATGCCATTAGTCCAAGCTTAGTCAATAAATGGTTGTTCTCCTTTGCTCCAGAGTTAAAAGGCAAGATGAGATTGTCGATTATGCTTGCATGTTTTGGTGAAAGTTTAAAGTTTACATCTTATTTCTTTGCGGCATATGTCGCAACCGCGGTGATTACAAATCATATAGATTTACAAAAGATTTACTTATATGGGGGATTAACACTGCTGGCTCTTGCGCTACAGTGCACACTAACATGTTTATCCAGTATGAAGAGTCATCGAATTTCGTTTGAGATTCTTAGAAGTATTCGTGAAAAATTAAGTGAGAAGTTAGAACGTGTTCCACTTGGGTATGTTACATCAACACCGATAGGATATTATAAAGCATTAATTGTTGATCGAGTTGGCTCTTTGGAGGATTGGATTGCACATGTTATGCCAGAGTTACCTTCTCGTTTGTTACACCCAATTCTAGCAACCATCCTATTATTTGTGGTAGATTATCGTTTAGGTCTAGCATGTTTTGTGAGTGTTCCATTTATTATTTTGGGATTTATCATCATGTATCATAACAGTGATGAGCGTATGTATACTTGGCTCAATTCCAATCAAGATTTAAATGCTAGAATCGTTGAATATGTAAATGGAATTCATGTCATTAAGACATTTGGACAGAGTAGACGTAGTTATCAAAAGTTTACAGATTCTGTTAATTACTACTTCTCCTCAACATTAGATTGGTGGAAACAAAGCTGGATTGCGATGGCTATATTATTTGCATTTGTAAATTCGCCAATTCTTGGGACATTGCCAGTTGGTTTATATTTGTACTCACAACAAATCATCAATATGTGGCAGTTAATGTTGGGTTTGATCCTACCATTATCGATTATTCCAAATGCATTCCAAATCATGATGAGTATGGAAATCTACTCCTCAATTGAAACGGGGTTCCGCATGATTCGTAAAGTGCTTACGATGCCTGAGCTTGTAAGACCTAATCAGGAAGTAACACTATCAGATCAATGTTATCGATTTGAAAATGTATCATTCTCATACGAAAAGGGCATTGAAGTATTACATGATATCAACTTTGAAGTAAAACCAAATTCTGTATTTGCGATTGTTGGAGAAAGTGGAAGTGGAAAGTCTACAATTGCCAAGTTAATGGCTGGATTCTTTGATGTAGATGATGGAATCATTTCCTTTGGTAATCAAGATGTCAAAAATATACCAACAGCACAACTGATGAAACATGTTGCCTATGTTGCACAAGATACCTTCTTGTTCGATACAAGCATTCGTGAGAATCTAAAGATCGCAAAAGCAGACGCAACAGATGAAGAGATTCTGAATGCTTTAAAAGCTGCTAATTGTTTAGAACTAATTGAAAGATTGCCAGAAGGCTTAAATTCAAATGCGGGTGATTGTGGTAAGTTCCTTTCGGGTGGTGAAAGACAACGCATTACGCTTGCAAGAGCGATGCTAGCGGATGCGCAGTGCATCATACTAGATGAAGCTACTGCATATGCGGATGTTGAAAATGAAGCGAAGATTCAAGAGGCATTAAGTCGCTTGATGAAAGATAAGACATTGATTGTTGTGGCTCATCGACTGAATACAATTGTTGGTGCAGACCAAATTATGGTATTAGACCACGGTACGATTAATAGCATTGGCACACACAAAGAGTTAATACAGAATTCTTCTGTATATCAGAAGTTATGGAAGAGCTATAGTGGCAAGGAGGTGGCCGAATGAACTACTTTCGTAGATTATTTGAATTAGTTGGAAAAGATAAAGTGAAATTTATCTTTGGCTTATTCTTTGCGTTCTTCAAGAATTTTAGTTTCATGTTCATCTTTGGTGCGTTGTATATTGCGTTCTTGAACATACATGCACTAACAGCTACGGTGATATGGAATTGCCTGATGATTATGGTTGGTGGAATCTTATTCCACTTTGTATTCCGTTACTTGGAGGATATTCTTGTTTCAGCGGAAGGTTATGTCATGTTTAGAAATTTTCGCTTGCAGGTGGGAGATGAATTAAAGAAAGCTCCGTTAGGATATTTCGATGACGCAAAACTAGGAAATATTCAAGGCGCTATGACGACATCAATAAACGCACTTGAAAACTTTACCATGATGTTAGTCACTGGCGTGATTGCTGGATTTGGAATTTCTATCTTATTAACCATTGCGATGTTTAAAATGAATGTATCATTAGGATTATTTATGATTCCGGTGTTAGTGATACTAGCATTTACCTTAGGCAAACTTTACAAAATCGCAATGAGAAATGTTCCGCTACAACATAAAGTTGAACAAGAGATGAATTTTGCGGTAATTGATATGATTCGTGGTATGTCAGTTTTAAGAACATACCCAATTAACGAAGATAATCCTGTTAAGAACATGATTCAAGAAAAGGCAAAAAACCTTTATGCAGAAAAAAAGAAAGTGGATATCCGTTGTGAAGTAGAGTTTTCATGGCGTGCTAAGATTTATAGTTTTATTGTGAATGCCGCAAGTGTTATCTTAATCATTCTTACAGTTCATCTATACATGCATGAACAGATTAACTTTGCGAATTGTATGACTATGTTGGTTGGATCTTACTTAATCTTCTTAGGCTTAGCTCCATTAAGTGATACAGCCTTCTTATATGCAAAGATTCCAGGTCAACAAAAGTACTTGGATGATGTATTCCAAATCCCTCAATTAGAGGAAGGTACGCAAACTACAATTAACGGACCTTTGGATATTCGCTTTGACCATGTCTGGTTTGGATATCGCAAAGATACACCTGTCATCAAAGACCTTAGTTTTGAAATCAAACAAAATGAAAAGGTCGCTATTGTAGGACCTAGTGGATGCGGTAAGACGACAATTGTCAATCTACTATCTCGTTTCTGGGATGTAGATAAAGGAGCGATATATCTAGCAGGGAAGGATATTCGTGAGTATACAGTAGAGACATTGTTTAAACAGATGTCTGTCGTATTCCAGGATGTATATTTATTCAACGATACGATTATGAATAATATACGCTTCGCAAAACCAGAAGCGAGCGATCAAGAAATCTATGACGTATGTAAAAAAGCACGTTGTGCAGAGTTTATATCAAAACTTCCACAGGGTTATGAAACTATCATTGGTGAAGGTGGTGCCAACCTCAGTGGTGGTGAAAAACAACGCATCAGTATCGCTCGTGCATTGTTAAAGGATGCACCTATCATCCTGCTAGATGAAGCTACGTCGAGTGTAGACCCAGAAAATGAGGCAGAAATTCTGGCTGCGATTGATGCACTATGTAAAGGAAAGACAGTGATTTCAATTGCACATCGTATTAGTACAGTAGAAAATGTGGATCATATACTCGTCATTGATGATGGTTCTCTACAAGAAGAAGGAAAACATGAGGACCTGATTCAAAATGGTGGAATCTATGCTAGCTTCATCAAATCTCGCAAAGACGCAAAAGGTTGGCGTATTGAGAATTAGATATATGCATGAATGGTAGATATCAAATCTACCATTTGTTAATTTATTAACTTAGTTCTTGCAAGGAGAAATACATGAGCGTATAATTCAGTTAGTTAACTAAAACTAACTAAAAAATGATAGTGTTCTATGATGCTTGCATGTTATCTGATTTGTTAACTAACATTGTTGGAATTCTAAATAAAACTGTGTGAATTTCACAAGCAAAAAATAATCTGATAATATCATTGGACGAATAAATCGCTTTCATTTACAATGAAAAACGTTAGGTAGACGGAGGAGAAGACAATGCTAAATAATGAAAAATGGCAAGGCTTCCAGGGAAGAAACTGGAAGGAAGAATGCAATGTTCGCGACTTCATCCAAGCAAACTACAAACCATATGATGGTGATGAGAGTTTCTTGGCTGACGCGACAGATGCGACTAACAAGCTTTGGGGAAAATTACAGGAATTGCAGAAGGCTGAACGTGCTAAGGGTGGCGTTCTAGACGAAGAGGCTGATGTAGTATCAGGCTTAACTGCGTATGGCCCAGGCTATATTGATGAATCCTTAAAGGATTTGGAAAAGGTTGTAGGTCTTCAGACTGATAAGCCTTTAAAGAGAGCGTTTATGCCTTATGGTGGTATCCGTATGGCAGAAGAAGCTTTATCTACTTATGGCTATACACCAAATCCAGAATTACATAAGATTTTTACAGAGTATCACAAGACACACAACCAAGCAGTATTTGATGCATATACACCAGAGATGAAGATTGCTAGAAGCAGTCACGTTATTACTGGTTTACCAGATACTTATGGACGTGGACGTATCGTTGGTGACTACCGTCGTGTAGCTTTATATGGTATTGACCAATTGATCGCATGGAAAGAAGAAGATAAGTTAAACTGTGGCGACGGTACAATGGTGGATGATATCATCCGTCAAAGAGAAGAACTATCTGAACAAATTCGTGCATTAGAAGGCATGAAGAAGATGGCAGCTGTATACGGATATGATATTTCCGGTCCAGCATCCAACGCTAAGGAAGCAGTTCAGTGGTTATACTTCGGTTACCTAGCAGCTATTAAGACACAGAATGGTGCTGCGATGTCTGTAGGACGTATCTCTACATTCTTAGATATCTATATCGAAAGAGACTTAGAGGCAGGTACATTAACAGAAAGCGAAGCACAGGAATTAATTGACCATATCGTTATGAAGTTCCGCATGGTTAAGTTTGCTCGTATTCCTGCATATAATGAATTATTCTCTGGTGACCCAGTATGGGCAACACTAGAAGTTGCAGGTATGGGTATGGATGGTCGCTCCATGGTTACAAAGAATGACTTCCGTTTCTTACATACATTAGAAAATATGGGTCCTTCACCAGAACCTAACTTAACAGTATTGTACTCATCCCGTTTGCCAGAAAACTTCCGTAAGTATGCGGCTAAGATTTCTGTCACAACAAGTTCTATTCAGTATGAAAATGACGATGTAATGCGCCCTGAATGGGGAGATGATTACAGCATCTGCTGCTGCGTATCTGCTACACAGACAGGTAAGGAAATGCAGTTCTTCGGTGCGCGTGCAAACCTTGCAAAGGCACTTCTATACGCTATCAATGGTGGTGTAGATGAAAAGAGCTTTAAGCAAGTTGGACCAGCATACCGTCCAATTACTTCTGAATACTTAGACTACGCTGAAGTAGAAGAGAGATATGTTCAGATGTTAGATTGGTTAGCAGGTTTATATGTAAATATCTTAAACCTCATCCAATACATGCATGACAAGTATTACTATGAAGCAGCTGAAATGGCTTTAATTGATACAGATGTTAGAAGAACATTCGCTACAGGTATTGCCGGATTCAGCCATGTTATTGACTCACTATCCGCAATCAAGTATGCAAAGGTTAAGACAGTTCGTGATGAAAATGGATTGGTTGTTGATTACGTAACTGAAGGAGACTTCCCTAAGTATGGTAATGATGATGACCGTGCAGATGAAATTGGTGTATGGTTATTAAAGACATTCATCACAATGATTAAGAAGCACCACACATACCGTAACTCAGAAGCTACAACTTCAATTTTGACAATTACATCAAACGTTGTTTACGGTAAGTACACAGGTAATATGCCAGATGGCCGTCGTGCTTGGACACCACTAGCTCCAGGTGCTAACCCATCTTATGGTGCAGAACAGAATGGATTACTTGCATCACTGAACTCACTAACAAAGCTTCCATATCACTGGGCATTAGATGGTATTTCTAATACACAGACAATGGATCCTAATGCATTAGGTCATAGTGATGTAGAAAGATCTAACAACCTTGTAAACGTATTAGATGGTTACTTTGACCAAGGTGCTCACCACCTCAACGTTAACGTCTTCGGTAAGGAGAAACTCGTTGATGCGA
This sequence comes from uncultured Solobacterium sp., assembly GCF_963550625.1. Lineage (GTDB taxonomy): Bacteria > Bacillota_I > Bacilli_A > Erysipelotrichales > Erysipelotrichaceae > Bulleidia. The sequence continues at coordinate 53,627 of NZ_CAUVCV010000001.1, forward strand.
TGGAACATCCAGAGAAGCCAGAATACGCTAACTTCACAATCCGTGTTTCCGGATATGCAGTTAAGTTTATCTCTCTAACAAGAGAACAACAGTTAGACGTTATCGCAAGAACATTCCACGATCATATGTAATCGTTCTTGTGTAAAACAAGACTATAGTTTGGTAAAATGACTCTGTTATCTACAGAGTCATTTTTAAAAGAATGATATAAAGGAGTGAGAATATGAAGGGACGCATACATTCATTTGAAACCTTCGGGGCAGTTGATGGACCTGGAGTACGATTTATTATATTTTTAAAAGGTTGTAATATGCGTTGTAAATATTGCCATAATCCAGATACTTGGGAAATGGCCGGAGGAGAACTTTATACCGCTGAGGAAGTATTACAAAAGGCACTACGTTATAAAAACTATTGGGTGAATGGTGGTGGAATCACCGTATCTGGAGGAGAGGCTCTCTTACAGATGGACTTCATGATTGAATTATTTGAGCTAGCCCATAAACACGGTATCCACTGTACCCTAGATACAGCAGGCAATCCATTTACATATGAAGAGCCATTCTTCTCTAAGTTTGAAAGGCTCATGAAAGTAACGGACTTAGTTCTCTTTGACTTAAAAGAGATTGATGATAAAGTACATCGTTATCTAACCGGTGTATCAAATGAAAATATCTTGACATGTGCAAAGTATCTTTCTGATCATCATATTCCGATGTGGATTCGACATGTTTTGGTTCCTGGAATTACTGCGAATGAAGAGGACTTACAGAAGTTAAGAGAATTTATCGACACACTTGATTCCGTTGAGAGAGTAGAAGTGTTACCATATCATGTATTAGGTATCTCGAAATACGAGAAGATGGGAATCAGTTATCCTCTAATGGATACGCCACAACCTACAAAAGAACAGATTGAAACTGCAGAAAGGATTTTGGGGGTGAAGAAATGAGTGATATTCTCGGCATTGAAAAGAAAAGAAACTTACGTGATCTAGGTGGATACAAAACCAAAAATGGTAAACATGTTAAGAAAGGGTATTTCTTTCGTAGCAGTCGCTTAATGGACTTTGATCAAGCAGAACTTGAAATCTTGAATTCTTTGCATATTAAGAAGATTTATGATTTACGTTCAAAGGAAGAAGCTGAACATGCACCAGATCCTGAGTTATTAGGTGCCGAATATATTCATTTATCAGCCGCAATACATGCGGATGGAACAGAAGTAAACTTCTCACCAGCTGCACTTATCGCAGAAAATGTATATTCTAAAGAAAATAACGATGAATTCACACATAAGGTATATGGTAACTTACCATTCTGTTATGCATACAAGAAAATGTTTGAGGATATCGTAGTAGGTAATGTACCAATCTTATTCCATTGTTCTGCTGGAAAAGATCGTACAGGAATAGCAGCTATCTTAATTCTTTTAGCACTTGGTGTTGATGAAGAAACAGCGATATATGACTACATGTTAACAAATGAATATCGCAAGGAATATATCGATCGTTTTAAGAAGGATTTTCCTCTTACAAAAATAGATGGAGAGCTTGCGGGTATGTTGTTGGCGTATGAGGGAGTAACATATACCAATGCGGCTTATTCACTAAAACGTATCAAAGAGAAGTACGCTAGCTATGATGAGTACTTTGAAACAGAATTTAATCTTGATAAGAATGTATTACAAAAACTAAGAGATTTATATACAGAATAAACGACAGAAATATCTGTCGTTTTGTATTATTCTCTGAAAGGTATATGATTACATGTGGAGAAATACAATGGAGATATCAAATAAACAAAAGGCGTTTATCGCAAAGATTTTAAAAAATGTAATACCAATCATTATATTGATTTTCTTTTTGAATTTCTTTTATCAAGAGACAAGAAAGTATGACTTTGTAGGAGTGTGGTTTCCGGACTATGAAGATGACGTTACAATTCAGTTTAATCCTGATTATTCAGGTGTTTATTATGATGATCTGACGAAAGTTGCTTTTCGTTGGAAGAATCATGGTAATCAACTTGAGATGACAATGAATGATGAAAAGAAGATCTATTATTACACGATAGAGGGTAAAGAGATACATCTAAAATCGGATGATGAGTCATTTATTCTCTATAAATATGGCAACTAATTAGCAATCATACTATATCTATGCTAATAATAAAAAGCCTTTAAATAAAGGCTTTTTATGTATATATACTATAAAAAGAAAAAATTTTTATAATTTTTTAGCACTAATGTATTGACAGTGCTAAAAATATGAGTATATTAATATGTGTAAGGTGAAAGACCTTAGGAGGTATATGATATGAAATATATGACAACAAGAAAGAATGATTTATTCAATGATATGTTTGATGATGTATTTAAAGCACCAGTATTTACAGGAAATAATATTTTAAAGACAGACGTTCGTGAGAAGGATGGAAAGTACATCTTAGAAGTAGAAGTTCCTGGTTATAAGAAGGATGAAGTATCCATTAGCTTATTCAATGGTAATCTAACAATCAGTGCTGCTCGTACATCTTCTAATGAAGAAACTGATGATAAGGGTAGAATCTTACGTCAGGAAAGATTCAGTGGTAGTACATCACGTACATTCTATGTAGGTGATGCAATCAAGGATACAGATATCCACGCATCTTTCGACAATGGTATCTTAAAGATTGAATTACCAACAGAACAGAAGAAAGAAGAAGAAACTAAGAAATTTATCGAAATTCTATAACTGGAAGAAATTCCAGTTTTTCTTTTGTGCATAAAGAAAAGCCATTATGTAGAATGGCTTTTTAACTATCTATAGGATTTTCTCTTTGCAAAGAGGTAACCATTAGTGATCATACCAACCAACAACAAACCGAAGTAGAGATAGATGTTTGTACTATCACTTGTCTTTGGTGTAGTAGTGTTCTGCTTTGGTGGAGTAACATTCTTTGGTTGCTCTGTATTTGTAACGGTAAATCCTGTTGTTTGATTACCAGTGATTGTAGTGTCATAACCATTTACGGCATCTTCAGTAATTGTATACTGAATTTCTGTACCACTTTGATCGTACTTACGTAGGTTAGTGAAACTACCTGTCCAGTTATTACTATCATCTAATGTTAGTGTAGAACCAGTATCTGTACCGTTTGCGAATAAATGAATTGTGACTGGACCAGCCTTAGGGCCTACCCATGTCTTAGTGACTGAGATATCTGTTTTGATTGGCTTATCGGTGATTGTTTGTAATGCACCACCTGCAGCTGTAACCTCAAGTGTGTACTCTGTATCGTTTAATTCATATCCGTTAGGTGCTGTCTTTTCCTTAACTTTGTATGTACCTTGTACCAAAGCTTCAGAAGTAACAGTTCCATCGGCACCTGTTGTTAAATCAAATGTTGTGCCATCTGGTTTTGTAACTGTAAATACAGCATTTGCTAGAGTGATAGTGTTATCGTCTTCATCAACCTTTGTTAACTTGATCTTATTTGCAAGATCACCTGAACCAGAACCACCAGAGGAAGCTCTTGTGAAGCGTGCATCAAATGTATAAGTTTGATCTAGAGATGTTAATGTAAGCTTGTTGTTGAGGTTTGTTCCTTCTGTGTATGTAGATTGATAAGTAAGACGATACTGTTCACCATTCACATTTCCTACATTAATAGTAAATGTTTGATCGTTATCAGACATTGTTAATTTGCCAGTTAAGTCTACTGGTGTAGATGTTCCGGCAATATCATTACCATACTGATCCATTTGAACTGTAGATAGTCGGATTGTATCCTTTAGGATTCTTTCAGTTGAACCAACGATTGTATCATGAATTGTAGCGTTTGGTAGTGTTGCCTTTTTGTGATTGATACGAATTTCCCAGTTCGCAAGATGAGGATTTTCTGTGTCGTACCAAGCAAACTTATTTAATGATTCATCAGTTAAAACTTGTGGGCCAGCTACGTTAACTGAACCAGATGATGAAGTCATATTAGACTTTCCGGCGTTTACAGAAACAGTGAATGAAGTAGATTGGTTAACAGGAACTCTTGTTAGATCAAATCTAGCAGAGAGTTGAATGTTACCATTTACGTTATAGCGATTTTCTACCCAATTCGTAAATACAACTTTTGCGGTTGCGCCATTTGTACCTGCGGTGATATGTGCTTTCGCAATTACGGCGCCTGTTCCATCAGCATCATAGATATCAAAGTCGATAGGACTAGAATCAGCCGAGAACATAACTGTATCTGGAAGGTCGATTGTAAAGTAGTCGCCTTCTTTTAATGTTGCGCCTGTTGTATTGGCAGCCCAGTCTAAATCAAAGTAGAAGTTATCAGTATAGTAGATATCTCCAACATTTGTTCTAGAGAGATTCATAAATCTAAAGTTTGTGATTGTCGCATCCACTTGTTTTGGTCCATCCTCAGCGATAACGTTTGTCTTAGACCAACCAATGAGTGCTGTGAGTGTCATGAATAATGACAACAGGACAGCTAGATAATTCCTTTTTTTCATATATAAAACTTCCTTTCATTTATGTTTTGATATCATGGCGTACTTGCAATTATTTACTGAAAGGATTGATATAACATGCGAATCAATCGTGATTGCTACAGTGTGTAAATTTGCCATGCACGAATGAATTATATACCGAAATAAATTTGGATAATATTAAAGTATTCATTAAGATTTTTTTAAGTAAAATTAATAGTGCTGCATTCATCAACTTATCAATAAAATATATAAAAACAGCCTAATGTAGGCTGTTATTGGAAGCTTATATCGCCAGCATTTGTTTTGATGAGAATTTCACCTTTTCCATCACCAACAATATATTTTTTATGACGGAGCTTTTGGTATGGTAAATCATCGTCAAAGTCAATATCCCCGAAGTTTGTGGAGAGACATGCACGGTAGTCTTTTGTTTTTGTTGTCATATCGATATCGCCTGCAGTAGATGTGACTTGGATGTTTTGAATTTCTCCACGAACATTTAAATCAATATCACCAGCAGTTGTCTTAACTTCGATGATAGGGGAGGATACTTCCATATCGATATCACCAGCAGCTGCGGAAAGTTGAATGACATTTGCAGCGTGTTTTTGAATATCAATATCACCAGCAGCGATATTGGCATAAAGATTACCTGTTGTATTTGTTAAGTCTAGATCACCAGCGGATAGCTTCATGCTAATTTCATCGAAGTTGGAATCAGAGACATCTAAGTCACCTGCCAACATCGTAAAGTCGGCACGTTTCATTTCAACACGGCTAATAGAAACATCTCCAGATTTGTTGTGACAGTTGAATTCATCAAGTTTGATATCGTTGATATCTACATCCCCAGCAGGTGCTTCCATTGTGATTGTTGAAACATTAGATGGGATTTTTACAGTCAAGTCACCACTGCCAGACACAAAAATCGTAGCAGTTGTATCATTTATTTCACAATGAATTCCATCAGTTGTAGGATTTCTAAAGATGCTTTGTGATTGTGTAAATTCATAGCAGAGTTCATTTCCTTTTTCTAGAGTTATATCTAAGGATGACAGTAATGTCTCGCTATGAATCACTAAGTGAGCGATAGAATCTGGAAGTGTTTCAGTCTGAGGATCTGAATAGTACTGCGCTGTATTCTTCTTACGGTCCATATTAGCTGTAAAGTTTTTTGCATGACCAAGTGCTTCATCTGCGATACGTGTAAACGCATGGAAGGCTGTAGATAATCCTTCTTTTAAGTTTTCGTAATCTTTGTTTTTCTGTTCTTTATGAACAGTTTCTTTTTCTCCACCCATCATGTGGATATTCTCGATTACATCATCGATTGTACCGAGATCATTCATGATTTCTTCTTCGCTTCTGCCTTCGTTAATTCCTTCTTGAAAGTGTGCTTCAAAGGCATCGAGAATATCTTTTTTAAAACTTGGTGAGTAGTTTGCGAGTGCTTGATTTAAAGCTGCTAAATATTCATTTTTTGTCATATCAGTTTTTCCACCTTTTGAATGAATGTAATCCATTCTTCTTTCTGTTGTTGTTGGTAAAGTTTTCCTTCTTCTGTTAAATGATAGTATTTTCTGGCTGGGCCACCGGACGACTCGATAAGATAGGTCTCAAGATAACCATTATCTTTTAGTCTTTTTAAAATTAAATATAATGTACCGGCAGTAACGGACATTTCTTGGGAAATATCTTCAGTTAGTTCGTATCCGTACTTATCATCTTTTACTAACCTCGAAAGAACGCATAATTCTAAAACACCTTTTTTAAATTGTGCATCCATTGTTTTTCCTCCTTGCAAGTAGAATATAACACATACTATTATGTAATACAATATAGTATGTAAAAAAATATACTCCACTTGGAGTATATTAGAGTAAATGTATTTTGTGGGCTTCGCATTCATCGACCATATCTTGTGGCCAGATAGAAGCCTGAACTTCACCTACATGTGCTTTATTCAGCAGTAACATACATAATCTAGATTGGCCAATACCGCCACCGATTGTATATGGAAGTTCACAGTTTTGAATCATTTGGTGATATGGATACTGTAGACGTTCTTCCGCATTGCGAATACGGCACTGTTCTACGATGGAGTTTTCATCAACACGGATACCCATACTGGAGATTTCTAATGCACGTTCTAGGGATGGTAACCAGAAAAATAGGTCACCATTTAAATTCCAGTCATCATAGTCAGGTGCACGTCCGTCATGTGGTTGTCCACTACGTTTTAACGAATGACCAATACGTTTAATAAAGACACATTTCTTTTCTTTTGTGATTGCGTCTTCACGTTCCTTTGGAGAAAGATCAGGATACATATCTTCTAACTCTTGGGAATCGATAAAGAATACATCATTAGCTAGATGACACACAGCGTGTGGATATTTGTACCAGATCTCATGTTCCATGTGTTTGATTACTTTGAAGATTGTACGTACCGTTTCCTCTAACATTTCTTCTGTACGTTCTTCTTTCGTGATGACTTTTTCCCAGTCCCATTGATCAACGTAAACAGAGTGTAGGTTGTCGAGTTCTTCATCACGACGAATCGCATTCATATTTGTATAGAGACCATCATGAACTTCGAAGTTATACTTCTTCAGTGCGAAACGCTTCCACTTGGCAAGAGATTGTACAACTTCAATTGTTTCATTTGGCATCTCTGCGATATCAAAAGATACAGGGCGCTCTACACCATTCAGGTTATCATTCAAACCTGTACTTTTTGGTACGAATAAAGGGGCTGAAATTCTAGATAAGTGCATCTCTTTTCCAAATTCTTTTTGGAAAGTATCACGAATATATTTGATAGCTTCTTGTGTTTGTCGTACATCAAGAATAGGATCATAGTCTTTTGGTAGTACTAATTGCATAACATCACCTCATAGTGCGTTTTATTTTAACATAGAATGAATGACTTAAGATAGAGAGAAATCAAGCAATATCATAGGTATTCTACACATAAATTCCATGCATACATGACAGATATGTGTATATTCCTTGAAAAAACCAATTATCTTTCATACAATATAAAACGGTTAAGGAGTATTATGATGACACGTTATGATATAGCAATTATCGGTACTGGCCCAGCAGGACTTGAGGCAGCCATTACCGCAAAGGTACGTAATAAAAACATTATCTTATTTGGTACAAAGGATTTAACACAGAAGTTACAGGTTGTAAAACACCCAATTCTAAACTATCTAGGATTACCATCTAAGACAGGTGTAGAGATGGCTAATGTATTCCAACAACAGTTGGATGAACTTGGAATCTCTATTACAGAAGAGAAGGTTTCGAATGTATATGCGATGGGTGATTACTTCGCATTACAGTTAAATAATAGTGAGGTTGTTGAGGCAACTTCCGTCATCCTAGCAATCGGTGTTGTGGCTGGTAAGCCATATACTGGAGAGGAAAACTTCTTAGGTCGTGGCGTTAGCTATTGTGCAACTTGCGATGCACCTTTATATAAAGGAAAGGTAGTTGCGGTTGTGGCAGGAAGTAAGGAAGAGGAAGCTGAAGCTGACTTCCTTGGTGAAGTATGTGAAAAGGTATATTACTTCCCACAATATAAGGATGAACCACAGCTAAATAGTAAGAACATTGAAATTCATCATGAAAAGCCTGTTGAAATTTCGGGTATGATGAAGGCAAATACACTGAAGACAGATCAAAGTGAATATACAGTAGACTGTGTATTTATCTTACGACCAACGCAATTCCCAGGCTCTCTAGTACCAGGTCTTGAAATTGCAGGTAATGCGGTTAAGGTTGATCTACAGATGAAGACAAATCTAGCAGGTCTATTTGCGGCAGGTGATATCACAGGACAGCCATACCAATATATCAAAGCGGCTGGACAGGGAAATGTCGCAGCATTATCTGCGGTAGCGTATGTTGATGAACTAAAGAGAAAGAAGCAGTAGGTGATTATTATGATAGGACAGAAAATCGATACATTAAAATTAGAGAATCAATTATGTTTCCCACTCTACGCGGCTGCTAGAAAGATTACAGCAGCGTATACTCCTCTCTTAAAACCACTTGAGATGACGTATACACAATATATTGTATTCTTGGTGTTATGGGAGAAGGATGATATTTCTGTAGGTGAGTTGTGTGAACGATTATATCTAGATAGTGGAACAATCACTCCATTACTCAAGAAGATGGAAGATAAGAATTGGTTAACAAGAACACGTTCTAAATTAGATGAGCGTGTGGTAATGATCAAGTTAACAAAAGAAGGCAAGAACATGAAGAAACAATGTGCAGATATTCCTGCAAAAGTTCGCTCTTGTGTATGTCTCAACCAGGATGAATCACAGGACTTATATAAAGCACTTTATAAGATTCTTGAAGAGAAAAAATAGCTATGTCAATTGGCATAGCTTTTTTGTGCGTGCATGTAATGCAAGTTATTTCTGATTGTGTTTCTCTTTGATTTCTTTCTGATACTCTTTTGAAACTTGCATAGTATAGCGATACCAAGATTCAAAATAATCAGAAAGACAAGCATCCTGTAACAGTGCTTTTGTGCGTAGAATATTTTGTTCCTCACGGCCTGTGTCTAGAATTGGAAGTTGGTTCTCTAGTTTGTATTGAATGATACTTTCTACAGCGTGCATACGCTGCTCAAATAATTGGACAAGCTGCGTATCAATGTCGTTAATTTCTAAGCGTTTTTCATCTAATAGTGTCATACTTTTACCTCATAAGTTTATCTTAGCAGATATGAAAAAAGGGCTCAACGCCCTTTACTTTAGAAATCTTTTGAGTGGTAATCGTATATGCAAAATCACTGCCATGATTGCACCAAAGCTAGCTTGAATAATCTGGAATGGTAGCTTGAGCATTGCGGTTTGTGGATTTGCATAGATGAATGCACGTCCTATTGTATATCCAACAACCATGATGATTGCACCTACAGTTACCGCAAGAATAAAGTCCTTTAAAGTAGGATTCTCCTTCTTAGATATTAATAGTGAAATTACAACTGCCTGTAGACCATGAGTAACAAGTGATACAAACATTGGTGTTGGATAGAAGAACAAGTCACCAAGGAATGAACCAAGACCACCAACGAGGAAAGCCTCAACAGGATTTAACATGAGAGCGGCAGTCACAATAACTAAGTCATTAAAGTATAGATGTCCACCTGGTACCGGGATACTGAATGAAGATAAAACTATCGTCATCGCTAGTAACATTGCGATTAAAGTAAATCTTTTTACTGAAATATTCATAAAACCTCCAAATATGCGTATATTTTAAATAGATTCTGGTTATCTGTATATACCCAGAAATGTTATAATTTATATGACCAGATTGGAATGATATATGAACAATAAAACCAAAGCATACATGGATCTCTACCTAAAGATTCGTAATGATATTATTCATGGAATATATCAAACAGGGGATAAGCTGCCTTCAAAACGTATTCTAGCAGATAAGGAAAATGTCAGTGTGATTACTGTTGCACATGCATATGAACTATTAACTTCAGAAGGATATATTACATCTCGCATGAGAAGTGGATACTTCGTAAGTTATCTTGAAAAAGATTTTTTTAGTGCTAAAGAAGATAGCAATATCGAGATTTTACCAGAGATGCAGATTACCAATGAAAAGTTATTTTCTTCCAATGTATTTGCGATGGCTGCACGCAAAGTATTAAGTATGCGACAAGATGTATTACTGACAAAGTCACCATGGAATGGTTTGTTGTATCTTCGTAAAACAATCGCGTCATACTTAGCACGTGTTCGTGGAATCTATGTGGATCCAGAACAGATAATTATTGGTTCTGGTTCAGAATACTTTTATGGAATTCTAGTGAGTATGATTGGGCGTGATAAAGTATATGCGATTGAAAATCCATCATACGAAAAAATTTCACTCATGTATGAAGCAGAGAATGTAAAACTCATACGTATGAAGCTTGGCAAGAATGGTATCCTAAATTCAGAACTACAAAAGAATCATGCGGATGTATTACATGTGACGCCATATCATAGTTATCCTTCAGGTAGTACAACAGATATCAACAAAAGAAAACAATATATCCACTGGGCAAAGGAAAATCATGCATGGATAGTAGAAGATGATTATGATTCTGAATATACCTTAGGGATGAATGGTAGAGAAACACTATATGCTTTAGATGATGAACAAGTAATCTATCTAAATACTTTTTCCAATACCATCGCACCATCTGTTCGTATAGGATATATGATATTACCAAAGAAGAACCTAAAGGAGTTTCAAGACAGAATCTCTTTTCGCTCCAATACGGTTTCAACATTAATGCAGTATATCGTTGCAGAGTTAATACAGAATGGAAGTTTTGAAAGACATATCAATCGCGTACGAAAGAAGATGCGTAAATAACATGCTTGCATAGAAAAAAGGAACTAGTGTTCCTTTTTGTATTCCTGTAATGATGTGATTAAGAATGGCATTGCTTGTTCAAAGTTAACACCATAGATATTATGATTTTCTTCTTCCAATGTTTTGTGGATAGATTCCTTAACATAGTCACAGGCAAGTGTCATTGCTTGTAGTAGGGATAAACCTTGTAAAAGACCCCCGCTGAAGGTACTTGCCCAAATATCACCTGTACCGTGGAAGTGTTGTGGTTCTTCCTTATTGAAGTATGTTGTATATGTATCTGTATCCTTTTCATATGCATACGCACCGATACGGCCTAGTTCAAATGTTACACCTGTGATAATTGCGGTATGACAACCAAGGTCTGTTAATTGACGTAATACATGTTTGATATAGTCTTCATCATAGTTTTCCTGATATGGAATATCTAATAAGAAGGAAGCTTCTGTGAGGTTTGGTACAATGATGTCTGCGATGGCACACAAATCACGCATCTTCTTAGTAAATGGAATGTCGAAACCTGTGTATAGTTTTCCATTATCTGCCATGCATGGATCTACAATTCGTAGGGCATGGGTTCCAAACTCTTCAAATATCTTTTTTGCAAGATCAATTTGTTCGAAGGAACCAAGATATCCTGTGTAGATTCCATCGAATGTAAAACCTTCTTTTTGCCAGTGAGCGAGTATTGGATTTACTTCACTGGTTAAATCATGGAAGGTGAAACCTTGAAACATGGTATGTGTTGAAAGTACAGCAGTTGGAATTACAGCAGTTTCAATACCCATCGCAGATAGTACTGGTAAAGCAACTGTTAATGAGCATTTTCCTACACAGGATATATCTTGCATTGTCACAATTTTCTTCATGAGAAATCTCCTAGTCTATAACTTTCATTATAGAAGATACTAGAAAAGAGAAAATTACCAGATGAATAGAAAATCATATAACCAGATATACCATTTAACTCTTCATGCGTGCATGTGTTTTGCGATATTGGTTTGGTGTCATATTATATTCTTTTAAGAATAGGCGATTGAAGTAACTAGGTTGTCCAAAGCCACAAGCGTAAGCAATCTCTGTGATTTGTTCGGAAGTTGTGATTAACTTTTCAGCACTCATCTGTAGACGATAACTATTTAAGAAGTCGATTGGGGATTTACCGGTATACTTATGAAACAAACGAATACAGGTACTCTTACTAACTTGTCCAGCATCCGCAATATCTTCTAAACCTATCTTTGAACCATAGTGTTCATGGATATAACTAGTCATATTTCGTTGGATTTGTATATTTGTGTCATAAGTAGAAGGTATCGTTTGACGGCCGTACTCATATGCCATATATAAACAACGAAGGATGCGATAAATTAAGGCATACTCTTCCATTTCATAGCCTACCGGTTTTTCACGCTGTAGAATTTCAAGTTCTTTCATAAGTGTATAAACATCTAGACCAATACCTTTATCCATGTGGAATTGAATATGTGCGAAGGCATCTTTTTCTAATAGTGGACAAATATATTTCTCATAGATATGTTGGTCTTTAATGTAATAATCTGGATTGAAGATAATTGTGCGTTTTCTACATTTAAGATTTGTTTTCTTTTCATTGCAGATGTGATGCATTTTGTTGCGGTTGATAATACAGATATCACCCTGACCGATTAGGAATTGGGATCCATCCACAGTACAGTAGAATTTACCTTCTACAACTTCAATCAACTCAAATGAATTATGCCAGTGTGATAGCTCATCTTGAGATTGTACATTATATTCCTCATCTTCAATGATGAGTGGAAGTTCAAAGTTCATCATATGCATTCTCCTTATATTGATAATATTATACTATTTTATGACTAAATAATACTATTATACATATATAAATGATTATATACTATCAATGTCAGCTGATACAGCTGTAGAAAATATTGAAAAGGAGATTATAAATTATGAACAACAAATTAAATGTATTATTATCCGACTTAGTCGTTTTCTATCACAAGTTACAAAATAAGCACTGGTATGTAAGTGGACAGTCATTCTTCCAGATTCACCCAGAACTCGAGAATTTATATAATGCTGTATTACCACAGGTAGATACAGTTGGTGAATTAATTCTAATGAATGGTGGAAAGCCAGTTTCAACACTTAAGGAATTCCTTGCGAATGCAAAGCTATCAGAAGGTACAGATGCATACGTAACAAGTGTGAAGACTTTATATACTGAATTATTACCTGACTATCAGTACTTATTAAAGAGTGTTACAGAAATCAAGGAAGCTGCAGATGCTGAGAATAACTACCTTGTATCTGCGAAGATGGATGAATTTATCGCATCTTATGCTAAGACAATCTGGATGTTAAACCAGGCATTACTATAATCAATAAGTAATATGTTATCCCTGCTAGAATCCCCCTACAACTAGCAGGGATTTCTTTTTGACAAAGGAATGAATCAGAACTATAATTTCTGACGGAAATGGGGTTTTCCAAGATTATAAATCTAAACCGCGATAAGTGCTGATAACTCCTGTAACTTCTTTTTGTTACGGGTATCAGCATTTTTATATAAGGAGATAGAGTGATGTTATTTAGTTTTGCGATGATTATTTTAGTTGGCGTAGTTTTTGCGATGATTATGCGTAAGTTAGGTTTACCAAATTTGTTGGGCTATCTACTAGCCGGAATCATATTAGGACCATTTGTGTTCAATGTGATTGATACGACAACCTTTCAGATTTCATCTGACATTCGACAGATTGCGCTAATGATTATCTTGATGCGTGCAGGGTTGAACTTAAAGATATCGGATTTGAAGAAGGTTGGACCATCTGCTTTACTAATGTGTTTTGTGCCAGCTAGTTTTGAGATTTTGGGACTGATGATTTTAGCACCAATCTTTTTACATTTAGATCTGTTGAATGCCGCAATACTTGGAACTGTATTAGCTGCGGTATCGCCAGCTGTTGTTGTGCCACTTATGCTAAAGTTGATGGATGAAGGGTATGGCACAAGAGAAGGAATTCCGCAACTTATTATGGCTGGTGCTTCGATGGATGATGTGTATGTGATTGTGTTATTTACCTCATTACTAACACTTGCTAAGAGTGGAGAATTTAATGCATTATCCTTATTACGTATTCCAACATCAATCTTATTTGGAATTATATCTGGTATTGTATTGGGCTATGTGCTTTGTAAGTTATATCGATTGTTGAAGTTATCTACAGGGATTGAACTTGCAAGCATGTTTGCGATTGGAATGGTACTCATTACAATCGAAAGGATGATGACAGGTGTTGTGGGATTCTCTGGGTTACTTGCAATTATGGCAATGACGGCAGCGATACGACATATCAAGCCAGAGATGGCGGATAAATATTCTGCTGTACTTGCAAAGTTATGGCAGCCAGCTGAAATCTTCTTATTTGCCTTAGTAGGTGCGAGCGTAAGAATTGATTATGCATTGTCCTTTGGTCCAGTTGTTTTGGTGGTAATTATTTTAGCACTACTATTTCGTATGCTTGGTGTATATCTAAGTGTAATGAAAACAAAGTTCAGTCTGAAAGAGAAGATATTTACGATGATTGCCTATCTTCCAAAGGCTACGGTACAAGCTGCAATTGGAGGACTTGCGTTAGAGGCAGGGCTCGCTAGTGGGGAGTTAATTCTGACGGCTGCAGTTACCGCAATCCTGGTGACAGCCCCACTTGGCGCAATCTTTATTTCAATTACTTACCGTAACTTTTTACAAAAAGCATAGAGTAGTGGAGGAGTTTTACAACAATTCTTGTTTTATTCTGTTTTTCGTCTTTACTTCTAGTTCCTATTTGTTATGATAGTAACGTGTTTTATAGTTTGGTAACGGATGTCTTTAGGACAGGAAGGATGGAGCTATGGCTTTAGGTGTTGTGACTCTCCGAACAATAGAATATATTGTCGATGCTTCGACAAATACATTTCTGATGGCGGTTTTCTGCGCCCAAAAATGTGGAAAGAATACTTTTTGAATACAGTCTGTGGAGGAGTCTCCACAGATTTTTTGTTTTAACAGAAAACGGAGGAAGAAAAGATGAAAAAAGTAGCGATTTTAATGGGTAGTGACAGTGACTTCGGTGTGATGTCAAAGGCAGTTTCAGTGCTAAAGGAATTCGAAATTCCAGTAGAAGTACATGTATATTCTGCGCATCGTACACCAGAAAAGGTTGCGGAGTTTGCCTCAAATGCAAAGGATAATGGCTTTGGTGTCATTATTGCAGGTGCTGGAATGGCAGCTGCCTTAGCAGGTGTAGTGGCAGGACATACAACGCTACCAGTTATCGGAGTTCCTCTGAAGTCCAATGCATTAGAAGGTGTAGATGCACTATTATCTACAGTTATGATGCCTAGTGGTATCCCAGTTGCGACAGTTGCGATTGATGGTTCCAAGAATGCAGCGTATCTAGCAGCACAAATCTTGGCTATCGGTGATGAAGAACTTGCAAAGAAAGTATTAGAGAATCGTCAGAAACAAAGCGCAGCAGTATTAGTGAAAGACCAAGAACTTCAAGAAAAAGTACAGGCATTATAAATATAGGAGAGAGAACATGCAGGATATGATTCATGAGGAGTGTGGTGTTTTCGGCATTTACGACAAAAATATGGTGAGTGATGTAGTATCCGATACTTACTATGGTTTATTTGCCTTGCAACATCGTGGACAAGAAAGTTGTGGTATTGCGGTCAATGACCGTGGGGTTATCACAGCACATAAAGATGTGGGTTTAGTTCGTGAAGTCTTTGATCAACATGAATTAGATAAATTAGGAAAAGGTCAGATGGCGATTGGTCATACCAGATATTCAACATTTGGTACGGTTAATCATACGAATGCACAACCTTTACTGGTCCGCCATATTAAAGGACAACTAGCAATTGCACATAATGGAAACTTAACCAACGCTGCTGAGTTACGTGAAGAGTTAGAGCGCAAAGGCGCAATCTTCCATACAACAAATGACTCTGAAATTATTTGTTATATCATCATTCAAGAAAGATTAAAGACCTCTTCGATTGAAAAGGCAATTGAGAATGCAATGAATCGCATTGAAGGTGCCTATAGTCTTGTTGTGATGTCGCCTGAAAAGCTAATTGCAGTAAGAGATAAAAAGGGATTCCGTCCATTGGTGATGGGAAAAGACAAAGACGGAAGAATCGTATTTGCATCTGAGACATGCGCATTTGCGGCTGTAGGTGTGGATTATGTTCGTGATCTTGATGCGGGAGAAATTGTTGTAATCGATCATGATGGTATCGAGCATTCTATCCGGACACACTGTAAGGAAAAGCCTCATATGTGTGTATTTGAATATGTGTATTTTGCACGTAGTGATTCGATTCTCCAACATCAGCCAGTACATGAGGCTAGACGTAATGCAGGTCGTATCCTGGCTAAAGAACATCCAGTAGAAGCAGATGTTGTCATTGGTGTGCCTGATTCTGGGTTGGATGCTGCACAAGGTTATGCGGAGGAGTCAGGGATTCCTTATGGTATGGGATTTATCAAGAATCGTTATATTGCACGTACATTTATTCAACCAACACAAGGGCAACGTGAAAACGCAGTCAATATGAAGCTTCATGTTGTTTCCTCTGTTGTAAAGGGCAAGCGTGTCATCATGGTGGATGATTCCATTGTGCGTGGAACGACAAGTGCGCGTATTGTAAAACTATTGCGTGATGGAGGTGCTACAGAAGTACATGTACGTGTATCTGCACCACCATTTATTTCACCATGTTATTTTGGAACAGATATTGATTCCAAACAGAACTTGATTGCATGTCAGATGAATTTAGAAGAAATATGTAAATCTATCGGTGCAGATTCCTTAGGATATCTAAGCGTCGATGGTGTAAAGAAGATGGCATCGGATGCGGATTGTGATTTCTGTACAGGATGTTTTACAGAGAAGTATCCTGCACCAATCCCTAAGCATTCTGAAAAATCAAAATTTGAAATGAAAATCGAAAAGAAGGAGAGCAAACATGGCGAAGAGTTATAGCGATGCTTATAAGGCTGCAGGTGTTGATGTAACTGCTGGATATCAAGCAGTAGAACTGATGAAGAAACATGTATCTCGTACTACTACATCAGGTGTATTAGATTCTATCGGCGGTTTTGGTGGCTTATTTGCACCAGATATGACGGGCATGAAGAAGCCAGTACTTGTATCTGGTACAGATGGTGTTGGCACAAAGCTAAAGCTTGCGATGTTATTAGATAAGCATGATACAGTTGGTATCGATTGTGTTGCGATGTGTGTCAATGATGTTGTTTGTGCAGGTGCACAACCACTCTTCTTCTTGGACTATATTGCGTGTGGAAAAAATAATCCTGAAAAGATTGCGGATATTGTAAAGGGTGTTGCGGATGGCTGTGTAGAAAGTGGCTGCGCACTGATCGGTGGAGAAACTGCAGAAATGCCAGGCTTCTATCCAGAAGATGAATATGATTTAGCTGGCTTTACCGTTGGTATTGTAGATGAAGAAAAGATTATTGATAAAAACAACGTTAAAGTTGGAGATGTAATTGTTGGTCTAGCTTCTAGTGGAGTACATTCCAATGGCTTCTCACTTGTACGTAAAGTATTTGATATTGATGCAGGTACTACATTACAAGACTACGCAGATGTATTAGGAAAACCTCTAGGTGAAACACTACTAACACCAACAAGACTGTATGTAAAACCTGTACTGCATGTATTAAAAGAAGTAAATGTTAAATCTATCGCACATATCACAGGTGGAGGTTTCTATGAAAACTTACCACGTGCATATAATGAAACACTCAATGCAAGTATCACAAAGGGCAGTTGGCCAATCTTGCCAATCTTTAACTTATTACAAGAAAAAGGAGATATTCCTGAACATGATATGTTCAATACCTTTAACATGGGAATTGGTATGGCAATGATCGTATCCCCAGAAGATGTTGAAAAGACAATATCTATCTTGAAAGAAAGTGGTGTAGACGCATATCAGATTGGAGTCATGGAAGAGGGCGACCATTCGGTCGTTATTCACGGATGATCAATATTGCAGTACTTGTCTCAGGTGGAGGAACAAACCTACAAGCACTGATTGATGCACAAGGAAAAGTATTACAACATGGTAAGATAAAACTAGTCATTTCATCAAAACCAGATGTGTATGCATTACAACGTGCTGAACAAGCAGGAATAGAACACTGTGTTATCGCAAAGCGTGATTATGTAACACAAGAAGAATTTTCGAATGCAATATTACAACAATTGCAATCATATCAAATTGATATGATTGTACTAGCAGGATATCTTTCGATTTTGGATGAGACAATTATTCGTGCATATCCAAATCGTATTATCAATATTCATCCATCTTTGATTCCTTCCTTCTGTGGGAAAGGATATTATGGATTAAAAGTACATGAAGCAGCGCTTCACTATGGTGTAAAGGTTACAGGTGCTACTGTACACCTCGTTAATGAAATACCAGATGGTGGAAAGATCCTACTCCAAAAAGCAGTAGATATCTTGCCATATGATACACCAGAAACACTACAACAAAGGGTCATGGAAGAAGCTGAGTGGGTATTATTACCACAAGCTACGGAAATGATTGCGAAAGAGATAGAAGGGAAATAACATGCAGGCAAAAGACTTAAATGAATACCTAGGAAGTAAAAGCTATCCTGGAAGAGGAATTGTAATCGCACGTACACCATGTGGCAGAAAGATGCGTATCGCATACTTCATTATGGGACGTAGTGAGAATAGCAGAAATCGAATCTTTACGGAAACAGAGGATGGTATTCGTACAGAAGCGTATGATATTACAAAATTAGTAGACCCTTCTTTGATTATCTATTCTCCAGTTAGAAAATTAGAAAATACATTGATTGTCACAAATGGTGATCAAACAGATACAATCTATGAAAACATGCAGGCAGGTAAAACTTTTGAGGAAGCTTTACGTCTACGTACATTTGAGCCAGATGAACCAAACTATACACCACGTATTTCCGCAGTGATAAATGGATTTAACTATCAGATGTCAATCTTAAAGAGTGCAGAAGGTAATCCGGATAGTACGCGTCGTTACTTCTTTGACT
Source organism: uncultured Solobacterium sp. (assembly GCF_963550625.1). Classification (GTDB taxonomy): domain Bacteria; phylum Bacillota_I; class Bacilli_A; order Erysipelotrichales; family Erysipelotrichaceae; genus Bulleidia. The sequence continues at coordinate 72,648 of NZ_CAUVCV010000001.1, forward strand.
ATACAGATGAGATACCGGGATATGGACGTATTATTCATACATATCAAAATGATGAAAACCCACTTCCTTCATTTGAAGGTGAACCAGTACTCGTTAAGTTAGTTAAAGAATCTTTTGAAACATATGCGCAACATATGTGGGAAAGTTTGAATGAAGATAATAAGATTTCACTATATGTAACACAGATTGAACCGGGCAGTGATGAAGTAAAAACAATCATTTTTAATAAGAACCAATAGGAGAGGCATTTATGACAAAAGAAATCGCATTAAAGTACGGCTGTAATCCAAATCAGAAACCGGCACGCATTTTAATAAATGATCAAGAGTTACCAGTAACTGTTTTGAATGGTAAGCCTGGATATATCAATTTCCTAGATGCCTTAAATAGTTGGCAACTTGTTAAGGAACTTAAAGAAGCGACAGGATATCCAAGTGCCGCAAGCTTCAAGCATGTTAGTCCTGCAGGTGCCGCAATTGGCACACCACTTAGCGAAGTGGAAAGAAAAATCTATTTTACAGGTGATGAAGAATTATCTATGCTTGCATGTGCGTATGTAAGAGCGCGTGGCGCAGATCGTATGAGTTCTTATGGTGATTTTGCGGCATTATCTGATATTTGTGATAAAGATACAGCATTACTATTAAAGAAAGAAGTATCTGATGGTGTTATCGCACCGGGATACACAGAAGAAGCGCTAGAAATCTTGAAAGAAAAGAAAAAAGGTAATTACGCAGTCATTCAAATCGATCCAACTTATGTTCCGGAAGAGATCGAAAGAAAACAAGTGTTTGGGATCTACTTTGAACAAGGTAGAAATGATGTACATATCGATGAATCATTACTTACAAATTTTGTGACGAAAAATAAAGAACTCACAGAACAAGCAAAACTAGACCTATTGATTGCTATGATTACACTGAAGTATACACAATCCAACTCTGTTGTATATGCAAAAGATGGACAAGTCATCGGTGTTGGTGCAGGACAACAATCCCGTATTCACTGCACAAGACTTGCAGGAAGTAAAGCAGATAACTGGTGGCTGCGTCAACATGAGAAGGTCCTGAATCTACCATTTAAAGAAGATATTCGTAGAGCAGACCGCGATAATACAATCGATATTTATCTTTCGGAAGATTATGAAGATGTATTACAAGATGGAGCTTGGCAGCAGTTCTTCACAGAACAACCATCTGTATTTACAAGAGAAGAAAAGAAGGAATGGATTAAACAGCAGAGTGATGTAGCACTAGGATCTGATGCGTTCTTCCCATTTGGAGATAATATTGAAAGAGCGCACAAGAGTGGTGTGAAATATGTAGTACAACCAGGCGGTTCCATTCGTGATGACCATGTAATTGATACTTGTGATAAGTACGATATTGTCATGGTATGTAATGGAGTACGTTTATTCCATCATTAAGAGGAGGTAGTCTATGAAGGTTTTGGTAATTGGTTCCGGTGGTCGCGAACATGCGATCATACGTAAACTAAAAGAGAATCCTACGATTGAAGAAATTATCTGTGCACCTGGCAATGGTGGTATTGCGGCAGATGCCAAGTGCATTAATGTCAGTGCGATTGATTTAGCCAACATGGTAGAACTTGCTAAAAATGAGAAGGTTGATTTCTGTGTGGTAACACCAGATGATCCTCTTGCGATGGGGATGGTTGATATTCTTGAAATGGAAGGAATTCCTTGTTTTGGACCAAACGCAAATGCGGCAATTATTGAATCATCAAAAGTATTTGCGAAAAACTTAATGAAAAAGTATCAGATACCAACTGCTGGTTATGCAGTATTCTCTGATGCCCAAGAAGCGATAAACTATATTCGCACACAGAACCGTTATCCAACGGTATTAAAGGCTGATGGCTTAGCTCTTGGTAAAGGTGTATTGATTGCACAGACAGAAGAGGAAGCCGTTAAAGCAGTCAATGAATTAATGGTTGATCAAGCTTTTGGGCAAGCTGGAAAACAAATTGTTATAGAAGAATTTATGACAGGTCCAGAAGTGTCTGTACTAGCATTTACAGATGGACATGTTGTAGTACCAATGGTTTCTTCTATGGATCATAAACGTGCACTAGATAATGACGAAGGCTTAAATACTGGTGGTATGGGTACCATAGCACCATCCCCATTCTATACAAAAGAGATTGCGGAAACATGCATGAAGACAATCTTCTTACCAACTGTTGAAGCGATGAAACAGGAAGGAAGACTATTTAAGGGCTGTCTATACTTTGGCTTGATGTTAACACCAGAAGGTCCAAGAGTTGTGGAATATAATTGCCGTTTTGGAGATCCAGAGACACAAGTTGTACTACCTCTACTAAAGACAGACTTATTAACCATCATGCGAGCAGTACATGATGAGAAATTATCAGAAGTTACAATTGAATGGGAAGATAAAGCATGTGCTTGTGTCATTCTTGCAAGTGGAGGATATCCACAGAAATATCATAAAGGATATGAAATTAGCGGTTTAGATGACTATGGACAACTTGAAGGTGTAACGATTTATCATGCAGGTACAATGTGGAGAGATGGTAAATACTATACAAATGGTGGACGTGTACTAGGTGTTAGTGCAGTCAGCGATACACTAGAACAAGCACTTCAACTCGCATATCAAAAGATTAAAGAAATACAGTTTACAGATATGCATTATCGTACAGATATCGGCAGAAAGGTGGTAAAACAATGACAGTATTCCGTTGTTTTGTGGAAAAGAAACCTGCATATGCAGTAGAAGCGAAATCCATATTAAATGATTTACACGTTGCATTACGCAACCAGAATGTTGAGGCTGTACGTGTTTTAAACCGCTATGACTTAGAAAATGTAGATGAAGAAGATTACATTGCCGCAAAGTATACGATTCTTTCGGAACCTCAAGTAGATTTCTTCTATGAAGAAGAAGCACCTACACCAGATTATGATGAATATATTCTTGCGATAGAATACTTACCTGGACAGTTTGATCAGCGTGCAGACTCATGTGCACAATGTATTCAACTTAGTTCCATGAAACAAAAACCTACTGTAAAAACAGCGCGTCTTTATTACATCAAGGGCAAGCTTACAGATGATGAAAAGAAGTTAATTGAAGAAACTCTTATCAATCCAGTGGAAGCTCGTATCGCAAGTTTAGAGAAGCCAGAGACAATTATCATGACTTTTGAAACTCCAGAACTTCCACCGGTGATTGATGGTTTTATTGAACTTGATGAAGAAGGCTTAAAGAAATTTCTAAAGGAACATGGACTTGCGATGGATTTAGAAGACCTCAAGTTCATGCAGGAATACTTTCAGAAAATTGAATGTAGAAATCCAACAATTACAGAAGTTCGCGTCATCGATACATATTGGTCAGATCATTGTCGTCATACAACATTCCATACTGTTATCGATGATGTAGAGATTCACCCTGAATATGTAAAAGACACGTATTTAAACTACTTAGACTTACGTAGTCATATTTATGAAGGTCGTACACCAAAGCCAGTATGCTTAATGGACTTAGGTACCATTGGAGCCAAGGCATTGAAGAAATATGGTAAGTTAACGGATTTAGATGAGTCGGAAGAAATTAATGCATGTTCCGTCAAGATTAAAGTTGACGTAAATGGTGAGGATGAGGATTGGTTATTGATGTTTAAAAATGAAACGCATAACCATCCTACAGAAATTGAGCCGTTTGGTGGAGCAGCGACCTGCCTTGGTGGTGCAATTCGTGATCCACTTTCAGGACGTAGTTATGTATATCAAGCAATGCGTGTAACAGGTGCTGCTGATCCGTTAAAACCAATTAACGAAACAATGAAGGGTAAACTGCCACAGCGTAAAATTGTGACGACTGCGGCTGCGGGCTATAGTTCCTACGGTAATCAGATTGGTTTAGCAACAGGACTAGTACGTGAGATATATCATCCAGGATATGTTGCAAAGCGTATGGAAGTTGGTGCTGTCATCGCAGCTGCACCAGAGGAAAACGTTGTCCGTTTAAGACCGGAACCTGAGGATGTAGTTATTTTATTAGGTGGACGTACAGGCCGTGATGGTTGTGGAGGCGCAACAGGTTCTTCCAAATCACACAACATTGAATCGTTAGAAAGTTGTGGGGCTGAAGTTCAAAAGGGTAATGCGCCAGAAGAGCGTAAGCTACAAAGATTATTCCGTAATCCAGAAGCTGCCAAACTCATCAAACGTTGTAATGACTTTGGTGCAGGTGGTGTAGCGGTAGCCATTGGTGAACTGGCAGATGGATTGGTGATTGATTTAAATAAAGTTCCAAAGAAATACGAAGGTTTAAATGGTACAGAACTAGCAATCAGTGAATCACAAGAACGTATGGCTGTTGTAGTAAGAAAAGAAGATGCTGAAAAGTTCCAAGAACTTGCAAGCATGGAAAATCTTGAAACAACTATCGTTGCAGAAGTTACTGAAGAACCACGTATGATTATGACCTTGCAGGGAGAAGAAATTGTAAATATCTCTCGTGAGTTCTTAAACACAAACGGTGCAAGTAGACATACATCTGTTGTGGTTGGTGAAGACCAACCAGAAGAAGAGGTTCAAATAGAAAGTCTTCGTGCAGGTATGGATAAGCTTGTAGAAGATTTAAATATCTGTAGTCAAAAGGGATTGGCTGAACGCTTTGACGCAACGATTGGTAGTGGTACTGTATGTATGCCATTTGGTGGTAAATATCAAATGACACCAAGCCAAGTGATGGTTGCTAAGATTCCAGTATTAGATGGTGAAACAGATACTGCATCACTCATGGCATATGGTTATGATCCAGAGTTATCGTCCTTATCACCATATAAGGGTGCGATGGCTGCAGTCATTGAGGCGATGTCAAAACTTGTTGCGGCTGGTATTGATCCTAAACATGCATGGTTATCATTCCAAGAATACTTTGGACGTACTGGAGATAATCCAGAGAAGTGGGGTAAGCCATTTGCGGCACTTCTTGGTGCACTCAAAGCCCAAGCAGAATTAGAAGTAGCGGCTATCGGTGGCAAAGATTCCATGTCAGGAACATTTGAAGATATCGATGTTCCACCTACACTCATTGCCTTTGCGGTATCCACTGCGAAAGCTTCTCGAATTATCACAAATGAGTGGAAGGCAAAAGATCATTACATCTATGCAGTGATGCCAGAATATGATGAGAATGGAATTGTAGACTTTACAAGTGTACGTGAAGTATTTGATAAGGTGTATTCATTAATCAACTTAGGTTGTGTGAAGTCTGCTTGTGCACTTGAGCATGGTGGCACAGCAGAAGCACTTCTCAAGTGTAGTCTAGGTAATCGTATTGGTTTTGTATTGGAAGAAGATGTAAATATCAATCGACTCTTTAGGAAGTGTTATGGAGGATTCTTATTAGAGACAGATAAAGAGATTGAAGACCTTGAACTACTCGGTAAGACAATTGGTGAGTTTGAATTACGTACAAAGGATGAAATAATCTCCTTAGATGAATTACAAACACGCTATGAAGCTAAACTAGAACCAGTATATCCTTGCAATATCAAGCAGAGCGAAAAGGAAATCAAACCTGTATCTGTAGAGCGTAGGTTTGATATGCATGCAAGTTATACAGTTGAAACTCCACATGTATTAATTCCTGTATTCCCAGGTACGAACTGTGAATATGATACTGCACGTGCATTTAAGCGAGAGGGTGCTGAAACCGAAATCTTTGTAATCAAGAATCTAACTGCACAAGATATTGAAGATAGTGTAGAACGATTTGTAGATGCGATTGGTCGTAGCCAAATTATCGCACTTCCAGGTGGTTTCTCAGGTGGTGATGAACCAGATGGTTCTGCAAAGTTTATCGTTTCCTTCTTCCGTAATCCAAAGGTAAAAGAAGCTATTGAAGACTTACTTAACCATAGAGAAGGTTTGATGATTGGTATCTGTAACGGATTCCAAGCTCTTGTAAAACTTGGGCTTGTGCCATACGGCAAGATTATGGAACCAGATGAATTCCGTCCAACACTGACATTCAATACAATCGGAAGACACCAATCTAAGCTTGTTAAGACGAGAGTTGCATGTAATCAATCACCTTGGATGAAATACATGAATGTTGGAGATATTCATACTATCGCAATTAGCCATGGTGAAGGAAGATTTGTCGCAAAAGATAATGTCATCCAAACCTTGATTGATAATGGTCAAATTGCGACACAGTATGTTGACTTTGAAGGGCAACCAACATCCGATATCCATTTCAATCCAAATGATTCAGTCTATGCGATTGAGGGAATTACGTCACCAGATGGACGTATCCTTGGTAAGATGGGACATTCTGAACGTAATGGTGAAAACCTTTATAAAAACGTACCAGATATCGAAAATCAGCAGTTATTATTTAAGGCAGCAGTTGAATACTTTACAAAGTAAGCATAGAAAGAACCGATTCAGTTCGGTTCTTTATCGTTGGGTAAGGAGAGTACATAAGATAGCGATGTAAGTACGATATTGTGATAATGATATTGAAAAAAATAATGATAAGAGTATTCTGAATGTATGAGAGAATATCAATTTTATGCAAGTGAACCATATGATGAAATGATAATGGGAATTTGTTTTCCTGCTGCACTCATGTTACCGACATCTATTTTGGGGGCTATTATGTGGTATTTCATACCTGACTATCACCCCTTATCAAAATCATTAACAGGATTTGGTTGGGTTGGAATATTGGGTGTAATCATTGGCTTTTTAATCATGAGTTTAGTCAAACGATATTGTATCCGCAAATATACAGTACAGGTTAGTGAAAAGACCATTTTGATTGATGCAATTGGTGGTAGAAAATATCAAGGGGAAGTACACTCTGTTACACTCAATCAAAATAAGATGAAAACAGTATTAGAAATCAATCTAGATCATCATAAGTTAATTTTCATCGCAAGAGTTAAAAAGAATGTATTTGAAAGTAGTATTTTTGCAGGTAGTACGCAAGAAGACATACAGGCAATGACTACCCTATACCAAGCACTCCAAGAAGTATTATATTGAAGGAATTCACAAAGATACGAATGAAAAATGAGTTGAGGATGACCTCAACCCATTTTTTACTATTTCATTTTTGAAATTGCGATAACGTACTGTGTACTCATGTATAAACATGCAAGCATAGTAGCTACTTCAAAGACAATGATAATGATATCACTCTTAATAATGATTCCATTTACTACAAGTAAGATACCTAACATCGCATACAATACAGCAAGTAGAACACAACGACCTTTATTATTTGTTTCTACAAGTCCTTCAATAAAGGACTTTTTCTGTTTTGGCTTGAAATTTGGAATCTGTGGCAATGTTGGTAACCAAGCTTTTACAAAGCGATATTGTAGTACGGCAAATAGTATGATACCAGCAATGATGGAGATTCTCCAATCATTTGTAAAGCTCATTAGTAACATCGCTACTGCGATGCCAATGGCGATACGATTGTGGTAAAGATTGAAGTTCTTCGCATCTTTTTCCTTTAGGATATAGCCTGTTTGTGTGCGAGAGATATACATGATGGTTTGACCTTTATCATCAATGTATATATTTCTTCCTGCAATCGCTCCACGCTTTTGTTGGCTACCGTCATCAAAAATAGATGGTTTTTTCTTGTTTGGATTTGTTGGCATATTGTTACCTTTTAATGAATCTGTGCAATACCCTTGCAGTATGTTTCTTCGACACTATAGTCATCGTTTAATACGACGATATCTGCATCATATCCTGTACATAGTTTACCGATATGATCATGCATGTTTAATAATGTTGCAGGATTGATTGTTGCTGCGTTAAGTGCAGAGTCAAATGGGACACCAGCTTTTTCAACTAGGTTTCTAAGTCCTTCGTTCATACGCATTGTAGAACCTGCTAGACTTCCACTTTCGGTTAAGTGTGCACTTCCATCTGGATAGATTTCGATTTCATGTCCACCAAACATAAACTTAGAGCCTGGTTCGAATCCCTTTGCCATTAGCGCATCAGAGATCATGATTGCATGGTCTTTGCCTTTCGCATTGAAGAAGATATTGAGTGCTTCAGGTGTTGAGTGGTTACAGTCACAGATGACTTCGCTATACATATCACGAATACGTAGAGCTAAACCAGTCACACCATTTGCGCGGTGGTTGAATGGAGATTGTCCATTGTATGTATGTGTAATAGATTTTGCACCATTTGCGACAGCGATAATACCTTCTTGGAAGGTTGCACCAGAGTGACCGATTGATACCGCAACGTTATGTGCACTGCAGTATTTTGTAAGTGCAAGTTCTGGATCATGTTCAGGCGCTAACGTAATTACTTTGATGAGTCCTTCTGCGTCCTTTTGGTATTGGATAAATTCATCTACGTGTGGGGGCACGATAGCTTCTGGTGGTTGTGCTCCTTTGTATTTCATATCAAGGTATGGACCTTCAAAATGAATACCGATGATATCTGCGCCATCTCTACCGGCTACGTGTTCACGCTTAACAGCCGCAACATTCTTAACGGCTTTTGTTAGTACTGGGTTTAATTCAGTGATTGTTGTGGAAAGAAAACCTGTAACACCTTCACTTGGAATTCCTTTTGCCCATTTCTTAAGTCCTTCAGGTTCAGCGTAGTTTGTATCATAGCCATACGCACCATGACAGTGGATATCAATAAATCCTGGCACAATACGACGATTACCATAATCAACATCTGAAGTATGATTCTCAGCAGGATAAATACCTTTGATCTTTCCTTCAGAAATTTCAATGATAGCTGGGATAAAGTCACCGGCTATCCATACACGATTACTTTTAATAAACATATTTTATTCCCTCATGAATAACTTTCTATGTTTATCATAGCACTATTGATTTTATTTATCTCTTTTGACACTTATACTTTTCGATAATGATTTGACATCTTTCAGTTAATTTATTCTAATCGTAAAAAGTGGTTGCTATAATACAAATTAGATAAGACAAGTACAAAAGGAGGTAACAATGTCCATATTTAATTATACAAATGAAGAATTAGCATCATTAAAGGCAACATTTACAGCCACAGAAATTTACCAACAACCTTCTACTTGGGAGAAGACAATTGAACAAGTACGCTCTCGTGCAGAAGAAATTAAGGCTTTTATCGCTAAGGTAATTGACCAAGACGATTATGACGTAATTTTAACAGGTGCAGGAACAAGTGAGTTTGTGGGGAATGCATTATATTCCTATTTAAATCGCAAGTTAAACTACAAGGTGAAGAGTTACGCTACAACAGACTTAACAGCTACACCAGAGAATTATGTATCTGCACATAAGCCTACTTTATTAATCAGCTATGGTCGCTCAGGTGATTCCCCTGAATCGATTGGCGCAATTCAATCTGTTGAAGCAGTGAATGATAACCTATATCATTTATTCATTACATGTAATAAGGATGGTGCTTTAAGCAAACGTGCAAATACAGAAGGTGATCGTTGCCTCGCAATTAATTTAACACCTGAAACATTGGATAAGAGTTTTGCGATGACATCAAGCTTTACAAACATGTATCTAGCAACATTACTATGCTTTAGCTTAGACCACTATGACGAGACAGTTGCTGCTGTAAATGATGTGATTGGAGCCGCAAAACAACTTGTTGAAGAAGATTGGTCCATAATCAAGGAATTTGATGGAGCATTTGACTACGGAAGAATTGTTTACTTAGGTACAAATACTCTAAAGGGTATCGCTCAGGAATCCGCATTAAAGATGTTGGAATTAAATGCTGGTAAGATTGTAACAATGTATGATACACCATTAGGCTTCCGCCATGGTCCAAAGTCCATCATTGATAACACAACATTAACAGTTCTTTATCTTTCTGATGGTGAATACCAAAGACAATATGAACTGGATTTATTAAAAGAAATGTCAGGTCAGCGTAAAGAAAATCGCATTATGGTTGTATGTAATACACCATGTGAACTAGCCAAATCTCTTGCAAACTATTATTATTGTTTCGATACACCAGCGAAGGATAATATCTTTGTAGGTCTAGATTTTATCGTAGTTGCACAATTGATGGCACTCTTTGCGTCAATTCGCAATCACTTCACACCGGATAACCCATGTCCAACAGGCGAGGTTAACCGCGTTGTTAAAGGTGTAATCTTATATCCATATTCTAAATAGGAGGAATAATATGATTGGTATTGTTGTTACAGGACATGGTCATTTTGCCAGTGGTCTTACAAGTTCAGTAGAACTCATCGGTGGTAAGCCAGAACATTATCATGCAGTAGACTTCGTTCAAGAAGATTCTACAGATGATCTTGAAAAGAAATTAGAAGCAGCTTTCGCTGCCTTAAAGGATTGCACAGACGGAATCCTCGTATTCACAGACTTAGTTGGTGGTTCACCATTCAAGGTTTCTGTGGAACTTGCAATGAAGTTACAAGATCAATACAAGATTGTTGTATTATCTGGTTCAAACTTAGGTATGCTCGTAGAGGCAAATCTAACAAGAGGCTTCGCAAGTGATATTGATTCCTTAGCTGCTCAGACAATTGAGACAGGTAAGACACAAGTAATGCGTTTCGAACTTGTTCAGCACGAAGAAGTTGAATCTGAAGACGGTATCTAAAAATAAAAAAATCGATATAGCGTATCTATGCTATGTCGATTTTATTTTTGAGATTTAAATTGAATATAATTTGCTAATAAATCAATAAAGACAATAAATGGAATAAGTGGGCTACAAACTGTATCTTTTACATTTGGAACTTGATAAAACTCTGTAAATGTAGGTTTTTTATCTAGTTTTGTATTTGATTGTCCGATATAAATAGCGTAAGGCTCATGTGTCAGTAGATGCGTGAAGGAAACTGAATCAATCGTTGGTTCATCCTGCATAGAGATATAGATGAATAGGTCGTTATGTTGGATAAGATGTGATCGCAATTGTAGAAAGTCTACATTTGGGATGATGGAAATATCATAACCAAGATTGATTAAGCGATATTGAAATGTGTTTGCGATTGTAGCGGCAAAACCCTCTCCATAGATGTAAATCTTTCCAGACTGGTCAAAAATCTCTTGCAGGTGATCAAAATCTTGATCGGCAATCTCAATACACTTATTTTTAAGAGAATCAAAGTACTGTGTCTGGATATTTTCTTTAATGTACTGGTTTTCATCTGATGAATCTGCTTCACAATTTTGCAGATCATTACTATATTCATATATGAACTCACGATAGCCTTTAAAGTTACATTTTTGTGCAAATCTTGAAAGTGTAGGTTCAGAGACATAGAGTATCTTGCTGATACGCTTTGATGAGAAATCTAAAAGTTCAGTATTTTCCAGGAAATAATCCGCAATACTTTGTTGTAAAGAGGACATTGTAGGGTAAACACTTTGAATGATCTGCTTGGTTTTTGTATTTAATCGGATGTTTCGAATCATAGGCTTTCCTCGTTATATGTACGAATGAAATTGATGAGAGTATGTGCTGCATTTAGATGTGATGTTTTATTAGGATGGCTTGCAAAACAGAGGCCATCTTTTTCTGTTGCGGTATCAAATCTTATAAACAGACTAGAAGTTTCTAAGGCAACTTTTTGAACGGAAGAAAGAAGCGATTTTTCCATCAATCCATAACATAATAAGAACTTTGCATTAGGAAATTTTGTCTTTAGTTTTAGGATGAAATCAATATATAGTTCTTGGAAGCGTTGCTCGCGTTCTGGAATTCCTCTTGTATAGGAAGCGTCATTTGTACCAAGATTGAGAATCACCCAAGAAGGGTTTTCACTTAAATCATAAGGAAAGATACTAGGCAGAATATCTTCGGTATTTGGCTTTTCTTCGGTTTCTGGAATCCAACGAGAGAGGATACCATTACCACTATATGCAATGATAATTGGTAGAGTGTTTAATGCATTTGAAACCAAATATGGATATGCATGCGTACAATCTTCAAAGTGTGTATTGAATACAAGTGGGGTAGTATCTGCTTCTAAACCATAACCTGCAGATAAAGAATCACCTACCCAAAGAATAGATTCACTTGGCTTATCTAACTTAGAGATTTCTCCATCAGTTTGTATCTCTTCTAATTCAAAGAAACCGTACTGTAGCTCTGTAACCTGAATAATTTTGACATGCATGGATTCAGTTTTTGTAAATGAGAGGGAATATGTATGACTTCCTTCTTTTAAGTCAATGTTCTGATACAATTCATTATCAATAAATACTGCTAAAATGACAGGACCATACAGTGTATGATGACTGCTTATCTGCAATGTTATTGACTTACCAAAAAATGCAAACTGAAAGCCCGAGGCAGACCACTGAAATTGATAATGATGATTTACCTGATTGCATGGTGGTAGAAATGTAAGTTTGGACAATAAATTCATAACACTATATTACACGAAAAATTTTTATAGAAGTCTATTTAGAAAGTACTTTCATCAAACCTAGCATGAAAGAAAGCGCTTTCAACATATCATAATTATAATGAAATTATGGAAGATATGATAGATAAAACGAATCTAAAATGCCTCTTAGAGGAAAATAATTGGTTACAAACACTTCTCAATCAAAAAAAGATAATTTGTAAACAAGAGCCTATTAACGGCTATCAAATTCACTTTTGTGATGATGGAATCGAAATTGTGTATTCGTCTATCTCACAAAGAAATCGGGCATTACTTGCGTTAACAACTACTATGCATGACGATGTTGAAATTAGTGTTGTAAAAGACCTTGGGGTGATGGTGGATTGTTCTAGAAACGCAGTACCGAAGGTAATGACACTAAAGAAGCTTATACGCTATTTATCCTTTATGGGATATACATTCTTAGGATTGTACATGGAGGATACATTAAAGATTGATGGTGAGCCATATATTGGTTATCAAAGAGGAGCATACACTGTAAAAGATATTCAAGAGTTAGATACTTATGCACAACAGTACGGAATCGAGATACGACCATACGTACAAACATTAGCCCATCTGAATCAAATTGTTCGCTATGAAGAATATCAAAAGATGATTGATGTGGATGATATTCTACTTGTTGGATCAAGTCGTACACATACATATCTAGAGAATCTATTTAGAACATTAGACAAAGCATTCCATTCAAGAAGAGTGAATATTGGAATGGATGAAGCGTTCATGCTAGGACTGGGGAAATATCTAACTGGGCATGGTTATCAAAACCGTTTGGAAATCATGAATCAACACTTACAAACAGTAAGAGAGATTGCTAGTAAATATAACTTTGAACTACAGATGTGGAGTGATATGTTCTTTAGACTTGCAGCAAATGGTAGCTACTACAATCTAAGTCAAGAACAGATTCAGAAAATTAAAGTTCCAGAAGAAGTAAATCTGGCATATTGGGATTACTACTCTACAGATGTACAGCATTATTCAGATAATCTAAAACTACATAAAAACCTATCACCAAATATTTCGTTTGTAGGTGGTGCTTGGAAGTGGACAGGTTTTATCCCACATAATCGCTATAGCATTCATGCATGCAAGGCGGCAATTCAAGCATGTGTAGAACATCGGATCAATGAGATTACGTTTGCATGTTGGGGAGATGATGGCGCAGAATCATCGATCTTCGCAGTCTTACCAACACTATTTGTAAATGCGAATGAAGTGTATGGTAATCACATGAGTAACAAGTGCTTTGAAGTGCTAACGGGAATACCAATTGAAACATTCTTGGCAATCGATGAAGTTAATCCATGTATCAAAGATGGACTATCACATAACAATGCAAGTAAGTACTTCTTATATAACGATTTGCTGCAGGGAATATTCGACTCCGTCGCAAAAGCAGAAATGATTGATGAAATTCAATCTGTTCAGTCAAAGATTTCTAACGTATCGAATACAACAAGTGATTTATATTACTACTTCGATACGGTAAAGGCACTGATAGAAGTATTGGAAATAAAACTAAACTTAGGGAATGAAATCTATCATGCATACAAACAAAACGATTTACAAGCTTTGAATAAGATTGTTAATCAAATACTTCCAGAGTTAATCAAACGTATCGAAACTTTCTACAATGCATTCAAGAAGCAGTGGTATCTAGAAAATCACAATCAAGGATTTGAAGTGCAAACTGTTCGCCTAGGTGGATTGAGGCAGAGAGTCATCGATGTACGTGAACAATTACTGGCATATCAGAAAGGAGAGGTTACAAGAATAGACGAACTAGAAGAAGAACATTTAGATTTTCACTATTTTGATGACAGCTCGATAGAAAGACTGAATTATAATCTATGGTCACATATCGTCTCAACATCAAAACTGTGAGGCATCACAACCACTTAAATAATTCACAGGAGGAAAGACATGAAGAAAAAATTATTAAGTGCAGTATTTGCGGCCACGTTAGCTGTAAGTAGTTTAGTAGGCTGTGGCAAGAAAGCATCAGAGGCAAGTACAGACAAGACAACGATCGAATTCTGGACAATCGATTTAAAGGCAAATTTCCAAGATTATTTTGACACAATGATTGCAAACTATGAAAAGGAAAACCCAGATGTTAAGGTTAACTGGACAGATATTCCTTACGCAGACATGCAGTCTAAATTAGTAGCAGCAGTAGCTGGTGGAACAGCACCGGATGTAGTAAATCTCAATACACAATTCGCATTAACACTAGCTGGTAAGGGTGCGCTTGTTGATTTAAACAAGGAAGCTACAGCAGAACAAAAAGCAATTTATAATGAAGGCTTATGGAATTCAGCTAAGATTGGTGATTCAGTATATGCATTCCCATGGTATGCTTCACCAGATATCATGTTTAGCAATAAAGCACTAATGGAGAAGGGTGGCATCACAGAACCACACACATACGCAGAAGCATTGAAAGAAGCAGAAGACTTCTACAATAAGACAGGCGCATACCTATTCTTACCTGAAGGATTCTTTAACATGTTAGTATCCGAAAATATCGATATCTTATCTAAGGATGGTAAGAAAGCAGCTTTCAACACAGAACAGACAATTGCATTACTTGAACAGTATAAGGCATTAACAGACAAGGGTGTTCTTCCAAAGACAAACTGGGGTTCATGGGATGAAGCATTGAAGTTATTCGAATCCAGTAAATTAGCCATCGTAAGTTCATCAGGTTCTTCTTTAGGCAGAATCAAGGACGAAGCACCAGATGTATACAAACTTATCAATGTATCTACACCATTAACAGGTTCTAATGGTTTAAGCAGAAACCCATTAATGAACTTGGTTGTTCCAACAGCAAGTAAGAATCATGAAGCAGCTATCAAGTTCGCTAACTACGTAACAAATGATGAAAATCAACTTGCTTTCTGCAAACTTGTATCTATTTTCCCATCTACAACAAAGGCATCTGAAGATCCATTCTTCACATCTAATACAACTACTTTAGAAGGAGAAGCAAGTGCTATGTCTGCAAAGGCAAGCTTAACTTCACAGGACTTCTCACTAGGTATCGCTAGCCAAGATGCTATCGCTACAGCCATCAACAAGGCATATGAAGCAAGCATTATCAACGGTGAAGATATCCGTGCCTCACTCAAGCAAGCAGAAGAAGATGTAAACAAGATTATCAGCGAAGCGAAGTAACGATTGATGTTTCCCCGAGCACAATCTAGCTCGGGGAAACATATTTATACAATAGGAGGATATGCATGAGTCTCGCAAATAAAATGGTATCTCGAAGAAAAAGAAGAGAAACAAGAACGGCGTATGCCTTCATGACACCAGCTTTGATTATTATTACAGTCTTTACAATTATACCTATCATTGGAAGTTTGATTTTGATGTTTTATAACTATTCTGTTTTAGGAGAAACAAAGTTTGTGGGTTTTCAAAACTTTATCAGTGCCTTTCAAGATAGAGAGTTTTTGATAGCAGTAAAGAATTCAATTGTGTTTGTAGTCATTGTACCAATCATCCAGATTCTATCGATTCTAATCGCATTATTTGTAAATCGAAAAATACCAGGAATTAGTTTATTCCGTACACTCTTCTATATTCCAGTTGTTACTTCCATGGTAGCTGTATCTATCATTTGGGGATTCATCTTTGACCCACATGGTATTATCAATACCTTACTGATGGACCTAGGCTGGATTACACAACCATTTGGCTTTTTAAGTGATAAGTATGCGGCAATGCCATGCTTAATGTTTATAACATTATGGCAAGGATTAGGATACTACATGATGATGTATCTGGCAGGTCTTCAAGGTATTCCTCAGGAACTCATTGAAGCAGCGAAAATCGATGGCGCAACAAACTTTGAAACAATTGTAAAAGTCAAAATTCCATTATTGAAACCATATATTTGGTTATGTACTTTAAATTCAGTTATTTCCGCAATTGGTGTATTCGATGTCGTATTCGTATTAACCAAAGGTGGACCAAATAACGCAACAATGGTTATCAACTACTATTCCTACGTAAAGGCCTTCGGTGACTTCCAATTTGGATATGCAGCCGCAATCGGTGCTTTACAGGCAATTATCACAAGTACGTTAAGTATTGCAGTATTTGTGTATGGCAAGAAAGGAGGCATGTCAAATAATGAATAAAAAGAAATTACGGCAGAAAGATATTGTCAATTTGATATTTACTTATATCTGTTTAATTGCAATTGCGATATTATGTGCTGGCCCATTTATTTGGCTATTGCTATCTTCCCTACGCACAGGCGCAAATATTTATGATTTACATTTCAAGTTAGAAGATTTTACTTTCTCAAACTATATTGGTGTAATTCAATATATGAATCTTGGAAAGTATGTACATAACACCTTGATTATCACATTGGGTGGTATTTTCTTGGATGTTTTACTTTCATCCATGTGCGCATATCCACTCGCAACGATGAATTTCAAGGGAAAGAAGATTATCTTTGGAATCTTAGTTTCAACAATGATTATTCCAGCTGCAGCTGGTATGATTATTAACTATTTAACAATTACCAAACTAAAACTATTGAATACACTACTAGGTGTTATCTTACCAAGTTCAGTGAAAACATTCAGTATCATCTTGATGCGTCAAGCATATCTTGGTGTCCCAAGAGAACTTATCGAAGCAGCCAGAATTGATGGCGCAAGTGAATTTAGAATTTGGTGGAAGATTATGTTACCAGGTATTATGCCAAGTATCTCCACAATTGTAATCTTTGATTTTATTGGTTACTGGAATGCATTCTTATGGCCAATCATCGTCTTACAAGATCCAGATAAATATCCACTCGCAACTGAATTACAATATCTAAATGGTTCGTTCAGTTATAAGTTTGGATATGTTGCAGCGGGTACAATCATCTCTATTATCCCAGTACTTGTTGTATTTATCTTATGTCAGAAGAACTATATTGAAGCAGTGAGTGGTGCTGTAAAGGGATGATGTTATGAAGAAGATTGTTTTATTACCCATGGATGAAAGACCATGTAACTATAAGTTCCCAAAGCGCTTATTTGAAAATAAAGAAATAAAGATTATTGAGCCTCAAATATTAGGTTATAAAAAAGATGGGGCAGACTATAACATCATCAAAGACTTCTTATGTAAAGAATGCAAGGATGCCTATGGTTTGATCATCTCCATGGATATGCTGTTGTATGGAGGACTAATTCCATCACGTATTCATCACCAAGATGAAGAAAGCCTAATAAAAAAGTTGGAAACAATCAAAGAACTAAAGAAGGAAAATCCCAACTTAAAAATCTTTGCATTCCAATGTATTATGCGCTGTCCAAGTTATTCTAGTTCGGATGAAGAGCCTGATTATTACGAATACTATGGAAAGCAAATTCATGATTTAGGTGAAGCAGTGAACATGCATCAGGTTGGAATATCACAAGGCCAACGAATCAGTGAACTAACAAAAGAAATTCCAGGAGAATATATCGAAGACTTTATTTCACGTAGAGAAATCAATCGTCAGATGAACATGAATGTCATTGATTTATTACAGGAAGGTTATTTAGATAGTTTAGTCATTCCGCAGGATGATTCCACAACATATGGGTATCCAGCAATGGATCAAAAAGTAATACGTGAGAAAATTCAAGAACTAGGATTAATTGATAGAGTACTAATCTATCCAGGTGCTGATGAAGTTGAATTAACTCTATTTGCACGCATGTTAAATACAATCAAAGGCGAATGCCCAAAAGTATATGTGAAATATGCATGCGAAAAGTCTAAGCAGATTGTTCCACTATATGAAGGGTTCCCGTTAGATTCTACAGTCTCTTATCATATTCTATCTGCAGGTTGTCAACAGACATTCAGTTTTGAACAAGCCGATATTATTCTAGCTCTCAGTGCTCCATCTGAAAATATGGAAGAGGCCGAATATCAACCTTCCATTCATACAAGTTATTCAATTGATCGTAACTTAGCTGAATTCTTACGTTTTATTAAGATGAGATTAGCGGAAGGTAAGGTTGTAACAATCGCAGATAATGCATACGCCAATGGTGCAGATCTTTCCCTTATACAACTACTAAATAGCAATGGATTGCTTCTAAAAGTCAGTGGTTATGCAGGTTGGAATACTTCTGCAAATACAATTGGAACAGCAATTGCAGAAGCAGTAAACTACCTATACTATGGACAATCACAAAATCAAATGGATTTTATCATACAAAGATATCTTGAAGATGCAGGATATTGTGCAAAAGTTAGAACACAGGTCAAGAATAACTTACCTGCAGGCATGAACTACTTCAATGTGAAAGAAAAAGATGGTGTTGTGAGTCAAATGGTAAGTGAACAACTACAAGAATTTGCTGGACAATATTTATCTTCAATTAAATCAGAAATAAGAATCAAGGATGTAAAGATGCCATGGAAACGTATGTTTGAAGTGGATTTAGATGCAAGTTGGCAAGAAAGTGAGAAATAAGAATGGCAAGTCTATCATTGAAAAATATTAATAAGGTATATGACAATGGAGTCCATGCGGTCAAAGATTTTGATCTCGAAATTCAGGACAAAGAGTTTGTTATCTTTGTGGGACCATCTGGCTGTGGTAAGTCTACAACATTACGTATGGTCGCAGGCCTTGAAGAAATTACATCTGGAACCCTTGAAATCGATGGAAAAGTTGTTAATGATGTTGAACCTAAGGATAGAGATATTGCGATGGTCTTTCAAAGCTACGCATTATATCCACACATGACGGTTTATGAAAATATGGCATTTGGTCTTAAATTGCATAAGGTCCCAAAAGATGAAATTAAGCGTCTTGTTATGGAGGCTGCAAAGATTCTTGACTTGGAGAAGCTATTAGATCGTAAGCCAAAGGCATTGTCTGGTGGACAAAGACAACGTGTAGCGATGGGTAGAGCAATCGTTAGAAATCCAAAAGTATTCTTGATGGATGAACCTCTTTCTAACTTGGATGCGAAGTTACGCGTACAGATGCGTATTGAAATCGCAAAGCTACACGAAAGATTAGGTGCTACAATTATCTATGTTACACACGACCAGACAGAAGCGATGACATTAGGAACACGTATTGTTGTTATGAAGGATGGCCTTGTACAACAAGTGGATTCACCAAAGAATCTATATGAAAAACCAAATAATCTATTCGTCGCAAGCTTTATTGGTTCTCCACAGATGAACTTCTTGGATGCAGTTGTAGTTGAAGAAGGAGATACGATTCAATTACGGGTTGGAAAGAAGAATCTTCGCTTACCTGCACAAAGAGGAGAACTATTGCGTCAAAAGGGTTATGTTGGTAAGACAATCGTATTAGGTATTCGTCCAGAGAATGTTTATGATTCAAAGTTATATCAATTAGACGATTACGATAATACAATTGAAGCAGAAATTAAAGTATATGAATTACTCGGTGCAGAAATCTTCTTGTATTTCGATGTGGAAGGAAAACAGATGATTGCAAGAGTAAATCCAAATACAGCATTAACAAAAGGTGATGTTGCAAAGTTTGCATTAGATATGAATAAGGCGCATCTCTTTGATAAAGAAACAGAACAGGTAATTAGGTAATATAGCGTATGAATGATGCATACTATGAATTAGCGGTAAAAAGAAATAGACCAGAACTAAAATATGTTTTATATGTAGTGATTGACTTGCTTGCATGTTTAGTATTTTTGATTGCTGGATTTACAAAACCACTCTATTGGATTGGCTCAGCTATTACGCTGCTATTCTTCTATGTATATTTACGATTACGTCTATATGAAGAATACGAATATATCCTAGTTAATGATGAATTGACCATCGATGCAATTTTTCACAAAGAAGCACGTAAAGCACTTGCTAGATGCAATGTAAAAGATGTTCAATCTATCAAGTTGAATGCGGATAATGAAAAGGGTAAAGATTACTCTGATGGAAGTCATAAAGTCGCGTTATATCTAAACAAAGGGGAAGTATTCCTACTTTCACTTGATGAAAAGATGTTAACGATGTTAAAGAGATATATTAGAAACATTGAATAAAATGAAAACCTTCTTCCTAAGTATTGAAAGAAGGTTTTTAATATTCATTTAACGATACTCTGGATACCACTTTAAATTGCGAACAGCCTTTACCATATCAGTTTCTTTTGTGCGTGCAAGCCCCTGCTGCTGTGCGGTTTTAGCAACCGCCTCCGCAACCTTGATAGAAACATCTGCGACATACTTGAATGGTGGTAATACAGGTGCACCTGGTTGAGTTTGATCAATGATACCACTTAAAGAGTGTGCGGCGGCACCAATCATTTCATCTGTTAAAAGACTAGCTTCAGATGCAAGCATGCCAAGCCCAAGACCAGGATAAATTAAAGCATTATTTGCTTGACCAATGACGTAGTCAACTCCCTTATAAGAAACCGTATCTGCAGGAATACCAGTTGCGACAAATGCTTTTCCATCTGACCAAGTAATAAGGTCTTTTGCGCTAGCTTCAGCTAATACCGTTGGATTTGATAATGGGAAAATCATCGGGCGTTCTGTAATCTTGCACATCTCTTCCACAATTTCCTTTGTGAATGTATTTGGTTGTGTTGAAGTACCAACTAAAATTGTTGGTTTAACGGTCTTAACAACTTCTAATAAGTCAGTTAACTTATCTGCGTTAGGATAGTCTGAGCGCTTCTTAGCAAATGGTCTTTGTTGAGGGGTTAAATCATCCATGTCATCAAAGAGAAGACCTTGCTTATCAACCATAAAGAAATGCTTATACACTTCTTCTTCAGAAATACCTTCGGATACCATCTCGCGTAGCACACGAGAAGCGATACCTGCACCAGCAGTACCACCACCAAAACAAAGATATGTCTGATCAGATAGCTTTTCACCAGTGATTGCAAGAGAACCAAAGATACCACCAAGTGTTACAATGCCTGTTCCTTGAATATCATCGTTGAATGTTGGGATTTGTTTACGATACTTTTCAAGTATATTTGCGGCGTTAGAACGTCCAAAGTCTTCCCAGTGTAGATATAGTTTAGGGAACAAACGTTCAGCAGTTTGTACAAACTGATCTACAAAGTAGTAATAACGATCACCCCGAACACGTTCATGACGGTTACCTAGATAATTAGGATTTTCAAGAAGTTCTTTACGATTAGTACCCGCATCGATAACAAG
Source organism: uncultured Solobacterium sp. (assembly GCF_963550625.1). Taxonomy (GTDB): domain Bacteria; phylum Bacillota_I; class Bacilli_A; order Erysipelotrichales; family Erysipelotrichaceae; genus Bulleidia. The sequence continues at coordinate 94,303 of NZ_CAUVCV010000001.1, forward strand.
TGGTAATACCATAGATGGGTCGATACCAGCCGCAGCTGTATATACCATTAGCTTACCAACGGAGATATCCACGCCATTTGTACCCCAGTCACCAATACCTAAGATTCCTTCCGCATCTGTAACAACAATCAAACGAATCTCGTGGTCACCAGCCGCATTCTTTAATGCGGCTTCAATATTTTCTGGATGGTTAATATCCAAATACGCAGCGTATTGTGGGTCTATAAATAGATTACTGTAGTTTTCAATTGTATCCGCAATCGTTGGGTCGTAAACAATAGGATTAAATTCAGCTAGATGTTGAGAGAACATATAGTAGAAAAGCGTACGATTTGTATTAAAAATCTGCATCAAAAACAAACGTTTTTCTAGATTGGTTGTTTTTGACTGCATTTGTGCATAAGTCTGTTGTGCCTGTTCTTCAATTGTTTGAACATATGGTGGTAAAAGACCAATCAGACCAAGCTTACTACGTTCTTCCATCGTAAAGGCTGTACCTTTATTTAAGAAAGGGTTATTTAAAATATCATGTGCATTCATAAAGTCATCTCCTATGTGGTATTAGTATATACCTGTTGTGATGATGAAGGTAAGCAAAAGATAGTATTACAAGAAAATAAGAAAAGTCATATCCCTACATACTGGATATGACCTAAAGAAGCTAATCAATCTGGTCGTAAATCTTACGAGCATACTCACTAGGAGTAATACCATAACTCTGTGTGAACTTACGAGAGAAGTAGTGAATAGAATTAAAACTTAACATAGACGCAATCTCCGTAATTGTGAAATCACCTTTACGAATGAGTAATCGACTCTGATTTAACTTTGCAGTATTGATATATTGTTTTGGTGGTACTTGGAGATTGTTTTTAAATAAGTTTTGTAATGTACTTCGTGAAATAGCAAAGCGATCACAAATTTGTTCGATTGGTAGTGGTTCTAAAATATGTTTGTGAATGTACTCGAGAATTTCTTCTACAAGACGATCTTCGAAGTGTTGGTTAACCGGTGTGATAGGTTTAGGCATCTTTTTTGCATTTGCATACATGTGGAAAGAGATGAGAATCTGCTCTAAACAGGAAATCATTCCATCATACTTAAATGGATTTCCTTGATCGGAAGTAGAAACAAAGCGATTGATATCATCCTGCATTTCACGTGTACAACTAATCACACGATTTGAAACTATATCTGCATGAACACCATCTGCCGCAAAGATAACTGTTAAGTAGGAACATGGATTATCAGAAGATACTTTTTGGTCATGGAATTGTCCAGGCACATATAACATGCATTCATTCATACCAATTGTATAGGACTTACCATCAACTGTTGTATCTAAGGACCCTTGATCAACGAAAGTTAATTCATAGTAATTATGTGTCTCTCCTAAAAAGGAGTATGCTGGACGTTTTACAACATAATAATAAGCAATGATTTCAGAGATACGAATCTTTGGGGAAATACTCTCATATACAAATGGTTTTGGTAATGTGTAGGTTGTTTTTGTCGCATGTTTAGGGATGTACAAGCGATAAACAATGTGTTCACTCATTGAAGTGAGATTGAAATAAACATCAGGTTCAATACGCACACGACGATGTAAAGCGAAGCTCTCGATGGAATCTACCTCAGGAACACGAACAACACCAAGCATGGCCATTCCTTCAAAAGATTCTAAGTAAATAGCTTGATTATAAGAATAAATATCGTGGATTTCTTTTGTCGAGATTGTAAACTCTTCAACTATAAAATCCTCATCTGGAATATTTTGGACAATTGTGCCAAATTTAACGAAATTAGAACTAGTGGTTTTACTAATCATATTTCACCATCTCCTTACCTGTAAAATAGCATATTTTAAGGTTGAAAGAAATGAAAAATCAACAAAAGAAAATTTTTCGTTACCGAAAAGTACACTAGTTTTGAACAAAAATGTAAATATTATGTGACACTTAATGTTAAGATATACACATGAGAGCGCTTTCCATTTTTGGCAATAGCGCATATACTCAAAGAGAAAGGAGTAAGGAAATGCCAGATATTGTACTAACTAGAATTGACAATCGTCTAATTCATGGACAGGTGGCAACACAATGGTCCGGTTCAATTGGTGCTAACTTAATCTTGGTAGCAAATGATGATGTAGCTGCAAACACATTCCGTCAAGGGTTGATGGATATGGCTGCACCTTCATATGCACAGACACGTTACTGGACAATTGAAAAAACAATTACAACTATCCACAAGGCTTCTCCATCACAGCACATCTTTATCGTCTGTGAGACACCTACTGACGTATTACGTTTAGTTGAAGGCGGTGTTCCAATTAAGAAGGTAAACATTGGTAACATGCACATGGCTGAAGGAAAACGTCAGGTCGCTACTAGCGTTGCTGTTGATGATGTAGATGTAGCAGCATTCAAGAAGTTACAGGAACTCGGTGTTGAGTTAGAAATCCGCAGAGTGCCGCAGGAACACGCTGAAGACATCAGCAAGCTCTTTGGGTAAAAATCATTACAGCCGTTTCACTACAGAAATTCTATTTTAAGGAGGATTGAATCAAATGGTATTACAAGCATTATTACTTGCTGTAGCAACATTCATCTTTGCAATTGACCAATTCTCACTGACTGAGCTTTTATATCGTCCTATTATCGCTTGCCCAATTATCGGCGTGATCTTAGGTGATGTAAAAACTGGCCTTGTCATCGGTGGTACATATGAACTGATGATGGTTGGTAATATGCCAGTCGGTGGAGCACAGCCACCAAACGCTGTATTAGGTTCTATTGTAGCAATGATCTTCGCTGTTAAGTCAGGATTACCTGTTGACCAGGCTTTAGGTCTAGCAGTTGTATTCTCTGTATTTGGACAGTACGTAGTTACATTCACATTCACATTTATGTCATACATCATGGCTAAGGCTGATCAGGCTGCTGAAAATGCAGATCCAGCTGGAATCACTGGTGTAAACATTCTATCAATGTGCATCTTAGGTGGTCTCTTCGCAGTTCTAGCACTTGTTGCGTTCTTCGGTGGAGATGCTGCTAGTGCAACATTAAAGAGTTTCTCTGAAAATGCTTCATGGTTAATGGGTGGCTTAGGTGCTGCTGGTAAGATGATGCGTTACGTAGGTTTCGCAGTATTACTAAAGATCATGCTTGCAAACGATATGTGGGGTATCTACTTCGCAGGTTTCACAGCTGCTGCTGTTCTTGGAAACATCAAGGCAACATCTGGTGCGACATTAATTCTTGTAGCATTTATCGGCTTTGCAATTGCAATGTACGACTACAATACAAATGTTAAGATCAAACAATTAACATCTAATAACGGAGGTGCTGGAGATGGAATCTAATTTCAATTTAGCATATAAGGACACTGCTCCTGCTAAACCACTTACAAAAGCAGTTTTAAATAAGATGGTTTGGCGTTCTCTAAACTTACAGGCTTCCTTTAACTTCGAAAGAATGCAGGCTGCTGGTTGGTTATGGGGAATCTTACCTGGTTTGGAAGCTATCCACACAAATAAGGATGACTTATCCACATCCATGACTCACAATCTTGAGTTCTTCAATACTCACCCATTCTTAGTAACATTCGTTATGGGTATTGTATTATCCATGGAACAACAGAAGGCTGATATCAACTCAATCCGTGCTGTTCGTGTAGCAGCTATGGGTCCTTTAGGTGGTATTGGTGACGCATTGTTCTGGTTTACATTGGTTCCTATCACAGCTGGTATTACAGCTAACTTAGCAATTGGTGGAAACTTAGTAGGACCAATCTTGTACTTCATCATTACATTCGGTGTACAGATGGCTCTTCGTTACTGGTTAATGTACTGGTCATATGACATGGGTACAAAAGCTATCGAAGTATTGACTGCTAACGCTCGTGAATTCACACACGCTGCTTCTATGCTTGGTGTATTCGTAGTTGGTGCATTGACATGTAACTATGGTGCAACATCTCTTGGCATCATGATTCCTAACGGGCAAACAGCTGAAAAAGTTAAGCAGCTTGTTATCGAGAATGGCAATATAGTCGAAAAAGAAGTTGAACAGTTAAAAGATGTTTTCATCAATATTCAAGAATTATTAGATGGTATCTTACCTGCTCTTATCCCATTAGGATTAACATTAATGTGCTACACATTAATTAAGAAGAAGAACTGGTCACCAACTAAGTGCATTATGCTCTTACTCGTTATCGGTATCGTTGGATGTGTATTCGGAATTTGGGCTGGAGACTACAAGGTTCCACAAATTCTAAGTTCATTCATTATTTGGCATAAGTAATCATGCATAACGAAAGGGACACCTTATCGGTTGTCCCTTTTGTTCTAAATGAAGATTATTGATTGTCTTGATTCTTTAATTCTTGTTCATATTTATCGTAATACATTCTTTGTACGTCATCACTAAGAGGGAGTTTCTCCTCAGGGTTGCGTTTCTTGTTATGTATTACATAACTGATGATGACTGCGATAAATATGAATAAGGCAATGAGTGTTGCGGATATAGACATAAGTATGCATTAACTCCTTATGGTTCTATTATAACAGTGTTTTTCATGATATTCTTGAAATACGGAGGTTGTTTATGGGAAATCGTTTATTGGTATTTGGTGTTCTATTGATCATTGGGCTTGTCCTATATGTTGCATGGATGTTCTTTGCGCAAAGACAAGTTATGTATATGTCTTTATTACTATATCGCCAAGGTGATGCGGATCGTTATCTAGAAGAGTTAGATTCATTATCCAGTCGTTTATTCTTTAATAAGAAGTTACGTACTTTAATGGCAATTGATGCAAATCTCATCAAGGGTGATAAAGAACAACTTAATAAACTCTTTGAAAGAGCAGCAGCCTATAAGCTCAGATCTTCTGACCGTGTACTAGTATTACAGAAAGAATTATTATTCCGTATTGCACAGGAAGAAAATGAAAAGGCAGTAGAATCCTATGACGCAATTCACAAAGCTTATGATAAGTTAACAGATAAGCAGAAAGAGAAATATACTAAGATATTAAGAGAAGTTGAATATCCATATACAATTCATGTTCTGCGTGATGGTAAGTATGCTTCAGAATTAATGGACCGTGGAGATACAATTACAGATCCAGTACCTGCTGGTGTATGTTATCTTAGAGCTGCACAATCCTATTGCTTAAAGGATGATAAAGACCGTACAGAGCGCGCACTCAATCATGCGGCTAAGAAGTTGAAGGATACAACATATTTCCAGGAAATACAAAAGTTGATTCAAACAAAGAAATATAATGATGTATTAAAATATAAAATTTAATATGTGATATGATAATGAGCATGACAAAATTAGGGTCATGCTCATTATTTATAAGAAAGTAGGTGGAATTTTGAAAAAGGTTATATCAATAGTGCTAGCACTATGTCTTTCTGGATGTACTATATTAGATGTCTTTACAGGCAATAAAAATAACCACTCAATGAATTCTACGCAAGATAATACTGAAATAACTGCTGATTCAAAAAAAGAAATTGGAACAGTATATCCAGATAATATCGACCAGAAATTCTATTTATATTATTACGAGCAACTGACACAAACACAGAAAGAGGCATATCTAGACTTATATCAAGCACTGCAAAATCAGAATGCAATATACGAACTGAAAACACCAACAAGTATAAAAGATTTTAATATCGCTTTTTATGCATTTGAATATGATTTTCCAGAAGCATTCTGGATGTGGAATTATCATTATCTATCGAATGGTGAAGATAAAATTACGAGATTACAGTTTAATGTGCCAGCTGACTTATCCACTACAATGGCGCAGGTTAATCAAGTCGTAGATAAAGTTGTAAATGATGTAAAGGGTGCCAGTGATTACGAAAAGATTAAGTACTTTTATGAATGGATTATTAACTGGACCGTATATCAAAGAAATCAATGCGAACAAGATATAACTGGTGTATTCCTTTTAAGACAAAGTGTATGTGGAGGGTATTCAAAAGCCTTTCAATATCTTTGTAAAAAAGCGGGAATTAAATGTACATATGTACTTGGTATGACAGATCAATTGCATGCATGGAACTTAGTTGAACTCGACGATAAATATTACTGGATAGACGCTACTTGGGGTGATTCATTTGATAGTGAAGGAAATACAGTTTTAAACTACCATTATTTTATGGTGCCAGACAAAATTCTATTTCGCACACATCTTTCTTTAAATGGGAAAGTGCCGGTAGGTACATTGAATGAAGTTGATGTGTTTAAGTTCCCAAAATGCACGGATAACTCTTTATCCTACTATGTTCAAAATGGAGCATATTTTGAGACATATGACTACGATGCTATCAAAAAATATATTTTAAAGAAAATAAAAGAAGATCCATATCAATATATTGAATTTCAGATTGGTGATATAAAATCTTATAAACAGGCTTTACAGCTATTAGTTACGCAAGAATCTAATCAAATTTATAGTATTTTAAAGGACTACTTTGGGTCTGACTATAAGCTTGATTACTACCAGATAGATACAGTAGGTGTGATTGGTATACAGGTTTATCAATAAAAATTAAACATATCTTAAAAAATAAATTTTAAGATATGGTATTATATAAATGTAACTGAACGTTGGTCAGTTTTTGGTTATGAAGGTGGGTTAAATTATGAAAAAAATCATATCTATACTATTGGTATTATGTTTATCTGGTTGTACGGCTTTAGATTTAATCGATGCAAATAATGAATACCAAACAAATGATACATATAAAAATGAATACAACTACAAGGAAACAACTACTACTGAAGAGAATCAAAATCAAGCAAAAAATGGTTTCACTGTAAAAAATTCAAATGAATCAAAGAATAAGAATGAAACAGATAATAACCAAACAAAAAATGGATTTCAACTTGCTGAAAAGGAAAATAAGCAATTAAAATCCTTATACTTATTCTATTATGATCAATTATCATCTACTCAGAAGGCGGTTTACGAAGACTTGTATGCTTTTCTACAGAAGCCTAGTTCAATGTACTATTTAAAAAAACCTGCAAAAACTGAAGATTTCTTTACGGCAATGACAGCATTTAGGTATGATTTTCCAGAATCATACTGGCTGGAAGGTTATCAATATTACTCGGATAATCAAAAAAGAGTCACAAGTATAACTGTTTCTATACCAGAAGATCTGGAAACAAAAATGGCACAAGTAGATGCTATTGCAAATAATGTTGTAGCAGCAGTCGCAAATGAAAGTACTTATAACAAATTAAAGTATTTCTATGAGTGGATCATTAACTGGACGATATATCAAAGCAATGAGTGTGACCAAGACTTTACAAGTGTATTCCTCTTAAAGCAGAGTGTATGTGCTGGATATTCAAGAACATTCCAGTATTTATGTAAGAAAGCAGGAATCAAATGTACATACGTTCCTGGAGACACTGATGAGCCACATGCATGGAATTTAGTAGAGTTAAATGGTAAATATTATTGGGTAGATGTAACTTGGGGAGATCCAGTATATGATGATGGAACACAAACATTAAACTACCATTACTTTATGACTACTGATGAAGTATTATTCCGTACACATTATACTTTAGATGGTAAAGTGTTATTAAATAGTTATGATTCAATTGATGTATTTAAATTTCCACAATGTACAGATAACTCACTATCTTACTATGTACAGACGGGATCATATTTCCCAACATACGATTATTACGGAATCAGAAGTTATGTCTTACAGAAGTTAAATGAGAATCCATACCAATATTTTGAGTTCCAAATTGGTGATATAGCATCATACCAACAAGCGTTAGATTATTTGTTCTCAGATAACTATCTATATATGACAGGCATTCTACAAGAATATTTTGGATATGGATTTAGATACTATTATTACTATTGGAATGATACGGGAATTATAGGTATCCAAGTATATTAATCACAATTAGCGAGAAACATATTACGCTAAAGCAAGGAGAATTATGAAAAAGTTTATTTCTATACTATTGGTGTTTTGTTTATCTGGCTGTACGGTACTAGATTTCGTAGCAGAGGATACGCAAAACCAAACACTTAATACATATAATTATGATTACAAAGAAACAAATACAAATACAGAAAACCAAACACAAACAAAAGAAGGATTCACAGTAAAAAATTCAGACAATAAGAACAATAAAAATCAGACAAAGAATGGTTTTGAATTAGTTGATAACAGCAAGAAAAAAGAATTACAATCACTCTATTTATTTTATTACGAACAGTTAACATCTGTTCAGAAGGTGATTTACGAAGAACTATATGATTTCATGAAGAAGCCTACTTCACTTTATGAGTTGAAGAAGCCAGTGAAATTGGAAGATCTTTCACCAGCGATATATGCATTTATGTATGACTTTCCAGAATCCTATTGGATGTGGAATTATCGTTATCGCATAGATGCTAATAAAAAGGTAGTTGAGCTTGAATTTCCTGTTCCAGAAGATTTAGAAACAAAGTGGGCACAGGTTGATGCAATTGCAGATAATGTTGTGGCAGCTGTCGCAAATGAAAGTGACTACAATAAACTGAAATATTTCTATGAGTGGATTATCAACTGGACGGAATACCAAGAAAATGAATGTGATCAAGACTACACAGGTGTATTCCTCTTAAAGAAGAGTATCTGTGCAGGATATGCAAGAGCCTTCCAGTATTTATGTAAGAAGGCTGGGCTAAAGTGTACAACAGTTCGTGGACAAACAAATGAATCACATGCATGGAATCTAGTTGAATTGAATGGCCAGTATTATTGGGTTGATGTTACTTGGGGAGACCCTACCACTGATGATGGAAGTCAAAAACTAGTTTACTACTACTTTATGGTGACAGATGAACTGTTATTCCGTACTCATATTTCTCTAAATGGTCAAGTTCCAGTAGGGCCATATGACAAGATTGACGCATTTACATTCCCTCAATGTACAGATAATTCATTATCTTACTATGTTCAAAATGGAGCTTATTTTGAAACATATGACTACTATGCAATTAGAAACTACGTACTACAGAAGTTATATGAAAATCCATACCAAGAGATTTCATTCCAGATTGGTGATCAAGCTTCTTTCCAATATGCTGTTGAGGAGTTATTGAAGAACAATCGTTATATTACAAATATCTTTAGTGAATATTTCCCTGGAAGATATTACTATAATGCAATCTCTAAAGATGATGCAGGTGTAATTACTGTTAAAATTGTTTCATAAAAAATAAACTGTGTAATCTCTTGATAAATGAGTTCAAGAGATGCACAGTTTTATTATTATAAAAAGCTTAGGGTATACCTAAGCTTCATTAAAATGTAATTTCCTCTTGATGAGAACCGTACATATACTCATCCACAGTATAAATAACACGGTCTTTAACTAGAGATACTGGATCATTATGTAATTTGCCTTCACGAACCTTTGTATATGCGATAGGCATAAACTGGCTTAATAAACCAAGAGGTACACCATCCTTAAAGTTTTCAAACAACACTTTCTGTGCTGCAACAACTTCTGCAACAGGCATATAGTAACGAGAACGATCACTGAAGGAGAACTTACGCTTATATGCAATCTCTTCAGGAGTACCGTGATAATGCTTGATGAAATATTTTGGATTCTTGAGCATCGCTTCATCAAGTACTTCAATAAAGTGGCTCTGTTTTTCTGGGTGATCTTTTAATAGTTCCTTTTCAGCATATGCTAATGCAAATAAGGCTTCACGCATCATAAATGTAAGGCCAGGACCAACCTTTAAGATACCAACGCCATCTTCTACAAGCTCACGAAGACTGATTTTTGTTTGGTAGTCAGTAGAATGACCTTCAAAGACAAGATTATTATATTCTTTGATTGATGCCATTAAATCAACTGCTTTAGAGCGATCGTATGGTGTGCAACCGGCATCCTTCTCCTCGACACCTGGCTGTACGACAACACCGATAACATGTTTCCAAGCTTCATCTAATTGATGATCATGGAATGCTTTATCAAATGCTGCAACAGTCTGCTTAAAGTCGGAAACTTTCGTCACTTGTAGACCGGTTTCTACTGCATCTTGTGAACCGCCTGGAATAGGCACTTCGGAACCTACGATGTAAACAGGGTGTAATGCATCTGGGTTTTCTTTAAGAAGTTGTTGGTATGCTTCTTCCGCAACAACAGCAAGTTCAGCACCACGTCTAGCAATAATTTCATCGCTTAAGCGAATGTTTGGATCGTCACTTGCAACTTTCATTGATGTATCGATATGAATTTTTGTAAAGCCAGCAAGCACAAACTGACGAATTAGTTCAGAAGCTTCTTGCATAGCCTTTTCTTCTTCGTATTGTACAAATGTTAGTGGACCTAAGTGGTCACCACCTAAAATGATACGGTCCATAGATAAGCCTTCGATTTCAGCAAGTTCCTCAACAAACTTCATGAAATCTTTTGGCTTCATACCTGTATAGCCACCATACTGATCAACCTGGTTTGCTGTAGCTTCGATTAAGAGTACAGAGTTTGTTTCTTTAGCACGTTGCATACATGCACGTAATACCAATTCATTTGCAGTGCAAGCAGAATAGATGCCGACAGCTTTGCCTTGTTTTTGCAAACGAACAATATGTTTTAATGGATGTTCTCTCATGATAAAATCCTCCTAATAAAATTATACAGCAGGGTATATGAATTAATTGTTAATGAATTTGCATTTTTAGAGGATATAATAGATATATCAGTACAAAAATACAAATGAGCTAGTTCTGATATTGGAGAAACTATGATAAAAGTATTTACACAGGAAGGCACAAAACATGTAAACCAAGATATCTATGGTTGGCAAGATAATATGATGTGGGTTATCGATGGTGCAACACCTCTTTTTGGAGATGATTTACTCGGTGGTAACGATGTACAAAAAACAATGCAGAAGATATCAGAAGCACTAAAAAGACATGTTGATGATAAGCAACCATTGGCAGATATGTTATATCATGCATGCAAAGATGTTGAATCAGAATATCTTCATACAATTTCCGGTTATAATTTGATCGAGAAATACAAACTACCTACTTTTGCAATTACAATTGCTAGAGTGAATAATACGAATATTGAATGGTATGCATTGGGTGATTGTGAGATATACATGCATGGCAAAATATATCGTGATGAATCTTTTGATAGAATCAACAAGAGAAATCAGAAAGAAGTGTCAGATAAAACTGCGTTGCATCGTGAGACGAGAATGTTATTGAATGATAAAAACCATCCAGAAGGATATTGGATTGGATCTCTAGATGGTGTTGGGTGTATGCATGGAAAGCAAGGAAGTGTTAAAAGAGGTGAAATAGAAAATATCTATCTTTATAGTGATGGAATGTCCGCTGTATTACAGGATAAATCTATTTTAATGAGTGGTATTGATATAAATGATATTGTATTTGAAAAATATATTCAGAAATATCGTTATTTAACAACAGATGATATTACAATTCTTCAAATGCAACCGGAGGGGAGAAAAGGATGATCAAAGGGATATTATTTGATTTTGACGGTACTCTTAGTAACCGAGTTGAGTCGGCATACTTTATGTATCGTTGGATGGTACATGAGATGTTACCGGAAATGGATGTTCATGATATAGAGTTTGAAAGGATTGTACAACGTTGTATGTTATGGGACGAATATGGGACAATCAACAAGACTCATGTCCTAGAAATGTTGAAAAAACATTATGTACCTGATTTAGATGTGGAGGCATGGAAGGACAAGTGGTATGCAACATTCCATGAATTCCAGGTTGAGATGCCACACTCTTATGAAGTGCTTGGAGAGTTAAAAGAGAAATACAAAATTGGTATTATTACAAATGGCAACGAGAATTCACAGGCTGTAAAGATTGATTATCTAGATATGCGAAAGTATTTTGATACCGTAGTTATTAGTGGAGCATTTGGTGTCCATAAACCAGATGTGTCAATTTATCAGAAAGCTGCCGATGATCTAGGACTAAAATGTGATGAGATTGCCTTTATAGGAGATACATTTGCGACAGATATCGTAGGTGCTGTAAGAGCCGGAATGTTACCGATTTGGTATTGCTATGAGCATCGTGGCGTCTCTCTATATGACGTGAAACAAGTAAGCAACTATGATGAAATTCGTGATATGTTTCTTATAAATACAGATTGGAACCAGTAAATAATACGAAAATATATAGTGAATAGACCCTAAATATAGGGTCTTTTTCTAACAATATAATATATATAAATAAAAATTAGTTTGAATAACATACTGAAATAAAAATGAAATGAGAAGGCTTTCACATGAATTGTAGTATGTTTTAGTTGAAAAACGGTCAAAAAATACATGGAAATAAAAAGAGTAAAAATATCAAAAAAAGTGATTGCAAAAGGGTTTTAGTAGTGTTACTATATTGAAGCACTCGTGTAGATGTGGAAGATTGCTGGCACGCCGATGTGCGTTGTCACAGTATGGTGTGATAACCAGGGAACTTCCACGGAGCGATCCGCTACAAGATAGCGGAGTGAATATAAGGAGGAAAAATTCATGGCAAAGAACTCAGTAAGAATTCGTCTGAAGGCTTACGAGAACAGAAGCTTAGATGCTGCTAGCGAAAAGATCGTTAAGACAGCTACAAGCCACGGCGCAAAGAAGATCGTCGGACCTGTTCCGCTGCCTACTGAGCGTGAAGTTATTACAGTACTTCGCGCTGTCCACAAGTACAAGGATGCTCGTGAGCAATTCGAAATCCGTACACACAAGAGATTGATCGAAATTATCGGCCCATCCGCAGAAACAATCGATGCATTAAGCAGATTGGATTTGCCTTCTGGAGTTGATATCGAAATCAAGTTGTAGAAAGGAACAGAGGTAAATACAAATGAAGGGTATTTTAGGACGTAAGCTTGGTATGACCCAGGTATTCACGATCGAAGGAACTCTGATTCCTGTAACAGTGATCGATGTAAAACCGAACGTTGTACTACAAAAGAAAACAAAGGAAGTTGATGGCTACGAAGCTGTTCAGTTAGGTTATGAGGATGTTAAAGAACACCGTTCCAACAAGCCTGCTATCGGACATGCTAAGAAAGCTAATACAGCTCCTAAGCATTACATCAAGGAACTCAGAGCTGATGAAATGATGAACCTTGAAGTAGGTGCTGAAGTTAAGGCTGACTTGTTCAAGGCTGGTGACGTTGTAGACGTACAGGGAACAAGCAAGGGTAAGGGTTACAGCGGAACTATCGTTCGTAACAATGCTTCCCGTGGACCAATGTCACATGGTTCAGGCCACCACAGACATATCGGTTCTCTTGCAACTAACGGTCGTAACAACGGCGTGGTTAACAAGGGCACAGTAATGCCTGGTCAAGAAGGTGTTTACACAACAACTAATCAGAACTTAACAATCGTTAAGGTTGACGCTGAAGAAGGATATATCCTTGTTAAGGGTAATGTTCCAGGACCACGTAAGGGATTGGTTGTTATCAAGACAACAGTTAAGCCAGTTAAGGAAGTTTCAGTTCCTGAATTAATTTCTTATGAAGGCGTTTCTGTTGCAGAGGAACTAGAAAAGGTTTCTGAAACAATCGAAGCTGAATTAGCTGCTACAGCAGTTACTGAAGCTGAAGGAAAGTAGAGGATTTGATCAATGGCTAAAATTGATGTATTCAATCAGGAAGCTAAGGCTGTTAAGTCCATCGAGCTATCTGATGCTGTATTTGGCATCGAACCAAATCAGCAAGCAATGTATGATGCGATCCTCGTCTACCAAGCTGGTTTAAGACAGGGAACACATGCAACATTAACTAGAGCTGAAGTATCTGGAACAGGTAAGAAGCCATTCCGTCAAAAGGGTACTGGTCGTGCTCGTCAGGGTTCTACACGCGCTACACAGTGGAGACACGGTGGTATCGCATTCGGACCACAACCACGTAAGTATGATTTCAAGCTAAACCGTAAGGTTCGTCAGTTAGCTTTACGTTCTGCATTGAGTGAAAAGCTTCAAGAAAGTTCATTAACTGTTCTTGAGAACTTATCATTTGATGAGATCAAGACAAAGAAGGCTGTAGCTTTAATGAATGCTTTCGGTTTCGACCGTAAGACATTATTCGTGGCTGAGGCTGATGAAGACTTCGATAATGCATATGTTTCAATGAGAAATATTCCAAATGCATTAGTTGTAACAGTGTCAAGCTTAAACGTATATGACATTGTAAATGCTGATAAGGTAGTCTTCACAGAAAAGGCTGCTGAAAAGGCTGGGGAGGTATTTGCATAATGAGCGCACGTGACATTATTGTTAGACCACTCGTAACAGAAAAGACAATGAAGCTTCAAGATAGCTTCAATAAGGTAACATTTGAAGTTGCTAAGAACGCAAACAAAGTTTCTGTTGCTCAGGCAATCAAGGAAATCTACAACATTAAAGTAGAACGCGTTAACATCGTTAACGTTCATCCTAAGAAGAAGAGAATGGGCCGCTACGAAGGTACAACATCTGCTTATAAGAAGGCAATTGTTACATTACCTGAGGGTGCTTCAATCGATATCTTCAATAGCGAGAAATAAGAGAATTAACTATCGGAGGAATTCGCTATCTCCGGAAAATTGCGAAAGGAAAAGTGAAAGAAAATGGCAATCGTAAAATACAAGCCTACCAGTGCCGGACGTAGAAATATGTCCACTCTGAGCAATGACCGTATTACAAAGTCAACTCCAGAGAAGAGCCTGCTTGCTCCACTAAACAAGAAGGGTGGACGCAACAACACAGGACGCATCACTACTCGTCATCAGGGTGGAGGCGTTAAGCAAAAGTATAGAATTATCGACTTTAGAAGAAATAAGGACAACGTTCCTGCTAAAGTTGCTGGAATCGAATACGATCCAAACAGAAATGCAAATATCGCATTATTACACTATTTAGATGGTGAAAAGCGTTATATCATCTGTCCAGCTGACTTACACGTTGGTGATACAGTTATCTCCGGTGAAGCAGTTGATATTAAGGTTGGTAACGCAATGGAATTGAAGAACATTCCTGACGGAACTGTAGTTCATAACATTGAACTTACAGCTGGTAAGGGTGGACAGATGGCACGTGCTGCTGGATGTTCTGCTCAGATCCTTGGTTCTGAAGGAAACTTCGTAACAATTCGTTTATCATCTGGCGAAGTTCGCCGTGTTCATAGCAACTGCCGCGCTACAGTTGGTGCAGTTGGTAACGGTGATTATAACTTAATCAACTTAGGTAAAGCTGGTCGTTCCAGATGGATGGGTATCCGTCCTACAGTACGTGGTTCTGCAATGAACCCAGTTGATCACCCACACGGTGGTGGTGAAGGTAGAGCGCCAGTTGGACGTAAGTCACCTATGACACCATGGGGCAAGAAGGCTATGGGTGTTAAGACTCGTAAGCCAAAGAATAAGAGTAACCAGTACATCGTCAGAAGACGTAATGGAAAATAGTTGAAAGGAGAACATAAAAAATGTCCAGAAGTTTGAAAAAAGGCCCATTCTGTGATGCTAGCCTATTAAAGAAGGTTGAAGCACAGAATGAAGCACATAAGAATGAAGTAATTAAGACATGGTCTCGCCGTTCAACGATTTTCCCTAGCTTCGTTGAGCACACATTCGCTGTTCATAACGGTAAGGAACACGTTCCAGTTTATGTAACAGAAGATATGGTTGGACACAAGCTTGGTGAATTCGTGCCAACACGTAAGTTCGGCGGTCATGGCGACGACAAGAAGGCGTAAGGAGGAAAAATAACATGGATGTAAGAGCAACAGCAAAGACAGTTCGTTTCACTCCTCGTAAAGTTCGTCTTGTCTTAGACATGGTACGTGGAAGAAGCGTTGAAGAAGCATTGGCAATCTTAAAGTTCACTCCTAACCACGCAGCTACAGCAGTAGCTAAGGTTGTAAAGAGTGCAGCTGCCAACGCAACAAACAACAATCAATTAAATGCAGAAAACCTATATATCAAGGCTTGCTATGCTAATGAAGGTGTAGTCCTCAAGCGTTTCATGCCTAGAGCTAAGGGTAATGCAGCACAGATTTTAAAGAGAACAAGCCACATCACAGTTGTGGTTTCAGATGAGAAGTAAGGGAGGAAGGTCAGAACATGGGACAGAAAGTTAGCCCAATCGGCATGCGCGTCGGCGTAATCCGTGACTGGGATTCTAGATGGTACGCAAATAAAGCTGATTTCGGAGATCTTCTGAACGAAGATGTCAAGGTTCGTAAGTTCCTAGAAAAGGAATTGAAGGACGCATATATCTCTCGCGTAGAGATTGAACGTACAGGCAAGAAGGACGTTAAGGTTATCGTTCGTTGCGCTCGTCCAGGTGCTATGCTTGGAAAAGATGGCGACAAGGATAAGATGGAAGTTCTTAAGAAGAAGTTATCTAAGTTAACAGGTGGCAAGAACGTTAAGGTTGACGTAATTGCTGTAGCAAACCCTGACTTAGATGCTCGTCTTGTTGCACGTCGTATCTGTGAACAGTTGGAAGCACGTCAGTCCTTCCGTATTGCACAGAAGAAGGCAATCCAACAGACAATGCGCTCAGGTGCTAAGGGCATCAAGACATTGGCTAAGGGTCGTTTAGGCGGTGCAGAAATCGCTCGTCAGGAAGGTTATGCAAGAGGTGTTGTTCCTCTTCATACACTCAGAAGTGATATTGACTACGCTGCTGAAGAAGCAACTACAACTTATGGTAAGTTAGGCGTTAAGGTTTGGATCTGCCGTGGTGAAGTTCTTCCAGGACAAATGGTTAAGGAACCAGAAGCTCCTAACCGTCCAGCAAGAAATGACCGCAGAAACAATAACAGACGTGGCCGTAATGACAGAAAGCCAACAGGCAATCGCGCTGCACGTCCTGCTCAAGTAGAAGCTGCTCCTGTAGCAGAAGAAGCTAAAGGAGGTCAAGAATAAATATGTTAATGCCAAATAGAACAAAATACAGAAGACCTCACCGTTTAAGCTATGAAGGAAAGTCAAAGGCTGGCACAAAGTTAGCATTTGGTGAATTCGGATTAGTAGCTGACGAAGGTGCTTATGTAAGCAGTAACCAGTTGGAAGCTGCACGTATCGCTATGACACGTTATATGAACCGTGGTGGTAAGGTTTGGATTAAGGTGTTCCCACAGCTTGCAAAGACAAAGAAGCCTTTGGAAGTACGTATGGGTTCCGGTAAAGGTTCACCAGACCATTGGGTAGCAGTAGTTCAAAAGGGAAGAATCCTATTTGAAATTGCTGGTGTAAGCGAAGAAGTTGCTCGTGAGGCATTACGTCTTGCAGCAAACAAGCTCTGTGTAAAGACACGCTTTATAAAGAAGACAGCAGAGGAGGCTAAATAAACATCATGAATGTGAAGGAAATCAGAGATCTAAGTAATGAAGAACTCGAGAAGGAAGTCACATCTTTGAAGGAAGAACTGTATACTCTGCGCTTTGCACAGGCTACAGGAAACCTCGAGAATCCTGCTCGAATGAGAGATATCAAGAAGACTATCGCTCGTATTAAGACAGTATTAACAGAACGCGCTAGTGCGCAGGCTAAATAAAGGAGGGGCTAAAAATGGAAGAAAGAAATAGACGTAAAGTCCTTCGCGGAACAGTTATTTCCGATAAGATGGACAAGACAATTGTCGTTGAAATCGCTACTACAAAGAGCCATCCTTTATATGGCAGACGTGTTAAGTATTCCAATACTTTCAAGGCTCATGACGAGAACAACGAAGCACGTATTGGTGACGTTGTAGAAGTAATGGAAACAAGACCATTAAGTAAGGACAAGCATTTCCGCTTAGTGAAGATTGTTGAAAAAGCAGTAATTCTTTAAGGCACAGGAGGAGAAAATATGATTCAGAATGAAAGCAGATTAAACGTTGCTGACAACACCGGTGCCAAAGAAGTATTGGTTATCAGATGTTTAGGCGGCAGTAAGCGCAAGCGCGCTAACATCGGCGATATCGTTGTATGTGCAGTTAAGAAAGCTTCACCTAACGGATCCGTTAAGGAAGGTCAGGTTGTTAAGTGTGTAATCGCTCGTACAGTTTACGGTATCAGTCGCGAAAACGGCAGTTACATTAAGTTTGACGACAATGCGGCTGTCATCATCAAGGATGACAACACACCGGTCGGAACACGTATCTTCGGTCCGGTTGCTAAGGAACTCCGTGATAAGGGATTCATGAAGATTGTTTCCCTTGCACCGGAAGTGTTATAAGGGAGGCCGAATCGATGAAAATCAAGACAGGCGATACAGTCAAGGTAATCAGCGGTCACTATAAGGGAACAGTTGCTGAAGTTAAGGCAGTTAATCCAAAGACAAACAAGGTTATCGTTGAAGGCGTTAACGTTGTTAAGAAGACTTTGAAGCCAACTCAGCAGAACCCAGAAGGTGGCGTTGTTGAAAAGGAAGCAGCTATTGACGCTTCTAATGTAATGCTCTATGACAAGAAGGCGAAGGCAGCTAGCCGTGTATCTATTAAGGTAGATGACAATGGTAACAAGATTCGCGTTTACAAGAAGTCCGGAGCAGAAGTTAAAGGAGGCAAGAAATAATGAACCGTTTATTAGAAAAGTACACGGAAACAGTTAAGCCTTCTTTAATGAAGGAATTCAACTATACAAGTACAATGCAGGCACCAAAGATCGTTAAGGTTGTTATCAACATGGGTGTTGGTGATGCAATTGCTAATTCAAAACTTCTCGACGAAGCTGTTGAAGAATTAACATTAATCGCTGGTCAAAAGCCAGTAATCACAAAGGCTAAGAAGTCCATTGCGAACTTCAAGCTTCGTGAAGATATGCCTATCGGATGTAAGGTTACATTACGTGGCGAAAGAATGTATGAATTCTTAGATAAGTTATTCAACATTTCTCTTCCACGTGTACGTGACTTCCGTGGTGTAAGTGCTACAGCATTTGATGGTCGTGGTAACTACACATTAGGTGTTAAGGAACAGTTAATCTTCCCTGAAATCAACTTCGATAAGGTTAACAAGGTTCGTGGTATGGATATCGTTATCGTAACAACTGCGCAATCAAATCAAGAAGCATATGCATTGCTCAAGGGAATGGGCATGCCATTTGCTAAGTAGAAAGAGGAGAGCTGAGAATGGCAAAAACAAGTTTAAAAGTTAAGCAGTCACGTCCTGCTAAGTTCTCCACACGCGAGTACACACGTTGCGAGAGATGTGGACGTCCACATTCAGTATTAAGAAAGTACAAATTATGCCGTATCTGCTTCCGTGAATTGGCTTACAAGGGCCAGATTCCTGGAGTTAAGAAGGCAAGCTGGTAAGGAGGTAGCACGAGATGAATATGACAGACCCTATTGCTGACATGCTTACAAGAATCCGTAATGGAGTTCAAGCACGCATGACAACAGTTGACGTAGCTCCAGCTTCAAAGGTTAAGGTTGAAATTGCTAAGATCTTAAAGAGCGAAGGTTACATTGACAACTACGCTGTAACAGGCGAAGGAATTGAAAAGAAGATCGTTGTTACTCTCAAAGATGGTCGCGTAATCAGCGGCATCAAGAGAATATCTAAGCCAGGTCTTCGCGTTTATGCTAAGGGTGAGGAAATTCCTAAGGTATTAAATGGATTAGGCATTGCTATCATTTCCACATCAAATGGAATGATGACAGACAAACAAGCACGTAAATTACACATCGGCGGTGAAGTTATCGCCTACGTGTGGTAATTAGAGAAAGGAAATAAAAAATGTCACGTATCGGAAATAAAGCGATTACCGTTCCTGCTGGCGTAGAAATTACTATCGGTGCAGGTAATGAGGTGACTGTAAAAGGCCCTAAGGGAACACTGACTAAGAAGTTCTCTCCATTAATGGAGATCAGTGTGGACGAAGGTATCGCTACAGTTAAACGTCCAAATGAAGAGAAACATACAAAGCAGTTACATGGTACAACTCGTGCCTTGTTAGCTTCCATGGTTGAAGGTGTTCACACAGGCTTTGTTAAGAAGATGAAGATTGTAGGTATTGGTTACCGTGCAGCTTTATCAGGTAATAAACTAACTCTTAACGTTGGTTTCTCACACCCAGTAGAATTTGAAGTACCATCAGATGTTAAGGTTGAAGTTCCAGATCCTGCATCCATTAACGTAAGTGGTATCGATAAGCAAATTGTAGGTCAGTTCGCAGCAGTAGTTAGAGCTACTAAGAAGCCAGAACCATACGGTGGAAAGGGTATTCGTTATGTTGACGAAGTTGTTCGCCGTAAGGAAGGTAAGACTGCAGCTGCCAAGAAGTAAGGGAAAGGAGAGACTAAGTAATGATTAAATTAGCAAATAAAAATGCAGAACGTATTCGTCGTCATAAGCGTGTACGTAACGTCGTAAACGGTACTCCTGAGTGCCCAAGACTAAATGTATTCCGTTCCAATGCAAACATCTATGCACAGGTAATTGATGATACAACAGGTACAACTCTATGTGCTGTAAGTTCTCTTGAATTAAAGCTTGAGAACGGTGGAAACATCGAAGCAGCTAAGAAGGTTGGCGCAGCTATCGCTAACAAGTGCAAAGAAGCTAAGATCGAAGCAGTACGTTTCGACCGTGGCGGTTATGTATATCACGGAAGAGTCCAGGCTTTAGCTGATGCAGCTAGAGAAGCTGGCTTGAAGTTCTAAGGAAGGAGAGTACGAAATGCAGAACGATAAGAAGAGTTTCAAGAAACGCGAACCAAAAGAGTTCGAAGAAGTAGTAGTCTCCATTAACCGTGTCAGCAAGACTGTAAAGGGTGGACGTAGAATGCGCTTTGCAGCACTAGTTGTTGTTGGTGATAAGAAGGGTAGAATCGGTTTCGGTATGGGTAAAGCAGCCGAAGTTCCAGATGCTATCAAGAAGGCTACAGAAGCAGCTACAAAGAATGTATTCAGCGTTAACCTCGTTGATAACTACCGTACAGTTCCACATGCAATTAAGAGCAAGCACAGTTCAACAACTGTATTCTTAGCTCCAGCTGCACCTGGTACTGGTGTTATCGCCGGTGGTGAAGTACGTTCCGTATTAGAGCTTGCTGGTGTATCAGATGTCCTTTCTAAGGTTATCGGTTCACGTACACCTGTCAATGTTGTTTACGCAACATTAGAAGCATTAAAGGGTATGCGTACAGTAGATGAAATTGCTAAGACTCGCGATAAGAAAGTCGCTGAGATTCGATAAGGAGGGTCCTGATGAAACTAAATGAATTAACATATACAGAAGGTTCCCGCTCTAACAGAAAGAGAATCGGTCGTGGCCAAGGTTCCGGTACAGGTAAGACTTCCGGAAAGGGTAACAAAGGTCAGAACGCTCGTAGCGGCGGTGGTGTTGCGATTGGATTTGAAGGTGGACAGACACCATTCTTCAAGAGAATGCCTAAGAGAGGTTTCACAAACTATACTCGTAAGGAGTATGCAATTGTTAACGTTGAGGACTTAAACAAGTTCGAAGATGGCGTAACAGTTGATTACGAAGCTCTTAAGGCTGCAGGCCTTGTTAAGAAGCACCTCGATGGTGTTAAGGTACTTGGTTGCGGTAAGCTTGAGAAGAAACTCACTGTTAAGGCTGAGAAGTTCTCAAAGACAGCACAGAGTGCTATTGAAGCAGCAGGCGGAAAAGTAGAGGTTCTCTAATATGATGCATACGTTCGTCAGCTTGTTTAAGAATAAGGAAACTCGCAATAGAATATTCTTTACTTTAGCAATGCTGCTGATCTATCGCGTCGGAGCTGCTCTACCTGTTCCGGGTGTTAACACGGAATCGCTAGCTCAATCACTTGCAAATAACTCACTACTCAGCATTATGAATATGCTGGGTGGTGGTGCACTTGAAAGATTATCCATCTTTGCGATGGGTGTCACACCATATATCACAGCAAGTATCATCATTCAGTTGTTATCCATGGATGTTATTCCGTCATTAACGGAAATGACAAAATCTGGACAGACAGGTCGAATGAAAATTGAACGAATTACTAGATACCTAGGAGTTGTATTGGCATTTGTTCAAGCATATTCCTTGGTATATGGATTCGATAAGCAGTATGGAGTCCTGACAAATGCAAATCTTTCAGGATATCTATATACTGCAACCGTCATGACTGCGGGGTCCATGTTCCTCATCTGGATTGGTGACCGTATTTCAATGAAGGGTATCGGTAATGGTTTATCCATTATCATCTTCGCGGGTATTGTTTCTAATATGCCAGCAGCGTTCATGCAGGTATATCAGATTCTTGCTGGTGGAACAACACAAGGTGAACTATTCAATGGAATTCTACAGTTCGCATTGTATTGTGTCCTATATCTAGCGGTTGTTGTCTTCGTAATTATTATGGAAACAGCAGTACGTAAGATTCCTATCCAGTATACAAACAGTTCCGCAGCACGTAGTGGTAGCGATATTACATTCTTACCACTCAAAATTAATAGTGCATCCGTAATTCCTGTCATTTTTGCACAGAGTATTATGATGGCTCCACAGATCGTAATTAGTTTTATTAATACTGACCTGTATAATAAACTAAGCCAGTGGCTCTCATTGAGTACACCAACCGGTCTTGGGCTCTATGCATTATTAACAATCCTGTTCACATTCTTCTATACTGACTTGCAGGTAGATCCAGAAAAGGTTGCTGAAAACCTTGGTAAGTCTGGTGCTTATATCCCTGGTATTCGTCCAGGTAATGAGACTAAGACATATCTGCATAAGGTATTGAACCGAATTACAGTACTTGGCGCAATTGGATTGACACTAATTGCTGTAGTTCCTTATTTACTAACCATGTTTACTCCACTATCCCAAGCAACTGCTGTAGGTGGAACTGGTATCATCATTGTTGTCGGTGTCGCAATGGAAACTGTTAAACAATTGAAGGGTCAGTTAACACAGAAGTCATACAAGGGATTCTTGAGATAAGTTTGGAAAGAGGCAATAAGATATGAATATTCTGATCATGGGTCCTGCCGGAGCAGGAAAAGGCACAATGTCTGACCTAATCCTAAAGGAATACAATATCGCACACATCTCTACTGGCGATATGCTAAGAGAGAATGTGCGTAACAGCACAGCTTTAGGCCTTGAGGCTCAAAGTTATATGAATCAAGGTAAACTTGTACCAGATGATTTGATTAACGCAATGGTTGAAGAACGTATTCAACAACCAGACTGCGTAAATGGTTATCTCTTAGATGGCTTCCCACGTACATTAGTACAGGCTGAAGTCTTCGACAAGATTGCTGAGAAGATTGGAAAAGAAGTTGATGCAGTTATCGACTTACAGGTGAAGTTCGAAATTCTTGAAGAAAGAATTACAGGACGTCGCATCTGTCCAAAGTGCGGGGCAATTTATCATATTCATAATCATCCAAGTAAAGTTGAAGGCGTATGTGATGTTTGCGGAAGCGAACTTCAACAGCGTAAAGATGATACAGTTGAACAGTTAAAGGTTCGTATGGAAGGTTATGAATCAAGTACAAAACCGGTTATTGATTATTATGATCAAAAGGGTGTAGTAACACATATCGATGCTGCACAAGCACCGGAAAAAGTATTTGAAGATATTAAAAAAGCTCTTGAGAAGAATGCTTAAAAATATTGAGTTGGAAAGGGATTGATTTCCCTTTCCAGAACTCATATAAAGAAAGTGAGTAAGATGAGCAAACAGGACGTTATTGAAATTGATGGCATTGTGGAAGAAACACTTCCAAATGCAAATTTCCTGGTGAAGCTTCAAAATGGTCACGAGATCCGTGCCCACGTTGCTGGTAAAATCCGTATGAATTACATTCGCATTTTACCGGGAGACCGGGTCACCGTTGAGATTTCACCATATGATTTAACACGTGGGCGAATTACCTACAGACATAAGTAAAAGTTTTTGGTAGAATTGTCCAGGAGGCAAATAAAAATGAAAGTAAGACCATCTGTAAAACCAATTTGTGATAAGTGCAGAGTGATCAAGCGCAAGGGCGTTGTTATGGTCATCTGCGAAAACCCTAAGCATAAGCAGAGACAGGGTTAATTAAAGGGAGGATAACTAAATATGCCACGTTTTGCTGGTGTCGATATTCCGCGTAACAAAGTTATCGGCGTATCATTGACATACATTTATGGAATCGGCCCTACAACAGCTAAGAATATCCTTGCTGCTTGTGGAATCGACGAAAACACACGTACAAACGACTTAACGGATGCACAGGAAACTGCAATCCGTGAAAAGATTGATGCTATTAAGACTGAGGGTGACCTCCGCCGTGATAGAGCATTAGATATCAAGCGACTAATGGAAATCGGTTCATACCGTGGAATCCGTCACAGAAAAGGATTACCAGTTCGCGGACAACGTACACGTACAAACGCTCGTACAAGAAAAGGTCCACGTCGTACTGTCGCTAATAAGAAGAAGTAATAGGAGGGTATAATGGCAGCTAACACAAAGAAAAAAGGCGCTGTGATTCGTAAGAAGAAGGCCCGCCGCAATGTAGCAAAAGGTATTGCTCATATTCATTCAACATTCAACAACACAATCGTTACAATTTCTGATGAAGCAGGTAACGTTATTTCTTGGAGCTCAGCTGGTGCTTTAGGTTATAAGGGTTCACGTAAGTCAACTCCTTATGTTGCACAGTTATGCGCTGAAGCAGCTGGTAAAGCAGCTGTTCAACAGGGTATGAAGAGTGTAGAAGTAAATGTTAAGGGACCAGGTGCTGGTCGTGAATCAGCAGTTCGTTCTTTACAGACAGCAGGTTTAGAGATTACCGTTATTAATGATGTAACACCAATCCC
Organism: uncultured Solobacterium sp.; assembly: GCF_963550625.1. GTDB lineage: Bacteria > Bacillota_I > Bacilli_A > Erysipelotrichales > Erysipelotrichaceae > Bulleidia. Next base: position 119,158 of record NZ_CAUVCV010000001.1, read on the forward strand.
TCATAACGGATGCCGTCCGCCAAAGAGACCGCGTGGTTAATCATTAGAACAGGAGGATTGAAGCATGCAAAAATTTGAACGCGCCGATTTCGAAGTACAGGAATACGTAGAATCTGAAAATTATGGTAAGTTTGTCCTTTCTCCATTAGAGAGAGGATTTGGTACAACAATCGGGAATGCGCTTCGCAGGGTCCTACTTTCATCTCTACCGGGAGCCGCAGTATTCTCCATCAAGGTTGATGGCGTATACCACGAATTTACATCTATCCCAGGTGTGAGAGAAGACGTTTCCATGATTATCTTGCAGTTAAAGCAGTTAGTCATGAAGATTGAGGACGATGAGGTCTATACATTACAGATCTCTGCGAAGGGACCATGCACAATCACTGCTGGTGATATTATTTGCCCAGCTCAAGTTGAAGTTATTAACAAAGACTTGGAGATTGCGCACCTAGAAAAAGATGTAACATTAGAGATGGAATTAAAGGCTAAGAATGGCCGTGGTTATATTAGTGCTGATTTAAACAAGCAACTAAACCAAGGTTCCTCTCAAGGAATTGGTACAGTATTTACCGACTCTATTTACACACCAGTTGAAAAAGTTGCTTACAACGTTGAACCAACCCGTGTAGGTGAAGATGTTAAATATGATGCTGTTACACTCGAAGTTTGGACTGATGGTTCCATCAATCCACAGAAGGCGATTGCAATGGCAGCTAAGATTTTAATGGATCACTTAGATATCGTAGCTGGTATTAACGATGAAGTACTACAAATGGATGAAGTACTTAAGGAAGGTAATACAGAGCAGCCAAGCAAGGGACAGCAGATGATGATTGAAGATCTTGACTTATCTGTACGTTCTTACAACTGCTTAAAACGTGCCGGAATTCAGACAGTTGATGAACTGACACAAAAGACCGAGGATGAAATGATGAGAGTCCGTAACCTCGGTAAGAAATCATTAAAAGAGGTTAAGGATAAGCTCATTGAACTTGGTTTGGGCTTCAAATCCTTTGATTAACAGGAGGAACGTTTATGTGGAATCGTAAATTTGGCAGAAATGCTGATCACCGCAAAGCTATGTTGAGAAACTTGGCTACTTCTGTCATCATGTATGGCAAGGTAGAAACAACAGAAGCTAAAGCTAAAGATATGAGATCTGTAGTTGACGAGTTAATCACTTTAGGTAAGAAGGGTGATTTAGCTGCTCGTCGTCAGGCTGCTGCTTTCGTAAGAAATGTTGTAGCTGATGAAAAGACGGGACAGACAGTATTAAAGAAGTTATTTGAAGAAGTAGCTCCTAAGTATGCTGATCGTAAGGGCGGATATACACGTGTTGTTAAGACAGGTGTTCGTCGTGGCGATGCTGCTCCAATGGCTTATATCGAATTAGTTTAATCAAAAAGATAGACCGTATATCAATGATATATGGTCTTTTTTTATCTTAAGATTTGATGGCTTTCTATCGTATAAGAGTTTAAAGATTGATATAATAATTACATATGAAAATGATAAAAATATTATGTATGACTGCACTATTATTGTCAGGATGTAGTCAGCACACTATACAACAATCAAATGTAGAACCAACGGTTCAGGTGGATGATTCTACACTAGGAGAATATACTACAGCATTAAAAAATCGTAAGATAGAATCTTCGTGGACAGTAAGTGTACAGTCCAAATATACGATGACTTATAGTGATAAAACACTAGATACATATTTTATGGATGGAGTATTAGAAACAGATGGTGATACTGCCCATTATGAGCAACATATCAATGCGGATGGAATGTTATCAGAACTTAATGGGAATTACTATGGTGGCAGATTGTATAACACATATAACTCAGTCAATTACTATGAGGATATGGATTTTAGTAATCTGAAAAAGACGATGCTAGTACCACTTGATCCATATGTATTTGAAGCAGGAGATATCGCATCTATCAAGAAAGATAAAAATGAGTATACGATACAACTCCAAGTAGAACGTGCGAAAGAAATTTTCTTAAATCGATATGATTCATATGGCTTAAAAAATTTTGATTCATTTGATGTCACAAGCAATGAAATTCATGTTTCATTTGATGACAATCAGCACTATATTAAAGAAACAGCAGTATTCAATACTACAATCACGACAAATGGACAGTCAGTAAATATCAAATATGAAAGTGAAATTAACTATCTAAAATTTGGTGAAACAACAGTATCTATTAGTGATGAAACAAAGCAAGCTGAAAGTGCATATGTTTATTATAAAGACATAGATACAAGTTCAATTCAAACAGTAACAACAGATGATGATTCACCTGAAGATACAGTTACAGCAACCTTCAAAAAGAGACTGGTTTCACGTCTTAATTACACAAAAGAATCTGAAGATGTCTACAGTAATAAATTCAATGAGAATGAAAGCTACCGTATTGATTTTGCGAACAAGACATTCACTTATAGCAATCGTTCTATCACCTATGTATACAGTTGGAAAGGTGATAACGGAAGTTTAGGTGCATGTCAGTATGACTTTGTAAATAATAGTCAAACATCGATCTGTGAAGAAAGCACAGTTGAGTTTATTAAGAAAACAAAATTATTCCTACAGATGGAATTATACTATTGTGGTTTATCACTAGAGAAACTACAAGCCGAATAGAGGAGAATATATGAGAGCGGTCATTACAGTTGTTGGCAAAGATAAGCCAGGCATTCTAGCATATATTGCTACGAAATGTGCGGAAAGAGAAATTAATATCGTCGATGTAACACAGAAGGTATTACAGGATCTATTTACAATGATTATGATTGTAGAAGTACCTAGCAACGAAGAAAATTTCCGCAAGGTAGCCGATGATTTAGAAAGTGCAGGAGATGAACAACATCTCAAGGTGCATGTCATGCATGAAGATATCTTCAACAGCATGCATACAATTTAGGTGAATCTATGCGTATTGAAAGTGATAATATCCTAGAAACGATTCACATGATAGAAGAAGATTGTCTAGATATTCGTACAATCACAATGGGTATCTCATTATTAGATTGTGCGGATAAAGACATTGACCGTTCATGTGAAAAGATTTATGAAAAAATTACAACAAAAGCGAAAGATTTAGTAAAGGTCGCAAAAGATATCTCTCGTGAATATGGTATTCCTATTATCAACCAACGTGTATCTGTAACACCAATAGCACTGCTACAGAGTGTCTCTGGTGGTGATTGTGTAAAGTATGCAAAGACACTTGATAAGGCTGGTAAAGAGATAGGTATTAACTTTATCGGTGGATATTCCGCATTAGTGCAAAAGGGAATGACCCAAGGTGACCGTGAACTGATTATGTCCATCCCACAAGCTTTGAAAGAGACAGATATTGTTTGTTCCAGCGTGAATATTGGTTCTACAAAAGCTGGAATTAACATGGATGCAGTAAAGGTAATGGGACAGATAGTCCGTGAATGTGCTGAGGTTACAAAAGATAATAATTGTTTTGGTGCAGCAAAACTTGTTGTATTCTGCAATGCTGTAGAGGACAATCCATTTATGGCAGGTGCCTTCCATGGTGTATCTGAACCAGATTGTGTCATCAATGTTGGTGTATCAGGACCTGGAGTTGTACGAGCTGCTTTACAAAAATTAGGAGAACATGCGAGCATGGATGATGTTGCGGCTTGCATTAAGCAAACTGCATTTAAGATTACACGTATGGGACAATTGGTTGGTCGTGAAGCTTCACAACGTTTAAATGTTCCGTTTGGTATCGTTGATTTATCACTAGCCCCAACACCAGCGGTAGGTGACTCTGTTGCACAAATATTAGAAGAAATTGGTTTAGAAGTTTGTGGTGGACCAGGTACAACTGCAGCACTTGCGATGTTAAATGATGCGGTGAAAAAGGGTGGTGTTATGGCTTCCTCAAGTGTAGGGGGTTTGTCTGGAGCATTTATTCCTGTATCAGAGGATGCTGGAATGATTTCGGCAGCAGAACAGGGTATCCTAACAATCGAAAAGTTAGAAGCGATGACAGCGGTATGTTCCGTTGGTTTAGATATGATTATTGTACCTGGTGATACGACAGCAGAGACACTATCTGCTATAATTGCAGATGAGGCTGCTATCGGTATGATCAACAATAAGACAACCGCATGCAGATTAATACCAGCAATTGGTATGGATGCAGGGGATAAATTGGTGTTTGGAGGTCTTTTAGGAGAGGGCCCAATCATGCCAGTTAAGATGACGAAAGCAGATAAACTAATCAATCGTGGTGGAAGAATTCCTGCCCCGATACATAGTTTGAAGAATTAATACTGGAGGGGAATTATGTCAGAAAATCAGACAATAAAGGAATTATTAGAAAAAGCAAAACAACGTGATATTGAATCTGCGAAAGAAATACTAAGACGTATCTCAGATAAGATGTACTTTATCACTAGATTATTTGTAGCAGATCATGAGCAAGCCAAAAAAGTAGAACAAGCGGGACTAAAGAAAGTATTTTCAAGTTTAAAGGAAGTAACAAATCCTGAGTGGTTTGAGTGCTGGGCGGCTGAAAAGGTTCGTAAGGAAGCGATTGCGCATGTATTGCCTTTAGAAGAGTCAACAACTAATAGCAATATGTATACAGAAGCTGATGAAATCCCTAATTATATGGCAGTTTTACCGGAAACATCTGAAGGTAAGAAGTACCAAGTATTAGAGATGATGGATAAACTCAGCACAGGAGCTAGAGCTGCTTTAGCACTCCACTTATATGATGGTTTATCTGTTGAAGAAAGTGCAAAGCTCTTAATGAGTACTCCACAGTCTGTGATGAGTTGGTTGACAGAAGCCAAGGATACACTAATGAGCAGTGGATTCAATTTAGGAACACTCATCGTATTAATGGATAAGTTAAATCCAGTATCAGACCGTGCAATGGTCCTTAAGATGCAAGATGATCTTGCGCTACAATCAGCAGAGGATGATATCCTCAGTGGTGTATTTGCACAACCAGAGGAAACAGTTAAGCCAGTAGAAACACCATCTCTTCCAACAGAAGAGAGTAAGGTACAATTCCCAGACTTACCATCTACATCAGGCTCAGATGAAAATACAATGCAGATGCCAACAGTATCTGATGAAATTGAGGATACATTATCACTACCAACAGTAAAGGAAGAACCAGCTCCAATTTCTCATGAACAAGAAATCCGTTCTTCCGCAACACAAGTCATCAAGAAAGAATTATTTGATGAAAATGATGAGGCTGTAGAAGACCTTGAGGAAGAGGAATCTAAGGGTGGAAGTTTCTTCGTAAAATTCTTGATTGCGATTCTAACATTAATGTTAATAGCAGGACTTGGTTGGATTGTATATGATTCAATGGGTGGAAAGTTTGATTTTAAATCACTCTTTGGCTCAAAGAATGACCAAACAAGTGTAGTTGTTAACTCTGATGCAACACCAGAACCTACTGCTACACCAGCAACACCAGAACCAACTCCAGAAACATTGGGAGAAGTTGAAGTTGTCATCGATTCCTTGAATATCCGTGGTGGTGCAGGTACAAACTTTGATGTAGTTGGCTCAGCAAAACGTGGAGAGAAGTTTACAGTACTATCCGTTGAACAGACAAGTGATTATACTTGGTATCAAATTGGTGAAAATAAGTGGCTTGCAGATAAGAACAATCAGTTCTTAACATATCGTAAATAACAAAAGAGACCGAAAGGTCTCTTTTGCTTGGTTAAAGTAGTTCCAACAAATCTTGTCTGGACAGTGTAGCACTAGATACACCTTCACCAGATAGAATACGGTCCGCTAGATTAGATTTCTCTTTTTGAAGCTGAATGATTCTCTCTTCAATTGTATCCTTGATGATTAAACGGAAGACGTTTACTACATTTGTTTGGCCAATACGATGTGCACGATCACTTGCTTGATTCTCTACAGCAGTATTCCACCAAGGGTCATAATGGATAACGATATCTGCTGCTGTGAGATTTAAACCAGTACCACCAGCCTTTAACGAGATACAGAAGACAGGAACATCATCTTTCTGGAAGGATTCTACCATTTCAGCACGCTCTTTCTGTGGGGTAGAACCGACGAGCTTATGATAACGAATGCCTTTCTTATCAAACTCTTGCGTTAGGGTATCTAGCATAGAAGTGAATTGGGAGAAGAGTAGAATCTTATGTCCTTCTTCAATTGCGTTTTCTACGATATCTAAACAGAGTTCTTTCTTAGCAGAGTTACCTTTGTAGTTATCGTAAATTAAGTGCGGATCACAACATAATTGACGTAAGCGTGTTAACTCAGCTAAGACTGCAATCTTGTTCTCCTTGAATTCTTCATCACTCTGTTTCTGCAACATCAACTTAAGGCGCTGAACACGAGCTTCATAGAGATTTTTTTGCTCATCTTCAAGCTGACCAAAATATACATCTTCAATTTTGTCTGGTAAATCGTGCAATACATCCTTTTTACGTCTACGTAGGATAAATGGTGTTACCATCTTTTGTAGTTCTGCTTCTAAGAATTCATCTTGGTCACGAACAATAGGAAGTTCATAATTTGTGCGGAACTTCTGATAAGAACCAAAGAATCCAGGAAGGATGAAATCAAAGATAGACCAAAGTTCACTTAATCTATTTTCAATAGGGGTACCTGTTAAGCTGATACGGAAGCGACTATTGATTGCCTTTACGGATTGTGCAGCTAATGTAGATGCATTTTTGATATATTGCGCTTCATCAATTACCTGACAAGAGAATTCCATTGTACGATACACATCAATATCGCGTTTTAAAGCATCATATGATGTAATTAGGATATCATTTTCCAGGGAAGTACGGATTAACTCCTTACGGATATTGGCAAAGCCTGAAATCATTGTATAGTGCATATTTGGCGTGAATTTATTGATTTCATTGGCCCAGTTATACACAAGAGAAGATGGACATACAATGAGCGCACGTTTGCGGTCCTTCCAAGCTGCGAGTAAAGAAATAATTTGGATAGATTTACCTAGACCCATTTCATCTGCTAGTAGGCCACCTAGATGATTTTCTTTGAGTGCATAGAGCCAACGGAAACCTTTTTTCTGATATGGTCGTAAAATTGGTTCAATTTCCTGGGGAATAGTGTATTCAATATCTTCGATATCTTTCATATTGCGGATGAGACGTCTGAAGTTTTCCTCTGCTTGGATATCCAAGATAGAAGTCTTTGATAATTGATCGAGGTAGGTTGCTCGGTAAGCAGGAATATCAATCGTACCACGGGTAAATTGAGTACTATTAATATTCATTGCATCTTTAAAGCTTGCAAGAGCTTGAATATTCTCGTCAACATCGACAAACTCACCACTCTTTAGACGATAGTATTTCTTCTTTGGGTCATATTTACTGAGAATCTCGTTCAGTTGTTTGAGATTGATTTGATCACTAACTAGGTTTAGCTGTAATAAGTCATGATTGACAGAAACGCCAATTGAAATACGTGTTTGACTATGAATCTTTAGTTTCTTGAGGGATTCAGAGATAAATACATCCGCCTTAGCTTGCATTTCTAAGATGCCAAATTTAACGAAGCGATATACTTTATCGTCATCATCTGTAAGTGCCATACGATGATTAGATGTGTCATAGGCACTAAACCAAGGTGAGAAGAAATGATCCATATTCTTTTCAAGTAATAAGTCTCGATTGCCTGCATTTTCATTTGGTATGAATACATTGTATTTACCATGAGAATATATTGCGTAGAGTTCACCTGTAATTAGGTTATCTTGTGGCATGTCCAGATATATCTCAAAAGTAGGAACTTCTGGAAGATATTGTATAGGATTGAAGCCTTCTGTTTGTACAGTTAAATTCTTTTGTAAGATTGGGAACACATTTTTTGCAAAGGTTGCGATATCATCTTCCGCAATAAAGATATTTTCTGACTTACCATTATGGAAATAATCGATTAACTTACGGAAGGCTTGTGAGGCTCTTTCGTCACGATAAATTATCTGCCGATTTTCATCAAAGAAATATGTATGTTTTTTGCCTGTGATATATGGTAATACGGTTGTATTAAATTGATATCCATCTTCAACTTTTTCGATAGAAGCATTCATAGAGGGTTGCCCATCGACTAGAGTATAGGCTTGTAAGATGCCGTAATGTTCTTTGATGTTGAATGGAAGATCCTTGATTGTATCCCAAAAGATATCGATTGCATAAGATTTTACTGTTATTGTGCGACGTGGTAAATCTGATGCATGCATCATCCGATATCCTGGCATACTTTGATAAAGGGAATAGGAAGTCTCATCATGTACATAATCAACCAAATATTGTACAAGGGGGCGATATCGTGGATGGAAAGCCTGCAGTGTGTGAGTGAACTCTAAGGATTTACCATATTTTTTACTCTTTTCACCATCCATATTCTCAACAAATTCCGAAATGTTCTGAATGGAATAGAGATGTTCATTTAATAAACCAATCTTAAATCCTACTTCAAGAGTATCTGAACGAAACTTTGGGGATATTTCAGGTTCTAAAATGATATTTAGAGGTCTTTCTGTGAAAGTATTTATGTGCGCTTGATAACTAGATAAGAATTCTTTAAACGATTTATCTGTATGTTTTTTACGTAAAGAAGGTTCAGGTTGTACGTCATCTCGTTTTACATAGGCAATTAGTACAGCTGCGATATGTTTACAAGGGGTATGACGGTAATCAAAATACTCGCAGTCACACGACATCTTTGTAATCCATTCATTTTGTGGACTGAGTTCAATGTTAACAGTATGGACACTATAATACTCTTCACCTTGAACATTGGCTGTAATCAATTTGTAATGTTCATCATTTTCAGTGATTTCCATATTAAAGACATTTGCTTCAGTATACTCCTGCATACCTCTGGCATACATTTTTTCACCTATAAAGGCGCGTACAAACTCAAGTGTTAACATACTCCCCTCCATTTCTTTATCCTTTCATTCTAACATGTACCGTATTGAAATAATATATTATACTGTCTATATGGATGAAGTTAGATTACAGGAAATACACGATAAAGCCCGTAAGGAACATGTGCCAATCATGTTGGATGATGGTATGGAATTCTTGCTGGAATATATACGTAGCCATGAAGGGATACGCGATATTTTGGAGATTGGAACAGCAGTTGGTTACTCGGCTATTCAGATGGCAAATCTACGTTGGGATATGACAATCGATACCGTTGAGATTAATCCTAAAATGTATCATCAAGCTGTAGATAATATCATGCATGCAGGTCTGCGGGATAGAGTGCATGCATACTTACAAGATGCTTATCAATTTGAAACAAAGAAGATATACGATTTAATATTTATCGATGCCGCAAAGTCGCAATATCGTAAGTATATGGAACACTTCTTTAAAAATGCGAGAAAGGGTACTGTATTTTTCTTTGATAACTTGCAGTTTCATGGCATTGTGGATTGTCCTGAGTTATCACAAAATCGTTCTACTGTACAAATGACACGCAAGATTTTAAAGTTTCGTGAATATCTAAAAACAGATTCACGTTTTGAAACAACCTTCCATCTTGAAGTGGGGGATGGCATCGCAATTGCAGTTGTAAAATAAAAGGCTTATCCAATGGATAAGCCTGTATTTATATTAGAAGTGTCCGCTTGTGTGACCAAAGCCACCACCGCTACTTGAGTGGAAACCGCCACCTCCACCGCTACTCTTAGCAGGTGGGTTATAAGTACGTGTTTCAGAACGATACAAGTACATATCTTGTGATCTTTGAAGTCTTAGACCACCTTGAGGTATGTATGCATACGCTTCGCGTGAAATTCCTTTAGTCTTGTGTTTACTTCTAAAGAAAATAATTGTAACGATAGAAATAATCAATGGAATAATTACGGTAATACTACCCTTAATCACGTATGGTGTAAGGATTGTACTAGAGCATTCATCTAGGAATACTTTTGCGCCTTCCCCGTATTCATTGTATTGTAGGTGATCATAGACAACTGCACTAGCAATTTTTTCTCTAGCGTTGGCATCAAAAATTTTATTCGATTTTGGACCGTGTACGGTTATATCGAATTTACGATCATCCATTGTTAGAGTTAGCATAATGCCCTCTTTTTCATCACCAATTCCAAGACCTTCTGAGTTGAAGATGCTTTCTGAGTATTGCTCGATAGTCAACTCTCCATGAGAATTCATAATACGGATATAGAAGCCGATATTATACTTTTCACTATATTCTTTTGCGATGTTGTTGAGTGCTTGTACTTCGGCACTGGTTAATAAACCATATTCATCGACAATGTAATCATTTGCATCAGCTCTTGTTGGTAGCAAGAAACTTGGTAACATGCATAACAAGAAAGTAAATGCTGCAACGAGTGCTAGTAATTTTTTCTTCATAATGCCTACCTCCTAAAATGCTACAAACAGTAGGATACCAATCAATATCATACTGATGAGTAGTATGCCGAAGAAGTAAAGAACAGATTTTGCACTATCAATCGGTAAGTCATCACCAATCATCTTTCCTGTTTGACCATTCATGGCGAACATGTAAGTTTTGCCTTGCCATTTTGTAGTAAGCATCCAAACAGGAAGGAATGCATAGTGAACTTTATCTTCTCGAATATAAATATTTGAACGACGTGGGAGTAGGGTATGATAACCTCTAACAGTTTCACGAATCTTATCGGCTGCAGATGTACGCATACGTAAATTAACGCGTCCACGATCTTGTTCTGCAGTCACATCGTATCTATCTGCGAGATAGCCTGTCATATAACCCATTTCGAATGGAATCATATCTTTATAGTTGTATGGTTCAATTGCATCCATGAATTCATCTGGCATTTTACTAGAGCCATCGGCAGGAACACGATTAAACTCTACAGTTCCTTGACGCAAGATAGAATAGTTTTCTGTTACAGTTACTGTATAGTCACCTTCGCGATGGGAATGTGAAATTGTGCCACGGAAGGCCATGTCTGCATCTGCTGTTCCATCATAGAGCCAGAATGGAACATAAACACCTTTGATTTCCTCAATATGATTACGTTCCTTGAATGCGTTTGGTAATAATGGCTTACCACCATAGAAGTCTGATAACTTCTTGATTGCCTCATCCTTATTCATCTTGAACGGAATCACGTAGTCTGGTTTTAGCGCGCCGCTAAACTGTGCTGGAACAATTGTAGGATTACCACAATATGGGCAACTTGTTGCAGCGGTATTTTTATCTGCGATTAACTGTGCTCCGCAAGAAGGACAGTTGTATGCACGCAAGTTTTGCGCATCTTCTTCACTCCATTGTAGTGTATCTTCGGCACTATATTCTTTTTGTCCTTCTTCAATAGAAAGAGCTACTTGTTTGTCGTAGTGTTCTTCAATCTCGGCAGGAGCAAAAGTACTTCCGCAGTTACCACATTTTAGTTTTTGTAGCCCTGGGTCAAAGGTAAGAGGACCATTACAATTTGGACACTGGAAATTTGTTAATGCGTTATTTGCCATAATATTCCCCTTTCAATTGAGAAAAAGAACCCGATAGAACGGGTTCTTATCGTTTTGATTGTTTATTCAGGTTTCTTTGTTCCACAGTTAGAACAGAAGTTTGAGTGGTTTTCGTTGCCGCAATCTGGGCAGAACCACTTATCACCGCTATTAGCAGCCTTCTGAGCCTGACCTGCTTGGTATAGTGCATTAGCATTTATACCACCAGCACTTTGTGCAGCATTCATTCCCATGAAGCCCATAGCAGCACCATTAGCATTCTTGGCAGCATCTTGCATTGCTTGTGCTTGTGCACCAACAAGTGTAGCAGCCGCTAAGTTTGCGTCTGTGTATGCAGCGTTACGTTGCATTTGCTTGAGCATCTCTTCATCAGCTTCATCAGCCTTGATAGAGGATACACCGAAGTTTACGATTTCGATACCGCGCTTTTCTCTCCACTTACTGCTGAGTTCTTCATTAAGAGCAGCAGCTAACTCGGTTGTATGAGCTGGAATCTGAGAGTAACGGATACCTTGTTCGCTTAGCTTACCAAATGCTGGTTGTAAAGCAGTGAGTAACTCTGTACGTAGCTGATCATTAAGATCACTTAATTTATAGCTATCAGATACGTTTCCACAAACATTTGTATAGAATAATACTGGATCGCATACATGTAAGCTGTATTCACCAAAGCACTTCATGGAAACATCGATATCGATACCTGCACGAGCATCAACAACTCTGAATGGAATTGGGGCAGGAGTGCCATACTTCACGCCAACTAATTCCTTTGTATTTACATAGTAGATACGTTGATCTGTAGCAGGAGTTCCACCGAATGTGAAGCGGCGACCAAATTCTGCAAACATTCTCTTAACGCCTTCACCAAGGCTGCCTGTAAATACAGATGGTTGTGTAGATGAGTCATATTTGAATTCACCAGGTTCAGCACAAATATCAACGATTTGTCCTTGTTCAACGATAATCATTGCTTGGCCATCAGCAACCGCAATAATTGAACCGTCAGTAATAATGTTGTCGCTTCCGTTATTGCCACTGAAGAATCCCCCAGAGTTTCTCTTAACACCTTTTACAACAAATACATCAGCTGGAATAGCATCACAATAGAAATACTCTTTCCAAGAATCGCTAAGTGTTGAACTAGCGGATAATAAAGCAGTAGAAATGAGACCCATATAAGTTCCTCCTTATAGTCTTCTGACTGTACAATCATATACTAACATCTGTTTGACCGTCAGTCAATAATGAATTTAAAATATTTTAGAATAACTTTTCTGCAAATAATGAAAAAAGGTGTTGCGATGATTATATAGAAATGGTAATATAGTCACGTGCCTTAATAGCTCAGTCGGCAGAGCGAGCGGCTGTTAACCGCTAGGTCACAGGTTCGAGCCCTGTTTAAGGCGCCATATATAGAAGAGGTATTTACATATTGTAGATACCTCTTTTTATGTTTTATAGATAAAGTTCGAAATCGAAAGAAGAAATGAATGGTAGCAGACAAAACGAGTGAGGATATACGAAAGCGTTTCGTACGGAATATAAAAATGTCGAAAAAGTAATATTTCGACATAAATGAATTAGAAGTTCAATATATTTATTGTAACTCTTTTTTTGTACCAATAATAGACTTGTATTCTACGATGAAGTTTATATGATGAAACTATAAAAGGAATGCGGTAGATCGCATTGTATGAAAAAGTATAATATTTATCATCTATGTGCAAGAAAGTATACAACTTGTATTTAAGGACTTTATTTTCTAGCATCATCTATAATTTTAAAATTGAAAGGATATAAAGGAGGAAGAAATGAAAAAAATATTGATGACTGTTTTGGCTCTTTTCTGTACATTAACAACTGGTTGCAAAACAGCCTCCACAGATAATACAAGCATTGATAATGTTAAATATTATACAGAATCAGTTACTAATGTGAATGGCAGAAGTATTGTGCTTGTATTTTACGAAAAAGATGATGTTTTGTATTACAAAGCACTTGTCTCCCCAGAGGAAGAGCAGTTTGATTATGTAGATCATTATCCAACGAAGTGGACAAAAATTTCTATCAAGTGAACCTAAATAACATAGGTATAACATGGTTTAGAACTTATTTTATAGAAAAAGCCAATATGAGAATAAAGAGGGTGATGAGGTTATGGGACATAGGAAATATATCAAACAATTTATTGTGGCTGGAACATGGATATTGAATAAATTAATTATTATAATGTTATGTTTTTTTCTATCTGCTTGTAATAGTGCAACTGAATCTAGAACTTCAGTAAAGCATGTAGGCAGAATAGAGTATTCTTTATTAAATGAGGTTGATACATATACTTTTAAATATTCTAGTGAAGCAAATTTAAAGAGCATAGAGATATTATATGCAGAATGCGAAAATGGGGTGCTTATCGAAAAAGAAAGTTATGTTTTTGAGATTGACGATAACGATATATTGAACCTGTCGATTTCAGAAAGGGATATTGATATTTATTATAATGCAGGTAACGAGCATGAGAAGCACATCCAGTTTTTGTTATCATTAGATAGTGTGGATGATCGAAAAATTTCATATAAACTAATACAAGACAAAGATTTAGTTTCTGGAGATATCTTACTATATTTAGATGCAAAAGATATGACGTCTGTACAATCAGAAGTGGATGAAGATTGGACAAAATTTGAGGGTACTAAAGCAAGAGCAGTGGTTCTTAGATTTGCTAAGTAAAGGTATCTGCATTCATAGTGGATACCTTTTTTCGTCTCTAAAAGTAATTCGTGATGGATAGGTTTTAAAGTAAAAAATATAAGGATAATATGCTTGTAAAGTACATAATATTAATTACAATAATCAATTATTAAGAATTGATTAAGAAATACTTAAGATGCAAATATGTTAGTTGAGTAAATATGTAAAATCCGATACCTTATGGACAGGATGCCAAAGTATCGGACTTTTTATTGTGGTTAACCGAATTTGTGCAAACTGGGAGGAAGCGAATGAAAATTATCAAAAGATTTTTTGCATTACTAGTAGCTCTAACATTCATGTTAGGGTTATTCTCAACAAATTATAATGTTCATGCTGACACACAAAAGGACGGCTATAACATTACAATCTCAAATGTAGCAGTTTCACCTAATCCGGTGAATGTTGGTGCACTTGCATCTCTAAAGTTTGACTTTAGTGTCTATACTTTGGCACAGAATGCAATGAAGGTGGGAGATACAGTAACACTGTCTACAAACATTGGCTCAATGTTTGGTAATCTTCCAATTACAGATTTACCATTGCTTTCGCCAAATGGAGAGCAGATTGCGACAGCAACAATCACTGAAACAGAAATTAAATTAACTGTTATTTCAGAATTCCCAACAGATAAAAACTTCTTCTCAGGAAGTGTATATACTGGTGGTCGTTTAAAGGCTTTACAGAATGGAGCAGCAGTAGGTGCTCCAGTAACAAAGCAATTAACAATTGAAGATAGCAACACAAACGTAACATTTAATGTTCCAAATCCAGCACCAAGTACAGGTACTGGCGGAGGTACTCCAGATCCAAGTGCTAGAACTATTAACAATCGTATGCTTGAAAAGCAGGGTTGGACTTCTGGCTATGATACAGCCTATATTAAGTTAATTTCAAACCAAATTAGCTCATTACGCTTATTCAACACTTATAACACGATTGATAGTTCATTTGGTACATATACAGAACAAACAAACTTAATGGTTGTGGATAAGATTCCTCATGATGGTGTTATTGATGAAAGTACAGTAAAATTCACTGCAGTGCGTTATAACTGGATGGAAGTTCCTACTGCTGGAAATGCGCACTATGCTCAAGCAACTCCAGGTACAGTAATGCCAATTGAATCTGGAAGTAACTGGATTCCTGTAAAACAGTATTTTACACAGATTTATCAGTCTGGTTCAGATACATATGATTCTTTCTATGCAAAAGTTAAGGCACAGAAGTTAAGCTACGGTATCTTCAGAGATCCAGCAACTGGTGGCGATACATTCATCGCAAATATGTCTAACGATTCATTGAAGTATACAGATTTAGAACCAAACTTAGCAGGTATCGCTAAGATTAAAGATATCTATGGTGTAAATGGTCCATCAAACGGTAATGTTGTTACATTCTTTGCTGAGTTTGATACACATTATCCAAGTATCACAGGTCTAGAGAATGTTACAAATACAGGTGAAGTGAAGTCTGATCAAGGATCAGATACAGCTTCTGTATCTTATACAATTGATAAGGCAAATGGTACAGCATCTGTAGCAGCTGGTACAGTTATTGTGAAGCTTGTTGATGGAAATGATAACACAACATTGATTCCGAATGCTGAATTCAAGATTCAAAGAAAGATTAACAATACATGGGTTGATTACTTCATTAGAGGACGTAAGGCTAGCGCTACAACAAATGCAAGTGGTATCGCTACATTCTCTGGTTTATCAATTGGAGATTATCGTTTAGTACAAGTAAGCAGCCAAGGTGATTACACATTTAACAACAAAGAATTTAAGCCTAATACTGCTTACGGTACTGCAGGTACATTAGGAGCTACAACAGGTGAGTTTAGCATTACAAGTGCAACACAACCTGGTTTTGCAACTATTGTTCCTAACTATCTATCTGTATCTAAGAAGATTACAGGTTCTAAGGAATATGTAGATCAAGATGAAAATGAAATTTCAATTCCTGAAAATACATTTAAGACAGTTCTAGCACAGTTACCTGGTGAAAACTATGATGGTGTAACAATGCCAACTTCATTAACAACTGATATTCAGGTTTCTCCAAGTGGAAAAGGATTCTTCGAATTTGAAGAAATTAAGTTCACAAAACCTGGAACATTCAAGTTCAGCGTGAAGGAAGATGTAACAAATCCACTTGAAGGTGTAACTTACGATACTTCTGAAAAGACAGTAACAATTACAGTTACAAAGGCAAATGGCGAATTAAAGGCTGAAGTTGATAGTGAACCAAGCTTTAAGAATGTATTTAACTATACATATGCAAACTTCAAAGTGAAGAAGACTCTCACAGGTGATACACCAACAAATGCTGGTGAATTCAAGTTTGAATTAACAGCAGTAAGTACAACAGCAAATGTAGCTGAAGTGCCAATGCCTGCTGGGTCTAATGCAGATAAGAAGGAAGTGTCTGTAAATGGAGCTGGTGAAGTTGAATTTGGCAAGATTAAGTATGAAGCTGTAGGTAAGTATGTTTATAAGGTTGTAGAAGTAAATACAAATTTGGCAAACTATACATACGATCAAACAGAATATACAGTTACTGTTGATGTAACAACAGATGCAGATAATAAATTGGTTTCTACTTATGAAATCAAGAAGGGTACAGAAGTAGTTACTGATCTTGAATTTACAAACAAGTATGAAACTCCTGTAGTACCAGTTGCTCCAGTAACACCTGCAAGTCCTAAGACAGGTGATAGCACAACAAATATGATGCTCATGTTTGGCATGCTAGCAGTTTCTGTGGCATTAATGTTAGTGGCTGCAGGTTACAAGAAACAATTACGTTAATAAAATTTATATTCATACATGCATGTTATATGCATGTATGAACTAAATTGGTAACAAGAAAAGGATGTACTTCAAGTACATCCTTTATTTATGACTAATCCATTTTAATTCGTATTCACCAGTACACTCTAGTACTCCACCATCGCTGAGGTCAATTACTTCTTCGTTTTCGTAGTAGTCTTTCACTCTACCTAGTGAATCTTTCATGTGAAGACCTGCATTGCGAATCGCAGTAACAACATATTTGCCAGGACGCAAGCTCTTTGGGATATCGTATACACCAGGTGTAATACGAATTAGATTATCATCTGACATATAGATTAAGTGAGTATCCTTATTGTTTCTAGCTGCGTTTAATTTCTGGTAAAAACGTTCACGCATGAAAATTAAATCGGAATTTTCTAGCATATATGTATAGCGTGCAGTTGGGGTAACAATATTAATACGATCTGTATCGCTCCGATTGCGTAATGCATATCCCAAACGATGACAGTTAACATAGTTTGGAGATAAGAAGTAGAACGCTACATCCGTCTCGTAAAGAATGCCTTCGACTTTATGAGAGTTGGAGCGTGTTGTAGAGTCGATGATATTGTGAATGGAAGGCTTTGAAATCTCTGCAATTTTATCAACAGCACGTGTATAAGGAATAGAATCCTTAGAAACTGTTTGGAATGCCTTAACTTTAGAGATGCAATGTTCTCCAGGGTGTAGTGGCATATCATCAACAGGGAAGAACTTTGCCATCACCTCATTAATATCGTGATTCTTGATGTAAGAATCCATAATCATGTCACGCATATTCTCTTGTGCTGTTACGAGTATCTGGAAGATATCATGTTTGAGAGGGAGATTGTAAGAAGTTAATATGGAACGACAGTCTTTACAGATATAATGACCATCTTCTATTTTCTTAGGTTGGTTAAAAAGACCTTTTCCTTCACTTAGGCAGAAATCACATACTTTGTTAGCCATTGGGACCTCCTTTAATAAAAAGACAATATAAAAAATACTAGTTGGACTTTCTATTACTATAATACATATAGCAATGATATTCCATGCTATAAGAATGAACTTTTTGTGTAGGAATTATACGGAGAGAAAAGCTATGAAAAATAATGCAAAACATCATCTAAAATATATTGACTTTATGGATGTTAAAAGGTATCATTATTACGCTTAGCGAAAAAACTGGCTTTACGAAAGTAAGGCTTATATTTAGACTAAGGTTTGGCACACTTGGAAATGTGTGCATAAAATGAAAGGAGAAACTGAAATGCCTACAATAAACCAGTTGGTACGCAAAGGTCGTACTGATAAAGTTTACAAGTCAAAGTCCCCTGCATTAAACAGAGGCGTAAACTCACTTAAGAAGCGTGTAACAAAACTCAGCAGTCCACAGAAGAGAGGTGTATGTACTCGTGTTGGTACAATGACACCTAAGAAGCCTAACTCAGCTTTACGTAAGTATGCCCGTGTTCGTCTATCCAATGGATTAGAAGTAACAGCATACATTCCAGGAATTGGACATAACCTACAGGAGCATAGCGTTGTTATGATCCGTGGCGGACGTGTTAAGGACTTACCTGGTGTACGTTACCACATCATCCGCGGTACATTAGACTGTGCCGGTGTAGCAAACCGTAATCAAAGCCGTTCATTATACGGTGCAAAGAAGCCAAAGGCTGCTAAATAAGAGAAGGGAGAATAGAACATGCCAAGAAAAGGTTATATAGCAAAGCGTGATGTACTTCCTGATCCAATTTATAATTCAAAGTTAATCACTAAGTTGATCAACAAAATTATGATTGATGGTAAGCGTGGTACAGCTCAAACAATTTTATACGATGCATTCGCTCAGATTGAGAAGAAGACAGGCGAGAACCCAATGGAAGTATTCGAGAAGGCTCTCGGCAATGTAATGCCTCAATTAGAATTGAAGGTTCGTCGTGTAGGTGGTGCAAACTTACAGGTACCAGTAGAAGTATCTGCTGAACGTAAGTTGACATTATCTTTACGTTGGATCGTTAACTACGCAAGACTTCGCCATGAAAACACAATGGAAATGCGTCTTGCCAATGAAATTATGGATGCTGCAAATGGAACAGGTGCATCTGTAAAGAAGAAAGAAGATACACATAAGATGGCAGAAGCGAACAAAGCATTCGCTCACTACCGTTTCTAATCGGGGAAGGAGCAATCAATGGCTAGAGAATTCCCGCTTAATAAGATTCGTAATATCGGTATCATGGCTCACATCGATGCTGGTAAAACTACAACAACTGAACGTATCCTTTTCTACACAGGTAAGATTCATAAGATTGGTGAAACACACGAAGGTGCGTCTCAGATGGACTGGATGGCTCAGGAACAGGAACGTGGTATTACAATCACTTCCGCTGCTACAACTTGCCACTGGCAAGATTGTCAGATCAACATTATCGATACACCAGGTCACGTAGACTTCACAGCTGAAGTTGAACGTTCCTTACGTGTATTGGATGGAGCAGTTACAGTATTAGACTCTAAGGCTGGTGTAGAACCACAGACTGAAACAGTTTGGCGCCAGGCTACAGAATACCGTGTACCACGTATCGTATTCTCAAACAAGATGGATGCGACTGGTGCTGACTTTGATATGAGTGTTGCTTCTATTGGAAATCGTTTAGGTGCTAAGGCAGCTGCTATTCAGATGCCTATCGGTGCTGAATCATCATTCCGTGGAATCATCGACTTAGTAACAATGAAGCAGCACATGTACACTAACGATAACGGTACAGATATTCAAGTTACTGAAATTGATGAACAATTCAAGGCTAAGGCTGAAGAAATGCATTTAACAATGCTAGAAGCAGTTGCAGACTATGACGATGAATTGATGATGAAGGTTCTTGATGGTGAAGAACCATCCGTTGAAGAAGTGAAGGCTGCTATCCGTAAGGGTGTTATGACTTCTGAATTCTTCCCTGTTATGTGTGGTTCCGCATATAAGAACAAGGGCGTTCAGCTATTACTAGATGCAGTTGTAGACTACCTACCTGCACCTACAGATATTGAAGCAATTAAGGGTACATTAGAAGATGGCACACCAAGTGAACGTCATCCTTCTGATGATGAACCATTTAGTGCCTTAGCATTTAAGGTAGCTACAGACCCATTCGTAGGTCGTCTAACATACTTCCGTGTATACTCTGGTATCGCGAAGGCTGGTAGTTATGTATTAAATGCTTCTAAGGAAAAGCGTGAACGTTTCGGACGTTTGGTTCGCATGCATGCAAACCACCGTGCGGATATTGAAGAAGTTTATGCTGGTGACATCGCTGGTGCAGTTGGTCTTAAGAACACAACTACAGGTGATACATTATGTGATGAAGAACATCCAATCATTCTTGAATCCATGGTATTCCCAGAACCAGTTATCCAGATGTCTGTAGAACCTAAGACAAAGGGTGACTCACAGAAGATGGATGAAGCATTAGCTAAGCTTGCTGAAGAAGACCCAACATTCAGAACTTATACAGATGAAGAAACTGGACAAACAATTATCGCCGGTGTAGGTGAATTGCAGTTAGATATCATCATGGACCGTATGAGACGTGAATTTAAGGTTGAAGCTACATCAGGTGCACCACAGGTAGCTTACCGTGAAACAATCCGTAAGGAAGCTGAAGTACAAGGTAAATTCGTACGTCAGTCTGGTGGTCACGGTCAGTATGGTGACGTTTGGATTAGATTTAGTCCTAACCCAGGTAAGGGATTTGAATTCGTTGATGAAACAGTCGGCGGTTCAGTACCTAAGGAATTTATCAAGCCTACACAACAAGGTTTGGAAGAATCCTTAAACAATGGTTTAGTTGCTGGTTATCCAATCGTAGACATCAAGGCTGTCTTATTCGACGGTAGTTACCATGATGTCGACTCATCTGAACAGGCTTATAAGATTGCGGCATCTCTTGCGTTAAGAGAAGCAGCTAAGAAGTGCGATCCTGCAATTCTTGAACCTATCATGGCAGTTGACGTAACAGCACCAGCTGATTACTTAGGCTCTGTAATGGGTGATATCACAAAGCGTCGTGGACAAATTCGTGAACAGGAAGAAACAGGTAATGCAATTAAGGTACGTGCATTCGTACCATTAGCAGAAATGTTTGGATACGTAACAGACTTACGTTCATTTACACAGGGTCGTGGTATCTATTCTATGCAAATGGACCACTACGAAGAAGTACCTAAGAATATTGCTAAGGAAATTATTGAGAAAAACGCAACTAAGTAGTAAAAATGATTGTAAATAAGTACTGTTTCTAATAAAATGGAAACAGCTTATAAAGGTAGAAAAAAACCAGGAGGAAAAAATATTATGGCTAAGGAACATTTCGACCGGTCGCTCGAACACGTTAACATTGGTACTATCGGTCACGTTGACCACGGTAAGACAACATTAACAGCGGCAATCACAAAGTATTTATCAACACACCCAGAAGATGGTAAGGCTAAATTCGAAGCTTACGATCAGATTGACGGAGCTCCAGAAGAGAAGGAGCGTGGTATTACAATCAACACAGCACACGTTGAATACCAAACAAATACACGTCACTACGCTCACGTAGACTGCCCAGGCCACGCTGACTATGTTAAGAACATGATCACTGGTGCTGCTCAGATGGATGGTGCTATCTTAGTAGTAGCTGCTACTGATGGACCAATGCCACAGACACGTGAACACATCTTATTATCTCGTCAGGTAGGCGTACCTAAGATTGTTGTATTCTTAAACAAGTGCGACATGGTTGACGACCCTGAATTAATCGACTTAGTAGAGATGGAAGTTCGTGAACTTCTTACTGAGTATGGATTTGATGGAGACAACGCTCCAGTAATCCGTGGTTCTGCATTAAAGGCTTTGGAAGGCGATCCAAAGTGGGAACCAGCAATCAAGGAACTATTAGATGCTGTAGATGCTTATATCCCAGCTCCAGTTCATGAATTTGACAAGCCATTCTTAATGGCAGTTGAAGACGTATTCACAATCACAGGTCGTGGTACAGTAGCTACTGGACGTGTTGAACGTGGTAAGTTAAACTTAAACGATGAAGTAGAAGTAGTTGGTATCAAGCCTACTCGTAAGACAGTTGTTACAGGAATTGAAATGTTCCGTAAGACTCTTGACTTCGCTCAGGCTGGTGACAACATCGGTGCATTGCTCCGTGGTGTTAACCGTGAAGAAATCGAACGTGGACAGGTATTAGCTAAGCCAGGTTCAGTTACTCCACACACACAGTTCAAGGCTCAGGTTTACGTATTAACTAAGGAAGAAGGCGGACGTCATACACCATTCGTATCTAACTACCGTCCACAGTTCTACTTCCGTACAACAGACGTTACTGGTGTTATCCAGTTACCAGAAGGCACAGAATTATGCATGCCTGGCGATAACGTAGTTATGGATGTAACTCTATTAGCTCCTATCGCTGTAGAACAAGGAACTAAGTTCTCTATCCGTGAAGGTGGACGTACAGTAGGTTCTGGTTCTATCACAGAAATCGTTAAGTAATTTAATTACTTGTAAAAGGTACTCATATGAGTACCTTTTTTCTGTGCTATTCAATACATCAAAATTCATATTTTGCGTTATACTATTTGGTGTAATAAATTACAGGGGAGAATTTAACTCTATGAATAAGAGTCATAACAAAAGAAACATAATCATTATCATTTCTATGTTATTGATGTTTGGTATGCGTTTTGTGCCTGCATTACCTGGTTTATCCGCATCTGGTATGCAGGTATTGGGAATCTTTGCAGGAACTTTATTATTATGGCTAACGATTGCGATAGATTGGCCTTCTATTCTTCTGATTGGTGCACTTGCATTTGTGCCAGAATTAAAGATTGGTACAATCTTAGCTGGTGCTTATGGTGGAACAATCTTTGTATTCTTGATGTTTACCTTCGTGGTAACATACGCACTGTCAAAGACATCCTATATCAAGAGAATTGCATTATTGTTTATTCATTCTAAGCTAGCGATGAAGGGGCCGTGGATGTTTATCACATTGTACTTTGCAAGTATTCTTGTAGTGGGTAGTTTTATTTCACCTACGGTACTATTCTTTGTTTATCTTCCAATTTTAGAAGAGATTTACGTTTTACTAGAACTGAAGAAGGGTGATAAGCTTGCGTCTATCTTAATGATGGGAACTGTGATTATGTGCGGTATCTCATCAGGGATGACACCAATTGCACATGTATTCCCTGTAATTGCGATGAATGCATATACTGAACTGTATGGCAGTGTGATTCATTATGGTAGTTATATGCTAGCAGCAATTCCCGTAGGTATTTTAACTGCACTAGTGACACTACTAGTATTCCGATTTGTGATTAATCCAGATACTTCATCGTTTGCAAATTATGAGAAAAAGAAGATTAACGTAGATCAACAGAAACCAACACGAGCTGAAAATCTTGTGCTTGCGGTATTTATTCTTGTTGTATGTATGTGGGTATTACCAAATCTATGCATGCATATTATTAAGGAAGGTCCTATCTATATTGGTTTAAAGTATTTAGATAAGCTTGGAACAGCATTTCCACCATTAGTTGGCATCGTTCTATTATCTGTTTTGACAGATGAAGGAAAGCCTTTATTAAATATAGGTGAAGCAATGAGCAAGGGTGTATCTTGGCCATCACTTATTATGTGTGCTGGTACAACTGTGCTTGGTGCAGCGATTACCAATAGTGATATTGGTGTAACTGCATGGATATCCGCAGGATTATCTCCGATTACATCTCACTTACCAGTGATGATTATGGTATTCATTTTTATCCTTTGGGCTGCAATTCAAACAAATTTATCTAGCAATATGGTAACTGCTACAGTTGTGTCTGCCGCTGCTTTAGCGGTAACTGCAAATATGACAACAGTGAACGTAGCAGCACTGATTGTAAACATTGGAATGATATCTGCATTTGCTTTTGCGACACCTCCAGCGATGCCTTGTGTAGCGATAGCGGTGTCGAGTGGTTGGACAAATACGAAGCAGATGATGGTATATGGATTCATTATTATGTTTATAGCTGTAGTAATCTCTACGCTGATTGGTTATCCTATTGCGACAGCGTTACTATAAATCGATTAAAACAACTGAATTTACTTGTGATAAACGATGATATTTCACATGCATGCCGGCAGAAGAGTCTACCGGTTTTCTAATGAAATTGGTTAAATAGATAAAGATACTATACAATTTTGTGTTTTTGTGAAAAAATTATCATTTTCGTATTGACTAACTTGATATTGATAGTTATTATCAATAAGCAGACTCAAGTTAGATGGAGGGAAATTTAGAAAAATGAAAAAGATTCTAACAACTTTATGCGCTGTTGCAATGCTGGCAGGTTGCACAGCTGGAGGATCCAAGAAGTCTTCCACAAATACAACTTCTACAAAGGAAGAAACAGCTGCTACTGTAATGGTTGGCACAGGTTCTGTTACTAATGTCGCAAACAAAGTGAAGGAAGGTGCTGATACAACAGCACAGTTTGATACAACATTTGCGTCAGTTGTATTAGAAGGTAATATAATCAAGTATGTATACTATGATGTAGCTCAGGATAAGGTTACTTATGATGCAACTGGTCACGTTACTTCTGATAACACAACTTCTATGTCCAAGAAGGATTTAGGAGATAACTATGGAATGAAGGACAAATCTTCAATCAAGAAGGAGTGGTTCGAACAGGTTGAGGCTTTAGAGAAGTGGGCTGTTGGTAAGACAGTTGAAGAAGTATTAAATATGCCTACAACACAAAAGGATGAAAAGCACACAGTTCCTGCTGATAAGGATCTTATGACAGGATGCACAATCGGTGTTACTGGTTTCCAACAGGCTTTAGATAAGGCTGTTAAGAATGCTGTTGAAGTAAAGGATGTAGCTTCTGTAGGCTCCGCAATCTTGACTGAGGTTTCTGGTAAGGACGCTACTGCTGAAAAGAGTGGTGAAGCTAAGGCTAACTCTACATATGGTGTAGTTGCTTTAGACAAGGATGGTAAGGTTGTATTCACACAGACTGACATAGCACAGAATGCAGTGAAGTTCACAACAGCTGGTGCTTTAGATGGTGAAGCAATGGCTGTACCTACAAAGGGCGAAAAGAAGGATGAATACGGCATGAAGAAGGCTTCTGCGATTGGTAAGGAATGGTTCGAACAGAATCAGGCTTTCGATGAGTGGACAGTTGGTAAGACTAGCAAAGAAATCAGTGGTATGGAAGTTACTACTAACGAAGCTGGTAAGACTGTAACAGCTGATAAGGACCTTATGACAGGATGCACAATGGGTGTTGATTCTCTACAGAAGGTTACTGTAACAGCTATCGCTGCTGCTTCTAAGCTTAACTAATTCAATTATTTTAGAACTATAAGAATATCCTTGGAAGACTGGGGATATTCTTTTTTCTATGTATTGATGAAAAGTGAGGGATAGTGGCGACTATGCTATAATGAGTGGCAGGAGAAAATATGGAAGAACTACGTAAAAGTATTATTTTAAAAGTATTAATTACACTTGTATCTGGTATCGTGATGATGGTAGTAACCTCATTTGTGATGATTCTATGTAACTTTAAAATATTATCTGTCAATGGAATCATAGGTTTAGTTCTGCTAGTGACATTACCACAGCTATGGTCTATTTTAAGAAACTATGAGATTCCAACAACAGTGATATCCTTAGGGATGATTGGAGTTTCATTTGTACTGTCTTTAATCTATGGATGGACAGTCGCAAATAGTGTTGCACAGTATACAGAGCCAATGAAGATGTTCCAAATTATCTTGGTATATATTCTAAAGGTACATGGCTTGGCGGCTGTAATTACAGCGTGTATTGGCTATCGATTAAAGAAACAATAACTAGAAAGGAAGGTTGGCGTGAAAGTAATGAGTCGTTGGGGCAAGAATGTGAACTTAAAGAGCCCTCTACAGGAATATCCTCGTATGCAGTTGCAGCGTGGTAGTTATACGAACTTAAATGGTCGTTGGGAATATCAGATTACAGATACTGATCAAGTTCCGCAAGCAAATCTCTGGAAGCCAATCAATGTTCCTTTTCCTTTGGGCTCACAGCTTTCAGGTAGTGATGAGATTTTATTACCTGGGAAAGTACTGTGGTATAAAAAACAATTCTCTTATAAACCAGGAGAATATCATACACATTTAAACTTTGAAGCAGTTGATCAACAATGTATTGTCTACTTAAATGGTATCGAAGTTGGTAGACACGTAGGTGGATATGAGCCGTTTAGTTTAGATGTATCTAGTTATATCAAATATCAGAATGCATTACTCGTGAAGTGTACGGACCCAAGTGATACAGGTGAGTATGCATATGGAAAGCAGAAAATTCAACATGGTGGTATGTGGTATACACCAATGTCAGGTATCTGGCAGACTGTTTGGCTAGAAGACATTCCTCTACATGGGGTACATGCATTAAAGATTACACCGAACTATGATAGACAAACTGTTTATCTGGAGATGGAAGGTGATTTTAATCATGCAACAATTACCATCAGTGCAGCAGGGAAGATGATTTATCATGAGATGACTGCTGAGATGCGTAATGAAATCTATATTGAAGACATGCATCCATGGACATTGGAAGATCCTTTCTTGTATGACTTATATATAGAAACTGAGGATGACATCGTTAAGAGTTATTTTGGTATGCGCTGTTTCACCTGCGAAAAGGATGAGCAAGGCTATCCTCGTTTCTGTTTAAATCATGAACCAGTATTCTTAAGTGGTGTATTAGATCAAGGCTATACACCAGAGGGAAATTTAACGTATCCTGATGATGAGATGATGATTTATGATATTCAGAAGGTAAAAGAGTTAGGGTTTAATATGATACGCAAGCATGTCAAAGTGGAATCTCGTCGTTGGTATTATCATGCCGATCGTTTAGGGATGCTTGTCATGCAAGATATGCCTAATGGTGGTCAGCCAAGCAAATTAACTACTTTATACTTGCCGCATTTAAATATCACACGTATGAATGACCAGAAACAAAAACACCTTGGTAGAGGTGATGAATGGGGTAAGAAAGCATACTATGATGAATTAAATGCGATGATTCATAACTTGTATAATGTTGTGTCTATCTTTGCATGGGTACCTTTCAATGAAGGCTGGGGACAGTTTGATAGTGCTAAGGTAACCAAGCATATTCAGTTAATGGACTTAACACGTTTTGTGGATAGTGCTAGTGGTTGGCATGATCAAGGTGCTGGAGATTTCTACAGTCGTCATGTGTATTTCCATACCTATACAAATCCACAGAATCATGAAAAGAGAATGTCAATCTTATCTGAGTTTGGTGGTTATTCCTATTTAATTCCAGGACATAGTCTCGCCCAAAAGCTTTATGGTTACAAAAAATTCACAGATAAGTTAAACTTAAACACGGCGATTCGAAAGTTGTATGAAGATAGTATCATTCGTAATATTCCCAAGGGATTAACTGCTTGTGTATTTACGCAGTTAACGGATGTGGAAGATGAGTGTAATGGTATTATGACGGCGGACCGTGAAATCGTGAAGTTAGATGAGAAGAGAATTCGAAATCTTAACCAACGATGCATGAGGAGGTTAAAGAAATGAGAAATCAAATTGTAATCGCAGATGCGTTGGGCGGTAGTGTTAGAATCCACGCAGTAGATACAACAGATATCGTGGAAGAAGCTAGAAAACTACATCATTGTATGGCTACTTCTGCAGCAGCTTTAGGTAGAACATTAACGGTTACAGCCATCATGGGTAGTGATTTAAAGAACTCCTATGAAAAAGTAACGTGTATTTTCAATGGACATGGTCCAGCTGGTACTGTTCTTGCGCAAGCGGATGGTAGTGGAAATGTGAAGGGCTTTATTGGAGATCCTGCAATCTATCTTGTACGTGAGGATGGACATTTGGATGTTGGTAAAGCCATTGGTACAAATGGTACATTAACAGTAACCCGTGATATGGGTCTGAAAGATCCTTTCTCTGGTATGGTAAATATTCAGACGGGTGAAGTTGGTGATGATTTTGCGTATTACTATGCAATCTCTGAACAGACACCTTCTGTTGTAAATGTAGGTGTGTTGGTAAATCCTGATGGTAGTATTTTGGCTGCAGGTGGATTTATTTTACAGTTACTACCAAATGCAACAGAGGAAGTCATCAGTGCATGTGAAGCGGTTGCCGTAAAGATGAGACCTGTATCTACATTAATCAGTGAGGGAGTGTCGATTGAAGACATCATTTATATGTACTTCAAAGATGCGAATATCTTAGAGCATAAGGATGTTCGTTGGTATTGTGGTTGTTCACATGAACACTATAAGGAAGCGCTCGCAACACTTTCTGACCATGACTTACAAGAAATGATTGATGACGGTAAGGGTGCAGATATTCATTGCCAATACTGTAATAAAGAGTATCAATTTACACCAGAAGAATTAAAAGAAGTATTGGAGTTAAAGCAGCGTGGTTAAGATTGGAAATATAGAATTACGGAATCAAATTGTCGCAGCACCTTTAGCTGGAATCTCTAATCCTGTCTATCGTGAAATCATGCATGATTATGGTGCAGGGCTTGTTGTAAGTGAGATGATCAGTGATAAAGCATTGCACTATCAAAATGCAAAGACACAGGATATGTGCCGTATCAGTGAGGGTGAACATCCAGTAGCTTTACAGTTATTTGGAAGTGACCCTGTGACAATGGCTGAGGCTGCAGAATATCTAACTAAGAATACAAATTGCGATATGATTGATATCAATATGGGCTGTCCTGTACAGAAGGTTGTAAAGGCACATTCTGGCAGTTATTTGATGCAGACACCAGAGCTAGCATATGAGGTCATGCGTGCAGTAGTAACACATACAGATCGTCCTGTGACAGTGAAGATGCGTGCAGGCTGGGATAGTGACCATATTAACTGTGTTGAAATCGCAAAGCTTGCAGAGAAGGCTGGTGTTAGTGCTGTAGCAGTACATGGTCGTACACGAGGACAACAGTACACAGGACACTCTAACAATGCATATATCAAAGCAGTAAAGGATGCGGTGAATATCCCTGTCATTGGTAACGGTGATATTCGTACACCGGAAGATGCTAAACGTATGATAGAAGAAACAGGTTGTGATGCAATCATGATTGGTCGAGGACTTTTAGGAAGACCATTCTTCTTGCAGGAAGTAGATGCATATCTAAATGGTGGTACTTATGTAGAACCTGATTATAATGAGAAGTTAGATCTTGCATATCATTATGCTGAGAAGCTTTGCGAATATGAGGGTGAAAGAAATGGTATTAGTATGATGCGTGGTATGGCAGGTTGGTATATTGCTGGATTACCACATGCATCAGAGTATAAGAATCGTTTATCTTCTATCTCTTCACTTCGTGAGATGAAAGAAATCATTGAAGAATATCGTGAATTAATAAAGAACTTTATGGAGAAACAATAACCATAAAGTTTTTTTGTGAATATTATTTTAAACAATATTTTAAATAAAATATGCTAAACTAATCGCATTGAGGTGATGAAGTATGAAAAAAGGACTAGTGCTTGAAGGTGGAGCGATGCGTGGTATTTTCACGACAGGCGTTCTCGATGTCTTGATGGAGAATAATATTACGTTTGATGGTGCAATTGGAGTATCTGCTGGTGCATGCTTTGGTGTAAATATCAAGAGTAAACAAATTGGTCGTGCATTCCGATATAACATGAAATATGCAAAAGATCCAAGATACGCAAGTGTTCAATCCTGGATTAAAACTGGAGACTTTTTTAATGCGGAATTCTGCTATCATATATTGCCTGAAAAGTTAGATCCAATGGATGCTGTAACATACTCTCGAAATCCAATGAAGTTCTACTTGGTCGCAACTGATATTGAAAGTGGGGAGCCTTATTATTACGATGCAAAAGATATTAATGATGAATCATTAGACTTTGTACGTGCATCTGCGTCAATGCCAATATTTGCAAGTCCAGTACATATCAATGGGCATGTTTATCTTGATGGTGGTATTTCTGATTCCATTCCAATTAAGAAGTTTCAAGAGATGGGTTATGAAAAGAATGTTGTGGTGTTAACACAACCAGAAAACTACGTAAAAAAACCGCAGAGTATGATGAAGGCAATTCGTGCGAAGTATCATAAATATCCAAATATGGTTCGTGATTTAGAGTTACGTCATGAAAAATATAATGAAACGATTGCGTATATCAAAGATGAGGTTGCAAAGAATAACGTGTTTGTCATTCAACCAGAAGCTAAGCTAGATATCGGAAGAATCGAACATGACCGTAAGCGTATTCGTGCAGTTTACGAGGAAGGTCGTAAAACAGCAATGAAGAGACTTGAAGAATTAAAGATGTTTTTAAGACAAGGAGAATGACATCATTTGGGATAGTGATTTATGATAAAATAAATACGCTATCGGGGGAATGATGAAAATAACAACAGATATGATACATCGTGATTTACGCAAATATGCAAGCACGGTGTTGAATAACCAAGTGTCACTCAATTCTATTACTGCAATTAGGGAACGTGATAGAACTTTAAAACGTAAGTTTTATGGGAAGTGGTTTGGTAAAAATACCCATATGAAAGAAAAAGAGATCCTAAGAAATGATGGATCTTCTTTGCGTATCTGTATTGTTTATCCAAATCATTTAAGTGGAGAAGAATGCACGGGGCTTTTATGGCTTCATGGTGGTGGATATGGAACAACATTACCGGAAGAGTGTTATCCATATGCGGAGCGTTTCCTAATAAGCGGAAACGTAGTCATGGTGTTACCGGATTATCGCAAGAGTTATGAAGCACCATATCCTGCTGCTTTAGAAGATGCATACTTAACACTTAAGTGGATGAAGAAACATGCATGCAAGTTACATGTTAATCCCCATCAACTATTTGTAGGTGGTGAAAGTGCAGGTGGTGGTCTAGTGGCTGCGTTATCTGCATATGCACGTGATATGAATGAAGTAAAGATTGCATTCCAGATGCCTCTATATCCAATGATTGATGATCGTCCATCCAGTCAAAATAAACAAGAGACATTAGCGTGGACTACTTCACAAAAGTATTTCCACTGGCAGTTATATAAACGTAATCTACAAGATGTACCTGTGTATTGTGCACCAGCACGATTAAAGGATTTTCGAAATCTTCCACCAACATTTACAGTTGTAGGAACACTAGGACCATTCCATGAAGAAACAGTAACCTATATGAAACATCTGTATAAAGCAGGTGTTACAATTATGTTGAAAGAGTATGAAGGCTGTTTCCATATGTTTGATACAAGATGTCCAAATGTACAGGTTTCCAAAGAAGTCATACGTCTTGAGCAGAAAGTATTTCAATATGCGCAACAAAATTTCTTTGCAAGACAAGATGAAATCAGTCAAGACGATGAATCATTTCAGGAAGATGTATTCCGTGATTTTCATGCATACATGGATATAAAAAGTAAATATTGAAAGAAAGCCCGGGATATTTATCCTGGGCTTTTAAAGTTGTTCTGCTTGTACTTGAATCAGATTCTGAAGCTGCATGCGATATAATAGGAGATCATCCACAAGTGGATTGAGTACAGCTGCCGCAACCTTTGTGTTTATATTTAAGAAATCTAATAAATCTTGTTTAGTGACGATGTAGATATGCTCATCTTTCTGTAATGTTGGTTTAAACTCTTGTAGACCTTCTAATGTAGAAAATACAGGGAGATACTTTTCATCATCGGTTGCCTGCATTAAATCAACGCGGTCGATATCAGATGCTTGAATATAATCGTTTGGAATGACGTCTTCCTTTGGATAGAAGGCAATATAGAATCGACGATCACCAGCCATATAAAGTGTTAACTCTTCTAATACCTTTTTCATACCCTCTTCACTAAGAGGTGCTTTACGCTGTAAGAGTAGGTTTTCTAGTTTTGTATCTACAGTTGTATCTGTTACTGAATTAAATTTTTGCATGTAATCCTCACCATTTCTGCATTTATTATATAATAGGAACATGAAAATAATATTCTCACCAACAAAAAAGATGATTCAAGATGAAGATTTAGCTCCAAAAACAACACCAGTTTTTCTTTCAAAGACAGAAATATTGCTAGAAAAACTGCGTGGTATGAGTGCTGAACAACTACAACATATGTATCGTTGTAATGATAAGATCTTGACTGAAAATATCAGACGTATTGAAACGATGAACTTGTATGAGAATCTTTCGCCTGCATTATTCAGTTATAGTGGTCTTGCGTTTCAACATTTATCTGCGACTTCTCTATGCCAAGATGAGCTAGATTATCTACAAGAACACTTCCGTATTCTTTCTGGTTTCTATGGTGTGCTAAAGCCAATGGATGGTATTACACCATACCGTTTGGAAATGTTATCGGTGTTTCCTGATGGCAGTAACTTATATGACTATTGGAATGATGCACTCTATCGTGAACTTAATGATAATGTGATTATCAATCTTGCCGCAGAAGAATATTCACGTTGTATCAAAGACTATCTTCAAGAAAATGATCGAATGATTCATATTGTCTTTGGTGAGTTTAAGAACGGAAAACTTATCACAAAGGCAACTAAGGCAAAGATGGCACGTGGTGATATGATTTGGTATATGGCACAAAATCATATCACGCATCCAGAGGACATCAAGAAATTTAGTGAACATTATCGCTACGCAGAGGAACTCTCTGATGATACGCATTTTGTATTTGTAAGTCAGGAGTAAGTTAAAATGATCATTGTTGTTATCGCGACAGGTATTTGCTTAGTCTATTTATGGATGATTCATCCTCAAAATCTCAAAGCTGAAAAGTGGAATGGTTTTCGCCATCATTACTATGCCCATCGAGGTTTACATGATGCACAAAGTAATATTCCTGAAAATTCAATGGCTGCTTTTTTAAAAGCAGTAGAGAATGGATATGGAATAGAACTAGATGTTCAACTAACCAAAGATGGTATACCTGTTATCTTTCACGATGTAAAGACAGGTAGATTATTACGTGATGAAAAAGGTGCGGTTGTTAATAAAATACTAACAGAACTCACACTAGAAGAATTGCAGAGATACCACTTACTAACAAGCAAAGAACAAATCCCTCTATTTGAAGATGTATTAAAGTCAGTAGATGGGAAAGTTCCTTTGATTGTAGAACTCAAGGTAGCGAATCCATCGACGGATATAAATGCATTATGTAGTAAGGCAGATCAGTTGTTACAAAAATATCGTGGTTTATATTGCGTAGAGTCATTTCATCCAGCTTGTGTAAACTGGTATCGTAAGAATCGTCCAGAGATTATTCGTGGACAGCTTGCGGAACATCCTAACACACAAGCAAAAGGAAAGATGTTTGCCGCAATGAAAATTATGCAGTATCTTTTAACAAACTTTATCACGCGACCAAACTTTATTGCATATAACCATCACAACCGCCATAATCTTTCACGCATGTTATGTCATCGCTTATTTAAAAATCCAGCGATTGCTTGGACAATTTGTTCTAAGCAGGAGCTGGAAGATAATCGTAAGTACTTTGATTACTTTATTTTTGAACACTTTATACCAAATGTGGAATCAAGTTCCGAAGAACAGTAAATGTTTCGGAACTTTTCATTTGAACAAGGTTTTGAATAGAGAATAATATGATAAAATACTAACTATAAGGAGCTCCCATCCGGAATGAGTGATACGAGTAATTTTATTTTGAATTTATCGGTATTGTTTCGCAATACACAAAAATATTTTGATAAGATGCTGGCGCCATATGATATTGGTTCCGGCCAATTAACATTTTTATTGATTATCAATGAGAATGAAGGTATTACAATGCAGGATGTTACACGTATCAGTGAGGTGGATAAGGGTACCACAACAAAGAGTATTCAACGTCTTATTGAACAAGGGTATGTAAGTGCAATACAAGATGAAAAAGACCACCGTATGAAGCATTTACATACGACAGATAAAGCCTCCGCAATGATGACGGCTGTATATGATTTCCGTAATCAATGTCGTGCAGCACTAGCGAGTGGTGTTGATTTCGACCAGTTTGAAGAGATGCTAAACGTTGCCTGTGAGAACTCTCGTACTATTTTATCTAGTGAACCCGATGCGTTCCATACGCTAAAAATTGGTGCTCTAAAAAAGACAACAATTACGGATTACCCGGGAAAAGTCGCAGCGACAATCTATACGGCTGGATGTAATATGAAGTGTCCATTCTGTAACCAGAAAGATCTTGTGTTTATTCCCGAGAAATATCGCTATATCGCACCGGAAGAAATTCTTGCATACCTCAACGAGCGTAGTGGTTTATTGGATGGTGTGGTTATCAGTGGTGGTGAGCCTTTATTACAAGAGGAGCTCATTCCATTTATTCGTCAGATTAAAGAACTTGGCTATGCAGTGAAGTTAGATACAAATGGCACAAACAACGAGAAGTTAGGAATATTATTGGAAGAAGGCTTGTTGGATTTTGTGTCACTTGATATGAAGAATAGTGCCGAGAAGTATCCATTAACCTGTGGTCTAAAATCAGATGTAGAATACAAGCATCCTATTACAGAAAGCGTAAGCTTACTGCAAGAGTATAAAGTGGAACATGAATTTAAAACAACTGTTGTCAAAGAATTCCACACAGTTGAGGATTTGATAAAGATTGCAAAGTTTATTGGTAGTGATGCACCTTATGTATTACAACAATTTGTTTCTTCAGATACAGTCATTCAGCCTGACCTGCATGCATATACTGCAGAGAAGATGGAAGAAATGAAGAAAGCAGTTGAACCATATGTGAAGACCGTAGAATTAAGATTAGCGAAGGAGGTGTAAGTGATGTATCGTGTAAAGAAAAGAGATGGCAGTACTGCAGCGTTTAACATCAAGAAGGTCGCAAGTGCGATTCGCAAAGCGTTCGATGCATGTGATCGTGAATACACCGATAGCGTAATTGATTTAATTGCACTACGTATCACAAGTGATTTTGAACCTAAAATCCAGAATAGTTTAATTGATGTAGAAAAGATTCAGGATAGTGCAGAAAAAGTATTAAGTGAATCTGGATATGCAGATGTATCTAAGGCATATATTCTCTATCGTAAACAGCGTGAGAATGTACGTAATATTACAAACACAACATTTGATTATCATTCTGTTGTGGACAATTATATCAATACAGGGAATCAACACAACAAAGGGAATACAACTTACTCTGTTGGTGGTTTGATTTTGTCAAACTCTGCCTCTATCACCACCAATTATTGGTTGAGCGAAGTATATGATGAAGAGGTTGCCAATGCACATCGTGATGGTGATATTCATATTCATGATTTGAATATGTTAACAGGTTGTAATGCAGGCTGGTCTTTAAAAGAGTTAATTCAACAAGGTTTGGGTGGAGTAGCGAAGCAGACTTCTTCCGCTCCTGCAAAGCATCTCATTACAATATGTAATCAGATTGTAAACTTCTTTGGAATTATGCAAAATGAATGGGCAGGAGCGCAATCATTCTCATCTTTTGATACATACTTAGCTCCATTTGTACGTATGGATCATTTGTCATTTGATGAAGTGAAGCAAAACATGCAGACATTAATTTATGGTTTAAATACACCATCCCGTTGGGGAACAATTTCTCCGTTTGCGAATATCTGCTTTGACTGGACTGTTCCTGAAGATCTCGCAAAGCGACCAGCAATTGTTGGTGGCGTTGAACAAGATTTTACCTATGGTGATTGTCAGGATGAAATGGCACTCATTAACCGTGCCTTCCTTGAAGTTATCTTAGAAGGTGATGCGGAAGGAAATATATTCTCTTTCCCGATTCCAACATATGCGATTACAAAGAAATTTGATTGGAATGATGCGAATGCTAAGTTATTACTAGATGTAACTGTAAAGACAGGGCTTCCATACTTTGCAAATTTTATAAACGGAGATTTAAAGCAAAAGAATGCACGTAGTATCTTTAGTGGCACACATTTTAACGCAAAGAAACTATTTAAGAAAACAGGTGGTTTATTTGCGTATGGGGAGAATACAGGAACAATAGGAACTGTATCTATCAATATGGCTAGACTTGCCTATCTTGCAAAAGATGAAGAAGATTTCTTAAAGCATCTAGATAAGGTATTAGATATCTCTGCTCGTTCGTTAAGTACAAAGCGTCAAGTACTTGCAAGTCTTTTAGAGGCAGGACTATATCCTTATACAAAACATTATCTTGGTAGCTTTGATAATCATTTCTCTTCGATTGGAATTGTGGGAATGAATGAAGCATGCATGAATGCAAAATGGATTCAAAAAGGATTAGATACAGAGGAAGCACAGAATTTTGCAGAGAATGTGCTCATGCATGTGCGTAAGCGTCTCAAGGAATATCAAGCAGACCATCATGAACTCTTTAGTATTGAGGCAGTGGCTGCTGGAGATATCTCTCATCGCTTTGCGCTAAAGGATCAAAAGGAATATCCTGATATGATTATTGCGATGCAGGGTGATACACCATACTATACAGGTAGTACAGAACTGCCAATTGATGGAAATGTAGATCTATTTACGCGCTTAGATATACAAAATCGTATGCAGGAAATCTATACTGGTGGAACTATCTTCAATGTACGCCTTGCGAAAAATGAGTATGAGGCAAAAGGGATTGCGGTACTTTTAGAACGTATTATGGAAAACTATACAATTCCATATATTACGTTAAATACATGCAATCGTGATTATCCAATTGAAGGATATCTCTATCAAGAGGCTGTTAACGAACGATGAGTAAACTACCACAATTAATCACGACAAAAAATTGTCCAAAGTGTAAACTCATCAAAGAATACATGGCGCAAAGAAACTTTGTGTATGAAGTTTTAGAAGCAGAGAAGAATATGAAGCTATGTAGAAATTTAGGCATTATGATTGCGCCAACGATGTTAGTTCATCATGGAAATGAAATTGAACAACTCATCGGTTTTGAGGCAATTCAGAAGTTTGTTGATAAATATGACAAGTAGTATATAAGCCAAGAATGTTCTTGGCTTTTTTTGTGAAAAAATGTGAGAGAAATCGCTGACGATGCGAAATAAAACGATAGATGTTACAATACTTGGTATGAAAAAGAGGAAAGTAGACTTTAAACGATTAATATTAGTGCTAGTCGCTGCTGTGATGTTGTTTGTGGCAGTGGGTAGTGTCTTATTATATGGATTATCTTTCGTCTATGACGCATTCCGTAGAATGACTACAGGGATCACTTTATCAATTGATGAATCAAAGCTAAATGTGGAATATGGTTCAACATTTGATCCGAAAGAGATTATTTTGGACTCTGTTGGGGATTTGGAAGTCGAAGGTACAGTAAATACAAATCAGGCAGGTAGTTATTCGATTGTTTACCGCTTAAAAGATAAAGATGTTCAAAAGGAATTTAAATATACTGTTACGGTAGAAGACCATACAGCTCCAAGTATTACACTTGTGGATACTGCAGTTGCAATAAATCGTGGTGAGAGCTTTCGGGCTTCATCAGTTGTGCGCGCTGTGAGTGATCCTGTTGATGGGAGTTTGTCGTATAGCACCGAACTATCAAATGGCAGCTATACAATTAGTGGAACAGTAGATACAAACACGATGGGAACATACCCTGTAACTGTCACTGCAAAGGATAAGAATGGCTTAGAAACAAGTGCTACTTCATATGTGACAGTTGTAGATCCTTCAATCAGTACACCGTATATGATTCGTGTCAATCGTGTATTCAATACGGTAACGATTTATGCATATGATCAAACAACAGGTAGTTGTACAATTCCTGTTAAGGCAATGTTATGTTCTGTGGGACCAGAAACACCAGCAGGGGTATTCCATACCTTTAATCGTAGTCGTTGGCGTCCATTGTATGGTGATGTTTATGGTCAATATGTAACAGATATCGTAAATGATATTTTATTCCACTCAGTTCCATACTTTACACAAAATCCAAGTGATTTAGAGTACGAGGAGTTTAATAAGCTAGGAACATCAGCTTCACTAGGTTGTGTTCGCCTATCGGTGAAGGATGTAAAGTGGATTTATGATTACTGCCCATTAGGTGTAACAGTTGAAATCTATGATGATACAGAAAATCCTGGACCACTAGGCTTACCTGAGCAGACAAAGATTGATGTTACAAATCCAAATCGTGGATGGGATCCAACCGATCCAGATCCAAGTAACCCTTGGCTATCACCAACAAATTAAAACAAACCCTGTAATGTTAGATAACAACTTTACGGGGTTTTCTTATATAATGAGTGTATCTAGTTTTAGATAGTGGGGAGGTAAGGATGAGCGGACGCAAGATTTTAATTATCGGAGGTACTGGTGTCATTTCTTCAGCTGTACTAGGAATGCTAGCGAAGAGTCGTGATACAGAACTATATGTTATCAATCGTGGACATCGTCCATTACCTGTAATGGCAAACCATATTATCTGTGATGCCAATGATACAGCAAAGATGCAGCAGATTATTGGTAATACAGTATTTGATGCGGTCATTGACTTTGTAGTCTATACACCCGATCAAGCAAGAGACCGCGTATATCTATTCCAAAACCATACAAGACAATATATCTTCATCTCCACAGTCGTTGTATTCAACCATGAAAATAACTTCATCCTCAATGAAGATTCTGTGCAGAAGAATCGCTTATCAAAGTATGGAAGAGATAAAGCAGCATGTGAGGATGTATTTAACCAAGCTGCGAAGAAGGGCTTTCCAATCACCATTGTTAGACCTTCACAGACTTATGGCTTTGACCGTTTCCCACTTAGTGTAAAGGGTAAGAATTGCTGGAGTGTTGTATCGAGAATTCTGAGTGATAAGCCAGTCATTATCCATGGAGATGGTCAATCTATCTGGCACATGATGCATAGTTATGACTTTGCGTATAACTTTATCCAGTTGATTGGAAATATGAATGCAATCAATCGTTCGATTAACCTTGTTAATCCAGAGATTGTAACCTGGGATATGATTTACGATTCCTTAGGAAAGGCATTGAATCGTAAAGTACAGAAAGTACATATCGCATCTGAAACGCTTGCGATGAGTACAAAGTATCCTCTTTCCGAACAGATTGCAGGGGATAAACAATTCTCTAATTTATATACAGATATCGTAAGAGATACACTCATTCCTGATTTTAAATGTCTCATCAATTTAGATAAGGGAATTGAACTTTATACACAATATATTTGGGAACATAGTGAATCAAGAATTGAAGATCCTGAGTTTGACTTATGGTGTGACCAAGTGATTAATGATTACCATGCCTATATGGGAAGATTTAATGCAAAATTCTAAACGTAGAGAAATCTACGTTTTTTTCTTGGGATAGTATTACTTGACTTATACCCTATGGGGGTATATAACAGATATGTAAAACGGAGGTGTGAGATGCATCAATGTGAAGTAAGACATAAAAAAAGAACTGCAGATGAGCAGAAGAAACTTGTGACTAGATTAAAGCGTATTGAAGGTCAGGTACGTGGAATACAGAAGATGGTGGAAGATGATTTATATTGTCCAGATATCTTAGTTCAGGTATCCGCTGTCACAAGTGCACTAAATAGTTTTAATAAAGAGTTATTGGCATGCCACATTCGTGGTTGTGTCGCAACAGATATACGACAAGGAAAAGATGAGTCGATAGATGAACTCGTAACAGTACTTCAGAAGTTAATGAAGTGATTAGAAATGAGGTTTTATGGAAAAATATATTGTAGAAGGTATGACTTGTGCAGCCTGCCAAGCCAGAGTTGAAAAGGCGGTATCCAAGGTAGATGGTGTACAGTCCTGTGCAGTCAGTCTACTAACAAATTCGATGGGTGTTGAAGGTAGTGCAGATCCAAAAGCGATTATGAAGGCAGTTAAAGATGCTGGTTATAGCGCAACTTTACAGTCAGAAACAAATACACAAAAAGTGAATACGGAAAGTGTTTCTGCAGAAGAGGAAGCTTTAGAGGACCATGAGACACCGAAGTTAAAGAAGCGCTTATGGTATTCACTAGGTTACTTAGTAATCTTGATGTATATCACAATGGGTCATGGAATGTTAGATTTACCAGTACCATCCTTCTTAAATCACAATCACATTGGATTAGGATTAACACAGATGTTTCTGACGTTGATAGTGATGGTTATCAACAAGAAATTCTTTATCAGTGGCTTTAAGTCATTCATGCATGGTTCTCCAAACATGGACACATTAGTTGCGCTGGGTTCTTCGGTATCTTTTGTATGGTCAGTCTATGTATTGTATGTAATGACAGTGCAGATAACAAATGGTGTTGCGAATATGGAACTAATGCCACTTTATCATAACCAGTTGTATTTTGAATCTGCCGCAATGATACTGGTATTCATTACAATTGGTAAGATGTTAGAAGCCAAATCCAAAGGTAAGACAACAGATGCACTAAAGAGTCTAATGAAGTTAGCGCCAAAGAAGGTAACTATCATTCGTGATGGTGTTGAGACAATCATCAATATCGATGAAGTGAAGTTAGACGATATCTTTGTTGTAAAGCCTGGCGAAAGTATTCCGGTAGATGGTGTGATTATCTCTGGAGATAGTTCTATTAATGAATCAGCTTTGACGGGTGAGTCAGTACCGGTTGATAAGAGTGTTAATGATACGATTAGTGCAGGCACCTTAAATATCTCTGGGTATTTACAGGCTAAGGCTACACATGTAGGTAAAGATACGACACTTTCTAAGATTATTCAGATGGTAAGTGATGCGGCTGCCACAAAGGCTCCGATTGCTAAGATAGCTGATCAAATCTCAGCAGTATTTGTGCCTGCAGTCATTGTCATTTCCATCATCGTGATGATTGGTTGGTTATTTGCAGGAGCTAGCTTTGTATATGCACTTGAACGTGCAATCTCTGTATTAGTTATTTCCTGTCCATGTGCATTAGGACTTGCGACACCAGTAGCTATCATGGTTGGAAACGGTTTAGGATTCCAACATGGTATCTTATTTAAAACATCTGAAGCATTAGAAGAAATGGGCAAGATGAACATCATCGCTCTAGATAAGACAGGGACGATTACAACAGGTCAACCAACAGTAAAAGATATTCATCCAATTGGAGATGTTAATGAAAACGATTTATTACAAATCGCTTATTCTATAGAGCAGAAATCAGAACATCCATTTGCGAAAGCAATCGTTGAAAAAGCCCAACAAGAGAATATTCAAGCAATACCAACAGAACAGTTTAAGAATGTTGTTGGTAGTGGAATTGAAGCGACTCTCAACAATCATTTGATGCAAGCGGGTTCGATGAATTATATCCGTACAATCGCAGAAATCTCATCAGATATTCAAACAAAAGCAGATGAGTATGCAAGTGAAGGAAAAACACCGCTGTTTTTTGCACAAGATGGAAAACTCATTGGTATGATTACCGCTGCAGATACAATCAAAGAAGATTCATACAACGCAATCACAAAATTAAAGAAGTTGGGTATGCAGGTAGTGATGTTAACAGGTGATAATGAGCGTACTGCTAGTGCGATTGCCAAGATTGCAGGTGTTGATCGTGTTGTGGCTGGTGTTAAACCGGATGGAAAAGAAGCTGTCATCACTGAGCTTCAAAAACAAGGCAAAGTTGCGATGGTTGGTGATGGTATCAATGATGCCCCAGCACTGACAAAAGCAGATATTGGTATTGCGATTGGCGCAGGTACTGATGTCGCAATTGATTCCGCAGATATCGTATTGTCTAACTCTACATTAACAGATGTTGTTAGAGCTGTTAGACTGAGTCGAGCAACACTGCGTAATGTCAAAGAGAATCTATTCTGGGCATTCTTCTATAACTTGATTTGTATTCCATTAGCAGCTGGTTTATTTGGCTTATCAATGAATCCAATGTTCGGTGCAGCAGCGATGGCATTATCAAGTGTTACAGTATGCATGAATGCTTTAAGATTAAATCTATTTAAGATTGATGAAGATATTGAACAAAAACAAATTGAAAGAAAAGAGGAAAAACAAATGGAAAAGAAGATTATGATTGAAGGTATGATGTGTGGTCATTGTGAAAAGGCGGTCAAGAATGCATTAGAAAAGATTGATGGTGTATCATCTGCTGAAGTATCACATGTTACTAAGCAGGCTGTCGTAACACTTAATAAAGAAGTATCAAATGAAGAGTTACGTAAAGCTGTAGAAGCAGAGGATTATACAGTTACAGGAATTGAATAATAACTAGATATCGGTGATATTCATCGATTTCTTTTTAGTTAGTTTTGTCAAACCATGCATACAAGAAAAGAATCCCAAAAAATGGAATTCTTTTTTATACTTTCACGTGATTTTGTAGTACTACGTTATCTTGTGAAAAAACTAATTAAATATTAAAATGTATAAAATTAAACAACAAGGAGTAAACATGTACGAGATTTTTGAGACAAAAGAACGATTGAGTGCAGATAATACCTTGGAAGCCCAAAAAGTACGTAATACATTGAGAGAACACCATGTATATCTAATCAATTTGATGGCTTCGCCAGGTGCGGGTAAGACAACAACACTTGTGAGAATGATTGAGGAGTTAAAGAAGGATTACCGTGTAGGTGTGATGGAAGCGGATGTCGATTCTGATGTGGACGCAAAGACAATTTCTAAGTTAGGTGTTAAGGTAATCCAACTACATACAGGTGGTAGCTGTCATATGACAGCGGATATGACTGCCCGTGGAATGGAAAGACTCAACATTGAAGATTTAGATGTTGTGATTTTAGAGAATATCGGTAACTTGGTATGTCCAGCTGAGTTTGATACTGGTGCGAATTTAAAGCTAGTAATCTTAAGTATTCCAGAGGGTGATGATAAGCCCCTGAAATATCCATTGATGTTTCAGGTGGGTGATATCTTACTTTTTAATAAGATTGATACAAAAGCCATCTTTGATTTTGATGAAGAACGCTGTAAAGCACATGTTCGTAAACTGAATCCAGATATGGAATTCTATCCAATCAGCGCAAAGACTGGGGAAGGATTTGATGACATGATGAATGCGATACGCAAGCGTATCGAAGCGTGGAGGAATGCGAAATGAAAGTCATAGAACTCCATAAGAGTATAACCGCATCAAATGAAAAAGATGCCAATGCATTACGCATGCAAATGAAATTTCAGGGAACGCTACTCATCAACCTAATGAGTTCTCCTGGCTCTGGTAAAACCACACTTCTAAGTTCAACAATCCAAATGTTGGAAAAATTTAAGATAGCGGTTCTTGAAGCGGATATTGAATCTGCAGTTGATGCGGAAAGAATTGAGCAGTTAGGTGCTGTTGCGGTACAGGTACATACAGATGGTATGTGTCATATGGATGCAGGGATGACAAAGACCGGTATTGATGCGATGAAGGGACACGACATTGACCTAGCATTCTTAGAGAATGTTGGAAATCTAATTTGTCCTGCGGAATATGATACTGGCGCTATGTATAATGTCATGATTCTAAGCGTGACAGAAGGTGATGATAAACCTCTCAAATATCCATTGATGTTTGAAAAGAGTGATGTCCTAATCATCAGTAAGATCGATGCATTACCATATTTTGTTTTTGATTTAGAAACATGTATCAAACGTGTAAAGCGTTTGAACCCAAAAATTAAGATTTTCCCTCTAAGTGCTAAAACCAAAGAGGGTATGAAAGAGTGGCTCGACTGGCTACAAGAAGAAACAGTTGAGTGGAAGGTGACAAGATAATTATGACAACTGCCCCAAAAAAGAGAATGACAAATGAACGTGATTTCGTTCCAGATCCAAATTATG
Source organism: uncultured Solobacterium sp. (assembly GCF_963550625.1). GTDB lineage: Bacteria > Bacillota_I > Bacilli_A > Erysipelotrichales > Erysipelotrichaceae > Bulleidia. The sequence continues at coordinate 163,181 of NZ_CAUVCV010000001.1, forward strand.
TAGCTGCAGATCCAGAAAAGGAAAAACTACTACTAGACCTTGCATGCATGATTACCAACCGTATCAAGGCGAAATTAACACACTCTGTAAAAACAGAAGATCCTGAATATTGGATGTTAGATGAACTACTTACAAAAGAAGAAGTGAAGTTCATGCTATCGTTCAAGAAAACACGTGTTGGATACAAACCAGAAGTTCTAGCGAAGAAAAATAATATGACGCTAGAAGAAACACAGAAGATGATTGATCATCTATGCTGGATTGGTTTGATTGAGATGAACCGTGAAAATCCAGAGAACGAGAAACAGTATAATGTACCTATTTTCGTTCCAGGTTCTGCTGAGTTTATGATGATGAATGATGAACTAACAGAAGCTCATCCAAACCTTGCAACATTCTTTAACTTAATGACACAGATGCCGCTAGAACCTGTAACACCAATGGTTCCACTTGGTGGTGGCGGAATTGGTATGCATGTTATTCCTGTAGAAAAGGCAATTGAGCATGTAAACCAATCCGTATCTGTAGAACACTTGAGTCATTGGTTAGATAAGTATGATAAGTATGCAATCAGTCAATGTACATGCCGTCGCCAACAGGAGATGCGTGGTGAAGGCTCTGGTGAAATCAACGGTGAATTCTGTATTGGTGTTGGAGACATGGCTGAATATCAGGTGGACCGTGGTAGAGCACATTATGTTTCCTATGACGAAGTCTTAGAAATCTTAAAACGTGGTGAACGTCATGGTTTTGTACACCAAATTACAAATATTGATGGTGAAGGTAAGATTGTAGGTATCTGTAACTGTGCACCTGGTGTATGTAATGCGTTACGTACATCACAGTTGTACAATACACCAAACCTATCACGTTCCGCATATCGAGCACATGTTGAGAAAGAAAAGTGTGTTGCCTGTGGTAAGTGCGTAGAAGTTTGCCCAGTTGGAGCTGCGAAGCTTGGTCAGAAGTTATGTACAAGTTTAGGCGCAATCAAATATCCAACAACATTACTGCCTGATGAGACAGAATGGGGCGAAGATCATTGGAATCCAGACTATCGTGAAACTTCTAAGATTAACTGTTATGACACTGGTACAGCACCATGTAAGACAGCTTGTCCTGCTCACTTAGCAGTACAAGGATATGTAAAGATGGCTTCTGAAGGAAGATTTATGGATGCACTTAGACTAATCAAGCAGGATAATCCATTCCCTGCGGTATGTGGTGCAATCTGTAACCGTCGTTGTGAAGACGCATGTACTCGTGGTAAAGTTGATCAGCCTATCGCAATTGATGAAATCAAGAAGTACATTGCGGCGCAAGAATTAAATGCAGAGACACGTTTTGTTCCTTTGTGCGAAAAGGATGATGGTGGAATGTGGTCTGATGACTATAAGATTGCGATTATCGGTGCAGGTCCTGCTGGACTTTCGGCAGCCTATTATCTCCGCATGCATGGATATCCTGTTACAGTATTTGAAAAGGAAAGTCGTGCAGGTGGTATGTTACTGAATGGTATTCCATCTTTCCGTTTAGAGAAAGATATTATCGAAGCTGAAATTGATGTTCTACGTCAAATGGGGGTTGAGTTTAAATACAATATTGAAATTGGTAAGGACACAACAATTCCATCGTTACGTAGTGAAGGCTACAAAGCATTCTACATTGCGATTGGTGCCCAAGGTGGACGCAAGACAGGTGTACCTGGTGAAGACGCAATTGGTGTTCAAACAGGTGTAGAGTTCTTGCGCAAGGCAAATAATGAAGCTTTAAGACATGCATTAGAAGGTGATGTAGTTGTTATCGGTGGTGGTAATGTTGCGGTTGACGTAGCACGTACTGCTGTTCGTTTAACAGAAGGCAAAGTCACAATGTTATGTCTTGAAGGTGAAAAGGAAATGCCTGCAGCTAGAGATGAAGTACTAGAAGCTAAGGAAGAAGATATTTCTGTTATGAATGGTTGGGGTCCTAAGGAAATCCTAACTGAAAATGGAAATGTCACTGGTGTCGTATTTAAGAAGTGCTTATCTGTGAAGGATGCGGATGGTAAGTTTAATCCTCAATATGATGAAAATGAAACTATCACAGTTCCATGCAAGAATGTATTACTCTCCATTGGACAATCCATTGAATGGGGCAAACTATTAGAAGGCACAAAGGTTGAACTTAACCGTAACAATACTGCTAAAGCTGACCCAGTCACATTACAGACTGCTGACCCAGATATCTTTGTGGGTGGTGATGTATATACAGGTCCAAGATTTGCGATTGATGCGATTGCGGCTGGTAGAATTGTAGAAGATTCCATTAATCGTTTCGTTCACCCAGGACAATCGATGACAATTAACCGTGATCTACGTCACTTTATTGAATTAAATAAGGATGATGTTGTGTTAGAAGAATTTGATACAGCTAAGCGTCAAGTTCCTGGACATAAACAAGGAAATCCAAAGACTATATTTAATGATATGCGTTTAGCATTTACAGATGAACAAGTTCGTACAGAAGCAAAGCGTTGTTTAGGCTGTGGAGCAACTTTTGTTGACCTTAATAAGTGTATCGGTTGTGGCCTATGTACAACACGTTGTGAATTTGATGCGATTCATCTACAAAGAGATTTACCAGATGCATCTAGAATGTATCGTTGCGAAGATAAGATCAAGGCGGTTCTTCCTTATGCCGCAAAACGTAAACTAAAGATTTTATTCAAGAAGAAGAGTGCAAACCATGCATGAGATGGGAATTGTTACACACCTTGCAAAATCTCTAAGTGAAATGGCAGAAGAAAATAAGGTCATAAAATATGGTTCAGTAACCCTAGAGGTTGGCGAAGTATCGGGTATTATGACGGATTACTTCGTAGATTGCTGGAATTATTTCAAGGTTAAATATCCTCTGTTATTAGAGTGTGAATTAAAACTAGAGACAATTCCTGCAGTAACATTTTGTGAATCTTGTAAACAAGAATACGGGACAGTAAAACATGGAAGAATATGTCCATACTGCGGTAGTGAAGAGACGTACCTTGTAAAAGGTGATGAATGCGTCATCAAAGAAGTTGAAGCAGAAACAGAAGAGTAGAAATTCAAGATCTACTCTTCTTTTTTAGATGAATTGATATATAATGTACAATATTCTTTGAAGGGAGGAACAATACAATGAGAAAAAGTATGGTAGAGGGAAACCCTTTAAAACTGATATTACAATTTGCAATCCCACTCTTATTAGGAAATCTTTTCCAACAAACATATAATGTGGCAGATGCCGCAATTGTAGGGCAAACACTAGGGCCTGCAGCGTTGGCGGCTGTCGGTGCGACTAGTAGTGTCCAGTTTTTGGTATTGGGATTTTGTATTGGTACAATGGCAGGGTTTGGGGTACCGGTTGCTCAGCGCTTTGGTGCAAATGACCCAAAGGGGATGCAGAGATTTGAATTCCAAGGTTGTGTTTGGACATTTATTATTGCGATGATTTTAACTGCTGCAACCTGTTTCTTCTGTCCGTTAATCTTAGATTTATTGCGTGTTCCATCTGAAATCTATCAGGATACATATAACTATATTATTGTGATTTTTATTGGCATACCTTTTACACTTTTATATAACTACTTATCGAGTATCCTACGTGCAATCGGTGACTCTAAAACACCATTTATCTTCTTAGCAATTTCGGCTGTACTGAATATCTTCTTGGATATCTTCTGTATCATTAACTTGAAGTGGGGAGTTGCTGGTGCAGCGATTGCGACTGTATTCTCACAAGCGGTATCAGCTGTTTTATGCTTGATTTTAATTATGATGAAATTTCCAATCTTGCATATTCATTCAGAAGAAAGAAAGTTTGATTCTGAATTATCAAAACGATTGTTAGTAATGGGAATTCCGATGGGTTTACAATATTCAATCACAGCCATCGGTTCAATGATTATGCAATCAGCCAATAACTCTCTAGGAACGGTGTATGTTTCTGCATTTACTGCTGGTGTCAAGATTAAGCAGTTCTTGTTGTGTCCATTTGATGCCTTGGCTACTGCGGTTTCTACTTTTGTCTCACAAAACTATGGCGCAAAGAAGGAAGACCGTATCAAAGAAGGTTTGCGCAAGGGTACCTATGTTGGTGTTACGTATGGTGTACTAGCAGGAATTTTGATGATTCTATTTGGCAAAGTGCTTAGTACGTTATTTATTACAGGTGATGAATCAGTACTATCTGCAGCAGATTTATATCTAAGAAGAATGGGATATGCTTGGTGGTTATTAGGTATTTTGAATGTTGTCCGTATGAGTATTCAGGGATTGGGATATGCGATGCGTGCAATCTATTGTGGTGTAGTTGAGATGATTTGTCGAACAGCAGTCTGTGTATTCTTGGTGGCGGACTTTGGATTCAATGCGATTACGTGGGCTGATCAAAGTGCATGGCTTGGTGCGGTACTTTATCTAATACCAGTAACGATTATCACGATGCGTGATATCTCGGAACAGATTCACAATGAAGTTAACGCTGATATATTGATGAAATAAAATTGATACGATTATATATAACAAAAAGGGAAGAACCTTTCGGAACTTCCCTTTTATTTATGGTGGTCTCTGAGGGGCTCGAACCCTCGACCCACTGATTAAGAGTCAGTTGCTCTACCAACTGAGCTAAGAAACCATCTCGCTTAATGCTTTATGATTATATAATTTAAATTTTATCTTTGCAAGAGGTTTTTAAGACAAATTTCTGTCTTTTGTTCGAATTTTTTTATAATTTTACAGAAAAATTCAAAAATAACTTGCTTGTGACGTTGCGTGATAAACTATTATAACTATGAGGTAAGTGATATGAGCGATACTATCGAAAGAACTAAGAAAAAAATGTATTCGACAGGCGAGATTGCAAAATTATGTGGTATCACAGTTCGTACTGTTCAGTATTATGATCAACGTGGATTGCTAATTCCTACTGAACTAAGTGAAGGTGGTAGACGTATGTATACTTCCGAAGATGTAGAAAAATTAAGATTATTAATTTATTTGCGCTCTCTAGGATTATCCATTGATGATATTGCCAGGATTTATCAGCAAGATAATGGCGAGAATATAATAAAGGCTTTAATTGATGAACGTATATTTGCGATAGAGAAAGAAGTTGAGGAACAAAAAATAAAACTTCAAGATGCAAAATCTTTTCGTGAACAATTAAAAGCGATACCAGTGATAACACCGGCTTCAATGCCAAATATTGCCTATATTTTGAAACGGAAAGAACGATTGAAACATTACCGGATACAGCTTTTCATTATTGGGATCATAGTTGGAATCGTACAGGGTGCATCTTTTGTGTATTCGCTATTTAGTGGAAAGTGGTGGATATATTTTGTTATTGAGGTATTGATAATTATCTTTGGATCGATTTTATTCAAAAAATATATGAATATTGTTGCCTATATCTGTCCTGAATGTCACACCGTTTTCAGACCAAATGGAAAAGAGGTTTTTTGGGCAAGGCATACGTATCGTACAAGAAAACTGACATGTCCATGTTGTAATAAAAAAGGGTTCTGTGTAGAAACCTTACGAGAGGAAGACTTATGATTGAAATTAAAAATTTAACGAAGAAGTATGACGGAAAAGTAGCTGTAGAACACTTATCTTTATCTATTTCTGATGGAGATATCTATGGTTTTATTGGAGCTAATGGTGCAGGGAAAACTTCTACTATTAAAGCAATCGTTGGTATTCATGGCTTTGATGAAGGTGATATTTTAATCAATGGTCATTCTATTCAAAGTGAGCCAATCTTATGTAAACAACAATTGGCATATATACCGGATAATCCTGATTTATATGAGCATTTAACGGGGTATCAATTCATTAACTTTATCGCCGATTTGTATCATGTGTCTTCTGAAGATAGAAAAAATAGCATACAAACATATGCAAATCTTTTCGAAATGACAGATTCCCTGGGAAATATGATTTCGTCATATTCACATGGTATGAAACAGCGTACTGCAATTATTGCGGCTCTTATACATGAGCCGAAGATATTGATTTTAGATGAACCATTTGTAGGGTTGGATCCAAAAGCTACATTTGAACTCAAGAATATTATGAAAGAAATGACACAGAAAGGATGTACAATTTTCTTCTCGACTCATGTTTTAGATGTAGCAGAGAAACTCTGTAATAAAATTGCGATTATCCATAAAGGAAAACTTGTTACATGTGGTAATACGGATACCGTAAAGGGAACAAAGTCATTAGAAGAGTTCTTTATGGAGGTGGATGCGTAATGAATCAAATCATTCATTTATCAAAAGCTAAACTCTTAAATACACTGCCTATCAATGATCTTTGCGGAAACAATAAACAAAAGCGTAATATAGCTGTATTATTCATTGTTGTTATTATCTATATGGCAATAAATATTGGAGCATTTTCTGTCACAACAACAATGAACTTGATACATGCAGGACTTATTGAATATGTGTATGCAAGCTTGTTGTCGCTAACGAGTATCGCTTTAATAACATTATTATTGTTTACGTTGAATGCATTATTGTTTGAAGGCAATGATTATGAAATGTTGCAGTCACTACCTGTTTCTAAAAGAGATATTATCGCAAGTAAACTGTTGATTGTTTATATCTTTGCGTTTTGTTTCACCTGTGGAATGATGTTACCAGGTATGGTGGTGCATGTACTTAGTACACATGCATACATACAGTTTGTATTTGGCATTGTTTCCCTTGTGTTTGTTCCGGTAATACCGATAGGAATTGCAATCATCTTTGGTGTGGGCATTCTGTATGTAGCGTCTTTTGCTAAACATACAACAGTATTAAAAATACTATTATCTGTTCTATTGTTTATTGGTTTAATGATAGGAATTTATTTTCTTCAAGATATAGTCAGTTTATCTACTGTGGTGGGATTACAAATGTTACAGATATATCCGCCATCTTTAATATTTTTAAAGTCAAACCTATTATATGCATGCATGTCATTTATTGTTTCTGTGCTAATCTTCTATATGCTTACTTGGAAATATGAAGTTCTGCATAAGCTTTCTACAAAACATAGAGTTATATATCATGATGCAACTTTCAAGCATCATTCAGTATTACATGCGTTATACCAAAAAGAAATGAAACGTTTCTTTGGCTCATATTTAGCGGTAATTAATCAGGGGTTTGGTATTATTATGCTAGTGATAGGGAGTATTTTGTTGGTGCTTGTACCACCAACAGTACTGTTTTCCATATTGAAAGTTTCGCAGATTCCTGTAAATGTGGTGGACTATATTCCACTTGTGATTGCAGGGATGCTGGCGTTCACATTCCCTTCGGCTTCTTCCTTATCATTAGAGGGGAAGAATCTATGGATTATTCAGACTGCTCCTGTCAAGATGTTAGATATTATATTCAGTAAGATATCGGTGACATTGTCTTTACATTTAATAGGATATGTTTGCGCAATCATTGCTGTATTCTTGCGATTTTCGCTATCAGTTGAACAGGTGGTTTCGGTGTTACTTATTCCATTAGCATATTCTATCTTTACTGCAATTTTGGGATTTGCGCTAGACTATCGATTCGCTAATTATAGTTGGGACAATGAAGTTGTTCCAATTAAGCAAAATTTGCAAGTTGGTTTAACGATGTTGGTTAGTTTGTTTATGGTTGGTTTACCTATACTACTTTCGACAATCTTATCCATGAATCTTTATTTTGCAATGTATCTGGTAGCTAGTATTCTATTTGTTGTAAGTGTGATTATATTTGTATTTTTGAGTAGAATTCGTACATTATCCTAACTCAATTCCATTACATATGAGTTTAGAACCGCATTCTGTACAGTCAATATCAAATTGACGTTGGTATCTCTGCTTCTCTGGAATGTAGTTGTTAAATTGGTCGGTGAGTATGTATTTGTGTTTTCTTCCTTGGTGTTGCAAACCGGATCGGAAGGCTTGATTTGATTGAACAGTTTTCGATGGAATGTGATATGTTTTGCCATCTTTTACAAAGGTTGTGCCTGTTTTGATAAATGCAAATGTAATATCGTGTTTGGTGGCTTGTTGATAGAGACTTTTAACCCACTCGTAATGGCAAGGTCTACTGCCGTTATAGTTTTCTCCACCGACGATGATTTGTTCGATTTTGTCGGATAAGTATTGTTCAATATGTATTTCTGATAAGAGTGGAGCACACATGATTCCTTTATGTTTGAAGGGTAAATCTAATAAGATAGGGATGCGTTCATCAGCGCGCTTTTGATTTTCGGCTGTGACATTGATCATGATGTTTTCCCATCCATCTTTCCAATCAGATGGTAAACAGGAAAGTATACGTTCTGGACGTTTGGTTAGTAGGAAGAACTTTACATCGCTGCGAATACGCATGATATCCCAAGCTTGTGTACGCCCAGTGTCTGCTTCTTCTAGGAAGAAATCTGATGTCATGCATACACGTATGAGTTCACCGCTCTTGATTTTATATTCACCCTTGCGATTTTTCGCCAAAGGTTTTTTCATATTGTTTGTCAAGCGGATGAGTGCACCATCTTGCGCGCGTATTTGATCGAGAAAATACATATAGCAGTTTGCATATCCTTCACTAATCTTCTTACATCCATGCCATGGATTCCATGTGTCGTGCATCGCGTCATCCTCCTACATGTAGTGTATGTTTTGCGGTAAATATACACAAATAATTGGTTTGTGAATTTGAATAAATTTTATACATTGAAAAATTAATCTATTACTTTGAAAGAAATTTACATCAAATGTGAAAGAAATGTGTAAAAATTTGTTTATAATGGTTGATTTATGATTTTGACATCAATATAATAAGAACATCTTAAATAAAAGAGATTAGAAACGAGGGTGGAAATGATGAGTTTCAATAAATTAGTTAAAGGCGGACTAGCGGCACTGATGGCTCTATCACTAGCGGCTTGTGAAGCGTCCGAAGGATCTAGTAATTCTACATCAACAGAAACAACTTCTGATTATGTTGCGGCTGGAGATTTGAAGTCATATACGATTGGTACATTAGGACCAACTACAGGTGACTATGCAGTATATGGTTTAGCTGTTACAAATGCGGTTAAACTTGCGGTAGAAGATTACAACGCTGCAAATGGTACAAATATTAAAGTAGATGTGCAGGATTCTCAAGGTGATCAAACACAGGCGATCAATATCTATAATAAGTTTGTAACAGATACAAAGGTTGCAGGTATTATTGGTGGTACAGTTTCAGGTGAATCTTATGCGATTGCTGTGCAGAGTAAGGATACTGGCATTCCAATGATTACACCTAGTGGTACTGCTGCAAATATTACTGATGAAGGTGGCGCGAACGTATTCCGTGCATGCTATACAGACCCTCAGCAGGCAAAGCAAGTAGCTGACTTTACATATGAAACATTAGGTTTAAAGAAGGCTGCTATCATTTATAACAGCGATGATGATTACTCAACAGGTGTAGCGGAAGCTTTCAAGGCTGAGTTTGAAAGTAAGGGTGGAAAGGTTGTTCTTTCTGAAGCATTCTCAACTGCTGACCAGGACTTCAGTTCCCAGTTAACAAAGATTGCGGCTTCTGATATCGATGTATTATTTGTTCCAAACTATTATGAAAAGGATGTACAAATTGCAAAGCAGGCAAGAAATCTTGGCATTAAGGCACAGATTGTTGGTGCTGATGGTTGGGATGGTGCGACAAGTGTAGCTGGTAACGATGTTTCTGCAATCGAAGATGTTATCTTCATCAACCAATACTCACCAGATATGGAGAGTGTTCAGGATATTATGAAGAAGTACAAGGAAAAGTTCGGTACAGATATTAACTCATTCGGTATCAATGCATATGACTCAACAATGTTACTATTACAGACAATCGAAAAGGTTGGTTCTCTTAAGGCTAGTGATATTGTAAAAGGCATTGCATCTACAGACTACAAGGGAATCTTAGGAAGTATCTCCTTTGATAGTAATGGTGATCCAATTAAGGAACCAGTATTCGTTCAAATTAAGAACGGTCAATATACAACTTATAAGAAGTAGAACTTTGAGATAGGGAGGCAATACTCCCTATTTCGTTATTTGTGGTAAGGAGGAACATGCATGAATCAGTTTTTTATGCAATTTATCAATGGATTAAACATCGGCTCAATTTATGCACTGATTGCGCTTGGATATACGATGGTATACGGTATCGCGAAGTTAATTAACTTTGCGCATGGTGATGTCATCATGGTCGGTGCGTATATTAGTTTTATCAGTATGAAGTTTGGGTTACCATGGTGGCTTGCGGTCATTATCTCTATCGTCGCATGTGCTGTTTTAGGCGTCGTGATGGAGAAGGTTGCGTATAAGCCTTTACGTAATGCAAGTCGTATTTCATTATTGATTACTGCAATTGGTATTAGTTACCTCCTACAAAATGCATTCCAATTAATTTTTGGCGCAAATCCACAGCCATATCATGCGTTTATTACGTTGCCAGCGTTAAATCTTGGTGGTATTTCAATTCAAGCAAACTACTATATTACATTTAGTGTATCTGTAGTTCTCATGATCTTATTAACGCTGTTTGTGAATAAGACAACAATGGGTAAGGCCATGCGTGCTGTATCGGAAGATGAGGGTGCAGCCAAGCTAATGGGAATTAACGTTGATACTACCATCAGTTTAACGTTTGCGATTGGTTGTGCTCTTGCGGCTATCGCGGGTATTCTTTATGCAAATTGTTATCCAATGATTAATCCAACCCTTGGTTCCTTACCTGGTATTAAGGCATTTATTGCGGCGGTACTTGGTGGAATTGGTTCAATCCCAGGTGCGGTAATTGGTGCGTTTATTCTTGGTATGGTGGAAGCTATGACTAAGGCATATATTTCATCTCAGTTAACAGATACGATTGTATTTGCGATTTTGATTTTGATGTTGGTATTTAAACCGGCTGGTATTCTAGGCAAGAATGTAAAGGAGAAGGTGTAAGTGATGAAGAAACTCAATTTAAAAAACAGACTCCTACTCGAATTTGGCATTACTGCACTAGGATATATCTTGCTTGTTGTACTAATGCGTATTGGTGTGCTAAAGAGTTATTGGCAAGGTATCTTGATTACAATCTGTATCAATGTAATCTTGACGGTCTCTTTAAATATGACAGCAGGTTTCCTTGGTGAACTTGCGTTAGGGCATGCGGCTTTTATGGCTGCTGGTGCTTACGCTTCTGCAGTATTCACAAAGTCGATGCGTCTATTACCTGTTATCGAATTTCCAATTGCGATTATCATCGGTGGTATCGTTGCGATGATTCTAGGTCTTCTTGTTTGTTTACCAACCCTACGTTTACGTGGAGACTATCTCGCAATCATTACATTAGCCTTTGGTGAAATTGTACGTAATGTACTGATTAACTTGAAAGTATTGGGTGGTGCTGGTGGTTATTCTGCAATCGCAAAGAACACTACATTTACATGGGCATTCGCTTTAGCTGCGATTACGGTGTTCTTGTCGTTATCTCTGATTCATTCTCGACATGGTAGATCTATCATTGCGATTCGTGAGGATGAGATTGCGGCTGAATCTTCTGGTATTAATACCCAGAAATATAAGATTATTACATTCTTATATTCTGCATTCTTTGCGGGTGTAGGTGGTGCTTTATACGCTCATTACATGGGATTCTTGCAACCTAGTGTATTTACATTAGATAAGTCCATTGAAATTTTGGTAATGGTTGTATTAGGTGGTATGGGTAATATCTTTGGCTCTATCGTTTCCGCAAGTGTTCTAACATTATTACCAGAAGTATTACGTAGTGTAAGTGATTATCGTATGCTCGTATATTCGATTGTGTTAATTTTGATGATGCTAGTGAAACATGCGCCACAATTACAGTCATTTTTCCATCGTTTTAAAAGGAATAAGGAGGTTCATTCATGAGTGAGAAGAAATATATTCTAGAAGTTGATGAACTCGGTATTAACTTTGGTGGTTTACGTGCTGTAAATAACTTCTCAATGAAGATTGAAGAAGGTCAGCTATATGGTTTAATTGGACCAAATGGAGCTGGTAAAACAACTGTATTTAATATGTTAACAGGTGTGTATACACCTACGGATGGTACAGTAAAACTAGAGGGTAAGAAGATTAATGGTATGAAACCATACGCGATTACTCGTTTAGGAATTGCACGTACATTCCAAAATATTCGTTTGTTTAAAGATATGACTGTAAAAGAGAATGTCTTAGCCGCTTTGGATACACAAGCAAGTTATGGATTATTCTCAGGTATGTTTAAGTTACCAAATTCCTTAAAACAGGAAAAAGATATGGATAAAGAAGCCATGTCCTTATTAGAAGTATTCCATTTGGAAAAGGATGCGGATAAACTTGCGAAGAATTTACCGTATGGTAAACAGCGTGAGCTAGAAATTATTCGTGCCTTAGGTGCACATCCAAAATTATTATTGTTGGATGAGCCTGCAGCAGGTATGAATCCACAGGAAACAAAGAACCTCATGGAAACAATTCGTCTGGTACGCGATCGTTTCAATATCGCTATCTTATTAATTGAACATGATATGAAGCTTGTCATGGGTATCTGTGAGAAGATTTCTGTATTGAATTATGGTATGTTGCTGGCGGAAGGAACACCAGAGGAAATCCGTACAAATCCAGATGTTGTAAAGGCATACTTAGGAGAGTGATGATATGCTGAAAGTAGAAAATTTAGTTGTACGTTACGGAATGATTGAAGCTATCAAAGGTATCTCCTTTGAAGTCAATGATGGTGAAATCGTTACTCTAATCGGTGCAAATGGTGCAGGTAAGACAACAACCATGCATACAATCTCCGGTTTATTAAAACCAGCAGAGGGTGCTATCTTACTGGATGGGGTTGATATTACAAAGATCCCAGCCCATAAGATTGTAACGATGGGACTTGCACAGATTCCTGAACGTAGAAGAGTATTCGCTTCACAAACCGTTGAAGAAAATCTTGATCTTGGTGCCTTTACAAGAAAAGATAAAGATGGAATTGCCCAAGACTTAGAGCGTGTTTATACGTTATTTCCACGTTTAAAGGAACGTAAAAAACAATTGGCCGGTACCTTATCTGGTGGTGAACAGCAGATGCTTGCGATGGGTAGGGCCTTAATGGCTAGACCAAAGATTCTATTATTGGATGAGCCATCTATGGGTCTTTCACCATTACTTGTAAAAGAAATATTCAGAATTATTGAAGAAATTAACAAACAAGGTACTACAATACTATTAGTAGAACAAAATGCAAAGATGGCATTAGCGATAGCTGATCGTGCATATGTATTAGAAACAGGTAAAATAACATTAGAGGGTAGTGGCCATGAGTTGGCTGCTAGCGAGCAAGTTCAGAAAGTTTATCTAGGAGGATAAAGTAATGTACGTTAAAGATCATATGACGGTAAATCCTGTTACGATTACTGCGGATACACCGTTATCTAAAGCACTAGAAATTATGGGTAAGAATCATTTCCACCGCTTACCAGTTGTGGATGAAAATCAAAAGCTCATTGGTTTGATTACAGAGGGTTTGGTAAATGATACATCTGGAAAGAACGCAACTTCCTTATCCATATATGAATTGAATTACCTGTTATCTCGTACACAGGCAAAGGACATCATGATTCGTGATGTACATACGATTTCCCCAATGGTTTTCTTGGAAGAAGCTGCGGAAGTTATGTTAGAAAATACTGTCAATGTGTTACCGGTCGTGGATGAAGAAAATCATGTAGTAGGTATTATTACAGAAAAGGATATCTTCTTAACATTCGTTGACTTGATGGGTTTAAAACGTCAAGGTACAAGATTTGTCATGTTGATTGATGATAAACCTGGTGTATTTGCGCAAGTAACGAAGTTATTTGCACAAGAGAATGCCAACGTAGAAAATATTGCTGTATATCATACAGACCGTGGCTCTGAGGTTGTTGTTAAGGCAACAGGTGAAGTTGCGGTAGATAAGATGACAAAGATTTTACAGGATGCTGGATTTAATATTACCAATGTTGTTCAAACAACTACAGATGGTAAGACTGTTGTCTGGCTAAAGTAGAAGAAATAGGGTTCTGCAAGCGCAGAACCTTTTATGATAGAATAAAGAACACGGAGGATTTTATGGATATTCAGACTTTGATTTTGTATATATTTGATGTAGTGATGTTAGTTGCCTTTGCGAGAATGTTGATGGTCTCAAATACCGTAAAGATAGAGACAAAAGTTGGAAATAAAATGAAGTGGATGATTCCAGTTTTATTTCTTGCGATAGCAGTGATTGGTTTTGTACGTTATGAAGGTATTTTCCGTATTGTACAGTTTATTGTTCCAATTATATTAGGAATCATGTATTACTTCATGAAGTCTGGTTTGTCAGATGAGGGTATCGTGATGATGGGTTCTCTGATTAAATTTCATAAAGCTGGGCAAGTAACACTTTCACGTTCTGATAATAGCATTTATTTCATGAAGAATAAGATAACAACAGCATTATTCTTCGAAGAAGATCAGTTTGATGAAGTTAGAGATTTCCTAAAGAAACATAGTGTTAAGTCAGACTATTTAAAGAAAATTTAGGTTGCACGATATTTTAAATGTGTTATCCTGTTAAATTGTATTTCATTACAGGGGGAACATGGTTAGAAAAATCAAGCGAATAAAAAAGCCTGCAATTATACTATTAATCTTTGTGATTATTGCAATCATTGGTTGGTTAGTATACCGTGCCTTTGGACCTGTGGTCCTAGAAGTATGGCAGATATTGCAGTCAGGAAATCAGTCAGATTTAGCAAATTATATCCAGGAACAGGGACATTATGGTGCCTATATCGCACTATTTATGATTAGTGTGCTTCAGGTGGTCAGTGTCATTTTACCAGGTGTGATTATCCAGTTTGCGGGTGCCTTCTTATTTGGTTGGTGGAGAGCTTTCCTGTTATGCTGGCTTGGTTTTACTGCTGGTAATATATTGGTGTTTGCAATACTACGTGGAGTAGGTAAATCCATTCGTATTGCGATGAAGAAAACAACACCAAAAGAAAACTGGCTAATGAAGAAAATCAATGAAGGAAAACCAATCTTTGTTGTGGCGGTGTCATGTATGTTGCCGGGAATTCCGAACGGTATTATTCCTTATGTTGCAGCACACGCAAAGATTAGTCTAAAAGATTTCTCGTTAGCAATCTTCTGCTCAAGCTGGATACAGATTCTATTAAGCTGTATCTCGGGTCACTTCTTAGCAGAAGGAAACTATGTTGTATCTGCGATTGCAGTTGCGATTCAAGTTGTTTCTGTTGTGGTTATCTTATTTAATAAAGATAAGATTCTTGAGAAATTATAAGGATGACAGAAATCTGTTTGGTATATTTTATGGGGTGATAAAATGTATCGGATTTGGATTGGTATATTTGGCTTCCATTTAGGAAGCTTTTTATTATGTATGTGTCATGGTTATCTTCAAAAAAAATATACATTACGAAGCTGTTGTGATGGATGTCATCATGTACTATGTTGGAATGATTTAATTCCAATATTGAGTTATATCTTTTTAAAAGGAAGATGTCGATATTGTGGTAGGAAACTTTCAAAAGAATATATCGTTGCGGAGATAGTAACAGGGATACTATGTGTGTTAGTTCTTTGGGATATTCATGTTATTGAGTGGGAAATGATTGTTAGAATGATTCTATTCCTACTGTTATGGGTAGTCTTTTATATCGACTATCAAATCATGGAGATACCTGATTTAATACATCTTAGTATGATAGTTTTATATATCATACATGCATGTATGATAAAAAAGATGGATATACAGCCGTGGATACGTATGGCTACAATTTTTGGTTGCGGATTTCTAACTATTGTAATGAGTGAAAAAGTATTTGGTAAAGAATGTATCGGTGGTGGAGATGTAAAACTTGTATCATGTATGAGCTTATTTATTTCCTTTCAAAAGCTGTGGTTGGTATTATCTATAGCATCTTTTTTTGCAATTTTATGGATGTGTTTTCAAGAGAAGAAGTATATTGCGTTTGGACCGTTTCTTGCAATAGCTTTTTTATTGGTTTTTTGTGGTTATTTTGATAGCGTCATTTGGGGTTTATGATAAACTTGTTCTATTGGAGGAAGTCGATGAAGAAATATTTGTTGTTACTAGTAATGTTTATTGCAACGATTGGTTATGTAGCAGGACTATATGGCTTCTTTCATAATCTCAATTTTATATTCCGTGAGATTACAATTACTCCTTGGTTAATATTGAGGGGGATGTTTCCACTTGCGTGGGGAATCATGGCATTACTAACATTTGTAATGGCAGAATTTGTATACCGTCAAAGATTTCGTAATGAACCACATTTTCGACTCAAGCGAATTATTTGGTCTAAAAATTTATGTTTTATTGGTATTGTTGCTGTATTAATTGTGCGTCTAATCATTACTAGCCGTCTCATTGGTGGACAATCAAGTGTTCTTTCCAGTAAGGAGATGATGCAGTTGTATCTTACAATGGTCGCAATCGGAATTGCAGTTGTCATCTTTGTGCGACAACAATATACAAAAATTAAACATCAAAGAGAATTAAGACAATATGAAAAGATCGCCATTTTAAATGGTGAGCGCCGTTATACGATGATGGTGATTGAAACGAATCAAGATACAATCTGTACGGGTTTTGTCTATGGTGAAATGAAGGTAAATGATGCGATTCGTCTTCACTGTAGTGATAAGGGAGATATCGACGCAAAGATCGTAGAGATAATTTGTAATGATAAATCAGTAACTTCCGCAAGAAATCAGACAGTTACAATAAAGCTTGATCACTCCTGTAAAGGTTTCTTACAGAAGTATAGTATCATCAGTAGTATTCAATATGATGCAAATCCAACAATTATCGAAAATCCAGGCTTAAGTGGAGTGCTTCGTGAGTACGGTAAATTTTTTGAGGATCAAGAATATATTGGTACACTGGTATACGAAATCTGTATGAGTGAGTACTATCTCATAAAATACACGGCAGAAAATGAAGAGGATGAGCGATTTATGTCAGTTCGACTTAATGTCGACCCAAGTAAATCTGTGCTTGTACTGTTTACGGATTGGGATGCACTTCTACGTTATAGCAATATACTAGAAGAAGGCGAGCTTCAATTGGAAGTACGTAATATGAAAGAATGTTTTCACTTGGTTCCAGCAAAATATGATTCAATTGTTATCAATCCATTTGGGCCAAGGTCATTCATTATAACAAAAGAGTTTATGCGTCATATTCAGGAGGTTCCTGGTTATGACGAATTATTTAAAGATTAAAGGGGGACTTATTATGAGTGCAAGTAAAGCAATGTATCAAAAGTTAGCAAAATTAGCAGTTGTACGCGGTGTGAATGTACAACCAAATCAACCACTAGTAATTACCGCATCTGTACGTGACTATGAGTTTGTACGCATGGTTGCCAAAGAAGCGTATGCCGTAGGTGCTAGAGAAGTGATTATGAACTGGACAGATACGGAATTAGGAAAACTAAATTATACATATCAAAGTGAAGAGGCATTAACTGATATTCCAGATTGGAAATATGACATGGTAAAGCGTGAACATGATCTAGGTGCATGTTACTTACGCATAAATTCTGATATGCCAGGCGCATTAAAAGATGTAGACCAATCTAAGGTTCGTGCATATCAAGTGGCTTACAGTAAGAAGATGAAAGACTTACGTAAGTACACAATGAATAATGAGGGACAGTGGTGTGTTATTGGTATCCCTTCTGTAGAATGGGCAAAGGTTGTTTTCCCAGAACTTTCTGAGGAAGAAGCTTTTGAGAAATTAGAAGACGCAATCTTTATGACAAGCCGTGTTACAGAGGATAGTGACCCACTTGAAAATTGGCGTATACACGATGCTAATCTAGTAGAACATGCACGCAAGTTAACAGAATTAAACTTCAAGCAGTTACATTTTACAAGTGAACTTGGAACAGATTTAACAGTAGAACTTGTAGATAATCATGTATGGATTGGTGGCGGAGATAAGACACCAAAGGGAGTTTACTTTGATCCAAACATTCCAACAGAAGAATGTTTTACAATGCCTAAGAAGACAGGTGTTAATGGTATTGTGTATGCTTCAAAACCTTTAAGTTACAGTGGTAAAGTGATTGATGGCTTCTGGTTCCGTTTTGAAAACGGAAAGGTTATAGACTTTGGCGCAAAACAAGAAGAGGAAACACTCAAGAGTCTATTAGATTTTGATGAAGGTTCTAGATACTTAGGTGAAGTAGCGTTAGTGCCATATGATTCCCCAATCTCAAACTCAAATATCTTATTCTTCAATACATTGTTTGATGAAAACGCAGCTTGTCATTTAGCGTTAGGAATGCCATATCCTGAAAATGTAAAGGGTGGTGCGAACATGAGCGATGAGGAGCTTAAGGCTGTAGGTGCGAATGAATCTTCTCAACACGAAGACTTCATGTTTGGTACTAAGGAAATGAATATTGATGGTATCCAACAAGATGGTACAGTTGTGCCAGTATTTAGAAATGGTAATTTTGTAATCTAGATAGAGAAACCACCAATTATGGTGGTTTTCGTTTATAATAGAGTAAGCAATTTTGTATAAAGGAGAGTTTTATGGTAGATATCAACGAAAAATTATTAGATTTTCTACACAAGAGTCCAACTTGTTTTCATGCCATTGATGAAATGAAAGAAATATTAGTCAAGCAAGGGTATCGTGAATTATCAGAGGCTGAAAGTTGGAATCTAGAAGTAGATGGAAGATATTTTGTGGTAAGAAACCAATCCAGTATTATTGCCTTCCGTATTCCAACAACAGAATATAAGGGTTATATGATTGGTGCAGCACACAGTGATTCTCCGACGTTTAAGGTAAAAGAAAATCCGGAAATCGTTGGTAGTGGTGTAGTAAAACTAAATGTTGAAAAGTATGGTGGTATGTTATGTGCTCCATGGTTTGATCGTCCATTATCTGTAGCAGGAAGAGTTATCGTAAAGGAAAATGGTAAGCTTGTTACAAAGCTAGTGCGTGTAGACAAGGATTTATTGGTAATTCCTAATCTTGCGATTCATATGAATCGTGAAGCGAATACAAATGTTTCCTACAATGCGCAGGTAGATATGTTGCCAGTATTTGGTACAGAAGATGCCAAGGGTAAGTTTATGGAAGTGGTAGCAGAATCAATCGGTGTAAAGGTAGAGGATATTCTCAGTCATGACTTATATCTCTATACACGTGAAAAAGGTACTATTTGGGGCTATCAAAATGAGTTTATATCTGCAGGTCATTTAGATGACTTACAGTGTGCATTTGGCTGTCTATATGGATTCTTAGGTGCTAATGATAGCGAAAGCGTTCCTGTTATGGCAATCTTTGATAATGAAGAAGTTGGATCAGGCACAAAACAAGGTGCAGACTCTACATTCCTTGAGGATACATTAGAGAGAATTGCGTTAGCTTGTGGCAAGAATCCTGAACAAGCAAAACGTGCAATCGCATCTAGCTTTATGGTATCTGCAGATAATGCACATGCAGTACATCCAAACCATGTGGAAAAGGCAGATCCTATCAATCGACCACAGATGAATAAAGGCATTGTCATCAAGTACAATGCGAACCAGAAGTATACAACCGATGCAGTATCTGCAGCAGTATTCAAAGAAGTATGTGCGGCAGTAAATGTTCCTGTACAGACATTTACAAATCGCTCTGATATGGCAGGTGGATCGACATTAGGTAATATCTCTAATGCTCATGTATCACTCAATTCCGTTGATATCGGACTAGCACAACTTGCAATGCATTCATCTTATGAAACAGCAGGTGCTAAGGATACAGAGTATCTTGTAGAAGCGTTGTCACATTTCTACTCTCTTACTTTCGTGGATGAAGGAGAAGGTGTATTTACACTTCGTTAATAAATGATAAGTCTTCCGGAGGGAAGGCTTATTTTTTTGATAATAGATTGATTGAATCAAGAATTATGCATACAATAATTAAATAAGAGGTGATTTTGATGGATGATTTGTTGTTAGAAAAATGTAATACCTTCCTCGATAATCGAAGAGCGTTACGTCGTAAATATTTCTTATATAGCCCAGAAGGAATTGCAGATATTGCGTTTATCTACATGTCTCATGAAAGAGAAATTGACTTTGAACGATTGGAATTCTGCGAAGATTTGATTCATCAGTCATTTCCTTTTGGTGCATTTCAGTACCAATTCTTAACCAAAGTGTATGCGGCTATGATGGATGTGTCCAATATTGAACCAAATATTGTAATTAATCGTGTGATGAGTTTTGAAGAACTCTTCAATCGTACCTTCCAAGATACGATTGGTTTAGCAGTACTTGCGTTTAGCGCTGCTGAAATGCCACAAATTGAGTATCAAAATATCTACTATAAAGCACTGGCAATTTATAACCAGATGAAAGATTTACAGCGCTCATTAACAAACGACTTGGACGTAGTGTATGCAGGCATACTAGCAATGGCTCCAAGCATCAAAGAGGATGTTGTGGATGAACTAGTCATCATGGACGATTTACTTGTACATGACTATAAGCTGCCTAAGGATTTTTCAAGAAGACTTTCCTATGCACTGGCTTTCTGTGATGGAACTGCAACCCAGAAAGTAAAGAATGCAATGGACTTCATCGTGCCTATCACAAGTGGATGGAATCGTCATGTTGGTTATATCTACTATGTTCTTCATGCAGTAGTTGCAAATCTTTCGATTCCTCTTTACACAATTCAAAAAGATTATGAAGAAGTTATGAAGTACCTAAAGGCAAGTAGACAATATGGTTTATTTTCCAAACCAGAAAGAGCTTTACATGCATGTATGATTTTATTAAGCTACTATGTGGGAAATAATACTTCTATTTATACTCTGACAAATGCGATTCTATATACAATTGCGTTAATAAAAGCTCTTGCACAACAAAGACAAAGATTACTACATATATAAACAAGTCCTACAAAGGACTTGTTTTTGATGACATTGATTGAGGGAAAAGCATATTCTGCTTATAATATTAGTCAGAAGAGGTAAATGAAATGAATGAGTTATTATTAGAAAAATGTACAAAATTTGTAGATGATAGAAATGAACTAGGTCGTAAAAATATCTTTTCGTTAGAACAGGAAAATGTAGCGATAGCCTATATCTATACACACTTTGAAAAAGATCTTAACTATGACGCAATCAAAATCTGTGAACGAATCATTAATAAGTCATTCTCATTTACATCGCCATATCGTATTAGTATGCCAAAGGTCTATGCTGCGATGATTGCGGCAACCGATATTGAACCAGATGAATTTATTTCTCATGCCAAGGCATTCGAAGAACAATTCAACCGTAGTTTTACGGATACGAATGGTCTTGGTTTACTCTCGTTTAGTGCTGCCAGTATACCAAATCTAGATTATAAGAGTGTATATTATAAAGCACTTTCTATTTATAATCAGATGAAAGAATTGCATCGCTTTTTGACGAGTGATACGGATGTAGTATATGCAGGACTTTTAGCATTATCACAAAATCTAAAAGATGATGTGGTTGATGAACTGGTTATCATGGATGACTTATTAATTCATGAATATCGTCTCGATAATGACTATGCAAGATTATTATCTTATATCCTAGCTTTATGTGAAGGTACAGCGACCACAAAAGTAAGACGTGCGATGGAATTTATTCAGTCTTGTACAAGTAGTATTGACCGAGCTTTAAATTATCATTACTTTGTACTACATGCGATTTTAGCGAATTTAGGAATTTCACTTGATCGGATACAGGAAGATTACAAGGAAGTCACTACTTTCTTAAAATACCAAAAGGGTTATGGTATTTTTTCTGAATACGCTAAAGAGTTACATGCTTGTATTCTTTTGTTAGAGTATTACACACCAAATTCAATTTCAAATTACGCTTGGATTATTGCGATTCTATACAAAATCTTACAGAATCAAACAGCACACGTCTAAGAAAGAAGTGGTTGATATGAAAATTGCACATTTATCAGACCTTCATTTAGGGAAAAGACTCAAGGAATATTCGCTAATCGAAGATCAAAAGTACATTTTGCGACAAATCATTGACATTCTAAAACAAGAAAAAGTAACTACAGTATTACTGGCTGGTGATATCTACGATACTGGTAATCCTAGTTCAGAAGCAGTAGCTCTTTTAAGTATGTTTTTGTTGGAGTTAAAGAACTTAGATATCCATGTGATGATGATTGCTGGAAACCATGATAATGGCACAAGACTTTCTTATGGTGCTGAGATATTTGCGGATTCTAATATTCATATTACTGGGAAGTATACTGGTAAACTTGCGTGCGATACGATTGAAGATGAATATGGACCAATTCATTTCTTTAGCCTTCCATATATACGTCCAGTCTATGTTAATCAATATTTAGATGAGACCGAGGCTGTTGAAGGGTATACAGAAGCTGTTAAACATGCATTGCAAACTGTCAGACTCAATCAAAAGGAACGTAATGTAATTCTGTCTCATCAATTTATTACAGGTACTATAACCGATGAACAAGGTTCAGAGGTGAGTGTTGGTGGTACAGATAATGTGGATGGAAATGTATTCCGTGATTTTGATTATGTTGCGTTAGGACATATCCATCGTCCACAGACAATCTTGCGTGATACGATGCGATATTGTGGAACCCCTCTGAAATACTCTATCGGTGAAGCGAATACAACAAAATCAGTTACTGTCATCGATATGAAAGAGAAAGGGAATACAACAGTTTATACGGTTGATTTAAAACCGCTACGTGATGTCGTTGTCATTAAGGATACCTTTGCGAATATTCTACAAAGAAAGAATACAGAGAATGACGACTATGTATACTTTCAACTACAAGATGAGCGCATGGTATTTGACGCAATGAATACACTGCGTTTGCGCTACCCGAATATCCTGGGAATATCGTATCCAAATTCTGCGTATGAACAAAGCGAACAAGGCATTAGTTATACAAAACAAAAGAATCAAACACCACAAGAAATCTTTGGTGACTTCTTCGCACAATATACAGGCCATGCGCTAGATGATACACAAGAAAAGATCTTAGATGAACTTGTAACAAGAATATGGAAAGAGGGGGATGAAGAATGAGACCAATCAAATTAGTACTCTCCGCCTTTGGGCCATACGCATCCAAGATTGAACTTGATCTTTCAAAGTTAGGTGAAAATGGAGTTTATCTAATTACTGGTGATACTGGTGCGGGTAAAACTACTATTTTTGATGCGATTACTTTCGCTCTATTTGGTAAGCCAAGTGGAGATATTCGTGATGTAAAAACATTGCGAAGTGAATATGCAAATGAAGAGATTGAAACCTATGTAGAATTAGATTTTATTTATCATAGCGAGGAATACCATATCTATCGACGTCCTGAGTATAGCTATACACATGTACAAAAGAATGGTGAAGTAAAACAGCGTAGCAAATCAGCAGATGCATATCTTATTTTGCCAAACGGTGAACGTATCGTAAAACCGACTGAAGTTACCAAGCAGGTTGAACAACTACTTGGCATGAAGAGAGACCAATTCCGTCAGATTGCAATGATTGCACAGGGAAGCTTCCTAGAAATTTTAAATGCGGACACAAAAGAACGTGGAAAGCTATTTGAAAAAGTATTCATGACAAGTAAGTACTCTATCCTCATGGATCGTTTAAATCAAATGGCAAAGGAAGGTACTACAAAGCTAAATGAGGCTAAACTGCGTTTGCAACAAATTATCAGTGATATTCGTGTTCCTGTAATCTTACAAGAAGAATACGAACAGATACTAGAAACATTTGCGATGGATGATATACAGCCAGTATATGATTTGTTGGATAAGATTATCGCAAATGCAAAAGAAGAAATAATAACCCTTCAAAGACAAAAAGATCAAATTCAAAAACAATTACAGAAATCTCGCAAGGAAGAAGCAGAAAAAGCCAAACAACTACAAGATCTTCTCTTGCTTGGGAAGCTGATAAGCGAAAAACCTGCTAAAGAAGAAAAAGTAAGTTACTTTGAAGACAAGTTAAAGGTTGATGGTGAAAAGTATAAGCTTCAGATAGATGTCCTAAAGAAGGACCAGGTTCAAATTGAACATGAACTACCTGAATATGTCCGCCTAACGGAATTGATAACAAAATTATCAGAAATCAAAAAACACCTTTCTTCTGTAAAAAAGGATTTAGAAGCGAAAACTAGTTTGAAGAAACAATTAGATGAAGATATCACTTTGAAGCAAAAGGAGTTACAGACACTAACAAATTGTGAAGTGTCTTTGAATAAACTTACGATTAAGGAAGACGAACTGCAAAAGAAGATATCTGCTTTTTATCATGCAAGCATGACACAAAAAGAATATCAAATTGCAGTAGAAGATTTAAAGGAAAAAACAATAACTCTGCAAAAGAATACAGATGTGAAAGCAGAGATTCAGAAGCAGTATGATGATGCACAAGTATCCTATTTTGCAAATCAAGCAGGATTACTGGCTTCAAGATTAAGCAAAGGTGAACCGTGCCCTGTATGTGGGTCTTTAGAACATCCGCATCCTGCAAGTCATAGTCACAAACTTGTTACACAAGAAGAAATTAATCGATACAAAAAGAAAGTGGATCAAGCAGAAAAAGAATACCAACTGGCTAGTAAAGCATGTGTAGATACAAATCTTAAGATGAGTTCATTGAAAAATGAATTAGATTTAGTGTTGAAGTCTGTTACGGAACAAGTTATTCCAATTGAAGATGTACAGACGTTTATTGATGAACATACAGTACAACTAAAAAATGAACAAGAAGAAATATCAACACATATTAAGCAACTACAATTGCAGTCAAAACGTTATCAGGAATTACTACAACTGATTCCACAGTTACAACAAAAATTAACTGTTGTATCTGACGAAGTAAATCAGAATGAAATTACACAGGCAAAGTTATCTGTTGAACATGAGCAGATTCAAAAACAAGTAGCAGAGATTACTGGAAAGTTGAAGTATTCTTCTGAAACAGAAGCGAAGAATCGTGTATCTACGATCACAAAACAGATCTTAGACTACCAACAACAAATCAATCAGTTAACAAATGCAACGAAACAGGCAACGGATGAATTAGTGTATGTAAATGCACAGATTGATATGTTGAAGGAAAAGGTATCTATATCCATTGAAGAGATTCCACTTCAACAAAACCAACTGAAATCACTTCAAATTGAAATCGAAAATCTACAAGTTCAACAGGAAGAAAACCTCAAGAATATTCACAATGCGCAGTTGTATGAAACTGATGCACAAGACATGAAACATAAAATCAAATTTGAACATGAGACATATCAAACAAAATTATCTCGCTATAGCAGCTTGAAGGAACTTGCGGATGTCGCAATGGGGAATGGTCGTTCTAGTAAAGAGAAAATTACTTTACAAGAATATGTTCAGATTGCCTACTTCGATCGTATGATTCATAAGGCAAATGAGCGTTATTTATCGATGTCTAACCAACAATACCAACTTGTACGTAGTGCAGGTGTGAAAGATAAGAGAAGCCATGAAGCATTAGATTTAGATGTCATTGACTATACGAATGGTTCAGTGCGCCCAGTCAGCTCTTTGTCGGGTGGTGAATCATTTATCGCATCTCTTGCCTTGGCGTTAGGAATGTCAGATGAAATACAACCCCAAGCAGGTGGTATCCAAATCGATACGATGTTTATTGATGAAGGCTTTGGCACATTGGACCAAGATTCACTCAACAACGCGATACAGACTTTAATGAATTTATCTGGCGAAAACCGTTTAGTAGGTATTATTTCACATGTGAAAGAGCTAAAAGAGCGTATCCATAAAGGAATTATCGTAACCAAAGATTTACATGGAAGCCATGGCTCTATCGCAAAAGTAATCAATGAGGAATAAATATGTTAGAAATACGAGAATTAAATTGGCAAGATGCGGATGCTATATACCAAGTGTTAAAAGAAATGCCAAAAGATGAAAATGGATTTATGAATCCATTTTATGGAATTGACAAAGAAACATTCATGCATGAAACAATGCCAAAACTAATTGATATTGCAAATGGCATCAACTTAAAACCAGGATATGTCCCACAGACATACTATTTCCTGTGGGAAGACGAACATATTGTTGGTGTATATAAGTTAAGACATTATCTCAATGAGAGTTTGAAAAATGGGTCTGGACATATTGGTTATGGGATTTTACCTGCATATAGAAATCAAGGTTATGCGAAGAAAGGACTTGCGTTATTGCTAGCTATTGCAAAAGATGTTATTCGAGAAGATGAAGTCTATATGGCTTCTCACAAAGATAATCCAGCCTCCTTGCATGTACAACTCGCTAACGGTGCGTATATTCATCATGAAGATGAAGAGGAAGTATATACAAGAATTCCAATCAAACCAATCAATGCATGTATATGGGATTTGGATGGAACATTATTAGATTCTTATGAGGTTATTTTGGATAGTTTGCAAGCTACAATGATACATTACGGTCATACATATGACCGCGAATATCTTCAAAAGTATGTTACCCTTCATTCTGTGCACCAATTCTTACGTGAATTTGCACAGAGAGAAGGTTTGCAGTTTGAAACGGTTTATCAATATTACACAACTTTACAGGATGCGGGCAATGATAAAGTAAAGCTAATCAAAAATGCAAAGGAAACACTATTTTTTCTACAACGAAAAGGTGTCCGAAATTTTGTATATACACATAAAGACCATACAACACAGCATGTATTAGAAAATTTGGGGATTGCAGATTACATTAGTTACACAATTACAGGTGATGATGGATTTGCAAAAAAACCAGATCCAGAAGGTATTCAGTATCTTATAAATAAATTCAAACTTAATCCAGAGTATTGTACATATATAGGTGATCGAAGGTTGGATGAGGAAGCTGGCAAGAATGCAGGGATTAAAAGAATTTTATACCTGGATGAGAATACCCCAGTTACAGCGCTGTATGAGGATACAATGATTGTGAATAACTTATTGAAGATTGTAGATTTATATGAATAAAGAAATGATTGATTGTGCATTATCTTATTATGATATAAAAGAGTCTTGGTATCACGAAAATTGTTATGCATGCATGAATGATATTAATGAAAGTGTTAATTTAAAACGTACATTTCAAGAACTGCTAGATATTTTGTATGATGATAAAACAAAGAAAATAAATCATTTATGGTCAATGAAAACGACTGAAGATTTATTCCATGAGCCTGTACATCCGTATGTGACTTGCATTGCGCTATTATGTGGATATCAACTGCATCAAAGAAATATGGAAGAACACCACTTTGATGCGCTACAACAATCCATTCACAAAGCAAGAATGAAAGAAGTACTTACAAAGGACATTATCTCGAGAAAATTGGACTCGATACGTATCACACAAATGATCTGGGGAACTTACTTTATCAATGTACGCATAGTGGAAGTTGGGCGACTACAATATGAATATGTAGATCAACAGACAATGCGAATCCATATTCCATCTGATGAGAAACTCGAAATTTCAGAAGTGTTAGATTCAATACATCGCGCAAAGAATGTGATTAAAGATTATTTCAAGATTGATAACTTTCAATATGTTTGTGATTCATGGCTATTAAGCCCTGAGATTCATGAACTCGTTTCAAAGGATTCGAATATTTATCGGTTTTATGAATTATTTGATGTTTCTGAAGGATATGACTGTGTTCAGGATATTTTAGATTTTGTATATCAAATAACAGAATGTGACTTTCATAATTTGAGAGAAGAAACAGCTCTACAGCGTGTTATAAAACAATATTTGTTGGAAGGCAATCAGATACACTTAGGTTTAGGAATTCTTAAATCAAGACAAAAATAAATGTTTGTATAATAAATATTGACCTTCGGTCAAATAAAGAATATAATCGGATTATAATAAGGCACTCGTATAGTAAATGTACGAGTATTCCTGTTTTGACTATTGTATTTCCTTGGAAATGAAAGGGGTAATTATGATATTAGAAGTAAAAGGAATTAAAAAATCCTTCGATAAGAAGGAAATTCTCCATGGAATTAGTTTTACTGTGCAAAGCGGTAAGGCGATGGGTTTTTTAGGGAGAAATGGTGCAGGTAAAACAACAACATTCCGTTGTTTAATGAATGTATTCAAACAAACAGAAGGTGAGTTCTTATTGGATGGTAAACCGTTTGATGTGAACCAAAACCATATTGGTTATCTGCCAGAGGAACGTGGAATGTATGCGAAGGTATCTTTGAAAGATCAATTAGCATACTTTGCGAAGCTAAAAGGGGCAGATAATAAAAAGGCTGCTGAAGAAGCTGAATACTGGATTGATTACTTTGGACTAAAAGATTATACAAATAAGAAGTTAGAAACATTATCAAAAGGTAATCAACAGAAGATTCAGATTGCGCAGGCGTTTATCAATGATCCAGATATTATCATTCTAGATGAACCATTCTCAGGGTTAGACCCTGTTAACGCACAAATTTTCAAAGATGCGATTAAAGAAGCAGTATCAAAAGGTAAACTCGTTATCTTCTCATCTCACCAAATGGCATATGTAGAAGAAATGTGTGACGAAATTACTCTCATTGATCAGGGTAATATCATCATTAGTGGCGATTTAGAAGAGATTAAGAGAAAAGAAGGTGAAGATAAGTTAGTACTTCGCGTTAATTCTGAAGACTCTATTGCTGTAGAAGATGTTTTGCGAAATAAATTTGGGCTGGATTTCCAAAAAGTTAATGATGAGTATCTGATTACAAAGGATGCCCAACATACTTCAAATGAAATTCTGCAAGAATTACTAAATCATGTACATGAAATTATTTCATTCGGACAATATCGCCCTAGTTTACAAGATATCTTCGTAAACAAAGTAGGAGGTGAAGCAAATGCGTAACTTTAGAACTGTATTCGAATTTGAATTTTTCCAACAGATTAAAAAAAGAGTTGTGATTATTTCTACAATTATCTTAGCGATAGTTGCCTTTGGTGGCGCAGCAGCTCCAGCGATTCTAAATCAATTTAAAAAGCAAGCGGAATTTGAAAGTTCTGAGGGTGCTTCATATCTGAACGAATATGTTCCGGGTGGTTATTATGTTCCTAACGAAGAAATCGTTAAAGAACTTCGTATTGAAGAGTCAAGTTTATATCCAACTGAAGATGCTTTAAAAGAAGCGGTAAAGAGCGGTAAAGAAACAAAAGGTTATGCAATCTATGATTATGACCACTACAAGACTTACTTCCATGATAAAGGGTTTGTTAGTGGTATGGATCAAGCACTAAACTCTGTATTAAGAGATCATTTAATCGCACAAAAGTTTAGTGAGAAGGGTATCAGTTATAACGAGTATCAGTCCATGAATAATGTTGAAATTAATGCTGAGGAAGAGGTGCTTGGCCGCGATACATCAACACAATATCTACTTGCGTTTATTTATATTATCACGCTATACTCTGTAATCTTAATGTTCGGTTCTATCGTAGCTACAGCAGTCGCAAGAGAAAAAGATAGCCGAACAATGGAATTGTTGATTACAACGACAAATCCAAAGAATCTGATTATCGGAAAGGTATTAGCAATTACATGTGCTTCTGTCATACAGATGCTTGTTATCGCAAGTTCTGCTGTGATATCCTATTTTATCTTCAGAAATATGTATCCAATGGATATTTTGATGATGACAAAGAAGATGCTGGATTTATCTATGTTAGGGATGTATGTGTTCTACTTCATTCTTGGCTTACTACTGTATATGTTTATCTTTGCGGCTTTAGGCTCAGTAGTATCTCGAATGGAAGATGTAAACAGTGCGATAAGTCCAGTTATGTTCCTGTTTATCACAAGTTATATGATTGCGATGTCTGCTTTACAAGGTGGAGATTCAATTATTCTGAAGATTTCTTCATGGATTCCATTCTTCTCGGTTATGGTAATGCCGATACGTAATGCAATTACAACGGTTGCAGTATATGAAGTGATTGGCTCAACATTATTGACAGTGGTATTTATTTACTTATTTGCAAGACTATCTATTCGTATTTACCGTTGGGGCACATTGAACTATGGTAATAAGCCAAACTTCTTTAAAGTTTGTAAAGAAGTGCTGTTTACGAAAGAATAAGCAATTATATGATTGCATGTATACAAGATGATGCATGTGTGTACATGTCTGAATTATCATTAGAATATAATTTAGGGAGTACATAGTTTATAAATTTGATTCAGTATTTGGAAACTGTCACTAAAAATCACAAATAATATATTATAACTTCGCAAATATGAGTGAATAAAAAATTTCATAAAAATGGTGTTGCTATTATGATTTTTAGAGTATAAATTCATTACTTGGGGGGTACTTAAGAAAATATTAATAAAATTAGTTTTGGAAACTGTAATAAATGAAAACTGATTGAAAAAGTTAGGTGATGCCAAAAAGCTAGTATTAATGGGCTGAAATTTAACTGCCGAAAAAAATGTAGAATACAACAAATTGAATTTATGTAAAAAAGTACAACAGGATATCAAAATTAACTTTGAATCATATATTAAATTGCATTAAAATAGATAGATAAGGGAGGCAAACTTATGAAGATCAAGTTAGCAATGGTTGATACGGATGAGAAGTATTTAAGTAAAATCTCTTCTGTGTTTAATAAGAAGTATCCAAATGAAATTGAGATATACACATTCTCGAAGCGTGATGCATTTATTGAAATTTTCAAGAATCAAAGAATGGATGTCGTTTTAGTAAACGAAGAATTCTTAGGGGATGATTTAAGAAGAGAGAATACACAGGTTGCGTGTTTGACAGAATCATTAGATATTACTGAGGTGAATGGTTTCCCTGCAGTATGTAAATACCAACGTGTCGATCTCATTTGCAAAGAAGTTAAAAGCTTATGTGCTGAACTTGATACAAAGGTTTCATATAGTTTGTCGGGTTCTCAAAGTCCTATTATTTTATTCCATGGAGCGAGCGGTGGTTTAGGTACTTCCACAGCTGCGATTGGATATGCGCTACACATGGTTGAACAGGGACATAAAGTTTTCTATTTAGATTTAGAGAAGAATGGTTATACAAAAGATGTACTTGCACAGGATTCAAACACAACACTTTCAGAAGTGTTGTATGCGATTAAGAGTAATCGCGCAAATTTAAGTCTAAAGTTAGAGGCATATGTATCCAATGATAAGGGTGTTGCGTATTACGCTCCATTTAAGACAATCATGGATTTTAATGAAATGAAGTCTGAAGATGTTAAGACACTATTACACGTCATTTGTAATTCGGGGAATTATGACCGTGTAATCGTAGATACAGATGTATGCTCTGATGAAATTAGAGATACATTATTTGAATTGGCTGATTGTGTAGTGATGGTTGCGGATGGAACTGAAATCGGCAGAAATAAACTACAGAATAAGTTATTTGAATTACAAAATATCAGTGATAACAAAGTTGAGCATCTCATGCGCAAGACAAAGGTTCTTTACTCCAAGTTTGGAAGTCAGTCTAACGCTGCAGAGATGAATGATGTACAGGTTATTGGTTATATCAACAAGGTGAAAGGTGATCATAGAGCACAAGTTGTTTCTTGGGTATCCAAGTTAGATGTATTCGATCACATTCTATAAACAATAAACAATGATTGGGGGATAACGGGAATATGAGAGCGGAAGAACTTGAACAGTTTGTCGAGCGATTAAAAAATGAAGTAATGAATAATTTCCCTTTGAAGGAATTATCAGATAATGAACTGCGCGAAAAGATTGAAAATCTAGTAGAAATCAGACTAGCGAACGTATATGTTTCTATCGAACAACGAGTAGCGATCGCTGAACAAATTTATTCTTCTATCCGTGGATTTGGTTTGTTGGATTCCATCATGACAGATGACAACATTACTGAAGTCATGATTAACGGGCCAAAGAATATTTTCGTCGAAGAAGCAGGTAAGGTAAGAAAGATTGAACGCACCTTTGAAAGTGAACGTAAACTACGTGACGTTATTCAGCGTATCGTTGCACAAGCAGGTCGTGAAGTTACAGAGGCGAACCCTATCGTCGATACACGTTTACCAAATGGTTCACGTGTAAACGTTGTATTACCTCCAATTTCATTAAATGGATCTATCGTAACAATTCGTAAGTTCTCAAAAGAACCGATGACAATGAAGAAATTGATTGAATATGGTTCGTTGAACGAAGGGATTGCAAGTTTATTAGAGTTATTGATTCGAGCACGTTATAACATCTTTGTATGTGGTGGTACTGGTTCAGGTAAGACAACATTCTTGAACGCTCTATCTAACTTCATTCCAAAAGATGAACGTATTATTACAATCGAAGACTCTGCGGAATTGCAGATTGAAGGTGTACAGAACTTAGTTAGTCTAGAAACAAGAAATGCTAACTCATCTGGTGCTGGTGAAGTAAATATCAGAGACTTGATCAAGTCAAGCTTGCGTATGAGACCAGATAGAATCATTGTAGGTGAGGTCCGTGGTGGAGAAGCGCTAGATATGTTACAGGCGATGAATACTGGACATGATGGAAGTTTATCTACAGGTCACGCTAACTCTACTTTCGATATGATGAATCGTTTGGAAACCATGGTGCTACAAGGTGCAGAAGGATTGCCATTAATGGCGATTCGCCAGCAGATTGGTAGTGCATTGGATATTGTGATCCACCTATCTCGTTTACGCGATCATTCTCGTAAGACAATGGAAATTACAGAGGTTTTAGGTGTAAATGCAAATGGGGAATATATGTTAAACCCAATCTTCACGTTCGTAGAAGGTGAAGGAACTTCAGCAGAACATGTTGTGGGTGAACTAAAACGTACTAAGAATAAATTTGTTAAGACTAAGAAGTTCCAGCTGGCCGGAATTAAACTGCCTGCTTTATTGGAGGTAGATGATGAAACCGCTGTTTAACTTTAAGAAAAAAGAAGAAAAACCAAAAGAACAGCCAAAGGCAAAAGTAAAGAAGCCTGCTGTCGAGAAGGAACCGCAGTACTATCGCTCAAAGACAAACATACAGACATTAAATTATAAAGTTTATTACATGACAAAGAAGGAAACGATTCTGTATATATTACTTGGGTTTGTAGTAGGTGGCCTTGCAGGCTATGCCTTCTTTGGTGGCCAGTTTAAAGATGAATTTGGTGTAGCAACAAAACTAACATTGATTGTTGATATTCTGTTATTTGTTGTGTTTGGTACATTGGCAGCACGTTTCTACTTGCCAATTCGTACAAAGCAGCTCTGTGAAAATCGTAAGCGTCAATTGACATTACAATTTAGAGATATGCTTGAAGCATTAACAACATCGCTAAATGCCGGTAAAAACGTAACGGATGCATTTAAGAGTTCATATGCCGATTTGGGAAATCAGTATGAATCTGGTGCGATGATCATGAATGAATTAGAAGTGATTAATACAGGGCTGATTAACGGTATTACATTAGAAGAATTACTAAAAGACTTCGCTGATCGAAGTGGTATTGATGATATTGCGGACTTTACGAATGTATTTGAAATCTGTTACCGCAAGGGTGGTAACATCAAGGAAGTTATTCGTAATACTTACGATGTCATTAGTGACAAGATTACGGTTCGAGAAGATATTATCACAATGTATGCTGGTACAAAGATTGAGTTGAATATGATGCTTGTACTTCCGTTAGCAATGATTGTTATTATGAAGCTTACAAGTACAGATTTCGCAAATAACTACGCTTCTGTTTCTGGTCTTGTATCAGAGATTGTCGGAATTACGATTGTCATCGTAGCGTACATGATGGCGAAGAAGATTGTAGATATTAAGATTTAATGATGGAGGGAATATGGGGTTTTTTACAATAACTGATATTGTCGTCATTGCGATAGGCATCCTATTTCTTCTGTTCTATATATATCTTTATTTCAAGGGGAAGAAAGATGCAGCGTTATTTGCAACTTTAGGAGATGAAGATTATCCAATGCATGAATTGTATTTTGTGGGATATGCATTGGTGAATATGTTGGGGCTAGACTTCCGTCGCAAGGAAGATAGAGAAGCTAGAAAACAGATCGCGATTTTATATGGCGAGAAATATATTGATTACTACTTGAGAGTGTCATATGCACAGCGTTTTACAATGATGTTGACGCTAATGACATTCGCGATGCCGCTATATTGCTTTACTAGAAGTTTATCCATGTTCTTATTGTGCATGGTTATAGGCGGTGTAGCATTCTACTACTATGGAACGGTAATGAAAGAAAAAATCCAGAAGCGCTCAGATGAGATGCTGGATGAATTTACCGAAGTTATATCAAAGCTGGCGTTACTAGTTAACGCAGGTATGACGCTTCATGAAGCTTGGGAAAAGGTAGCAAACTCTAATGAGGGTGTCCTTTACGGAGAAATGAAGATTAGTGTTGATAACATGAATAACGGCATACCGGAAGTAGATGCTTTATATGAGTTCGGACAACGCTCCATGGTACAGGAGGTAAAGAAGTTTATCTCCACCATTGTTCAGGGTTTAACAAAAGGTAACAAAGATTTAACGATGATGTTAATCCAACAGAGTAAAGAACAATGGAAATTAAAACAGCAGTATCTTCGCCGTAAAGGCGAAGCTGCAAATAGTAAATTGCTGTTGCCAATGCTATTGATATTCATTGCAATATTAATAATGGTAGTGGTACCGATTTTCAGCAATATTGGATTGTGAGTCTAATGAAAGGAGAAGGAAGACATGATGGATTTGATTAATGTTACTTTAATCAGAGCTAAAAACGCATTTGACTCTTTTATGAAAGAAGAGAAGGGTGCTGTTGACTTAGTTGTAATCGTTGTTTTGATTGCAATCGCTCTGGTATTAGCAGCGTTATTTAGAAAACAAATTGGTGCATTGTTAGATAGCTTATTCGAAACAATGAACGAAAAAGCTAAAGAAGCTGTTCAGTAAAACTGCTTTACACATGCCCGTCTAAACACAGGCGGGCTTCTATAGAGTTTAGCAGCACTTAGAAGGAGGAATTTCGATGTACAAAACATTAAAATCCGAAAAGGGATCGATGTCTCTTGTAGAGGCTACAATTGTATTTCCTATTGTCTTTATTGTGGTCTTTATGATGATAGTGCTGGGAAATATATATTACATTCATTCACGTATACAGTTTGAGATTGTGCATGCTGCGATTGATGCAGCATCTGCTGCAGAAAATCCAATGCAGGTAAAGATACTTAAAGATGGTGGTATTCCATCAGAGATTGGAGATAAGGCAGCCATTAAGCCATACAGACACATCCTTTCTGGACATGGAAACGAAGTAGCACAAGAGATGGAAGACTTATTGATTAGTAGAATTAGTAATATCAAAGAATATTCCATTATCAAGAGTATCGCTCCTGATGCAATTGATCCTGATGTGGCATATGAAAATTCAATTATTATGTCTCAAATCAAAGTTAGCTATGATTACAACATTCCAATGCCAATTAAATATCCATTCTCAAACAAAACATTGAAAGTTCATTATTATGATGAATATACAATTCTTGTAGGAGATCCGGCAGAGTTTGTTAGAAACATGTCAATGTTCATTGACTTGTTAGAGCGTAATCAAAAAGTTATGGAATTTGCTGATAAGATTAGTAATGTAGCGGATAAAATAGGGAAGTTTATAAATTAAACGGTGAGTACAATGAAAATATTTAGAAAAAAGAAAAAAGATGGATTAAGAAAAGGTGCTATTACAGTCTTTTTGACAGTAATCTTGGTGCCATGTCTTGTGTTCGCTAGTGTATTCACAGACTTAAGTAGAGTAGAACTTGCGAAAGCGCGTGCTGTTTCTGCTGCTGATCTATCCTTAAATACTATACTTGCTCACTACGACCCAGAATTGAAAGAATTTTATGGAATGATGTCGTCTGTTCAATCTCCGGAAGAATTTATGAAGCGAGCAGAGAAATACTTTGTAGGGATGCTTAAACAAAGTGGAGTAGATGATGCTCAATCTGCACTCTTTATAGATGCAGTCAGAAATTTGATTAATGGCGAACAAGGAAAAACATCAAATTTTTTGAAGATGTCGTTTGAAGAAGAACCGACAATTTCAGCTGCTGAGAATGGAAAGTTAACCAATCCAGTACTAATCGAAGATCAAATTGTAGAATTCATGAAGTATCGTGGAATTCCGGTCATTGTTCAAAAATTACTAGAACGATTTAAGGTTTTTGGCAATCAAACAAATGAGGTTAAAAAGGCAGAGGAATATGAGCCGACAGCAAATGCAAAACAAGAGTATGCAAAAGCTGAAGGTGAGTTAATGGAGGCAATCTTTAATACTTATTTTGTTCTCTTTAAATATCAGCAGGTTGTTAAGGATTATGAGAATTTCTTTGGTATATCTGGGAATGAACTTGCAAGTCATTTTGAATCGTTAGAGTCTGATGTTAAGAAAATCTGGAATGACTACAAGAAGGCAAACGAACTTGCAATATTAAGATATATTGCAGCAGATGATATTAAAGAGTTAAAGTTTAGACCAAATACAAAATTAGAAATGAAAACTGACGAGGAGAAAGAGGTCAAGGATTCAATCGCGTCGGAAGAAGAAGGGAAGTATTATTTAACCCAAGATATTTACGATGATCTTATTAGAGAGTTTGATGAAGCATATCAAAAAGTTACACAAACAGCTCAGCAAATTCGTGATAAGATGCGTCCAATTAATGAACAGTTGCCAAGTGATAGTGATGTAAATGAAGTTATCTATGCAATTGAAGTTCAGAGAGCATTGCAAGTTGGTGGCAAAACATTGGATGAAGATCTTGAAACCCAGGTTAAAGATTTGGTTGAAGTTACGAAGAAAATGGAGGTTATTCAAGATTTTACAGTACAAGAAGGTGAGACTCTACCAAGCGATTGGAAAACGCAAGCTAAAAAGAGAAGAAAGAATGGAAAGCAGTTCTTACGGACATTAACTGACGGCAACGATGAATATCAAACGTTAACTTCCAGATATATGAATCTTGTAGGTGGACGAGATGCAGTTAATAAAGTAAAGAAAAGATTATACACCTTTACTTCAGAATACATGGGTACTGATGTTACATTAGATGTATTTACACATGAGATTAGCGAACGCTATTCTAAAGAAATTGCAAATCTAACGACAATGATTGATTATCTTACTGTTGTAATCAATGGCGGAGATATAACAATCGATGGTAAATATAAGAATTTAAAAGAGCTTCAAAAACTTAGAGAACTAGTTGAAAAATATGTGAACACTAAGAATGATTGGAGTAATAAAGCCCATGGAATTCCAAATAATGAACATGGCCAAAAGGATGTTAAAGAAATAGAAGGGATTGCAGATAAAGAAAAAAATGATCCAAAATCTCCGGAAGCACAGATAGCTGCACTTGAAAAGAGTATTACAATAGAAGCATTAAATGAGCTAAAGCAAAGATTGCAGAATACACGCTCTCTTCTTGAAAATGCAAAAAATGCATTAGAGAAACAAACGTTTGGTGATATAAAACTAGCAGATGTCTCTACAGGTGAAATGTTAATTAGCACGACGAAATCATATGTAGCTAATGATATCAAAAAGATAACAATGTCAATTTCATCTGGTAAAGAATATGCAAATCCATATAACGATCAGCTGGTTAAACCTTCCGAAGGTGAATTATATAAGAAGAAAGATATTAGTCGAAAGGTAAATGGAAATGATCCAAATTTAGACAATGTCAATCCAACTGATCATATCCCTCCACTTTATGCTGCATTAAAAAAACATTTCGGTGATCCTACAGCAACAGAACAAAAGGTAGATCAATATAAGAAACAGAATGACGAATTTACAAAACAAGGTGATGAAAAAAAGAAGAGTGCTCTTAGATATGACTCTTATTTAGTTGATCCAGGAACTGGAACACTTCCTGCTGTTGGAAGTAGTGGAGGTATGCTATCACAGTTAAAAGAACTTGCTGAATTAATTGGGAAAGTAGCTAATGGAGATATTACTGAAGTTGCTACAGATGCTCGAGATAAGTTATTTGTAATAGAATATATTATGGATATGTTCTCACATGCAACATATAGTAATGAGGCTTGGTATAAGCGCGAAGAAAAGGCCAATGGTTCATTATTACATGCAGATAATTGGGATGCATTAAAAGATAAATATTCAAGTGCATTCAAGGAATTAAATCTATTTGAGTACACAGATAATGTTTCTCTAACAAATCAATTGATTTCTAATGAGAAGAATGCATTATACTTAGCAGAAGTAGAATATTGTCTGTATGGTAAGGCTACTTTAAAAGAAAATTTAGAAGCTTCATTTGGTGATATATTTAAAATAAGATTTGCAAGTAATACATTATCTGGTTTTATTAATTTCTGGAGAATTACAGATAAAGCAAACGGAACTGCAATTGCAATCGAAACAATATCAGATGCAATACAAGCAGCTACTGTGGGTATTATTCCTGCACCACTTACTAAAGCAATTTTGATATTAGCATTAGCAACTATTGAAAGTGCAAATGATTTGGAAGTAATTAAAAAAGGATTACCAGTAACATTCTATAAATTAAAATACGATAGTTGGAAGTTTGCACTTGATTTAAATGGTAATGATAACGGAAGCATTAAAGGAGATGACGGAGAAGACCATAAACCAGAGGATCCACATGGATTGTATTATTCTGACTATATGTACGCCTTCCTTGTAAAACAAGCTTTAGGAAATTCATCTTATACAACACTGCTAAATAGAGTAGGTAAATTAGTTGAAGGAAATATGAAATTGCAGACAGGCAAAGACTGGAAACTTGATAATTGTATAGTATATTACCAATTAGAGGGAGAAGTTAAAGTTGATCCATTAATGTTAACGCTACCACTAATTCAGTCTTTTGATGCTAATGGTCGTAGTGCAAAAGATGTAATTAAAACATCGGAATGGGCTAAATTTAAAATCAAGCAGACAAAGGGTTATTCATAAGAAGGAGAAATATTATGAACAAGAAATTATTATCAGGATTATGTGCTGGACTAATGCTAGTAGGTTTAGTAGGTTGTGGACCTAAGGAACCAAAACAAGACACTACAACAAGTACGTCCACAAACGAAACAAAGGAAACAGAAAATAACACAGCTACAACAAACAACTCTGAAGTAACTGAGAAGAATTTCAAAGATTTCCCAGAGACAGATGAAAAGTACTTCACTTATGAAGAATGGCAAGAAGGTTATGCTATTTATGGTTGTAGTTCAGAAGATAAAGTTATCAATGTACCAAAAACCATTAATGGAAAACCAGTCATTGCGATTGCAGAGCGTGGCTTAGCAAATAAACAAACTTGCGAGGCAATCGTATTACCAGATACAGTTAGGGTTATCTCTAAATCTGCATTTACTCTTGATGTAAATCTAAAATTTATCCATTTAGGTAGTTCTTTAGAACGTATAGGTGATAATGCATTCAACGGATGCAATTCCCTAGAATTCGTTAAGTTCCCAGAGGGAATGCAGGAAATTGGAATTAATGTATTTGCAAATACAAAAGTAATTAAATATATAGAAATTCCTGCAAGTGTAACAGAAATCACGGATGTATTTTACTTTACAGCAAGTGCTAATCCAGATGTCGAGATTCGTACACCTAAGGGATCAAAGGCAGAAGAAGTAGCGAATAGTTTAGGACTCAAAGTAGTAAATGACTAGGTTTAATTATTAATTTACAGAAAGGATGGCAATATGATGAAAAAAGATAGTAGAAGAGGTACGGTGATTATTGAGGCAAGTATTTCACTTATGATTTTTATGTTATCAATATATGCTATCCTTTCCGTTATTCGTTTAGCATATACACAAGAAAGAGTCGCAATAGCTGCAGATATTTCCGCGAAAGAGATTTCTGAGTATTCTCACATTATCTATGCTACAGGAATAGAAGGAAAGTTTAGTGGTAAGGACGGTGGCTCTTCAAAGGTAGCAAACTTTTTATCAAACGATACTATTGTGGATGGATTAAAAAAAATATCTAAAGCGTTAAATGGAAATGAGTCTACTTTGGGTAAGTTGACAGGACAAGCTGCTGACTTATTGGGTAGTTTAAAGCATGATAGTATAAGTGGAACGGGAATAAATTATCTTGGAGATGTATTGTCTGCAGCACTAATTAAACTAAATTTGAAGACAGATCAAATGGATGCGAACACATTCATGCAGATGTATCATATTAAGAATTTGGATACATCGAAGTCTAGCATTATTAACGATGGTAATCAAGAAGGTAATAGTGGGAAAGTTCTAATTGTAGTTAGATATACAATTGAATTACCAATTTTCAAGTTCTTTAATCTAGAAATAAAAAAAGGTATTGATTGTGTGAATTTTTCTTATACAGAAGTGTGGGGGTAAGTAATATGGATATGATAACTAAGGTAATTGGCCTCATTATTTTGTCAGTAGGTTTATGTTTCCTATTTCTGTATGTATCAAAATCTGAAAAGTATGATGAGAACGAGAAGTATGTAGAAGATAAGATGAATCAGATTATTACAAAAATCACGGATTCATTTGATATTAAACTATTATCTGTGAAATTCTGCTTGGATATTGTAATTGCATGCATGTTATTACTGTTTTACCAGAATACATTTTTAGATAGTTTAAATACGATGGTATTAGTAAATGCTTTGTTTGTTATTACTCTTTACGATTTAAAGTATCACATTATTCCAAATCGAGCATTGATTACTTTACTTGGTATTAAAGTAATAGTTGTACTATTAACTATTTTTACAGCAAAAGAAATATCTGCTCTGTTTCTCCTTATAGATATGTTGATTGCTGGATTGGCATTCTTGCTCATAGGCGTAGTTTGTCGGTTTATGAATAAGAATGCAATCGGAATGGGTGACGTTAAGTTACTCAGTGTGATTGGTATTGTTTTAGGTGTAAATGATAGTTTCCATATGGTTATAACAGGTATGGTATGTATCTTCTTTGTATCTGTTATTGGACTATTTTTAAAGAAGTTAACTCGTGATAGTGAGTTACCTTTAGCACCGTTTATTTTCGCTGGTTTAATTATTTCCGCTATTTCAATGGGGGTATAGAATGAAGAAAGAAATATTGATACCTTTGGGAATCGTACTTATTTCTATTGCGAGTATTTACTCGCTAGTGAATACAAATTTAACTACTAAGCAAGAATATGAGCAACATATAACACTTGCTAGACAAGCTAGTAAAAACGGTACGATTAAGAAGGCTGTAAAAGAATATAAAGAAGCCATGGATATCAAACCTTCATTAGATATTCAGTTGGAAATTTGCGATGCATATAAAGCAAATGATGACTTGCGTGCTGCCGAAAGATGGTACGAAAGAGAAGTAATCTCTGCTTATCCATTAGAACCAAAAGCGTATGAATATGGTTTACAACTATATATTGAGAAAAAGAAGTTTGGTGACGCGTTTAGTTTGTATGAGTCTTTCCAAAAGAGAAACTTAAAGTCTGAAGCAGTGGATAAAATCATGGCTGAGATTAAGTATGTGTATAAACTAATTGGTAATTTTGAAGATGTGAAGGCATTTTCTGATAAACAGAAATTAGCACCGGTTAAGCAAGGTGAAACATGGTCATATGTTGATCAAAGCGGATATGCAAGTGGTATATCAAACATGTATACAGAAGCTGAGGAGTTCTTTAGTGATATAGCAGCTGTTGTAAAAAATGATAAACCAATGTACATCAATGCAAAGGGTGATGTAATTCTTACTCCTGAATATTTATATGATGCTAATTCTGATTTGAAGAAAATTACACAATTTAAAGAGCAGATTGGTAATGTCATATTGGCATATGATGGATCAAAATGGGCATATTACGATGCGACATCTTATAAGAAGATTAGTGAGAACTATAAGGATGCAACAATCATTACAAATGGTGTTGGTGGAGCAACTAAAAATGGTGGCTATTGGGCGCTGTTAGATAGTAAAGCAAATCCAATTACTGATGAGAAGTTTGATTCCATCGTTGTTGATGAGCGAGGTGTTCCTTGCAGAAATGATTCACTAATTGTTCAAAAGGATCTTCGTTACATCCTTGTAAATAAGAAGGGCGAACAAATATCAGATCAAGTCTATGAAGATGCTAAGGGATTCAATGATACAACGCTTGCAGCTGTTAAGAAGGGCAAGAAGTGGATATTTATTGATCCTACTGGAAAAGAAGTTGATCTTGGTGATTTTGAAGAAGTAAGTTCATTTAGCGGTGGACTTGCGGCAGTTAAGAAAAATGGGAAATGGGGATATATTGATATGACAGGTAAAATTGTCATTCCATGTGCCTTCGCGGATGCAAGGTTAATTTCCGAAAGTGGAATCGGCTTTGTAAAGAACGACAATGGTCGTTGGCAGTTATTACAGTTGATTAGACTAAATCATGATTGAGAGGGTAGATAGTATGTTTAACTTAGATAGTAGAATTTCTTATGAAAATGATGCATCAGCTTCCTATTTGAACTATAAAATGCTCAAGGAGGAGGAACTGGATCGTGTTGGTCTAGGTATGTTGCAAAACAACAATATTGAGGGTATCGTTCCAATTACTTTCTCACAGTTTAATCTAGACCGTAAGTTAGTATTTAATATCTCAGCACAGGTAACCTTAGAGGACATGCTAGAACGTCCAATTTACCGTAAAAAATTATTGACGATATTTTCATGCATGGTAAAAACATTATTATCTGCAAATGAATATTTGCTTGAATTAAATGAGTTTGTGTTCAATACACAATATATCTTCTGTGATGTAAGTGAAGGTACTGCTAAGTTCATGTATCTTCCAGTCGTAAATGATGAAAAGCCAAATTTACATGACTTCTTCCAGAAGATTATGTTACGTGTTCAACTAGATGAGCAGGAAGATAAGCAATATTATTATGAAATTATGCAGTATCTTGCAAAGGCTGATTTCAATTTAGGTTCATTTGATGAGTTAATTGATACACTACGTAAACAAGAAGTTTCCAATAAGAAGGTGGTATCTGATATACATACAAATGGACAGGCAGATCATCTATATGAACAACCATCTATTACAGAGCCTGCTGTACAACATACAGTTGCTCAGCCTGTAGTGAAGGAAGTTGAAGCAGTGAAACAAGAAAAGCCAGCAAAGAAGGGTTCTTTCTTCGATATTTTCAAGCCTAAGAAAAAGGAAGTAGAAACAAAGAACAATTTCTTTACACCAGCTGAAAAGAAGGCTGAAGCTCCAGTTGCCAAAGAAAATTATGCATTTGATATTCCAGGTATCGATAAACCTGCCACTTCACATGCTACAAGTTTTGCGGCACCAAATGAAAAACCAGCAGAACTAGTTGCTACACCGGTAGCTCCAGTAGCAAAAACTGAAGTAGCTTCTGGTGTTCCTTCCTTTAATACTGTTGCTGTTAACCAAAACATGCATGGTGAAACAGTAGACTTACAGCATGCAATCGGTGGTGGTGCAGCAAACGGAGAAACAACAGTACTGAGTCAAGCAATGCAGGAAGAAATGATGATTAATCCTCGTTTGATTCGTGTCAAGAATAACGATATTATCCGTCTTGATAAGAAGTCTTTACGTCTTGGAAAAGAGAAGAGCTACGTGGATTACTTTATCGGTGATAATACTGCAATTAGTAGAAGTCATGCTGATTTTATCGTAGAAAATGGTCATTACTATGTTGTGGACAAGAATTCTACAAACCATACATATGTAAATGATGAAATGATTACAAGTAATATTAAAGTTGAAATTAAAGACGGAGATGTTATTCGTCTAGCGAATGAGAAGTTTGCATTCAAGACAAGATAGGCCAGGGAAGATAATATGGATTTTATCGTTTCTGGAGCGACGGATATCGGTAACGTAAAAAAGACAAATCAAGATAGTTATAACGTTAAAGTTATTTCTACACCTATGGGAAAGATGGTCTTTGCAATTGTTTGTGATGGTATGGGCGGACTTTCCATGGGAGAGCTTGCAAGTGCTACCGTCGTACATGATTTTAATCAATGGGTATTCAACAGATTACCGATGATTACTGCTGAAAAAAAGATCAGTGAACGTACAATTCGAGAGGATTGGGAGAATCTGATTATTGCATCAAATGAAAAGATTTCTGCATTTGGCAAGCAACAAGGGTTTGCAATTGGAACCACACTAACTGCGATGTTATTGACACAGGATAGTTTATACATTGTTAATGTGGGTGATACACGTGCATATCAATTAACTGATAAAATTGTAAGACTTACAGATGATCAAACACTTGTAGCAAAAGAAGTTAGAGATGGAAAGATAACGGAAGAAGAAGCAGAAGCTGATA
This sequence comes from uncultured Solobacterium sp., assembly GCF_963550625.1. Lineage (GTDB taxonomy): Bacteria > Bacillota_I > Bacilli_A > Erysipelotrichales > Erysipelotrichaceae > Bulleidia. The sequence continues at coordinate 207,742 of NZ_CAUVCV010000001.1, forward strand.
CAAGAAGAGCAGTGCTCTTGCAAGGTATTGGTGTTACACCACATCTTTATCCACAGTTCTTTAGTGGTAGTGTGGTGAAAGATGCAGTTTATATGTTATGTACAGACGGCTTCCGTCATGTTGTAAAAGAAAATGAGATTTTCGCTGCTTTAAATCCAACAAAGATGGTTAATGCAGCAGATATGACCGCAAATATTAAGGGGTTAATCAATTTGAATAAGCAGCGTCAGGAAAGGGACAATATTACTTGCGCGGCAATTCGTACATTTTGATAGGGGATTAGTATGTTAAAAGAGAATGAATTGCTCGAAGGGAAATATCGTATCCTACGTAAAATCGGGCAAGGTGGAATGAGTGTTGTTTGGCTTGCGCTAAATGAAAGAGCCAATAAAACATGGGCAATTAAAGAGGTTCGTAAGGATGGTGTTATCAACTTTGAGGCTGTACGACAGGGACTAGTTGGCGAGACAGATATCTTAAAAGTTTTAAAACATCCGAGTTTGCCATCCATCATCGATGTAATTGATACAGATGATAGTTTGATTATTGTAATGGATTATATTGAAGGCAATAATCTAGACAAAATATTGAGTGAATTTGGCGCTCAGTCACAAGAGAATGTTGTGAATTGGGCGCTACAGTTATGTGATGTATTGGGTTATTTACATACACGTAAGCCTCCAATCATCTACCGTGATATGAAGCCGGCAAACGTTATGTTAAAACCAGACGGTAAGATTTCGCTAATTGACTTTGGTACCGCAAGAGAGTTCAAGGAAAAAAATTTAGCAGATACAACCTGTCTTGGTACGGTTGGCTATGCAGCACCAGAGCAATTTGGTGGTATTGGGCAAACTGATGCAAGAACAGATATATACTGCTTAGGCGCAACACTATATCACGTAATAACTGGAAAAAATCCTAGTGAACCACCATATGAGATGGTTCCAATAAGACAAATTAATCCAAAACTATCAAAGGGATTGGAAGATATCATTCTCAAATGTACAGAAAAGGATCCTGCGAAACGTTATCAAAGCACGTCAGAGTTGACATATGCACTTGAACACTATCAGGATCAAGATGAGGGTTTACATAAACAATATAAAAAGAAGTTAGGAGTATTTATCCTAACAGCAGTACTTGCAGTTGTGATGTTTATTGCCGCAGGAGCTGCTAAATTCTTAGAAATGTCACAGTCAGAAGCAGTTTATCAATCATATATGAACCAGGCAGACTTAAGTTCTGACTATGCGGATAAGATTAAGGATTACATATCTGCCTTACAGGTAAGCGGATATGAGGATAAAAAGGAACCGTATATCAAAATCATGCAAGCATATAAGATGAATGATTCGGTATTTACGGTTGCGGAAGCAAAAGAAATTGAGAAGTTGATTACTTTGAATAGAGAAAAACTTGAAAAGACAGATAACTATGTAGATATCTGCTTTGAGGCAGGAAAACTCTATTGGTATTACTTCGATTACGGAAATGGTGCAGATAACCAGATAACTCGTGCAAAGAGTGCGGTTGTTTGGTTTAAAGAAGTACTTCAACATGCTTCTGAGGATTATGAAAATATCGGTATGGCAAAAACATATGCCGAGATTGGTGAGTTCTATAGAGATATTGCTACACAGATTACTGAAGCAAATGATACTGGCAAATATAAGCCATTCTATGAAAGCTTGCATACACTTTTAACAGAGGTTGTACCAAATGAATCAGAAGCAGAAATTGTTCGATTAGAACTAGCTGAAATGGTTCGTAATACAATTCAACAGTATGCAACAAAATTAAAAGTTGATGGTATTGAACAGAAAGAACTAAATTCTGATTTAGATTTGATTCAGAAATTTGTATCAAGTATCAAAACAACTACAGAATTAACAGAGAACATGCGTATTCAAACGATGCAGTCGATTGAAGATACTAGACAAACAGTAAAAGTAGCATATGAGAGCGGTGGAGGTGAACGATGAATATTGATTTCTTACGTACAATATCAGTCAGTTTGTTCATTATTGGTATCGTTCTACTACTCATTGCTATCTTGCTCTTTATCCGCTGGAAAGTTCCGTTCTTAATTGCGGAGGTTTCGGGTGCTAACTCTCGAAAAGAGATTGCACGAATTCAACGTGATAGTGAAGAGGGAAGGCATACTTCTGGTATGCATATGACTGCAAAGATTGTTACTCAGATGATACCAACTCTCGATGCAGAAGAAACGACGGTCTTAACAGAAGCTTCTTCTAGTAGAGAGAGTGGGAAGACAAGTTCCCTAGATGATATTGGAAGTGAAACAACAGTACTGACAGAAAGTGTTATTCAAGATAACACCCAAAGCAATATACAGAATAGTATTAAACAAGAGTTTAGAGTTGAGTACGAAATAGGCTTTTCTGAAGGAAAAGGCATTATTGAGTAAAGGGAAGAGGAATGAAATATGTTTTTTAAGAGATTAAAGTGCTTAATATTTTCTGCAATTTTATTTATCACATTGATTCCAATACAAGTTTCAGCAGAAGAAACGAATATTGGGTTACCACCAGTAGGTGATGTTTCGGTTGATTTTGTGGTCAATGGTGGTATGAATGGTAAAATACAGGTTGATTCTACAGATTTAGATTTTGGTGATTCACATAAATATACATATCATACTACATTGGGTTTAGACGTTCTTTTTAAAGTTATACCTAACCCACACTACCATATAAAAGAAGTACTTATCAATGATGTTCCACAGGCCCCTTCAGCTACTAATGAATACTTAATTGAACATATTGATAAACAATATACAGTGAAAGTGACTTATGAGAAAGATAATTATACAGTAAGTTTAGTACAGCCGACAGATGGCGGAAAGATTGTCTTTGATAATGGTGGAAAAGGGAATGCAAGTTTTGATTATGAAAGTTCAGTGGCAGTGAAGTTCAAGCCGAACTCAGATTATAAACTAGATAAAATTTTCTATATAGAGGATGATGGCACTAAACATGATTTAGATTTAGATAATAATCCAAATTTTAAAGACTTATCAAATAATGTCTATTTATGGACTATAGAAAATATTGATAGAAATATTGAAGTTCATGCTGAGTTTTCACCTATTTCAAAACTACCTTTTAACGCAATTACAATTGTTGCCCCGGAAGATTACGCAACTGAAGAAGATAAGATTATTTTTGCTAATCAGCCAGTAACAATCCAGGTTAATAGAGATAAAATTCAAAATTTGCCAGAAGGTAAGGATGTATACATTGAAGTAATATATATGAATAATAATTATATGAATAATAATACTTCTGAAGGCACAAATAGCATTGAATTAACTGAAGGTGGAACTATTAAAGAGATTAAACTATATCTAGAGCCTAAGAGTTCAAGAAAAAGGAATAGCATAGCGTATAAGGTCGATATTGGTCAGCAAATTAAACTTGTGAAGGAAGGAAATAGACCGGATTTAAATATAGGGAATCTTGATAGTAACAAGGCTTATAATGAAAATATCCAACTAATTGCAAGAGTTAATAATGCTAAGGAAGGTGATCTGTCAGGTTTAAAGCGTATTACTTATTGGTTTGATTCTGAAGAGCCAAATGGCGATGCAAATGTTATATTTGAAACAAATGCGACAAGTTTTACGGATGAAGAAAAAAATAGTGCACCAAATGATTACCCATTTACTATAAATGCAGTTAAAAATAACGGGGCTAAAAAACTATATGTTAAAGCAGAATTCCTAAGTGGTAAGTCCACAATCGTATCTAAGGATATCGACATCGATACTGTAGCTCCAAAGGTTAATCTTGTATATGACAACAATAATGCACAAAATGATAAGTATTTCAACAAGGAACGTACAGCTACTTTAACTGTAACTGAGCGTACTGATCACTTTAATAAGAATGTCGCTAAAAATCAAATACAAATTAGTCAAGTAGATGGTAAGGGTGAGGTGATTACTGAGCCACAATACACAATTGGTGAATGGAATACAACACTAGGGGATACACCTGATGAAGATAAGCATACAATTGAAATTAAATATACAGGTGATGCAGTTTATAAATTTGATTTCGAATATACAGATACTGCAGGTAATAAAAATGAGCCAATTAACACAGATGAACAAAAGGCTGCATTTACCTTCGTAGTAGATAAGAATAAGCCAACTGCTACAATTGAAGCCACTTCTGATATTAAGGCAGATAATGGTTCCTTCATAAAGGAGAGTTGGTCTGGATTACAGAGTGAGTTGACTTTAGGTTATTTTGCAAAGAAAAATATAACTTTCAAACTAAGTGCTAATGATGAAACATCTGCTATTGCAAATATTTATTACTATGCAAAAAAATATTCAAATGATGAACCAAATTCAAAGATTTTAACTGAGGCTGAACTTGCAAGAGTATCTGATTGGCAAGAAGGTGATTCCTTTGAATTAACAGAAGAAGGAACATACGTTGTATATGTGAAGGCTGTAGATAAGGCTGGTAACGTAACTTATGTAAGTTCATCTGGTTTAATCGTCGATGAACAAAAACCTTCAATTAAATCAACAGTTCCTTCTATCACAATCAATCCGGAGGCTTCTCTAAACACAGTTTACAATGGTGATGTAAAAGTAAATGTACATGTATCTGAGCCTATTACAAATAATTCTTATTCTGGTTTAAAGAAGATTAGTTATGTTGTAAGAAATATGGGAACTCAAACACAAGGACAAGATGATGGTGTATTATTTGAGGCTGAAACATTAGAGACATTGAAACTTGGAGATTTGATTGCAAGTAAGGATGTTAATTTTGTAGTATCTAGCCAATTAAATAATAGTAACGAAGTTGAAATTGAAGTTACAGTTGTAGATAATGCAGGGAATATTTCTGTTAAGAAACAAACCATTCAGATTGATACAACTGCACCAGTTATCAGTATTGCATATGACAATAATAATGCTAGTGATGGTAAGTACTTCAATGCACCACGTACAGCTACTGTTACTGTATATGAGCGTAACTTTAACGCGGATTACATTGAGATGCAACTGAAAGCTCTTGCTGGAAGTGCAATCCAGATTTCTGATTGGACACATACAGCAGGAACAGGCAATGGTGATGATGCTAAACATACAGCAACCATCAACTATACTGTAGATGATGATTATACATTCTCTATCAAGGGTAGAGATACTGCAGGTAATGTATTCCAAGGCAATCCATATGTTGATGGAACAGTCGCAAGTGAAGAGTTTACAATTGACCAAGTACGTCCAACAATTTCTGTATCATATGACAACAACAATGCTAGAAATGGCAACTACTATAACGCAGCTAGAACTGCGACAATTACTATTGTTGAACGTAACTTCGATCCACAGAGAGTAACTGCAACGATTGCAAACGTAAGTGGTACAAATGGAGCACCAGCTCTTAGTGCTTGGACTGATAATGGGGATTCTCATACAGCTACGATTACATATTCTACTGATGGACAGTATCAATTTGATATTGATGTACAAGATAGAGCTGGAAACGCAGCTACAGACTATCCAAGAGATGAGTTCTTCATCGACTTAACAAAACCTCAATTAGAAATTAGAGATATTGTGGATCAATCCGCAAATAAGGGTAGAGTTGCTCCTGTAATTCAGTATTCTGACGCTAACTTTGATCCTTCTACTGTTGAGATTACACTTACAGGTGCGATGAGAGGTCGTGTTGAGAATAAGGGCTTCTATACTGAAATTCAAAATGGTCAAATTTATACATACTATGATTTCGCAAATGTGAAAGAAGAAGATGATATTTACACATTAACAGCGAAGATTACTGACAAGGCTGGCAATACTGAAGAAAAGCAAATTACATTCTCGGTAAACCGCTTTGGTTCTACATATGGATTTGATGAGAATACAAAGGCAATTGCGGGTAAGTATGTACGTGAAGTTGGTGATATTGTCATCTATGAAACAAATGTTGACCCAGTAGACAATGTGAAGATTACATTATTCAAGAATAATAAGACAGTTGTTCTTGAAAAGGGTAAGGATTATCAAGTGACAATTGAAGGTGGAAACGGAAAGTGGTACCACTACACATATAGAATTAATCGTTCACTATTTACAGATGACGCTGTATATTCCATCACACTTTATTCTGAAGACAAGGCTGGTAATGTATCTGAGAATACTTTAGATACAAAGAAGATGAACCTACGTTTCGGTGTCGATAAGACAACACCAAGTGTTACATTCAAGAATATCGACAAGAATAAGGTATATGTTGGTGAAAAGTATAAAGCAGAAATCAAGTTAGCTGATAACTTGGCTCTTTCTAAGGCTGAAATCTATCTAGATGGCAAACTAGTTGCGACTTTAGATCAAGCACAAATAGAAGAACTCATCAAGAATGGTGGAGACTATGCATTAGAAATTGATAGTGCCGACTATGCTAGAAATGTGAAGATTGTTCTAACTGACGCAGCTGGTAATAAAATTGAAGAAGAAATTGATAACTTCTTCGTTACAACAAATCTATGGGTTCGTTTTGTAAACAATAGACCTGTATTTGCTGGGACTTTAGCTACACTTCTTTCTGGATTTGCAATATTCTTCTTTATCCTCTGGAAGCGCAGAAAGAAAGAAGAGGAAAAGTAAGTTTCAATAGAAACACAATAAAAGGATGACGGTAATAATCGTCATCCTTTTACTTATATGTTGTAGGTGATAAAGGCCTCGTATCTTTTAGAAATTAGGCATCTGATCTAGAGAAACCATTCTTCATGCCCATGCTTGCAGTGTAGAGTACTTTATCTAATAGGTCATTTGTATGTTGTCTTGCCATATCTGCGATTTCTTGGTTCGCTGTTTGGCATAGTATAACAGGGTCTACATTCTGATTGAATGCAGAATCATACTTCTTGATAATTTGATGACCCTTTGTTTGTACAGCATTTTGATAACGCTCAATAGCAGAACTTGTAGCACTGTAATGTGCATCCGCTAGAGCGCCGATAATACGGTTAGCCCAATAGAAGTTATCTGTTGTAACAGTTTTATCTGTATTTGCTGTATAGACAGGTGTTTCATCAATATTTACATAGAATGGTACAAATGCATTGAATGTATTAGAGCCATAGGCAATCCATTCGATAGAACGAATTTCTTCAGGAGCGTATGGACGAATCTGCACGCATGCTAGGAAGTTATTGCGGTTAATACCAATCGGTCTAAAGGAGCCACGTAGTGAGGGATCACCATGCTTTCCGTATGGGTCATATGCTGTACCTTGATAGTGGTGAGATAATACGTACTTTACATCCTCAACTGAAATCTTCTGTTCTGGCACAAAGCTCCAAGGAATGTTATCGGAATCAGGACGATAATCTGCCTTAGGACCATCCCAACGATAGGAAGTTGGGTTAAAGTAGCGTCCAATAATCCAAGCGCGTGGTGTGTTGTATACATGGTCTGCATCTGAATGTGAACCAAAGGCATAGCGTGGATTAAACTTCTTATTATCTTGGTTAAGGTTTAGATGATTCTTCTCGATAAATTCTACTAAGTCACTAGAACATAGGTGTTCTTTTTGCTTACCGAAAGCATCCTTTAAATCAAAGCTATCAATACCTTGTTGGTTAGGCATTACAACATATTCATCATCTTTGACACGCTTTGCAATCCAATGATGGCCACCGATTGTTTCTAGCCACCAGATTTCATCAACATCCTGGAAGGCAATACCGTTCATTTCGTATGTACCATATTTCTCTAAGATTTCTCCAAGACGAAGAACACCTTCACGAGCACTCTTGATATAAGGAAGTACTAGTGTAACAATATCTTCTTCTCCAATACCACCAACAACTTCTGGGATATAAACTTCATCACCTTTTTTGCCTTGTGCAGGGATGTATTCTACCAATGGGTCTGCCGCAAGAACACGTTCATTTGAAGTGATTGTCTCTGTCGCTGTCATAGAAACATTTAATTCATTGACACCTGCGGCACCCCAGATACCTTTATCATTTAATGCATCTGGCATGCAGGTATAACGCATAGGATTCTTTGGCAGAGGGATTTCTACGTGAGATAAAACAGATTTATATACTTCTGGTTGTTCGCTAGGATGAACAACAATGAATTTTTTAGGAGTAAATTCACCAGCTCCTGAATCTTCGTTTCGTGCAACTAAAGTTGAACCATCATAACTAGCTTTTTTACCGACGAGTAATGTTGTACATGGCATATTTGTAATCTCCAATCTATTCTTGTGTTAATCATAGCACTATGTAGCTAAGTTAATAAAAAATTTACTTCAATTTTATAAAAGGATACTATATGATATCCATGCGAAAAGTGAGGTAATAAAGATGTCAGTAGCAGTTTTAGCATATTTAGTTGTCATTAATGTCATTACATTTGGACTATATGGCTTAGATAAATATCGTGCAATGAACAACATGTGGAGAATTCCTGAGAAGACATTACTAGGAGCAGCCGCAGTTGGTGGTGCCTATGGTGCATATTTAGGAATGCGTATCTTCCGTCATAAGACAAAGCATTTAATATTCCAAATTGGTGTTCCTATTATGATGCTTGTTTGGATTTATTTTGTGACAAAAGGATTCCCTGAAATACGCTAAGTGAGGTAATGATGAAGGCTATTTTATTAGATATTGATGGTACACTAACAAATGATCAAAAGGAAATCACGCCTGAGACAAAAAGAATTTTAATGAAGGCGCAAGAACAGGGTATCCGTTTGGTGATAGCGAGTGGCCGCCCTGCAAAGGGAATTGAAAAGTATGGCAAGATGCTAGAAATGGATAAGCATCATGGTTTATTCCTTTGTTTCAATGGTGCAAAGGTAATTGATTGCCAAACTGGGGAAGTGCTAGTAAATACAACGATGGAGCAGGAGTTAGTAACGAAGACACTGCAACATTTGAAACAATTTAATGTATATCCAATTATTGTAGAAAATGAGTATATGGTGGTTGAGGATGTATATAACTGCATAATTACTGATAAAGGACGTACATTTAATGGATTTCAGTATGAAGCACGTATGAACAATTATTTACTCAAAGAGGTAAGTGATCTTGCAAGTTATGTAGATTTCCCGCTCAATAAAATTTTAGTGGTTGGACAACCTGAGTATTTACGTGAGAATTGTAAGGCAATCTCAGCTCCGTTTGAAGGCAAACTGTCTATGATGTTTAGTGCAAACTTCTTCTATGAGATGACTTCGCAAGGAATTGATAAAGGTGCAGCGTTGAAGAGTGCATTAGATAAACTTGGCATTGAAGCAAAAGACTGTATAGCATTTGGTGATGCAGGTAATGATATTACAATGTTGCAGTTTGCAGGTGTTGGTGTTGCAATGGCAAATGCACAAGAAGAAGTGAAAGCAGTTGCAGATTACATTACTGATGATAATAATCATGATGGTATTGCAAAGGCACTTCAGAAATATATTCCATCTTTACAATAAAAGAAGCTAGTATGCATGCATACTAGCTTTCATATTTTATAAATTCTTGCACTCATGAATTCTACGTTTTACACCATTCAGAACAACATATCCTTTTTCTGGTGCCTCACGATGAATAATGTTTTTACCATTGATATCATCTGTATGATTTGGCTCCATAATACTTGGGATATGACGTGGTGTAGTACGTAAAGGTGTATCTAGCGGTGACTTTGGTGGAATATAGTCATTGTTGAAAGTCTTTCTCTGTTGGTTGTTTGCCTGTTGTAACTTAGCGGAAAATATAGCTAAGAATGAGAATGTAACAGTCAATAGAAGAGCTAAAGGTAAGAAACCATCTGACATAGTAGTTACTCTTTAATACTTTCTGTTATTCCTTTTGCAAGACCCGCAAGACTTTGAATTTCTGAAGGGATGATGATCTTTGTTGCTTTACCATCTGCAGCAGCAGCGAAAGCTTCTAAACTCTTCAAGCGAATGACTGTTTCATCAGCACCTGCTTCTTTGATAGCACGGATACCATCAGCAGTAGCTTCTTGGATAGCGCGAATTGCTTCAGCACGACCTTCAGCTTCTTTAATTTCCTTTTCGCAAACAGCTTCAGCAGCTAAGATTGTAGCTTGCTTTTCAGCTTCAGCGTTTAACACAGCAGATTCTTTCTTACCTTCTGCTTCAAGGATCATTGCTTGTTTTTGACCTTCTGCAGTTAAGATAGCAGCACGCTTTTCACGTTCAGCCTTCATCTGCTTTTCCATGGATTCACGAATCGCTGTTGGTGGTTGGATGTTCTTTAACTCAACACGAGTAACTTTGATTCCCCAAGGGTCTGTTGCGAAGTCGACTGTCTGTAACATTTGAGAGTTGATTGCTTCACGAGATGTTAATGTTTGGTCTAACTCCATATCACCAATGATATTACGTAATGTAGTAGCAGTTAGATTTTCCATCGCCATGATTGGATTTTCTACACCGTATGTATAATCATGTGGGTTCATAACCTTGAAGTATACAACGGAGTCAATCTGCATTGTTACGTTATCCTTTGTAATAACAGGCTGTGGTGCGAAGTCAGCTACCTGTTCCTTTAGAAGAACTCTACGACGAACATGATCTACAAATGGGACTTTGAAGTGAATACCTGCATCCCAAGTTGTACGATATCTACCGAAACGTTCGATAACATATGCGTTTTCCTGTGGAACGATGTTTGCACATGATATTGCAAGTGCGATTGCTAAAATAAAGAAAATAGCCGGAATAATAATGAGTTCCATTTTAATATCCCCTCCTTATGGGTGACGGATAATCGTTTTATCCATGACATAATCGTACTCGTAGTTTGACCACAAGTCAATATATTATCAAGACATTTTATAACTTTTATCTAAAAAGTATTAGAACGATAAGGGATTATCTACTAGAGTTTTAAAATAAAGTGAATCAGTGATAAAATAGTAAGGATGAAGGGAGTCACATCATGAACGAAAATATCATTCAGGCGATTGCGGCAGAGTTGAAGGTTCAACTCAGTCAGGTCGAAAATACACTATCTTTATTAGCGGAAGGAAATACAGTTCCATTTATTGCCCGCTACCGTAAGGAAGCTACAAAGGGTTTAGATGAAGAACAGATTTTCTATATCCAGAAACAATACGAATATCAACAAAAATTGGCTGAGAGAAAAGAGAATGTTCTAAAATTAATCGAAGAACAGGGTAAGTTAACAGAGGAAATCAAACAGTCTGTTATCGAATGTACAAAGTTATCTCAGGTAGAAGATATCTACCGTCCATATGCACAAAAGAAGAAGACTCGTGCGACAACTGCTATTAAGAATGGTTTACAACCACTTGCGGATTGGATGCTTGCTCTACCTACAGAAGGTTCCTTAGAAGCAGAGGCAGAAAAGTACTTATCAGAGGCAGTTCCAACAGTTGCGGAAGCGATTCAAGGTGCAAAGGATATTATCGCTGAAGTTGTTAGTGATAATGCAAAGCAGCGTTGGGCATTTAAGGATACAATCATGCAGGCAGGTGTTCTTCAGACAAAGTTAAAGAAGGATGCGGTGGATGAAAATAAAGTCTATGAGATGTACTACGACCGTAGTGAAAAGATTTCCCAGCTTGCTGACCACCGTATCATGGCAATTGACCGTGCAGAAAAGGAAAAGGTTATTACAGTTTCCTTTGTCTTCGATGATGAACAATTAAAGAAAAATGCATTAAAGACACTACTCAAGGGCCAAACAACAATTGTTGAAGATGCTTTGTATGAAGCGGTAGTAGATGGTTGTGACCGTTTATTATTCCCATCTATCGAACGTGAAATTCGCTCTGAATTAAGTGAAAGAGCACAGAACAAGTCCATTGAAATCTTCTCAATGAACTTAGAGAAGTTACTCTTGCAAGCTCCATTAAAGGGAAGAATTGTCTTAGGATTTGACCCTGGTTTCTTCAATGGTTGTAAGTTAGCAGTCATCGATGAAACTGGTAAGATGTTAACAGTAAGTAAGATTTTCCCATTCTCAAAGAAGGGCGAAGATATTGAAACTTCTAAGAAGAAGTTACTATCACTCATTCAAAAGTATCATGTACAGATTATCGCAATCGGTAATGGTACAGCATCTCGTGAAAGTGAGAAGTTAGTTGCAGAACTGATTCATGAGCACAAGTTAGATGTTACCTACGCAATCGTATCTGAAGCAGGTGCTTCTGTATGGTCAGCACAAGAAGCTGCACGTAAGGAATTCCCAGATATTGAAGTTGAAGAACGTTCTGCAGTATCAATTGGAAGACGTTTACTTGACCCACTTGCAGAGTTAATTAAGATTGATCCACAATCAATCGGTGTAGGTCAATATCAACATGACCTTCCACAGAAGGCATTAACAGAAAGACTAGATGAAGTTGTAATGAAGTCAGTAAACCGTACAGGTGCAGATTTAAATACAGCTTCCTTAGAGTTACTGACACATATCTCAGGTTTAAATAGTGGTACAGCACAAGAAATCGTAAAATATCGTAATGAAAATGGACGCTTTACGAATCGTAAACAATTGCTGAAGGTTAAGAAGTTAGGTCCAAAGGCATTTACACAGTGTGCAGGTTTCTTGCGTATCACAGATGGTGATGAACCATTAGATCAGACTTCTATCCACCCAGAAAGTTATGAAGCTGCTCGTAAACTCATGCAGGCATGTGGCATTACAAAGCTTGGTGAAGCAGATATCTCTTTCCCTAAGGAAAAGACAGCAGAGCTAGATATTGATGAATACACACTCAAGGATATTGAAGAAGCAATTCGCCAACCACTACGTGACTATCGTGACCAGTTTGATGGTGCACTACTCAAGAGTGATGTACTGAACATCTCTGACTTACATGTAGGTGACCAATTATCTGGTACTGTTAGAAATGTTGTAGACTTTGGTGCTTTCGTGGATATCGGTCTACATGAAGATGGCTTAGTTCACTTATCTCATATGTCGATGAAGAGAATTTCTCATCCATCTGAGTGTGTGGCAGTCAACGATATTGTGAAGGTTTGGGTATATCAAATCGATGAAGCTAGAAATCGTGTACAGTTATCCTTACTACCACTAGAACAATTAGAACAGCGCGATGCGGCATATCGTCATCGTAAAGCTGCTAGTGGGAAACATAACAATCAAAGACCAAAACAAAACAAGCCAGTGAAGAAAGAAGTATCTATGGACGACGCATTAGCACGTCTTAAGGAAAGATTTGGAAAATAAGCAATGAAAGATGGGTGAATGAACATCCATCTTTTCTTAATTCAAAAATAAAATGAACAAGTTAGTTGACACTAACCAGCAAACAGTATATTCTGTTATATAGTTAGTTAGCGTGAACTAACTTATGGAGGAATTATGTTTAGAAAACTATTAATGATTATAGCTGTCACTATGATGACTGCGTGCGCAGGAAATGCTGGAAATATGACTTCTGGTCCAACTGAAAAATCAAAGAAGTTAAATGTGGTTGTAACAACCTCATTTTTAGAGGATATGGTAAATGTTTTAGCAGGTGATAAGGTAGATACACAACTCATTATCCCGGCTGGAGAAGATCCACATACTTATGAGGCGAAGCCAGAAGATAATACCAAATTACAGAATGCGGATTTAGTGTTATATCATGGTCTACATTTTGAAGGTAAGATGATCGAATTATTAGAAGCGATTAATGCTGTATCGGTATCACAGAACTTTGATGAATCAAAGATAGGTCGCATGGAAGAAGATGGAGAAACAATCATCGATCCACACTTCTGGTTTGATATTGATTTATATAAACAAGCAACAAAAGAAGCCGCAAAAGCTCTACAAGAGAAACTACCTGATTTAAAAGATGAAATTGAAGAAAACTTGCAAGCATATCTGAAGAAGCTTGATGAACTAGATACATATAACCGTGAACAGCTCAATATGATTCCGGCAGATAGAAGAATCTTAATTACACCGCATGATGCGTTTAACTATTTCTCACGTCGCTATGATATTACGGTAAAAGCACCACAAGGTGTTAGTACAGATGCGGAATTATCAAATAGTGATATGGCTGAAACAGCAGCGTATATTGTTGAGCATCAGATAAAGGCTATCTTTGCGGAAACAACAACAGACCCTGCACGTATGGAAAAGTTGAAGGAATCATGTAAAGCGAAGGGGTTTGATGTGACAGTTGTTGCTGGTGAAGGAAAGGAACTATTTAGTGACTCTCTAGCACCTAAGGGACAAGCAGGTGATACATATATTGATATGTATCGACATAATATTGATTTAATCGTATCAAACCTCAAATAAAGGAGGTATTTATGAGTTATATTCACGTCGAAGATTTGACGGTATCGTATGGAGAAAGTCCAGTACTCTGGGATGTTGATGTTGATATTGAGAAAAACTCAATCACTGCAATCGTTGGGCCAAATGGTGCAGGGAAGTCAACATTGCTAAAGTGTATTTTGGGATTTGTAAAATCTATATCCGGAGTAATAAAAATTCATGACAAAGATCTTGCGGATGTACGAAAGGAAATAGCGTACATTCCGCAGGTTTCTGCGGTCAATTGGAATTTCCCTATCCGTGTAAAGGATGTTGTCCTAATGGGCCGATATGCAAGCCTAGGATGGCTAAAGTGGCCACGTAAAAAGGATAAAGAATTAGCACATCAAGCACTTTGCGAGATGGGAATGGAAGAGTTTGAAAACCGACAGATATCACAACTATCTGGAGGACAAAAACAACGTGTTTTTATCGCAAGAGCATTATGTCATGATGCGGATTTGATTATTATGGATGAACCACTAGCAGGTGTAGATCAAACTAGTGAACAAATCATCATGGATAAAATAAAGGAATTGCAAAAGGCAGGTAAGACGATTGTTTGTGTACACCATGACTTACATACATTGAAAAAATATTTTGATCATGTTGTATTTATAAACAAGTATGTTGTGGCAAGTGGTAAAACAGAAGATGTACTAACAGAAGAAAACATTAGAAAGACGTATCATGATGGAAAATCTAATACAGATACTGTTCTCTTATGATTTCTTAGTTGTTGCGATAGGTACCGTTTTACTTGCGATTCCAAGTGCGATTGTAGGTTGTTTTAGTGTATATAAAGGGCAGAGTTTGATGGCAGATGCTGTAGGACATGCGTCCTATCCTGGAGTTGTGGTTGCGTTTATGTTATTTAGTATCCGTAGTTCCGTCATATTGACATTAGGAGCTGCGGTATTTGGTATTCTTGCATATCTAACGATCCAATTGATACGAAAGCATAGTGTGATTGATTTTGATGCGGCATTAGCAATTGTTTTAACTGGATTCTTTGGATTAGGTATGGTGTTAAAGAGTTATTTACAAGGAAACCCTTTATACATGCGTGCATCACAAGCAGGTTTAAAGAACTATATCTTTGGCTCTGCAGCATTTATCGTAAAAGAAGATATTATCATGATTGCGGTATGTGCAATCATCGCAACAATATTATTGGTTTTATTTTATAAAGAGTTAGTGGCTAGTATTTTTGATCCACAATTTGCAAGTGCAATCGGTATTTCAATGCCGATTGTAAATACGGTGTTATTACTGCTGATGGTGATGTTTATTGTTGTTGGACTAAAATCTATTGGTGCAGTTCTAATTTCATCATTTTTAACGATGCCGTGTATATGCGCAAATCAACACTCTAGAAATCTGAAACAAGTATTATTTATTGCAGGTAGTATGGCTGGTATATCTGCCTTTATAGGTACTTTTTTATCTACTGCATATAGTGGTGTTGCGACAGGTCCGATGGTAATCATCTGTATGGGTATATTAACAGTGTTATCCATGGTATTTGGTAAGTATGGTTTGGTCGCACAAAAAAGACTTGGAAAGGATGCAAAATCATGTCAGAAGTGTTGTTAACGATGATGGTGACAGCGATTGGATGTGCAATCCTTGGACCAATTTTAGTTTTAAGAAAATTAGCGATGACTGCAGATGCTTTATCTCACTCGGTATTATTAGGTATTGTAGTAGCTTTCTTCTTTGTGCCTGATTTACGTTCGATATGGCTAGTTATCAGTGCATCAATTTTTGGTGTATTTACAGTATGGCTGGTTGAAGAATTATCTCGTCATCGTTTGGTTGAGAGGGATGATGCACTCGCAATTGTCTTTCCGATATTCTTTTCATTAGCTGTACTCTTAATTACAAAGTTCTTTCGGAATACCCATTTGGATGTAGAAGTGGTATTAATGGGCAATCCGCTCTTTACACCATTTATTCGCCAATTTGGAATGCCGAAGTCAATGTTTGAAATGCTTGTAATTCTTGCGATGAATGGGATCTTCTTATTATTCAATTACCAGAAACTAAAGGTCGCAATCTTTGATCCTGAGTATGCACAATTAATAGGTATTCCTGTTACGTATATGTATCGTGTTTTGATGATACTGGTATCGATTACCTGTGTTGTAGCATTTAACAGTGTTGGTGGTATCCTAGTTATTTCGTACTTTGTAGCACCAGCTGCTGCCGCATGCATGATTACAAAAGATTTAAAGATAACAATACTAGTATCCATTCTCTTTGCGATTATCAATTCTTGGCTGGGATATCATATCGCAATTTTGTGGAATGTATCGGTTTCTGGTATGTGCAGTTTGGTAGGAATGGTAACAGTACTATTAGGCATTATTTTCCATCGTCATGGTATGTTAAGACAATGGGCAAAGTCCTTTGTGAATCATGAAAAGTTCTGTGAAGATTTATTACTAGTCCATCTCTATCGTCACCAAGGAAATACAATTGAACTTGGATATCAAACCATTCATCAACATTTAAATTGGGCTTCTAAAATAACAGATGAACGTATCGAAAGATTAATTAAGCGGACATATGTTATGCGTGACGATATACATCAGCTATATTTTCTAACAGAAAAGGGAATGACTTATGTCACAAAACAATTATTACAATCATAGAAATGGATAAAACAGAAATGTGATATCCATTTTTGTTTTATCTTTTCAGGGGTATAATAAACATACAGAATTGAGGTGTTTAAAATGAAAATATTTGAACAATTCCCACAGTATGAAGATGGGTTTATAGTATTACGTCGATTTGTACAAGAAGACGCAAAATATCTTTCGGAAGTATATGAAGAACGACTGACAAAACGTCAGGCAGAAAAGACAATTGAGAATTATGAAAAGTCTTATCATGATAAGGATGAAGTCATTCTTGGTATCTTTGGGAAGGAAGACGAACAATTAAAGGGTATTATTGAGATTTACGATATTCATGAATCAGAACTTTCGATTGGCTATATGATTGTCGAGAAATATCGCCATCAAACATATGCTAAAAATAGTGTGTATCTTCTGACAAAAAAATTGATTGAAGACTATGGCATAACATGCATACATGCGAATTGTCATGTGGATAATATCTATTCGATACGTGTTTTAGAACACAATGGATATGAAAGACTTGGACAAGAAGAGGATGAATATGTGTATGCATATAAGCCAAAACAACTAGAACAGGATACATTTAACCAAGATGAAAAGATGATTGTCCTTGCGGGCGGATGTTTTTGGGGTGTAGAGAAAGCATTCAAGGCTTTAGATGGTGTTTTGGAAACAACAGTAGGATACGCAAACGGCTTCACAGACAATCCAACATATGAAGAAGTTTGCCGTAATGAAACAGGCTATAAGGAGGCAGTAAAGGTTGTTTATCAACCAAATGTAGTTTCCTTATCCATAATTATTCGTGCATTTTTCTTATGCATTGATCCACGACAACGCAATCGTCAGGGAAATGATATAGGTTCACAATACCAAGCTGGTATTTACTATGTGGATGAAAAAGATTTGGATGATATTAAACCGGTATATACAAATGAGCGTATGAAATATGACCGTTTCTTTGTAGAATTAGAGCCATTAAAGAACTTTTATACCGCGGAAGAATATCATCAGGATTATCTTGATAAGCATCCAAATGGGTATTGTCATATTACTGCTTTTAAAATGGAAGAAGTTAAGAAATTAAATCAACAACCATGTCAAATTAAAGTGATTCTTCCATCTGAAAAAGAACTTACTTTAGAAGTGCCAAAAAATACAACGATTGCTGAATTACTTCAAGAAGTGAATACAGAACATCGTATCTACGCTGCACTCATCAATCATAAGCATGTTCACTTTAGTGAATGTGTACATGACCAGGATGTTGTACAGTTACAAGATATACGTGCATCGTATGGAAATACTTGTTATCAATCTACATTGACACTTCTATATTTGAAGGCGATACATGATGTCATGGGCAAGAATGTAACAGTTACGATTGCTAACTCATTATCCAAGGGATTATTTACTGTGATTCATGCTGGGAATGTGACGGATGATCTTGCGAAAGAAATTGAAACACGCATGCATGAACTTGTAGAAGAAAATCTAGAAATTACAGAAGAATATGTAGACCATGATACAGCTATCGAACTTCTAAAGGACGCAAAAGATAAGAAGAGTGTAGACCTATTAAATACCGCAAGTGATTTAAAGAATGTATATGTAATTACACTTGCGGATGAAAAGATGATGACTTTTGTACATGCATTACCATCTACAAGTTATATACCTTTCTTTGAAGTACGTCGTTATCGTAATGGTTTATTGTTACGCTTCCCACATCCAAATTTCCCGGATCAAATTCCTCCATATGAGGAACAGAAGTTATTGTATGATGCTTTCTCTGAGGAAACACAATGGGAGAAGTTATTAAAGGTAAGCTTTGCGTCTGATTTAAATCGCATGATTGAAAAGAAAGAATCTAAGGATCTCATCATGTTAAGTGAGGCTTTACATGAAAAGAAGATTGCGATGATTGCGGAACAAATCCAAAGCGCAAAGAAGAGAATTATTTTAATTGCTGGTCCATCCTCATCGGGAAAGACCACATTTGCGAAACGTTTATGTATACAATTAAAAGTAATAGGCTTAAATCCATTGTATCTTGGAACAGATGACTACTTTGTCAATCGTGATGAAATGATTCCAGATGAAAATGGAAAATATGATTTTGAAGCACTAGAAGCAGTTGACCTCAATCTATTTGAAACACAGATGAATGCGTTACTGCATGGAGAGAAAGTGGACTTACCAGAATTTGATTTTATTACTGGTAAGAAGGTATTTGGTAAGAGAATTATTTCAATCGATGCTTCGCAACCAATTGTAATTGAGGGTATTCATGGCCTCAATCCACAACTGACTGAAGGGATTGATGATAGTGAGAAATTTAAGATCTATATTAGTCCTCTAACACAAATTAATCTTGATGCACATCATCGTATCCCAACGACAGATGCACGCATGTTAAGAAGAATGGTTCGAGATAATCGTACTCGTGGACGTGATGGCGCGGTTACGATTTCATCATGGTCATCAGTACGTCATGGTGAAGAAAAATATATCTTCCCATTCAATAAGGAAGCTGACGTATTCTTTAATAGCCAATGTGTCTATGAACTAGCAGTATTAAAGAAATACGCAACACCACTATTAGAAAAAGTACAGCCAGATCAGGCAGAATACGCAGAAGCGCAGAGGATGTTACAATTCCTTTCTTGCTTTGTGTCTATTGATGACGATAGTATGATTGCGAATAATTCTATTATTCGTGAATTCATTGGTGGTTCTATTCTAGTTTCCTAAAAAGGGTGATCGAGCCTTCTTTCCATTTAATGTTATATTTGATAAAATATGAATTTATCAGAAGAAGGGGGAAAGAATATGTCGAAGGAGAAATTCCCATCGAAATTAAGCATGATATGGCATTTTTTAAGGGGTTCCAAAGGATATTTTGGTTTGTCTATCCTCTTTGCCTGTCTTGTTTCGTTATTAGAATTAATTAATCCAAGAATTATTGCGTTTACTGTAGACTCAGTAATCGATCATAAAGAAGTTGTATTACCAGAAGGAATTCAAAATTGTATTGATGCGATTGGTGGAATCGAATTTTTGCGTCATAATCTTTGGGTAATCGCAATCATCGTCATGATTGTTGCGTTACTTGCGGTGTCATGTCGCTATTTCTTCCAATCCTTTACAGCGATGGGTTCTGAGAGATTGGTAAAGACAATGCGTGATGACTTATTTACACATATCATGCATTTACCATTTAAGTGGCATAGTGAAAATCATACTGGTGATATCATCCAAAGATGTACATCAGATGTAGATACAATCAAAGGATTTTTGTCTGAACAGTTAATTTATCTTGTTCGTATTGTCATTTTGATTGTGTTGGTGTTGTTCTTTATGTTCTCTATTAATGTAAATCTTGCACTAGCTACATCCGCTTTTATTCCAATTATTGTGGGATATAGTTTGTTCTTCCACGCAAAAATTGGAAATGCATTTGAAGTAGCGGATGAAGAAGAAGGTAAATTATCTTCGATTGCCCAGGAAAACTTAACAGGTGTACGTGTTGTACGTGCATTTGGACGTGAAGCTTACGAACGTGAGCGTTTCGAAAAACAAAATGAACACTACACAAATATGTGGACGCATTTGATGAGACTGTTATCTGCGTTCTGGATGTCATCTGATATGATTTCTAACTTACAGATGTTAGTGGTTATCTCATACGGTGCAATCATCACCGTAAATGGTGGAATGTCTGCAGGTAACTATATTGCCTTTATTGCATATAATTCATTACTATTATGGCCTGTACGTTCTTTAGGAAGAACAATTGCGAATATGTCAAAGGCTGGTATTTCCATCGACCGTTTACGTTACATTATGAATTCCGAAATGGAAGAGGATAAGCCAAATGCAGTAACACCAGATTTACTACAAGATATCGAGTTCAAGAATGTATCTTATCAGTATGAAAATGGTACAGCTGAAGTATTAGAGAATGTATCTTTTAAAATTAAGGCAGGTACAACATTTGGAATTCTGGGTGGTACAGGTTCAGGTAAGTCTACATTAATGTATCTGTTAGACCGTCTATATCAGTTGCCACAAGACCATGGTCAAATCACAATTGGTGGTGTAGACATTAGAGATATGAAAGCGGATTGGGTGCGTGAGAATATTGGTATGGTATTACAAGAACCATATCTTTTCTCCCGTTCCTTATCAGAGAATATCAAGATTGCAAAGCAGTCTGCAGATATGAAGGAAATTCGTACAGCTGCAAAGATTGCATCATTAGATGAAGCTATCTCACACTTTAAAGAAGGATATAACACATACGTTGGAGAACGTGGTGTTACACTTTCTGGTGGACAAAAGCAGCGTGCAGCGATTGCACAAATGTTAATTCGTAAACCGCCTATTATGATCTTTGATGACTCTCTTTCTGCAGTTGATGCGGAAACAGACGCAAAGATTAGAGCTGGTCTTAAAGATAATATTTCTGAATCAACTGTCATCCTGATTTCACACCGTATTACAACACTAATGGCAGCCGATCATATTATTGTTTTAGATAAGGGTAAGGTTGTAGAAGAAGGTACACATGAAGAACTGTTAGAGAAACAGGGAATTTATCGTCGTATCTATGATATGCAATCACAACAGAGTGAGTAGGGAGGTAGCGTATGCAAGAAGAAAATAAAAATATATCACTTCCATACTTTGGCATTCCGAAGATTCTACCATTTGCGAAGAAATATAAAAAGAGAATCATTGCGATGATTCTGATGGGATTATTTTCAAGTTTAGTGGATTCATGTTATCCATTATTTAACCAGTATGCATTAAATCACTATGTTGGTGAAAAAACTTTAGATACGCTTGGACTATTTATCATGCTTTATATTGGGATATTAATAGTTCAAGTTACACTAAACTTTATTAGTGTATTTTGGGTTTCAAAGACAGAACTAGATTTAAATCGTGATCTTAGAAATACATCATTTAATCATTTACAGGAATTATCCTTTGCGTACTTCAACCAAAACAATGTTGGTTATATTCATGCAAGAGTTATGAGTGATAGTGGTAAGATTGGCGAACTCATGTCTTGGCGTATGATGGATGTTGTATGGAATGGTTCTTATATCCTGTTCGTTATGATCAACATGGTAAGAATCAGTTGGAGACTTGCGAGCATGGTATTTGTGCTAGTCCCATTTGCGATATTTATTATTGCATTCTTCCAGAAGAGACTTGTAAAACTAAATCGCCATATGCGTGAATTGAATTCCCAAATTACGAGTGACTTTAACGAAGGTATTACAGGGGCTAAATCCATCAAAACAATGGTAATCGAAAACATTATTGGAGATGGATTTAAAAAGGATACAGAACAGATGCGCCAAGTATCCGTACAAGCTGCACGCTATCAGGCGTTCTTCTATTCCACAGTTACGATGATGAGTTCTATCGCCCTAGCAATCGTTATGTGGCAGGGTGGTAACTTAACAGTCAATAATATGATGTTAATTGGTACACTATCTGTATTTATGAGCTATGCACTAGGCATTATGGATCCACTACATAGCGTCATTACGACAATATCTTCACTTGTATCAATTCAAGTAAATATTGAACGCTTTGATAGACTAGTAAATACTGAATCAGATGTTGCGGATTCACCAGAAGTAATTGCAAAATATGGAGATACATTCAATCCAAAGAAGGAAAATTGGGAACCACTCATTGGTGACGTTGAATTTAAAGATGTTGATTTCAAGTATCCAGATGGCGATGAGATGGTCTTAGAAAACTTTAATCTCAAAGTGCCGCATGGAACAAACGTTGCGATTGTTGGAGAAACAGGTGCTGGAAAATCAACACTTGTAAACCTTGTATGTCGTTTCTTTGAACCAACAAGGGGACAAGTTCTCATTGATGGAAGAGATGCGAGAGAGCGTTCGCAACTATGGTTACATTCCAATATTGGATATGTTTTACAAACACCACACTTATTCTCTGGAACAGTCAGAGATAACTTGCGTTATGGTAAGCCAGATGCGACAGATGAAGAAATCATGCGTGCATTGGAGCTTGTATCTGCTACATTTGTAATTGAGAAAATGGAGAAGGGTTTAGACAGTGATGTTGGTGAAGGTGGAGGAATGTTATCCACTGGTGAAAAACAACTCTTATCCTTCGCACGTGCAATCTTAGCGGACCCACGTATTTTAGTGTTAGATGAAGCGACTGCTTCAATTGATACGCTTACGGAAAAGGCAATTCAAGATGCGATTGATACAGTGATTAAGGGTAGAACATCCTTTGTGATTGCGCACCGTTTATCAACAATTGTAGATGCGGATGTTATCTTAGTTGTTCGTGATGGCAAGATTATTGAACGTGGTACACATTCAGAACTCATGAAACAAAAGGGATACTACTATGAACTTTATACTCGTCAGTATGAAGAGATGGTAGTCGATACAGTTTCATAAATAAAATGAAGGAGGTATAAACTTCCTTCATTTTTATAATATTGATAAATACAACTTTATAGAAGAGATGAAACTTTATAATACTAGAATTGTTGCTTTCCAAAAGGATAAAAAGCCTATAAAATAGAATAAGAAATTAAATGTATACGCTATTATTTATAACGGGATAGGGACGGGCTGAGAGAATACGATGAAAGATACATTATATATTATTATTCCTTGCTATAATGAGCAGGAAGTATTACCAATTACTTCTAAATTATTTTTGGAAGAATTATTAAAATTAATTGAAAAGAATAAGATTAGCAAAGATAGTCGAATTTTATTTGTAAATGATGGAAGTAAGGATAATACTTGGCAGATTATTAAAAATTTATCAAAGAGTGATCCGCATTTTCTTGGAATCTCACAAAGTAGAAATAGAGGACATCAAAATGCTGTATTAGCAGGGTTAATGGAAGCGAAAGATAAAGCAGATATGACAATCACAATTGATTGTGATGGACAAGATGATATTACAGCTATGGAAAAGATGGTAGATGCGTATCATGATGGCTGTGAAATTGTATATGGTGTTAGGAGTTCAAGAGATACAGATACATTCTTCAAGCGATTTACAGCACAGTCATTCTATAAACTTTTAAGGTATATGGGTGCTGACGTTGTTTATAATCATGCAGATTATAGATTGGTTTCATCGCGTGTTTTAAAAGAGTTTGCTAATTTTAAAGAAGTAAACTTATTCTTACGCGGTATGTTTCCACTTGTTGGATTTAAGAGCACATCTGTTCTTTATGAAAGGCACACACGTATTGCAGGGGAATCACATTATCCGTTAT
This sequence comes from uncultured Solobacterium sp., assembly GCF_963550625.1. Taxonomy (GTDB): domain Bacteria; phylum Bacillota_I; class Bacilli_A; order Erysipelotrichales; family Erysipelotrichaceae; genus Bulleidia. Next base: position 232,039 of record NZ_CAUVCV010000001.1, read on the forward strand.
CAAAGATGATTGCTTTGGCATTTGACGGCATCACTAGCTTGAGTATCAAACCAATCCGTCTAATTACATATTTTGGGTTAATCGTATCATTCATTAGTTTTGTAGGTGTTATTTGGGCAATTGTATCTCGTTTTTTAGGAACAACAATGCCCGGTTGGTCAAGTACACTAGCGATTATGTGCTTCTTAGGAGGAGTACAACTTATTTCTTTAGGTGTGATTGGAGAATATGTAGGTAAAGTATATTTAGAAGTAAAAAACAGACCACGTTATATCATTAGTGAACGAACATGGGAGAACGATCAGTAATATGGAGAAGATATTAAAAAGATTAATCGCTATATTCTTTCTCATTGTTTTCGCATCTATTATCATTAATAATACATTCTTCAGTAATCTTGAGTATTATTGTAAAGTAACAACTGACTTATCAGCTAAAGCAGTACTTATGACTACTGTTGTACTGATTATACTCGTTTCTTTAACACATGCATTATTCAGAAAAACAGTGATACATTTGAATCATGAAAAACTATTTTTAATAGTACTTTTTGTTTTTTTTGTATTTCAAATTATATTACTTAAGAATACGTTTTTCTTGACTGGATGGGATTCAAATATTATCTTGGCGGATTCCTATCTCCTACGAGATTTGAAAATTGATCAACTAAATCAGTATTACTATTCACTATATCCAAATAACATATTATTGACTTATGTTTTTGCAACAGTTATGAAGTTGGAAAAGTTTGTGGGTATTGTAGAGTATTCGGATGCAGTTTTCGGTCTGGTAATTGTTCAGAGTATTTTATGTACAATAACAGCTTATTTACTATTCCGTATTATCTATCATTTCAAAAAATCATTTACTGCTGCGTGGTTTGGGTTTGGGATGTATGTTGTATTAATTATTTTCTCTGGTTGGACAGGTATTGTGTATTCAGATGCAATGGGATTAATTTTTCCAACATTGATTATATGGTTTTATCAAAATAGAAATAAATTTAATAAATATATTGTTTGGCCATCCATTGCTTTGTTGGGTTACTGGGGCTATCGAATAAAACCACAGATTCTTATTGTATTTATTGCGATTGTAATGATTACATGTATTAACTTTATCTTGAAACCAGAGAAATGGAAGAAAGTGAAGAATAATTTTGGTGTATTTTCACTTGTGCTAGTAGTATTATTTGTTTCCTCTTCCACATACAAAAATCTACCTGAAAGGATGGGGTATAAACTGAACCCTAATTTAGAGATGCCAATGCATCACTTCTTAATGATGGGATTTAATGAAGCCCAAAATGGTGGGTATTATGTCTATGATGTAAAATATACACTCTCGTATTACGGAGTAGAAGAAAAAAAGGAAGCAATTATTACTAGATTGAATGAAAGAATACACCAGTATGGTCCAAAGAGAGTCGCTAAAATTATGCGCAAGAAGGCTCTCAGTATATTCAATGATGGAACATTTGCATGGGGATTTGAAGGTAATTTCTATCGAGAGGTATTTCCAACGGATAATCCATTCTCCTTATTCTTGAGAAGTTTTGTATACAATGGGGATTATGAAATTGAAGAGGGTAATCACTATCATATTACAAAAACAGTTCAGCAAATTGTATGGATATCCTGTTTAATATTGATGGTTATCAAGGCAATACGTATAAAAAAATGTGATGAGGAAGATGATATCTATAGTGTTCTGTATCTATCTTTGTTAGGACTATTCTTGTTTGAGATGTTGTTTGAGGCTAGAGCCAGATATCTCTACACCTATGTTCCGTTATTTATTATGATTGGATCAATGGGAATGTATGATTTAAGCCATTTTATGAATCAGTTAATACCTAAAAAAGATAAACCTAAGGTGGAAGTGGCCGAAATCTAATAATTCAATATAAAGCATTTAAGTAGAAAGGGTAATATGAAAAGTATACTTGAAAAATATAAGTCAGTTTTAATGTATTTATTTTTTGGCGTATGTACAACAGGAATTAATGTTGCGTCATATTGGCTATTTTATACTTTTCTGAGTCTTTCAAATGTAGTTTCTACTATATTATCCTGGGTGATATCTGTATTATTTGCGTATATTACGAATAAGTTATGGGTCTTTGAAAGTCGTTCTTTTGATAAACAAGTTTTATCGCATGAGATTCCTACATTTTTTGGAGCTAGACTTCTTTCTGGAGTAATTGATTTGGGTATTATGTTTGTGTTTGTAGATATATTGTTTTCCCCAGCAATGGTTGTAAAATTTATTTCAAATGTGTTTGTGGTTATATTCAACTATATTGCAAGTAAACTTGTAATTTTCAAATAGTTTTTTGAATTCTTGAGTTATATAGGTTAACATTGTCTTATGAAAAATAAAATGACAAAGATTCTTATATCAATGTTCCTATTTGTTGGACTACTTGTAGGATGTAATCATAATTCGAAGGGAAAAGATATAGTTGGTCGCTATATTTTAACAAGAATAGAGAAAGACAATACCGCAATCCTAGAAGATGAAATTAAAAATAGTGATGTGACAGGGTTTATCATTTTCAACGAAGATGGCACAGGCACATTTATGATGTTAAATGATAGATTACCTTTTACATGGAAAGATGGAAAGATTACCGGTGGAGATCAAACTATCAGTTATGAACTAGATGGTGATAAGTTAACACTAATTATATCGGCAACTGAAAAAATATATTTGCAGAAAGAAAAATAACTGATTAGATACAACCTTATTCTAGCTTCATCTTTGGAATAAGATTGTATCTTTTTTTCTTTGAATTGTTAGAAAGATAAATGAAATAGGATAAGCTATCAAACTATGTATCTTGTTCAAGAACAGTAGTTACTAATTTTTTGGTTTATTAAATAATTTTAGAGAGTTGGACCTAACGATAGTTATTTGAGATATACTACATTTTCTACATGCATGAAAGGCTTTTTATAAATTGGCATATTTTTGAAAGGGAAACATAATATAAAAGGCTGTTTTGTTATACTATATTTATTGCTTTCTTTGGTTATAAAGTGTTGGTTTAGTATATTAATTATAAGAAGAAAAATTTTCTTGAAGATTACTAGATGGAATTGCTCAAAAGGTGATTGGTCTAGTTGATTTACGGTTGCTCATTTATCAGGAATAGTCTAAAATTTATAAGATAGAATGAGAGAACTATGACAAATATCCTATTACTTTTATTTATTTTACTACGTCCGTTTTATATTAGGGCATCGGGGCAGGTTCAGCCTGCAGATTGTTTTCTCATGCTCTATTTTTTTTGCATAGCATATAGAGATTTCAAAACAGAAGTTTTAATACCAAACATAAAGAAGAATAAATTATTTTATATATTTTTGGTCTTTGCAATAATGATAAATGGTTTTTACCATAAGGTAGTTCCGGATCCAAGGTTTATATTCTCGTCATTATATCTTGTATATATGGGAGTTGTAGTCTATTCCTATGACAGTGGGATTAATAAGGGATTAATAGATAAAATTCGATATATATTATATGGAAATTTAATGATTCAATTTCTGATTTATTCTAGTGGTCTAGGTAGACTATATTATGAACTTTGGGAAGAAGGAGCCACAAGATATATGGGAACTTTTACGGACCCTAATCAATTTGGTTTCTATATATTCATTGTTCTTTTATTCGCATATTTGACAAAGCACGAGAAGGTGGATACGTATTTGTTTCCTATCACAAGTGTAATGGGTATATTTCTTATAATTCAGAGTAAATCATTAGCTGCTTTCTTAGGGCTTGCAGTTCTATATACTCTAGCTTTACTACGATTTATTAGCGAAAAGTTCCGGGTTAATAAAGTTATACTTTGTGTGATGTTAATTTTGAGTACAACTGGGGTTGTTTATTATTTCATTCCAACTTCAGATTTCCGTATTGAAGATGTTGAGTATACAACTGTAAATCGCATCCGCTACAAAATCTATAACATCATCTATGCAGATGGAATTAAAGATATATTACGTGAGCGTGCAGCAGAGAAAATTATCAATTACCCTGAATACTTTATATATGGTGCCGGAGAAGGGAATTATGAACGTTATTATCCGGAACCAGTTAATGAGATACATTCCTCGTTCATTAACTTATTCTTCTCTTACGGACTTATACCATTCGCAATATTGATGGGGTGGTTTAAGAAGAGACTGAAGGGGTTAAATGCGGTAAGTTTAGTTTGCTTTATAACAATATTGATGGAGAGCATGTTTTTAGTTAACTATCGTCAAGCCTTATTCTGGGTATTATGGATAACACTATTCTACCTAAATGAACCTAAGCAAAATACTGGCTCTTAACTGAATGAATGTAGAGTTTAAATTTGTGAGATAATGTGAAATAAATAGGTGATTTTTGTTATACAGTGATGTGTTGTATAATCACTATGGTAAAATTTAACTGGAGTAGACATATGTCAGATAAAAAGAAAAAGAAAAAAGTGAATATTTCCTTGGTTGCTTGGCTAATTGCCTTTGCTGGATGTATTCTCTTTGATACAGTTGTTTTTAGATTAGCATTCCTTCCACTTCGTTGGAGGGCGATGATTATTGTTGGATCATTAGCGATTGCGATGTTCGCTTTGATTCTTTCTTTACTACGTTTTAAGTATAGAAAGGTTCAAAAAGAGGATGGAAGAATTGTTAAGAAAAAATCCAGAAAGAATTATGTTGTATTGGCACTTAATGCCATTTTAGCAGTGGCATTTACTATTTCTTCAGTTTATATCTACAATACAAACCGTAGTTTAATGAATGTTTTAAATGCAAATAACGCTTCTAATACAACACACTATGAAATTGTTGCGTTGAAATCGGAATATAAGGAACAACACAAAGATGTATTCCAGGACACAACGACTTCAGATAAAATTAAAGATTACTTTGATAAAACAATCGCAGCACAATCTGCTTCTGATCAAAAGAATCAGGAAAGAGCGATTGCTTGGATTGATGAGACCCTTGAAACAAAACTTAAATTTGATAAGAGAAAGACAATCATTAATGCGGTAGAGGCACTTTATAATAATGAAGTTTCAGCTCTCCTCATTAATACAACATATAAGTCAGCTTTAAAGAATTATGAAAAGTTCAGTAATTTTGAAAATGAGACAGTAGTTCTTGCGACTATCGATATCGAAGCGGAAGTCGTAAAGAAGCCTAAGGCTGCTGATACTGCTCCATTTACGGTGTTTGTTGGTGGAAACGATGATTATGGAGAGTTACTACCAGAAGGTCGTTTCGACGTCAATATGATGGTTACTGTTAACCCAAAGACACGTCAAATTTTAATTGGTTCATTTGCACGTGACTCATATGTACCTAACGTAGCACTCGGTGGTTATGATAAGTTAACGCATGCGGGTGTTATGGGTGTACAGAACGCAGTAGATACAATTAATAACTACTATGGTACAAACGCAGAAGATTATCTCATTGTAAACTTCTCAACATTCTTGAATATTATTGATAAGTTAGGTGGTGTTACGGTTTACAACCCTAATGAATTTACAGGCTATTGGACAGGTAATTACTTCCCTGCGGGTGAAATTACATTGGATTCCACATTGGCACTCGAATATGTGCGTGAAAGATATAACTTACCAGATGGTGATTTAGGACGTAATGCACATCAACAGATTGTATTAAAAGCAATCATCGAAAAACTAACAAGTCCAGCAATGATTCCAAATTTTGCAGGTATCTTAGATTCACTTGCTGGTTCATTCTTAACAAATGTGGATGTATCTAAGATTAATCAATTAGCTGCACAAACACTTGATGAAGGAATTAAGTGGGAGATTATTACGGCACATGTTGGTGGTGTAGATGGTATGGAATACACAGCTTCTGCACCAAATGAACTGCTATCTGTTGTTTATCCAGACCAAGCAGAGAAGAATGCATATCAGTATCAATATAATCTCATGATGAGTGGACAACCAATTCCAACTGAGAATACACCAGCTAATACAGAATCGACTACGGATTCCAAAACAACTGGTACTACGACTGGAACAGTTACAATTAAGGTAGATGCATTAAATATTAGAAGTGCACCAAGTGTTAATGGTGCAGTTGTAGGTACTGCCGCAAGAGGACAAAAGTTCTACGTAAAAGAAACGAAACAAGCAGATGGATATACTTGGTACTGCATTCAAGACAACCAATGGGTTGCGGACCAAAATGGTACACTATTAACATTTACAAGCAATTAATCGGAGGATTACATGAGTACTAGGATTTTAATTACAGGTGCTGGATCCTACATCGGTGAAAAGGCAAAGACCTATCTAACTGAAAAGTATGGATATCAGATTGATACAATTCCAACACAGAATTATGAACCGAAAAAAGAAGACTTTATAGGTTATGATGTTGTATATAATGTGGCTGGAATTGCACATATTAAAGAGACAGATGAAAATCGCCAGCTTTATTATGTAGTAAATCGTGATTTAGTAGTTAAAATCGCAGAATGTGCAAAAGCAGCAGGTGTAAAGCAATTCATTATGCTGAGTACAATGTCAGTTTATGGTAAGACAGTTGGTCATATTACAAAACAGACAAAAGAAGATCCTCAGAACGCATATGGCAAATCTAAGTTAGAAGCTGATCATCTGATTGCTAAGTTGGTAGATGAAAACTTCAAGGTAGCAATTCTAAGACCGCCTATGATCTATGGAAAGGGCTGCAAGGGAAATTACCAGAGCTTACGCAAGTTTGCATTAAAATCACCAATTTTCCCAAACTATATAAATAAGAGAAGTATGTTATTTGTAGATAACTTATCTGAATTTGTGCATCAGGTTATCACAAACCAGATGGAAGGAATCTTCTTCCCACAGAATAAGGAATATGTAAATACAAAAGAAATGGTTGCAGCGATTGCGAGAATCCATGGTAAAAAAATTTGGTTTACAAAACTATTTAATATATTTATTAAGAATATACAAAAAGGTGTTGTTTCAAAGGTGTTCGGTGATTTAACTTATGAGCAAGTTGATTTGGTAGATTGCTATAACTTCCAAGAAACAATCGAGAAAACAGAAAACTAAAATAACAGTACGGAGGGTGTTATGGAACAGAACAATAAGGCAATATTAGACTTTGATGAGGATATGGAACTAGATCTTCGCACATTAATTCACAATATTTTTAAGAAGAAATTCTGGATTATTGGTGCTGCTATTTTAGGCATGGTCGCTGGTATCGCGTTTGCAAAAATTAAGAAGAAACCAACATATGAAGCAGGTTTCTCTATGTATGTAATTTCTGAAAAAGATGAAAATCAGATTATGCCGGATGAAAGCGCAGACGTTTTATTGAAAGTAAATACCGCTGGAGAATTAATTAAGAGTGGCGAAATTTTAGATGAAGTGATTCAGAATACAAATCTTTCTGACGAAGAAGCACAAGCTTTACGAAGCAGTGTGAAGCCTTCTGTAAAAACACAAACACAAATTATTGAAGTTGTTATTAGTATGCCTGATGTAGAGACTACAGAAAGAGTCATAAAAGAACTCGCAAAGGTAGCTCCTGAAAAAATTTCCCAATTAATGAAGGGGGAGGCAACAGTTAAGATTGTTACACATCCTGGTAAAGTTCGTGTTACACCAGTTTCACTAAAGAGTTTTGGTCTAAAAGGCTTTATGGCAGGATTTGGATTATCTTTCTTAATCGTAGTTGCCTTAGCATTGTTCGATCATCAGTATCCAAAGAAAAAGTCTGATGAATAACTAAGGAGGCTCGTAAGAATAGTATGAAGAAAAATAGTTTACTATCAAGCATACTAAATAAGATCCAACACGTATCGATTGCGATGGCTCTTTTAGATGCGGCAATTATCGCGGTGAGTTATTTCTTCGCATTAATGATTCGCTTTGATTTCCATTATTCATGGATTGATCGTTATTACACAACAGGGTATGCCAGTGTCATTATTTGGTATATCCTCATTGACGTTATAATGCTACATATGTTTCACCTATACCAATCAGTATGGAAGTTTGCTGGTGCGTATGAACTATTACGTTCTGTGTATGCATGGATATTTGCACAGATTGGTGTAGTAATTGTTTATTTTATCACTCGTATTCAGATGCCTGTTTCTTTCTATATCATCGGTGGTTTAATGTCCTTTGGATTTACTACGATGGTGCGCTTTATGTATCGTGCGCTTAGTGTATTCAAAGACTATGGTGTATCTGATGATGCTATCGTAGAAAGAGTTATGGTCGTTGGTGCCGGGGCTGCAGGTCGTGAAATTATTCAAGAATACATGCACAGTACTTCTTTGAAGGCTAAGGTATTCTGTGTTGTGGATGATGATGCACGCTTGGTTAAAAAGTATATTAACGGGGTTCCAATTGAAGGAACACGTGAAGATATCCCAGATTTAGCAAATAAATATGATATTAATAAGATTATTTTAGCGATTCCATCTGCTCCTAAGAAAGTTCAGAAAGAAATCCTAGAGGTATGTTCTTCTACTTCTTGTCGTGTGCAGACTATCCCTGGTGTATATCAATTATTAAATGGTACTGTATCTATCAAGAATCTTAGAGATGTTGATGTAGAAGACTTATTGGGTCGTGATACAGTTGAAACAGACTTATCTAAAATTGGTAATTTTATCAAAGATAAGGTTGTACTAGTAACTGGTGGTGGCGGAAGTATCGGTTCAGAGTTATGTCGTCAGGTTGCTGAGAAACAGCCAAAAGCTTTGATTATCTTCGATATTTTTGAAGGAAATGCATATTGGATTCAACTTGAGCTAAAGAAGAAGTATGGTAGTTCCTTAAACTTAATTACTTTAATTGGTAGTGTTCGTAACATGTCTCGTCTTGATAGCATCATGGATGAATACAAGCCAGACATTATCTTCCATGCGGCTGCTCATAAACATGTTCCACTAATGGAAGATAGCCCTAACGAAGCAATTAAAAACAACGTTATGGGTACATACAATGTTGCGGATGCCGCAATCCGTCATAACGTAAAGTGGTTTGTATTGATTAGTACAGATAAGGCTGTTAACCCAACAAATATCATGGGTGCTTCTAAGCGTCTATGTGAAATGATTATTCAGATGATGAACCGTCGTTCTCATCGTCTAGCGCAAGAGAAGGGCTTAACACAGTATACGAAGTTCTCTGCTGTTCGATTTGGTAACGTACTTGGATCAAGTGGATCTGTTATTCCGTTATTTAAGAAACAGATTGAAGCTGGTGGTCCAGTTACAGTTACAGATAAGAATATTATCCGTTATTTCATGACAATTCCTGAAGCAGTTGCCTTGGTATTACAAGCAGCTTACTACGCACAAGAATATGATGGAGATGTATTCGTATTAGATATGGGTGATCCTGTGAAGATTGACGATATGGCAAGAAAGCTCATTCGTTTATCCGGTTATATCCCAGATGTTGATATTGAAGTGAAGTATACAGGTTTACGTCCAGGTGAAAAACTCTATGAAGAGCGTTTGATGGATGAAGAAGGTATGCAAACAACAGAAAATAAGATGATTAGTATCGGTCATCCAATCTCCATGGACGATGAAGAGTTCATGGTACAATTAGAAGAACTAGAAAAGGCAGCCAATTCTGAAGCATCAAATATCAAACAGATTGTTTCAAATATAGTGCCTACATACGTACCAAAAGATTAGTGAATAAGTGATAGTGGAGGGAATATGAATCAAAAACATACACTTACATTCAAACAGAAATGTTATTTACCAATAAAGAGATTGATAGATTTAGTTCTGTCTGTATGCGGATTAATCGTATTGTCTCCATTATTAATTGCGATTATTATCGCGATAAAACTAGATTCTAAAGGACCAGTTATCTTCAAACAAAAGCGTGTTGGTAAGAATAAGACATACTTTAATATCTGGAAGTTTAGAACAATGCGTACAGATGCTCCTAAGGATATGCCAACGCATCTATTATCTTCACCGGATGCGTATATTACAAAGATTGGTAAATTCTTGCGTCAAACAAGTTTAGATGAGCTACCACAGATTCTACAGATTGTCGTTGGTAAGATGTCTATCATTGGACCACGTCCAGCGTTATGGAATCAATATGATTTGATTGAAGAACGTGATAAATATGGTGCCAATGATATTACTCCTGGTCTAACTGGTTGGGCTCAGGTAAATGGTAGAGATGAATTAGAAATCCCCGTTAAGGCAAAACTCGATGGTGAGTATGTTGAGAAAATGGGATTTATGATGGACTGTAAGTGCTTTATTATGACAATCTTTAGTGTCGCAAGACATGATGGAGTTGTTGAGGGTGGTACAGGTACTCTCAAAGATAAGTCAAAATAAATTGAGGATTAAATGGAAAGAAAAGTATTGATTGTTACTACAATTGCATCAATGATTAAGTACTTCTGTATGCCATTAATTGATTTACTTCAAAAGATGGGCTATGAAGTGCAGGTTGCGTGTAATTTTGTGGATGGAAACAATATCTCTGATGAAGAGATTGCTGATTTTAAAAAGGAACTAACGGAAAAGAATGTGGTATTTTACCAAATTCCTTTTTCACGTAGAATCACAGATCCTAAAAACTATCAGTGCTATAAACAGCTAAAGGAAATTGTAAAAGAAGAGAAGTTCTCCTTTATCCACTGCCACACACCAATTGCAAGTTTAATCGCTAGACTTGTAGGACGTAGTACACATACAAAAGTGATGTATACGGCACATGGTTTCCATTTCTTCAAAGGTGCTCCAAAGAAAAACTGGGTATTACTGTATCCGGCAGAGTGGTATGCGTCATTCATGACGGATATCCTAATTACAATCAATCAAGAAGATTACATGCGTGCAAAGAATCATATGCATGCAAAACATACGATGTATATACCTGGTGTAGGCATCGATTTAAATAAATTTGGTAAAGCAGAAATCGATGTACAAAAGAAACGTGCAGAATTAAATATTCCTGTGGATTGTACATTACTACTTAGCGTTGGTGAACTCAATGAGAATAAGAATCACCAACGTGTTATCCATGCATTAACACAGCTTCCAAAGAATGTACATTATGCAATTGTTGGTATTGATCATTTAGATGGCTATAACCAAAAACTTGCAGAAGAGTTAAAGGTTGCAGATAGGGTACATATACTGGGATATCGTAGAGATGTATCAGAAATCTATGCGATGTCGGATATCTTTGTATTCCCATCCTATCGTGAGGGATTATCTGTTAGTTTAATGGAAGCGATGGCAACGGGACTACCATGTGTTGTTAGTAAGATTCGTGGAAATTCAGATTTAATCGACGAAAGTCGTGGAGAATTGTTTGACCCATTCTCTACAGAAAGTTGCCTACATGCAATTCAAAAGGTACTTGATGGCGATTGGGCTAGCTACAAAGCGTCCAATCAAACATTTATTCAAAACTTCTCTTTAGAAGCAGTTATGGAGAAGATGAAGGAGATTTATTCATTAATCGAGAAAGATTAAGTAAAGGAGGATTGAATGAGTCAGTATAAAGTATCTGTAATAATGGCCAGTTACAATGGCGAAAAATATATTAGTGATGCGATTCAATCTCTTTTAGACCAAACATTCCAAGATTGGGAATTGGTTGTTTGTGATGATTGTTCAACGGATAACACATATCAGATTCTAAAGGGATATGCAGAAAAGTATCCAGACAAATTCCAAGTTCTTCATAATGAGAAGAACTTGCGTTTAGCTGCGTCTTTAAACCGTTGTATTGAATATACACGTGGTGAATATATTGCACGTATGGACGATGACGATGTTTCATTACCAGAACGTTTTGCAAAAGAAGTTGCGTATTTAGATGCTCATCCAGATGTATCTCTTGTTTCAGCCAATATCAAGTTATTTGATGAAGATGGTATCTGGGGTATTAGAAAGTGTTCTGTTGAACTGAATAGTCGTAATATCTATCGCTATCATCCTATCGTTCATCCAACAGTGATGATTCGCAAGAAAGATCTTGTGGAAGTGGGTGGATATACAGTTTCACCATTAACAAGTCGTACAGAGGATTATGATCTTTGGTGCAAGTTAATGTATGCCAATAAGAAGGCGTATAATCTAGACGAGATTGTTTTAAACTATCGTGAAAATAGAACTTCAATGAAGAAGCGTAAGTTCCAATTCCGCGTTGACGCATGTAAACTAGCACTTCATTGGAGAAAGAAATTAGGATTACCTGTCAGTGAAAACTACTATGCATTCAAGCATATTCTTCACGGACTCGTTCCACAGGCACTCATCCGTTACTATCATAAGAGAAAGTTTGGTAAGAACCTATGATGCCTAAGATTCATACAACAAAGTACCGAGTGGTTGGTGTGTATCTTAACATCGTACTACTCGCAATTAGCTTATTTATGACCTTTGGAATGAAGATTGATAGTCTTCGTTTTTGGGGTTCATATGGGCTTTTTGTTAGTACTGTTTTATTTATTACATATGCTGTGATTAATGAAAAAATCTTCACGGCATTCTCACTGTTCTTTATGGCCTTTTGTGTCTTTCAATTTGGTCAATTTTATTTGTATGGGTTAGGTGTACAGTATGACTATGTATTCCAACACCCGTTTTATTCAAAGTTTGCGTCTGAAAAGGCAGTGTTAATAGTAGCACAGTTTACACTTTTATCTATACAAGCATTAATGCTTGCAGGTGTGATGGTAGGCGTAAAAGAAAAACAGTTTGTTCTAACTGAAGAAATGAATGTCTATCATTTAAAGAGAGTTGGAAAGTTATTATTTTGGATTTCTGCTCCAGCAATGCTTATTATAACCTCTGTGCAAGTACTAGTTACTGTAAGATATGGTTATGAAGCACTTCGTGTTGGTAGTACTGCTGCTTTTCTAGCAAGATTAGGGATTTTTGATCGTATCTCTATATTCTATATACCATCACTAATTCTGCTTTGGATTGTAAATATCAATAAGAGAAAAACGCAGGTTATTTATGAGATACTGATGATTATTCATACGCTTGCGTATCTAATTATTGGACAACGTACATTTAGTATTGGTCTTGCTGGTACATTGATGTTAATGAAGTTCAATAATGCAAAAAAGATAAAATTTAGTAAGGTTCTTGCCATTATTGTTTTTGGAGTGGGCTTAATGGGTATTTCAAATTACCTTGCTGAAGCTCGCTTGGCTGGTGGTGTTGGAGTTAGCTCAAAATCTATCCTTGATGTACTTGTTAACTTTATAGGTAGTCTTGGATGGTCTTGTTTCCCAATGATGGTAGTTGTTGGTGCCTCACCACAATCAATCCCATATACGTATGGACTTTCCTATTTGGGATCTATCATTGGATTCTTACCATCATTTATTGATCCAAGTGGTTTATTACGTGAGATTACAAATGCGTCTGTTGAGGGATGGTTAACAGCGTATGTAAAGGCAAATTTCGGTATTGGTTATAGCTTGACTGCAGAGGCATATCATAACTTTGCATGGTTTGGTGTAATTGCAATATTTATTATTGGAGTTGTAGCAGCACATATCCTGAACTGTACGAAAGAAAAATTATCACCATTCCGCTATTATGTACAAATGTCTATGACATATGCAATGTTTACCCTGCCACGTAGAGGTATATATGATATGTTTAATTACCTGTTCTACTTTGTGTTTGTATTCTGGTTACTAAAGAAAATTAGTCAAGAACTAGATAGAAAACCAAAGATAGTTGAGTAAGGAGGGTTATGAGTAACATCAATGAACGTGTTGGTAGTGCCGCAAAGTGGTCTATTTTCACAGAAATTATTGTAAAAATTATATCTCCAATCACAAATATGATTTTGGCACGTATTTTAGTGCCAGAAGAGTTTGGCGTTGTTGCGACGGTAACGATGATTGTTTCGTTTGCAGATATTTTTACAGATGCAGGCTTTCAGAAATATGTTGTCCAGCATCAATTTAAAACAAAAGAAGATGAAGATTTATCAATCAATGTTGCATTCTGGACAAATATTACAATCTCGTTATTATTGTGGTTGTTTATATTCTTATTTGCAGAACAGATTGCGACAGCTGTGGGTAATCCTGGCCTTGGTAGAGTAATTTACATCGGTGCTGCAATCCTACCGATGACATCATTCAGTAGTATTCAGGCTGCTATTTTTAGAAAGAACTTAAACTACAAGGAATTATCTTTTATCCGTATTATTGTAAAGTTTATTCCATTAGTTGTAACAGTTCCTCTTGCCTTGATGAAGTTCTCATATTGGGCACTCATCATCGGTAATATTGCAGGTGAGTTATGTAATACATTATTACTAACATATTTCTCAACATGGAAACCACATTTGATTTATCGCTTTGATAAGTTAAAGGAAATGTTGCATTTCTGTATGTGGAGTTTGATGGAAACAATCTCTTCATGGTTAGTTACAAACTCTGGTATTTTCGTTCTTGGAACATTGTTCTCTCAGTACTACTTAGGTATTTATAAGACAGGTACAACTATGGTGGCCCAGATTACTTCACTAATTTCTGGTGCGACTATCAGTGTACTATTTGCTGGTTTATCACATGTGCAACATAACTATGATGAATACAAGAATTTGTATTTCAAATTCTTGAAGATGATTGGTATTTTAGTGATTCCACTTGGTGCAGGTATCTTAATGTATGGAGATGTTGTGCGTAGAATCTTACTGGGTAGTAAGTGGGCAGATGCAGATCTCTTAGTCGCATTATGGGGCTTTGTCCTTGCGGAAAGTGTAATCTTTAATGATATGAGTGGTGTTGTGACTTTATCGAAGGGACAACCAAAGCTCATCTTCTTCTCCAATATGGTGCAAGCGGCAATCTTAATACCTTCGCTGTATTTTGCGGCACAGTATGGATTTACTGCAGTGGTAATCGTTAGCTGTATTGTTCGTTTACAGTTGCCTATCATGCAGACAATTATCGCTTCAAGAATGTCTTATATTTCCATTAAGGATATCTTCTTGGAACTTAAAAACTATATCTTATCTACTGTAGTGATGGTTGCCTTTGCGTTTATCAGTCGTAACTATTTAGCAGGATATATTAATGTATACATATCAATTGTATTATGTATTGTGATTTATTTTGGATGTCTCTACATGATTCCTGATTCCAGACAAGAACTTGTTGGATATGTGAATATGATTAAGAGAAGAGGGAGAAAATAAATATGAAGGTTATTAGTTGTGCTTCTTACCATGGAACGGGATCTAGTGCTATTACAGATTTTTTAAGCGAATTCGATAATGTTTATTCAATGACAAATTATGAATTTCGTTTCGTACAAGATCCAGATGGAATTTCAGATTTAGAATATAATCTAGTTGAAAATCACAATCGTCATAATTCTGGACATGCATTAAAGAGATTTAAGCGATTGACAGACTTTAATGCAGGTACAAAGTTTAATAAGAGATATGAACCATTCTTTGATAATCAGTATAAGAAAATTTCTTACAAATATATTGATCGTTTAACAGATTTCACATTTAAAGGATATTGGTTTTACGACCTATATGACAAGGGAACATTCTATTATTACCTGACTCGTTTTCCAGAAAAGATTATGAGTAAGTTACATGGTAGCCCAGAGGACGTTGTATTTACAAACCCACTACCAAATGAAATTACTTATTGTTCGCATCCGACGGAAGAACAGTTTTTAACTTATACAAAAGAATATATTGATGAGTTATTGACGATTGCAAACAAGGAACACAAACCTTATTTAATGGTTGATCAAATTGTACCGCCATCAAATATTCAAAGATTTGTTAGATACTTTAATGATATTAAGGTAATTGTTGTAGATCGTGATCCACGAGATTTATATATCCTTACAAAATATATGTGGAAAGATCCAGTCGTTCCATGTGAGAGTGTAGACTTATTTTGCAAATGGTTTGCATATATTCGTGAACATAGAAAAACAGAAGTATATGATCCAAAGTATGCAATTCTAGTTCAATTTGAAGATTTGATTTACAAGTATGATGCGACAACAACAAGAATTATGGATTGGCTGGGCTTAACAAAGGAACAACATGTTTCCCCGAAATCCGGATTTGATCCTGCGAAATCGATTAAGAATACAAAATTATGGATTAGTCATCCTGAATATCAAAAAGAAGTTGAAGAAATTGCGAAAAAACTACCAGAATATTTATATGACTATGCGGAGTAAATAATGAAAAAGCGAATTGTTTTTGTATTAAATAATCTTCAATACGCAGATGGAGTAGCTAAGGTATTAGTTGAACTCTGTAATTTCTTGGATGAAAATTTATTTGACATTACGATTATTCCAATTTATCGATGTGATCCAGATTTTATTAAACTCTTAAAGCCTACTATACATATTCAGAAAACTTTGGGATTTTATTTTAGGGGACTAGATAAGATAGTAAATGCATTGCCAATCCGCTTTCTTTATCAAAAAATAGTAGGTGGAAATTATGATATTGAAGTTGCATTCCAATATGGACTTGCGACAAGAATGATAGCAAATTCAACGAATCGCAATGCAAAACATTATGCATGGATGCATGGTTATGATGAAGGCCTAACATTAAGAAATGAATATCCTAAGTTTGATAAAGTATTCTGCGTATCTAAGTTCAATGAAGAGCGGTTACGTAAAGAATCGAATGGTACAGTCAATGTTGAATGTTGCTACAATATCATTGATGAAAGTAAAATCTTGGAAGCATCTAAAGAAAAAATATCGGAGGTTACTTCAAGAAAACCTGTGTTTGTTGCAGTGGGTAGACAAACTCCCGAGAAGGGGTTTCTACGCCTTGTTGATGTTGCAAATCGATTAAAAAAAGATGGCTATAATTTTACACTTTGGCTTATTGGTGATGGCGTAGAACACCAACAACTAGTAGATAAGGTAAATAGCGAACAATTAGAAGATACTGTTAAGTTATTGGGGATTCAATCAAATCCACACAAATTCACTTCTAAAGCCGATGTATTTATATGCTCTTCTTTTAGTGAGGGTTATAGTACAGCGTGTGCAGAAGCCATTTTGCAAGGTATACCTGTTATATCAACAGCTGTAAGTGGTGCTCAGGAAATCATTGATGATAGTCAATGTGGAATGGTGTGTCAATTAGATGATAATAGCCTGTATGAAGCTTTGAAGTATGTATTAGATAATCCGGAAGTCATACATGAATGGAAGAAAATTCTAGAGACAACAAAGCTCAAATTTGGATCTGCTGAACGTGGAAAAAGAGCAAGTAATATATTCATTTAATAGAAACACTTAAAAAACTATAGCTAATTCAAAACACAATGTAATACGGGATGTCATATAAATGAAGACACATTCGCAGACATCCCTTTTAAATTGCAATAATACTATTTGTGAAAAATTAGGTTTAGCTCATCATGTTTGGTGTTGATAAAATCAGTTGTTGGAAGTTCAATAAACAGAATCATTTATGGTATAATCATAACGAATAATTTTTGGAGATTAGAAATGAAAATAGACTTAATAAAAGAAAGTTATGTAAATATCTCTGGTAATATTTATGATTCAGATTTTATAAATTTAGCAAATATTAAAGACGGAAAAATAAATTTTGATGAGAATACTTTATTTCTTTCTGAAAGTAAAAAGAAAAAGTTGAATGAACAACCCATAAAGAAAAACCTTGAATGTATTTATATATTTGAGTGTAACGGTTCTTATGGTTTGGTTGCATCCCTTCCAATTCAAGAGTATGTTGATGAGAGAATTAAGTGTCATGAACTAATTTTACCTGATACTGTACAGGGAATGATTGCTAACTCTCATATTTATAACTCTGAAACTGCACCTGTTTTGGTAACACATCAAAAAAAGATTGATTTAAAGAAGTTTGTTACATCTGAGAAATATATAAATAAATATGAATATCAGAACATCACATTGTTTGAGTTTGTTGGTGATGAGGCAAAAAAGATTCTAGAACAATATGATGATATTGAGACAATGTATGTGGCTGATGGGCATCATAGACTATATACAACATCAATGGTACGAAACAAAAAAAATATTCTAACTTGCTTTTTGGGATTTTCAGAAATTCAAATTCTGCCAATTAATAGAGTAATTAAGAATGTTGATGCTTCATCTTTTGAAAAAGCAAAGAATTTTATGGTAAATATGCTAGGAATCTCAACAGATGAAGAATTATCAAAAGGATATGTTAGAATCACATATCAAGATGATTCATTCTTAGTAAAATTAAAAGTTGTAGAGGGAGATTTATTCTGGAATAACGATGTGTATAGATTGAATACACAAATTATTTCAACAGCATTTAGAATTTTAAATTTCTCTAATGTCGAATATGTGATGCAATATGATTTGGAGAATAAGAAAAAGAATTTAGATAGTAAAGATGTACTATTAGAGGTTACAGCATTATCTTTAGAAGAATTTTCTGAACTATCAGATAGTGGATGTATATTGCCTCCTAAGTCAACATGTTTCGTTCCAAAGTTTCCATCATTTTTGATTTTTAATAAATATAGATAAGGATAATGATATGCAAGGATTAATATTAGCTGCTGGAATGGGTAGTAGATTAAAAAAACTAACTGAAAACAACACTAAATCAATGGTTGAAGTAAATGGTGTTTCTTTAATTGAAAGAATGCTACGTATTTTAGATTCAAAAAAATTATCAAGAATCATTGTGGTTACTGGATATAAAAGTGAATTTTTTATCCAGTATATAAATGGTCTGAATCTATCTACAGAAATTGTATTTATCAATAATGATATTTACGATAAAACCAATAATATCTACTCAATGTATCTTGCTAAAGATGAAATGATAAAGGAAGATACTATAACATTAGAATCTGATCTTATCTTCAATGACGAGATGATAGATACAATTTTAAATGATACTAGAGATAATCTTGCGTTAGTAGCAAAGTATGAACCTTGGATGGATGGTACTTGTCTTAAAATTAATGAAAAAGAAGAAATTCTAGATTTTATATCAGGGAAAGAATTTAACTTTCATGATGCTGATCAATACTATAAAACAATCAATATTTATAAGTTCTCTAAGGACTTTTCAACGAATACATATTTCCCATTTTTAGAAGCGTTTATGAGTACCAATGGAAAGAATGATTACTATGAAGCAGTTTTAAAAATAATCATCGGACTTGGTAAGAACCATATTCAAGCAAAATGTATTGGGGATTCAGTTAAATGGTATGAGATTGATGATGAACAAGATTTAGATATTGCAAGTTCTATCTTTTCGGAAGGCGAGAAGAAACTTGCTAAAATGCAAGAAAGATATGGTGGGTACTGGAGATATCCAAAACTACTAGATTTTTGTTATCTAGTAAATCCTTACTTCCCACCTAAAAAGATGATTGATGAGTTTCAATATAGTTTTAAAACTCTCTTGGAGCAATACCCTTCAGGATTAAAAGTGAATTCATCATTATGTGCAAAAATATTTGGTGTTTCGGTAGATAAGATTGTTGTTGGTAATGGTGCCGCTGAACTCATCAAATCTGTGATGGGAACACTTCAAGGAAATGTTGGATTTATTCGTCCAACATTCGAAGAATATCCGAATAGATATGATAAATTGAACGAAATCGTTTATATTCCAAATAACAATAACTTTAGTTATGACGCAAATGATTTGATTCAGTTCTACTCAGATAAAGATATCAAGTCATTGATATTAATTAATCCCGATAATCCAACAGGAAACTACATAAAGAAAGCTAGTGTTCTTGAACTACTTAATTGGTGTAAAGAAAAAGACATTACTTTTATACTTGACGAAAGCTTTGTGGATTTTGCTGAGGAAGAAGATTCATCCTTTATAAATGAGGAATACTTGAATTTATATGACAAGTTTATTGTTGTAAAGAGTATCTCAAAATCATATGGCGTTCCTGGTGTGAGATTAGGAGTGTTATGCACTTCCAACACTAATTTGATTAATCATATTAAAAAGGATGTTTCAATTTGGAATATTAATTCATTTGGAGAGTTTTACCTCCAAATTTATGAAAAATATAAGAAAGATTATGCCGTTGCTTTGAAAAATATTAAGCATGCAAGAAAGATATTTATTGATAAACTTAAAGACGTAAAGGAATTTAGAGTTATTCCTAGCGAAGCTAACTATGTAACGATTGAAGTTCTGGAAGGTACTTCAAAGGAATTGTGTATATCTATGCTTGAGAAGAATATATTTATTAAAGATTTAACACCAAAGATTAACTGGCTAAATAAGCAATTTATACGAGTTGCAATTAGAGATGAAGTAGATAATAATCTCTTTGTAAAAGCAATTAAATCCTATTACAAAGCATAAGTTAAATAAGGCAATATCTCAAAAATCTAGATGTTCTATACTCTAGATTTTTTTCATGGTTACTTAAAAACTATATTTTTATAAAATTGGAACTATCAATAACTAAAAAGAAGAGTAGTGATGATTTTAGAGTATTTGACAATTATGATTTTTTAATAATACAATGTGTTCACATTATCGCTAAGCGTGCTATATATACGTTAAATGTAAGGGAGAGAAAGAATGAGGAAGACTACACCAGCGAGTATTTTTGCTAAGTTGATGATTGCATCAGTTTTTTGTTCATCAACTGCAAAGTTATATGAAGTTCATGCATCTGAAGTTGCAAAATATGCAAACCGACAGCAAGGAGTATTAGGGGCATTAAAAACAAGTTCACTATACTATGTTGGTGATGTTCTTGCTAATGGATGGGTGTTCCATGAACAACCAGTAGATGGGTACTACTACTTATTCTATAAAGATGGTGTACGTTTAACTGGTATGGGTACCGATGCGGATGGTGAACATTTATTTATTAATGGTGTGCTTGCTCAAGGAATACAGAGTTACAATGGTATAGATCTTCTGTATGAGAATGGTAATCCAGTCACAGGATTTAGAAATGGCAAGTACTATGTAAGTGGTTATATAGCTAACGGCTGGATGTTCCACCAACAGCCAATTGATGGTAAGTATTATCTGTTCTATAAAGATGGAGTACGTCTAACTGGTAAGGGAATCGATGCTAAAAACGAAGAACACTATTATGTAAATGGTATCCTTGCAGAAGGTATTCATAATTTAATAGGTACTGATCTTCTATATGAAAAGGGAGATCCAGTAACAGGATTTAGAAATGGCAAATACTATGTAAGTGGTTATATTGCTAATGGCTGGATGTTCCACAAAGAGCCAATTGATGGTAAGTATTATCTATTCTATAAAGATGGAGTACGTTTAACTGGTAAGGGAATCGATGCTAAAAACGAAGAGCACTATTATGTAAATGGTATCCTTGCAGAAGGAAATGTTACTATTGATGGAGTGACTCGTCTCTATAAAAATGGAGACCCAATCACTACTATCGATTCTGGTAAATACTACGTAAACGGTGTTCTAGCAGAAGGCTTACAAAATATCAATGGTGTTATTCTTTTCTATGAGAAAGGTAATCCAGTAACAGGATTTAGAAATGGTAAATACTATGTAAGTGGTTATATTGCCAATGGCTGGATGTTCCACCAACAGCCAATTGATGGTAAGTATTATCTGTTCTATAAAGATGGAGTACGTCTAACTGGTAAGGGAATCGATGCTAAAAACGAAGAACACTATTATGTAAATGGTATCCTTGCAGAAGGTATTCATAATTTAATAGGTACTGATCTTCTATATGAAAAGGGAGATCCAGTAACAGGATTTAGAAATGGCAAATACTATGTAAGTGGTTATATTGCTAATGGCTGGATGTTCCACAAAGAGCCAATTGATGGTAAGTATTATCTATTCTATAAAGATGGAGTACGTTTAACTGGTAAGGGAATCGATGCTAAAAATGAAGAGCACTATTATGTAAATGGTATCCTTGCAGAAGGTATTCATAATTTAATAGGTACTGATCTTCTATATGAAAAGGGAGATCCAGTAACAGGATTTAGAAATGGTAAGTACTATGTAAGTGGATATATCGCAAATGGCTGGATGTTCCACAAAGAGCCAATCGATGGCAAGTATTATCTATTCTACAAAGATGGAGTACGTTTAACTGGTAAGGGTATTGATGCGAAGGGTGAGGAACATTATTACTATAATGGATTACTTGCACAAGGATACAATACTTTTGATGGCGTAACACGTTTGTATAAAGATGGTGACCCTATTGGTGAAGCTACAGATAAATATTATGTGAATGGTTATATAGCTAATGGTTGGATGTATCATAAAGAGCCAATTGATGGTTATCATTATCTATTCTACAAAGATGGAGTACGTTTAACTGGTAAGGGAATTGATGCTAAAAATGAAGAGCACTACTATGTAAATGGTGTCCTTGCAGAAGGTTTTCAAAATATTACTGGAGTGGAACTTTTATATGAAAAAGGTGATCCAGTAACAGGATATAGAAATGGCAAGTACTATGTAAGTGGTTATATTGCAAACGGCTGGGTATTCCATAGAGAACCAATTAATGGTAAATATTATCTATTCTATAAAGATGGAGTACGTCTCACTGGTAAAGGAATCGATGCTAAAAATGAAGAGCACTATTATGTAGATGGTCTTCTTGCGGAAGGACTACATATCCAGGATGGAGAACAGATTTATTTTAAGAATGGTGATAGATTTACAGGACTTATTGGAAATAGATACTACGTTAATGGGCATGAAGCCAATGGCTGGATGTTCCATGAAAAACCAGTAGATGGCCATTACTATTATTTCTACAAAGATGGTGAGCGTCTAACTGGCATGGGCATTGATGCTAAAAATGAAGAGCATTATTACGTTAATGGTTTGCTTGCACAAGGTGTGTATGAATACAATGGTAAGAAACGTCTCTTTGTTAATGGAGATGTAATGAATGGATGGTACTTCCATCAACAACCAGTAGATGGTGCATATCATCTATTCTATGAAAATGGTGTACGCTTAACAGGCATTGGCAAAGATGCAAATGGAGAACATTTGTTTATCAATGGCTTATTAGCACAGGGATATAATTATCATGCTGGTCAATATCAGTATTATAAGGATGGTAATGTGGTCGATGTGCATAATGAGAAGTACTATATCAATGGAGTGCTGGCAAATGGTTGGATGTTCCATCAAAAGCCGATAGATGGTAAATATTATCTATTCTATAAAGATGGTGTGCGTTTAACCGGTATCGGAACCGATGCAAATGGAGAACATTTATTCATCAACGGAATCTTAGCTCAAGGCATGCAAAATTATGAAGATGAATATCGCTTATATGAGGATGGAAATCTCGTTACAGGATTTAGAGATGGTAAGTATTATGTAAGTGGTTATATTGCCAATGGCTGGGTGCGTCATGCAGAGCCAATAGATGGAACATACTACTTATTCTATAAAGACGGTGTACGTTTAACTGGTAAGGGAATTGATGCTAACGGTGATGAACGTCTTTATTTAAATGGAATACTTGCGCAAGGTTTACAAACTTATGCTGGAGAGCAGCGCGTATATAAGGATGGCAAGTATGCTAACGGATGGGTAAATGGCGTTTATGCACTTAACGGATATTTTGCAAATGGTTGGGTACAGATGGAAAATGGAGAAGAAGAATACTTCGAATATGGAAAGAGTGCTTCACCAAAAACATTGCGAGAAAATTACACAAATGAAGAGTTCATTCAGGTAATGGCATATTACATTCGTAAGTACTCAGCACAGTATGGTATTAAGGTGAATAGCGGAATTCTTGCTCAAGCTATTCTTGAAAGTAACTGGGGAAGATCAACGCTATCTGCTAAGTATCATAACTACTTTGGGTTGAAGGCTGGACCATATTGGACGGGCAAGTCTGTTAATATGGCTACACAGGAAGAATATGTTCCAGGAACTTACACAAATATTCGTGATAACTTCAGAGCATATAACAGCATAGAGGAAGGTGTACGTGGATATTTCGAATTCACCAAGTTCCCTAATTATGCGAAGATTAAGACAGCTACAACTCCAGAAGAGTATTTGACATATATTAAACAAGCGGGATATGCAACAAGTTCAACATATGTTCAAAATACAATGAGAGTAGTACAGACCTACAATTTAACAAAATATGATTAAAAAGAAGTCAACTACAAAACTCTATGTTCAGAGTTTGTAGTTGACTCTTTACTTTCTTATAGTGATAAAAAGATTTATACAGTTACTTTTGCTAATCTTGACTTTAATAGTCCCAAGATAAAATCAATAATACTACTAATGAGTAAACTGAATAGAATAACTCCAACAGTTCTCATAAAAAGATACGCATAACAACCAAAACTAGAAGATAATAAATTTCTATTAAAGAAGATTCTAAGTACTAAATACTCAAGAGGATCATGGAAGAGATAGATAACAAAAAGTTTGTCTATAAATTTTCGGTATCCTTTGTGGAAATTTTTATCTAAATATTTAAAAATAGGAGACAATACATTTGCAAATGCAATGGAAAAGATAATTCCAAAGATAACTAGGAAATAGTGGTTATAGAAATGTACTTGACGATTCCATAAATGAAAACATACGAAGATGATACAAATTATAAAACTGCGCATATATGAGAATTTGTAAAAGCGACGATATTTTTCAAATACATAACCAGCTACTAACCAATGAATGAACTTTAGACCATTATTGATTTCCATGAAATCAGTAATAGGGTATTTTGATGCAAGTGTAGCAATAATAAAACAGATAATAAACGGTATAAATACATTTTCAATATGTACTTTTTTTAGTAACTGTATAAGAGTTCCAAATATTATTAAGCACCAAAAGAGAGCTGCAAGAAACCATAAATGTCCATCATCAGCCTCCAAACCACCTCGCCAATAGGACAAAATAGCTTGAATCATTCCATTAAAAGTATAGAAATCCCCAAGAAACTTTATTGGTAACATGAAGAAAAAGCCTGCAGCAAAGAAAGGAACTAATAATCGTTTAATTTTAGATTTAATAAAATGAAATCGTCTTTTAATTGCAATTTCAAAAAGAAAGCAAAATAGATTTAATTGAGATGGGTTAATTCTATTTTTATAATCGATAGATTTATTTAAAAATGAAAGTGCATTTCTAATAAAAATATATGCATAAATCATAGTGATAAAAAGCTGTTATATTAAGAAAGCAGAGAGAACTTTGGTAGGCATGTTTTTCAATATTAATCAACGTATTAACGGTTTGAATCAGGTTGAGGAAAACACAATGTTGGTATATTATTTATAGTGTGATTCTATGTTTTTTATGCATGAATTTTGTATCATCTTCATATCGAAAATTCATGTTTGAAAGAGTGAAAAATGGAGATAAGGTGTATGGAAAGATATGACAAAATTATCATTGGTGCTGGATTATATGGGCTATATTCAGCTCTCTTTTGTGCGAAAAGAGGTCAGAAAGTTATTGTCTTAGAATGTGATCCTACACCATTTAGAAGAGCTACATATATTAATCAAGCTAGAGTTCACCAAGGTTATCATTATCCACGCTCTATTTCCACGGCACTAAAGTCTGCAGGTTATTTTGAACGTTTTAATAAAGACTATGATTTCTGTATCAATCGTGAGTTTGATCAGATTTATGCTACATCTAGCCAGTATTCTTGGTCTGATGGGAAACAATTTAAAGACTTCTGTAAGGCAGCTGATATTCCATGTGAACAATTGGTGCCAGAAAATTATTTCAAACAAGGAATGTGTGATGGTGTATTTAGAACAAGAGAATACACGTATGACGCAATGATTTTATTAGATTATTTTCTAGAAGAACTTAAAAAATACTCTACTGAAGTTACCATTAAGTATGGAGTTAATATTACGACAATTGATAAGACAAGCGATTCTTATATTATTCATACGGCTGAAGGAATTGACTATGAATCAGGCTTTGTATTAAATGCGACCTATGCTAGTACAAATCAAATTTTAGAAAAAGTTGGATTTGAAAAGTTTGGTATCAAGTATGAGTTATGCGAAATTATCTTGTGTGAAGTAAATGAGAAGTTGAAAGATATTGGCTTTACTGTCATGGATGGACCATTCTTCTCCATTATGCCATTTGGTAAGACAGGACTGCATTCTCTTACGTCAGTAACATTTACACCGCATACAACAAGTTATGATGGCTTACCTACATTTGAATGTCAGAAGGAGAGTGGTGGTTACTGTTCTCCAACGCATTTAGGTAACTGTAATGACTGTCCAGCAAAGCCTAAGACAGCTTTCCCATACATGGCAAATCTTGCCAGAAAATACATGCTTGACGAGTATGGATTTGAGTATAAAGGATCACTCTTCTCCATGAAGCCAATTCTAATGAGTTCGGAGATTGATGATTCTAGACCTACAGTAATTCGTAAATATTCTGAGAATCCAACGTTTGTTGGGGTACTCTCAGGAAAAATTAATACAGTATATGACTTAGATGAGGTATTGAGTGATGGAGAATAAGGAAAAGAATTTTGCGTCAGCAGTAGTTTACGTAAGAAACGCAGAAAATCGATTAGAGAAGTTTTTGAAGACTATTATTTCTACAATGGAAGATAACTTTGCACACTCTGAAGTGATTTGTGTCAATGATGCTTCTGATGATAAGTCGTTAGAAATTATCAAGAAGACAAGTGAAATTGCAAAATCTACTAGTGTATCTGTAATCAATATGAGCTACTTTCATGGTTTAGAGTTATCCATGGATGCAGGTATTGATATGTCTATTGGAGACTTCGTGTTTGAATTTGATAATACAACATTAGACTTTGAACCAGAAATGATTATGACAATCTATTATCGTTCCTTGAAGGGATACGATATTGTTAGTGCATCACCAAATCGTAAGGAAAAGTTTACATCAAGCTTATTCTATAAAGTGTTTGATCGATTTACTGACTATTCATATAAGATGACAACAGAAAGTTTTAGAATTTTAAGTAGACGTGTCATTAACCGTGTTAGTTCAATGAATAAGACAATCCCATATCGCAAGGTTGTATATGCAAACTGCGGTCTTAAGACAGATAATCTCAAGTATGAGGTTGTAAATAATGTTGCGTTAGAAGAGGATGTGCGTGAGAAGAAGTATCGCTCAAATCTCGCGGCAAACTCATTACTATTATTTACAGAGATTGGTTATCGATTTGCGAAGTTTATGACAGTATTTATGATGATTGTTTCTGTATTTATGGTACTTTATTCTGTCGTTGTGTATCTTACAGCCAATCCAGTTGTTGGATGGACAACAACCATTTTATTCTTATCCGTCGCATTTTTTGGATTATTTGGAATTTTAACTATTATCATCAAGTATCTACAGTTATTAGTTGATTTGGTGTTCAAGAGAAAACAATATAGTTTTGAAAATATTGAGAAGTTAACGAAGTAGGAGATTTTTATGAAGAAGGCACTCGTTGGTTATACAGGTTTTGTTGGAAGTAATATTTACGCTGCTACTGATTTCGATGCAGTATATAATTCTAAAAATATTGAAGATGCTTTTGGTACTAATCCAGATTTATTAGTATATGCTGGATTACGCGCTGAAAAATATTTGGCAAATAGTGCACCAGAACAAGATATGGCACTAATTATTCAAGCAGAAGATAATATTACAAAGATCAATCCTAAGAAACTCGTACTCATTTCAACAATTGATGTTTTCAAGGTGCCTGTTAATGTGGATGAAAATTCTACAATTGATACAGTTAACCTGCATGCATATGGGTATAATCGCTATCAACTAGAAATTTGGGTGAAAGAGCATTATCCAGATGCGTTGATTATTCGTTTACCTGGTTTATTTGGAAAGAATATTAAGAAGAATTTTATCTTTGACTTTATCAACGTAATTCCATTTATGTTAAAGAAAGAGAAGTTTGATGAGTTGGTTCAAAAAGATTCTTCTTTAGAGAAGTATTATGTATTGCAGGACAATGGTTTCTATAAAGTAAATTGTCATGAGGAAGATAGAGAACGATTAAAGAGTAAGTTTAAGGCATTGCAATTCTCCGCACTTAACTTTACAGATAGTAGAAGTGTATATCAATTCTATAATCTTGGCAGATTATGGAGTGATATTGAAGTGGCATTAGAGAATAATCTTCATATGTGGCATCCTGCAACAGAACCTGTATCGGCAGGAGAAGTATATGAATACTTAACAGGAGAACAGTTTGTAAATGAACTAAATGGAACTCCTGCAAACTATGACTATAAGACAATCCATGACACGCTTTATGATGGTCAAAATGGATATATCTGTGATAAGAAAACTGTACTAGCTGATATCAAACAGTTTGTGGAGGCTAGATAATGTTGAAACAAGCAAAAAACAATATTGTATTTGCAGTGTTGTCATTGCTTTTATTAACGCTCTTGGTAATGATTGGACCATTGAACGCTTTTCAACATGGCTATTTCGCAAATGAAGAGGATATTAATACCATCGCAAGTAAAGATTTAATCGGTGAATATGATTTGACTAACGGTGGCAAATTTACGACTACTTTTGTGCCTGCAAGAAAACATATGACAGGTGTGGAAGTATATATAGTAAAGCAAGATTCTACACAGGGAAGCCTCATACTTACAATTGAAGATAATAATGGCAAGATTATTGATCATAGTGAAGTAGAAGTGGCCAACGTTAAGTCAGAGACTTGGTATAAATTTTATACAAAGGCAAAGTATCAAATCGGAAGTCAATATACATTGCATATCTCTACAACTGGAACAAATGGGAATATAACTCTACAGAAGGCTACAACATCATATATGTCTGAAGAGAATCCATCAGGAGAAGTTTTATTAAGTTTTGCATACAAGAAAGCAACATTTAATCATGAAACGCGTATCTTGATATGTAATATGATAATTTCTCTTTGGATTATCTTGCTATCTACTCGATTCACTGAAAAGAAGCAGAAAACTATACGACTACTAGGTGTCGTTGGAATACTTGTTACTTTACTAAGCTGGAATTTCATATTCAGTTCTCTTTATGGTCAAACTGCAAGTAATACATCTTTTCAAACATATAATGACAGTTTGAATACAGGTATTGCAGAAGCAGAGAGATATAATGATTTCTTTGTGGCCGATGATACATATCAATATGGACTAGGCCGTTATTCAAGTATTAACGGTAGCTATTATGGGATGAGAAATCCATACACAAATAATGATGAGTGGACGGAGGGTTATTCAAATACAGAGTCAGCTATCTTAGTAAATGATAGTCCCTATATTATTAAAATATCCGAAACTGCAAAAAAAATAAGATTTCAAAATGGAGATACATACGCCATTAAGGATATTAAAAAGATTGGCGATAATTATCGTGTTGACTTAGATGGACCTGTCTTAAGTGTTGCTAAACAAGGTGCGTTAGATTATGCGGTGTTCATCGATGCGAGTGGAAGTGATTTACCTCGAGGATACCTTTCCCCATATAAACAACAATTTGGTTTACAAGGGAAGGTATTTAGACTCGTTTATAGAGTTTTACATAATGGTGATACTGCACTAGATTTACTAAAACTTGCATGTAGTATGATGACAGCTCTTGTATTCATTGTTATCAGTCTATTAATCAAGAAAAAGTACAATGCAATCTTGGCAGGATGCTTTCTACTCACTTTCTGGTTGTCACCTTGGACAGCGATGTTTGCGCAGAATCTTTATTGGGTTGAATTTACCTGGTTTATACCAATGGCAGTTGGTTTATACTGTTCAATAAATATAAATGACTTCAAGGCAAGATGTATTTCGTACATGCTTGCATTTGTATCAATATTAATTAAGTGCTTATGTGGGTACGAATATATATCTACTGTGATGATGGGATTGATTACTTTCCTGCTTGTTGACTTGGTAAATGCAATGCTGTCGAAAAACAAAGAGAAATCCATTCTAATTTTCCGAACAACGTTTGTAATGGGTATTGTTGCAGTACTAGGTTTTACAACTGCTATATGCATGCATGCAATTCTTAGAGGAAATGGAAATCTTCTTGAAGGTATTATTACCATTTTCAAAAGTGATGTATTAAGAAGAACTTCGGGTGCAGATTTGAACCAACTTTCTACAAACCTATGGGATTCTATGAATGCGTCTATTTGGGAAGTTCTTTGCCGATATTTTCATTTTGACACAGATATCGTAGTAGGAGTTTCAGGCAAACTATTTCAGGTTATTTGTATTATTCCATTAGGAATATTTGCATATGACTTCCACAATAGAAAATTGGATGTAATTAAAGTTGCTTTATATATTGTCACATTCCTTACTTCCATTTCGTGGATTGTACTTGCTAAGTCACATTCCTATGTGCATACTTTCCTAAATTTTGTACTGTGGTATTTTGGCTTTATTCAGGTATGTATTTATATTATTTTTGATCAATTTTCTAGTGTCGTGAACAATCATCGAGCGAGGGGTAAGAGTAATGAAGCTATCGATATCAAATATTGGATGGACTGAAAATAACGATAATGCAGTTTATCAACTGATGAAGAAGTATGGATATTCAGGTTTGGAGATAGCTCCAACTAGGATTTTCCCTGTTTTACCATATGATAAATTAGAAGAAGCAATTGATTGGGCAAAAGAATTACACAGAGAATATGGATTCATTGTTCCATCAATGCAGTCAATTTGGTATGGTCGCCAAGAAAAAATCTTTGGTACAGAAGAAGAACGTCGAATATTAATAGACTATACGAAGAAAGCAATTGATTTTGCACATGCAATTGGTTGTAAAAATCTAGTTTTTGGCTGCCCAAGAAATAGAGTGCTATCTGAAGATAAAGATCAGGCTATAGCAATAGAATTCTTTAGAGAATTGGGTGAGTATGCATTATCAAAGGATACTGTAATTGGTATGGAAGCAAATCCACCTATCTATAACACCAATTTTATTAATAATACAGAATCTGCACTAAAGTTAATTCGGCAGGTAAACTCAGAAGGTTTTAAGTTGAATCTTGATGTAGGAACTATGATTTATAATGGTGAGTCTATTGGTGAATTAATCGGAAATATTGAATATATTAATCATGTTCATATCAGTGAACCAAACTTAAAGCCAATTGAAGAAAGAAAACTTCATATAGATTTAAGAAATGTACTTCTTTCAGAGGGGTATCAGGGATATGTATCCATTGAAATGGGAAAGGTTGATAATCTTGCAATTTTAGATGAGAAATTGAAATATGTTGCGAGATTGTTTCAGGAAAAATAGGATAAATAAATATATGAAATAGGACAGTTTAGATACTATTTCAGGAGGTTTTATGAGAAAGTCAGATAAGAAAAAGAAAGGTATAATTTGGCAAAAGATTCTAGAAAATAAGCTGTTTATTCTTGGGACCCTTTTAATGTTATTGATTTGTCTAATTCATACTTTTAAGGATGCTAGTTTAGCAAATTTCGTTCCGATTAATGGAACTTTTCAGAATTATAATCCTGTAAGAAGATTTCTTGCAGGGCAAGTCCCTTTTAAAGAGTATGCAGATTATCTTGGATTAGGGCATCTTTACCTAGGAACATTATTTACAGTTCTTTTTGGCGGTACTTATCAAAGTTCGCTATATGCTTATACGTTTCTGACTTTTTTTGGATTTGCACTATTTATTATGCTTATTTCTTGGGCTGTTTTAAGGAATAAAGAAAAGGCGGTAATTCTCACAACTACTGTTTTAACAATTATCTTAATTATACCGATCTTCTTTGAAAATATTCTGGCAAATAGTGATGGTCTTTTAAAAGCTTTACGTTATTCATTACTGCCAGGTAATTCTGCAAGAATGATGAGAGGTACTATTTTAGTACATGCATGTATATTAATTTATTTGGGATATTTAATCTATACAAAGTGGATTCAGAAAAAAGAAGTTAAATTTAAAAAGTATTTACCTTATTTTTATATTGCAATTGTAGCAGGTATGAGCTTTTGTTGGAGTAATGATTATGGCATTGGTAGTTGGCTATGCTTAATCCTTATGAATGCTTTCCTTGCTCTATCGAGGGAAAGAAAAATTACTTTTGCAATTGGGGTGTTATTATCATCCATCTTAGTTTCATTTGTATCCCTATTTCTGGTTGTGGAAATTCTTACCTTTGGTAACTTTAAGGGATGGATAACATTCACATTTGGTACTGGAGGATATCAGTCTTGGTTCTTTAATAACAATTATTATAGAAGCTATTATTTATTTGACGTAGATTTTAGTTTTGTCATGTTAGTTCAGGGCTTATTAGTACTGCTATACTTGAAAAAATTATTTGATGCTAGAGGAACAGCGGAAGCATGTAAACGATATGGTATTTTAGCCTTTATCAATATGTCGTGTTTTGCGGTTGTAAATGAGTATAGATTGATTAGTAATGGTCAGTTGTATGAAGTTAGTTTTATTGTACTTCTTCTAACAATTTCAGTTGAATTGTTTAATGTTCTAAATTCACTGTTTGAAAGCCAACGGTTACGACGTAATCTGGTGGTTGGGTCTGTAGTACTATCACTTGCATGGGTAAGTTCTACTATGAAAGACCTTATGACAATGAAAGTTCTTGGTCAAAGTGGATTGTATGTACCACAGATGGGTGGCTATATGACAACACTAAACAATGACTTGTATGCTGCTCATGCATTCTTGAATGGTGAAGACTTCTTTGCAACATACGCGACTGCACAGGAATTAATGGAAGGAAAGTTCCAACCAACAGGAATAGACTATATTATTCATGCATTAGGTGATAAACAACGTCAGGCGTATTTAGATGCATTCAAGAATGGAACATTCAAGTATGCTGCAACAATCCGCGATGATTATACAGACTGGTCATTCTGGATGAAGCGTGCAAACTGGTTCTTCTATCGCGAACTTTATCAAAGTTGGCATCCTGTATTTGCAAATACTTATGAGACCTATTGGGAAAGAAATGCAGATGGTGAAACAACTACAATTCATGATGGTTTTACATTAAAAGTGACAGAAATAAGTGCAACTTCACAAAAGATTGAAGTGATATGTAATGATTCTACAGTTAATGGTATAGCAGATGTATATGTGGATTATCGTGTAGAAAAAAAAGGTAATCTTAGTTCTAAGGTAATGTTCCGAAGAGAGCTGGAAGTGAAAAATACTGGGAAACTTTACCCTGTTGGTGGTCTATTCTATGATCATAATCATTTACGACCTATATCAGCGGAATACATTCCGGTTGAAATTTCAAATGGCCGTGGTGAAGTTACAATTACCTCACAACCATCACATAGTACGGTTCTGAACGTGAATGAAGCAAAATGTGATGCTATTTATGGCGTATCATCGAGATATATCCCGCTTCTTTCTACTAATGTTGAGAAAAATCAATTTATTATTCAAAAGTATGCTAGATATGTAAATGATACTGCCGATGCTAAGAAAGTCATTTATCATGGCAAAGAATATACCGTTACAAATATTAGTCCTGAAGATGATGGTGTTTACATTACGGTAGAAGAGACTATCGAAGAGGATGATAACATGGAAAATTTTATCCAAATACGATAAAATTCATTCGGTTTCTTTTGAAAGGATGGCAATTATGATTGTTGAGAAAAGACCTGGAGTGCCAAAGTATGAATGCTTTGAGTACGCTGAAAAAACGAAAGATTATGTAGTGCTAATTCCAATTATTAACGAAGGAGACCGCATTACAAAGGAACTTACTAGGGCAAAGGAACAACATATTTCTGATTATGCGGATATTGTAATCTGTGATGGTGGTTCAACAGATGGATGTACTGATGAAGTATCGTTGCGTAGTCTTGATGTAAATACATTGTTGATTAAGCGTGATGAAGGAAAACAGGGTGCACAATTACGTATGGGAATCTCATGGGCCCTTGAAAGAGGTTATGAAGGTGTAATTACCATTGATGGAAATAATAAAGATAGTATTGAAGACGTTCCAAATTTTATTCAAAAATTAAAAGAAGGATATGACTTGGTACAAGGGTCACGTTTTATAGAAGGTGGTAAAGCAATCAATACACCATTTATTCGTACAGTATCTGTACGTTTCATTCACGCACCTGTTATTTCTCTTACCGCACGACAGAAGTTTACAGATACAACAAATGCATATCGTGCGTATTCAAGAAGATATTTGACTGATATTCGTGTACAACCTTTACGTGATATCTTTA
Source organism: uncultured Solobacterium sp. (assembly GCF_963550625.1). GTDB lineage: Bacteria > Bacillota_I > Bacilli_A > Erysipelotrichales > Erysipelotrichaceae > Bulleidia. The sequence continues at coordinate 266,357 of NZ_CAUVCV010000001.1, forward strand.
TGACATATGAATTACTTGCGTATCTTTCTGTACGTGCAACACAGTTAGGAATGAAGGCATGTGAGATTCCTGTTACACGGGCATACCCAAAGACAGGAAAGACACCTACAAAGATTAGTTTCTTTAAAGGTAATTCAGAGTTATTACGTATCTTATTTAAAAACATGCAGGGTGCGTATAACCCGCAATAAGGTGACATTATGATTGAATCGATTCAAAAGAATAAGAAAGGGATACTACTAATGTTAGTATCCTCTATCTGTGTATGTGTTGGACAATTATTATGGAAATTATCTGCTACGCAAGGCCTTCTTTTCATGCTAGCAGGTTTTGTATTTTATGGTGCAGGTGCACTAATTATGATTATTGCCTATAAGTTTGGAAAACTATCTGTATTACAACCAATGCTGAGTTTAAATTATGTTTTAAGTATTTTATTAGCTGCTTTTGTACTTCATGAAGCAATAACGATATATAAAGTGATGGGTGTTATCATCATTACCTGTGGAGTTATTATGATTGCAGGAGGTGATGAATAATGCTGATATATTATATCGTATTATTAATCATGACGATGTTTGGATCTGTAGCATCATTATTCTTGAAAAAGGCATCGGCATCAAAAGGTCTTATAGATATGATAAAGAATATCAATCTATATATAGGTGGTTTTCTTTATGTATCTTCAGCGATATTAAATATATGGTTATTAAAGGTGTTAGATTACTCTGTGATTTTACCACTGACATCACTAACATATATCTGGACAATGATTTTATCCTACCTTATTTTAAAAGAAACAATTACAGTTAAGAAGATTATTGGTGTTTGTCTAATATTAACTGGAGCCATCATTATTTCAATTTATTAGAAAATTCTGTTGTACGTCATAAGAGGAGAAGGATATGCAATTTAATACTTATGTATATATGTTACTGTTTTTACCAGTTACAATATTAGGATATTTTGTAATTAACAAATTCAGTTATTTCTTTGCAAAGATATATTTAGCAGCTATATCTATATTCTTCTATGCATACGCTGGATTACCTGGATTTCAGTGGCTTGTAATCAGTATTGTATTTAACTATCTCATAGTGATGTTGATGAAGCGTATGCATAGCAAACTGATACTTTGGATGGGAATTGTTTTTAATATTGTACTGTTGTTTTATTTTAAATATACGAACTTTGCAATTTTAACAGTAAATGATTTATTACATAAGAATATTCCTCTGACAAAGATGGTCTTACCAATTGGTATTAGTTTTTTTACATTCCAGCAGATTGCATATATTGTTGATTCCTATCGTGGAAAATTGGAGGAACACTCGTTTTTAGATTACATAAATTATGTCGCATTCTTTCCAAAGATTCTAATGGGACCACTTGTTTCACCAAGTGCGCTAATCGCACAATTTCATGATGAAAGCAAACGTAATTTTTCATCGCAAAATATGGTTGATGGAATCCAAATGTTTATCATTGGATTATTCAAGAAAGTAATCTTAGCAGATACATTTGCGAAGGCAGTAGCATGGGCGTGGAGTGTAGGTGACTTCAAGCAAATTACATCAATGGATGTATTCCTCGTAATGCTTGCGTATACATTCCAAATCTATTTTGACTTTAGTGGATATAGTGATATGGCGATAGCTTCTGCTAAAATGTTAAATATTGAATTGCCAATAAACTTTGATTCTCCATATAAAGCTTATTCTATTCGCGACTTCTGGAAACGCTGGCATATCTCACTAACAAAGTTCTTGACGGAATATATTTATTTTCCGTTGGGCGGAAGTAAAAAAGGTGAAGTTAGAACATATTTAAATACAATGATAGTATTTCTAATTTCTGGTATTTGGCATGGTGCAAACTGGACTTTTATACTATGGGGCATTCTACATGGAGTTTTTAGTATTTTTGACCGTCTAGTAGAAAAGTTTAGAAAGAATATCCATCCGGTATTACAATGGTTGGCTACATTTTTTACAATCAATGTTCTTTGGTTACTCTTCCGGGCTAATAGTATTGGAGAATGGAAACATGCATTATCACAAATGCTTAGATTCCAAAGTACAGCAATCAGTGATGGGCTGTTAAATGTGTTTGTTGTACCCGAAACAAAGATAATAACCAAGGTATTCCGTCTTTACTTCTTTGAAGGAAATATCAGAGGTTTCTGGATGCTTATATTTTATTTGATAGGGTTTATTTTATGCCTTGGATTTGAAAACGCATATCGAAGAAAGTACAAGCAAAATATTGTGACGGCTTTCTTTTATGCAATTCTATTTGTTTTCACTTTGACTTGCATTGGAAGTGAGTCTGTATTTGTTTATTTCAATTTCTAATGGAGGTGATACGCAATGAAAAATAAAACGTGGTTACTTACATTTTCCGTTGTTGTACTTGTTTGTGTTGTTGCGATTAGTTCTGTGACAATCTATGTTGATCCTTATATGCACTACCATAAGCCTCTTACAAACAAATACTTTTATGTGCTAGACAACCAGCGCAGTCAGAATAATGGTATTATTAAGCATTTTGAGTATGATGCAGTTATTACTGGAACTTCTATGACAGAGACATTTAAAACATCTGAGATGGATAAGATTTTTAATTGTAATGCAATCAAGGTGCCTTTTTCAGGAGCTTTCTTTAAAGAGGTTAATGATAATCTTGAACTTGCTTTAAAAACACATCCAAATATTAAATATGTTATACGTTCGCTAGATAGATATGGTTTCCTTGTAGATAAAGATGAGAAGCGTGACGATTTGGGTGATTATCCTGAGTATCTTTATGATGATAATCCGTTAAATGATTTTGAGTATCTACTTAACAGGGATATTTTATACAATCGAATTCTTAAAATGCATGACGATAAAAAAAATACAGGTGTAGTTGGAATTACTTCATTTGATGATTATTCAAATTGGATGAGTTTTTACAAATTTGGTAGGGATGCTGTTTTGAATACATCGATTAAGGAGAGGGAGTTTGACTACACTGTCATAGATGATGAGATGATTCGTGGAACAGTTGAACAAAATATTACTAATCTTGCGGATCAATATCCAAATACACAGTTCTATTATTTTCTACCTCCATATAGTGCACTTTACTGGAAGAAACTGAAAGAGAATGGAATTCTTCAACGACAAATTGAAATTGAAGAGTATGCGCTATCTCTAATAGTTAAACATAAAAATATCCATGTATTTGGTTGGAATCGTTTTGATATTACAGATAATCTAAATAACTATAAAGATAATACTCATTATGGTGAATGGGTAAATTCTTGGATGCTATCTCAAATGAAAAAAGATATTGGCCGCTTGAACGAAAGTAATTATAAAAACTACTTTAAAGAGCTCTATGATCATTACATGAATTTTGACTATGATAGTTTACTTACACAGACTGATAATGAGGATGACTTCGAAGTTGCTAGGGAACTTGAAAAAGAAATTACTGGAAACAAATAAAAATTATGTGCAAAAAAGCCTTCGTATAGGAGACTTTTTTACATGCTTGCAAGTTATTTTAGATTACCTTTTTTAATATGATTTTGAAGAATTTGATCTGTCACTTCGTAGATGACCTCTGAGCCAAGTTTTGTTTTAGACTGACGACCATATACCTTCTCTGCAGTAACCTGATGTTCCTTCCAGTCACCACCATTATTTGAGTCGTTTAGTAAGAGGGGCTGGAAATTATCCATTGCATGTGCAAACCGTGCTTCTGGAGTTTCGTTGGCTTCAAACTCATCAAATAGAGCAATGAGTTCTGCTTTTTGATCATCAGGTAGTATTGAATAGATTCTTTCTTTGGCGAGATCTTCTCTTGCCTTTTGTGTCTTTAGACCTTCTGTATCGTATGCGTAGGTATCACCTGCATCAATTTCAACAATGTCATGAATAAGACACATCATCATTGTTTTAGCAACATCAATCTTTTCATTTGCATGTTCCTTTAAAAGATAGGTCATGATAGCCATGTGCCATGCATGTTCTGCGTCATTCTCATTTCGTCCATGATTGGTTAAATGAGTCTGACGGAAGATATTCTTTTCTTTATCGATCTCTAGGATGAAATCCATTTGTTTTTGTAAACGTTCATTCATGAGTGATATGCTCCTGACTATTCACTAAAATTAACAGTTTTTAAAATTGCTTGTTCCATAACGTAAGCAGCGATGGTGCCTACGACATTGATGTCTGCTGGTATAGTGCTAGAACTCATTGCATAGATAGAATCTCCATCAAATGTAGTGTGTACTGGTTTGATGACACGTGCATATCCATCGTGTGCCATGCCTGTAATTTTTGTAAGTGCAGTTTTATCCAGCTTTGCATTGGTGATGATAGCACCAATAGTCGTATTTTGATGAAATAGGTCACGACCTAAGATTGCGGTGTATAGTGCTTCTTCAGCATCAATAAACCCACCATCTTTCAGATTACGAATACCAGAGAGTATCTTACCGCAGGTAGGATCATAGATATTGCCGACTGCATTGACTGCAACGATAGCGCCTACTTTTAAATCTCCTAGTTGTACAGCATAAGTTGCTAGAGCAGAAGGAGAGGCTTGTTTTGGACCATATATCTTTCCGATAGTAGCACCAGTTCCGGCTCCATGTCGTCCTTCTTCAAAGATTCCTTGATATGCATTTTCACATGCTTGATAGCCTAGGTTTGCGTCTGGGTGTTTCTGTGTTGGATTGCCGTTTAAATCAAACAAACAGGAAGCACAAACAATAGGTACAACACCTGCAGCAGTGGGAAATCCGATGTTACGCTCAGCTAAGAACTTCATGACGCCACTAGCAGTATCAAGACCAAATGCACTACCTCCGGATAGTATAATCGCATGCACTCCATCATTAGAAGCGAGTGGATTTAATAGTCCACTTTCTCTAGATGCAGGAGCACCACCACGAATATCAATTCCGGTAGGATATCCGGATTCACTTAAGATAACCGTACATCCAGTATTTGACTCTGGATATTCAGCACTACCTAGTTTAAATTCTGTGAATGCATGGATAGAGATTTCTTGTAATAAACTGTTTTTCATATAAGCACCTTCATAGAAATAGTATAGAAAAAATATTGAGAAATGGAATATTTTATGAACGATATTCCATATAAATGAATACTTTCATTTCCTTTTGATAAATGTTAGGGAAAAGAACTTTTGTATCTATTATGAACATGTTAATATAAAAACAGTATAAAACAGGAGGCTGTATAATGGTAATTGAAGATTTAAAATTACACGCGAAGAATATTCGTAAGAATATTTTAAGACAAGTGTATACTGCACAATCTGGACACCCTGGAGGATCATTAGGTGCTACAGATATTCTTACTGTGCTTTATTTTGATGTGATGGATATCAATAAGGAAAATGCTGGTGGAATCGATCGTGATCGTTTCGTATTATCGAAGGGACATGTATCACCACTCTTATATGCTGTATTAGCTGAAAAGGGTATTTTAGCAGAAGAAGAATTAAAGACTTTCCGTGCTATTGACTCTAAACTGCAGGGCCATCCAAACATGAACTATGTGACAGGAGTCGATATGTCTACTGGTTCATTAGGTCAAGGTTTTGCAGTGGCTGATGGAATGGCATTGGCAAATAAATTAGCTGGCAATGATCATCGTATCTACTGCTTAATCGGTGATGGTGAAACAGAAGAGGGAGAAATTTGGGAAGCTGCAATGGCTGCTGCTCATTATAAGAATGATAATCTTTGTGCCATCGTTGACGTAAATGGATTACAGATCGATGGTAAGACATCTGATGTTATTGGACCTGAACCATTAGATCAGAAGTTTGCGGCATTTGGATTCCATGTAATTTGTGTTGATGGACATAATATGGAAGAATTACAAGCTGCATTTGCTGAAGCAAAGACAGTAAAGGGCAAGCCAACAGCGATTATCGCTCGTACTGTTAAGGGTAAGGGTGTTTCCTTTATGGAAAACAATGCTGGATGGCATGGAAAGGCTCCTAACCAAGAGCAATTTGAAGCAGCGATGGCAGAATTGGAGGCAGAGTAGTCATGGGTAAGGCAACAAGAGAAGCGTACGGCGAAGCGTTAGCTGAATTAGTCGCTGAAAATAAAAAGATTGTAGTGTTAGATGCAGACTTATCAGGAAGTACTAAGACAGCAAATGCGAAAAAGGTAGCACCTGAAAGATTCTTCAATATGGGTATTGCAGAATCCGATATGATTGGTCATGCGGCTGGTTTTGCGACAAGTGGATTTATTCCATTTGCATCTTCCTTCTCAATGTTCTGCACAGGTAGAGCTTGGGAACAGATTCGTAATAGTGTTGCATATCCTCACCTAAACGTTAAGGTATGTGGTACACATGCAGGTATTACTGTAGGTGAAGATGGTGTATCTCACCAAGCAATCGAAGATATCGCATTAATGCGTGTTGTGCCAGGTATGGAAGTATATGTACCATGTGATGCTGCACAGACAAAGGCAGTTATTAGACATGTTGCTTCTACAAAGACACCATGTTATGTAAGACTTGGTCGTTCTTCTGTTGAGGATGTATATACAGAAGATACAGTATTTGATTTTAGTAAGGTCCATGTAGTTCGTGAAGGTAAGGATGCTGTTATCTTTGCTTGTGGCTTGATGGTTCAATCTGCTTTAAAGGCAGCTGAAAAATTAAGTGCCGAAGGTAAGGAAGTAGCTGTAGTAGACGTATGTGCTATCAAGCCATGCAATGAAGAACAAATTGCTGAATTACTAGCGAAATATGATGTAGTATTTACTGCTGAAGAACATAACGTAATCGGTGGATTGGGTGGACTCATCTGTGAAATTGCTGCAGAGAAGTGCCCTAAGAAGATTCATCGTATTGGTATCCAAGATACTTATGCTGAGTCTGGAGACGCTAATAAGTTAATGGCTAAGTACAAGCTAGATGGCGAAGGCGTTTACGAACAAGTAAAGGCTGCTTTATAAAAGTTATTACGAAAAGATTTACTACAATAGTGTAGTGAATCTTTTTTAATACATGATACAAAATTTCATAAAATGTACTTGTTTTTATATATTCCTTTTTGTAAACTATTTCTGTGATAAATATGTCACGCTTGACCGCTTATTATAAGCTGAGGCTACACGGACGGCCGGGTCAAATGCCGAAGACCTGTTGAAGAAGCAGGGACTGCATCGAGGATGCAGCAGGGCAGAAAGACTGCCTGATTAATCGGGATTTCCCGCATATTGAGCAATCAACTCTGTGCCTGTAGTAGTCTTTTAGAGATAAGTGTGTGACGAATAGAATACATACAGGTGGTATTGGTTGATACTGCCTTTTTTGTTGGGGACCGGGAAGGGGAAAAATGAAAAAGTTTTATTTGATTTTACTAGCATTGCTTATGACAGCATGCACAACCAAAGCTGTATCTGAAAAGGAAACAGCCGCAAACAATACTGGTAATTACACTGATGAAATGAAGATTGAGGACAATGAAGATCTAGATCCAGAAACTGGTTCAGATTCCGTTGAACGTGCAGGAGATCATAAAGGAAGTCCTTATTTTACATCTTTAGATTATTACAATATGACAAGTAATGGCTCACTTTCAATTTTGCCGAAGTTTAAAACAATTCAACAATCTAGTGAGTGGAGTTGCGGTGTGGCTTCTGCCTTAATGGTTATGGATTTCTATGGAAAAAGAGGAAATCTAGGTGAAGAAGACATTGCGAAGCTACGTTCGAATGGTTTAACTCCTGGACCTACATCTGTAAAACAAGCAGTAGAAATGTTTAAAGGTGTTGGTGGATTCAATATTGAATCTAACTATGATCATATTGGTGAAGATCCACACGAAGTTTTCCCTCTGTCACGCTTTAAGGAAGAAATCCAAGCAGGCAATGCAGTAATGGTTTGTTGGATTGAGTGGGGCGGACACTGGCAAGTAGTAATTGGCTATGATGATATGGGAACAGAGACAACACAAGATGACGTTATGATTATGGCAGATCCTTATGATACAACTGATCATAATCAAGATGGCTACTTTGTATATGGTGCTGAACGTTTCTACTATAACTGGTCAATGTATGATTTCTTCGCAGAAGAAGGAAATGAAGACTATGAACGTAACGCATTATTTGTTCTTGCAAAACCTGAGAAATAAAAATTTAGCAGATTTCATACACACACGTGAAATCTGCTTTTAGTTCATTAATCTCAATTTCTTCTCAGTAAATAAAAAATACCGTATTTTACGGTATTATTTTGATGAGTGGAGCTAAGGAGGATCGAACTCCTGACCCCCTGCTTGCAAAGCAGGTGCTCTCCCAGCTGAGCTATAACCCCATGTATATCAATTCGATGAGTTTTCCGAAAATGGTGGGCCTGAATGGACTTGAACCAGCGACCTCACCCTTATCAGGGGTGCGCTCTAGCCACCTGAGCTACAGGCCCAACTTCATCGAATGCTTTAATATAATATCAACCACACCAGATGGTGTCAACACATTTTTGCAATTTTTTGGAAAATAATTTGGAAACCTGGGGAACTACTAGTACAGATAAAATTTTTGCCAGTTTTAAATAATTTTCTGTTAGTGCAATTGCGATGGATAGTGGTCTATGGTAAAGTATGCAAGGATATGCGGAGGTTTTGCATGGAAGGTTTTATTATCTGGTGGGCAGGAACTGTTGGGAAGTTCTTATCACCTAAATTATCAATCTTTTTAGTTAGCTTACTACCACTGATTGAAGAACGTGGTGGTTTGTTACTTGCCAAGATGCTAGGGGTACCTATGTGGGAAGCGGTATTCTGGTGTGTTATTGGTAATATTTTGCCAATTCCATTTATCTTATTTGGAATTAAAAAGTTAATCCATTGGCTATCCACACATCACTTATCAAAGATTGCGGAGTGGTTAGAACAGAAAGCACTCAAGAATAAACCAAAAATTGATAAGTACGGTTTCTGGGGATTGGCACTTTTTGTAGGAATCCCATTACCTGGTACAGGTGCTTGGACTGGATGCTTGATTGCGGCTTTGTTTGAAATGGACTTAAAAAAAGCAACTCTATCAATATTGATTGGAGTTGCAATGGCTGCAGTAATCATGACACTAGTATCCTATGGATTATTAGGTGCAGTATTTGGATAAGGTCTCAATATGAGACTTTTTTCTATACTAAATTATTCAGGAAGATTCTCAAGTAGATCAACAATACCTTGAAAATCTTTGATTGTCGCAGATAAGAATGGAAGATCATGGGCTTCAAGAGAATCACTGGAAATCGCAATGACTTTTGCATTAGCTTTTTTTGCGGCGAGAACGCCGTTGATAGAATCTTCAAAGACGATAACATGATCAGATACGTGAAGACGCTTCATAGCTTCTATATACATGTCGTATTTACTGTTGTATGTACCATCATCGTAGACGATTGTACTTGGATCAATCCATTGGTCTAAGTGGAATTGAGATATATAGAAATCTATATTTTCTTTGATTGATGCAGAAGCAATTGTAAAGGGAATGTTGTTTTGTTTGAGGTAGTTAAAAAATTCAATGACACCCGGAGCTAGAGCTGCGCTAGGATCATTTTTGACATATTGTCGATAAAGAGCTTCTTTTTCGGCTGATAATCGTTCACACTCATCTGTAGGTAGCGTATTATTCGTCATGCGTTGAATTAGATCAACATTTGCCAAACCCCAATATTTTTGCACAAGTGTTTCCTTTGTCATATGTTCACCAATGACTCTCATAGCAATGGTATCCCAAGCTTGAATATGTAAATCAGTATCAAAGAATAATGTACCGTTAAAATCAAAAATAATTCCGTTATAGCGCATGTTATCTCCTTTTTTTGATTATTATACATTTTATTGATGCGTATGACATCTGATTGTGTTTTAATATATGAAAAAAGAGGGAGAAAGTTATGCAATACAGTGCTCTAATTGTTGCGGCAGGTAGTGGGACAAGAATGAAGCTTGGATTTAATAAGGTTTATGCTAAACTGTCAGACGGAACAACTATTTTGGATAAGACGCTTTCTGTATTTCTAAATGATAGTGATTGCATACAAATTGTTTTGGTAACAGACTGTGCAGAGCATTTTGAAAAAGAACAAGGAAGAAAGGATGGTAGAATCGTATTTGCGTGTGGTGGTGCAACACGTCAAGATAGTGTTTATAATGGCTTGCGTGCAGTATTAGCAGATATTGTTTTCGTGCATGATGGAGCTAGGCCTTTCTTAGATCAAGAGTCATTAGAGAAACTTAAAAAGACGATGGAAACAGAGAAGGCTGCTTTACTTTGTGTTCCATGCAAGGATACTGTAAAGCATGTGAAAGATGGATATGTTGTAGAGACATATGAACGTAGTACATTACAGTGTGCACAGACGCCACAGGCATTTGAGACAGATTTATTACTTACATGCATGCATAAAGCAAAAGAAGATAACTTTATTGGAACAGATGATACTTCCTTGGTAGAGAAGTATTCTGATGTAAGAGTAGCTGTAGTTGAAGGGAAGTATTCTAACTACAAAATTACTACTCCAGAAGATATGAGGTAGTATATCTGCTCAAGAAAAAGCATTTAGTTACATATGATATAATAAAAAAGATTAAAATAGATAGTGTAACACCGTAAAGGAGAACATATGAAACGAAAAGTATATTGTGACTATTTACGTTTGGTTGCGACCTTCGCCGTAGTGTTTATACACGTGGCAGCGTCGAATTGGTCAAATGTAGATGTAAATGGAATACAGTGGCAGGTTTTTAATATTTATGACAGCTTGGTTCGCTGGGGAGTTCCAATCTTTGTGATGATTAGTGGAGCACTTTTCTTGAATAGAGATGTTCCGATTAAGAATATTTACTCAAAATACGTACTTCGTATGGTAATTGCATTTGTATCTTGGAGCCTTTTTTATGCAATACTAACAACAGATACATTCCAACATGGATTAATCTATAGTCTAAAATCACATATAGGAACATTAGTGACAGGACATTATCACATGTGGTTCGTACTAATGATTATTGGGTTATATATGTGTATTCCGTTTATGAAGAAGATCGTTTCTGATGAAACAGTTATGAAGTATTTCTTAAAACTGTCATTTATATTTGCGTTTTTGATTCCATGGGTGCTAAAAATTGTAAATGATTTTGTGGGGTCTAATAATAGTATGATTCAAAAGATGGTTACTACTATTGATTCGAATCTAATGAATATGGGTATGAGTATGGTGTTGGGTTATACTTTCTATTTCATACTAGGATATTACTTAGATCGCATTGAGATTAAAAAAGATGTGCGAGTGATGATTTATGTTGCAGGTATATTAGGTTTTATATTTACTGTTGTTGCAGACGCAGGGTTGTCTATTAAGACACAGGTAGCGAACTCTAATTATTATGGGAATTTTGAAGTAAATGTTTTATTAGAAGTTATTGCGGTTCATACATTCTTTAAGTATCATACATTCCAGAACGAAAAGATGAATCAATTAGTGGTAGTATTATCGAAGTTTGGATTTGGTGCATACTTAATTCATACATTTATCATCGAAAGTATGGCAGCTATTCTTCACTTTGATACCTTATCAATGAATGCATGGATTTCAGTTCCGTTAATATCAATTATTGTGTTTGGTGTATCAATGGGTGTATCTGCAGTCCTAAATCATATACCAGTAATTAAAAAATACTGTGTGTAATAAAAATGATAGAGCGACTCTTTTGAACTGAGATATTGTTTAAAAGAATCGCTTTTTATATTGTTTTTGGTACATGCATACACTGGAAATGACTAGGATACTCTTGTTTATATTTATCCAATTTTTTATATTTGTCTAAATTCTAAAAGAATTTTTAATCTAGCCATTGTCTAACATTTTGATGTTTTATAAAATATAAGTGAAATTAATCACATGTTTATACATGCATAATTGAATGAAGTGGGAACATAAAAAGGGGAGGAAAATATGTTATTTCACATTAGCGGAGATACGGCCATATATCAATGGGTCGCAATGCTAGGAGTACTTGCAAGTTTGATTTTGTTAAATGAGTTTTCTCGTAGAACAAAGTTTGGCGGTATCTTGATGTTTTTTGTTTTACCATTAATTTTGACAGTTTATTTTATCGCGATTTATGTATCAGCTAGAATGGGCGCAGAGTGGGCATTACATAACCAGACATATCTATATATGAATGGTTGGTTCCATTATGCAAAACTCTATGCATCACTTACTGGATGTATTGGTTTTATGATGATTAAGTACAAATGGGGTATTGGAAAACAACGTTGGTTCCGTGCATTCCCATTTGCAATTGTCGCAATTAATATCTTGATTGCTGTAGCGAGTGATTTTGAGTCCGCAATCAACGGATGGTACAAATGGTGGTTGTCTTCTGAAGGCGTATGGTTATACGGTGGATGGCATAATGTATTTAATGGTTTAGCGGGTTTAATTAATATCTTCTGCATGACAGGTTGGTGGGCTGTATATTCTTCTAAGGATGAGAAAGATATGATTTGGCCAGATATGATTTGGGTATATATCTTAATCTATGATGTGTGGAATTTTGCATATACATATAACTGCTTACCAACACATACATGGTTCTGTGGTGTAGCATTGCTATTATCACCAACAATTCCTGCATTACTATGGAATAAGGGTGGATGGATTCAAAATAGAGCAAATACTTTATGTATTTGGTGCATGTTTGCACAGGTATTTCCACTGTTCCAGGAGACATTGGCAGATGGTACAAAGGCATTCCCATGGGTTACATTACCAGCTTTATACGCAGACGGAACACTAAATGGTATTGTGGCAGGAGGAAGTGCAAATGCAAATCCTACAATGATGACGATTGTGAGTGGACTAGCACTTATAGTAAACCTAATCGCAATTATCTATATTATCCGTAAATGTATGATGACAAAGAAGAATCCATATAAGGGAGAAGTATTTACAGAATTTAAGTATTATAAAGATGCAGCTGCCCGTGCAGTAATTGACTAATTGATAATTGAAAGGGATAGAATCATAAAAGGTAGGTTTCTGAGAAGGTAGACTTCAACGTGCCTGCTTTTTATAATTTCAGGTATGAGATTTCAAATATTGAAAAAGCCAAAAAGTTTACCGAAAATTTAAACAACTCTTTGTTTGATTATTAGACAATGTAAACTAAAATTGATATAAACAACAAAATAGTTAGTTTTGTTTGTAAACACATCCTTTGAATACGAAAATTGCTAAGTTAGACCAGTTAAAAACAGCAAGTGTACCCACGTTGCCAAGTAGCGTTGACGGTGGCCATCACGATTCCTAGCAATGAATTCGTCCAAAGTAAACGCTGCAGGAGTTGATGAAAGGGAGAGATCTATGTGTAGCAATCATCATTTTATGAAGGGATTACAGAGAGTGTTTACATTTTTATTGTCACTTGTAATTGTAGTCGCCGGTTTTATTCCTGGAAAAGCAGTTGTTCAGGCTGAGGATACAACCGGTTTTAAATTTAATAAAGTTATTGTAAAGGACTCATCTACTGGAGCACAGGTTGCTGACTTGTTGGCAGGTGATATTCCTGAACTTAAAACAGGGGTTATTTACTCATTGGATGTAGAGTATTCTGTTCCATCATCCTTGCAGTTTTCAAATACCTATTTTCATCTAAATCTTGGAAATGGAGCGTATATCACTACACTTCCTGGTTCCACATTTACGGAAGGTCCAATCACTGCGACTGGATTTGAAAAGCTGGTAAAGACTCCGACTGGTACAGGTACTTCGCCATATGGGTATCCAACTGCTGGCTCTGCTCAGGCAAGAAATGGTGAACTCATATATAAGACAAAGACATCTTTGACGAATGTAGCTTCTGCTGGAGAAATAAGTTTTAGTATTGATAGTGCGTACTTAAATCAAGATCCAAACCAGATTCTTGCAAATCTAATTCGTGTTAGTCTTAGTACAGATGATACGCCAATGGTAGATGCACGTTCTTTTAATGCGAAATCTACAGATGAACTTAGATATAATTTCTGGACTGATCAATCATCAGAAATAGTCAATAAAGGTGATACAACTACTACATTATTGGCATCTATTACAGGTACTAAGTCCTTAACAGAAGCTAATAGTAAGACAACAATTGAAATTGAATATCCTAGTGATATCGAGTTTATTTCTCTTGAAGAAACACAGCTATATCATAGCAATGGTACAGTTGTTTCTACGACTGAAAGTGGTGGTATTAAGACTACAAAATTAGAATGGGATGAACCAGGTTCTTATTCTGGCACACCAGTATTTGTGCCACATGTAAAGGTTCCGGCAAACTCTACGCGTGCAAGTGGTTCTACATTCAATATTGTTTTAAAGAATTTCAAAAAGACAATTTGGGATGATACGCCAAATGCAGATCGTACTTCAAGTAATGTATCTACAATGACAGTAAAGATTATTGAAGGTGTTGATCCAGAACAGGTAACTTCTCATGGTTTAACAGATACAGCAGTTAACTGGGCATATAAAAAGTATGATACTTATAACGTACGTTTAGGTTCATTGCTGATTAAGAATGAGCTATCCACTCCAACAAAACCAAAGACAATTGAGATGATAATTGATGAAACAAATACTGCTATTATTCGTGGTGTTACAATTCCATATCATACGGATATGGTATATGGAAATATCTATTGGACATCTGCTAGTGGCGCAAGTGGTGTGGCTGATCCAAGTATTTTACAGAAATCAAATGTATCTGCATTAATCACAAATACAGCACTAGGTCTAGATATTAATGATTCCATTAAATCTATCAAGGTTGATATTGGTCAAATTCCTGGTCAGTATGATGGTATTCGTCCACAACGTGACTTATTAGATACTTGGAATCCAAATAATAAGTTTATCTCTGATGGTGAATTCTACGGTTGGTCTTATATTCCAAATGGTGTATATGGAAGCTGGAAGGTTGGTACAAATGAAGATGTTAAGACAACTGTAAAGTTTTATACAACAGGTACGACTCCTACCGTGGGTGATACGTATCACTTAACAGGTAAACCAAAGGTACCTGAAGTAAAAAATGGTGTTGGTACTATTAACCAGTCCCAAATTCTTGGTGGCAATTCCTTTACGATTTCAGGACGTATTGATGATGCGAACTGGGATTGGAATCCATTACAGGAACCTGAGTTATATGTGATTATGCCGGAAGGCTTTACATATTCGAATTTACAAGTTACAGAGGGGACACTAAGTGCTCCAACTTATGTGGGTGAGTTCGAAAAAGATGGTGAAAAGATTAAGGTTTGGAAGTATTCTATCGATATTGGTCAAGAAACAAGAGGTCAATATCAACCAAACTTTACGAGTAAGAATATGACTGTGAAGTTCGACGTCCATGCGGATAAGACAGTTAAGGTCGCAACTTACCACATCAATGATTTCTTAGGTATTACGACAAAAGACTTTGATGCGATAGGAGCAGTCATCAAACCTGAGAAGTGGGATCGTAGCAATTGGAATACTGACAAATATACAACTGTATTTGGCACATCAGTAAACTCTGGCAAGACAATGGTTTCCTTATCCGAACGTACGGGTGTAAAGGTAAATCAGGCTGCAGCTGTAAATGCACATTCTTCCTTGATTGATCAAGAAACAGGTAGGGAGATTATTTACGATAATACTTCTGCAACTACAAAAGAAAATACAACAGTTGTGTTAGAGAAGGGTGATACGACAACAATGCGTATCAAACTAAGAAATAACAGTGGACAACCAATCAATTACGCAAATGTATTTATTCCATTGCTGAATGAGAATTTAGACTTTGGGCCGGCATTTATGCCAGAAGGGCCAAATCAATTACCACTCAAATTAGATAAAGTAGAAGCAACATCTAACTTTGAAGTGAAGTACATTAAGTTAAAACCAGGAAAGACCTATGCACTCAATCACGCACCACAGCCTGCGGATTATGATATCGTTAATGATCCTGCAGATGCTAATATGGTTATGCTTGTTGCAAAGACAACTGTAAGTGATGGGGATGGCGGAAGAATTGAAGTGACATATAAGGCAGAGAATAATCTATTAATGTCATATAACGACAAGGTGGATGTGATTACGCCTGTCTTAGATTATGATATTAATGGTAACCGTGCGACATTGACACTTGAACCTGCTGCAATGACATACCATACTTCTTCCATTAAAGTTACAAAAGAGTGGAAGAACTATGATGGTACTGTACTGACTGCTCCAGTTAATGAAGTAGAAGTAGCGTTATATCGTGATGGAACAGTTTTTGAAAAGAAGAATATTACAGCTGCAGACAACTGGGAAGTATCCTTCGAAAACATTGATATAGTAAATCCGGCGACTGGTGCTAACTATCAATACACTGTGAAAGAAGTAGGTGTAGATAGTTCTAATAAGATAAAGATTGATAATGCTTGGTACACTGCAACTATAGTTGGAGATGCAGACCAAGGATTTACAATCACAAACAAGAAGTCTTTAGAAGTAACTCCACTCATTCCAGCAACAACGACAAAGACATTTGTAAAAGAGTGGTTTAATCTAACACAGCCCGAAATTGATACACTATCCACAACAATCGCTTTATATAAGAATGGTACTAAAGTTCAAGAAGTGACTGTTGATAAAAACAATCAGTTTACTGCAACATTTACTAACCTGGCCGTGACAGACACAATCACTTCTGCCGCAAACATTTACACGGTGAAGGAACTTGATGGCGATGGTAATGTTGTAGAGGAAGGAAGTAAAATTACAATTGATGGCAGAGACTTTACAGTACATTATGAGGGTACAAAAATTATCAATACTTATGTACCAAGACCAGTATTGGTAGATCCACCAGTCAAAAAGGTTGTGGAAGGAAATCCAAGTAGTCCATCTACATTCCACTTTGAGATGAAAGCAGTCAATCCAGCTGATCCAATGCCAAGTGGAAGTGTGAATGGAGTAAAACAAACTGAAGTAATTGGTAGTGGTGAAGTAGAATTTGGCACATTTGAAATTACACAGGCAGGTACATATCAGTATGTAATTAGTGAGATTAATGATGGTGTTGCAAATTACACATATGATACAACTCATTACACAATTACATTTGAAGTAAGCGATGTATCTGGACAACTTGTAGCAAATACACGCGTTGAAAAGGCTGATGGAACAGTTGTAAATGAAGCGATATTTACAAATGTATACAAAGTACAGGTTTCAACTCCAAAGACAAGTGATCAAAATAATAATGTATTGTTATATGCGATGATTATGGTTTTATCATCATTGGTAGTTGTAGTAGTTACGAAATGTAAAAAACAGACATATTTAAGTTAATGTATAAAAAAACAACAAAACTGTATGTTAAGTTCTTGATTTAACGCATTTATTCAAGTAGACTAAGTAAGATTTTGTTTAATAACAAATATTATTTAACAAAAGAAAGTGGAGGTATATAGCAAATGAGAGGAAACGTAACACATAACCAATGGTTTACTAAAATCATGACACTTCTTACTACATTAATGGTTATAGTTGGCTTATTATTACCTAATGCAACTGTTGTTAATGCGGCAAGCACATTACAAATTGCACAATATATTAGTAATTCTGGAACTGTAAGTGGAGTCACTGGAAGTAATGACGGTACATACAACGGAACATGGGTGGCAGATGTACCAATTGCCGATGTTATGTCAGAATTAGCACCATTTATGACAACGTATGGTGCTGCTTATCCATGGAATATCGATGGAACAGCAGGCAAGGTAGCTAGCATTAAATATAGTGTTACATTCCCTGCGGAAGTTACACTTGGTACTCCGACGACTGCTAGTACATCAGCAATTATCCCAGGAACAACAATTACATATTCCATTTCAGGAAATGTAGTAACTTTTGATTTACCTCTAGCACAACAAAACTGGGCTGGTATCAATACACTTTATCAAAGTGACGTGAATGCTGGTACACAGAATAGAAAAGTAACTTTAACAATTCCATATAGCATTAGCGCAAATGGATACTTGGCTGCAAACGCAATCGATCAAAACTTAAAGATTACTAGTACTGGTAGTTTTGGATTTATTACAGGTCGTAGTTTTATTCGTATTCCAACAGAATTCCAAGCTGATACTGCTACAATCTCATTAACAGATAGTTTTGCGACTAGTGATGTATTTGAACAGCCAACAAATACTAACTCAAATGTAACAGTAGATGTTGATGCGGACTTATTAATTGATAACGAAACTGCAAATAATGCAGTAACAAAGCAGAAGACAGATGACCTTAACTTTGTTGGTGTATTCCACGCAAAGACAATTAAAAATCAGATGGCTGCTATTGAAGCAAGTTACGCTGCAGCTGCAAATCAAATCAGCTTAGCAAACTTAAATACATCTTTCACAGCAACAATTACATTGCCAACTGGCTTGAGTTTTGCAGATATACCTTCATTAGCAAATACAACTTTAGAAGGTGCAAATGGTTCATTTGTCATTAGCAATGTGACAGGTAATATGCAGAGTGCTACGGTAACATTTGAACTTGTTAATGCAGCAAATATTACAAACTTTGCAGATTTAAAGAATGCAGTAAATGCAGTAGCTGATGACATGAAGATTAAAGTTCCAGTCGCAAAATTTGATGCTAGATCTGTGGCTGGAGGAAACTATGAAGTTATCGGTACTGTAAATGGTAACTTAACTGCTACAGCTACAAATAACGTTTCTGGAAGTACAATCAACTTTGATTTGAAGTGGGTTGGCAAGCAGACAACTGCAGGTGCAAGTGTAAACAATCCTAGTGCGATTGCTTTAACTGTAAACTATGCTGCCCCACTAGAAAGAATTTATGAAGACGTGATGACACTTCCTGGTGATATTCTTGTTGGAAATGAAACACAGCATAATGCAGTGTACGAAACAACAAGAGATGCCAATCTTGCATTTACAGGTTCCTTAGATGTTTCTTCTGTTAAATCAAAGATGAGCGAAATTGAGAATGCATTTAATAGAGCTAATGTAGATCCAACTACAATTGCTTTAACAGATTACAGTGCAACATTTACAGCTTCGTTGACACTTCCAAGTGAAATGAATTTTGATACAAACCCAACAGTATCCTTACTACATGACAATGGTAAGTATAGAATTGTATCCCAAACAATATATGGTAATACTATCGCAGTCAAAATGACAGTTGCTGCTCCAGTAACTACATTCGCTGAACTTAAGGATGCAGTACTTGGAATGGAAGATACAATGGAAGTTGTAGTGGATGGTGTACACTTTAATAGTACAGCTCGTCCAAATACAAACTACACAGTAGCAGGTTCCATGACGGGCTTGTTAATGGCGAAGGCTACAGATGGTGCAACAGGTAATGCAGTAACATTTGCATTGAAGTGGGATGCTGAACAGCTACCTTCAGGTGCTGACTCAACAAATCCAACAAGCAATGAAATTACATTTACATTGAAGTACTTAGCTGCTCCTGAAACTGTGAATCCAGCTACACCAAAGACAGGTGATAACTCTCAATTGCCAATCTATGTTGGAGCAGTGATTACTGCTCTTGCAGGATTTGGATTTGCAGTAGTAAAGAGATTTAAGTCTAACAAACAATAAGCAATACTTTAGGTTGATAGTTTAAACTATCAACCTTTTTTATGGAAGTTCATAACCTTTTGCGTATACATGTTTAGAGGTGAAGAAATGAAATGTCCACGTTGTGGAAATACACAAAAATCATATTTTTATAAAGGGAGTCATGGATATTATTGTCGGAAATGTATAGGTTTTGGAAGGTTGTTATTAGAGGAGGAAACAAATATTAAACTTGAGGATATTCACGATGATTGTAGTGAATATATCATGCAATATCCCCTAACGAAACTACAAGAAGCAGTATCCAAAGAGTGCCAGCAATACATTCGTACAAAAGATGTATTGTTGGAGTGTGTATGTGGTGCTGGCAAAACAGAAATGGTGCTTGCTAGTATAGCAGATGCATTAAATGAAAAGCGTAAAGTATGTTTTGCGATTGCAAGAAGACAGGTTGTATTAGAACTGGCTGAAAGATTAAAGACATATTTTAAAAAGGCGAAAATTGTAGCGGTATGTGGTGGTCATACAGATGATATTGATGGTGATTTAATTATATGTACAACACATCAGTTATATCGTTACCAAGGTCAATTCTCTTTATTGATTTTAGATGAACCGGATGCCTTTCCGTATCGTGGAGATGAAGTGTTACATGGTATTGCAAAACATGCGTGCATAGGAAATGTAATATACTTAACTGCTACACCTGATTTGTATCTGTTAAGTAAAGTAAAAGAAGGGGTGATGCATCATATCAAATTGAACAAACGTCCACATGGACACGATTTACCAGTTCCAAGATTATCTATTTATCCATCGATACTATTATTCCTAATACTCATACGATGGATAAACAAACATGCATGCAATCCTAGAATTATCTTTGTGCCAACAATTAGAATAGCTAAGATATTTGGGTTTGTTCTCAATATTTTTATGAAATGTTATGTCTGTACAAGTGAAAGCAAGGATAGGGATGAAATCATATATCATTTCAAACAAAACTCAAAGGGTGTGATAATAGCGACAACGGTTCTAGAAAGAGGTGTGACTATCCCTAAGGCAGATATCTGCGTATGGCATGCGAATCATTCTGTCTTTGATGAAGCTGGGTTGATTCAAATGGCAGGTAGAGCAGGAAGAAGTTTTACATCTCCAGAAGGTGATGTATTGTTTTTGTGTAGTGAAAAGACAGAACTAGTGCAACTTTGTAAGAATAAGATAGAGCAGGTGAATCAAATATGCGCTGTTTAATGTGTGGAATGGAAAAAGGAGAGGGGGATTTCGTCGATATACTGGAGAATGATGATCCTTTGTGCCATACATGTCGAAGTCATCTAACTAAGATTAAGTTTCGTATGCAGTTTCATGGGTATAAACTATATACTAGTTATCTCTACGATGATGCCTTTGCAAAGCTACTAGTTCAATACAAGGAATGTTTTGATGAAGCGTTGAAATCAGTATTTCTGTATCCCTTTCGGTGGTGGTTAACATTACGGTTTTTTGGTTATACAGTTTGTTACTTACCAAGTTCTAAAGAAAAAATCGCAAAACGTGGGTTTCATCATCTTGAAAAGATGTTTTCTCTCTTACCTTTACGACAGTTAGATATTTTTGAAAAAGCTAGTGATTTTGATCAGAAAAATCGTAGTGTAGAAGAGCGCATGAAGATGTCAGACAATATTGTCCTAAAGAAAAACTGCGTTGTGCCAAAGAAGATTTTGTTGGTGGATGATACGATTACGACAGGTGCTTCTATGTTAGGGGCATTGCGTTGTTTAAAGGATTATGACTGCAAGATTGTAATTTACGTGGTGAGTGTGAATCGTCTTTGGCTGAAAAAGCGTAAAATATTCGGAAAATAAAGAGATTCCTAAGGGATTGGCTAGGCTTGTCTCATTGCCTTTTACATGCCGAAAATATATAATAAAATAGTTATTTAGTATAAAAAATATGGAGGCATTATGGCAAATTTTTTAAGTCGATTATTCAACGAAGACGCCCGTAAGTTAAAACAGATTCAAAAAAAGATCAAACCAGTTTTAGAACTGGAGGAAGAATATAAAGCCAAGAGCGATGATGAACTCAAGGCAATGACACCGTACCTAAGAGAAAAGCTTGCTGCTGGTGCTACTCTAGATGATATTTTTGTAGAGGCATTTGCGACAGCACGTGAAGCTTGCCGAAGAGTTATTGGAGAATTCCCATATCCTGTACAGCTCATGGGTGCTGCTGTTATGCAAGGTGGCGATATTGCTGAAATGAAGACAGGTGAAGGTAAGACTTTAACATCTGTTATGGCAGTATATTTAAATGCCTTAGATGGTAAAGGTGTTCACGTTGTAACTGTAAACGAATATCTATCAGAACGTGACTCCGCATGGATGGGAGAGATCCACCGTTTCTTAGGTTTAACAGTTGGTTTAAACCTTCGCCAATTAACAAAGGCACAAAAGTGTGCAGCATATGCCTGTGATATTACATATACAACAAACTCAGAACTTGGATTTGACTATCTACGTGACAACATGGTTACTCGTGTTGAGGACCGTGTACTTCGTGGCTTGAATGTTGCGATGGTCGATGAAGTTGACTCCATTTTGATTGATGAATCTCGTACTCCATTAATTATTTCTGGTGGTAAGAAAGATACTGCCAATCTCTATCTACAGGCTGATCGCTTTGTAAAGCGTTTGGTGAAAGATGAAGACTATGAATTAGACGTGAAGTCACGTACAGTTCAGTTAACAGAAAAGGGTACTGCGAAAGCAGAGGCTACTTTCCGTATTGAAAACTTATTTAATCTAGCTCATACACAGTTATTGCATCACATCAACCAAGCACTAAAGGCTAACTATGTGATGTTAAGAGATATTGAGTATGTCGTTGATGAAGAAAATGATGAGATTGTTATCGTCGATCCAAATACTGGTCGTTTGATGAAGGGTAGACAATGGTCTGATGGTTTACACCAGGCCGTAGAAGCCAAGGAAGGTATTTCTATCAAACAAGAAACAACAACTCTTGCGACCATTACATATCAGAACTTCTTCCGTCTCTATAACAAACTTTGCGGTATGACTGGTACAGCGAAGACAGAGGAAGAAGAATTCCTAGAGATTTACAATATGTATGTTTATGAGATTCCTACAAACCGTCCAGTTGCACGTATTGACTATCCTGATGCGGTATATGGCACGAAGAAGGCAAAGTTCAATGCGCTTGTAGACGAGGTTGTAGAACGTCATGCGGCAGGTCAACCAGTACTTGTAGGTACAATTGCGGTTGAAACTTCCGAATTAATTTCTAAGTACTTAAAGGAACGTCATATTCCACACGAAGTATTAAACGCTAAGAATAATGCACGTGAAGCAGATATTATCGCTAAGGCTGGTCAAAGAGGTGCTGTTACAATTGCGACGAACATGGCTGGTCGTGGTACCGATATTAAGCTTGGCGAAGGTGTTCGTGAGTTAGGTGGTCTTTGCGTATTAGGTTCTGAAAGACATGAATCTAGACGTATCGATAATCAGTTGCGTGGACGTTCTGGTCGTCAAGGTGACCCAGGTATGTCACGTTTCTATGTATCTGTCCAGGATGATCTAATGGTTCGTTTCGGTGCTGAGCACATGGAAGCATTATTTGCGAAACTTGGTGATACAGTTATCGAATCTAAGACAGTTACACGTTCTATTTCTGGCGCACAACGTCGTGTAGAAGGTGTAAACTACGATGCTCGTAAACAGTTATTACAATATGATGATGTCATGCGTCAACAGCGTGAAACAATGTACGAAACAAGAAATTATATTCTTGAAAATGATGATGTTCACGCAGTCATTCACGATATGTTTAAGCGTGTTATCTCTGATATTGTGGCAGCACACTTCAATAGCGAGGCTAGAGATCAAGACTTAAATGAGTTGATTGCGGCTTTAGATGGTATTGGATTTAAGGGTGTTGTTCGCGTAGAAGATATTGAAGGACGAGCAGAAAATGATGTCGTTGATATCTGCTTGGAACAGGCGTGGTCTGATTATGAACAGAAGATCGAAAAGGTAAAAGACAAGGTACTACCAATCGAGAAGGAAGTTTCATTACGTATGATTGATCGTGCATGGTCTAATCATATCGATACAATGTCAAAGTTACGTGATGGTATTGGTTTACGTTCTTATGCACAAAGCAATCCTTTACAGGCGTATGTCACAGAAGGATTTAACCTATTTGAGGAGATGATGCGTACAATTTCACGTGAAATTGTAGCGTTCTGTATGAACATTCGCGTAGTGGATGGACCTGAACAGGAGGCGTAATCATGGAATTGTATGAAATGAGACAGAGCGTTTCTCAGTGCCAAGCAAAATTGGAGTCGCTTGGCCACTCTCTTTGACTTAGAAGGGAAAGAGAAACGTTTAGCAGAAAACAATGCCTTAATGGCAGAAGCTGACTTCTGGAATGATCAGAAGAAGGCACAGAAAATTATTCGCGAAAGTAATCAGTTAAAAGCTTTAATCGAAATCCACCATTCCTTAACCGATGCGTTTGCGGAATTAAGCGAAGGTATCAGTGAACTATCATCTTCCTTTGATGAAGATATGAATGAGTTAATTAGTGAAGAATACACTGAGACGATGAAGAAGTTTGAAGCGTTTGAAATTCAGGTTCTATTGTCTAGTCCGTATGATGATCACAATGCCATTTTAGAAATTCATCCAGGTGCTGGTGGTACAGAAGCGATGGACTGGGCCGCAATGTTATATCGTATGTATATGCGTTGGGCAGAAAGAAAAGGCTTCAAGATTGATTTAATGGATTATCAAGAAGGTGAAGAAGCAGGTATGAAATCCTGCTCGGTCCTTATCCAAGGTCCTATGGCTTACGGTTATCTGAAGGCAGAAAGTGGTGTACATCGTTTGGTACGTATTTCCCCATTTGACTCTAACGCAAGAAGACATACTTCCTTTGCGTCAGTAGAAATTATGCCTGAGTTTGAAGATGATCTTGAAATAGAAATTGATGATAAAGATTTGGAAGTTATCACAATGAGAGCTTCTGGCGCTGGTGGACAGCACATCAACAAGACAGACTCTGCAGTACGTATGACACATATTCCAAGTGGAATTACAGTATTCTGCCAATCCCAGCGATCACAGATTCAAAACCGTGAAGCATGCTTGAATATGTTGAAGTCAAAATTACTACAACTCAAGATTCGTGAGAATGAAGAACGTGCAGCTGCGGTAAGAGGTGAAGTGAAGGCAAATGAATGGGGTTCTCAAATTCGTTCTTATGTCTTTGCGCCATATACAATGGTCAAAGACTTACGTACTGGTCATGAAGCAGGTAATGTACAAGCTGTCATGGATGGTGAAATTGATGGCTTCATTGATAGTTATTTACGTAGTATGATTAAGGCAGATGAATAAAGTACTACGCTATCAAATCACAGATAAACAAAACGGTCTTACAGTAAAGGCCGTTTTATCGTCTCTGGGTTTTAGCCGTCATGAGATTTCTCGCTTTAAGTTTTCAGCTTATCAGATGTATTTAAATCAGAAACCAGTTCTGGTCAATCAAGTTGTACATACTGGAGATATCTTAGTGATTGAAGAATTGAGTGTAGAAAAGTTTGATTTACATCCAATTAGTATTGAGCCAGAAATCTTGTATGAAGATGAAGATGTAGTTGTTGTAAATAAACCATCTGGTATGCCATCTCATCCAAGCCATCATCATTTAGAGGATGATATGGGAACACTACTACGAAATAATTATCAAGATAAACACTTTGTAATTCGTCCAATAGGGCGATTAGATAAAGATGTATCAGGTATTATGATATATGCTAAAAATCAGTTGGCTGCAGCTAGATTAACAGCACAGAGAAAAGATGGAACACTTCAAAAAGTGTATTACGCTATCGTAGAAGGACAGCTAGATGATTATGGACTACTTTCATTTTCTTTGAAGAAAGAAGAAGGGAAAATGGTACAATCCTTTGATCAAGGCGGGAAAGATTGTGTAACTACGTATGAAGTACTCAAACGGTATGCAACAGAATGTTTAATTAAGGTTTGCTTGAAAACAGGCAGAACACATCAAATACGTGCAGGATTTGCGGGAATCGGTCATCCACTCTTGGGTGATTCACTATATGGTGGCAATACAGATTGGATCAAGCGACCAGCCTTACATTGTGCAAGAATAAAATTTTTACAACCCTTTAGCCAAGAGAAGATTGAACTAGAAATAGCATTAGCTAAAGATATGAAAAGAAAGTAGTTAGACTACTTTCCCTTGTTTGAAATATTGAATCATCTCAGATGTTAGTGAAGCGTTATCCAGTGTATTAATTTCTTCATCACGATTTGCCCAACGAGCTACACGCAACTCACTTTCATCCATCTGAATTGGTTGATCACCATGCGCCTTACACCAGAAACCAAATAGTAATGAGGATGAAAAAGACCATGGTTGTGATTTATAGTACCGAATATCAGTTACATCTAGTCCAGTTTCTTCTTTTACTTCACGCTTTACAGTTTCTTCGATTGTTTCACCAATTTCATAGTAACCTGCAACGAGTGCATAGCTTTGGTAATGGCCATGTGCATACTTCGTAACAAGAATCTGGCCATTATCATTGGTAACCCCTACGATAACGGCAGGTGAAATCTTAGGATATACAATATTTGAGCAATGTGGACAACGCAATGCTCTTTCTTTTTGGTCAAAATCCATAGGATGACCACATTTACCACAATATTTATTATCCTGAATCCAACGATATAGATGCCAAGCTGTGATAGCCGCAAAACCTAACATCTGATTTTCGAAGGTACGCATTGTTCGGAAAGAAACTTTAATATGATTAAGACTTGTTAAATCCGCAAGGAAGAATTTGGTATCATCGATTGAAAATAGATAATAACAATTACTTTCCTTGGAAATCTCATAATAGTGGTAGAACTGATGTTCATCTTTCATTAAGACTTGGTCTTCTTCAAATGAAAAGATAATATCATCGTTTGAAGGTTTAACACCAGGTTCAAACGCATTTTTATAGATATGTGGGTAGATATCTTGGATCATCTGGTAACCTCCTGGAAATAAGAAATGGTCCTTATCGGACCAACAATAATATTATAGAACAAAAAATTTTTAATTGTAAGACTATTAAATTTAAAAGTCGATGCTATAGTAAAGGTGCAAAGAGAAGTACCCTAAAAGAAAGGATAAGGAGGTACAAGCTCATGAAGGAAGTGTTACTCAATTACAGTTTACGCTCCAACATTTAACAAAGTAATCGTTAAATGAATTGTTTCTCAAGAAAAGTTGAGGACAGACCAATGGACAATTTAAAATAAAATAGAATATTAAAATAATTTGTGAATAACAAATAGTTCTGAAATTTGTATTTCAGTAGCGAAGTATCGCAAAAAAAGATAATGTAGCAAATCTATAGCATTAAGAAAGGTCTCGCCAAATCAAACCGTTGGATTGAAACAGCAGGGTTTAATCGAGACCTTTTTGTTATATCTATGTAGTAAAGTTTATTAGGAATTTTATATAAAATGTGTATAAACCATATAATTATGTGCAATGCAATGCAATATGAATTATTTTATGATAAAATATAAAAGAAAGGGGTGAGTAATATGGCAAATAAAGAGAATATGACAATACGTATCGATCATGACATTAAAGTACGGGCAACAAAACTATTCAAATCTTTAGGGCTTGATATGAGTACGGCCACTGGTATTTTCTATCGACAAGCATTACAACATCATGGTCTACCCTTCGATGTAAAAATAGAAGAGCCAAATATAGAGACATATGCGGCGATTGACGATGCCACGAAGAGAAAGGATTTAAATGGTCCTTTTAATAGTATTGATGAACTTATGGAGTCACTAGATGCTTAAAGCGCTGTATACAAATAAATTCAAGAAGGATTATAAACAAGCAATCAAAAGAGGCTGTGATAAGAAAAAACTACAGGAAGTAATTATGTTGTTATGTAATCAAGTAACATTACCAGAAATCTATAGAGACCATGCATTAACTAATTCTAGGAATTATAAAGATGTAAGAGAATGCCATATAGAACCTGATTGGCTTTTGGTATATAGGGTTATTAAACAAGAATTAATTCTTGAATTAATTAGAACAGGTACACATAGTGATTTATTTTAAATATAAATAAGCAGTACATTCAACCATTTAGGTTTTATGTACTGCTTTTAAAATTCTATGCAATTTTATATAGTTGATTTTACCGAAACTTGTTTTTAGTCATGTGATTGGAATAAGAAGCGAATAACATAGATGGATGTGATACATGGAAGGATTGCCGGTAATGGAATGTCGAAGAAAATTGGTGTAATAAATCCAAATAATACGACAGCCAGGACGTGATATATGATAATCGCTATCTGTTTAAATTGGATTTGTTGATTTAGTTTCGCAGATGTTTGGATTGCAAATACTAAATCACTTAAACGTTTACGCGTTAATATAATGTCGTTATCATCAGAATCTAGATCCTGATGAATACCGAATTGAACATTTACATCAGCTGTAGATGAAGAGGATGAACCGTCTGCACTTGCGTACATACTGATAGAGTCATGCGAGCATGATTTTATCAGATTTTCTTTTTCGTTCATATCTACATTTGCATGAATGTTCTGAATTCCACAAGCATCCTGAATGTATTGAATCTCTTCTGTATTGCCACGAGCAAATAGGTGAACGTCAATAATTTCTTTTAGAGAACTAATTGCCTGTAAACTATTTGGTACGACTGGCTTTTGGGCTGCAATTAAGCCAATCACCTGTTTTTCATCAACTAGGATAAATACAGTCTTCCCTTCCTGCTTGAGTTTATCAATCTTCTGATTTGTAGAATCATTTATTAGATTGTTATTTAAGAATTCATGGATATTACATAACTTGTATGTACTTTGAATAGAGTCGCTTGGATGCGTCTTTTGGAAATTTGTTAGAACACTTAGATTTGTGGATGAAATCTTTTGTGATTTTAAGTAGCGATTGATCGCTCTTGAATAACTATCATGTCTTTTATTGGAAAGTGTATATGCAATATAGCGCATGATATTTAAATCTGTTTCATCAACAGGAATAAAATCTGTAACTTCAGGTTTTGAAGCAATCAATACATCATCTTGCTCAAGGAATAATGTTTCTGCTTTGCCTGCTATTTCTAATGCGTCCACATTACGGAATAAAACATGATTTTTAGCAGCGTAGATAGCCTTTTCTAATACTTCTTTTTCTGAGGCAATTGTTAGTGCATTCATTGCAACAGATGCTAGTACTGCAACAGAAATACTGATTGCAATAGAGAATGACTTACCAACTAAGATCCAACCAAAGAATAAGATAATAGCTGCAATAATTGAATATAAGAATAAGTATTTTGAGAAGTTCTTAAATGGTGAATCAAAGGATTTATCGTTCGCTGTTTCTTTTGCTAGTTTTGCAAACTGTAATAGTGTTGTCTTTTCCCCAATCTTCTCTACTTTAATCTGTATAGAGCCTTGCAAACAACGTGTACCAGCATAAACATAAGATCCTTCGGATTTTGTGATGTTTGATTGTACACCTGTCAGTGTAGATTCATCAACAGATGCATATCCTTCTACGACGATACCGTCGCAAGGAATGTTTTCATTAGGCCTGATAATCAAAATTTGATTTTTTTTGAGTTGGCTTGTTTCTTCGATGACTTCTCCAGTCTTATTGAAGACGGCTGTATTTTCTGGAATATATTGTTTAATATTTAACGAAGTAGAAGAACATTGTTGCATGTACTTCAGGTATTTTGTTTTATAGATATTTGCTCCAAGTATTACAATCATTGAAATAACAAATGGATATGCATTTACAGTATTTTGAATTGTAAGATAAATACCGTATAAAAATGTAATCACAACGGCAATACTACCGATAGTAGCGGAAGATGGATTTCTTTTTTGAATTTCCTCTTTTGCATGCATGAATATTAAACGACCTACATACAGAGAATATAGAGAAAATATTAATCCTATCCAAGGTGTAACATGCATGATCCATAGAATCGCTAGTAGAATTATTTCAACCACAAAAACAAATAAGATACGATAATTTGGTTTGATTGAAACTTTATGATCTTGTGGTATCAGCATATCTGAAGTTGGAATCTCACGTGTATATGCTTGATATCCGCATGCTTTGATTTTTGCAATAATGATATCTGCTGTAATCATCGATGGATCAAACTCGACAGTTACATTGCGGTCGCTTAAAGCAACCGTTACAGCAACGATTCCTTGCGTATTCATTAAGCGTTGATAGATGGTATCAGCGCTTGCATTTAAATACAGATTTGCGACTGAAAATGTTTGTCTGATAGTTTCCATGGATGTCCTCTGTTATATTTTACAAAATTATCAACAGAATAGGAATGTATATTCTGTGATAGATAAAAGAAAACACATGAATTCCATGTGTCTCTTTACAAAAATTATCTTCCACGAATACTTAAGATTACTACAATGGCACTTACAACCATCTGCACAATTGAACCAGGGACTACTCCGAAAATATCATATATCACTACTAAAAGACGTGGTACAGTGAAACTGCCGTTTAGATTTCCGGATAGATAGTTGACTAAGACAAAGGCTGCATATAGAAACCAAATTGTACCAAAGACGATGCCTAGCCAATCTTTTTTCTTTTCCATAAATAATCCTCCTTTATGGATTATACCATTCTTACACAAAAAAATAGTGATGTTTTGTCTGTATTTCAACATAATTGTAAATTATATTCTTATGATTATAGCTTTATTGGTAAATTTAGGTTAGT
Organism: uncultured Solobacterium sp.; assembly: GCF_963550625.1. Lineage (GTDB taxonomy): Bacteria > Bacillota_I > Bacilli_A > Erysipelotrichales > Erysipelotrichaceae > Bulleidia. The sequence continues at coordinate 296,949 of NZ_CAUVCV010000001.1, forward strand.
TTGTTCTAACAAAAAGTACAGAATTGAAGCGGATTTGTTTTTGTTTGAAAAATATCGAGTATAATTATAACGAGGTGATTAAATTATGATACAGGATAGAATCAAACAATTAAGAGCTTTGATGGCTGAACGTAAGATTGATGTATATTACATTCCGAATGAGGATGACCATCTTTCTGATGAATATACAGCTGATTATTTTAAGTGTAAATCATATATGTCTGGTTTCAGTGGAGAATCCGGATGCACAATTATCACAAAGGATTTTGCAGGTCTTTGGACAGATGGAAGATTCTTTACACAGGCAGAAAATGAACTTCAGGGAACTGGTGTTACATTAATGAGACTGCGTCAAGAAGGTGTACCAAATCCAATTGATTTCTTAATTGCGAATACACCAAAGAATGGTGTGTTAGGTTTTGATGGAGCAGTTGTTTCTGCTAGAAATTATTTACATCTAACAGAAGCTCTAAAGGAAAAGAATGCAAAGTTATATACAACAGAAGATCTTGTTGGAATGGTTTGGGGTAAAGATAGACCTGCTATGCCAACGGAAGAATTATATGTACTTCCTAAGAAGTATACAGGTGAAGAAGCATCAGAAAGAATTGCACGTGCAAGAGAAGCAATGAAGGCAAGCAAATGTGATGCAATCTTATTTACTGCTTTAGAAGATCCATGTTGGTTATTGAATATTCGTGGCAATGATATTGCATGCACTCCAGTGAGTTATGCATTCGCAGCAATTACTAACAAAAAACTCTACTATTATGTAGATTCTAAGAAGATTAATGCGAAGGTTGCAAAGTACTTCAAAGACAATAAGGTAACAGTGCGTCCATACAATGCGTTAATGAAGGACTTAAAACAATTAGAAGGTAAGAAGATCTGGGCAGATATGGGACATCTCAACTCCAATCTGTATAAAGCATTAGCGGGTAATGAGATTTATGATGCAATTTCACCAGTCGCTTACTTCCGTGCAATCAAGAATAAGACAGAGATTAAGAACATTCGTAATGCACACGTAAAGGATGCGGTTGCGATGGTGAAGTTTATTTCTTGGGTAAAGAGTAATGTTGCAAAAGGCAAGATGACAGAAGTGACAGCACAAGATCATTTATATGCATTACGTGCAGAACAGAAGGATTACATCGAACCATCATTTGAAACAATCTGTGCATATCAAGAGAATGCTGCAATGATGCATTACACTGCAACTAAAGAAAAACATGCGGCAGTAAAACCAAAAGGTTTCTTGCTTGTTGACTCTGGTGGAACATACAAGGATGGAACAACAGATATTACAAGAACAATCGCTGTTGGTGAATTAACAGCAGAAGAAAAGAAGTTATATACAAAGGTATTAAAGGGACATCTTGATTTATTGCATGCAAAGTTCTTATATGGAACAACAGGCAATAACTTAGACATTCTTGCAAGAAATCCATTATGGAATGATTGCATTGATTATCAATGTGGTACAGGTCATGGTGTGGGTCACGTATTAGCTGTACATGAAGGTCCACACGGAATTCGTTGGGGCATGCCTGCAAATGGTAAAGCAGTTGTTCTTCAAGAGGGAATGGTTGTCACAAATGAACCAGGTGTATATATGCCTCATAAGTTAGGTATTCGTATTGAAAATGAGATGATTGTTCAAAAGGAAGAAAAGAATTTCTACGGACAGTTCTTATCCTTTGAAGATATTACATACGTACCATATGACCGTGATGCGATTGATACAAAGTATCTCAGCGATGAAGAGATTGATTGGATTAATGCATACCACAAGATGATTTGGGAAAAGATTGGACCACTTCTTAGCGGTAAAGAAAAGAGCTTCTTAAAGAAAGCTACTGGAAAGATTACGCGTGCATGAAATTCATATCTTGGAATGTAAATGGCTTAAGAGCCGCAATGAAGAAGGGATTCGCAGATTTCTTTAAGGAACAGGATGCAGATTTCTTTGCCTTACAGGAAACAAAGATGCAACCAGATCAGCTTGAAGATACGATGAAGTTTGATGGTTATCATATGTACATGAATAGTGCAGAAAGAAAAGGATATTCTGGAACACTAATTTATACAAAACATGAACCACTCAGTGTCACTTATGAAATTGAAGGAGATGTAACCAAGGAAGGAAGAGTTATTACCCTTGAATATCCAGATTTCTATTTTGTATGTGCATATGTACCAAATTCTAAAGATGGCTTATTACGTCTACCATATCGTATTGAATGGGAAGAGATGTTACGTAAGCATCTAATGGAATTAGATAAGAAAAAACCAGTTATCTATACTGGTGACTTAAATGTTGCGCATGAAGAAATTGACTTGAAGAATCCAGCGACTAACCATAAGAATCCTGGTTTCTCAGATGAAGAACGTGCAGCGATGACAAAATTACTAGGCTCAGGCTTCTGTGATACATTTAGAGAACTCTATCCAGATACACAGAAGTTCTCTTGGTGGAGTTATCGCATGAAAGCCCGCGAAAGAAATGTTGGTTGGCGGATTGACTATTTCTTAGTCAGTCAACGTCTACTAGCAAATGTACAAGACGCATTGATATTTGATCAGACAGAGGGCTCTGATCACTGTCCAGTTGGATTAAATATCAATCTGTAATAAAATAGTACATATTAGAATTACGGAGGTGAGATCATGGATGTAAAATCTATGGTATATGGATATAAGGAAGAACTACTAAGTAGACTAGGAAAACTTATATCAATAAATAGTGTGGAAGGAACTCCAGAACCAGATGCACCGTTTGGTAAAGGACCTAAGGTCGCTTTAGAAACAGCATTAGAGATGATGAAGGCAGATGGTTTTGATACAGTGAATTTGGATAACTATATTGGTTATGCAGAAATTGGCTCAGGGGAAAAGCTGATTGGTATTATCGGACATTTAGACGTCGTACCTGCTAATGTAAAAGATGGATGGAATAGTAATCCATTTGAAATGGTAGAAAAAGATGGTGTTCTATATGGTCGTGGTGTAAGTGATGACAAGGGTGCGATGGTTGCCAGCATGATTGCATTAAAGGTAATCAAAGACATGAATGTTCCACTTACAAAGAGAATTCGCTTAATCTTTGGTACAAATGAAGAAACTGGATCTAAGTGCCTAAAGCACTATGTTGAAAAAGAAGGTTCTGTAGACTATGGATTTACACCAGATGGAGACTTCCCTGGTGTACATGGTGAAAAGGGTATGATTGCCATGCGTTACCTATCTAAGAATACTGCCATTAAGGATATTCAAGGTGGTACTGCTAAAAATATCGTATGTCGTAACTGCTACGTAGTTATCGATAAAAATAGTTTCTCTCGTAAGACACTGGAAGACTACTTTAATAACGAAAATCTAGAATTCAGTATCGAAAACATTGATGAAAATGATGTTAAGATTTCTGTACAGGGAATTGCTGCACATGCAAGTTTACCAGAACTTGGTAAGAATGCATTATCCTACTTAATGGATGGCTTAAAGCAAGCTGGTTTCCAAGATGGATTCGTTGATTTCTATTGCAAGCACTTTGGACTTGCGACAGATGGAAGTGGCTTTGGCGCAAACTGTTCTGATGAATATGGAGCGTTAACACAAAACAATGGTGTCATCTCAATGCAGGATGGTGTTATTGAAGGTTCTATCGATATTCGTTTCCCAGTTACTTTAACTTCTCGTAAGGTACTAAAGTTAATGGAAGGCCATCTTGAAGATGAAAATGGTGTAATTGAAGTGCTCAGTTCACATGAACCACTCTTCTTCCCGATTGACTCTCCACTTGTTAGTGCATTATGCTCTGCATACCGTGAGGTAACAGGTGATAAGGAAGCACAGCCAATCACATTAGGTGGTGGAACATACGCAAAGGGAATTGATAATACAATCGCATTTGGATGCGCATTCCAAGGCAAGGATTATCATATTCATGACGCAAATGAATATGTAGAGATTAATGAATTACTCCTGCAAGCAGAAATCTATGTAGCTGCAATTCTAAAACTCTTACAAATCTAAATGAATAGACAGAAACTGTAAAAGCTTCTGTCTTTTTACTTATCTTACAACTATGAATCATACAGCGTGATATAATAGTCACATGACAAAAGTAGCGATTTTATATGATTTCGATAAAACACTGTGTGGCAAAGACATGCAGGAATATAGCTTGATACCATCTTTAGGCTATGATAACCCAAAAGATTTTTGGGCAGAAGTAACTGAACTAGCTTCACAACATCATATGGATGCGATTAGTGCATATCTATATATGTTGCAGAAGAAGTTTGAGGAGATGGGTCAACCACTTACAAAACAACAATTCGAAGGCGTAGGAAAGGGAATTGTGTTGTATAACGGGGTTGATACTTGGTTCAAGCGTATTAACAAGTATGGTAAAAAATTAGGACTTGAAGTAGAACATTACATTATCTCTAGTGGTATGAAAGAAATCATTGAGAATGTAACAGTTGCGGGTGAGTTTAAGCATATCTATGCATGTAGTTATTTCTACGATGAAAATGGATTTGCAAGATGGCCAGCGCAAATCGTAAACTATACAACAAAGACACAATATATCTTCCGTATCAATAAACAGGTATTAGATGAAAATGATGCCGAAGACTTAAATACTTATATTGATCCAAAGTTACGTCCAATCCCACTTACAAAGATGGTTTATGTGGCAGATGGCTTAACAGATGTACCATGTATGCGTCTTGTAAAAGAATATGGTGGTCGTTCAGTAGCAGTTTACAACGAGAAATCCGCAAAAGCAAAGAAGATTGCGGAAAAACTTATCCGTGAAGAGCGTGCAAACTACATGGTGAAAGCGGATTACAGTGAAGGTTCAGAAATGGAAACATTGATGAAGATGATACTCGATCACATGAGTGCAGACAGTGCTCTAGAAGCTTTGGAAGGTAAAATCAAGTAAAGAAGGATATATCTATGACAAATGCTGAGAGATTTTTAAATGCCTATGCACAGTGTGAGAAGAAATTGGCTGAATTAGCAGAACAACCAAAGTACATTCCGTTTTCACAACTTGTAGCTCGCTGTGCTAATCGAAGTAGAGTTGTCGCACTTAACCAACAATCTCTACGTGAATATAATGAATTACGTAATGCAATTGTTCATATCCGTGGTAGTGAAAAAGAAATTATCGCTGAACCATGCGATAGTGTTACAGAAGACATTGAAAGAATCGCAAAATTATTAACGGAACCACATGATATTCTAAAGTATGCAAGCATGCCGGTTAAAACAGTACATACTGATACAAGTATTCGTGATGCATTTCATCTGATGCAAGAGATGGACACATCTAAAGTTCCTGTATATAAAGGACAGAATTTTGTGGGAATGATTACCTTAGATGAAATTGCAAAAGTTGCGATGCAAGGAAAAACAGATAATACAGTCGTATCTGACGTCTTATCTTCTACGAAGAACTCTAGGGTTGTGTTTACTTCTAAGAGTAATAATGTTGATGTTGTATTGCGTTATTTTGATAAGGCTAGAGAAGAAGGTATTACTTTACTGGCAATCTTAATCACCGAATCGGGAAAGCCTAGTGAAAAACCTATTGGTATTATTACAACTTCAGACTTACCAAATATCTTAAAAATTTATGCATAAAAAATAATAGGGTGTAGACCCTATTATTTTAGTTTGAATTGTAGTGCTGCATTTCCATTTTCATACTGTAAGTGTAAAATAGCGCCATTCATCATTGTGATGCGTGGGACAGTATGGCCAATATCCGCATCATAGATAACTGGTATATCTTGTAATGCATGTTTAATTGTATCCTCGTAACTTAAGCCAGTACTATTAGATTCAAAACATGTTCTTCCGATGATGATAGCTTTGGTTGTTTCAAACCAGCCCATATACTTCATTTGTAAAAGGGTACGGTAGAGTGTTTCACTATTCATTGCGAAGTTATCGAAGTACCAAATAATACCATCATTGCGATAACGTTCGATAAAATCTAATGTACCATCATATGGTGTGCCAATTAAATCTTTTAGTACATCGATACACCCACCAATACATCTTCCTTCAACATCAATCGTATTAGATGTAGATTTCCAAATATTTTCTTTATCATAGATAATATCATCGCAAAAGAATGGTGGTTGTTCCATGCGTCTTGGATAATTTGTTTGTACAACCAAATCACCGTTTAATATAGCTAGATTTCCTTCCAAATAATCCGGAGTAGGTATTGCGTAATAATCACCGGCATTTTCTCCATAGAGTGTTGCGATATCATACTTCGTAGTAATAGGGTAGACAAGTCCTGTTGGATCAGAAGCACCCATAATCCACTTTATATTTTCTTGTATGATAGATGGATTTAAGTGAGGTAGGATATCAAACAAGAAATCTCCTCCAGTTGCGGCCATGATCATATCTACATCTTTATCGAGTAATAACTCTTCGACCTCCCTTGCACGAATGGTTGAAGAATTGCTTGGTTCACTTTCATTTCGAACAGATGCGGTTTCTTTTGTCTGATAGCCATACGCATGCAGGTTATCAATTGAACGTTGGAATTTCTTTTCGAACTTACCGATGCCCGAACTTGGAGCGCAGACACCAATTGTACTACCTTGCTTTATAAATTTAGGATATTTCATAGTTGGTCTCCTTAAGTCGTATTATACATAAAATAACCATCGGTGGGGAGCCGATGGTTAAGTAAAACTTATTATTATTTTTATAAATTGGGGGGAATTTATGAATTTAAGAAATAATTTAATTACTACTGTATTTTTAGTTACTCTTTAGCAACTTTGTTCTATATCCTCCTTTCTGTTTACAGTTATTACTATAAAGTGAAAATGTTAAGGAAATAAGAACGCTATGTGAACATTATCTGAATAAATGATGTGTTGAATCACATATTTCACTAGAATTATAAGATGATATAATAATTCTATGAATATGCTAGATAAAATCTGTAAAACTGGAACAGCTTTATTACTTGTAGCAGGCATGATTGGTTGTGCACCACAGAAAGAGTCAACTATGACTCATACTGTAAATGATGGTAGCTATACAGGAATTGGGACTGGTTATAATGGCTATATAACGGTATCTGTATCGTTCCGTAATGGTATTTTGACTAATGTTATTGTAACGGATGAACAAGAAACAGATGCAGTATCCGATGCGCCGTTAAATAAGATTCCAGAATATGTAATCAATGAGCAGTCTTTAAATGTAGATATTTCTACGGGTGCTACCCAGACTTCGAAAGCAGTAATCGAAGCGATTGGTAATGCAATTACTGCTGCTAATGGTAATGTCGAGGAGTGGCAGAAGGATTGTACGGGTAAGAATAAAGAAAAGATTATTCAAGAAGATACAGATGTGACAGTTGTGGGTGGTGGTGCAGCAGGCATCGCAACTGTATTACGATTGCAGGAAAAAGGTTATAAGACGACCTTGATTGAAAAGGATAGTGAGATTGGTGGCTCCCTAAGATACTATGCAAATAGTGGTCAAATTGTAGCAGGTTCCACAAAGTTAAATCTTGAGAACATTGATTCTGCAGGAACATTAGCAGAAGATATTACAGCTTATACGAATCAAACAAACAGTCCTACGTTAACACAATTATTTGAAAATCAAATTGGGGAAATGGTAGATTGGCAGTTTAAGATTTTGGGTATTACCTTTGATAAGAAGACAGGCTACATTCCTACAGACGGTTTAGCCCTCAATTCGGTCATGTTATATGATGAATCGAGTGGTGAAATTGATGAGTTACTTCGAAAAGAAGTGAAAGTATCTGGTTCTAGTGTTCATACGAATACAGGTATCATTGGATTACGTTATGATGAAGAAGGTAAAATCATCGGAGTTAGAGCTAAAAAATCGAATGGGGATATTATTGAAACAACATCAAAGTATGTTGTTCTCGCAACAGGTACTTCTGCAGGAAATCTAAATCTGATTCCAGATCGCGATCATAACTCTTCTTACTTAGGCCTTACTACTAATACAGGTGATGCATTAGCGTTAGCGAAAGATGAAAAACATCCTTATCAGATAGAGGATGGTTCGGTTGTATATAACTATTTGGGATATACTGTTCGTGATATTACGCTAGATGCCTATCTTGCGACAAAATCGATTCTTTCCAAAGGTGTTGTATTAGTCAACAATACTAGTGAACGTTTCATCGATGAAACAGAACCATATAACCAAATCTCAGAAGCAATCCACAACCAGAATAATGCGACTTCCTATCTCGTGATGAATGAGGACGTATACCAAGAGTGGAAGAAAAAATTACTTTCCACTGCGACAATTACAAAAGCAGAAGAAAAGTATTTACAGTCCATGTACGCTATTGTGCCATTCAGTGGTGAAACACTGAGTGAAGCTGCTGTTTCTGCAGACTTGGATGCACAGAAATTATTAGAAACAATTAATTATCATAACTTTGAAATAGAGGCTTTAAATACTAATGTGATTGGTAAGATAGATCCGGAAAAACCAACATGCATTATTCCGCTCAATAAATATCGCTATGAGACAACAGGTGGTTTAAAGGTGGACGATCACTTGAATCTATTAGATGGCAGTGGACAAGCGAAGACAAATGTCTTTGCGGTAGGTAGTATTGCAGGAAATGTATTTGGCGAAAAGATGCCAGGGGGTGCAGCTCTTGCATGGGCATTTGTGTCTGGAAAATATGTCGCAGATGAAATCATAAATGCATTACAGGAATAATTGCAAAAGAGTATGTATGGAAAATAAAATTCATACGTACTTTTTTGATGGATTGGTTGTATCATTAATACGGTTTTACAATCTGAAAATAAATCTGTTATAGTATGGTACAAAAGAAGGAGTAAGTTATGACAAATACGAATGAGAAGAAGTTAGATCTTAAGCAAAGTATAGACTTTATACGCATTCTGATATATGCAGCAATCGTAGGCATTGGTGCAGGTGCTATCGGCACCTTATTTACTGTGAGTGTAAATAGTGTCATTGAGCTAAGAGCACAATACCCATGGCTAATCTATTTTCTACCACTCGGTGGTGTCATTATCGTGTTGCTATATCAACTCGCAAAATATAAAGACGCAGGAACAGACTTGGTAATCAATTCGATTCACTCTGAACCACATTTACCTGTGCGTATTGGACCACTCATCTTTATTTCTTCTGTTATTACACACTTGTTTGGCGGTTCTGCTGGACGTGAGGGTGCAGCACTACAGATTGGTGGTAGTGTTGGTAGTTTTGTATCAAAGACACTTCATTTAAAAGAAGAGGATAAAAAAACATTAATCATGGCTGGTATGTCTGGTTGTTTCTCAGCTTTATTCGGCACACCACTTACAGCGACTATTTTCCCACTTGAAGTTGTACATGTAGGATATATGCAATACGCGGCATTACTTCCATGTGCTATCGCATCATTAATTGGACATAGCGTTGCGACTGCATTGAATCTTGTAGAACCTATGCATCATATAGGAACAGTTCCTAACTTAGACGCAATTACAGCGATTGCAGTAATTGTTCTATCACTTTTAGCTGGCTTAGTCAGCCGCTTATTTGTATATAGTTTGCATAAGACACACCATATATTTGCGATGATTGAAAATGCATATGTACGTGCAATTGTAGGTGCTGTGATGATCATCGTATTAACACTGTTAGTAGGTAATCAAGATTACAATGGTGTTGGTGCACATATGATTGAACGTGCATTGGAGGGTGATGTTCCTATCTACGCATTCTTACTCAAGATACTTTTTACATCAGTTACGCTTTCATCTGGATACAAGGGTGGCGAAATTATTCCATCCTTAATTATCGGTGCTACACTTGGTAGTGCGTTTGGTACAATCTTCGGATTACCTGCTGGTTTATGGGCTGAAGTAGGTATGGTTGCGGTATTCTGTGGAGTTACGAACTGCCCAATCGCATCATTGCTTATTGGTTTTGAATTATTCAACTTCCAGGCAAGTTCATTCTTATTAATTGCGGTCGCAATTAGTTATATTGTTTCTGGCTATTCAGGACTATATAAAGCGCAGACAATTATCTTCTCTAAGATGAATAGTACACGTATCGAACGTAATACAAACTAAAAGCATTTCGCTATAAAAATAAACAAAAAATAGTAAAATAGGTACATAGAGGTAAATGATATGAAGAAAATTACTTATTTCCATCTCAATTCTTGCCCATATTGCAAAAATGCAAACAAGGCAATCAAAGAGCTAAGAGCAGAGAATCCAGAATACAACAACATTGAAATCGATATGATTGAGGAAAATGAACATCCAGAAATCATTGATAAGTATGATTATCACGCAGTTCCATGTATGTGGATTGGTGATCAGAAAATCTATGAAGCGCATTTATTCGAAAAGTATGAAGAATGCAAGGAACAAGTGCGTAAAGTATTTGAAGCTGCTAAATAGTTTTGATAAGGAATCTATCAAAGATTCCTTTTTTAAGTAGACCAGGAGGTAGAATGTTATTACTTGATAAAACATTACTAAAGATGACAAAAGGTCTTTGGATATGGATTGTTTCACTAGTAGTGATACGTGTATGTTCGCTTGTGATGATAACAAACTTCGCAAGTAGTATTTCATATTTCTTGGGAAATATGATGAGTCCATCATTCACGCATGACGAAATACGAAGTGTTGTCATTCAGATTATTATTGTATCAATACTGATTTTTGTCTTTCAATTGATTCAAGGAGAATTAGAGTACCGTGCACAAGCGGCAGCACGTTCATCTATTCGTCAGAAGTTATTTACCAAAACGATGTCGCTCGATGCTGGTTATATTGAAAAGATTGGTCCAAATTCCGCAATCACATCAGCTGTTGATGGTGTAGAACAGATGCAAGTTTACTTTAGCGTTTACTTACCAAGTTTAATCTTTAGTGTGATTGCGCCAATATACTTGTTTACAAAGATATATCCAAGTTCAATCTTAATTGCATGCATACTACTTGTAGTATCTTTTGTGCTATTACCATTACATAATGTATTCCGTTATCGGATTGAGAAACTTAGAAAATCGTATTGGAAATCACTGGAAGATATGACAGGGTATTACCTCGATAGTATTCGTGGGCTTTCAACGTTAAAGCTATTTGATCAATCGGATAAACATGCGGAAGTATTAGGAGAAAAAGCTGACTATTTGAATCGTCAAATTAATGAATTCATGAAGGTTAATTTCACATCATTCCTAGTAACCGAAGGTATCATCTACATTACATTATTTCTCTGTGTATTCATTGCGATAAATGCGTTAACAAATAAAACAATGGATCTAAGCAGTGTGCTAATGATTTTATTGTTGGGATATAGTTATTTTGGTTCAATTCGTCAATTGATGTCCGCAACACATGATGCATTAACTGCTGTTTCTGCCGCAACTCGTGCAGAAGAAATTCTTGCAGTAGAATCTGTAAAAATAAAACAGACCGAAAAACAAAACGACTATCAAGAAGGTATTCTGTTAAAGGATGTTTCCTTTTCATATGAAGGCAGAAAAGAAGTATTACATAACATAAATATCAAGATTGAAAAATCGAAGACAACAGCATTAGTGGGATTATCTGGTTGTGGGAAGAGTACGATAGCATCATTATTAATGAAGTTTATATATCCTTCAAGTGGAGCTATATATCTCAATGGAACAGATTATGCATGCATGAATCGCGAACAAATTGGGAAATATATTGTAATGGTCCCACAAACAGTAAATTTATTTAATGATACAATACGGAACAATCTATTACTCGCAAATCCTTCCGCAAGTGATGAACAACTTTGGCAAGTGCTACACGAAGTTAGCTTGGATAAGCATATACAAAGAATGCCAAATGGTTTAGATACAATGGTAAGTGAATTTGGTTCAAATTTATCTGGTGGTCAAAAACAGATGATGGGTATTGCTAGGGCATTATTAACAGATGCGGAGTATATCATCTTTGATGAAGCGACTTCTGCAGTTGATCCTGAAAGCGAAAAGATAATATGGGACTGTATTGATAAATTATCGACGAAGCGCACGCTCATTATTATTTCACATCGTCTATCTGCGATACGAAATGCAGATCAAATCATTGTTTTACGTGCAGGTATTGTGGAAGAAATAGGTAATCATGATGAACTTATGCAGAATCAGGGATTTTATCGAGAACTTGTAGAAGAACAAAATACACTGGAGGTGCAAGCATGAAGAAATATGCATATTCAATTCCAGTTTTAGGATCGAGATTGATCAAGAAAGCAAAGCCAATCGCAAAATATCTTACCATATCCACGCTAGCTAGTATAATTGGCAATTTATCCCATATGGGCGTAATGGGATTCGGCGCACTTTGGATTATGAGGGCTGCAGATATTATGACAGATGGTAATGTATGGTTTTATGCATGCATGATGTTTGTGTGTGGTCTTTTAATCGCAGTCTGTCGATATTTAGAAGGTGTATTCTCGCATCTAGGTGCGTATGGCATTTTAGCAAAGATGCGTGTAGATTTATTTACATCTATCAATCGCTTAGCACCTGCATATCTGATTGACCAAAAGATAGGTAATGTGATTAACATTGCAGTAGGTGATATTGAAACCTTAGAGTACTTCTTTGCCCATACAATCGGGCCGATGTTTACAGTAATACTTTTGCCAGTCACAACTGTTTTCATCGCATTACAATTTAATCCTTTGTATGCGTATGTACTCATTCCTGTATATCTTATGATAAGTGTGATTATTCCACTTGTTGGATTATATCTAGGAAGAGGAATCGGCAAAGAATATCGTAAAGACTTAGGAAAACTAAAGGCAGTGATACTTGAAAACATCTATGCGATTAAGGATATTCAAATATATAATGCCCAAGATGAGAAGATTGCAAAGGTGATGGAGTATAACAATCAAGTTAACAAAGACATGCATGCGATGACGATGCATAAACAAGCATTATCTTCTGCCCCAAATTTCTTTGTCTATTTGGGTAGAATAATGATATTGATTGTGTCTGCGTATTTACTTTCAAATGGAATTGGAAATCCAGTCGGTACAATCGTCATTTCATTTATCGCGACTGCATCATTCTCTTCTACATTCTCACTTACATTTGTTGTTTCTCATTTACTCGAGGCCTTTGCGGCAGCAGAGAGAATCTTCTTGATTGAAGATGCCAATCCACTGACTGTTAACCCTAGTAAATCCGTGAAGATTAATCAGGTGGAACGTATTGATTTTGAAGATGTTTCATTTACATATCCAAAAACAAAACGCCAAGTTTTAAAGAATTTTAATTTGTTAGTAAGAGATGATGAACATATTGGTATTGTCGGTGAAAGTGGTTCTGGGAAATCAACGATATTAAGATTGTTGTTAAGATATTATCCGATTCAAACAGGTAATATTTGTATCAATGGCATCTCTTTAGAACAATTCTCATTTGAAGAATTACATCGTCATATTGCGGTATTAGAACAGGATACCTATCTATTTAACGATACGATTGCTGGAAATATCGCTATTGCAAAACCGGAAGCCACGTTGGATGAAATCCGTCTAGCAGCGAAAAGAGCAGGTATTGATGACTTTGTCATGAGTTTAGCAGAAGGTTATGATACACATATGGGACAGATGAGCTCTCGTGTTTCAGGTGGTGAAAGACAGCGAATTGGTTTAGCACGTATTATGTTAAAACAACCGGATGTAATTATTTTAGATGAGCCTACAAGTGCTCTAGATGTATTGCATGAGAAAGAACTGCTCTATACATTAGAGAAGGAATTTAAAGACAAAATGATTCTAACGATTTCACATCGTTTATCTACACTAACACATTGTGATCGCATCATTGAAGTTAAAGATGGAATAGCAAACGAAAAAGGTTGATTGTCACATGCAATCAACCTTTTATAAAGTTCTGTAGATGTAGAATGATTCTTCCGAATATATTCTTTTCTCGTGGTAGTGTGATACTGATTGTTTTTGTATAGATGACTTTACGATCGGCTGTAAATGTAATCGTAGCCTGAATATTTTGGTCGTATAGTTCTGCTGAGAATTTCTTTGGTAAATCAATTTCGTATGTACATTCTGCATTTGCAGGTAAATCGAGTGTAATATCTTTATCCATCTTTACGTCGATATTTGCGGTATGCATGAATGATTTATATTCAATTGTTGAAACGACATCATTGGCTTTCAGAATTGTTTTCTTCTGCCAAGAAGATAAATTCTTTAAGCTAGTTTGTGCATCGCTTAAGTTAGAGTATTGTTCCACGTTAGTGCTTGCGCCAGCTGTTACGGCAATGATATTCATATCGTTGACAGTTGCCCAGTAGGCGATACATCTACCGGCTTGTAATGTATAACCAGTCTTACCACCAGATAGATTTGTTAAATCATATCCGTATGTATCCGCATAAGCCCAAATTGTACTAGCAAGTGGAATTCCAAAAGGATAATAGGTTGTGGCTTGGGTTGTATATTCCTTCGTGGAGAAGATCTCTTTGAAGGTTGGATTTTGTAATGCATAACGTAATAACTTTGACATATCCTCAACCGTTGAATATTGGCCATCACGGTCAAGACCATGGGCACTCTTGAAGACAGTGTGATTCATTCCTAATTCTGCTGCTTTGTCATTCATCATCTGATAGAACTTTTCAAAGCTACCACCAATCTGTAATGCAAGTGCATTTGCGGCATCTGCTGCAGATGGAACCGCGGCAGCGTAACATAGATCTAGTAAAGTGGCCACATCACCACTGATATATCCTGCAACACTAGCTTGTTCTTCGTATAGCCCTGCAAGCATTTCATCAGTAATCGTGATGTTTTCATTGAGGGAAGAACTATTTTCGATAGCTAGAAGTACTGTCATCATCTTTGTAAGAGATGCGATACTAATTTGTTCGTCCTGTTTTTTTGCGTCTAGTACTTGTCCTGTATCTGCATCTAGAAAGATATAGTTTGTACTATATAGGTTTCTACCTAAATTAAAATCATCTTCTCTAGCGTTAGCTGGTAATAGTGTTGTTAAGGCAATCAATAGTGTACATGTAATTGCGAATAATCTTGTCATTAATTTCTTCATGAGTCTATTATATCTTAGACTATGGAAAGTTTCCCATTAAGTTTTTAAGTATGATATAACCTTATATAGAATAGAAGAGGGCTACTATGGAGAAAATCGCTAGTTTTACAGTCAATCATCTGGTCTTAGAACCAGGAATATATGTATCTCGTCAAGATCATTTTAATGATGTGACGATAACTACGTTTGACTTAAGAATGACAACACCGAATAAAGAACCGGTGATGAATACTGCAGAAATGCATACAATAGAGCACTTGGGTGCTACATATCTAAGAAATGACCCTGTTTGGAAAAATCGTATTGTCTATTTTGGCCCGATGGGTTGTCGTACAGGTTTCTATTTGCTGTGCGAAGGGGATTTAACTTCAAAGGAAATCGTTCCACTTGTAAAAGGGTTATTCGAATTTGTACGTGACTTTGAGGGAGCTATCCCTGGTGCAGAAGCACGTGATTGTGGTAACTATTTAGACCAGAATTTACCGATGGCAAAGTATCTTGCCAATCGTTATTTAGAGAATACAGTAAAGGAGATTGACGAGGCACACCTCGTGTACGCAGAATGATGAGAGTAGGTATTATTGGTGCGATGGATGTGGAAGTAACATCGATCAAAGAACGCATGACAATCGATAAGATTGAACAAGTTGGAGATAACACATATTGTTTAGGAAAAATTGGTGATACAGAAGTTGTTGTCGCAAGATGTGGCATTGGTAAAGTAAATGCTGCAATTTGTGCTACAACCATGTGTGTAAAGTATGATGTTACACATATTCTAAATACAGGTATTGCAGGATCTTTGGATAATCAAATTAATATTGGAGATATCGTTGTATCGACCGATGCGGTATATCATGATTTTAGTGTAGAACCATTTGGTTATCCTGTTGGGATGGTACCGGGAAGAACGACAATCTCTTTTACGGCAGATCAAACTCTACGTAAGTTGGTTGTCGATAGTATTCAAAAGGTCGCTCCAGAAATTCAAGTCTTTGAAGGACGCGTTGCTAGTGGGGATATCTTTGTAGGACAAAAAGAAAAGAAAGATTGGATTATTTCTAACTTTGGTGCGAAGTGCTGTGAGATGGAAGGTTGTGCAATTGCGCATGTTGCGACGGACTATCACGTTCCATTTGTAATTGTACGTGCAATCTCTGATAAAGCAGATGAAGAAAGTACGATATCTTATGAGGATTTTGAAGCACAGGCGGCTGAGCATTGTGCAAATCTAGTCTTCCAAGTATTACAGAATTTATAAGCGGGAATTCCCGCTTTTTTTAAAGTGTGATTGGTAGATGTGTGTATAATACAAGTATGTATAACCAGCAGTCATTTATAAAAAATCTATCAATTGGATTATTTCTTTTGGTATTTGCATATCTAGTGATATGTATTACAAAGATGATGTACCAAAAGTCTTTTCGTCGATATCGTAAACGGATTCTGTCATCACTGCTTTTATTAGTATTATCGGTAGTGATGATATGGGAAGCATTCTTTTCTGCGATTCCAGTGAATCGTGATGCATCATTTTCAATGTCGGATATTCCAGCGTATACATCATCGCCATACGTAGAGGTGAATCATAACATCCCATTCTTTACAGAAGAAGAATTAAAGAGTGATGAATATGAATCGTATAGTGAATTAGATTATCTTGGTCGCTGTGGTCCAGCGATGGCGATGGTAGGCATTGATATGATGCCGACAGAGAAGCGTGGGTCAATATCGATGGTAAAACCAACTGGCTGGCATTTAGCCAAGTATGATTTCATTGATGGGAAATATTTGTATAATCGCTGTCATTTGATTGCGTATGAATTAAGTGGTGAAAATGCGAATGTACAGAATTTGATAACTGGCACTCGATATATGAATGTGGAAGGGATGCAGCCGTTTGAGGATAAGACAGCATGGTATATCTTACGAACAGGAAACCATGTGCTGTATCGATGTACACCTATCTTTGAAAAGGATAATCTAGTGGTAACAGGTGTGTTAATTGAAGCACGCTCGATAGAGGATGGTGGAGAAGGAATCTGCTTCAATGTGTTCTGTTATAACGTGCAGCCGAATATAAAAATCGATTATCATACTGGTGATCATCAACTGATTATGCAGGATTAATTTATGTAAAAATAATAAATGGATACCAAAAATATCAAGAATTATGTATAATACATTTGACTAAAGGAGAAAATGAACATGAAATTAGTTAAGAGCATTTTAGCAGCAGCTACAATCCTTTCATTAGCAGGTTGCGGATCCAAGGCTATTTACAACGCCGGTACATATGAAGCAACAGCTGAAGGACGTAATGGCGACGTTACAGTTGCAGTTACAGTTTCAGATTCAAAGATTGAAAAGGTAGAAGTTAAGGACAACAAGGAAACAAAAGGTATCGCTGATGCCGCTTTAGAAGAAGTTCCAGCAGCTATCGTTAAGCAGAACAAGGCTGAAGTAGACACAGTTTCTGGTGCTACAATTACTTCTAAAGCAATCATTGAAGCAGCTAAGGAAGCTTTAAAGAAGGCAGCTAAGTAATTAAAAAGAGGGCAATTTGCCTTCTTTTTTTGTAAAAATAAACAATTTCGCATCAAAAATGCGAAAAACATGCATAAATAAACACTTTTTTAAGATTCAAAGGTTGAAAATACATAAAAATCAATTACAATAAAATTATCAAAATAAAAGGAGGCCATAAGCATGGCAACAGTAAAAGTCGTTACAAAGAAGACATTAGCAGATGATTTAGCAGAAAAATACGGTTTAACAAAGAAGGCTGCTGGAGAAGCAGTTAATTACGTATTTGATGAAATCGCTACAACAATCAAGAAGGGTGGCGAAGTTTCATTAAATGGCTTTGGTAAGTTCACAGTAGTTAAGAAGAAGGCTCGCACTGGTTTAAACCCAGCTACAGGCGAAAAGATTAAGATCAAGGCTACTAAGGCTCCAAAGTTCAAGGCTAGCAAGACTTTAAAGGACTTAGTTAAGTAATTTTATGAGCGGGATAACCGCTCTTTTTTATGTATGAAGGAAAAATAAAACCTGTGTATTTGATTACACAGGTTTTATTGTTTAAGCGATATATGCACGCTTGATGATAACTGGAGTTGTTGGTTTATCACGGAAGTCTGTTGGAGTATTTGCAATCTCATCAACTACTTCTAAACCTTCTACAACATGACCGAATGCAGCGTAGTTTCCATCTAAGTGTGGAGCATCTGCATGCATGATGAAGAACTGGGAACTTGCGGAGTTTGGATCCATTGAACGAGCCATGGAAATAACACCACGAGTATGCTTGATTGGATTGTTAACTCCGTTTGAAGCGAACTCACCAACGATGTTTTCCTTGGAACCACCTGTTCCATTTCCGATAGGATCACCACCTTGGATCATGAATCCAGGGATGATACGATGGAATGATAATCCATCATAGAAACCTTCACTAACAAGTTTGTTGAAGTTCGCAACAGTCTTTGGGGCGGCTGTTTCATCAAGTTCTAACTTGATAACTTTGCCGTTATTCATTTCGATTACGATCATGGTAACCTCCTATTTTAAGTGCCAGATATCGCGGTTGTAGTCTAAGATTGTACGATCACTTGAGAAGAATCCACTCTTAGCAATATTTACTAATGACTTCTTCTTCCATTCTAGACGATTTTCATAATCAGCTAGTACTTGATCTTTCACTCTGCAATATTCTTCAAGGTCAAGTAATGTCATGAACCAGTCCTTGTTGATTAAGTTATCACGTAAGTCAGATAACATCTGCTTGTCGCCTAACTTAATTAGTTCAGGACTTGTGATGAAGTCTACACATGCATGAATGAGTTGGCTATTATTGTAGTAATCCGCTGCGTGGTAACCACTTGTTTCATAGAGCTTGATTACATCATCGGATGAACGTCCGAATGTATAGATGTTATCTTTACCTACTAATTCACCAATTTCAACGTTAGCACCGTCATTTGTACCTAATGTGATAGCACCATTTAACATGAACTTCATGTTACCAGTACCGGAAGCTTCCTTAGAAGCTAGGGAAATCTGTTCTGAGATATCACATGCAGGAATAACTGTTTCTGCCTTAGTTACGTTGTAGTTTTGTAACATAACAACCTTGAGGTATGGACTTACTTCTGGGTCATTCTTAATTAAGTCTTGTAAGCAAATAATTAAGTGAATGATATTCTTTGCCATGATGTATGCAGGTGCTGCTTTTGCACCAAAGATTACGGTAATAGGACGAGCTGGCTTTTGACCTGCCTTGATTTGTAGGTACTTATAGATTACCCATAATGCGTTCATCTGTTGACGCTTGTACTCATGAAGACGTTTTACTTGGATATCGAAGATAGAACTTGGATTGATTTCAATTCCTTCTTCCTTCTTAATCATATCCGCAAGGCGAACCTTGTTTGTATACTTGATATCATCTAACTTCTGTAGTACTGCTGTATCGTTGATATACTTCAATAAGTCTTCTAACTTACTAGCATCTTTACGCCATGCATCACCGATTAATGTATCGATGTAATTTGCAAGTTCTGGGTTGCAATGCATGATCCATCTACGGAATGTGATACCGTTTGTCTTGTTGTTAAACTTAGAGTGGTAAATGTTATAAAATGGCTTTAATTCTTGGTGTTTTAGAATTTCTGTATGAAGTGCTGCTACACCATTGATGGAACTGCTGAAATGCATGTCCATTCTTGCCATGTGTACACGGTGACTATCATCGATGATTGTTAACTCCTTATCACCCTTGAAAGCGATATTTACGGCATAATCTAATCCACCGATAATTGGAACAAGCTGTGGTACAACTTCCTGTAGATATTCTAGAGGCCACTTTTCTAACGCTTCCGCAAGAATTGTGTGGTTTGTGTATGCACATGTATTAGCGACAATATCTGCTGCTCTACGGAATGTAATACCTTCATTCATCAATAAACGAATTAATTCAGGAATCACCATAGAAGGGTGAGTATCATTGATTTGAATAGATACATACTTATCTAAATCGTTGAGGCTGTGTCCCTTTTCTTTTTCTTCCTTGAGAATTAATTGAGCAGCGTTACTTACCATGAAGTACTGTTGGTAAATACGTAATAACTGACCATCCTTATCACTATCATCTGGATATAGGAATAGGGTTAAGTTCTTATCGATATTCTTCTTATCGAACTTTGTGCCATCGTGAACGATTGATTCATCAACAGTATCTAAGTCGAATAAGTGTAATGTATTCTTGTTTGTCTTATATCCGATGATATCTAAGTCATACATGTGTGAGTAGTATGTCTTACCAGCAAGTTCAACTGGGAAGGATACATCTGTATCGCGTAATACTGTAGAACCGTATAACCATTCATCTGGAATTTCATGTTGTTTTCTGTCTTTGAATTCCTGACGGAATAAACCAAGGTGGTAATTTAAACCAACACCATCACCTTGTAAGTTTAATGTAGCGATGGAATCTAAGAAGCAAGCAGCTAAACGACCTAGACCACCGTTACCAAGTGAAGGTTCCTTTTCAAAACTTTCAACTGTACGGATGGACTTGCCATTCTTAGATAATAACTTTGCTAATTCATCGTATAGACCTAAGTTAATTAAGTTCTTACCTAACTGTTTACCGATGAGGAATTCTGCACTGATGTAGTACAACTTCTTTTCACCTGTAATCTTCTTAAGTTGGTCTTGTTCTTCCTTTACGATAGCAACAATCGCATCATAAAGTTCTCTGTCAGTGGCATTTTTAATCTGCTTTTTCAAGCTTGACTCAAGTTTTTTCTCTAATGTCATGAGTATCTCCTTTATCAAAATAATTAAAACCATAGACAACTATACCATAAATGAGAAAAAAGTGAATTCCATTCACTTGACATGGAAAAATATTACGTCATGGGTTAATATTTAAACTGAAAGCGGAGTTAAATGAATAGTAATATGAGAAAAGCAGGAATTTTAATGCCAGTCGCATCTCTGCCTGGCCGCCACGGATGTGGTACTTTTGGAAAAGAAGCATATGATTTTGTAAAGATGATGCACCAGTCTGGTTTGGGCATTTGGCAGCTATTGCCATTAAACCCTTTAGGATATGGAAATTCACCTTATCAGCCGTATTCATCTTATGCGGTTGATGAGCTCTATATATCATTAGATGTTTTAGCACAACAAGGTTTATTAGAGAAGGTACCTTCCTATCATCGTAACGATGATGTGATTCAGTATGAGGAAGTTCGCCAGTATCATGATAAGTACTTGCGTCGTGCCTATCAGAAGTTTGAAAAGGATGAGGCATATGAATCTTTTATCAAGAAACCTTGGGTAAAAGAGTATGCAATCTTTAAGACTTTTAAAGTTGCGAACAATTTAAGACCTTGGAACGAATGGGAGAAGGAACAGAAAGATTATCCAATCAACCAGAAATTAGATTTATCAAAGTATGACGATGAAATTGCATACCAGATGTTCTTGCAGTTTGTGTTGTACCAACAGTGGCATGCACTTAAAAAGTATGCAAATAGTTTAGGGATTCAAATGGTTGGTGATATTCCATTCTATGTAGGACTAGATTCTGCAGATGTTTGGGCACATCGTGAAAACTTCTTATTAGATCAAGATGGTAGACCAACGTTTATCGCTGGTGTTCCACCAGATTACTTCTCAGCGACAGGACAAAGATGGGGCAATCCTATCTACGACTGGGACTTTATGAAGAAGGATAAGTTCACATTCTGGATTGAGCGTATGTCATATATGGGAGAGATGTTCGACGTTGTTAGAGTCGATCACTTCCGTGCCTTTGATACATACTGGAAGATTCCAGCAGATTGTCCAACTGCGATTGAAGGTGAGTGGATTGAAGCGCCTGGATATGAGTTATTTGATACATTATTCAAACAATATCCAAACCTAACTATCGTTGCGGAAGATTTAGGAGATTTACGTCCAGAAGTACTGGAATTAAGAGATCACTATAAGTTTAGAGGTATGCGTATTGTTCAATTTACATTTGACCCTGAGGGCATGGAAGAAGATAAAACGCATTTATTGGTATATACTGGGACTCATGACAACGATACGACATATTCCTGGTATTGCAAACAACCTGCTTCTTTAAGAAGAAAGATGCGTCAATACCTATGGAAACACGGATATCGCAAGCATAGCTTTGTCGATGATGTGATTGACTATTCGTTGGATAGTAATGCGGACATGGTAATTATTCCGATGTCAGACTGGATCCATGCTGGAAGCCAAGCACGCTTAAATATGCCTGGTAGCGTAGGTGCTCCAAACTGGATGTGGCGAATGAAAGATTTACGCGCATTTGCGAAACGTATCAAACAAATTAAGTCAGACTTAGTACGAGCTGATCGTATCAATCACGACTAAGAAGGTTAACAAAAATGGATATTATCTTAAATATTATTAAATCTGTAATTTTTGGAATTGTACAAGGTGTAACAGAGTTTCTACCAATCAGTTCAACAGGTCATTTAATTTTATTACAGACGTTTATGCCTTTGAATGTCTTTACGGATCCTGCAAAAAACAAAGCCTTCTGGGATGTATACAAGGTCGTAATTCAGTTCGGTAGTATTTTGTCTGTACTGCTTTTGTATTGGAAGCGTTTATGCCCACTCGGCAAAAACGTATCAGAGCCTAAGAAAAAGAATATCTACCATACATGGCTGATGGTTATCGTGGCATCCATTCCATTAGTAGCAGGAATGTTATTGAATGATTGGATTGACGATGTGATGAGTGCACCATATATCATCGGTATTACTTTGATTCTCTACGGTATCTTGTTTATTTGGATGGAGAATAGAGAAAAGAAGTTTACAGTTGAACATGTTAGTCAAATCACACCTAAGAAAGCCTTCGGTGTTGGTATGTTCCAGATTTTGGCTTTGGTTCCAGGGACTAGTCGTTCTGGAAGTACAATCTTTGGTGCAACTTTATTAGGATTTAATCGTGCAACAGCTGCAGAGTTCTCATTCTTTATGGCAATTCCAGCAATGTTTGGCGCAAGTCTTTTAAAGATTATCAAAGCAGACTTCTCATTCGGCTTTTGGCCACTCATGATTTTACTCATTGGTACAGTGGTTTCGTTTATCGTTTCTATTATTGCGATTCGTACCTTAATGAATTACATTCGTAAGAATGACTTCAAGGTATTTGGCATATATCGTATTATTCTCGGAATTATCGTCCTGATTCTCTGCATTACACGCTTTATAGCATAGAATGGCGGTATTATGAAAGAAATTATTACTCTTGGCGGTCTATTTTTAGAAGGGTTATTATCATTCTTCTCACCATGTATTCTTCCACTTGTTCCGTTATACATTGGCTACCTTACAAATGGTTCCATGATGACAGACGAGAATGGACAGGTACGTTATGATCGAATGAAAACACTCATTCTAACAATTGGATTCGTCTTAGGAATCTCGACAGTGTTCGTGATTGCAGGACTTGGATCTAGTGCATTAGCAGCAGTATTCAAGCAATACACATTGCAGTTTCAAATTGCAGGTGGTGTATTACTAGTTATCCTTGGTCTAGCAAATCTACACATTATCAATATTCCTTTCTTGAATCAGACACACCAAAAGACAATGCGTGTAGAAGGTGGAATGACTTTCTTCAAAGCATTTGCGTTGGGATTTGTGTTTAGTTTTGCATGGTCTCCATGCGTAGGCCCATTATTGGCACAAGCAATCTTGCTAGCATCTACTGCTACAAACGGACTTGGTTGGCTCTATATTGCGTCCTATGCATTAGGATTCATCGTTATCTTCGTACTCATTGGATTCTTTACAGAAGAAATATTGAATCTAATCAAGCGTAATAAGAATGTTGTGAAGTATACAGGTATCGCAAGTGGAGTTCTTGTCTTGGCAATGGGATGCTTTATGTTATTCCGTGGTTTCAGCACAATGAATGCTCTCCAAAATAGTGGTTCCTCAGCACCAGCTGAAACAACAACAGTTGATGATTCCAAATCAAAGGAAGATACTTCTACAAAAGAAGACACTTCAAACAAGGAAGATACATCTTCAAAAGAGAATTCAGATGCCTCTTCCCAAACTGCAATTGAAAAGTATAACTTCGCGTTAGTGGATGGTGAAGGTAATGTTCATAATCTCAGCGATTACAAGGGAAAGACAATTGTCATGAACTTCTTTGGCACATGGTGTCATTACTGTAACGAAGAATTTGGAAGTTTACAGAAGATTAATGATGAGATGAAGGACGATGTTCAAGTACTTATGATTGCGGCTCCTGGCCTGAATGGTGAGGGTACTATCTCTGACGTTGAGGAGTACATGAAGAAGAAGGGATATAACTTTACAATTCTTTATGACACAACTTTAGAGATGACAAGAACTTATAAGGTAAGTGGTTATCCAACAACGTATGTTGTTCGTCCATCCGGTGAATTCTTAGGATATGTACCAGGCTATGTATCTGAAGAACAATTGCGTAACTTTATTAAGTCAGCACAGGAATAGTAAAAAGTATCCACATTCGTGTAAACGAATACAAGGTGATTCATACGTGTTTTGAATCACCTTTTTATAATTTGTATCTAGATACGACACTAATTATTAAGTAACTATTAAGAATGACTTTTTGTGATGTGAAACAAGTATTATTTTATTGATGTTCGGCTATGATAAATGTGTATATATGTAAACATTTTTTCTTCATGCAAAAAATGCTGTACATACCTAGTATGTAGATGATTACGAATGGAAGAATTTGTAAGAATCAAAAAAAGATTTACACAACAGTTTCAATCAATCAGATACGTAAGGAGATGGCAATGAAAGCAAAAAATCTAATCCGCACGCTAAGTGCCTTAGTGCTTGCGATAGGAATGTTGTTTCATACAACAGGAATTCGTGTTAATGCAGCACCGGGATTTACTGTAACAAATACCGCAACGATACAGACATCCCAAGCAAACGACTACTCATCACAGATCCAATTTAATATCCACGCTGAAGTAACAGGTCAAGTTCATGCGGGTGATACCATACGCTATGATTTTGAAAACATCAATATTAACCCATTAAATGGGCTTGATGTTACTACAACCGATGCGACGGGTACGAAAAAAGTAATTGGTAAATTGAGCGTACATTATGAAGATCACTATGTTGATACATTTAGTGATGTCATCAATCCAACTTATGACAATGAGTATACTGAGAATACATACTTAACTGTTACTTTCAATGGTGAATATGATGAAGTTAACTTTGATATTGGTGGAAACGTTCGCTCGAATCACTTTATTAAGAATCAAGCTTACAACCGTGTAGCGAAGATTCTCTATGATGGAACAGAACTAGCGAGTAATTCACAAAACGTTCCAGGGCGTACATTCCAAAATAAAGTTCCAACATTCTTGGTGTTAGATGGCACAATCAACTTAGAGACAAACTCCTCAGATGAAATTCGTGCTGCAACTCTAACACCAAGTGGTTATTCCTCAGGCAGTAACAACCCTGATAGTGCACCACTAAAGCCAGGTGATGTTCTAACTTATGAACTAACAGATGGAAAAGTTGAATTCGATACAACACGTATTGCGGTAGGTACTGAGGTAAATCCCCAAAACTTCCGCTTTATGACAGCTGATACAGCAGCCACACGTGCAAATGGAAATGGTGTAGTATTCTTCCCTAAGAGGAGAGTAAAGACAAAGATTCTTTCAATTGAACCAACGAAGGTTGTTGTCCAAATCATTAGTATGGATGACGAAAATATTGCGGCACAATATCGTTTAGGACCAGATTTACCGCTAATCGTAAAGGATACTTCAACCGTTACAAATAACACCCTTCCTGTAGCGCTCAAATCACAAATTAATAATGAAGCACCTAAGACTTCACAACATAATCTTACGGTAAATGGTGGAACATTAAGTTCAAATGCAAGACGTGCACCTAGAGGTAACGTCGTAGCTAAGTATTTAGATCAAGCAGGTAATGAGCTGGCACCACAGGAAACAGTTATTACAAATGGACTTGAAAATGCGGCATATACTGCGGCTGAAAAGACAATCGCTGGATATGAACTTGTAGAGATGCCAGCTAATGCAACAGGTAAAGTCATTGGTAATACAACGATTGAAGTAATCTTTGTATATCGTCAACTAAAGACATTTGAAGTAAAGAAAGTTTGGGCAGATCCAACGCATACACTAGATGAAGTAACATTGCATGTTTTAGCAAATGGAATTGAAACAGGTAGTCCAATTGTATTAAACGCAACAAATAACTGGAAAGAGACAGTTACGATGCCAGTTACAGACATGCAAGGGAATGTGATTCATTACAGTGTAACGGAAGATACTTACACAAATTACACCGCAAGTGTGGAAGGCAATCTTACAGATGGCTTTACGGTTACAAATACATATGTGCCAACACCTACACCGGTGCCTGTACAGCCTACACCAGCACCAAGTAAACCTACACCAAAGACATCTGATGCGACAAATGTAATGATGTATGGTGCTGTTGGAATCGGAGCGTTCTGTATCGCAGCCCTTATCTTTATTCGCAAGTTCAAACAATCAAAATAAACTAGTTGAAAAACCTTCGAAAGAAGGTTTTTTCTCTTGACACTTTGTAAACGCTAACATATTATTTTGATGTATCCTGTAAACGTTTCCGTAAACGGTTACGAGTATAAAGGGGTTTGAATGACGACAATAAAAGATATTGCACGTATATCGGGGTATAGCATTGGAACGGTTTCCAGAGTTATAAATAACCATCCTGATGTTAGTGCGATAGCAAAGAAAAAAATTGAAAAGGTAATCAAGGACGAAAAGTTTGAGCCAAACTCAAATGCGAAACTTTTAAAGCAATCTGCGGCATCCGCAATTACGATTTTGATCAAGGGATTGCACAATGCCTTCTTTAGTATCATTGTCGAAAAGATGCAAAGTTATCTGCAGGAAAGTGGGGAAGATGTCTCCGTTGTCTACTTGGATGAACTTGAAAACGAAGTTGAAGTGGCAATACGTATATGTAGCGAGAAGAAACCAAAGGGCTTTATCTTCTTGGGTGGAAATCAAAAGTATTTCCGTGAATCATTTACGAGTGTTAAAGTGCCATGTGTATTATGTTCAGAAAGCGCAGCAGGGATGAAGTTTAGTAATCTCTCCAGTTTCACGACAGACGATAGAGAAGCTGCACGTGCAGCAGCGGAATACTTAATCCGATCAGGACACAGAAGGATTGGCATTGTATGCGGATCTGCTGTCTCTGAGGATGGATCAATTGGTTCCACACGTGTAGAAAGTGCAATTGCAGCGTTTAAAGAAAACAAGATACCATTTGATAAACGCAAGCAATTCGTGCCAGGCAAGTTCTCACTTGAGGATGGATATAATGGAACAATCAAGTTATTGGACCGCTATCCGGAAGTTACCGCAATCTACGCAGTTAGTGACGTTGTGGCAATTGGTGCACTACGAGCAATTAACGACCGTAGGTTAAATGTTCCAAAAGATATATCGATTATTGGTAACGATGGAATCGACTTTGCAAGGTATACAACACCACGTTTAGCTACCGTCGAACAAGATGCGGTACAACTTGCAAAACGCAGCGTAGATGACTTGTTATTAAGATTAAATTATAATAAACCTGTAATACATGAAATTATTCCATTCCATGTATTGGCGGGAGAAAGTGTTAGTATCAAAAAACCAGTGGAGGAAAAGTAAGATGTCAACAGTAAGTCTAAAGCATGTCCAAAAAATTTACCCAAATAGTGTTGAGGTAAAAAAGAAAAAGAAGGGCGAAGTAAAGAAAACGAACCTAAAGATTACAGATGAAGGTGTGGTTGCGGTTGATGATTTCAACTTGGAAATCGGCGATGAAGAATTCGTTGTATTAGTAGGTCCTTCTGGTTGTGGTAAATCTACAACATTACGAATGGTTGCAGGATTAGAAGACATTACACGTGGAGAATTGTTTATTGATGGAAAGTTAATGAACAACGTTTCTCCTAAGGATCGTGATATTGCGATGGTTTTCCAGAACTATGCGCTATATCCACATATGAGTGTTCGTCAGAATCTTGAATTCCCACTCAAGATGCACAAAGTTCCAGCTGATGAAATCAAGGTAAAGGTTGAAGAAGCAGCAGAAATTCTTGACTTAACACCATATCTTGACCGTAAGCCTAAGGCTTTATCCGGTGGACAAAGACAGCGTGTTGCGATTGGACGTGCAATTGTGCGTGATCCAAAGTTATTGTTGATGGATGAACCACTCTCTAACTTAGACGCGAAATTAAGAAACCAGATGCGTGCTGAAATCATCAAGCTAAGACAGAAGATTAAGGCAACATTTATCTATGTAACACACGACCAGACAGAAGCAATGACACTAGGTGATCGTATCGTTATTATGAAGGATGGTGTTATCCAACAGGTAGGAACACCACAGCAGTTATTCGATCATCCAATCAATGAGTTCGTAGCAGGCTTTATCGGTATGCCACAGATGAACTTCTACAGTGGTGAACTTTTAAAGAATGAAGCTGGTAAGTACTGTGTGAAGTTAGAAAATGCTGTGATGGAAGTTTCTGAAGAGAAGCAAGCTATCTTAGCTGAAAAGAATGTACAACCACAGCCAATTACAGTAGGTGTTCGTCCAGAACATATCTCACTTGGTGGTGAAAGTGGAAAGTCAATCGAAGGTACAGTTGATGTAAGCGAAATGATGGGATCTGCAATCCACTTACACGTAAATGCATGCGGTAAGGATAGCATTATCATCGTTCCAACATTAGATCTCGGTGGTAGGACATTCAAGATTGGCGATAAGATCAACTTTACATTTGGTGGTAATGTAATGCACCTCTTTGGTAAAGAATCTCATCAGAACTTAGAATATTAATTTTAAAATTTCATAAAAAAGATATTGAAATTTGAAAGCGCTTTGCATAAAATAAAACTATAGTATTGTAAACGTTTCCAGTAACGTTTACGAATGTACAAACTTTTTCGGGAGGATAACATGAAAAGTACAAAGTTAGTATCACTTGGTTTAGCTGCTTTAATGGGTATCTCTGCATTAGCAGGATGCGGCGGCAAGAAGGAATCAAACACAACAACAGCTTCAGATTCTAAGGATGTTACACTTACAGTGTGGACACCATCTGAAGACCAATCAGATGAACAGGGTAACTGGCTCAAGAAGCAATTAGATGCTTTCCAGGAAGCTCACCCAGAATGGAAGTTAACATTCAAAACAGGTGTATGTCCTGAAGGTGATGCGAAGACATTAGTAGCAGCTGACCCATCAGCAGCAGCTGACGTTTACATGTTCGCAAACGACCAGATTCCAGATTTATTAAAGGCTAACGCAATCGCTGAATTAGGTGGATCTGCAGTAGAAGCAATCAAGAAGAACAACAGCGATATTACTGTTGACACAGTAACTTATGAAAACTCTGTATATGGTGTTCCATTTACAGCAAACACATGGTTCATGTACTATGACAAGCGCGTCTTCACAGAAGATGATGTAAAGAACTTAGATACAATGCTTACAAAGGGTAAGGTTGGCTTCCCAATCTCTAACTCTTGGTATATCGCAGCGTTCTATGCAGCTAACGGATGCACATTATTCGGTGCTAATGGAGCAGATGCTAAGGCTGGTATCGACTTCGGTGGCGATAAGGGCACAGCAGTTACAAATTACTTAGTTGACTTAGTTCAGAATCCTAACTTCAAGGATGCGGCTGGTTTAACACCAAGCACATTAGCTGATGGTACAATCAACGCATTATTCTCAGGTGCTTGGGATTACAAGGCAGTTGTTGAAGCTTTAGGTGAAGAAAACGTTGGTATCGTAGCTCCTCCTAAGTACAACTTAAATGGTAAGGAAGTTCAGTTAAAGGCATTTGCAGGTTCTAAGGCTATTGGTGTTAACCCAACAAGTAAGAATCCAGAAGTTGCAGTTGCATTAGCTTCATTCTTAGGTAGTGCAAAGGCTCAACAGGCTCACTACGACTTACGTAATATCATTCCTACAGATACATCATTGAAAGTTTCTGATGCATTGGCTAAGGCACAGATGGATACAATGGACTTTGCTTCAATCGTACAGCCACTACAGTCAGGCATGGGTCAATATTGGACACCAGCAGAATCAATGGGTAAGGAAATCGTTGCCGGTACAGTAACACATGAAAATGCTGCTGAAAAGACAGAGAGCATGAACAAGGCAATGAACACTGCTTCCGTTCAATAATATTGCATTACTGATTAAAAGAATGTGGTTGAGATACTTATTTTAACCGCATTCTTCTTCGTTTATAGAATTGAGGTAATCGTATGGAAAATAAAAAGATTCAGGATAAAGTCACAGTGTTAAAAGCGATAACAGCAGGTGATTTACAAACGAAGCTATCCATCCCATTTATGGGACTTGGTATATTTTTGAAAGGGCAGAAAATTAAAGGTTGCCTCATATTCCTTCTAGAAGTAGCATTCTTCTTATATATGGCTACTTCTGGTATACATGCTTTATCAATGCTACCGTCACTGGGTGATGAAGCACAAGGCAAAGTATGGAATGAAGCAAAACAAATTTTCGAATATTCTGCCGGAGATAACTCACAGCTCATTCTCTTATTTGGGGTTGTTGCACTATTTGTTATTGCTGGTTTTATCCTATTATGGGTATTACAGATTAAACATGCATACAAACTACAACTAAAGAAAGAAAATAATGAACACATCAATACCTTTAAGGAAGATCTGAAGTCTCTATTAGATGGAAACTTACATATCACATTGATGACATTACCATGTGTTGGTATTTTAGTATTCAATATCGTGCCATTAGTTTATATGATCAGTATGGCATTTACATCCTATTCCAAAGAAGATGAACACTTACAGTTGTTCGATTGGAATGGACTAACACAGTTTAAGCGTGTATTAAACTTCAGTGGTAACATAGGTAGACAGTTCTGGCATGTACTTGCTTGGACAGTTGTTTGGGCTCTTGTTGCGACATTCTTAAACTACATTACAGGTATGATCCTTGCGATGATCATTAACCGTAAGGAAACAAAGGCAAAAGGATTCTGGCGTTTCTGCTTTGTATTGTCTATTGCTGTACCACAGTTTATTTCCTTGATGATTATGAATATCATGTTACAACCATCAGGTGCAATCAACGTGTTACTACAGAATAATGGATTAATCAGTGGACCACTACCATTCTTAACAGATGCGATGTGGGCTAGAATCACAATTATCGTAATCAACTTATGGATTGGTATTCCATATACAATGTTACAGGTAACAGGTATCTTACAGAACATTCCAGGCGAGCTCTATGAAGCAGCTCGTATGGATGGTGCAGGACCAGTGAAGATTTTCTTCAAGATTACACTTCCTTACATGTTATTTGTTACTACACCATATTTGATTACATCATTTGTTGGTAATATCAATAACTTTAACGTTATCTACCTCTTATCAGGTGGTGGACCAACATATGTTGGAGATACTGCAGGTCAAACAGACTTGCTCGTAACATGGTTGTACAAGTTAACAATCGATCAACAGTACTATAACTTAGGTGCAGTTATCGGTATCTTGACATTCATTATCTTAACAACAGTCACATTGATCACATATCGTAGATCGAAGTCTTATCAGAATGAGGAGGCGTTCATGTAATGAGTACGAATACACTAAAACGTAATAAAAAGAGCGTATCCAGCCGTGTTGGTAACTTCTTCGTTCATGTATTTCTAGCAATGTTAGCAGCGATATGGGTATTACCAATTTTCTGGATCATCTTAACTAGCTTTAGAGCTGAACAGGGATCCTATGTAAGTACATTCTTCCCTAAGGGATATACACTTGCAAACTACATTAAGTTATTTACAGACCGTAACGTCTTAAACTTCCCACGTATGTTTGCAAATACACTTATCATTGCGGTATTCACATGTATTATTTCAACATTCTTCGTATTATCTGTTTCATATAGCTTATCTCGTATGCGTTTCAAGCTACGTAAGCCATATATGAACTTAGCGATGATTCTTGGTTTATTCCCAGGATTTATGGCTATGATTGCGGAATACTATATCTTAAAAGCACTTGGTTTAACAGAAGGTTCTGCAGTACGTTTAGCACTTATCATCGTATATTCTGCTGGTACTGGTTTAGGCTTCCAAATTGCCAAGGGTTACTTTGATACAATTCCACGTTCTGTCGATGAAGCAGCGATTATGGATGGTGCTACACAATGGCAAGTGTTCACAAGAATTACAATGCCATTATCAAAACCAATCATTATCTATACAGTTATGACTTCATTCATCGCTCCATGGGTAGACTTTATCTTTGCGAAAGTTATTGTTCGTGCTAACGCAGATCAATTTACAGTCGCAATCGGTTTATGGAATATGTTGCAGAAGGAATATATTAACCAATGGTACACAAGCTT
The DNA here is from genome assembly GCF_963550625.1 of uncultured Solobacterium sp. Taxonomy (GTDB): domain Bacteria; phylum Bacillota_I; class Bacilli_A; order Erysipelotrichales; family Erysipelotrichaceae; genus Bulleidia. Next base: position 329,643 of record NZ_CAUVCV010000001.1, read on the forward strand.
TGCGGCTGGTGCGGTTATTATCTCTCTTCCAATCGCAATCTTATTCGTATACATGCAGAAATTCTACGTTGAAGGAATGTCTGGCGCTGTTAAAGGATAATAAAACAAAAACGGTAGAACCTTTTGGTCCTGCCGTTTACTTTGTAAAATCGTAGTATGATAGATATGAATCAGGAGGAACCACATGAAAACATATATCTTTGACTTGTATGGAACACTCATTGATATTCATACGGAATTACATAATCATAAGGTGTGGAAAGCATTATCAGACATGTATGCATGTTATGGTGCAATTTACACTCCAGAACAGTTTGAACAAGCATATTTAAAATTTAATGAAGAAGAGTGGGATCGTGTAGAAGCGCTTCATCCTGATACATATATTGATATTCAATTTAAAAATGTATTCAAACGTTTATATGATGAAGCTCCTATGCACAAAGAAGTATTACGAGTCCAAGATATGGGGACTTGGTTACTCTTTGTGGAAACAGAGTTTAGACGTTTGACAAGAGTACGTTGTAAACCATACCTCAATACCATCAAGACATTACAAACATTAAAGCAACAAGGGCATCAAATTATCTTACTATCCAATGCACAGCGCTCTTTTGCGCTAGTGGAGATGGGTATCTGTGATTTAAATCCATACTTTGATTATATGTATATCTCTGCGGATTACGGTATCCGTAAGCCAGAGAAAGCATTTATGCAAAAAGTACTCGATGACCATAAACTAAATGCGAGTGATTGTGTCATGATTGGTAATGAAGTAGGTAGTGATATGCAAGTTGCGGCATTGTGTGGGGTAACTGGTATATTATTAAATACGGCACACCGTAAAGAAAAAGTAATTCAAAAGGAATTAGAAACGTTACAACAAGAATATCCAGACTTCCAGTACAAAATTGTTACTTCAGGGGATATTTTAGAAATTTTAGGAGAATAAGTTATGCCAACATGGTTAAAAGATGCAGTGTTTTATGAAATCTATCCACAGTCATTCTATGATACAAATGGAGATGGTATCGGTGATTTAGAAGGTATCATCCAGAAGTTAGATTACATCAAAGAACTAGGCTGTAATGCATTGTGGATTAATCCAATGTATGACTCACCATTTATGGATGCAGGATATGATGTTAGGGATTATAAGAAGGTTGCGGCTCGTTATGGTACAAATGAAGACACATATCGCTTATTTGAAGAAGCACATAAGCGTGGTATCAAAGTATTGCTAGATTTAGTACCTGGTCATACATCTGATGAACATGCTTGGTTTAACGCAAGTAAGCAACCAGAAGAAAATGAATACTCTAGTCGTTATGTATGGACAAATGGTGCCTTTGTTGGGGTTAAAGATCATCCATATATGGCAGGTATGTCTGATCGAAATGGTGCCTATATGTTAAACTTCTTTGCGTCTCAACCAGCGCTCAACTATGGTTGGCTAGATCGTACAGAGAATTGGATGTCTGCAGTCGATAGTCCAGAAGCTATCGCTACCAAAGAAGCGATGAAGGATGTGATGCGCTTCTGGCTAGATCATGGTGCAGATGGCTTCCGTGTTGATATGGCAGATTCACTTGTGAAGAATGATGATAACAAGAAATCAGCTACTGCGAAAATCTGGAGAGATGTTCGTAATATGCTAGATCAAGAGTATCCAGAAGCAGCACTTGTCAGTGAATGGTCCAATCCACAACAAGCGATCAATGGTGGTGGCTTCCACATGGATTTCTACTTAGATCATTGGCACAATGGATATAACACATTATTACGTGATTATGAAACAGGTGGGGAAGATAACAGCTTCTTCTTAAAGAGTGGTAAGGGCGATATCTGTCGTTTCTTAAATGACTACATGCCTAAATACAAGGCAACAAAGCAGAATGGTTATATCTCCATGTTTACATGCAACCATGATACACCTCGTCCGGCTAATACATTAACTCCAGAAGAGTTAAAGATTGCATATGCATTTATCTTAACAATGCCAGGAGTACCATTTATCTACTATGGTGATGAAATTGGTATGCGCTATATGAAGGATATACGTTCCAAAGAAGGTGGCTTCCAACGTACAGGATCACGCACACCAATGCAGTGGGATAATAGCGTAAACAAGGGCTTTTCAACAGCAGGAGCACATCAACTCTATCTAGCCGTGGATTCATCAGCAGATGCACCAAACGTTACAGATCAACTTAATGATGAAAATTCCCTCTATTCTACGACAAAATCTCTTGTGGAATTACGTCACAAGCACGCAGACTTACAGGCTGATGCAGACTTCAATGTGATTTATGCTGAGAAGGAGAAGATGCCATTTGTATACAAACGTGGAAAGTTGATACTAGCAATCAATCCAAGTGGATTAGAGGAGACAATTTCTCTTGATGAGCTACAAGGTTATAAGCCAATCTATACGATTGGAAAAGCATCTATTGAAGAGCTAACTCTTACAATTGGACCAAGTTCGTTTGTAGTATTACAAAAAATGTAATATTTTACAGATTTTTCATGGAAGAAAACAAAATTTACAAAAAAATCTCAAAAAAGTTGTTGACATTTATTAAATTCTAAATAAACTATAACCATAGGCGATGATAAGAAGAGTAGCTGAAAGATAGTATCACAGAGAGTCCTCGAGCGCTGAGAAGAGGATATACGAAGGTTTAGTGAAGATGGTCTTGGAGTTGTACTTCCGAAATGTAGGGGGTACCGGGATGTCCCGTTATAGACATAGAGTATGTTGGTACTCGATGAGGTATGTATTGTGAAGTACATATAAACTAAGGTGGTAACACGAGATTATATATCCCGTCCTTACATGTAAGTGTAAGTGCGGGATTTTTGTTTATATAGATAGGAGGCAGCGATGATTGAGTTATTTAACATAGTTAAAACATTCAAAGCGAACAAGGAAAACATCCATGCGGTAAACAACGTTTCACTCACCATCAATGATGGTGAAATCTACGGCATCATCGGATATTCCGGTGCTGGTAAAAGTACGTTAATTCGTTTGATTAATCAACTAGAAGTACAGACAGCTGGTGATGTTATCATCAATGGTGTCAACTTCAAAGAACTTAGTCCTAAAGAACTACGTTTACAACGTCAACAAATCGGTATGATTTTCCAACACTTCAACCTCCTATGGAGTAGAACAGTCGCTGAAAACATTGAACTTCCTCTAGAGTTCGCGCATGTTCCTAAAGCAGAAAGAAAACAAAGAGCAGCTGAGCTAATTGAAATGGTAGGCTTAACAGGAAGAGAAGATGCATACCCAAGTGAACTCTCAGGTGGTCAAAAACAAAGAGTTGGTATTGCAAGAGCACTCGCCAATTCGCCAAGAATTCTACTATGTGATGAGGCAACCTCTGCACTAGACCCTGATACAACAGAGCAGATTCTTGAACTATTAAGAGAAATCAATAGTCGTTTAGGAATCACCATCGTGATGATTACACACCAGATGGAAGTTGTTCAAAAGATATGTACACGAATGGCAGTGATGAGTGATGGAAATATTGTGGAAGAAGGAACAGTGAAACAGTTGTTCGAACATCCAAAACACGCAGTCACAAGAAGATTTGTGCAGAATATTGAAGCTAACCAAACAATCGAAGAATTGGCGGAAAGCTTAAAAGAGAAATATCCAAGTGGTAAGTTACTACGTTTATCCTTTACAGGAAATAACGCAGAGCAGCCAACGATTATTAACGCTGCTAGACTTGTACCATTTGAGATATCGATTGTTGAGTCAAATATCTCACAATCCTCTGTTGGTCCAATGGGTGTAACATACATTCATATTAGTGGTGGAGTTGATAGTGACTACAACAAGTTTGTGACATACTTAACTGACAACAATGTCATAGTGGAGGTGCTCTAATGATAGGTGGCGTACTCAATTTAGATCAGCTATTCAAAGCTATCAATGAAACACTCTATATGACAGCCGTATCACTTGTACTTGCGACAGTCCTAGGATTACTGATTGGTATTCTACTGTACTGTACACAAACAGGTGGATTATTCCAAAATAAGATTATCAATCGAGTGATTGATGTAATTATCAACGTATTACGTGCAATTCCATTTATCATCTTATTGATTATCTTAATCCCATTTACAAAGTTGATTGTAGGTTCTATGTTAGGAGCTACAGCAGCCTTACCTTCACTGGTATTTGCGGCAGCGCCGTTCTATGCACGAATGTGCATCATCGCATTCCAAGATGTAAACAAAGGTACCATTGAAGCAAGTAAAGCAATGGGCGCCAGCAATTGGCAAATTATTTTGAAAGTATTACTTCCTGAAGCATTACCATCCTTAATCTCAGGAATCACAGTAACAGGAATTTCCTTAATCTCCTATACAGCAATGGCAGGTGCCATCGGTGCTGGAGGACTTGGAAACCTCGCATACTTATATGGTTTTGCAAGAAGAAACGATTTAATACTTTATACTTCAACCATCATCATTATCGTCATTGTATTCGCAATACAGTGGATGGGTGATGCAATCGTAAAACGAATCGACAAACGATAAATATATAAAAAAGAAAAGGGAGAAAACTCATGAACAAGATTACAAAGATTATTGCAGCAGCAACATTCGCATTAGGCTTAACAGCTTGCGGAACATCCAAAAAAGAAAGTGCATCATCAACAGCTTCAGATAGCACAAAGTTAACAGTGATTGCAACTGCTAACCCACACGCAGTGATTCTAGAAGAAGCTAAGTCCATCTTAAAGAACAAGTACAACATCGACCTAGAAGTAACAGTTACAGATGATTACTTCATTCCAAACGAAGCAGTATCTAATGGAGAAGCAGACGCAAACTACTTCCAGCACGTTCCATTCTTTGATAAAGAAAAGAAAGAAAAGAATTACAAGATTTCTAATGTAGGTGGAGTTCATATCGAACCATTTGGAATCTACTCTAAGACAATCAAGAAAGTTTCTGATATCAAGGATGGTTCAACAGTTGTTATTTCTAACTCTGTAGCAGATAATGGTCGTATCTTAGCAATTCTTGCACAGGAAAACCTTGTGAAGTTACCAGAAAACGCAGATGTATTAAACTTAACAATCGCAGATATCGATAACGACACAAACAATCCTAAGCACTTAAAGTTCCAGGAAGTAAAACCAGAATTACTCGCAACAGCTTATGAAAATGGTGAAGGTGATTTAGTAGCTATCAACGGTAACTTCGCAATCAACGCTGGTCTAAAGCCAGGCTCTGATGCATTAATCCTTGAAAAGGCTGACGCAAAGAACCCATATGTAAACATCATCGCTTGCCAAGAAGGTCATGAAAAGGATGAAAAGATCCAAGCTTTAGTGAAGGTATTACAGTCTGAAGAAATCCGTGAATTCATCAAGAAGAACTGGTCTGATGGTTCCGTTATCCCAGCTGAATAAGTAAAAATATTACCATGTGAATATTTTGAAGTGAACCCAATTTCTTGGACACGTTAATTTACAGACATGATAAGGCTTGATTCCTTGCCTGGCAAGGAGTTAGGCCTTTTAATTTTGTCTGTATTCTTTCTTTGTTGTAATAGTGTATGTATTCTTCCATGGCACTTTCTAGCTCATCTAAGGTTTTGAATTCATATTCATGTTCATAGAACATCTCATTCTTCATCTTTCCAAAGAAGTTCTCCATCACACAGTTATCTAAGCAGTTTCCCTTGCGTGACATCGATTGGATGATTCCGTGTTCAAGTAGAGTCTTATGGTATTGATTCATTTGATACTGCCATCCTTGATCAGAATGAAATATCAGTCCTTCTATATTTGGATGTTTCTGAAATGCGATAGTAAGCATATTGGAAATCTGTTCATAGTTTGGGGTCTTAGATATGTTCCAAGATATAATTTCTCTATTATGCATGTCGAGAATAGGTGATAGATACAGCTTACCTGCAGTGATATGGAACTCTGATACATCTGTTGTCCATTTCTCATTTACTGTGTTTGTTGAGAAGTTGCGCTTGTAATATGTATTATGATTCTCTTCATCAATAACGACATCTAGTAAGTGGTTCTTTACTGTACCATTCATATTGCCTTTGTATGATTTGTATTTAGCTTTAGGTGTATTTCCAAACAGACTCATCTTATGCATGAGTCTTTGTACTGTCTTATGATTGATTGTTGGATACAGCTTTCTGATTTCAAGATAAATGCGTCGATATCCATATCTTCCCTTATGGGTATAGTAAATAATGATGATATCATTCATTACGTCATCATATTTGAAATCATTGTCTTGTTTGTCTTTCCAATAATAGTAGTCAGAGCGGCTGATATGATAAGGCAAGCGTGTGCTGTCATTGATTGTTTGAATGATAAATCTAACAGGCACTTGTAGTTCTTGCCTTAGCTCCGATATCGCTCTAACTATTTCTTCTTTTCTCGTGCTTCTCTTTCCGTAACTAAGGCATCTAATTTTTTTATAAATTCGTTCTCTATTAATAGCCTCAAGTTCTGCTCGCGTAGGAACTTGATTTCTTTCTCTAACTCCTCGATTGTTTTCTTCCTTGGCATGTCGTCCTCGCTTCCTTATAACGACATTATATCCATTTTCTTTATATTCTTTAATCCATCTACGCAGAATACTATTGGTAGATAATCCTAAGTCTATTGATACGCTCAGTATTGACTCATGAAGTGTCAATACTCTATAGATAGCCACTTCCTTAAATTCAGCAGAGTAATCTTGATGAATATGGCGTAGAATATCAATTCCATGTCTATCAACTAGCCTAACAATATATTCAATTTCAGATCGTGTTATATTCCATTTAAAATGGAGTTGTGGAATTGTGAATCCACATTTACGTTCCTTATAGATTTGGACCTTGTCTTCGAATGTAAATTTCATAATAAAAGTGAACCTCCTAAGTTGTTGTCCAACTTTTGGGG
>NZ_CAUVCV010000002.1:0-239772 GCF_963550625.1 uncultured Solobacterium sp.
TTAAATCTCAAAATTTTTTTAATTTTACTTGATTTTCTTATAGTTAAATACCTCGTAATAAGAGTACCATATCATCTTTCTATCGTCATTGATTTGATTTTCATACAATTTCGTTTGTATTCGTCTATTTGTGATGATATCGATGAAAATCGCTTTATTTTAAAGTATTTTAATGTTAGAATTGCATAGAAATCAATGACAAAGGGTTAGTAGATATCGGCTGTGTTGTAGAGAGAAGATGTTTGGTGAAAATCTTCCATAAGTGATATTGAAGCTTCCTTTAGCAGAGTGCTTAATCAGCAACGTATCTCTACGTTACAGAGCAATTAAGGTGCGCACATTTTGTGCGAATCAGGATGGTACCGCGTGTTAACGTTCCTGGATGTAGGAACGTTTTTTATTTGTTCAGGAGGAAAACAATGGAAAAGCAATATCGACTCAGTGGAAATGAAGTCAGACAAAAATTCTTAGATTTCTTTGCGTCTAAGGGTTGTATGATCGAACCTGGCGCAAGTCTTATTCCACACAATGATCCAACACTTCTATGGATCAATGCTGGTGTATCAGCGTTAAAGAAGTACTTTGATGGTTCAGAAAAGCCAGCATCAAATCGTATCTGTAATGCCCAAAAATCAATTCGTACCAATGATATTGAAAATGTAGGTCGCACAGCTCGTCACCATACATTCTTTGAAATGCTAGGTAACTTTTCAATCGGTGATTATTTCAAGAAAGAAGCGATTACTTGGGCGTGGGAGTTCTTGACATCTCCAGAGTGGATTGGTTTTGATCCTCAACGTTTGTATGTCACTGTTTATCCAGACGATGACGATGCATATAACCAATGGGTTAAGGTAGGTATGATTCCGAGTCATATTCGTCGTACAGCAGATAACTTCTGGGAAATTGGACGTGGACCTGGTGGACCTGATACAGAGTTATATTATGACCGTGGGGAAAAGTATGATCCAGAGGGTATTGGTGAAAAGTTATTCTTTGAAGATTTAGAGAATGACCGTTACATCGAAGTATGGAATATTGTATTCTCTCAGTATGATTGTCGTCCTGGTGAAGTTGACCGTCATGAGTATAAGGAATTACCACAAAAGAATATTGATACAGGTATGGGTTTAGAACGTCTTGTATGTTTGATTCAAGATGGTGAAACGAACTTTGATACAGACTTATTCTTGCCAATTATTCATGCGACTGAACAGTACGCAAAGCATCCATACAGCGAAAAAGAATATAAGATGGCATATCGTGTTATCGCTGACCATATCCGTACGGTAACATTTGCGATAGCGGACGGTGCGATGTTCTCGAATGAAGGTCGTGGATATGTACTACGTCGTGTATTACGTCGTGCAGTACGTTATGGTATTAAGCTAGGTATTGATGGTGCATTTATGTACAAACTTGTAAAGGTAGTTGCAGACAACATGATCGCATACTATCCATATGTACAGGAAAAAGTTGCCTTAATTGAAAAACTAGTGAAGCAAGAAGAAGAATCCTTCCATAAGACACTTGCTAATGGTGAAGCACTTTTACAGGATGCATTATCCCAGCATGCGGATACTAAGGTCTTACCTGGCGAAGTAATGTTCAAGTTATATGATACTTATGGCTATCCAAAGGAACTTACAACAGAGATTGCTGAAGAAGAAGGCTATCGTGTAGACTCTGAAGGTTTTGATAAAGAAATGCAGGCGCAGAAGACACGCGCAAGAGAAGCACGTGGAAACATTCAGTCCATGCATGGTCAATCCGCTGATTTAATGGACTTCACACAAGAAAGTAAATTTACTGGTTACACAGACACACATTCTAAAGGTAAGGTAATTGGCTTATTTAAGGATGGCGTACGTGTAGAGACTTTAACAGATGAGGGTGATATTATCCTTGATGAAACTTGTTTCTATGCAGAAAGTGGTGGTCAGTGTGCAGATACTGGTGTTATTTGGAATGATCATTTTAAAGCTAATGTAACCAACGTTCAAAAAGCTCCACATAAACAACCATTGCACCACATCACAATTATTGAAGGAACACTATCTGAAGGCGATGTAGTAGAAGGTGAATACGACTATGAAAAGCGTCAACGCACACGTGCTAACCATAGTTCATTACACTTATTGCAAGCAGCACTAAAGAAGGTATTAGGCGATCATATTGCCCAGGCTGGTTCTTATAACTGTCCAGAATATGGAAGATTTGACTTTACGCACTTTGAAAAACCAACGGAAGAACAACTTAATGAAGTAGAGCGTCTTGTAAATGAACAAATCGCATTAGCACAACCTGTTGTGACTGAAGTGATGGATGTTGAGTCTGCGAAGAATTCTGGTGCGATTGCGCTCTTTGATGAAAAGTACGGTGATACAGTACGTGTTGTATCTATGGGGGATTTCTCAAAGGAATTCTGTGGTGGTACACATGCAAGTAACACAGCTGACTTATGCGTATTCAAGATTACTTCTGAAGAATCTATTGGTTCTGGTATTCGACGTATTACATCTGAGACAAAGTTTGATGCATACCAAAACTTCAAGAGTGAAGAACAGTATCTACTTGAATGTGCGAAATTAATGAAACTACAATCATGGCAAGGATTTAGAGAGAAGTTAATCGCATTACAAGAAGAAAATGCACTACTTCGCAAAGAAAATGATGCTCATAAGGAAGCAGCTCTATTATCCTCAGCAGATACAGCAGTACAGAAAGCTGAAACAATCAATGGCTTATCTTGTGTATTATTAAGCTTAGATGGCTTTGATACAAATAGTCTAAAGGCATTTGCAGAAAATGTACGTAATAAGCTTGTGGATGGATTTGTATTTGTATCCAATACAACAGATGGTAAGGTTACATTTGTATGCGCTAGCTCTAAGGCTGCGATTGCCAAAGGTAAGAAAGCTGGTGATATTGTAAAGGCTGCTGCACAGTTAACAGGTGGTAACGGTGGTGGTAGACCTGACATGGCACAAGCTGGTGGTAAGGATACTTCTAAAGTACAAGAAGCACATGCATTAGTAAGAGATATTCTTGCACAATAATCATGTTTTGAAATAGGTATCGTTTTGGTACCTATTTTTTTATAGTTTTCATGTTACAAACACAATGAAATGATGCGGTTGTATATACTTTTTGTAAAATATGACATAAAATAACTACATAGATGGAGGTAGTCAAAATGATGAAACAAAATAATTTGACTGAAACGATGAGCTTTAATTCTGAAGAGATTCGTCGTGAAACAATCCACGAAGTTTTAAAACAGGTAGAAGCTTCATTAAGTGAGAGGGGTTATAACGCTATCAATCAATTAGCAGGTTATTTAATCTCTGATGATCCTGCATATATTTCTTCACATAACAATTCTAGAAGTTTAATCCAATCCGTTGAACGTCATGAAATTATTGAAGAATTAGTTCGTTTCTATTTAGAGGCACATCACTAAATGACACGCTATCTAGGTTTAGATCTTGGTAGCGTAACTTGTGGTGTTAGTTTTAGTGATACCGGATTAATTGCAAGAACAATTGAAACGATTCGTTTTAAACCAGATGATTACAATATGGCTCTAGATAAAGTGCTAGATATTGTCGATCGCGAAAAGCCAGATATTATCGTGTTAGGGTTACCGTTATTATTGAATGATGATGTTGGTCCACGTGCACAGATATGTTTAGAGTTTGGTGAAGTTCTTGAACAAGAATCAGGTATACCGGTTAAGATGCAAGATGAACGATTTACGACAGCAGTTGCTGAAAGTATCTTGTTAGAAGCAGACGTATCAAGAAAGAAACGTAAAAAGAAGATTGATCAGTTAGCTGCAGTACAAATACTGCAAACTTGGCTAGATCGCAATGTAAAGTAAGGCGGCAAAACGCCTTTTTTAAGGAGAGATGATAGTATGATTGAAAACAACATAATGATGATTACTGATGATGCAGGCAATGAACGTGAAGTTGAAATTCTTTTAACGTTTGAAAACGACGATAAGACAAAGAAGTATGTATTATTCACTGACCCAACAGATGAAGAAGGCAATGTTTATGCATATAGTTACAATGAAGATGGCTCTATGGATGAAGTTGTTGATGAAGAAGAATGGGAAATGTGCCAAGAAGTGTTAGGTGCATTTATCAGTGAAGATGATGGTGAATAGGCATGGCTAAAAGAAGAAAGAAAAGAAGTTTAATTCCATTATTACTTATTTTGATCTTGGCGGTTGGTTGTGTAAGTTCTTATATTTATTATTCACAATCCATTAAGGCTGTATCAGAAACTTCTGAAGAAGTTGAATTTAAAGTAAATAGTGGTGATACATCGGCAGATATCTTACAACATTTAAAAAATGAAAATCTCATTAAGGATGTTAACGTTGCAAAGTTATATATTAGACTCTACGAGCTAAATAATTTCAAATCTGGGACATTCACATTAAATCGTAATATGGATTTACATGCGATTTTAGAGAAATTAAATAGTTCCACAGCAGCGGCAAGTGATACTGTTTCTGTAACCGTTACAGAAGGGGACTGGGCAAAGCATATCGCTGAAAAGATTGCGGCAGTAACCAATGTAAAAGAAGATGAATTACTAAAGTTATGGAATGATAAAGAGTGGATTTCTTCACTTAAATCTACATATCCATTTATAACAGATGAGATGTTTCAAGAGAATGTACGTATTTATCTCGAAGGATATATCGCTCCAAATACTTATGAGTTCTATAAAGAAACAACCGCAAAAGATGTGACACTAAAGATGTTAGACCAAACAAAGGTTGTCTATGAAGCAAATAAAGATGCGATTGCCAAGAGTAAGCTTTCTATTCATGAATTATATACTTTAGCTAGTATTGTTCAGTATGAAGGTGGTGGCGATGAGACAACACTGCGTACAATTGCAGGCGTATTCTACAATCGTTTAAACCAAGGCATGTTGTTGCAGTCAAGTGTAACAGTATGTTATGCGATTGACTTTGATCGTCAAACAGATAAATGGCAAGCTTGTGAAGTGAACGCTGAGTTTGATTCACCATATAACACATATCTTCATAAAGGATTACCACCAGGACCTATTGAAAACCCTGGCGAGAAAGTATTTAAAGCTGTCTTAAATCCAATTGAAACAGAATACCTATACTTTGTGGCTGATACAAAGACGGGTGAAGTATTCTTTGCGAAGACACTGAGTGAGCACAATCAAAATGTGAAAGACCACGTTAACTTAAATGATTAAAAGTACTGTTTGTTATCTAATTCGTGATGATAAATGGTTAATGTTGTTGCGAAATAAGAAACAACACGATCTAAATCACGGAAAATGGATTGGTGTAGGTGGTAAGCTCAAGGAAAAAGAGACACCATACGAATGCATGGTGCGTGAAGTATTCGAAGAAACAGGCTATCAAGTACATTCTGCACAATATTGTGGTGTTATCCATTTTCATTACAATCACCATGAAGATGAAGTAATCTATGTATATCAAACAAATGATTATACAGGTACACTTCAGGAATGTAATGAAGGTACGCTTGCATACATTCCGAAAAATGAAATTCTACAATTAGAACTTTGGGAAGGTGATCGAATCTTCCTAGATAAAATGTTTCGTAATGAAATCCCATTTTCAATTAGTTTATACTACGATGAAAATGAGATTTTAGTAAAAACAGAAGTGAAAGAGGCAAATACGAATGAGTAAACCGATTATTATTGGCATTGCTGGTGGTAGTGCATCTGGAAAGACATCAATCTCTGAAACGATTAAAAAGACGTTTGCGGATAAGAAGTCTGTATTAATTATTCGTCAAGATGACTATTATAAAGACCAAGCACATAAACCAATGGAAGAACGTATTAAGACAAATTATGATCATCCATTTGCGTTTGATAACGACTTATTGATTGAAAATATTCAAGATTTAATTTCGAATAAAGTTATTCGTAAGCCAATCTATGACTTTGTGAATCATACGCGTAGTAGTGAAACAGAAGATTGTTATCCTTGTGATGTATTGATTTTAGAAGGTTTATTTGTTTTAGAAGAAGAAAAGATTCGCAATTTACTTGATATTAAAATCTTTGTTGAGACAGATGCAGATATTCGTTTCATTCGTCGTTTAGTACGCGATGTAAAAGAACGTGGAAGAACTTTAGAGTCTGTAGTTAATCAATATGTAGGAACTGTAAAGCAAATGCATGAAGCGTTTGTGGAACCATCTAAGAAATATGCGGATGTAATCATCCCTGAAGGTGGAAAGAATACAGTTGCGATTGATTTACTCACAACAAAAATCAGTAGCGTCATTACGCACACAATGCTATAATAACCAAGCGTAAGGAGTAATAAAATGGCTGAAGAAAATAAAACATATCTTACTGAAGAAGGTCTAAAAAAGTTACAAGATGAATACTACAATCTTGTCCACGTTGTTCGTGAAGAAGTTAAGCAAGAATTAGCAGAAGCGCGTGCACAGGGTGACCTTTCAGAAAATGCGGACTACGATGCGGCTCGTGATGAGCAGGCGAAGGTAGAAGCACGTATTGCAACTTTAGAATACATGCTACGTAACTATGAACTTATTGATACGAAGAAAGCTGGTAAGAAGTCAGCTGTTCATATCGGTTCTAGCGTTACATTATTATTTAACGATACGAAGGAAGAAATTACTTATGATATCGTCGGTTCAACAGAATCTGATCCTTTAAATGGACGTCTATCTAATGAAACACCATTAGCACAAGCTATCTTAGACCATAAAGTTGGGGATGTTTGTGAAGTACGTGTTGCAAATCCTTATTCTGTTGAAATCTTAAAGATTAAGTAAGGAATTAGAAACAGTATTACAAATACAATAAGTGGAGGTCATATGAAATTATGATTTTCAATATTTTATAAGGGCTCTTAGTATATTTGAAGAGTTCTTTTAATATTGTTCTTTTATAATTTCTATATTTCAAGTATATTGAATTTTAGTAAGCTATGTAGTAGCCTATTAATAGCTATTAAAGCTAATACAAATAACTTTTTTTAATTTAAACCCTTATTCTTTATCTGTTGTTTTACCTTATGTATCAATTTATTATCTTAATGTTACTAGTAAATAATAAAATTATTATATATGTATATCGATTAATTACTAATAAAATTTGTATTAACGTAACTTTTTGTTTTGTCAATTTATTTGATGAAAATTGTTAAAGGAGAACTTATGAAGAAAAAAGTTTTAGTTATGGCTGGTGGCGATGGAATTGCTAATCCATACATAAATACAATTGAAAATAAAGTCTCGAAACATGTAATTATATCAGCATTAGAAGAAGAACATTCCGATAATAAAAAGATTATTGAAAGAATAAATAACAATCCCGATAACTTCTTCTCTGTATGGGGATATAGTGAAAAAGATTCACATTTAAAAAAACAACCTCCTAAAAAGGGTGATTATATTTTTATTACATACAAGAACGCTGCAATTTATATAGCAAGAATATTTGAAAACGTTGTATCAACTAAATTAGATTCTATTTGGGCTGGTAGAAATGGCTGGAAATATAAATTACTACTCCAAGATGTAATAAGAATATTCATTCCTGACCCCCAGAATGGATCTATAAATAGTTTAAATAAAAAATTCGATTATTTATGCCTAAATAATATTTTTGCACCTAATTTGGACTCTATAAAATCAATTGAGAAGTATTATGATTCCAATATAGGTTTCAGAAATATTATTGATAAAATAGATAAGTATGGAAATTTTCAGGCTGCAATGTACTTATCAATTGATAATAGTGAAATGCTTAAACGATTAGATCAATATATTAAACTTACACATTACGAGTGTATAATAAAGGTAATTTAAAATATGAAAGTAATAGAAATCATTGATAATAAAGATAAGCATAATTTTCTTCTAGTTAAAAACGAGTCGAACTTTAGTTTAAGATATTCTAGTAATATTACTTCATTAACTTGCATAGTTGGAAAAAACGGTTCTGGGAAGACAAGATTTCTTGATTCATTATTATGTAAAGATAAGGACCTTGAAATAAAAACCGATGACAAAAATGATGAGAATTTATCAATAATAAAATATTCAGGTGCTATTGAATTACACAAAAACATCAATATTCCAGATGGTTCATTTGATATATCTACATCTTACCTTCTGAGTACTAAAAGTTTGAATGAAGTAAATAGAAATGATTCAATATATCAGGTTAGCGTTATGATTGATCTTTTTGATTCATTAACTACTATGATTAAACAAGACTACAAGTCTGTCAAAATAAAGTTAACTGATGCAGGAGAAGCAATAAAGAAATATGGTGATCGATATTTGAGTAATATTCTAGATAATTCTGATTTTAAAAATATTAATAAACAACTTAATCTTAAACCTAAACATATAATGCCCATCTTATTAAAAAAGTTTATTTCTATCCTATTTGATATTTTAAAACTTAACGATTATAACAATGATAATTCTGCTAAAACAAAATCAATTTTAGATAGTATTAACTTCAATGATTTAAAACCTAAGCACCAATTTAATAAATTAGTTAAAGAATTTTTACAAGCTGTAAATAATACAAATGATACTAGTTGTGATATTGAATTAGAGCTTAGTAAATTAAAGCAATTCTTTACTGATATTAAATTTTTTTTCAATAGCTATAAAAATGAATGGGATTTATCAAATAAAAATGATAGAAATACACTAAAACAATATGTCAAAATGATGATAAACAATAACCCAGAATCATCTATTTCAAGTGAAGTTTTTTCTGTTATAGAATTTGAATGGAATGGTTTAAGCTCAGGTGAATTAGCTCTACTAAATCTTTTTGGAAGGTTACATGAGATTAAAGATAAGGTTAAGGACAATATTTTATTGTTAATTGATGAGGTTGATCTAGGTCTACATCCAGAATGGCAAAGAAGATGGGTGAAAGATGTATTACCAATTATTGGTAATATATTAACTGTAAGAAAAAAAATTCTGCAAATAATAATATCTACACACTCACCAATTATTCTTTCTGATATTTATACTGGAGATATCATTTTCCTTTCTGAGAAAACTGATAATCAAACTTTTGGCCAGAATATTTATGAATTATTTAATTCATCATTTTTCTTAGATCGTGTTCAAGGAGAATTTTCTACTAAATACATATCTGATATTTCAAAAATCTTAGAATCCAAAACCATTAATAAAGATACGAAAGAAAAGATTAAAGATTTTCTATCAGAATATTTTGAAATAACTACCGAAGAGGAATGCATTAAAGAATTCGAAAGTGCAATCAATATTATAGGAGAACCTATAATTAGGAATCATTTTTTATATAAATTAAGGGAATTAAAAAATGAAGATATAGAAGAATTAATTTATTACCACGAACAAGCAATATTAAGATTAAAAGGAAAAAAATAATTATGACAGTATATTTAAAAAAATATAGTGCTGATTTCGAAGAGAAATTTTATGATAGTATAGCTGCTAGGATAAATGAAGATTATAAAAAACAAATAATTAATGAATTGAATATGTTAACAAATGGTAATAATTTTACAGACTTTAAAGATTTAATTTTAGCAGACCATGAGTGTCTCCAACGATTTGTAAACGATGTAAATGCTTGTAATTCAAAAAAGTTTAATTCTTGGAAAAGATTACAAGCTAAAAAAAAGTCTTTTAATAATGAAGAAGAGAAACTTTTGCAACAAGAAGTACAAATTTTTTATACGATCTATAATTGGTATGATTCGAAAATCAAAAAAATGAAAAATGATATTAAATTGAACTTGGAGATTTTAGGAAAAGTACATGTTTGTCCCTATTGTAACAGAGATTATATTAATGAAAGAGACGAGAAGTATCCAGGAGGGCATTTAGATCATTTTTTTCCGAGAATCAAATACCCATTTTTATCTATATGTCTTTACAATTTGATACCATGTTGTTCAATTTGTAATACAAAAAAAGGGGAGAAAGATTTAAATATTTCACCTTTTATGAAAGCAGATGAAGATTCAAACCTTAAATTTGAATTTGATTTTATTAATGATACTTGGAGGCCTACGATTAATCCAGTAGATCCTAAATTTCAAAATGATTTGAATATTCTAGGTCTTCAAAAGGCATATATAATACATCAAGACGAATTAACAATGATTGCAAAAAATAGAGAGCGATATTCAAAATTTTATGAAGAATATCTATCAGGAATAATAGGTGTTGATAAAGACTATATTAAAACTCTGGTTGAAGATTTAATTTTTGGTGATATTCAAGCATATGATTATGAACGTTTTAAAAATACACCTCTTAGTTATTTAAAACATCAATTTTATATTTATTTAAATGATTTAAATAAATAATTAATATGTATCTAGATTATATGAATTTTTTTAAAGTATTTAAATAATTGTTAGTTATATAAGATAAAGTATTCATTTTAATTTTATTTTTAAATTATTCTTCAATACTACTATACTATAAAGTATTTTTAATTTAATTGGTTCAACAGAATCTGATCCTTTAAATGGACGTCTATCTAATGAAACACCATTAGCACAAGCTATCTTAGACCATAAAGTTGGGGATGTTTGTGAAGTACGTGTTGCAAATCCTTATTCTGTTGAAATCTTAAAGATTAAGTAAGGAATTAGAAACAGTATTACAAATACAGTAAGTGGAGGTCATATGAGACTAATACTTACTATTTTTTTATCTCTATTAATTCTATTTTCAGGTCAATTTCAAATTATCGATATTCAACAACATACAAAGTCTATGATTCATGTAACTGTACATGGAGAGGTATTACGAGAAGGAGTTATTTCATTAAAACCATACGCAACGCTTGAGGAACTTATCACTTTCGTAGGTTTAACGAATGACGCTGATATTTCAAGTTTGAATCTTGCGACTGTACTACATGATAAAGATGTTTTAACGATACCTGCAAAGACAAGTGAGAAACAAATCAATCTTATATCGATTAATACTGCTGACTTTAATGCTTTACTACAGATTCCCAAAATCGGTGAGAAAACTGCACAAGCAATTATCGATTATCGTAACCAATATGGACTATTTCATTCCTTGGAGGATTTAATGAAAGTGAAAGGTATTGGCCAAGCAAAGTTTGATTTCATAAAAGATAAAATCTGCTTATGAAGGGAATCATAAATAATCCATTACTTGTTTTACTGATGTATCTACTATGTCTATCTATGCAAGGACCATATAAACTTTATGTAATACTTCTATGTATTTTATATTGGTTTAGACATCATAATGTAAGAAGTTGTCTGTGGCTTAGTTTTATTTTATGTATTACATATCTTCCTAGGTTTGATTTGCTGAAATCAGATGTTTATCGAATTATTGATGTAAAAAGTAACTATGCAATTATCGAAAATAGAGAAAATAGAATAGTTGTATATACGACTTCAACATTACCATTTGACGCTGAAGTAGAAGTGGGTAAGCATATTCACTCATTTGAGTATGATTCTAAATTTTATGGATTTTCGTTATATCAGTGGGCAAAAGAAAACGAGTTTAGTGGCTATACTTATCAGTCAGAAATAAAGGTAATTCAACAACATTTTACTTTACAATCTTGGATTCAAAAACAAATAGACAAAGTTAGTGATAATTTACGGAAAGAAATGCTTTATCAGATTATCTTTCGCATTAAAAGTAAGGGAATTGATATCACGGATATTTATGAACAAAGTGGTTTTTCGTATGTTGCAGGTATATGGTCATTGTTATATGTCATCAAATTTTTTACTACACAGCAACAACGTAAAATCATTAAAGTTCTATGCTTAATTGTTTTAAATATCTTTTACCATTATCCGATTGTGTTAGTATATTCGTTATCGTATGCATTATTACAGTTTTTTGATATACCAACAAGAGTAAAAATACTTCTTTCGAGTATTGTTTTATTAGTCATCTATCCGAATGCCATTTATTCTTTATCATTCCAAATACCACTCATATATCGCTTACAAAATTTATTTACATCACAACGTAAGATATTGATAGCTATTATAGTTGCAGGGATATGTAGTATCAAGTTTAATTTCATTCAAATTTTATCGTTATTGTTTTATCCAGTCTTGCGTTATTTTATGGGTTTAACATGGGTAATGGGATTTGTTCAATTGTGGACTGGATTTGATATGGTTCATCTAGTAGCGATTGTATCTAAAATAGTTGTAAAAATTCAATCAATTAAGCTTTATGGAAATATCTTTGGTATTGGTATAGTATTTCCACTACTTATGTATAGAAGTTTAAAACATAAGACGTTTAGACTGTATTGTCTTAGTATTATGTTGGTATTGATGTTAGGGCTATCCGCAATACATCCACTATCAGAAGTTACAGTATTAAACAATCCTAAAAATACTAACATTATTTTAAAACCTTCACTATCAAATAAAGCTACAGTATTATCTCTTACAGATATAGTAATAGACAAAGATTTACAAAGTTATTTATATGCAAAAGGGATAACATATATACATTCATTTAATGATTCAGGAAATGAAATAGAAGGAATTAAAGTAATATCTAGTCCAGATAGTGCAGTTGTAAAACAATTAAACCAAATGAATACAGATCATTCCATCTGGTATTTCAATTATGATGGACTTATGTTTCTCGTGTTTACATATCTTGATCAAAATGATATTACTTATTTTTTAAATCATTATGATAACTTAAATATTGATGTGATGATTCTTGCAAATCATGGTTCGAGCAGTGCAAATCCTCCGGAATTATTTGATCATATACAACCAAAGCTGTGTATCTCCATAAATAAACCTTATCTAAATAGCCATTTACCTTCTCGTACAGTGATTAAAGATTTGAAGAAAAGGGGAATTGTGTTGTTAGATACTGGTAGTTATGGTGATATTTCGTTTTTTAGTATCTTTCATAAGCATTTCGCTCTAACATCAAGCGGGAAAATTGTTATAATTAACTAGCATATGACAGTATATTTATTGAGTGGAAAAGATATGTTTAGACAAGAGGAGCGTTTAGCTACTCTTTTAAAAGAGTTCTCTATTGATAAAGACTATGTCACAACCTTTGATGCATCAAATGCGAAGACATTCCGATTTGATGAGGCTTTAATGGCTTGCGATACTTTTTCGTTATTTGATGATACAGCTAAAAAAGCAGTTATTATCAAAGAACCACATTTCTTACGTGCTAGTACAAAAACTGGTAAGAAAGAAACTGATAAACAAGAACAAGAAAAAGAACAACGTTTAAAATCTTTAGAAACTTATTTAAAGAATCCAAATCCAAATACTTTACTCGTATTTTATTGTCATACATTCTCTGCCGATACGAGAAAAAAGGAGTATAAACTTCTTACTACTTATGATACTAGGGTTATTAAATTTGAACTGATGAAACCTTGGGAGTTTGAGAAGTATGTTGATGATAAGTTAAAAGAACATCAATATAAACTGACGCGTGAATCTCGTACAGAGTTATTAGAACGGGTGAGTAATGATACGTTAAAGTTCCATAACGCACTTGTTAAGATTGATCTTTATGGAAAAAAAGAACTTAATTTTGAAGACATTATGCATATTGTACCGATGAATGCGGATTTAAATATCTTTAGAATGAGTAATGCATTTGTAGCGCATGACTTATCGTCTACATTGCTTGCAGTAGATGAAATGTTACTAACACGTTATGACTATGTTGCAATGATTGCTATGCTTGCAAGTAAACTACGTAGTTTATACAATATCAAGAAACTCTATGAACGTGGTTTATCGGATAGTATGATTGCGACAAGATTACATGCGGATGATTGGGCAATCAAAAAAGGCTTAGAAAGTTGTTACCATCTGCAGTCAAAGACATTATTGCGATATTTAGAAGAACTTGCGACATTAGAGCAAGGTATCAAAGCTGGACGTATTGAACCTAAGAATGGTTTTGAGCAGTTCTTGTTAAAGAATGGGAGTTAACATGCAATCAATTAAAGAATTATATAAAATCGGACGTGGACCAAGTAGTTCACATACATTAGCACCAGAAAGAGCATGCAAGCTCTTCAACGAAACATTTGGTGCGTTTCCTTACTATGAAGCTGAGTTATTTGGCTCTTTATCCTTAACCGGAAAAGGACATCATACAGATGCGATTATCGAACAGACACTACTAGGTGAAGTTAAAGTAATCTTCTCTCTAGAATGGGAAGAAGAATTCCCGAATGGTTTCTATATTCGTGCATATAATGAAAAACATGAATTACAACAGCGTTGGACAGTATTCTCCATCGGTGGTGGAAGTATCCGTATCGTTGAAAAAGATCTTGATTGGAACGATGAAGTATATCAAGAAAATTCACTAAAAGATATTAAACAAGTATTACAGGATAGAAATGAGACATTGCTTTCATACATCTATTCTTATGAACCAAATTTACGTGAACATCTTTCAGAGATTGTAGATGCAGAAGTTAATTGTGTTCATTCTGGTATTACAGCTGAAGGTGGAACATTACCAGGTAAGTTAAAAATGCAACGTGTTGCACGTAAGTTATATACAGAAAGTTTAGAGAGTACGAGTTCGTACGCAAATGATTTAAAATTAATGAGTTATGCTTACGCTGCTGGTGAAGAAAATGCGGATACACATAAAGTAGTTACAGCACCTACATTAGGTGCGTGTGGTGTTATCGCAGCGTTAACATATCATTGTATTCATGATTTAAAGATTGAAAAAGATAAGATGATTGATGCGCTTGCAATTGGTGGTATCTTTGGTAACTTAATCAAACATAATGCAACAATTTCTGGTGCAGTAGGTGGTTGCCAGGCTGAAGTTGGATCTGCAGTGGCGATGGCTAGTGCTGCGTTTGCGTATATCTTAGGTGGAAATCTAAATGATATTGAATATGCGGCTGAGATTGGTATTGAACATCACTTGGGTTTGACATGTGATCCAGTCATGGGATACGTCATGATTCCGTGTATTGAACGTAATTCACAAGGTATCTTACGTGCTATTGATGCAGCAAACCTAGCAATTCATATGAATAAAGTTCGTGCTACACACAAGGTGAGTTTTGATACAATCGTCGAAACAATGAAGGAAACAGGAAATTGTATTCCGATGAGTTTAAAAGAAACATCCATTGGTGGATTGGCTAAATATTTTGATGAAAGCCAGTGTTAAAAATAAAAAAGTTGTTCATCCATTGGAGCCAATTTATGATGAACAATCTAAAGTACTAATATTAGGTTCTTTTCCATCTGTAATTAGTAGAAAAGATATGATGTACTATGCAAATAAAACAAATCGATTTTGGTCTGTGATGGAGGCTTTATTCAATGAAGAAATTACAGACCATGTATCATTTTGTCATAAACATCATCTAGCAATATGGGATGTAATTCATTCTTGTACGATAGAAGGTTCATCAGATTCTTCTATCAAGAATGTAATACCAAATGATATTGCTGGACTAGTTCGAAAAACACATATTGAATTGATTGTTACTACTGGTAAGAAAGCTGCTGCTTTGTATGAACAATATATTCATTTGGATTTACCACATATTAGTTTGCCAAGTACTTCTGCTGCAAATGCAAAGATGAGACTTGAGGAACTTGTATACGAGTATCAAAAGATTAAGGAGGTATTATGAAAAAAGCTGAATTACTTGCACCAGCAGGAAATATGGAAGCGTTGATTGCGGCTGTACAAGCTGGATGTGATGCAGTTTATTTAGGACTTAATTCTTTTTCAGCTCGTGCTTTTGCAGGTAACTTTTCAAGAGAAGAACTGGTTGAAGCAGTACGATATTGTCATATTCGTGGGGTGAAAGTATATGTCACGATGAATACCATCCTTTACGAACCTGAGATTGAAGCTGCAAAAGACCAAATTCAATTCTTATATGATCATGACGTAGATGCACTATTAATTCAAGATTTTGGTCTATTTCATTATGTTCGAACATGTTTTCCTGATTTTGAAGTACATTGTTCAACCCAAATGCATATCCATAATATGTCCGGTATTGAGTATATGAAAACTCAAGGTGTTAAGCGTGTTGTATTAGCGCGTGAGACACCGATCGAATTAGTTGAAAAGGCATGTAAGAGTGGTATGGATATCGAAGTTTTCGCATATGGAGCTATCTGTATTAGCTATAGTGGACAATGTCAGTTTAGCGTTGTCACTAAACAACGTAGTGCTAATCGTGGAATGTGTGCACAATGTTGCCGTATGAAATACTATAAGGAAGATGGTACCGAGTTTGAAGAAGGCGAATATATCCTTAGTCCAAAGGATTTAAATGTAATTGATCAATTGCCAAAGCTATTAGCAGCAGGAGTTAGTAGCCTAAAAATTGAAGGTCGTATGAAACGACCTGAATATGTTTGGCTAATTACGAAAACTTTCCGTGAAGCTATCGATGCATATTATAGAAATGAACCATATCGTGTTACTAAGAAACGTCAGGAAGAGTTAAAACTGATGTTTAATCGTGGTTTTTCTGAAGGACATTTATTCCATGATGATGTAACTAAACGCATGAGCCAGTATCGTCCAAATCACCAAGGTATTGTAATTGGTGAAGTTCTTGACTTCTATAAGGGTAAAGTAAAGGTAAAACTATCCAAACCACTTTATCAACATGATGGTTTGCGTATTCTCAGTGAACCGGAAGATATTGGCTTAACTGCAGTTAAAATCTATGACCAAAAAAATCTATTGGTAAATAGTTCTAATCCAGGGCAAATAGTGACTTTAGAATGTAAGGAAGGTAGACCTAAAAAAGGTCAAAAGTTACATAAGACAACTGATACTAGACTACTAGATGAAGTACAACATAACATTGAAGAATATAGAAGACTTGTTAATATTACTGTTTCCTACGAGGCTAAAATAGGACATCCATTAAAGCTAATTATTTCTGATGGGGAACATACTGTTGTACAAGAAAGTTCAATCAATCTAGAACAAGCTAAGAATGCACCATTATCAAAGGAGAAGATAGAAGCTGGTTTAGCCAAAACGGGTGCCTTTGCATATCGAATTACGAAATTTACGGGTGAAATCGAGAATATCTTCCTACCGGTAAGTGTTATCAATGAAACACGTAGACTTGCTTTAGAAAAATTAGATGATTTACGTGCTATACAACATGTACGAGAAGGTAAACAAGAATATCACTATCAGACAGAGAATATTTTTGATCGAAATTACAAATATATTATCCAAACTAAGAAACCTAGAGAATTTGATTGTGAGAACTACTTAAACGTAGTTGAAAACGATACCGTTACACCTGTGATTCATGAGTCACAAGAGGGTACAACTACTCTAGTTAATACTGTACTTTCACAAGCTGGAGACTTTAATAATAAACTAATTGATTGTATTGGTGGTATGACTCTCAATGTTGTAAATTCTTATGCAATTGCATATTTATTATCGATTCCGGGTATAAAGGGAGTGATTCTTTCTGAAGAAATGAACGACTTTCAGATAGAAAAAACACTTGATGCTTTTGAAGAGCGATATGGCTTTCAAGCCCCAGTTTATAAGCTTATTTACGGTAAACGTACCTTAATGCATATTAAAGATCGTTTCACTAAAGAACAAAATTTAAAATTTATGAGCGATTTACATGGCAATCGTTACGAAATATCGTATAATGCTAGCGAGGTTTCAATCTTAGAGTCATCAGCCTTTAAAACGGATAACCCATTCTGCATGGGAAGTTACTTGATTCTAGATGATGAGACCATCAGTATAAAATCTATATTGGAGGATAAATAACATGAAGAATTTTATTGAAGAGTTTAAGGCGTTTGCGTTACGTGGAAACGTAATGGACATGGCAATTGGTGTCATCATCGGTGGTGCATTCCAGGCTATTATCAAGTCATTCATCGATAACATCGTTAACCCATTAGTAGGTGTTGTATTCCAGGTTGACTTCTCAAGTGTTGTAATTAGTTTAGGTGCTGTTAACTTAATGATTGGTGCATTCATTTCATCCGTAATTAACTTCATCCTATTAGCACTTGTATTATTCATTATGGTTAAGGGTATCAACAAGCTCAAGAAGCCAGAAGTGAAGGAAGAAGCTGCTCCTGTAAAGAGCGACGAAACAGTTCTATTAGAAAAGATTTTAGAACAATTAAAGAACAAATAAGTTTTTTGAAACAGCCTTTAAATGTAGGCTGTTTTTTTCAATTAAAATTTGTTAAATTTCCCGTTTTAGTGGTTGGAAGAGGGCTATTTTGTTATAATATCTAAGAGATTTAAGGAGATTTTATGTTTCTAAAACGAATCGAGATGCAAGGATTTAAGTCCTTTGCGGATCGTACAATTATTCAGTTTGATCATCCGATTACTGGTATTGTAGGTCCTAATGGTTGTGGTAAATCAAATATCGCTGACTCAGTACGTTGGGTACTTGGTGAACAAAGTGCTAAGAGTATGCGTGGCGATAAAATGAATGATGTTATTTTTGCAGGTAGTGCTGATCGCCGTAGAGTCAATATGGCAGAAGTCACTTTAGTGTTTGACAATACAAATCATATTTTAAATGATAACAAAGACGAGATTGAAGTAACACGTCGTCTTTTTCGTGATTCTGGCGAAGCAGAGTATTTGATTAATCGTAAAAATGTACGTTTAAAGGATGTTGTTGATCTTTTCTTAGACACAGGTCTTGGTAAAGATAGTTTGAGTATTATCTCTCAGGGTAACGTCTTATCTTTTGCGGAAGCAAAGCCTTTAGAACGTCGTGGGATCTTTGAGGAAGCTGCAGGTGTAGCAAAGTATAAAAAGAGAAAGCTAGAGTCTTTATCAAAACTAGAAAGAACAAAGGCAAATTTAGATCGTTCTAACGATATTTTAATTGAACTTGAAAAGCAGGTTTCTCCATTAAAGAGACAAGCCAGAAAAGCAGAGATATATCGTGAAAAGAAGAAACGCCTAGAAGAAATTGAAATCTCCGTATTAGTACAAGATATTGAAAGTATCCACGCAGATATCGAGACTGCAAAGAAAGCACTCTTTGATATTGAAACAAAGACAACAATGTTTTCAACTGATATACAAATCAACGAAACAAAACTCTCTGAAAGTAGAAGACAGATTTCAACATTAGACCGTGAGATTAATGACTTACAAGATGAACTGATGAAGAAGTTCAATGAAATTGCAGGTTTAGAAGCACGTCGTACAGAACTTGATGAAAAGCGTAAGTATATCGTAGAAACTGGTACTAATGAACAGAAGGCTAAACAACTAGCTGGATTAATCGAAGAAGCTAGAGTTGAGTATGAAGACCGTCAAAAACGTTTAGATGATTTGAATACTGAAATTCGTTTATACTCACAACAATTAAGTGCTGCTGCTGCAAATATCGTTGATAAACGTAGTGAATATGACCAAGCAGCCAATCGTTTACGTTCACTTGAAAATAGAAAAAACGTTATCGATCAGTTAATGCGTAATCCATTCAATAACCAACAAGGTATTCGTTCTATTATGGAAAACCAGAATGCTTTATCCGGTATTTTGGGTGTTATCGGTCAGGTATTACAAGTTGAAAATGGTTATGAAGAAGCTGTGTCAACTGCTCTAGGAGCAGCGATGAATCATATTGTTACTGTTGATGAACAAGCTGCTCGTGATGCAATTCGTTTCTTAAATCGTAACCAATCTGGTCGTGCAACTTTCTTACCTTTAACAGTATGTACACCACGTTATGTATCTCAAGATAATCAAATTATCTGTCAAAATACAAAGGGATATTTAGGTGTTGCGGCTGATTTTGTAAAAAATAATAATCAGTTTGAACCAGTAATTACAAGCTTACTAAATAATGTTCTTGTTGTAGAGGACATGGAAGCTGGTAATGAATTATCTACATTAACTAAGCGCTTATACAAGATTGTAACTCTTAGTGGAGAAGTAATTCACCGTGGTGGTTCTATGACTGGTGGTAAGACACGTCACGATACAAATATCATGACTATGCGCAAGGAAGCAGAAGAAATTAATGCGTTAATTGATGCAGAATCTGCACGTTTAGAACTTGCGACAAAGGCATTAAATCAAGCAAATGAAGCACGTGATAAAGCAGCGCAAGCAATGAGTGAAAAGCGTTATGCCGTTGCGGCACTTGAACCTGTTGTCGATGCTAAGAAAGCTAAACTTGAAAAGTTAAAGAACGACTTAGCATTATTAGATCCTAAGGGATTAAGTCATGATAGTGATGAATCTCATACAGAAGAATTAATTGTACGCTTAAACCAAGCATATCTAGAGCGCGATACGATTACCAATGATATGAAGGCAAAGCGCGAACAAAGATATCAGATAAACCAAGAAGCAGAACGCAGAGAACAACAAACTCGTCAAATGCGTAAGGAGTTAAGCACTGCAGAAGCTAGTGCGAATGCCATTAAGGTCGATCAAGGAAAACTTGAAACACGTATGGAAGCTTGCTTGCAAAGACTTGCAAGTGAATACCAGTTAACATATGAATTTGCTAAGACGAAGGTAACTGATGAGCAGATTGAAAATGCTAAGGAAGAAGTTGCACAGTTACGTGCAGATATTGAACGCCTTGGCAATATTAATATGAATGCACCAGAGGAATATAACGAAGTTAACGAACGCTATGAAACATTAAAGAATCAGATTGCGGAATTAACAGAAAGTGTTGATAAGATTTTAGCTGCAATCGATGAGATGGATACTGTTATGAAGCGTCAGTTTATAGAAACTTTCGATCAAGTTAACGCAGAGTTTAATGACATCTTCCGTGCTCTTTATGGTGGTGGTAAAGCTGTTCTTACATTACAAGATCCTTCTGATATTTTGAATACAGGTATTGATATTGATGCACAGCCTCCAGGAAAAGCTGTTCAAAATAACATGTTATTCTCTGGTGGTGAAAAGAGTTTAATTGCGTTATGTGTACTGTTTGCGATATTAAAGATTAAACCCGTACCTATGGTAATCCTTGATGAGGTTGAGGCAGCGTTAGACCCAGGTAATGTTGAACGTTTTGCACAATACTTACATCACTATACACACCAGACACAGTTTATTGTTGTTACTCACCGTCCAGGTACAATGGAAAATACTGATGTACTTTATGGTGTAACAATGCAGAACCAAGGTGTATCACAGATGTTAAAGGTTGCCTTACATGATGCACTCAGTATGGCAGATTCTACAAATGAGGAGGTACGAGCATGAGTTTTTTAGATAAGCTAAAAGAAGCCTTCTCTAAAAAAGATGATAAAGCTACATATCTTTCTGGTTTTAAAAAATCAAAACAAACTTTTGGTGATCAATTAAACCAAATGCAATATAAATACAAAGGGGTAGATGATGACTTTCTTGAACAGTTAACGATTATCCTTTTAGAAAGTGATGTTGGAATTGAAACAGCTGATTATATCTGCGAGCAGATGAAGTTAAAGTGCTCTGAATATCCTTCGATTACATTCAAGTGGGCAATGAATTTTTTACTTGAAACCATGAAGGAAATTTATGAAGCAACGCCTGATAAGCCAATCTCATTTAATGAGAAGGGTACGACTGTATTCTTATTAGAAGGTGTCAATGGTTCTGGAAAAACAACAACATCTGCTAAACTTGCACGCATGTTTTTAGACCAAGGAAAGACAGTTGCATTTACAGCAGCGGATACTTTCCGTGCTGGTGCAATTGATCAACTTGCTAAGTGGGGTGAACGTTTAGGTGTTCCTTGTATTAAAGGAATTGAAAATGGAGATCCTAGTGCGGCAATTGTTGATGGATGTCGTTATGCAATAGAAAATAATATAGATATCTTATTATGCGATACTGCAGGGCGTCTACAGAATAAAGCGAATCTAATGAACGAGTTATCTAAGATGAATCGTGTTGCTTCGAAAGAAATTCCTGGTGCACCACATAATACATGGCTTGTATTAGATGCAACAACCGGACAAAACGGTTTATCTCAAGCACAAATTTTCGCAGAAGCGACTAATTTAAGCGGTATTATCTTAACAAAGATGGATGGTACAGCGAAGGGTGGTATTGTGATTGCGATTAAGCATAAACTACACATTCCTGTATATTATTTAGGGTTAGGTGAACAGCCTACTGACTTACGTCCATTCGACTTAGATGCATATTTATATAGCATTTCAGAAGGACTAGAAAATGCAAAGTAAGTTATATTACAACAGTTTATTAGACTTTTATGAAAAGTTATTAACACAAAAGCAGCAGGAGATATGTAACTTCTATTTCCGTGATGATCTATCATTGCAGGAAATCAGTGAACTAGTAAACACATCACGTGCAGCGATTCATGATACTATCAAGCGCTGTCGTATTGAACTAGATTCTTATGAAGAAAAGTTAAGTATGCATGCATCTTATATAAAACGATGCAAGCTATATGAAAAGATTCGAAAGGTTGGTTCAGCAGAGGTTGTTAAATTAATCGACCAATGCTTAGATACAGAAATTGATTAAGGAGGAAGATATGAGTAAGGTCATTTCAGTAAATTCAGGATCATCATCACTAAAGTTTCAATTATTTGATATGCCAAGTGAAACAGTTTTAACAAGTGGACAGGCAGAACGTATTGGTCAACAGATGGGTGCGTTCACTATCAAGTACAATGGTAAAAAGGAAACAGTAGAGCTTCCAATTCCAAACCATAAAGTAGCTGTTGATATACTTTTAAATAAATTAACAGAACTTGGTATTGTGGAAAATCTTGATGAAATCAAGGGTGCAGGTCACCGTATCGTACAAGGTGGTTCATCATTTGATCAGTCGGTAGTTGTAGATGAACAAGTTGAAAAAATTGTTGAAGAATATGGTGAACTAGCTCCATTACATAACCCAGCACACTTAGTATGTTATAGAGCATTCAAGGAATCTTTACCAAATATTGGTCACGTATTCGTATTTGATACAGCATTCCATCAGACAATGCCAGAAGAATCATATATGTTCCCAGTACCATATGAATGGTATACAGATTATAAGATTCGTCGTTATGGTGCCCATGGCACAAGCCATCAGTATGTAAACCGTCGTACTGCTGAATTAATGGGCAAGGATGTTAATACATTAAATATGATTACATGCCACTTAGGTAATGGTGCCTCAATCACTGCTATCAAGAATGGTAAAGTGTTAAATACATCAATGGGATTAACACCATTAGGTGGAATTATGATGGGTACTCGTTGTGGTGACATTGATCCTACTGTTGTATTCTACATGATGAAGAAATTAGGATGCACACCAGATGACATGGATACATATTTAAATAAGAAGTCTGGTATGTTAGGTATTTCAGGTATTAGTTCAGATGCGCGCGATGTACAAGCAGCTATTGATGCTGGTGATCCACGTGGTATCTTAACTGGAAAACTCTATACAAATCGTGTTATTAATGTTGTAGGTGGTTATTACTTCCAATTAGGACACGTAGATGCAATTGCATTTACAGCAGGTCTTGGCGAAAATGATGACGCATGCAGAGAGCGTATCTTAAAGGCTATGGAAGAAGCTTTAGGCTTAAATATCGACTACGAATTAAATGCTACAATTCATGGAAAAGAATGCCTCATTTCTAAGCCTGATTCAAAAGTACAAGTATGGATCGTTCCTACAAACGAAGAAGTTGTAATTGCACGCGATACAGTTAGATTGTTAGGACTATAATGAATCTCGATTTTAAAGCAATATTAAAGACAATTGAGGATGCAGATGTCATTACATTATTTAGACATACGCATCCCGATTGTGATGCATTAAGCTCTCAAAATGGATTATGCAGTTGGATTAAAACAAACTTTCCAGAGAAGAGGGTATATAGATTAGGGGTGGAGACAACCGATCAAACTGTTTATCCTCCATCTGATACTGTTGATGAAGATACAATCCGTACGAGTATTGCAATTGTTTTAGATACTGGAAATAAAGAACGTATTGATGATCAACGTTATGCATTTGCAAAACAAGTAATTAAAATTGATCATCATCCAAATCTTGATCCATATGGAACTCAGAATTATGTCTGTGAAGAAGCAGCTGCTACTTGTGAAATTCTCACAAGTTTCTTTGCAAGCTGTGATAATCAGATTATGAATCATGAGATTGCAACATACCTATATAAGGGGCTATTAACAGATACCTTATGCTTTAGAACAAGTAATACAACACAACACACACTAGAAATGGCAGCAAAATTAGCATCATATAATCTAGAAATTCCAGAACTTAATCGTGAACTATTTGATGTTAGTTACAAAACTTTCCATTTTAGTAATTGGATTCGTTCCAATACACAGTTGCTTGGTCAACATTTAGCGTATGTAATTATTCCAGAAACTATTCAGCATGAATACAATATTAGTGATTCATCAGCACGTAATCGTATTGATGAGATTGGTCATGTGAAAGAATTTTCAATTTGGGCTATCTTTACAGAGAAAACTGTAGATGGACATAAACTTTATGATGGCTCATTACGTTCTAAAACAGCAATCATAAATACAATTGCAAATCAATACCATGGTGGCGGTCATAAGAACGCTTCCGGTGTTAAAGATCTCACTGAAAATGATTTACAAAATTTACTACAAGATTTATATAAAGTTAGTAAGTAGCACATATAAACGAAAAATGTCAATATTGAATGTGCTATAAAAACTATAGTAAAATACAAACATATTAGGAGGAAATTAAAATGGCAGAAACATTAAATAAGAAGAGCATTGCTGAATTAGTAGCTGAAAAGCATAACCTAACTAAGAAAGAAGCAGCAGAGATTATCGATTTAGTATTTGATACAGTATCAGGTATTTTAAAAGATGGTGGTCGTGTAGATATTTCCGGTTTTGGTAAGTTTGAAGTTAAGACACGTGCAGCTCGCACAGGTATCAACCCACAAACAAAAGAAACAATCAAGATTCCAGCATCAAAGGTTCCTGGATTCAAAGCAGCTAAGAACTTAAAGGAATTAGTTAAGTAAGCTCAAAGGCACTCATATGAGTGTCTTTTCTTTTATTATAAGTAACTTCGCATAATGTATGTTATGCGATTTAAATAAATATAAAAAAAGATGAGTATCATCAGTAGCGTTTACTCATCCTTCTTCTTTGGAATATCTAAGTCTTGTGATGCTAATGGATTAAATTTAATATACGCATCAAACAATTGTTTATTTTGTACGTGCGTATAGATTTCCGTAGTCTGTATATTACTGTGGCCTAGAATCTCTTGAATACTTCGTAAATCAGCGCCGCCTTGTAACATATGTGTTGCGTAACTGTGTCTTAGTTTATGTGGTGTAATATGCTTCTTAAAACCAAGTTCGACACATTTACGTTGTAATAGTAATTCCACATATTTACTAGTAATCTTTCGTCCAAATCGATTGATAAAGAACATATTAGTCTTTTTTTGAACTAGATTAACACGTGTAATAGAAACGTATTGCTTTAGAAGTGGAATACTACCTTTTGGTATTGGAACAATGCGTTCCTTATCCCCCTTTCCAAGTACACGTATTTTTCCTGTATCGAGGTCTACACGATTAATTGTTAGATTACATACCTCTGATACTCGTAAACCACAACTATAGATAGTCTCTAGAAGTGTATGGTCCAGATTATCCTGGATATTTGTATCGTCAAATGACTGCATTAACAGTTTAATTTCATCAACAGTACAATATACCGGTAATGTTTTAGGACCTTTATGTACCTGCAAGTTTAAGCTTGGATCTACTTCATCATGCATCATCGTCACAAACTGGTGAAATGAGCGTATCGCAGCAGTCATTCTTGCTAATGATGTTGATGCTTTATATTCGCTTTGGTTTGCAATAAATTCTTCAATTAGCTCTGGTTGTATCTTCTTAGTATTTGTAATACCTTGTATATCTAAAAACTGACTATATTGTTTTAAATCATTTTCATAAGAAGATACTGTACGCTTGCTCTTGCCTTCGTTGATTTTTATATTTGTGAAATATTCAGCAAATGCATCATGAATCTTCATCAGTATTCTCCTTTAAAAGATTGCTAGCTCTAACAAAGGCTTTCTTAAGTCCAAGCATACCATTTAAATCATTGATAATATCTTTTGTTTCAGCTTTAAATGCTGCTTCCTCATCAAATAAATTGAGTTGTGAAGAAACATAGCCTTCATCGGCGAAATCACCAACTGTGATTCCAAGTAGGCGTACTGCTTCCCCCTCTTCCCAGTTATCCTCAAACAAGGCTATAGCTGCATTATAAATTTCATCAGCACGCCAGATTGGCGAAGATAACTTTGTAGCGCGTGTAATATTTCTAAAATCATAATAACAAATACGAATATGAATAGAACAGCCAACTTTACTTGCGTTTTTAAGGCG
This sequence comes from uncultured Solobacterium sp., assembly GCF_963550625.1. Classification (GTDB taxonomy): domain Bacteria; phylum Bacillota_I; class Bacilli_A; order Erysipelotrichales; family Erysipelotrichaceae; genus Bulleidia. The sequence goes on from NZ_CAUVCV010000002.1 coordinate 26,510, forward strand.
TTTAGAGAGCGTTCTAGCTAGTGTTCTAATTAAACCAGCTAATTCCTCATATTCATTAATATCTTCTAATAACGTCTCAGAAATGCCCATAGATTTAGCATCCCATTCTGTCTCTAACTCCCTATGATCAATACCATTTGCTCGTTCAATATAATCATCAGTATTTTTGCCTAATATTTCTCTAAGTTTTGCGATATCCTTATAGTTTGCTAGATCACCAATCGTTTTGATACCAAGTTCTTGCATATAAGGAACTGTTTTATTTCCTATGCCTCTCATATCTTTAATCGGTAAAGGCCACATCTTTTCTTGTACATCTCGAATCCGTAAGACAGTAATACCATTCGGCTTTTTCATATCACTAGCCATTTTGGCTAAAAACATATTTGGTGCTACACCAATAGAACATGTTAAACCAAGTTCAGTATAAATTTGTTTTTGCAAGGACCAAGCAAGATCTAAGGGTCTTTCAAATCTCTTGATAGCTTCAGTCATATCTGCGTAGCATTCATCTACAGACGCCTGTTCGACTAGGGTTGTATAGGAGCGTACAATCTCCATAAAACGCTCTGAAAGATTACGGTACCAAGTATAGTGTCCTTCAACGATAATTAAGTCTTTACAAAGTTTTTGTGCTTCACTGACAGGCATTGCACTATGAATACCATATGCGCGTGCTTCATAACTTGCAGTTGAAACAACACTACGTCTAGTAGCACCAGATATCACAATTGGCTTTCCTTTTAATTCTGGATTTAATAGCACTTCAGCGTTAGCAAAAAAGGCATTTAAATCAATATGAAAATATACGTGATACATTAGCTATGATTTCTCCGATAAAGTTCTTGTGCTGCTTTCTTAGAGATATCGGTAATACTACCACTGGAAATGAGGGCAAGCTGATCAATACGCCCCTTTTCATCTAATTCAGTCACATGTGTAATCGTTTTATTATCTTTATCTTCTTTTGAAACAAAATAATGTGTGTCTGCACAAGCTGCTACTTGTGCTAAATGTGTTACTGCAAAGACTTGACATGAATTTGATAGTGCCTTCATCTTTTGTCCAATCGCAGTCGCAACTGGACCACTGACACCTGTATCAATTTCATCAAAGATAACAGTTTGAATTCCTTGTAGTTTTGTAAAGATCACCTTTAAGCCAAGCATTAAGCGGCTTAATTCACCACCAGAGGCTGTTTTAACAAGTGATTTAGGCTCTTCCCCTTTATTCATGGATATCATAAACTCAACATTCTCATTTCCATGTTCACTATGATTACATTCTGTAAAAACCGTTTTAAAGCATGCGTTTGGTAACATAAGTTCGTTTAGATTGATGAGAATTGCATCATCAAGTTCTTTTGCCCGTGATTGTCGAATATTAGATAACTTAGAAGCATGCTTTTGATATGTACTATGTGCAGCTTCAATCTTTTTGTCCATTTGTTCAATAAACTCTTTACGATGTGTAAACATCTGGACTTGTTGTTTGAGTTGCTCTTGTTGAGAGAGAATTTGTTCTATAGAGTTTCCATATTTTCTCTTTAACTTTTGAATTGTATAGAGACGCTCTTCCATCTCATTGATTTCTTCTTCATCCATATCATATTCACCAACTAGTTTATGGAGTTCATCAATACTGTCTGAGATAGAATAATAAGCATCAGAAATAGATATTTGAATGGCCGTTGTTTTCTCATCATTTCCTAAACTTGAACATAGTTTTTGTAAATCATATAAAGAATCAGCCAATCCTTCTTCATATAGTGAAAAGACTTGATTATATTTATCAAGTGAGTTTTTTATTTGTTTGTACTGTCTTTCTTTATCGGCTAATTCTTCATCTTCACCAATCTTTAGAATGGCTTGTTCAATTTCTTGAATTTGATATTGGAAGTATTCTAAATCATTCTCATTAAATTCGTTTTGTAAAGCCTTCTCTTTTTCTTTAATAAGTCTTGCATATTCTTGGTAAGATTCTTTAACTTGTTTAAGTTCTTCATCAACTTGTAAGAAAGTATCGAGTAATCGAATATGATTTGCTGTATTTAACAAATATGCTGTATCTCTTTGACCATGGATATCGATCTCATCTCTAAGAATATCTTTCGCAAGTGATAACGTAACAATGCGATGATCAATACGAATTACTGATTTACCTGAAGATAATAGTTCTCTTGTAAACGTAACATCTTCAGATGTTTCTAAACCAGCCTCTGCTAATACCTCTAATGCATGTTTATTATGGGATAAATCAAAAGTTCCCTCAATGATTGCTTTCTCTTTTCCTTTTGAAATATACGAAGCACCTGCACGCTCTGCACATAAGATGGAAATAGCATCTAGCATAATTGATTTACCAGCACCAGTTTCACCAGTAAACGCACTAAACCCAGACTTAAAATCTAGGTTTAGTTCATCAATCAGTATGAAGTTTTTGATATACAGGTGTTTCAACATAACTTTCTCCTACAAATATTGTTGTACATCAGCCAAGAAGGTATTCATATCAATATGATATTCCTTACGTAACTGTGCACTTGTACCTTGTGGTATGAACTTGTCAGGCAATCCATAAATCTTGATTGAAAGACAGATCTCTGACTCATTTAAATACTGTAATATCAATGAGCCTAATCCATTTGTCTTATAGTCTTGTTCATATACAAATAGTTTTAATTTACGATTGACAAGAGACTGAATCATATCGTAGTCGAGTGGTTTGATATAACGCGCGTTTACAACTGTTACTGGTAAGTTATTAGAAATTATTTTATCGAATAACTTATTTACCATATCACCATAAGTGATAATGGCAACTTTATTATCAACAGAATCATTTAATAATTCCCAAGATCCTACTGGTATTAAATTTGCTTTGCATACATCAGCTGTCTTCACTTCTCCTTTAGGGAAACGCACAGCGAATGGGTGTTTTTGATTAAAAGCTGTATACAATAGGTCTTTAGCTTCTTGGGCATCTTTCGGATGAGAGATGATCATATTTGGAAGTCCAGATAGAATACCAATATCAAATGTACCTTGGTGTGTTTCACCATCTCCACCAACAAGACCTGCATGATCTACACCAATAACAACCGGTAAATCCATACGACAGATATCATGGTTAATTTCATCATATGCACGTTGCAAGAAGGAACTATAGATACACATGTATGGTTTCTTACCTGAAATCGCTAAACCAGCCGCAAAAGTCGCTGTATGTTCTTCCGCAATCCCTGTATCAAAACTACGATCTGGATACTTTGCAAATAAGACACCCATACCACTACCATTAATCATCGCTGGAGTTAATGAAATAATATCTTTATCCTTTTGTGCAAACTCAGCGACACATTGGCTCATAAATGGTCCCCATGCTGTATAACCGCATGGAACTTCATGTAATGGTTTTCCTGTTTCAATATTGAAAGGACCTACACCATGCCAATGTCCTTCACTATCTTCTTCACAAGGAGAATAGCCTTTCCCCTTTTTTGTCATAACATGAATAATCGTTGGGCCACCATGATGTTTTGCTGTTTCTAATACTTGAATTAAATCATGAATATTATGGCCATCAACTGGGCCCATGTAATCTAAACCGAACTCTTCAAAAATACCACCATCAATTACAGCTTCACGCATGGAATCTTTGACAACTTTTAAACCTTTATACAAGGCATCACCAATCGGATTACCCGATAAAGAACGCTTTAATGATGATTTAAAAGTGTTATATCCTTTTAAAGTACGTAGTTTTGAAAAGCCTGCATTCATCGCACCTACATTTTTAGAAATCGACATATTATTGTCATTAAAAATAATGATAATATTACGTTTCTCAACACCGATTTCGTTCAATGCTTCTAAAGATAAACCATTACTGATAGCACCATCGCCAATAACTGGGATAATACTATAATGTTCTTTGTTTAAATCCCGTGCAACAGCCATACCTAAGGCAGCAGATAGTGAAGTAGAACTATGTCCTGCTTCCCATACATCGTGTTCACTCTCGCTACGCTTCTGGAAACCTGATAGCCCCTTATATTGACGTAACGTTGAAAAGCGATCAGCACGACCGGTTAAAATTTTATGAACGTATGATTGATGACCTACATCAAATAATATCTTGTCTTTTGGTGAATCAAAGACATAATGTAAGGCAATTGTTAACTCAACAATCCCAAGATTACTAGCTAAATGACCACCTGTCTTTGATAATGAATAAATCAAAAAAGTACGGATTTGCTCAGCTAAGTCCTTTAGTTGATTGTTATTTAATGACTTAAGAAATGCGGGGTCACGAATTTCATTTAATTCCATAGAAAATATCTCCTACTTACGACGTCTTTGAATTTGATTAACATATTCCAATAATTCTGCAGAATCAAATCTTTTTAAAGATTTGATTTCATCAATTGCAGATTGGTATAACTTGTTCATCATTTCTTTAGCGCGTTCAATTCCTAAAATCGAAACACTAGTCCCCTTATGATTCTTCTGATCAGAATTTGACTTACCAAATTCCTTCGCAGTTAATTCAATATCTAAAATATCATCTTGAACTTGAAAAGCTAGACCAAGTGAAAATCCTATCTTCTTCCATGCAGGAATGTCTTCTTCATGGTTTGCAAGTGTAGAAGCCATTAATAAAGGTGCTGTTAATAAACATCCTGTCTTGTGTTCATGAATTCTTTGAAGCATATCCCAATCAATCTCTTGATTCTCAGCTTCTAAATCAAGCTGTTGTCCATACACCATACCACTTGCCCCAGCCATCTTAGATAGAATTGAAATACATTTCACAACAGTATCACTAGATTCTGTTGAACTTGCAGCAACCTCAAAAGCGTATGTTAATAAGCCATCCCCTGCTAGGATTGCAGTAGCTTCATTAAATTGCCTATGACAAGTTGGTAAGCCTCTACGTAAATCATCATTATCCATCGCTGGTAAATCATCATGAATAAGTGAATATGTATGAATCATCTCTAATGCACAAGCAAAAGGATTACCAATCGCCGGATCTATACCATATCCCTTTAATACGATATAAAGAAGTAATGGACGGATTCTCTTTCCTCCAGCAGTCAAAGAATAAAGCATAGCAGATTTCGTAGTACTATCCGGAAGCGTATTAATATAGTTTTCCAGAAGTAACTCAATTTGCATCTTCATTATCTCCATTTTTACGAATGACATCATTGATTTGTGATTCAAACTTCTTTAACTTTGTATCACATGCTTTTACTAATTGAAGCCCTTCTTCAAATAGCGTAATTGTTTCATCTAAAGGTTTTTCATTCTCTTCAAGATCGTTAATAATCTCTTCTAAACGATTCATAGATTCTTCAAATGATTTATCCTTTGTTGGCATGACTGTCCTCCTTTGTTTGAACGATAGCACCGACTGTACCATCTAGCAAACGTACATTGATTTCATCACCAATTTCTAAAACATCAGTAGAATTGATGACTTTGTTATTTTTATAAGTAACACTATAGCCACGATTTAATACTAATAGTGGTGAATATGCATTTAATAATGACATATTCTTTTCTAATCTTGTTCTTCTTTCATCCACAGTAACACTTAATGCATGTTCCATTTGTGATTGATATTGAACAAGTTGATTCTTATTTGCTTGTACAGATTGTTTTGCGTACATCAACAATCTCTGTTTACCTTCTTGAATCGTTTCATGTAATGTTGCTGAACGCTCACGTATTAATTGGGAGAAGCGATGAAACTTTTCGTTTAGTTCATATCGTTTATCAGCCGGTAATTCTTCAAATCGCATGAGCTTTTCAGCTAGATAATCTAGACGCGTAATATAATCTCGATATAAACGTTCTGGTTTAGTAAGTACTGGTTGGCTTGCATTATATACAAATCGCTTCTTTGCATGCATGAATGTGTTACGCATTGCATTCATTAAACGACTTCTACTATTCTGTAACGTTGCCAGTACCTCTTGCATATCAGGAACAGCAGCTTCAACCGCTCCTGTTGGTGTATTTGCACGATAATCCGAAACAAAGTCTACTAATGTAAAGTCTATCTCATGACCAATACCAGTCACGATTGGTGTCTTCATTTGAAAGATATATCTAGCAAGCATTTCATCATTAAAGCACCATAAATCTTCAATCGATCCTCCACCACGAACCAACATGATAACTTGATGATTTCCTGCATCAGCAGCTTGTAAAGCAGCAATAATTTTTGGTGCAGCATCCATCCCCTGTACAGGTGCAGGATATTCAGTAAGTTTCGCAATTGGCCAGCGCTTTTTTAATGTGATGAGCGCATCTTCTCTAGCTGCAGTATTATTACCGGTCACAAGAGCGATATCCATTGGATATGCAGGTAACGGTTTTTTATAACTTGCATCAAATAGACCTTCGTCACTTAATTTCTTCTTTAACAATTCAAATTGTTGATATAGTTGGCCAATACCACTACGTTCCATGTTGGTAGCAATCATCTGCACACTACCGTCAACTACATAGACACTAACATCGCCTTTCAGTACAACTTTATCTCCATTTTCAGGTTTAAATCCCAATTTTTGATTTGCAGAAGAAAACATGACACACTTTAAAGTCGCATGATCATCTTTTAATGAAAAATACCAGTGTCCACTGTATGGCATACGTATATTAGAAATCTCACCTTCAATCATTACACCATGTAATACTGGATTTTCATCCATCACTTTCTTCAAATAATTTACAAGTGTACTGACAGGTACAACACGTCTACTCATATTACATCTAATACGCTGTTTACTAACTTATATGTGTCAGAATCACAATAACGTTTTGCTAACTGAACAGATTGGTCAATAATAACAGCAGACTCCGTTTTCTTTAAATCAAATTCAGCACATCCGTTTAATAAGATTGCTTTCTCAATTAAACCCAAACGCTCATAAGACCAGCCTTTCTTTAAGACTGAGTCAATATACTTTGCATAACGTTCTTTGTTGGCAATAGATGTCTTAATTACATCAATAAAATATGGATCGATTTCACTTTCATCAACTTTAAAAACATCGTTAATCAATGCGTGAATATCTCGTTGAACAATGAGGTATTGATATACCGTAATCATTGCATTTTCTCTTTGGTCATGACGATTCATTTTTCTATAATCTCCTATCAAATATTTTACCATGTTAAACTCTATTTTGGGCATAATCTTGCCTGTTTTCATTGCATGGAATAAAATATTCACATGAGTAAAAATAACAATAATCCATCATTCCTTCAAAAAACATTTCAACATCTAAAAACAATCCATGAACATCGTAGTCTTGTACGTAAGTTTTGTTTTCAATGTGGTTTATACAAGCAAGGTTTAACACATGATTTATCAAAGTATTCCTTCGCGGAACTATTACCTAGCATTCATTATTACCAAGGATATCGTTCTCCTTATACAAAGGAAAAAGAATTACATGGCTATTCTCTAGGATGGTTACATCATAAAGGTTGTAACAAGCATCATTGGGAATATTGGTGGGATAAGATTGATGGTAAATGGCAAGCAATCAAAATGCCACAGAACTATGTTGTAGAAAGTGTTTGTGATCGTATCGCAGCTTGTAAAGTGTACCAAAAAGAACAGTATACACAATCCTCCGCTTTAAATTATTATTTGAATAGTCATGATGAACAAAATCTTCATCCCCAAACTGCTAATTTATTTGAACGTATTCTACGCTATATGGAGAAGTATGGAGAAGATTCTACATTTAAACGAATCAAAGATTTTCTACAACAAAAGAAAGATTTATATGAAGTATTCTAACCTATAGATTTCTATAGGTTTTTTATAAACAAAAAGGCTCATAAGAGCCTTTTGCATACTACTTGTTATATGTATTATCGTTATGCTTAACTTGAACGTCGTGTGCTCCACCTTCTACGATAGAAGTAGCAGATACAAGCGTTAGCTTAGCCTTATCTTGCAATTCAGGAATTGATAATGCACCACAGTTACACATTGTAGACTTAATCTTTAATACTGTTAATGCAACGTTATCCTTTAAGGAACCTGCATATGGTACATAAGAATCTACTCCTTCTTCAAAGGATAATTTCTTACCTTGACCTAAGTCATAGCGAGCCCAGTTACGAGCACGTGCAGAGCCTTCACCCCAGTATTCCTTCACAGTATTACCATTCACAACTAACTTTTCGCCTGGAGCTTCTTCAAATCTGGAGAAGTAACGTCCTAACATAACAAAGTCAGCACCCATTGCTAAAGCTAATGTAATGTGATAGTCATATACGATACCACCATCAGAACAGATAGGTACATATACACCTGTTTCTGCAAAGTATTCATCACGAGCGTTCGCTACATCAATTACTGCAGTAGCCTGACCACGACCAATACCCTTTGTTTCACGAGTGATACAGATAGAACCACCACCGATACCAATCTTAATGAAATCAGCACCAGCATCTGCTAAGTAACGGAAACCTTCCGCATCAACAACGTTACCAGCACCAACCTTAAGCTTATCGCCATAATTTTGACGAATCCACTTGATTGTTTCTGCTTGCCAGATAGAGTAACCTTCAGAGGAGTCAATAACGACACAGTCTACGCCAGCAGCTACTAATGCAGGAATACGTTCAGCGTAATCACGGGAGTTAATACCAGCACCTACTAATAAACGTTTTTCATTATCTAATAGTTCATATGGATGTTCCTTATGTGAATCATAATCCTTACGGAATACGAGATATTGTAAATGATCATTTTCATCCACAACAGGAAGTGTATTTAACTTGTTATCCCAAATAAGATCATTTGCAGATGATAATGTTGTATTAGGTCCACCAACAATTAAATGTTCACGTGGAGTCATATAATCCTTAACAAGCTCATTACCAGTCATGCGGGAAATACGATAGTCACGGGAAGTTAGAAGACCCATTAACTTACCATTTGGTGTTCCATCTTCTGTAACTGCAATTGTAGAATGTCCTGTCTCTTCAATTAAAGCGTATACTTCTGTAAACGTAGCATCTGGTTTAACATTTGAATCACTGACAACAAAACCAGCTTTATGATTCTTAACACGTGCAACCATCGCTGCTTGACTTTCGATTGGCTGTGAACCGAATATAAATGCCATTCCACCTTCCTTCGCAAGAGCGATACCTAAGCGATCTCCAGATACAGACTGCATGACAGCACTGATCATAGGAATATTTAAAGAAATCGCTGGTTCTTCACCCTTTTTATAGCGAACAAGTGGTGTTTTTAATGAAACATTGGCAGGAATATTTTCAGGTCCTGTAAATCCTGGAACGAGTAAATATTCACTAAAAGTATGTGAAGGTTCATCATAGTAGTATGCCATTAACGTAATTCCTCCTTTTTTATAATTTTACTAATTATATCAATTAATAAAGTTATGTAAATAATTCCGAACAAATATTCTAAAAAATCTTACAAATATGCATGAAATATGACGATGCAAGCATTTTGTATGTATTTTATTTCACAAAAATAGTTATCTAAAATGGATATATGTTATTACAGAATTTATTGTGATGTCCATTTTAGATAATATTCTATTTAAAACCAATTATGATATAATCTTAAAGGTTATAAGAGGTATATTATGCGATTAAAAAATAGTTATTTCTTTACAATTCGCGAAAATGCGAAAGATGAAGATTCAGTAAGTTCAAATTTACTTGTACGGGCCGGCATGATTAAGAAGAGTTCAGCTGGTGTGTATATGATGTTACCAATGGGTAATCGTGTATTATCAAAGATTTACGCAATTATCCGTGATGAGATGGAAAAGATTGATTGCCAAGAGTTATCCATGCCATCATTAATCCCTGAGGAGGTTTATGTATCCTCTGGAAGACGTGCGGGTTTTGGTAAAGGTATGTTCTCACTAAAAGATCGTAAAGGTGTTCCTTATGTATTAGGTCCAACACACGAGGAGTTATTTGCGATGGCTGCTAAGATGCAAATACGCTCTTACAAGGATATGCCATTTTCACTCTACCAGATTCAGACAAAATTCCGTGATGAACCACGCCCTCGTTATGGTTTGATTCGTGTACGTGAATTTACAATGAAGGATTCCTACACATTCGATAAAGATGAAGCTGGATTAGATGAATCCTATGCTAAACAATTCAATGCATATAAGAACATCATGAATCGCCTTCACTTAGACTATCGTATTGTTCGTGCTGATACAGGTGTCATGGGTGGTTTATTGTCAGAAGAATTCCAGGCAATTACCCCACTTGGTGAAGATATTCTTGTATTAAGTGATGATGATAGTTTTGCTAGTAATATTGAAGTTGCCCCATGCGTACCTGAGATTGCTGAAAAAGAAGATACACTAGACGAACTTACTTTAGTAGAAACTCCTCATTCACGCACAATTGAAGAAGTAACTGAATTCTTAAAGAAAGACGTAAAGAAGTTTGTTAAAACTTTAATCTATAACGTTGATGGTAAAGCAGTAGCAGTTATGGTACGTGGTGACCGTGACGTGAATGAAACAAAGCTACGTAAGTTACTAGAAGCCAACTCAGTAGAACTTGCTGACCCTGCAATGGTTATGGCAGCGACAAACGCTGAAATTGGGTTTGCTGGCCCTGTAAATATTCAATGCCCTCTTTACGCTGATGAAGAAGTGTTATACATGTATAACTTTGTAGTTGGCGCAAATAAAACAGGTTACCACTATACAGGTGTAAACCAAAAGGATTTCACTCTTACAGGACATGGTGATTTAAGAAATATCCAAGAAGGAGACAAGAATCCTAATGGTGAAGGTGTTGTACATTTCGCACATGGTATTGAAGTTGGTAACACATTCAAACTTGGTACAAAGTACTCTAAGGCATTAGACCTACAGTATCTTGATCAAAATAATCAGTTACAGTATGTATGGATGGGTTCTTATGGTATTGGCCCTGCTCGTGCTATGGCTGCCCTTGCAGAACAAAATGCGGATGAAAATGGTATTAACTGGCCAAAGGATTTAGCACCATTCCAAGTAGCTGTAGTAATTATCTCTATGAAGGATGAAGAACAAGTACGTATCGGTAATGAACTACATGACGTATTACAAGCACAAGGTATTGAAGTAGTACTTGATAACCGTGATGAACGTCCTGGTGTTAAGTTTAAGGATATGGAATTAATCGGTGTTCCATTTAGAATTACTGTTGGTCGTGGTGTAACTGAAGGTAAAGTGGAATTAAAATCTCGCACAGGTGACTCTATCGAAGTTACTGTTACAGAAGTTATCGATAAACTTAAAGAGTTACTATAAATATAAAAAGTTCTATACGTATGAATGTATAGAACTTTTCTTTACTTAATAATAGATTGACCTAGCTTCACAGATGTAGGTTCGATAAATTCAATGCTTTGTGTATTAGCGTTTGTTACTACAAGCATCGTACTCATATTATATTTTGCACGTAACTTCTTCAAATCTACCTCTACGATAGGATCTCCAGCCTTTACACTATCACCCTGCTTTTTTGATAATACAGTAAAGCCATCACCATTCGCTTCTACTGTATTGACACCACAGTGAACAAGTAACTCAACACCATGCTTAGTTGTAATACCAAATGCATGTCCTGTAGGGAATAAAACAGATAATTCACCATTTGCTGGAGAGCATAACACAACTTTATCTCCTTCATATGTGAAAGCAACACTATCACCCATCATCTTTTCTGCAAAGACTGGGTCTGGAACAGTTGTTACATCAATTAACTGACCATCCGCAATTGCGACAATCGCATCATCATTTACAACGATATGATTCTGTAAGTCTTCTTTTTTCTTGAAAAAATTAAACATAATTTTCTACTCCTATCATTGACTTCATTATAGTAGTATAGTTTTCTTCCTAGTGTCAATGACATTCAAAACTACAATAATTTACGTAAATGTTCTGGTATCCAATCAAAGCTAGAACTCAACAAGAATGAACGATCAAGATGAACGCCGAATGGTATGTGTCTTTCTGGTTTATGGAAATCACTACCTCCACTTACGTATAAATGGTTTTCTTCACAATACTTAAATAATTTAACGGATTCACGCATTGGAATACTTGGGTGAAAACACTCAATACCATCTAATTTATCCTTCACTTCTTCGATGTAGCCGTTTTTTCTAAAGGTATCATATTCAAAGATATGGGCCAAAAATACTTTTCCACCAGCATGGTGAATCAAATTGATTGTTTCATCAAAGGAAAGATATGTATCAGCTTCGTGAATAAAGAATGGACTTTCTGGATTAGATAAGCCTTTTCTAAAAAATATCTTATATGTTGGATAACTCTTAACAAACTCCAAATTATTCTTAGATAATTCTTGATACATAATTTTCTTTGAACTACCCTTTTCAAAACATTCTAATGGAAGCGATTCATCGAAGATATAATTTTGTTTCTTAGCACATGCTTTGATTCTCTTAAATAGTGTTTCCTCGATACGTTGTAAATTTTCTTTGCTATAAAAGTCTCTATACCATGCATTAATCGCAGTTGGATCGATACCAAAACCTAATAGTTCGATAATCTCGCCTTTATAGCTAGTAGCAATCTCTGTACCAGGAATACATGGATACTTATGGTAATCAAAACACTCATACGCTAGTGCATGATTATGATCTGTAATACTAAAGGGTTGGATGGAAGATAAATGAAGGGTATCAAGCATCTCTTCAACGCTTAATACCCCGTCTGACTTTGTTGTATGAAGATGAAAGTCAAACATTAACCGAATAATTCAGTCACTTTCTCTTCGTTCCATCCAAAGAAGTATGTAATGATGAATGCAGCTACGATAGCAGTTACATAACCAACTAAGTAACCTAAAGCGCCACCTTCATTAACAATCAAGAATCCTAAGATACCAGATACACCCTGTGCAACTGAACCTACGTGGAATAAGGAAATCATAATACCACCGAAACCAGCACCTAATGAGGCTGTTAAGAATGGCTTACCTAAAGGTAATGTAACACCATACATCAATGGTTCACCAATACCTAAGATACCTGCAGGTACAGAAGCGAGGATAGCCTCAGATAGCTTCTTGTGATTCTTCTTCGCTCTTACAAATAATGCGATAACAGCACCAACCTGTCCTGCACCAGCAACCTGTAAGATTGGTAATAAGTAGTTAACACCATGAGTAGCACCATTTGGATCATTCATAATTGTATGAATTGGAGTGAATGCACGGTGTAAACCAACAGATACTAATGGTAACTGTAACGCAGATAATGCATACGCACCGATGAAGCCTAACTTATTTAATAATACATCAGCTAAAGCAAAGATAGCCTTTGTTAATACAGCACCAACTGGCTGTAAGATGAAGATTGCTAAGAATGCTGTAATTAATAATGAGCATAGTGGAGTCAAGATCATGTCTAATGTATCTGGAACCCAACTTCTTAACCAACGTTCAACGTGAGCAATTACGATACCAGCAAATACAGCAGCTAAGATACCACCAGCAGCCGCATCAAATGGAGCACCTGTAATTGGTAAGTTAATACCTGCAGCAGGATCGCCAACCTTCATTAATAAAGGCATAGCAGCGTTACCTACGAACATTGCGCCCATCATACCACCAAGGATTGGGGAACCCTTGTATTCCTTAGCAGCGTTCATACCAATATAGATTGGTAAGTAAGCAAATAATGTCCAACCAGCTGTATTAAGTGTTAAATACCACCAAGACTGAGCGATAGCTGGATCAAGTTGTACAGCAGCGATACCTGGAACTCTGAAGAATAACTTCAATACGTTTAAGATACCATAGATTAAACCAGCACCAGCAATACCTGGTAATGCAGGTAAGAAAATATTTGCGAAATGCTTTAAGAATACTTGTACTGGTCCATTGTGCTTAGCCTGCTGAGCAGCTTTGTTTTCCTTAGCACGTTCCTTTAAATTGATATCACCTAAATCTTCATTGTGAACTTCCTTACGTTCATCAGCGGAGATACCTGTAATTGCAGAAACTTCTGCACCAATCTTTGTAACCTTACCAGGTCCAAAAACTATTTGAAGTTCTTCGCCATCAACAGTTCCCATGACGCCATCAATCTTCTTAACGCGTTCCAAGTCGACTTTAGACTTGTCAGCTAAAGTTAAGTGAAGTCTTGTCATGCATGTAGAGTTTTCCTGAATATTGGACTTACCGCCGACAGCTTCAACAACTTCTTCAGCTATTTTCTTGTAGTTTTCCATGTCTATTCCCTTTCTGAGTTACCTGAAGTAATTCAGGTGGATTTCATCTCTGAAATCGCTTTCGTTATTACATGCATTTTAACACAATTTCACAAAATTTTACGTAATTATGGAATTGATGAAATTTTTTTTCATGTTTTGGCAAAGATAAAAGGAATAGATAGACTCTATCCCTTTTATAACATTAAGCTTTTTGAACTTCAGGTGCTAAGCGCTTTTCATCAATTTCGGCTTTGATTGCTGTTAAGAAATCCGCAAGAGACATCTTAGTTTCTTGACGAGAACCATAACGACGCAAAGTAATACCGTTATTTTCGATTTCGCCATCACCTACTACAACTTCAAGAGGAAGTTTATTTGTTTGTGCTTCACGAATTCGGTAACCTAACTTCTCATTACGATCATCTAATTCTGTACGTACACCAATCTTACGTAATTCTTCAACTACTTTCTTCGCATATTCACCATGCGCTTCAGGAGATACTGGAATTACAACTGCCTGACGAGGTGCCAACCATAATGGTAAGATACCCTTTGTTTCCTCTAGTAAGAATGCGATAAAACGATCAATTGATCCAAGAATCGCACGGTGAATAACAACTGGTCTCTTCTTTTCACCACCATTTGCAACATACTCTAATTCAAAGCGCTCTGGTAACTGATAGTCTAACTGAATTGTAGATAATGTTACATCATGACCTAAAGCAGAGCGTACCTGTACGTCAATCTTAGGACCATAGAAGGCAGCTTCACCTTCTGCTTCATAATATGGAACATTCATTTCCTTTAAAACTTCACGTAATTCAGATTCACTTCTTTCCCAAAGTTCATCATTACCGAAGTACTTCTCTGTATTTTCCTTATCACGTAAAGAAAGACGGAATTCAAACTGATTTAAGTTGAAGTCCTTATATACATCCAAGATTAACTCCGTTACTGCTTTAATTTCAGAAGCAATCTGTTCTTCTGTGCAGAAGATATGAGAGTCGTTCTGTGTAAACGCACGGGAACGTTCAATACCAGTTAATGCTCCTGATGCTTCAAAACGGAAGTCATTTGCAATTTCAGCAATACGAATTGGTAAATCACGGTAGGAATGTAATTGTGACTTATAGATAATCATATGTTCAGGACAGTTCATTGGACGTAATACAAATTCATCGTCATCACGTTCCATAATTGGGAACATATCATCCTTGTAGTGTGCTAAATGTCCTGAAATCTTGTATAGCTTTGTACTAGCAACGGATGGTGTTAACACATGCTGGTAACCTCTAGCAATTTCCTTATCCATGATGTAATCAGATAATAAACGTCTGACTGTCATACCATTTGGTAACCAAAGTGGTAAGCCACCACCAACGATTTCTGAGAACATGAAGATCTGCATATCCTTACCAAGCTTACGGTGATCTCTTTGTTTTGCATCTTCAAGATCTGCTAAGTGAGAATCTAAATCCTCTTGTGTAGGTAAACAAACACCATAGATACGCTGTAATACCTTGTTGTTCTTATCACCCTTCCAATATGCTCCAGAATGCTTGATCAACTTGAAATAACGACAGTTCTTTGTTGTATCTGTATGAGGACCACGACATAAGTCAGTAAAGTCACCCTGTGTATACATAGAGATGTTTGTGCCTTCAGGCATACGACTAATTAAATCAATCTTATATTCGTCATTCTTGAACTGCTCCAAGGCTTCTTCACGTGTAATTTCTTGACGAACAATACGCTTGTCTGCCTTTGCACACTTCTTCATCTCTTTTTCAATCTTTGCAAGATCTTCATCACGAATAACATCATCACCTAAATCAATGTCATAGTAGAATCCCTCTTCAACAACTGGACCTACCCAGAACTTTGCCTGTGGATATAGATGTTTTACAGCCTGGGCCATTAAATGCGCACAACTATGATTTAGCGTATTTAATGCAGCATCTTCTTTAAAATTTCTCATAATCTCCTCCTCGTATGGGGCAAACAAAAAGCGCCCCTTCTATGAAAGGACGCTATTAGCGCGGTACCACCTTAATTCCAACGATAAACGTTGACACTTTATATCTGTAACGTAGAACTACGGTAACTCTTTCGAGCACTGCTCCAAGGTAGTAATACATATATGCCTCATATTCCTTCCAGCAACCGGAATACTCTCTGTATCAGCACTATATATATCGTGTCCTTTTCAATGCATTTGATATTCAAATTTTAGACCTGCTTGTGATAAACGTCAAGTTTAGAATAAACTCATTTGATTACTTTCTTGTAATCCTACTAAACAACCCATATGCGAAAGTTTCACTAACATGGAAGAAGAAACCTGTGTACGTTTTAGAATATCCTCTTTTGATAAGAATTCACCCTTTTCACGTGCCTCTTCAATTGACTTAGCAACGTTAACACCTAAACCATCAATTACTGTAAATGGTGGGATAATCGTCTTTGGATTATCTGGTGAAACTCTAAACTCTGTGGCAAGTGATTTATATAAATCAACATTAGCGATGTTATATCCACGTGCATACAACTCTTCGCATACTTCTAATACATCAAATAAAGACTTCTCTTTATTTGAAACAGGATTTTCAGGATTACGTTCCGCAATACGTGTACTTATATCATTCATGCGCGTACGAATCACATCGATACCCTTAGCCATCGTTTCAATTTCATAAGTATCACAACGTAATGTTAAATACTGAATATAGAAATTGATAGGTTCGTGTACCTTGTACCATGCAATACGCATGGCCATCATAACATACGCAACTGCGTGAGCTTTCGGGAACATATACTTAATCTTCTTGCAAGATTCAATGTACCAATCTGGAACTTGGTGTTCAATCATTGATTTTTCCCAAGCTTCTGTTAAACCTTTACCCTTACGCACAGATTCCATAATCTTAAAGGCATCTAGTGACTCTAGATTATGATCTAAAAGATACGTCATAATATCATCACGACATCCAATAACTTCGTCAATCGTATGGCCTTGACGAATGAGTTCCTGTGCATTGCCAGCCCATACGTCTGTACCATGTGATAAACCAGAAATAATAACCAAATCCGAGAACTTCTTCGGACGAGTTTCTTCGAGTACACCACGCGTTGTACGTGTACCAAACTCAGGTAAACCTAACGCACCTGTTTCTTTCTTATAGATTCTCGTATCTGCTTTTAAGGCATCATCACACGAGAACAAAGATAAGGTTTCAACATCATTCATTGGAATATCCAATGGCTTCACCTTAGCAATCTTCTGCAATAATCGCATTGCAGTTGGATCAACATGTCCTAAAATATCAAACTTCAAGACATTATCATGAATATCGTGGAAGTCATAGTGTGTTGTTTTCCAAGCAGATGTTGGATCGTTTGCAGGATACTGAACAGGTGTAAAATCTTCGGCAATATATTCATGCGGAATGATAATAATACCACCAGGATGCTGCCCTGTTGTACGTTTTACGTTTTCACAACCATGCGCAAGATAATCTTTCATTGGTCTACGCATATTGTTGATCTTCATCTTCTCGCAATACCCTTGTACATATCCAAAGGCAGTCTTTTCAGCCACAGTACCAATTGTACCGGCACGGAATGCATGGTCTTCCCCAAATACATCTTTTATAAATGCATGTGCACGCCATTGATATTCATTAGAGAAATTTAAATCAATATCTGGCGTCTTATCCGCATTAAATCCTAAGAATGTTTGGAATGGAATATTATGTCCATTTCCTCGCATTGTTTCACCACAATGTGGACATACCTTATCTGGTAAGTCAAAACCAGACGCAACTGATGGGTCATCGTAGAACTCACTATAATGACACTTCGGACATAGATAATGAGGACGAAGTGGATTTACTTCCGTAATACCCGACATCGTTGCGGTAAAGGAAGAACCAACTGAACCACGAGAGCCAACGACATAACCATCATCATTCGATTTCTTCACCAGTAAGTGCGCGATATAGTAATGCACACCAAATCCATTACGAATAATATTGTCCAATTCACTATTTAAGCGATCAATAACAATCTCAGGAACCTTACCCTCAAATCCATACATATTCATCGCAGTATCATGACAAATCTGACGTAGTTTATCATCAGACCCTTCAATGATTGGCGGATATGTACCTGCAGGAACCGGACGAACTTCTTCTATCAAATCAAAGATACTATTTGGATTTCGTACTACGATCTCCTCAATTAAATCTGGATCATCTAGCCAAGCAAATTCCTTCTTCATTTCATCTGTTAGACGAATATGCTGATCAGGATTCTTCGTACGTAAACGTAAGGCTTCATCACGAATATAGAGTGGATGGATGGTACCACCTACACCTTGTGACATAATATACACATCACGGAAAACCTTTTGTTCAGGTATACAGTAATGCGCATCACTTGTTGCACAAACTGGAATGTTAAGTTTATGTGCCATACGAATGATACGTTTTTGTACTTCCTTTAAACGATCCACACTTGGAATACTACCTAATACAATTGAAGTAGAATAGTTCCCTAATGGTTGAAGCTCAATATAGTCATACAGCTTCATCGCTTCTTCTAAGCGAGTATCATCTCCATTACATGCAAGTTCAAACACTTCACCATTTAAACATGCAGATCCTAGTAATAAATTCTCTCGATACTTTTCTAATGTAGAACGTACTACACGAGGTTCAGCAGCTACATCAGTACCCTCTTTACCAGTCGCTTTTCCATTAACTGCAAGAGTATTTGTATTGGATTCTGTTACAAGTTTATATAACGCAACTAAACCTTCATGATTCTTTGCGATAGCACAAACATGACTACGTCTTACCTTCATAAAAGATTTAGAAGACTGTAATTTTGTTTGTAAGTCTAAGATTGATTTTGCGGCAAACTTATCTTTTGCATCCTTTAGTAAGCACAAGAATACATCCGCTAATGCGCCAGCATCGAAGTCAGCACGGTGTGCTTCTTCTTCGTTGTAATTTACATGATAATAACGTGATAAGTTGCCTAAACGATATGCTCTACGATCTGGCAATATAGCACGTGACATATCTAAGGTATCGATTACAACATTGGTTAGTGGTTTTCTACCAATCCGACGTAACTCCTCATTCAAGAAGAAATAGTCAAAGGTCGCATTGTGAGCAACTAAAACATCATCTTTGATATAGTCTAAAATCTCATCAATCGCTTCAGCAAATGGCTTAGCATTTTTAACCATGTCATTTGTGATATTTGTTTTTGAAGTAATAAAACCAGGAATAGAAACTGGGGGCTTAATAAACATCTGCTTACGATCAATAATTGTTGAATTCTTAATACGAACAGCACCAAATTCAATGATATGGTCATAGTAACAAGATAAACCAGTCGTCTCTAAGTCAAATGATATGTATGTTATATCATCAAGATTTTCATCTGTTGGATTACGAACAATTATTAATTCATCATTTGCTAGATTAAATTCACAACCAAGTCCAACTTTAAAGTCTCTCTCTGGATCTTTCTTCTTTAGACCTTGTGCAGTATTATACGCCTTTACAAGAGACTGTACATCCGCATGGTCAGTAATGGCAATACCACGATGTCCTAGATTATATACATAGGTAACGATATCTTTAATATCGCAAACACCATCCATTTCAGATAAATTTGAATGCATGTGTAATTCAACACGCTTAGATTCTGCCAAATCAATTGTCTTCGCTTTCTCAATCTTTACAACATTAGAAGCAATACAGGTTAAATCCTTTGCAAAATTATCATAAGAAATTGTTCCATAGATACGGACATAATCACCATCACGAATTGAAGAAAGATCTTCTTTTGTTACACCCCTACCTTCAAAACGCTTAACCGAAATTGCATCTGTACCATCAAAAATACTAAATGTTTGAATTGTTTTCCCTGTCTTACGAATCTCAATGAAGTCAGTTCCAAATACTTCACCTTCAAATTGAATGTCTGCAATTGGATCATGAACGTCAACTAAACTAATTTTCTCATAATCATCCAGCTTTGTACGTTGGTATTTATATGCCGGTTTTTCCTGTGGCTTTTCAACCTCATCACTGACAACCTTTACATTGACCTCTTTAATTTCCTTTTGCATAACAGGAATCAACGTTTCTGTCAGTACACTCACACCATGTAGACCAATGGTTGCTAAAAAGGACTCTACATGTTCAATATAACTACTAGCACGATCACAATCAGTTGCACTAGCGAATGCATATTTAATAATGCACTTTTGTGCATCATATTGGAAAGTGCCACTTTCAAGAATACGTATCTCGGGATTTGTATGAAAGAATACTTCTAAGTATTTTCTGATTTCTACTTGATTACAACGATTTTGTTCAGGCTGAATGAATAGTTGAATATTTGAGCCAGTTAAATCATTTAATTTATGACGGATTTCTTGATAAATATCAAACGATAATACATTTGGAGTATGTAAATGTATTTCTAAAAGATTTTGTGCACGAAATAAACGAACTCGTTCAATTTCGATTTCATCATATAGTTCATCTTGATTATCTAGTTTCACTAAATCCTTTAAATATTGCGTCATACCTTACTCCTTTTCGTCCCCTTATTTTAACATAAAAACACTTTTACTTCCCCTCATTCTTGTATAAGCATCTTATAGAATTCAACAAAAAAGTGACCAGTACTAGTCACTTTATAACTTACTTAAAGAAACCGGATAAGAATTTCTTTGCGGAACGAATTCCAACATTGATTAATTCTGTTTCTGTACGATTACGAATCTTCTTTGCAATACGTCCAGACCAGTCATTTTCTTTGCTGCGTTTCGCATCTTCTTTTGCCTGAGCAGCCGCAAGTTTTTCTTGAGCAAGCTTTTCTTTGGCAAGACGTGCTTCTTCTTCCTCTTGTTCCTTGATTACTGTCATTTTTTCAAATGCACTCTCAGGGTCAATATCTTTTTCATACTTACCATAGATAGAGTCATGTTGAATCGTCTGCATCACCAAAGATTCATCCGCAATCTGCATTGATGACATTGGAGGTAAAATCATTGTCTCTTCTACCATAGTAGGAGCACCATCTTCATCTAACACAGATACAAGTGCAGTACCAGTCTTCATATTGGTAATACGCTCTGCTGTATCTAAATTAGGATTTGTGCGGAAGGAATCAGCAGCTAACTTAACAGCCTTAATTTCTGTTGGTGTATATGCACGTAATGCATGTTGAATACGATTGGATAATTGCGCAAGGACTGAATTAGGAATATCATTTGGTGATTGTGTAATAAAGAATACACCAACACCTTTCGAACGAACTAACTTAACAATCTGTTCAATCTTATCTAGCAATGCCTTAGGCGCATCCTTGAATAATAAGTGTGCTTCATCAAAGAAGAATACAATCTTTGGCTTCTCTACATCACCAACTTCTGGTAAATCTTGATAGATACGATTTAATAACCATAACAAAAATGTAGCGTAAAGAAGTGGATGTTGGAATAACTCTTGGCATTCCAACATATTCATCATACCCAAGCCACCTTCTGTAGAAATCAAATCATGAATTGAAAGTGCAGGCATACCAAACAAGTTTGTTCCACCCTGTTGTTCTAACTGTAATAACTTTCTTTGAATACCACCGATACTCTGTTTTGTAACATTACCATATTTCAAAGAAAGCTCACTAGCATGTTCACCAACATAATTCGCCATCGCTTGAAGATCTTTCAAGTCGATAATATCTAGGTTCATATCCTGAGCAACTTTCAAGATGATTTGAAGGTTACCTTCTTGGGCATCTGTAAGTTCTAAAATACGCGCAAGTAATAAAGAATCAAATTCTTCCATGATGGCACGAATTGGATGACCCTTCTTACGATATACATCAAAAAAGTGTACAGGGAACTTACGTACTTCAAAATCAGTGATTCCAAGCTTTTCAAGTCTAGCTGAAATAGCAGATAAATCACCTTCTTGGATCATTCCTGATAAATCACCCTTAACGTCCGCAATAAATGTAGATACACCCAATTGACTTAATGATTCTGCCACAACTTTTAATGTAACAGTCTTACCAGTACCTGAAGCTCCAGCAATTAAGCCATGACGGTTTAACATGTTTGGCAATAAGCGAATTTCTTTATCGCCAGCCTTTCCCAATAAAATATAGTTTTCCTTTAACATTTTTTCCTCACTAAATAACGCAAATACCACCACAGTCACGGATACGTAACTTATAGCAGCAATCCTTACCAAATGTAGCTTCCATTAAAGCAATATATTCAGCAGTCTTTGCGTGTGGAACATATGCTTGAATTGTTCCTGCAAAACCACCACCATGGACACGATACGCACCATCATCACCAAGTACTGTTTCACTCAGTGCTAATGCAATCGCAAGTGCTTGATTTTGGCTATCACCTGGAATTAATACATTCTGTAGATACATATAAGATGAATGACCACTCTCTTTGACTAAGCGTAAGAAAGTCTTAATATCATTCTCTTTTAATGCCTCTGCCTGTAGTTTTGCACGATTGGTTTCATTTAGGAAGTGATATGCACGCAAGAATGCACGGTCACTTACTTCCTGACGAATCTTCGCTGCATTTGCTACTAATTCATTTAATGTAATTTGGCTTAGTACTTCTTTTCCAAATAGTTTTGCAACCGCCTTCATTTCAAAAGGTACTGCACTATATTCATCACTCAAATCCGCATGGCTTGCCTTAACATCAGTCAAAATTAAGTCATATCCATAATCTGCAGGATTAAATGGAATTGAAGTCACTTGTGGGTTTTCTTTATTGGCAAAATCCATTGCCGCAAAGCTACCAACTGAACATGCCATCTGATCAAGTAAACCACTTGCCTTCATGAAGTATACATTCTCTGAGAACTGACCAATCTTTGCGATTTCTTCTGATGAAATCGCTGCGTCATTATATAAGTGACTGAAGATCGTTCCAATTAATACTTCAAATGCAGCAGAACTGGACATACCACCACCAGAAAGTACATTACTTTCAGAATAAGCTTTAAAACCGCCAACTTTATAACCCTTCTTTGTAAAGCCGGCTGCGATACCACGAATTAAAGATTCTGTTGTGTTCTTTTCAGCTTCATTAATTTCTAAGTTGTGTAAATCAACTGGACTAACACTAAATCCCTTTGCATGATAAGTAACGATAGAATCATCAGTAGGAACAACGACCGCAATGACATCTAAATCGATACTAGCCGCAACAACACGACCTAATTGATGGTCTGTATGATTACCACCTACTTCTGTTCTTCCTGGTGCACTAAAGATATGTGCTTCTTCATCCCCTAATAAATCTTTCGCTTTTGAAAGAACTTCTTCATAGCGTACTTTCTGTGAAGCAAGTGCTTCAGCACCATAGAGTGCTGTTAGTTTCTCATCTAATTGACCTGCCTTTACTGCGTTTATGATTTCTGTAATGACCATAGTATCCCCCTTATCATTTAGCCATTTTTTCAAATGCATTTCGAGCTGCATTTTGCTCTGCTTGTTTTTTGGATTGTCCACTACCCGTACCAAGTACTAGTCCATCAACCAAAACATTCATTACAAATTCTGGTGCATTGCTTGGACCTGTTTCACTGACTAACTCATATTTGACTGTCTGTCTTGAATCAGATTGAACATATTCCTGTAGTTTTGTTTTATAGTCATGGATAACACCCACATCCTCAGGATGTGCAAGTCTTGGTGTAATAACTTCTGAAAGAATATTATTAACCGCATCCATTCCTTGATCTAAAAATAATGCACCTAGGAATGCTTCAAACATGTCTGCGATAATCGCATCTTTGTTTCTGCCACCTGTCTTTTCTTCGCCAGAACCCAATAATAAATAATCATTGAGATGCAGCTGGCGACCATAAATTGCTAGAGCTTTTTCACATACAAGCTGTGCACGTAAACGTGTCATATGACCTTCGCTTAGGTTTAATGGATAAATTGCATTACTAGACCAGAGTTGTAGTACTGCATCTCCCATAAACTCTAATCGCTCATTATCATTCTTACTCTTGTGTTCATGTGCATAACTAGAATGTACAAACGCTTGTTGTATCATTTTTACATTATTTACTTTGATATGACGATTTTCTAGCCATTCAACAATATTCAAAATAGTACCTCCTAATCTGCGTATTCCGCATTCTTTTCATTCCGTTTACGAACAGATTCTAATAGAATTTGATAATCTGGATTATCCGCAGATTCCATCACTTTTAATGCATCTTTGCGGGCTTGGTTAATCATAGCAGTATCCTCAACAATGTTTCCTAAAATAAAGTCTGGAACACCACTTTGCCTTGTACCAAGTATATCACCAGGCCCACGTAAACGTAAGTCTTCATAGGATATTTCAAAGCCATTGTTGGATTTTACAAGTACTTCTAAGCGTTGTAATACGCGCTCTTCTTGACTGCCTGTTAATAACCAACAATATCCCTGTTCACTACCACGTTGGATACGACCACGCAGCTGATGTAATTGGGATAAACCAAAGCGGTCTGCATCATAGATAATCATACCCGTCGCATTTACAACATTGACACCAACTTCAACAACAGTTGTAGATACTAGTATCTGAATATCGTTATCATGAAATGCTTGCATGATTTCTTGTTTTTCGTCAGTTGTCATACGCCCGTGTAAACTAGCGACTTTGTATTGTGGAAATAACTTTTGTATCGATTCAGTTGTATCATACACATTTCTTGCGTGATACTCCTCATTTTCATCGACAGCAGCACAAATCACATATAACTGTCTTCCACTTTCGAGAAGACGCTTTACATCATTTAAAACTGTACGGAAACTATTCTCTTTGACAAGAGTTGTAATAGGTGTAATTCTTCCAGCTGGCATCGTTTCAATCGTACTAACGTCCATGTCTCCAAATAAAGATGCCGCAAGTGTTCTAGGAATTGGCGTTGCACTCATTAAAAGGAAATCTACTTGTTCACCCTTTTGTTTTAAAGCTTTACGCTGTGCTACACCAAAACGTTGTTGTTCATCCGCGATTGTTAAACCTAATTTATGGAATACAACAGTATCCTGAATCATGCTATGTGTACCGATTAAGATATCTATTTTTCCAAAAGATACATCCTCCAAAATTTCTTTCTTTTTGGCAGTTGATAATGCTGAATATAAAACCTCTGTTTTCACACCAAAAGGCGCAAGAACTTCATTGACTGAACGAAAATGTTGACGTGCAAGAATTTCAGTTGGTGCTAGCATTGCACCTTGATATCCACTTAAATAAGCCGCATACAAGGCAAGTGTTGCTACAACTGTCTTACCACAACCAACATCCCCTTGTACTAATCGATACATCGTATGTGTACTACCCATATCATTTAGAATCTTCTCTAATGTATCTCTTTGATCGGCTGTCATCTCAAAGCTAAGACTTTGAATAGCTTGTTGTATTTTCTTAGAAGAAAAGATTTTTGGTTTCTTTTCAATACGTATCCCCTCTGTATTACGCATGAGTTGAATCGCAGTAAAGAATCGTAAAAACTCTGCATATTTTAGCGTACGTACAGCAGCTTGAACTTCATTCATACTCGTTGGAATATGAATACAACGATACGCCACCTTTAGTGGTAACAATCGATATGCTTGCCGAAATTCATCAGGAATGTCATCTAGAATTTCATCCTGTAAATGATTTAGAACTGAATGAATAATCGATTGTAATGTCTTTTGTCGAATGCCTTCTTTAATACTATAGATAGGTGTAATTGCCGCATGTTCTGCTAAAGGCTTTGTATCATAACTGATAGCAGTTACTTTACTGTTACCTTGATATACACCTTGAATTGTTAATATCTGATTTAAGTTTAAGCTCTTTGCCCATGGACGATTAAAAATTGTGATGGTCAAGATTTGTTCCTGAGTGCGTACTTGAAACGTAGTTGTTACAAGTCTACCTTTACGCCAACTTCTTGGTAACTGAACAACTTCTCCTTCAAACCAAACTTTATCTTTGACTTTCCAATTCTCAAAAGCTGTAGTCGTGATTATCTCATAACGATACGGATAATACATTAAAAGATCATCCGTTGTATGCAGACCAAGTTGATGCAATACTTCCAGTCGTTTTGGAGTTAATTTTAGTTTCTTATCACTTAAATCCATGTGTTTATTATACCATTGAACCTATGAAATGATTGCGTTTACATTGCGGCTTTAAGCTTATTTAAGATTTCTTCTTTTGTTAGTTTAAAGTCATCATGTCCACGTAAATAATATTCAAAATCTAATCCCTCTAAAAACTGTATAAAAGATGCCAACCGAACAGGGTCATACTGACTATTATTATCATAATAATCTTCATATTCAGCATCAGCCGCAATCACAACCTTCTCTTCCTGAACATAATATAATACTGCATCACGTGTATGTGGAGTATCTATATGAATACCTTTGACATGTATATCTCCTAAATCAATTACAACTTCAGAGTCAAATGTGATATCTGCTTCACAAACCTGTATCATACCAATATCGGTATACTGCTTATGCATGCAGTCATAACAAAACTGAATATCTTCACCTGTCTTTAAACGCTCTTGCATCGCCTCTTCTGTCCATTTCCAATTCTTTACTCTCTTTAAGTATTCATTGGTCTTCACAGAAGCAATCATCGGCACATTACAAGCAACCATACCAAATGTATGGTCCCAGTGCCAGTGTGTAATCACTAAAAGCTTAGGTTCATCTAAACCTAAGTCATTGATTTCTGATAAAAATTTATAATAGTTTTCAGGACTATTTCCAGCATCAATCTGTAAGTTAAACTTTGAACCATGTATTAAATAAACATATGGTTGATCTGTTTCTGGACTATTATCCATGTAATAAATATGGTCTGTAAATTTCTTCATCATTACCTCTTTGTATTCTGTATTGCTGTAAAGGCAATTATTGTACCGATACAAGATAAAATAGCTCCAACAAGTAATGCATGTGAGATACCACTAAAGTCAATTAGCCATCCACCAATGATCGATGAAAATACAGCTCCACCAGTCTGCATTAAATTGAACATCATCTGTGCTTTTACAGTATCCTTTTCATCAATCATAATATTTGCATATTGCACAGATGCAGGAATATATAGTGCAAAAGAAACAACCTGTAAAGCAAACCCAAATGTCAAAGTCATTAATGATGGTGAAAGCCAAACAATAATAGCTTTTACACTAAACATCATCATTGAAAATAACAGTAATGAAGATACTTTAAAACGTTGACTAATCTTTTTAAACCCTATCATTCCTGGAAGTTCCATGAGTGCCATAAAGGCAATCAAATATCCCATTTCACGATGATCTCCACCCACATTACGTACGATAGAAATTGTAAAGTTTGTGATAAAGGCATGTGCATAATAGATAAATAACATCCCAATGGATAAAACCATAAACTTCGGATTTTCTTTGAAGAAAACAAGTAACGAACTAGATTCCTTATGCGTCAAAGCATTCGTAGACCTATACGTAGTATGGATACGATGACGTGTAATATACATGCATAAAATAATAATTAAAAACGAAATAATAAACAGTGCAGTTGGAATAGATTTCATACCGATTCTTTCAATAAGTATTCCCATCACAGCAGAAAGAATCGCAAAACACAATGAACCACCTGCCCGACATAAACCAAAGTTGATTTTAGACTTTGAAGTATCCATTAAAAACTGTACAGAAGTTAAAAACGCAATGACAGCATTCGCCAGTGTAATCATCACAACATAGATAAGTGTTAATATAACCGAACGAGCACTAATAAAGAACAGTCCAATTGAACATACAAAGATAATTACAATCGATACCAAAAATATTGTCATTGCGTTAATTCTCTTTGAACGATCCGCTAAATCCGCAAAAAATGGTTGTAAAACTAACGCACATATATTAGCGGAAGCCAAGATATAACCTGCTTCGCTATTTGAATATCCACATGATAAAAGATAGGTTACTGAAAAACCAACAACCATGCAGTATGTCATCCAAAATAATGACTGTAATGAAAAGTATTCAATATTTAATTGCTTTGTATTATCCATATATTCCTAACGTTAATATCATACATTAAGAAGATTAAAAAAGGAACATTCCACATAATTTAGAACGTTCCCTTTTGAAATTTATTCAACACCGATGATGAAACTGTATACAGGCTGTTGACCATCTTCAACGTCAATATCGACATCGTAGTTCTGTTCGATGAATTGACGAATTTCTTCGCACTCTTCATCAGTAGCTTCAGAACCCTTGATGAGAGTTACAACTTCTGTATCTTCATCACACATGTTCTTAATTAATTCCTTAGTAACTGTTAACTTATCCTTCTCATTGAAGATAATATCCTTCTCTAAGATAGCCATATAGTCACCAGAATTAATCTGCTTACCATCTACTGTTGTATCCTTAACAGCATAAGTAATAGAACCTGTCTTTACTAGTGTGATTGCTTCATTCATTGCCTCTGTATTTGCTTCTACTTCTTCCTCAGGGTTGAAACTAATGCAAGCACTTAAGCCCTGTGGTACAGACTTTGTTTCAATAACGATAATCTTCTTATCTTCTGTAACTTCAGCAGCTTGTTTTGCAGCCATAATAATATTTGAGTTATTTGGCAAGATATAGATTGTATCCGCATGAACCTTAGAGATTGCAGTTACGAAATCTTCTGTAGATGGGTTCATTGTTTGACCACCGCTTACAACATAGTTTACACGGTAATCTGTAAATAACTTCTTCAAGCCTTCACCTGCAGCTACTGCAATAATACCATAAGCCGCATTTTCAATTGCTGCTTCTTCAGCTTCCATTAAGGATGGTTGTAAGTCTGATTGAATATCTTCAACCTGAACCTTGACAAACTTACCATACTTCTGACCAAGCATTAACACTTCACCAGGTGTCATAGAATGAACACTTAATGTGAATGCATCTTCTTTTACAACTAATTGAATATCATTCGCAATTTGTTCTAATTGCTTGCGAACTCTTTCTTCCTTGAAAGTCTTCTTACCGTTATCGCTAAGAGAAACGATATATTCAACACGATATCCAGAAGCCTTTTCATGTACTTCTGTATCTGCTGAATCACCTGCTAGGTTCTCTGTAATTGGCTTGCCTTGCAAGTAAGACTTGAAACCTTCAAGAATTGTTACATAACCCATTGCACCTGAGTCTACGCAATGTGCTTCCTTTAGTACATCTAATAATTCAGGTGTACGTTGTAGAGATGCATTTGCCTCATCCACAATATAATTTACAAATTCTTCAATAGAAGTTTCAGGATGGTTATTAATATAGATTTCACCATACTCAGCACTTTCTCTAACAACTGTTAGGATTGTACCTTCTGTAGGACGCATAACAGCCTTGTAAGCCATCTTAGAACCGTTCATTAACGCTTCAGAGAATTCTTTCACTGTAAGTTCTTCTTTGTCCTTTGCATATTGCGCAAAGCCACGGAAAATCTGAGATAAAATAACACCTGAATTACCACGTGCACCCATTAATAAACCACGACTGAAAATCTTAGCAACTGTTGAAAGTGACTCTGATCCACTCTTTGTAACTTCTGAGATACCGTTCAAAATAGTCAAAGACATATTTGTACCTGTATCTCCATCTGGTACTGGGAATACATTCATCGCATCAACTGCTTTACGCTGATTGCTTAGATTGTGTGCTCCACTTTCCAGTAAGTTCTTTAAAATTAAACCATTAATCTTTTCCATTACTTTAACCCCATATCCTTATGCTACGACGCGAACGCCCTGAACAAAGACATTCACCTGGGCAACTTCCTGGGAGAGTGACTTTTCAAGCATATACTTAACTTTCTTCTGTGCTTCGGTTAC
Source organism: uncultured Solobacterium sp. (assembly GCF_963550625.1). Taxonomy (GTDB): domain Bacteria; phylum Bacillota_I; class Bacilli_A; order Erysipelotrichales; family Erysipelotrichaceae; genus Bulleidia. The sequence goes on from NZ_CAUVCV010000002.1 coordinate 56,743, forward strand.
AACTTCTGAAATCTTAACACCGAAACTAACAACGATATATAAATCAATTTCTAAACCAGCTTTACCATTACGAACAACTACACCCTTTGTATAGTTTTCCTTCTTTAATAGTTCAGCCCATCCATCTTTTAAAATTTGTTTGCTGGCCATACCAACAACACCATAAGATTCTGTAATTACCCCACCAGCTAATGAAGCTACTGCTTCTTCTGAAACGGAGATACTACCATAGTTTGTTTTCTTTTCAACTGCCATAAGTTACTCCTTACTAACGTTATGTATTATATCAAAATGGTTATTATTATACAAAATATGTAACCTGTATATCGTCTATTTCACAGGATTTTCATGTTACTGCGCAGGTGTAGGTGTATTTAATACACCAGTTTTATAGTATCCTGCAGCATAATTTTCTTGGAATTTATCATCAATGATTTCAATTCCATTATCATCGATAGGAATTGCAATAGGACTGCCATTTGCATCGACTGCAACATTTCCTTCTGCGCCAGTATAGAAATGTTTTTCAACCGGTAAGCCATTCGCATCCACACGTACATTTCCTTCTGAATCATACCAATATACCGCATTAGATACTGCTGTCGCTGTTTCAGTTGGTTTTTTTTGCTCCCATGGACATGCAGCGGTATACGCAACTTGATCCTTACTCGTACCCCATAAGCACTTTGTTTTATCAGTCGCTTGACTATAGATGGTAAAGTAATCATTTAAAATCTTGAGATTACTATAGGATGCCACAAAGTAACTACCAATACGCATATGTACAAGTAATGCATGTGCATCATAGCGCAGTGGATATACAGAGATTGTAGAAATCTGCTGCAAGATTGAATCATCAATCTCATTTAATGCATTCGATACTTTCTTCAATAGTTCTGTATCTGTAAACCCAATGAACTTTGGAATTGAAGCGATTACCTGACGATTGTTATCATCCAACATAGTACTTTCACCATTTCCAAACCAAATAGTTCCGTTACCTTCAGATTGATAACCTACTAACTTTTTCTCTTTTACAGTAATCGTAACTGTATTACCGTTATTTAAACTCACTTTCGCATCTTCAATTAGTGGATTTACCTCTAATTTTCTCTCTACTAAAACCGGTACAGTGAAATATAACTTTGAAGATGTATCAACTCCAGCAATTGTTTTAATATAATCATCACTTAGATAACTACTACCTTGAATGGATACCGCTCTAACCGAAGACATCGGTGATAATAAGTACATTACCACAATAACAATGATTGCCATTACAATAGCGATATTAAATAATGCTGGTTGTCGAGAACGAAATAATTTTAGATTTGCGGCTAAACGCTTATTCTTAAAGATCCTTTCAACCGCTTCAGGAATCTTATCAAAGTCTGCGTTTAATCGATTCTTCTTTACTTCCAATTGAACTTCTCCACTTCCATCTTGAGATCAATATCGTATTTCTTCTTTACTTCTCTTTGAATTTCTTCAATCAAAGTTAGATACTCAAGTGCGGTTGCCTTATGAACATTCAAGATGAAATTACAATGCTTATCGCTAACCATTGCCCCACCAATCTGTTTACCACGATAGCCAATACCATCGATTAACTGCCATGCATTGTGACCTTCTGGATTCTTAAAAACAGAACCACAGCTTGGGAAGTTTAGTGGTTGCGAATCTACCCTTCTCTTACGACGTGAATCCATAAGTTCTTCGATTTCTTCTTGTGGCTTTGGTGTTAAACCATATCGTACACCTAAAATCAACCAAGTAGGATTCGATTGGAAGATACTATGGCGATAAGAGAAATCACATTTAGATACAGGTAACCAAGTTAATTGGTGGTCTCTATATACAAGTACTTCTTTTACAACATCTTTCATACTGATGTTATATGCACCTGCATTCATGAAAAGACAACCACCAACTGTACCAGGAATACCACTTGCAAACTCTAAACCGGAAAGTCCACGTTTCATCGCAGCTGTTGATAAAGCGATGATAGAACATCCTGCTTCAGCCACAAGGTCATTTCCATCAAAGTATTGATGATTAAAGAAGCGATCTAAACATATAACAACCCCTTCAAATTCATCGTCAGAGCATAGTAAATCACTACCTTTTCCAATCACCTTAAATGCAAGTTGATTTTCTTCAATAACACGGAAGATACCATCAATCGCAACATATGTTTCTGGATATACAACATATTTTGCATTACCACCAATTCTTAGAGTGGTCATTGTGCGTAAAGGCTTATCTGCTTCTGTAACAGCATAAAGGCTTAAACGCTCTAAAATTTTATCCATGTATTACCTCCTCAATCCAATCAATCATTTGATTAGCAGCATCCACTTTCGCAAGTTTATGTGCATTTTCTTTTAACTTATTACATCTATTTTCATCATGAACAAGCATATTTACAGTCGAGGCCAAAAGTTTCGGACTCAACTCTTTCTCTTCAATCATAATAGCCGCATCTTTGTCGACTAGTTCTTTTGCGTTATAAACCTGATGGTTATTAGCAACAAATGGACTAGGAATTAATACTGCAGCAGTAGGTAAAGCACAAATCTCTGAAATGGTAGTAGCTCCTGCTCGTGTTACCGCAAGAACACAGCCTTTTAAGGCTTGTTTACCATCAATATAAGGTACAAACTTCACAGTCTTGGACTCTTTATTTTGAAACTGATACGCATTCGCTTTTCCACTTACAATCATAACCTGAAAATCTTGATCAAAGAGTGGAATTGCTTCATCAATAACTTTTGATACTGATGATGAACCTAAGGATCCCATCATAAATACAACATACGGAATCTCTGTAGATATTCCAACACTCTCGATAACTTCTGGATTAAATATCGTATCTTTTACAACCGAAGCAGAAGGATTACCCAAGATACGAACATCTGCTTTTGGCATCTGCTCTCGATTACTTTCATAACAACCAACTACTGCATCCACATAACGACTCAAGAATTTATTTGCTTTTCCAGCAAAACTATTCTGTTCATGCAACATCGTTTTGATGCCAAGATGATGTGCCGCAAGTATTAACGGTACACTAATATAATTACCAAATCCAATACAAATATCTGGTTGTTCTTGTTTTAGTATTTTTTTTGATTTAAAGTAAGCCTTCAGTAAAGATGTTGCATATGTCACTTTTGAGAAGATTGAACCTGCTGTTGTTGTAATATGCAAACCATAGAATTTATAGCCAGCATCTGGAATCACTGTAGCTTCCATACGGTTATCCGACCCAACAAAAATCACTTCATTTTTGGGATTACGTTGTTTTAATATATTTGCTAAATCTAGTGCAGGGTTAATGTGACCACCAGTCCCCCCTGTCGCTATCATAATCTTCATAGGATACCTCTAATATCTCTATCCTATTTTAGCATATTACGCTTTTACATGGGCAAAATAAAAGATGGTATCTACCGAAGTAGAAACCATCTATTGTGCTATAAGTTGATCTATCTTTTCCCAAACAACATCTAAGCCTTGTTTTTTCTCGGAATTAACTGGAATTAGTGCATTCTCTTGAATACCAAGAGTTGCAGAAATCTTCTTTAAATTCTGGAGCATTTGACTTCTAGATAGTTTATCAATTTTTGTGCATACCGCAAAGATAGCTAAATGCGATTCTTTGCCATATTCAACCATCTGAATATCATCAGCACTTGGAACTCTTCTAGCATCCAATACAATAATCATTGCTTTTAACTGATCTCTTTTTGCAAAGTATGGATCAATTAATTTAGCGAAAGCTAAAGCACTTTGACGATCACTTGTCGCATAGCCATAACCAGGTGCATCCGTAAATACAACCTTGTTATCGACAGAGAAGAAATTTAAAAGTCTTGTCTTACCTGGTGTTTTACCAGAGTATGCTAAGTTTTTACGATTTACTAAACCATTGATAAGTGTACTTTTCCCTGCATTTGATCTTCCAACGAAGATAATTTCAGGTAAATCACTCACAGGCCACTGTGTCTCTAACGCTGCTGTTTTTAGCAGGAATGCATCATGGTACTGCATTAGTGCACCAACGCTTCCTTGAGTACTTGTGAAACAGTCTCAACAGGAATAAATGTAATAGCCTTCTTCACTGTTTCTGGTACATCATCTAAATCACGTACGTTATTCTTAGGAATCAAGACTTTCTTAATACCAACACGGTGTGCTGCTAAAGATTTCTCTCTTAAACCACCAATTGGTAATACATTACCACGAAGTGTTACTTCACCTGTCATCGCAATATCACGATATACAGCTGTATTCGTTAATGCAGAAACAATCGCAGTTGTTAATGTAACACCAGCAGAAGGTCCATCCTTTGGAACAGCACCCTCTGGTACGTGGATGTGAATATCATTTGTATCAAAGAACTTAGAATCAATATTCAATTCTTTTGCATGAGCCTTCACATAGTCAAGCGCAATCGATGCACTTTCCTTCATGACATCACCCAATTGACCAGTGATTACAAGTCTACCTTTACCTTCAAAGTGGTTCACTTCAATCTGAAGCACATCTCCACCAAATTGTGTATAGGCAAGTCCAGTTACACAACCAATTTGATTCTTCTTTTCTTTATTTCCGTATTCAAACTTAATCTTGCCTAACCATTTGCCAATGAGTTTCTTGGTAACGGTGATAGATTTCTTTTGATCACGTAGAATCGCAAGAACAGTCTTACGGCATAATGACGCAATAATTCTCTCTAATTGACGAACGCCAGCTTCACGTGTGTAATGACGAATCAGATATAGAATTTCTGCATCCTTTAGCTTAAACTGTGCAGGTTTTAAACCGTTATTCGTTAATTGCTTAGGCACTAAATAATCCTTGGCAATACTTACCTTTTCCAGTTCAGTATATGATGATAAATCAATAATTTCTAAACGATCACGTAAAGGACCAGGAATATTTTCTAGATAGTTTGCAGTTGCGATAAACATAACTTTAGATAAATCATAAGGTTCTTCTAAGTAGTGATCAGAGAATACTGCATTTTGTTCTGGATCGAGAACTTCAAGCATTGCATCACTAGGATCACCCTTGTAATCAGCACCCATCTTATCTAATTCATCAATTAAGAATACTGGGTTTAATACCTCAGCACGCTTCATTCCTTGAATGATACGACCTGGCATAGAACCAAGATATGTACGACGATGACCACGAATTTCAGCTTCATCACGGACACCACCAACAGACATCTTTACAAACTTACGATCTAACGCACGTGCAATCGACTTCGCTAAAGAAGTCTTACCTACACCTGGAGGACCTACTAAGCAAAGAATTGGGCTGCTAAGAGATTGTGTCATCTGCTTTACAGCTAAATATTCCATAATACGATCCTTGATTTTCTCTAGACCATAATGATCTTCATCAAGAACGTTACGAACTGCCTTTAAGTCTTCAATATCTTCTGTTGTTTGCCACCATGGAACTGTTAACAACCAATCTAAGTAGTTACGAGAAACACTTGCTTCTCCACTACCTGGTGGAAGCATCTCATACTTACGTAATTCTTCACGTGCTTTTTGCTTAACATGTTCTGGGTAAGGATTCTTTTCAATCTTCTCACGTAACTCAGCGACATCATCTGTCATATTAGAAACATCACCAAGTTCTTCTTTGATTGCTTTTAATTTTTCACGAAGATAGTATTCCTTTTGACCATCATCGATACGCTCTTTCACACGATCATTAATCACTGTTTCAAGTTCAGAATAACGTTGTTGTTTTTCAAGTTCTTCTACAATTAACAACAAACGATCATTGACGTTTGTTGTTTCTAATAAACGTTGACGCGTTGCTTGGTCAAATAAACTAAAGTACTGACCAAATTGATCACCTAGTGATTCTGCATTTACACCAAGAGAAAGTTGTTGCACAACTTCTGGTGGGAAAACTGCAGCTACCTGCGTCATTCCTTCTAGTTTATCTACAACCTTCTTCACCAATGCATATTCTTCGCTCTTATCACCATAAGAATCAGTTAATGGAATGACATCCGCATACATTAACTCTTTACTATCGTAAAGTTTTGCAAGTTTTGCACGACGCATACCAGTAAAAGTCACACGCATGAAGCCTTCCTTCTTACGCACAACTTTGATCTTAGCAATTGTACCGACTGTATATAAATCCTTCTCTGTTGGATTGTCTACCATAATATCATTCTGACAAACAAGCCAAACCATACTGTCGTATGAGGCACCCGCCTCGTTCACGGCATTGATTGATTTTGGTCTTCCTACTTCAATCATTACATCATGTCCAGGGAATACGACAATTCCTCTAGTACATACGACAGGCACACGAACATTCACTAATTCGCTCATATTCATACCTCCTGAATCACTTTTGAAAATAAGACGCGAGCAGCGTCTTATTAACAATCTATATTGTAAACGAATTACTCAGCAGATTCCTCTACTTCGCTCTTCTTTTTACGTGTTGTCTTCTTTACTGGCTTTTCTTCAGTAGCTTCAGCCTTTTCTGCCTTCTTTGTTGTCTTCTTAGCAGCCTTCTTTGCAGGCTTCTTACCACCAGCAGCGTTTTCCTTAACAAATGCATAAGCCTTTTCGTTACGCACATCACGCTTCAACATATCAACACTGATATATGCCTTTACTTGATCAACAGGCATATTGTACTGTGCAGCGATGTTGTTATATTCATTTTCAAGATCTTCTTCAGTTGGCTCTAAGCCTTCAACCTTAGCGATCTCTTCAAGAATTAATCTTAATTTCGCAGTCTTAGTTGCATTTTCTGTGTATTCAGCACGAACATCCTCAATCTTCTTACCCATCATGGATAAGTACTGGTTGAAGTTCATACCATACTGAGAAATCTGTTGTGCTAACTGTTGAATCTGATTGTTAACTTCTTCTTCAACAAGCACTTCTGGTAAGTCAATTTCAGCATTTTCAACTAACTTATCCATTAATGCTGTATCAGCCTTGTTTTCAGCCTGAGACTTCTTACCATCTTCGATGCGTGTACGAATCATGTTCTTTAAGTCCGCAACTGTTTCAACACCAGCAGCGTTTACATCCTTCGCAAAGTCATCATTAACTTCTGGTAATACCTTTGTCTTAACTTCGTTAACCTTAACCTTAAATACAACTGCCGCACCCTTTAAGTCTTCAGCGTGGTAGTTCTCTGGGAATGTTAGATCAAGATCCTTTTCTTCGCCAGCCTTAACACCAACTAACTGTTCTTCAAAGCCAGGGATGAAGGAATGGGAACCTAATACTAAGTCATAGTTAGTGCCCTTACCACCATCAAATGCTACGCCATCCTTAAAACCTTCGTAGTCAATATTTACTGTATCGCCTTCAGATGCAGCGCCATCCTTAGTCTGAACTTCTGCATACTGTTCACGCATACGATTTAATTCAGCATCAACTTCTTCATCGCTAACAGCAACTTCTTCAAGATTGTATTCTAATCCCTTATAATCGCCTAACTTCACTTCAGGCATAACTGCGAATGTAAATACTAATTCAACACCATTTGCGTCGATTGACTTGATATCCAACTGTGGTTGGCTAATTGGTGTTAAGTTCTCAGCTGCTAAAGCTGCACGCATCCATTCATTAGCGTTATCATCTACAGCTGTGATGAATCTTTCGTTATCAGAAACACGCTTTTCGATTAAAGCCTTAGGTGCCTGTCCCTTACGGAAACCATTGATAGATACATTCTTAGCAATCTTATTGAATGCCTTCTTTACTGCATCTGCCCATTCTTTACCTTCAATTTTAACTGTTAAATCTCCAACTGATTTTTCTTTGAGTGTCCAATTTGACATCTTATTAACTCCTTTTCGCTTTTTTATTGCTTGCATATTATACCAAATATACAATATTTCGGCTATGTTTTTACTATATTACGGTCGATTTTAGCACTCGACCACTATGCCTGCTAATATCCTACAAAGTTTAGGCTCGAAAGTCAATGCAATGTTTTCGCATATGCAAGTTGTTTAGAGACTTTTCGATAGATTTCTCCTTCATCCATCATATCGGATACTTGTTTCAACATTGCAAGTGCTAAATCTTCCGCTTCATCTTCATCATATGATAACGGCAAGAATACATATACCTCATGAATCAATAATGTTTTAGCCATTTCATAAAAATCTGGATGATCATTTTCTAACCATTTTTTTAGATAGGATTGTGCCTTCAAGAAACCTTCAGACTTATGTACAGGAATAATATCATCTGACCAGAATGTGTATTCTACCCCATTCTTAATGAGTGTAAACTCATCAGATATTTCTTGTTCAGCTAAACCTTCAATCAAAAGTGCAGCCGCTTCTGGACAAGGATCTTTCGATAAATAATCTTTAATCTCAACTAAGCAATCTCGCAAGTTACGTGTAACCAATACACTGGCAGCTGCTAGTTGTGACTTTGGCTTTCCTTTCAGTTTTCTTAATAGTGAATCCAAACTATCTTCTCGTATTTCTTTTTCATCACTGAGATGATAATTCAATTCTCTTTTAAAACTCTTTAACTTTTGTTCAACATCAATCGGAATATATGGCATGTTAAGTTCTTTTTGAACCAAGAAATTTGCATCACCATATTTACCCTCTTTGATTAAATTTTCTATTTCCGTAAGGATTTCATCGTAGTAATTTGTCATATAGCCTCCTAAACGAAAGATACCGTCGACTGATTGCCGACGGTATCTTTTCTATATGGCGTCCTCGAAGAGATTCGAACTCTTGACCACACGCTTAGAAGGCGTGAGCTCTATCCAGCTGAGCTACGAGGACAGCACAAATAATATATCAAAATATCTATCAGTTTTCAAGATTAAATTTACATTTTATATCGTTTTAACTCTGCAGATACTTGCTGTCCATCAAAATGTAAAATCATATACGATGGCTTAGAACCGTCACGGTTATAACTAAGTGAACCAGGATTAAATAAATGAACATCTTCAAACTGCTCATCAAACGGAACATGTGTGTGTCCAAAGCATACAATATCACAACCCCGCTCTCTTGCATGTCGTACTAAACCAAATAACGAACCATAGCCAATATCATGATGACCATGCACTAATAAGATGCGATGATCTTCTACTTCACAAACAAGTTCAGGCTCATAATCCCCATAGTAATCGCAATTACCTTGCACACATGCATAGCCTTCTGTTAACTGCTTAGGTAGCTCACTATCACCCGCATGTAAGTATGCATACGCATTTGGATACATCTCACGAATTTCTTTTAAACATTCCGTTTGTCTATGAGAGTCACTCACCAATATAATATCTTTTGACATTTCGTTCACCGTTGTACCTATTATAATGAATCTTTGTCATACGTAAAAGAGATAAACATGTTAAAATACCATTAAGGAGCGTATTTATATGAATATCTATCCCTACAACATGTATTTCTTATATGCCGCATGCGCATTTCTCATATGCTATCTTTTCATATTCCTATTAAAAACAATGAACTTCTTAAAGACAATGAAGACTACAAATGTCAGTATTCAGGTCATCAAAGACAAGGTTGATCATCTTCAGTATGTATCAAATGCAATTAAGGAACAGAATCAGGCAAAGAAGACAATACAGAATAAGTTAATTAAAATTCTTCTTCCAATTGCAGTTTCTATCATTGTCACCTATCGCCAAAATGATGAGCTAAAGGGATTCAAGGGCTACGCAGCTGCTGGTAAACGTGAATTTGCTAAACGTGCTAATAGCGAAATCATTAAACGCATCTTTACCAATTAACAAAAATACCGGTGCTTATGCATCGGTATTTTCATATGTTTGATGTAAAGCATCATATACTGCTTGAGCCACTTCAGCTGGTATAACCTTTGCTATGTCTTCAACTGTTGCGACTTTTAAATTTGTGAAGTTGCCAAACTCTTTTAATAATAGTTTCTTACGTTTAGGACCTACACCAGCAATCTCGTCCAACACAGATTTCGTTTGTGCCTTTGCACGTAATTTTCTATGATACGTAATCGCTACACGGTGTACTTCATCTTGCATACGTGTTAATAAGAAGAATAAACCTGAATCTTTATCGATTTCAAAAGTATCCCCATTGGTATCCATTAAGGCATTTGTGCTGTGTTTATCATCCTTTACCAAACCCATTAACTTGATTGTATCTGATAAATCCAGTGAATCTAGAATTTCCTTTGCCGCATCAATCTGTGTTTTACCACCATCGACGATTATACCATCTGGCATTCTCGCCCCTTCTTTTAACATACGGAAATAACGGCGATAGATAACTTCCTTCATTGAATCTACATCAGAGTTTCCTGTATGTAATTTATATAATCGATAACTCTTACGATCTGGATAACCATCTTCATATACCACACATGAAGCAACTGTAAACGCACCACTAATATGAGAGTTATCAAATAACTCAACACGATTCATTGGGTGTTTTGCAATGTCAGAAAGCTGTGTTACAGCTTGCTCTGTTAATGTATCTTGTCTTGCGACCGCATTAAACTTAAGATCTAATTGTTTTTTAGCATTTTCAACACACATATCTAAGAGTTTTACTTTATATCCCTTTTGTGGTTGGAAGATAGGCATATCCAATACTTCTTGCAATGCTGTAACATCTAACTCCATCGGTAATACAAGTTCACGAGCAGATGGATGATCTTGATAATACTGTACTAAAAACGAAGTGAATTCTTCTTCTGCATCTCCATACAAAGGTCTTAAACGGAATTCTTTGTTTAGAATTGTTCCTTCACGAACTAAGAAACCTGTAATCGCAAGATATCCCTTCTTCGTATACCAGGCAAAGACATCACGTGATCCACGATTGTCTTTTTCAATATTCTGTTTATCATTAACCACGTGTCGAATTGACTCTAGCATCTCTTTATATTCTTGTGCTTTTTCGAATTCAAGTGCTTGGCTAGCTTCTAGCATCTTTGTCTGAAGTTGAGTTTCAACATCCTTTGTATCACCATTCATGAAGCGAACTACTTTATCACTCATTTCATCATAGACTTTCGGATCAATATCAAACTCGCAAGGTCCGATACATTGATGCATGTGGTAATACAGACATACTTTCGGCTCCAAATGTGTACATCTTCTAAATGGATAGAGTGACTGTAATAGTTTCAAAGTTGTTCTAGCAGCTGTCGCATCAGGAAATGGTCCAAAGTACTTTGCCTTCTTATCTTTCTTAGTATCACGAGCAATGAGTAGACGTGGATACTTTTCTTTAGTCAGTTTGATGTAAGGATAGGATGAATCATCAATAAACTGAATATTATACTTTGGACGATATTTTTTAATTAAGTTTATTTCTAGCACCAAAGCTTCTTTTTCACTTCTTGTAACGATAAAATCAAAGTCTTCAATGTGACTCACCATTTTAGTCGTCTTAAAATCGTGCGCACCAACAAAATACTGGTTCACACGATTATGTAGATTCTTTGCCTTACCAACGTAGATGATTTCTCCATTTTTATCTTTCATCTGATAACTACCAGGTTCATTTGGTAAGTTCTTTAATTTCGCTTTGATATATTCTTTATCCATTGTTTTCCTTTAGTTTAATGTTACTACAGTTGCACCAGTTCCACCTTCTTGAGGCATTCCCAGTCTAAATTCTTTGACAGATTTATCATTACGCAATCGCTCATGAACAGCTTTACGTAGTTTCCCTGTACCATCCCCGTGAATAATACGGAAAGTCTTTAGACCATGAATCTTTGCTTGGTCCATATAGTCTTTCATCTTCTCAATACCTTCATCGACACGCATGCCAATTAGATTGCATTCTAAAGACATGCTTGCATAGATATTATGAGAGCGAATATGTACAGACGTATTCGTCTTTGTCTTAGGAATCACATGTGAACTTGGTCGAATCTGATTCTTCTTTACATGAATCATTCTTCCATTTAAACTCACAGTAATTTCTTTTCTTCCAACCTTGATTACTTCACATACCTGATTGGAAGAACGTAATTCCACCGCATCTCCAACATGATATGTAATATCATCATAATTTGTATCATCCACTTCTTCGAGTGGTTGAATCTTCTTCAATTGATTACGTACATTGAGCACTTCATGATACTTTGCTTGCTCACTACGCATTTGTGCAAGAATTTCATCCGCCTTATGTTGAGCTTCTTCAATATATTGATTGGCTTCTGCTTGCGCATTCTTATGCCATTCATCTTTTTCTTTTAAAAGTTGATTTCGCTCTTTGACAAGAGATTCTTGTAATGCTTTTACTTCTGCAATCTTTTGATTCAGTTCATCATTCTTTAACGTTGTTTCATTTAATTGTGTTTCTAAGCGTTCAATCAAAATATCTTCTTGTGATTTGGCTTGTTCTTTTAAGAAAGATGCATATTTGATAATTGATTTTGGTAAGCCATATCTTTCTGCAATTTCAAATGCGTTGGATTGTCCTGTTAAGCCTTCGATGAAACGATATGTAGGTTCAAGTTTTTCTTGGTCAAACTGTACACTAGCCACTAGAATATCATCATGACGTTTGCCATATGCCTTTAAACGACCATAGTGTGTTGTGGCAACGCAAGTAGCCTTTACATCACGTAAATAATTCAAGATAGAGATTGCTAAACTTTCACCCTCTTTAGGGTCTGTACCAGAGCCAACTTCATCCATCAATATCAAACTGTTTTCTGTTGCATTTCGAACAATTTCTGCTTGTTTCTTGATATGTGCACTAAAACTGGATAAGGATTCTACAACAGATTGATCATCACCAATATCTACAAAGACATTATCAAAGAAAGGAATAATAGCACTTTCTGCAGTAACAGGAATACCTACATACGTCATAAGCACAAATAGACCAATGACCTTCATCGATACCGTCTTACCACCAGTATTAGGACCTGTGATTAATAGAATACGCTTTGGATCACGTAAATGATAGTTATTTGCCACTACCTTCTTTGGATCAATAAGTGGATGCTTAGCACGAATGATTTCTATTTCCTTTTGGTCCGTTAATTCAGCCGCAACACCATCATGAAGTTTACCCCATTGTGCCTTCGCGAAGATTGCATCTAAAATACCACATGTTTCAATGTTTGAGATTTCTTCATCCGCTATAGCAGAGACACTTCTAGATAACATCGTTAAGATGCGATGAATCTCTTCCTTTTCTTTTTCAACAAGTTCCATCTTACGATTATTTAAACCAACAAGTGATGCAGGTTCAATATAGGATGCTTGTTTTGAAGCACTATCACCATGCAGTAAACCACCATACATATTTTTATCAGATGCTTTTACTAAGATGACAGCACGACCATTTCGCATCGTTACAATAGAGTCAACCACACTATCAGAATGACTAGCCACAAAGCGATTTGCGGCTGCAGCGATTTCTCCATCTATTCGAGATAAACTTGTACGAATCGATTTTAACTCTGGTGAAGCTTTATCCATTACTTCACCATATTGGTTTAAACAATTCCCAATTTCTTTCGCAATTTTCTCATGGACAATTAGGGTATCGTATAAATCACTGAGATGTTCATGTTCTAATGCATTCATAGATTTAAAGTAATTCAACATTCCTTGAATGCCTTGAATCAAAAACATTTCATCAATTAACTCTTGTGCTGTTAGTGTTCTACCTTTTTTCGCATTCAAAAGAATTTCTCTTAAATCTTTAATTTGAGACATTGGCAGACGATCTTCATGAATACACATTGCTAGTGCCTCTTTCATGTATGCATGTTCACGACGTATCACAAGAGGATCAAAAGATGGTTTGATGGTATCTACGTATTCAATGCCAAGTGAAAAAGAACATTGTTTTTTCACCTGTTCTAATATCACATTCAATTCTAGACTACCAATTACACTCATATTTACTCCTACTTAATTTGTTTACTTTCTTCCACAAAGCCATTCTCTTTCAACCAGTTTTCAACAGCATTTCTCTGTAAATCAGTTAATGACTTTGTATCTTCTCCTATCTTGGAAAAACCTTCACTACTAAATAGCGGTCCCAAGTAATCCTTAGCAACCATTTCCGTTACTTGATTTACTTGTTTGATTAAAGAATTTTCTACAATATAACTTCCATTTTTAAATAATGGTGTATGTAATAATACTGTTATCACAACCATCCACACAAACGCTTCTAGCACACCAAAAGCAGCGCCTAGTAGTGCACTGACAGCATGTAAACCTGGAACTTTATGTACACCCTTTGCAATTCGATCAACCATAAAGAACAAAATACGTAAAACTAAGAATAATAAGATAAACCATGCAATCTGGTTTACATATGTTTTGGCAACTGCCTCAAATGGAGTCCCAGATAAGCCTAAAGACTTTACAGATATGATATTGATATATTTCGCAAATACACCGCATAATATCCACGCAATCCAATAAGAAATAATGGAACCAACAAGTCCAATCAATCTACGTAGAATCCCTGTATTATAACCTTGGGCCGCTTTTAAAACAAAGAATATTACAACAAAGGCACTGAAATAGATTGCCCAATTTTCATGTAATGTAAACATAAATAAAACCTCCTATATAAAGATGATAAAACAAAACGTTTCAAACTTCCAACTGCATGATAAAATATACTACATGAATAGTACAATAACTTTAAAATTAACACCAACTCAAGAGGAACAATTATTCGCTACTTTTAACGAATTTTTATCTACCCCTCCACAATACGCAAAATGGCAATTAAAACCAGAAAATTGTGTTATTACTTGTTATACATCTGGTAAGACTGTATTCCAAGGGAAAGACGCAAATATTTACGCTGCAGCCTTTATAAATGAACCAGAAGTACTTACAACTACTCCTTTCACGAGTCAATATCCACAAGCTGGTAGCGATGAAGTTGGTACCGGTGATTACTTTGGTCCTGTTTGTGTATGTGCTAGCTACGTCACAAAGGACGATGTTGATTTCTTAGTGAAACTAGGTGTACGTGACTCTAAGAAATTAACCGATGCAGATATGCTAAAGATCGGTCCATTACTGATGGAGAGAATTCCACATAGTCTATTGATTGTAACACCACAAAAATACAATCAAGTTCATGAAGAAAATAATCTTAATGCAATTAAGGCTAAATTACATAACCAAGCCTATATCAACCTTGCAAAGAAGATAGAACTTCCAAGTTTTAAGATTGTTGATCAATTTACACCAGAAACATCCTACTATCGTTATCTTAAAAATGATACACGGATTATACGAGGTATCCACTTTGAAACAAAGGCAGAAGATAAATACTTATCTGTCGCTGTTGGCTCAATTATCTCACGCTATGGTTTTTTAAAGACTTGGGAAGAAATGGAACAAAAATACAGTATGACATTCCCAAAAGGTTCTGGCGATAAAGTCGACATCGTTGCCCAAGAGTTTGTTGAACGTTATGGATTTGATCGACTTGGTGAAGTCGCAAAATTACATTTTCAAAATACAGAAAAAATACGTGTATAAATAATCTATACACGTATTTTCATTACCTATCCATTACTAGAATGCGATGGAGAAGTACTGCTTGAAGATCTTCTAGCCATCAGCATATTCTCTAATGTAATAACAATTGCAACAACTGTCGCCTCTTCATTGACATCATACAAATCAATGCAGTATTTGTCTCGCATAGAGAATAATTTTTGTCCTACAACTGCAATGACACGTTCTTGGTTGTTATATAAAACAAAGTTCAGATTTGCAAAATCTCCCTGTAAGGTCCAACCAAGTTCATCAATTGTAAATTTCATATCCAAAATACGGAACAACTCTTTTGACAGTTCGAATGACTTTCCACCAACGACATCAATATAGTGAATAGAGTGAAGAGAGAATAGTTTCTTTTCTATCCTTGCAACTACTCGATCCTCAACATCAGTAATTGTTGTTTCATTTGTAAAAGAGAATAGTTTAGAAGATGAATGATATACCACATTATCATTTTCATCCGTCACATCAATATCTTTATGAAAGCTAAATAAGTATCTACTTGTATAGAGTGATTTGGCTGGTTCACCATATTCCTTATAATTACGAATATCTGTTCCTTCTCCTGCAGAGTGGTATCTTTGAAAGATTAACGAAATAGCGAAAATTCCTACAACCATAATTACCATCAAAATTAATACTGGCTGCATTGTCCCCATATACATTATCATTCACCTCCTGGTAATATTTACAACTATATAGTAGCACTTTCTAAGATTAAAAGAAAAAATGGAATCTCACTTTAAGTGAATATTCCATTCTTCATTAACTTTTTGATAATAGAACTCTGTCAGTTCAGGATCTTCAAATACACGAAGCAAAACATCCATGTCGACTGATAGCTTCAACTTTAAGAAGTCTTCACGCTTTACCCAAGATACAGTTCCTTCACTAGAAGAGATAATCTCACCAGTAAAAGTATTACAGGTATACAGAAATACGATATAACGACTTCCATCCGAATTTACCCAATCTTTTACTCCACAAAGCTTAGGACTTTGGATATCTAAACCTGTTTCTTCTTTCACTTCTCGGATAACAGAGTCAACGATAGATTCATCGTTTTCGACATGGCCTCCCGGAAATGTAATACCTGGCCAATCTTTCTTTTGTCTATCAATGACAAGGATTTCATCACCTTTTGTTATCATGCATAAATTTGTAAGTGTTACTAATTTTTTTCTGTCCATGCATGTCATTATAAAAGAGTAATTGATAAATTGAAAGAATTATTTTGACATCCAGCTTTCATCACTTGGATTATTTCTAAAGTTTAACAGTGCCTCTACATCACTTTCCTTGATGTAGTTTTCTTCTACTGCGACAGATAACAGTGTGTCGTAATCAGAGGCAGACACGTTGCGAACATTGTGTTCAGCAAGACGTTCTGTTGCTTTACGCATA
Source organism: uncultured Solobacterium sp. (assembly GCF_963550625.1). GTDB lineage: Bacteria > Bacillota_I > Bacilli_A > Erysipelotrichales > Erysipelotrichaceae > Bulleidia. The sequence goes on from NZ_CAUVCV010000002.1 coordinate 73,708, forward strand.
CCGTAAGTAAAGATAGAAGCGATACCTAATACTTCAGCCCCTTCTTTACGTAATACTTCTACAACTTCAACAGCAGATCCTGCAGTAGAGATTAAGTCTTCAATAACAACAATCTTTGCATGATCGATTAGCTTACCTTCAATTTGGTTTTGACGTCCATGATCTTTAGAGGATGTACGTACATACCCCATTGGTAAACCAAGTATTGTTGCAACGATAGCCGCATGCGCAATACCAGCGGTACTTGTACCCATAACCATATTGCAAGTTGGGTATTCTTTACGAATAATTTCAGCTAATGCATTTTCTACATCCTCACGAACCTTTGGATAAGAAAGTGTTAAACGATTATCACAATAGATTGGCGACTTGATACCACTTGCCCATGTGAATGGCTCTTGTGGTTTTAAGAATACTGCTTGAATATCTAATAAATCTTTCGCAATTACCTTCTTCATATTATTCTTCTCCTGTCTGAAATTGTTTTGTGGCTAGACGGTATGCTTCAACTGGATTTTCTGCTCTTGTGATAGATCTTCCTACAACGATATAGTCAGAACCAAGTTGGTGAGCGATTGCAGGTGTAGTAACACGCTTTTGGTCACCCTTACTATCAGTCGCAAAGCGTATACCAGGAGTAACTGTTTGGAAATCTTCACCACATACCTTCTTTACAATTTCTACCTCTAATGGAGAACATACTACACCATCACAACCTGCATTCTTTGCATTCAATGCATATTGAGCAACAGTTTCCTGCATAGACTTTGGAATGAGTAGTTCTTCATGCATAGCTTCTTCAGTTGTACTTGTTAATTGTGTTACTGCAAGTAAGATTGCCTTACTTCCATGATCATCTAGTGCCTTACGGGCAGCCTTCATCATTTCGATTGTACCAGCAGCATGTACATTGACCATGTCAACATCCAACTCTGCAAGCATGCTCATCGCATGATAAACCGTATTTGGAATATCGTGTAATTTTAAATCAAGGAAGATTTTGTGTCCTTGCTTTTTAATCTGTCTTACGATTTCAGGACCATTTCCATAGAAGACTTCCATACCAATTTTAACGTATGGTTTTTCATCCTTGAACTGTTGTAGAAACTCTAGTGTTTTTTCCTGGCTGTTAAAGTCACATGCGATGATTACTTCTTTACTCATTTTGATTCTCCTCCTATTTTTTATCTATATTGTTAAACCAATTATAGCTTTTTATATACTTCTTCGTCCAACGCACCTTCACTCTTTGCAACAGCGATTGCACAAGCACTATCACCTACAACGTTGAGGGATGTTACTAACATCTCAATTGGACGATTGATTGCGAGAATTAATGTATATGTCATTAATGCAAGTTCATTATTGAAACCTATACCACTAAGGATTGTAAACAGGATGACAGCCCCTGCTCCAGGTGCTGCAGGTGTTCCTACAGATGCAACGATTGCTAAGAAACCAATTGTTAGGATGCTTGTTAATGTCATTGGAATGATAACTACTTGTAATGCACGTACGAATAATTGTCCAACAATGTAGAAGATACCAATTGCTTTTTCATTACCCTCCGCAGAGATATCTGCGAATAATAAATTGTTTATTGTATTCCATAATTCTGCTTGATTACCTTTGATCAATATCTCTCTTAGGAAAATTATTATTAAACCAACGATAAGTCCACACCCAAGTGCACTCATCATCTCTGACGGTTAGATTTTTTGTAGTCTTCTTCATATCTCTATCACTTATTCATAAAAAACAACCTTTGCACAAAATACACAAAGGTTGTAAGTAATCTATTACAAGTTCCTCTAAAAAAACTACTAGAGTGTAATCTATCATCGCCTTCATAGTATCTCGTACTATATTAAAGCCTGCTTTTTCCGTAGATTAGGATACAATAGGAAACCCTCTACGTCAATAACTATTTCTTGAAAGTGTATAAATCTCTCTGAACAATCATCTGACTAATGATTGGTAGAGAATTAAAGATATACAGTCTTTTCGCATGATAGTCATGTTCTTCATTCTCACCTAACAATAACGTAAAATTTCCATGCACTTCATTACTATCATAGTGGAACATTTCAGGATGTTGTTTCATGTCTTCTATCTGCATATTGACTGTACGATAGGCAAAATCTTTCGTTCCTGTTAATGCTAATACATAGAAGTCTTCTGCTGTATATCCTTGTGCAATGATTGCATTTTCTAAAAGTTGTGCTGTCCAATTTGGATTATCACGTCCATACTCATTCACCATCGTACGATTACCCCAATATAACGATCCACTAAAAGGCACATAGTATCTAAAGTATCTCATACTATCCATCATGCGATACCAGGTAGTTACTGCACCCATAGAAAAACCTAAAAAGATACGATGGTCTCTCGATGCAATCAAGTCTTCTTCACTTGTAGAGCTAGCATATGTACGATATGCATGTTCAAATTGCGGTATCAAATCATTCTGTAACTCTTTACCAAAAGTTTCCGTAAGACTTGCATCATAATCATCTGTATCCATATCAACATTATCGTGATAATAAGATGCAAATACCATTAACATTGGCTTCATCTCTTTATTATCAATCAGATGATCAATGACATTTTTAATATCTGTCAAATCATCTAATTCACCCGGAAAGGAAGTTACATCTCCCGTATGACCATGCATGGTATACACGACATCATATCGTTTTGTACTTGTTTCATATCCATACGGTATATATACATACGCATATTTCTTCATAACTCTATCTTGATAGTCATAGGTATTTGTTATGTAATCAAAGCGTACAACTTTACCCTGTTGTTTTGCAGGGTTCATATAACCTGTAGGGACGTTTTGTATTCCTAACGAAATAGATGAGTCTTTTTGGATTTCCTGGTACGGTTGAAATACCAGCTCTACTGAATCATCTGAGTTTTTCTTTGACGTACATCCTACTAGTAACGAAGTCATTAATAGGAATACGACGATTAATTTCTTCATCTTTACCTTCTTTCATTAGAAAGTGAGAAGATTCCAAATCTTCTATAATTCTGGATTTGGAATCTTTTCAACATTTAAATGAATTGTATCTTTGAGTTGTACTAACTCTACACCAGCAGCCTTTAACATACGCTTGCTGGCAATATTTGTATCTACACCATTATACTTATCAGATTCATAGACAATGCGATGAATTCCAGATTGTATAATTGCTTTTGCACATTCATTGCATGGAAATAAGGATACATAAATCGTACATCCTGCAACTGGCCATTTTGAATTTAAGATAGCATTTAACTCTGCATGTACAACAAAGGCATACTTTGAATCTAATGTATCGCCATCACGTCCCCAAGGGAAAACTTCATCAGAACATCCCTTTGGAAAACCATTGTATCCAACAGATACAACACGGTGGTTGTCATCAACAATCGCAGCACCAACCTTTGTGTTTGGGTCTTTAGAACGTAACGCCGATAAGTGAGCAAGCCCCATAAAATACTCGTCCCAGCTTAAGATGTTTTTTTGTGTTGTCATAACTTATTCCTTTCCTAGTACATTTACCAGTCCATCATCTAATCCATATACTGTATCTAATCTTTCTGCTAAGAAATATGAATACTCACGTAATGGACCGTTGTGTAAAATCTGTAATACTTTATAATCCGTTCCTAAATAGCGTGAGCGAGTTGGAATAGAGCGATTTTGCCATGAAATAAAACATAGAACAATGACCAAACCAACTAGAGCGACGATATGATTAATGCGTTTATAAACCTCTTCTTTCTCAGTAGTAATAAAGCCATATATAATTAGCCCTGTTACAAACCCACCTAAATGTGCATGTACAGAGATATTTGGTAAGAAGTTTAATAAGAGATTGATAAATAACATGTTCATTAACGCTGCACGTACTGGCGGCATTCTCCAACCACCTGTACGTAGAATTAGCGTTATATACGCCGCAAGCAATCCATAGATTCCACCAGAAAGTCCTACCACAAAACTATTCTCTGGTGAAGCTAATACGAATAACGAACCAACAATAATGGATGGAATTAAAATTAATAAATATTTTCTTACTCCTAAGAGTGGCTCAAAGATTTTACCAAGTGATAACAATGCCATCATGTTCATAGCTAAATGCCACAAATCAACATGAACAAATCCAGCTGTTAGTAAACGCCAGTACTCACCTGCTAAAACAAAAGGCTTATAGAAAGCACCAATCAAAATTGAATTGGTAATTGTACTATCGCTTGGAAATAGCTGAATAAACAGCCATACCGCAAAACATATTGCGATAATAACATTTGTCGCAACAGTCTTTCTTTGTTTCATTACGCTACCCTCTTACGCAAAATCGCAAGTAATTTTTCAAAGTATTCTGGTAGTGGTGCGTGGAATGTCATTGTTTCTCCGGTCGTAGGATGAACAAGTGTTAATTCACTTGCGTGTAGTACTTGTCCCTCTGTATCCATGTATGGACATGGTTGACCATACTTATCATCACCCATGACTGGATGATTAATATATTTCATATGTGCTCTAATTTGGTGCGTTCTACCTGTCTCTAAACGACATTCTAGATACGTTGCGACATTAAAACGTTCTAGTACATGGAAATGTGTTCTTGCGTCACGACTATTTTCTTCAGTAACCTTCATACGTTGACGATCACGTTGATCACGTCCAATTGGCGCATCGATTAAACCATCATCATGTGTGATATTTCCAACAACAATTGTTTTATAGACACGATGACAAGTCTTATTCTCTAATTGCTTGGCAATCGCCTCATGCGCTTTATCATTCTTGCATGCCACAATACAGCCTGTCGTATCTTTATCGATACGATGAACAATTCCTGGACGAATCACACCATTAATACCTGATAGATCTTTACAGTGATATAACAATGCGTTTACCATCGTATTGGAATAATTTCCAGGAGCTGGATGAACTACCATACCCTTTGGTTTATTGATAACGATAATATCAGAATCTTCATACAAAATATCTAATGGAATATTCTCAGGAAGAATATCGACAGGACGATCTTCAGGCACATCGCAGCTAATTTCATCACCACTTACAACCTTTAATGAACTCTTTGCAACTTTTCCATTAACAAAAATCATGCCCTCATCTGCGAGTTGTTGCACGCGTGTTCTAGATAGTTCTGTATTAGAACTTAAATATTTATCTAATCTTTCTTTTGTATCTTCACTTACGATCCACGTTTGTTTTGCCATTATTTTCTTCCTTCCATGTTGCGATTAACAATAAAAATACACCAATACATAAAGCCATGTCCGCAACATTAAACACTGGGAAATCATAGCCAAAAATATAGAAATTCAAGAAGTCTCTTACGTAATTCAAGAATAAGCGATCAATCAGATTACCTGCTGCACCACCAATCATTAGCGCAAGTGCGATTCCGGTTAAAAAATCAGTTTTCTTAATAAATAAATACCAAGCCATTAGACCAATCGCTACTGCCGCAACGAGTGCTAGTAATCCCTGCTGTCCAGATAGTAAGGACCAAGCCATACCGGTATTTTGTACATATGTAATATGAAAGAAACCTTCTATTACAGGGATATCATGTAACAAGCCTAAACTAGCTGCCCACATCTTTGTGCATAAATCAATTAATACTGTAACGATAATAATACCGATATAAATCATAACTACCTCAATTCTTTCGTAAACTATAGTTCTTTGTAAATACTGCAAACTCTAAGAGTTCAAAAGGTTCATAGCGTGAAACTAGCTTTTCATATGCGGCTTCAAACATAGATCCTTCTGTTTCTTCGAACAATCTTTTTTGAAGTCTTTCATGTAATGTGGCTGATTCTTCCTTATCGAATACTTCATGACGAACAGCCACAACTTCATCATTACCACTTACAAAGACAATTTCAAACGCAAACAAATTTTCAGATTTGATTGCCTCAATAAAGTCATGGTCTCCATCCTTTGCATAGAATGGTAAGTCACTAGCTTCCAAGCAATCAAATATCTCTAATATAAACGCATCGATAATCCCTTTTTGTATAAAGGATATGGTCACATCAGATGTCTTTAATCTATTTAATTCCTCTGTTGTCCATATATCATCCTTTACTACAAATAAGAATGTATTATCTTTAAAATCAATCCAAATTCCATTTTCACAAGAAGGATATTTCTGACCAACTTGAAAAATTGTATGTGTAGTATTTTTATTCATGTTACTCATTTTAACATCCTCCTATCAAATACTTTAGTGTTTCTTTAAGAAGTTTGTTACAAATTCCAATTGTGATAATGCATAGTAATACATATCACCAATCATGTTATACGCAAGATCTTCCGATAGTACTCCACAATTTAAATCTTCAGGAAGTTTTCCATCGTTATGTGCTTGTGCATCATCAAACCAATCCTGACTACTATAATACTTACTAACCGCATCATACTTCTTCATTACACGCTTTAGTTTTTTTGTTGCCTTGATTGTTTCTGCAAGCACGGCATTTACTTCATTCATATTTGCTTCCATTGTTTCAATACGTTCTACTTGTTTTGTTTTCTTTTTCATATTTATCACCTTTTAATATTTTAGCATAACTTAGAAAAAGATACCCTAGGGTATCTTTATTCAATTGCATTTACGATGTCTAATACTGCTTCTTTAATCTTCGCATTTACTGCAAGAGCTTCTTTGCGAGAGGCTTGCTTTGTATAGAAGTAGAACTTAATCTTTGGCTCTGTTCCAGATGGACGTACCGCAAACCAACTATCGTTATCTAAGTAGAAACGTAATACGTTAGATGCAGGAATATCTTCATATCCGTGTAAGTAATCAATTACCTTCTCTACTTTGTATCCAGCAACTTCTGTTGGTAGATTGTTTCTAATAGAAACCATCATACGCTTGATACGTTCTGCACCTGCAATACCTTCTAATACAAGATTTGGTTCATCTTCTGCATAGAAGCCATACTTCTCATATAACTCCTGTAATACATTCCATAATGTCTTACCTTGCTTGCGATAGTACGCTGCAGCTTCTGCTACTAACATACCAGCAGAGATTCCATCCTTATCACGGATATCAACACTAGCTGCGTAACCTACGGATTCTTCATAACCGAATAGATAAGTATATCCCTGTTCAAGTAATGCAGGAATACGTCCGCAAATATTCTTGAAGCCTGTTAATGCTTCATACATTTCAACACCATACGCATTTGCCATGACAGTACTCATTGTAGAAGTAACAATAGACTTAATCATGACACCCTTTTCAGGTAATGTTCCAGCGCTCTTGTGACCTTCTAAGATGTAATTAACCAATAAGTATCCTGTCTGGTTACCATTTAATGGGATATAGTTACCATCATCATCACGTAATTCAATTGCGAAACGGTCACTATCTGGGTCAGTAGCCATTAATAATTCTGCACCAACCTTCTTACCAAGTTCTTCACTCATCTTGAAGGCTGCAGGGCTTTCAGGGTTAGGATAACCAACTGTTGTAAAGTCTGGATCTGGATCTTTCTGTTCTGGAACGATATGCCAATTCGTAAATCCACGGTCCTTCATCATTGTTGCAAATGGAATAGAACCAGCACCATTGAGCGGTGTATAAACAAGTGGAATATTTAAGTCAATTTCATCGCCACTATGGATTGCTAGACTTTCTACAAGATCTAAATATGCACGGTCATATTCTTCAGATAATACAACAATCTTTCCTGAAGCTACACCTTCATTGAAGTCTGACTTTTTTATACCATTCCAAATATCAACTGCATTGATTCTTTCTTCCATACCATCTGCTACAGTACTACTAACCTGACAACCATCATTCCAATACGCTTTATAACCATTGTATTCCTTTGGATTATGAGAAGCTGTAATATTAATACCAGATGTTGTACCTAATTTACGAATCATAAACGCAAGTTCAGGGGTTGGACGTAAGTCTGGGAAGACATAAGTCTTAATTCCATTCGCTGCGAAAATACCAGCAGATAACTGTGAGAATTCTTTGGAGAAGTGACGTGGATCATGTGCAATGACAATACCCTTATCCATCGCTTCTTGTCCCTGTGCACAGATATACTCTGCTACACCTTGACTTGCTTTGCCAACTGTATAGAAGTTCATGCGGTTAGTACCAGCACCTACAATGCCACGTAAACCAGCAGTACCAAATGCTAAATTTTGATAAAAACGCTCTTTAATTTCATTATCGTTATCCTTGATAGCCAACAATTCATCTTTCAGGGGGTCACCCTCAGGTAACATTTGAACCCATTCTTCATATCTTTGTTTATAATCCATTATTTTTAACCCTCCGATTATGTATCTTCATTTTAAACTAAAACAAGAAATGTTGAAACAATGGGAAGATAAATTCATAAAGCACAACAATCTGTTCCTATCAATTAAAAAGCAGACCGCAAAAGCCTGCTTTACTTTTTACTTAACGATTGGAAATTCAAACCAGAATGTACTGCCTTCTCCAGGATTACTAATAACACCATATTTAGCATCATGTAGTTCGAGTATCTCTTTGACAATTGCTAAACCGATACCAGAACCATTTGATACACGTACATGTTCCTTGTCAATCTTATAATAACGATCCCAAATCTTAGCGATATCTTCTTTGGCAATCCCTTCTCCAAAGTCTTGAATTTCGACACGAACCACATCATCCACTTTTTTCTCACGGACAATAATATGCTTTTTATCACCACTGTAGTTGATTGCATTTGTCATGAAGTTATTAAACACTTGTTCAATACGTTTCATATCTGCGTTGATAATCGCTTCATCGGCTAATTCAGTATCAATCGTGAAACCTTCTTGCATGTGATAAACATCATATTTTTGTAACTGTGTTTGAAGGACTTTCGTTAAATCAAAATTTTCTTTTTCTAGGCGGATCTTTTCTTCCTGTAATTTTGATAAATCTAACAAGTCATTCACCAGTGCATTTAAACGTTTTGATTCATCAATAATGACTTGAATATTTTCATCTGTCTTCTCTTCTGGAAGATCTTTCATCATCTCACCATAACCTGAAATCATCGTTAATGGTGTACGTAAATCATGTGATACATTCGCAATTAAATCACGTTTCGCTTTATCAGCTTTCTGTATATCCTGAGCAGCTGTTAATAATGTATCATTTAATTCTTCTGCTTCTCGATAGTTTTGTACTGTAACACGTTCATATTTACCCTCTGGCAATGACTTTGCAGATTGATTGATTAAAATTAATGGACGTGCAATTGTACGGTACATAATATATGTCAGTACTAATACTGCAAGCAAGATAATTGCAGAGATATACCACATTTGCATCGATAATGTTTTCTTTGTCGTAGAAATTGGTGTGATATTACTGTAAACCATAACGATTGATTTATTACCATCGTGGTCTTTAATAATACGAGTATACGTAATATTACGGAAACGTTCACCATTGGTTGGTGTAATCAAGTTTGTATCTTGTACAACCATTGATTCACCCTTACCACTATTTTCAGCATTTGCTATCTGCGTTAGGATCTCATTGGAAGACATCTTGTATAAACGACAACCTAGATTTCCACTATCAGATTCAAAGTACGTATCCTCATACGTACCTGGAAAGATATTAGATTCTCGTAATACGCGAATGCATGTTTCATTGGTCTCTTGAACAATATTGATATATTGTTCAATATCATCCGCATCATCTTCTTCTTTTACGACATTTACTACTGCATTTGATACATTCTCTACCGTACGCTTTTTACTTGCCTCATACATCGGCTCTAGTAGAACAGCTTGAAATATAAATACAATAGCCACAAGTACAAATGAGAACACAGAAAGATATAAACCAATCTTCCAGCGTAGACTAATATTCTTTTTTGATTTAGGCGTCAACTTTTTCAAAACGATAGCCAACTCCTCTCAATGTAATAATATACTTTGCATAATCACCTAAGTTCTTACGCAATAGTTTAATATGCGTATCAAGAGTACGATCATCACCAAAGAAGTCATAACCCCAAACATTTTGTAAGAGTTGTTCACGTGTTAACGCAATACCCTTGTTTTTTACGAGATAGACAAGCAATTCATATTCCTTTGGGGATAACTGAATACGTTGTCCTTCGATTGTAACGGTACGTGCAGAATAATCAATTACCATTTCATCCACCTTGAACTGTTCATTTGATACAGTCTCAACTGGATGAACTCTTTTTAAGATTGCATGAATTCGCATCATTAACTCTTTGGAAGAGAATGGTTTTACAACATAATCGTCAACACCAACATCAAAACCATGAATACGATCATATTCTTCACCTAAGGCGGATAATAGGATAAATGGTAAATGTGGCTTTGTCTTTTTAATTTCTTTTACTGCAGAAAAGCCATCCAAATGAGGCATCATAATATCCATGACAACAAGATCATAGTGATTCTTTTCGCATAGTTCTACTGCTTCCATGCCATCCGCAGCTTCAGCTGTTTCAAAACCTTCATGTTTTGCATATTTGATAATCAGTTCGCGAATCTTCGCTTCATCATCTACGATCAAAATCTTTGTCATGGAACATCCTCCTTATGAGTATCTTAGTAAAACTATGTGAACGAAACGTGAATACTTTAAATACTTTCGATGAATTCTGCTACAACATCTAATTCTGGAACAACTACTTCATCGATACTACCCTTATCTGCAGCAGCCGGAATCTCTGGATTCATTGGAATCTGTGCAAGTAGCGGTAAGTGATACTTCTCTGCCACTTCGTGAGCATGTGACTTACCAAAGACATAAATCTTTTCATCACAGTTCGGACATTGAACATAAGACATATTTTCAACAAGACCTAGTACCTTGATGTTCATCATAGATGCCATGTTAATTGCTTTTTCAACTACCATGGATACTAAATCCTGTGGACTTGTTACTACAATAATTCCATCAAGTGGTACAGATTGGAATAATGTTAATGGAACATCACTTGTTCCTGGAGGCATATCTACAAACATGTAGTCTACTGCTTCCCATAATACTTCTGAATAGAACTGTTGCAGAATAGAAGCCACCATCGGACCACGCCATATAACTGGTGTCTCATCCTTATCAAGCAACATATTCGATGAAATTAACTGCATTCCATTCTTTGTGATTGCTGGATAAATAGTACCCTTAAAGCCTTCTGCCTTAGATGTAACTCCAAAAGACTTACCTTGAGAAGGTCCTGTAATATCACCATCTAATACAGCTACTCTATGATTTCTCTTTTGCATCATAGATGCCAACATCGATGTCACAAATGACTTACCTACTCCACCTTTACCTGATACAATACCAATTACTTTTTTGACGCTAGCGCCCTCATGTAATTCAAATTTCTGAATACCTTTTTTATTAGGCATACGGAAGCCATAATCTTCCGGTGTTTTTCCTTTTGCGTTTCTTTCACTCATTTTCATCACCTCTTTACCCATTTTACTATAAACACTGATAATTTTTCTCTATTTTGCCTATATTCAAGATATATATGATATTATTGTTGCGTTAAAGGAGATATATCATGTCAGGATATGTAGTTGTAGGTTCCCAATGGGGCGATGAAGGAAAAGGAAAAGTCGTCGATTTACTAGGAACTAACGTCAATATGGTTGTCCGTTTCCAAGGTGGTAATAATGCTGGACATACCGTTGTCGTAAATAATAAAAAGATCATTTTACATTTATTACCATCAGGTATTTTAAACGCTGATGCCACATGCATTATTGGCCCTGGTGTTGTCGTTAATCTATCTGTGTTATTCAAGGAAATTGAAACATTAGAGTCTCAAGGTTTTACATGTGATCACCTAAAGATTAGTGACCGTGCTCACCTCATCATGCCATATCATGTAAAGATTGATGAACTACAAGAGTTACGTGCTGGTGCTGGTAAGATTGGAACAACAAAGAACGGTATTGGTCCATGCTATGCGGATAAATATACACGTATTGGTATTCGTGTTTGTGACCTACGTGATTGGGACGTATTCCAAGAAAAACTAAAGATTGTTCTTGCACAAAAGAATGAAGAAATTGTTAAACTCTTTAATTCAGAACCATTTGATTACGATGAAATGGTAGCTACATTCAAAGAGTATAGAGAACGTCTATTACCAATGATCTGTGATGCGACAGATAAAATCAATAAAGCATTAGACGCAAAACAAGTTGTTTTATTTGAAGGTGCACAAGCGAATATGTTGGATATTAACTATGGTACATATCCATATGTAACTTCATCATCCCCTACAGCTGCAGGTGTATGCGAAGGCGCTGGTGTATCTCCACGTAAATTAGACCACATTATTGGTGTAACAAAAGCATACTCCACACGTGTTGGTGAAGGACCGTTTGTTACTGAGTTACAAGGTGATGAAGCACATGCTCTTCGTGAAAAAGGTTTTGAATATGGTGCTACAACAGGCAGACCACGTCGTGTTGGTTGGTTAGACTTACCAGTTGTTCGCCAAGCTGTTTTAATTAACGGTCTAACAGAGATGGCACTAACAAAACTAGATATCCTAACAGGCTATGATAAGTTACCTGTATGTGTAGGATACGAAATTGATGGTAAGGAGTACGATACAGTTCCAGCATCTCTAAAAGACTATGCTAAGGCAAGGCCAATTTATAAATATTTTGATGGCTGGCAAGAAGATATATCTAATGCTAGATCATTTGATGAGTTACCTGCTAACTGTCAAAAGTATGTACGCTTCATCGAAGAATACACAGGTACAAAGTTCTGCTTAGTATCAGTAGGACCAGATCGTAACGCAAACATCGTATTAAGAGATATTCTTAAATAGTCATTGAATCCATATCACTTTCTGATATGGATTTTTTATATAAAAAAGTCGACAGAATATTTCCATCGACATTTTTAGTTTTAGAAAATTTGATTAGACTTGTATCTATTTACGGCTGTAACACTAAATGCTACAAAAGCCGCAAGTAATGCTGCAACATATCCCGCTAGATTTGTAGTATCTGCTGTCTTAGGTGTAGAAGCAGCTGGTGTAGATGGTGTTGGAGCAGGAGTTGGTGTAGCAACTAATGCATATTCATAGACAACATGAGATACTCCCTCTGCTAAAACACCAGTAGCTGGAGCAGATGTAGCACTTGTTCCTACAAGTGTATATTCTTTGCCATCATAAGTAATAGACTGTGGTGCTTCATTTCCATCATCCGCTGTATTGTATGCAGCCAATGCACCATCAGCGTTATATAGTGGTCTTAAAATAGTATCAATATAAGTAGCTTTAATAGAAGTACCTTCGCCAGAAATTACATAGTCAACTACAACAGAGCCTAACTGTAAATGTGAAACATCTTGGTCAGCCATATCTTCTTTTTCAGAGATATAATAAGTTACTGCGCTATTTGCTCGTAAAGTAAAGATTTTAGCATACGCGAAGAATGTATTCTCATCAATGTTTATATCATTTGGAATTGTTGTCCAGTCACCATTATTTGGCGTAATGTATGTAGATGATTTCGCAACAGATTTAATTAAGTGTCCGTTAGATACATAACTATCATCTATAGAAGCTGGATCACCAAATCCACCATACTCTACATTTCCATTATTACCATCAAAAAGATTATGATTTGCATATTCTTCTAGATGTTGTGCACCTGATTCATAACCGACAATTCCGCCCTCTTGGCTTGCTTTCCAAACCATTCTTGCATCAATTGGTAGATACTTAATATTCTTAGCATCTTCTAGAGGAAGTGTTACTTCAACTTTGATTGCTTGGCTTAAATTAACATTGCTGTATACATTATAGAATTTCACTTTATCGTAAGATTCATCTTCCATGTTTTTTGTAACATAGTATGCTGTTTTACCATTTTGAACTTCTTCAGCAGTTGGAAGATTATATGCGTATACATCTGGATTATTTACAACATCTACATCATCTACATCAACACCAACCATTGGTACATTTACTGGCACAGGATTAGAGTTCGCATCTCTTGTCCCTACTAGAGTAAATTTAATATCTGTATAAGGTAAATTTGGAAGACACATACGAAGGTCACTAACAGTCTGTCCATGGTCGCTTGAATGCATTCTTTGGAACGCTACGATATAGGAATATGTAACTCCTTGACCATCTTCACTTAACTTTGCTGGTAAACCTTCAACATTAACATGTCCACCTTCTTCAACGAGGTTATCATTTAGCACTGGTGTAGATGGAGAAGATGAAGCTGGAATAGTTGATGTAGGAACAGAATCCGGCAATGAACTATTATCAGGTATTGATTCATTATCTGGATTAAATTCTGGTGTGGATTCTGGAGCATTTTCTTCATTAGATTCTGTCCATACTGTAGGATCATTCTCCTCCGCATAAGTAGCGTAATTTCCAGCAAATACTAGACTTGCTGAAATAGCCATGCATGCACCAATATTGATAAGTTGTTTTTTCATTGACTGTCCTCCATAATTGATATTTTCAACATTGAATATGTAGTTAAACCACAACATTTTACGTTGTATATATACCTTTGTCAATGCATATGACCTACATTTGACACAACGTACAATTTGCTACATTTATATATATTTAAATCAAAAAAACTGTATGGTTATTTGACCATACAGCGTATAAGAAGTTTATCTATAAATTTATAGAATTCCAACGCGTTTGTAGATTTCATCTACGTTACGTACATGATACATTGGATCAAAACAATCTTCGATTTCTTCTAATGTTAGAGTACTTGTAACTTCAGGATTTGCTAACATGAGTTCCTTGAAGTTGAGATGATTCTCCCATGCATTAATGGCTTGTGGTTGAACTGTATCATATGCTTTTTCACGAGACCAACCCTTCTCAATCAGCTTTAACATGAAGCGTTGTGAGAAGATAACTCCATTGGTTAGCCAGATATTCTTTTTCATATTCTCTGGGAATACAGTTAAATCTTTTAAGATTTTACCAAAACGCGTTAACATGTAATCCAATAATTCTGTTGCATCTGGACAGATGATACGTTCTACACCAGAATGAGAGATATCTCTTTCATGCCATAATGGAATATCTTCATACGCTGCTAGCATATATCCACGCATCACTCTTGCGGCACCACAAATATTCTCAGAACCGATTGGGTTACGCTTATGTGGCATTGCACTGGAACCCTTCTGTCCTTTATTGAAATGTTCTTCCGCTTCGCGAACTTCCGTTCTCTGTAGGTGACGGATTTCTGTTGCCATCTGTTCTAATGAAGAAGCGATTAGTCCTAAGATTGCGAAATAGTGTGCATGACGATCACGTTGTAGTACCTGTGTAGAAATAGCAGCACTTTGAATCCCTAACTTTTCACATACATAATCCTGTACGAATGGTGGAATATTTGCGAATGTTCCGACCGCTCCAGAAATCTTACCTGCCTCAACATCCTTAC
The DNA here is from genome assembly GCF_963550625.1 of uncultured Solobacterium sp. GTDB lineage: Bacteria > Bacillota_I > Bacilli_A > Erysipelotrichales > Erysipelotrichaceae > Bulleidia. The sequence continues at coordinate 89,210 of NZ_CAUVCV010000002.1, forward strand.
ATGCAAGTTCAAAGCGTTCCAAATTACGCTTCATTTCTTCATACCATAATGCAAATACAAGACCAAAGGTTGTAATTTCCGCATGTACACCATGGGTTCTACCCATCATAACTGTATCTTTGTATTTGAGTGCGTTTGTTTTCAAGATATCCATAAACGTATGAATATCTTCACGCAAAATCTGATTTGCATTCTTGAAGCGAATACCATTGGCTGTATCTACAACATCTGTAGAAGTAACACCATAGTGAATCCACTTCTTTTCTTCACCAAGACTTTCGGATACACATCTTGTAAATGCGACTACATCATGTCTTGTTTCCTGTTCGATTTCTAGAATACGGTTTACATCAAACTTTGCATTTGCACGAATCTTTTCTACATCTTCTGCTGGAATTTCTCCAAGCTTAGACCAAGCTTCATCGATTAGAATTTCAACATCTAACCATGCCTGAAACTTTGCCTCTTCACTCCATACATCACGCATTACCTGTCGGGAATATCTTTCAATCATAGCCTCTCTCCTTTTTGTTCAGAAACAACTGCTTGATTTATTTTTCAAGTATGTCATTTACATACTTGCGTGCATCCTCAATGTTATCAGCCACCACAAGTACAACAACTCTACCATTATCCTCTAATACAGCATTCGATATTTTAAAAACTTCAGTTGGATAATTGTTTTCAATTGTTACTTTCTGGGTATCTAGATATTTTAGTAAGTGCTCACGTAGTACATCAACACTCGTATCTTCATCAGCCACAAAGACCGCAATTGTATTAGAGTTTCCTTTATCTATTGCAAGATAAGCAATCTTATCATCTGTTAGATCTTCGCCCTGCATAAAGACACTATCCATTACTTTATCGCTTACCTGTTCCATAGAATCGGTTAAGTTTAGTTTACGTAATAATTGTGAAGCAACTTTCCCTGCATCTAACACACGATTTGTATCATGTGTTTCGGAAGTGTTACGACGAGTTGTGCAACCTACTAGGAAACATAGTGTTAATACAACGATTAATTTCTTCAACATGAATCTAACCCTCGTTTTCCTTAGGAGTGGAATAACTCACCATTATCTGTTTCTTCTGTACCAAATTGTGGAAGCTCTGGTAATTCGTCTAAACTCAATAGTTTAAAGGAATCTAAGAATTCATCTGTAACAGAATATAGTATTGGTCTTCCAGCTGCTTCACTACGACCATCTTCTTGAATAAGACCTCTAGCTACGAGCTTACGTAACATCACATCTGCACCAACACCACGAATTTCTTCAATTTCAACACGTGTAATTGGTTGTTTATATGCAATAATCGCAAGCGTTTCTAAAGCCGCATTAGAGAGTTTAGCTTCTGTAGAAGTTTGGAACAACTTCTTTGCAGCGTCATGAATAGTTGCCTTGGATAAGAAACGATACTTTTCTCCAAAGCGCGCAATCTCTATGCCACGACTTTCCTGTAAGTAATATTTCTGTAGCTCATCAAATAATTCTGCCACATATTCTTCTGTCGCATCCATAGATGCGGCAGCCTGCTCAATGGATAAGCCATCATCCCCACAAAGGAATAATAGACCTTCTAATATTGCTAGCATACGCTCTTTTGGATCTGGTTGTTGTTGGTCTGATGATGAAGTTGTCTCATCAAATTCTTCATCCAATACAGCAGCGTTATCTTCTACGATTGTCTGATTTTCCATCTCACTCATTCACCATCTCTCCTCTTCTAAACCAAATAACTTCCTGTTCATCAACTGTAAAAAATAACTTATGTTGACGTGCAAGATCTAAAACAGCTAGGAATGTCGCAATAAACATCTGCGGTTCATGAACATCGTCTAATAATGCTTCAAAGCGGAAGGTTTCAGGTAAGCGGTCTAACTTAGCACGTACTTCAATCTGACGATCTTCCATCGAAATCTCTTTGACTGTATAACGTGCCTCAATTGGCTTAGACAACTGCATACGCATTAAGATACGCTTCATTGCCTTCATTAAATCATATGGATTGCCTTCTACCTTCATCTCTTCATCAGAATGCTTCATCCATTGATCAACTTCCGTACTAAGGGGTCTACCCATCATCATTTGACGTTCTTCGAATAAGGCATTCAAAGTTTCACTAATTTCTTTATATTGCTGGTATTCCAACAAGCGACGAACCAAGCGTTCCTTTGGATCTTCTTCATACGCATCTTCTAACTCTTCCTTATTACCAGGAATCATTTTCTTAGACTTATATTCGATTAAAGTCGCTAACTCCGCCAAATACTCACCCGCAATTTCTAAATGCAATTGTTGCATAGAGTTTAAGTACGCAATGTATTGGTCCGTTAACTCGTTCATATCTAAGTCCATCAAATCCATCTGTTTCTCTTTGATGAGATGTAACATTAAATCAAGTGGACCATCAAATTTTTCTATCGTTACCTTGAATTCTTCCATATTTTTTACCTTTTGCATTATATCAAATAATCCAGTATCTAACCATATCAATCTGATGTTACCGACAATGGCAAATAAAAAAACTACCCAAAGGTAGTTTTTTTATCCAACAACAATATTGACAATACGGTTTGGCACAACAATAAGCTTACGTACTGTCTTTCCTTCCATCTGTGCTTGTACAGATGGTAAAGCTAGTGCCATCTCTTCTACAACCTTCTTGTCTTCATCTATATTTGCCATAAATTTACCGCGAACCTTGCCGTTGACCTGTACAACCATTTCAACTTGATTCTTTACTAGTTTACTTTCATCGTAGGTTGGCCAAGCTTCAAATGTCAGAGTATTATCATGACCTAAGAATTGCCATAGTTCTTCCCCTAAGTGTGGTGCATAGCACGCAAACATTTGTACAAAGCCTTTCATATATGGCTTGTAGAGAGTTTCAGCCTTATAACATTCATTGATGAAAATCATCATCTGTGAAATTGCAGTGTTGAGATTTAAGCTTTCGATATCGCTTGTGACCTTCTTAACCGTCGCATGATAGACTTCATCTAAAGAGCCATCATTTGTATCACTAAGTTTATTAGATTCTACAATCAAGCGATGTACACGTTCTAACCACTTATGTGCACCATCTACACCCTGCTCACTCCATGGCTTGCTGGCTTCTAATGGTCCCATAAACATTTCATATAGACGTACAGTATCTGCACCATATTGTTCAATCAATACATTTGGATCAATCGCAAACTCAGGATAACGCTTACCCATCTTAATACCATTTGCACCCAAGATCATACCTTGATGAACTAATTTCTGGAATGGTTCTTTTGTAGAAACGATGCCCTTATCATAAAGATAACGATTCCACATACGAGAGTACAACAAGTGTCCTACTGCATGTTCTGGTCCACCGACATAAAGGTCGACTGGCATCCAGTGTTTGAGAAGTTCTGAATCTGCGATAGCTTTGTCATTCTTTGGATCAATATAGCGTAAGAAGTACCAACTACTACCAGCAGAACCTGGCATTGTACTTGTTTCACGCTTTCCCTTAATACCATCAATTGTTACATTTACCCATTCTTCATCTTTGGCAAGTGGGGATTGTCCACCCTTACTTGGTTTATAGTCATCTAATACCGGAAGTACGAGTGGTAACTCCTCATCACTAATTGCCACATAGCGATTATCTTCAAGATAAACGACAGGAATTGGTTCACCCCAATATCTTTGACGAGCAAAAATCCATTCACGAATCTTATAGTTAATCTTCTTTTGACCGATATGATTGGATTCCAACCATTCAATCATCTTATCAATAGCTTCTTGCTTATTTAAACCATCAAGCCATTCAGAGTTAATATGTAAACCATCTTGTGTCCAAGCTTCTTGCGTTACATCACCACCAGCTAGTACAGGAATGATCTCCATACCAAATTTTTTCGCAAATGCATAGTCACGTTCATCATGGGCAGGCACAGCCATGATTGCGCCTGTTCCATAGCTTGCTAGGACATAGTCAGAAATCCAGATTGGAATCTTCTTACCATTTACTGGGTTAATCGCATATGCACCAGTAAATACACCTGTCTTATCTTTGTTTAGTTCTGTACGTTCCAAATCAGATTTTGTTGCACATTCTTTTCGATATGCTTCTACTACTTCTTTTTGCTCGCTACTTACGATCTTTTCCACAAGTACATGTTCTGGAGCGAGCACACAGTATGTAGCGCCAAACAATGTATCACAACGAGTTGTAAAGACAACAAAGCTATCATCATGACCATCAACCTTAAAAGTTACCTGTGCACCAATGGACTTACCAATCCAGTTACGCTGAATTTCCTTTGTGGACTCTGGCCAGTCAATTGTTTCTAGTCCTTCCAATAACTTTTCAGCATACGCTGGAATATCGATTACCCATTGACGCATATTCTTACGAACGACAGGATATCCTCCACGTTCACTCTTGCCATCAATGACTTCATCATTGGAAAGTACTGTACCTAATTCTTCACACCAGTTTACTGGCATATCAACACACTTTGCCAAGCCATCTTCAAAAAGACGCTTGAAGATCCATTGTGTCCAGTGATAGAAAGAAGGATCTGCTGTAGAAATCTCACGGTCCCAATCATAACTAAAACCAAAGGCACGTAACTGTTTCTTAAATGTCTCAATATTCTTTTCTGTAAATGTAGCTGGATTATTTCCTGTCTTAATTGCATATTGTTCTGCAGGTAAGCCAAATGCATCAAATCCCATTGGGTGTAATACATTAAAGCCCTGCATACGCTTCATACGACAGATAACGTCCGTTGCTGTATATCCTTCTGGATGACCTGCATGCAAACCAGAACCAGATGGATATGGGAACATATCTAACGCATAATACTTAGGCTTTGAAAAATCATAACCATCCGTTTTAAATGTTTGATGTTCATCCCAATACTGTTGCCACTTCGTTTCAATCTTCTTGTGATCAAATGACATAATCAAATCTCCTTCTCAAAATAAAAAACGTCCTACTCTAAGGACGTTATATACGCGGTACCACCTTAGTTTATGATCGTAAATCAATCATACACCTCAAATCTTCTTTAACGCAGAAGTTACGTTTGCTCAAAAGTTGAGTTCATGTAGGTCATCATACCGTGTCACATCAACCCACGGCTTTCTGGAAATGAATCGCTCACTACTATTCTTTATCACTGCATTACCAATATATTAACAATCATCATCCATTTTTTCAATGCTTAATGATGACAACCACAATGATGCTTTGCAATGTCTGGATTATAGGTAAGAGTACCTTCAAGATAGGCAAGTACTGCATCATCTGCTCTACCGCTAACGCCACCAAATATTTGAATGCCATTGGAAGATAGAGTTTGTTGAACTGGTAACCCAAATCCCCCTGCAATCACTACATTTGCACCTAACTCTAACGTTATCTGACACATTACTACATGTCCTTGTCCATTTGGTACATAATCTTTTGTATGAAGAACTATATTACCTTCGACGTCATACAAACGAAACGCAGGTGTATGACCAAAGTGTTGATAAATCATATCATTTTCAATTGGAACCAAAATTTTCATATCGCTCTCCTCAATAGACGATTATCGTAATAATCCCGTTAAATCATCCAGAATATAATCTGGATGTAATTCATCATTTATACCTTGTTTCATCATTTCTTCGCTTCCTGCAACATAGAATGTTAACATTCCTAACTGTAGTGCTGGCACAATATCTTTTTTAAAGCGATTACCAATCATGATTGTTTCACTTAAGGAATACGGTAGATGACTGCTTGCGGACTTCAGTAATATCTTTGTGCCACAACCAAAGTTCATCGCTTTCACACCAGCCGCATACTCAAGCATGCGTACAATTGTACCGTTACCAATCTTTTCTACTTGATCAACAAGTTGAATACGGCGATGGTCGACAGATACAAGTTGACTTCCTTGTCTTAGTTGGATAAAGACATCTTGGTATTCATCGTAAGATAAACTACTATCCATTCCAACAAAGAAATATTGTGGACGATGGTGTGTAATATGAAACCCTGTATCAGTTAGTACCTGACGTATCCCTTTACCACCGATGTAATCTACATCGATCGCCTTCTTATCATGTGCAACAATATACTCCACTGCAGCCATTGTCGAAGTATAGATATTCTCTTTTCTAATACCATGAATGCCACAATGTTCTAACTGATTTATAATTTCATCAACCGTTACAGATGAACGCTCTGTTAAAATCAGATAACTAATATTCTCCATTTGGAAAGACTGAATTAGTTCTTTGGCACCTGGCATTGCTTGTTTTTGTTGCATCAATGTTTCTAATTGAATGATATACCCTTTATTCCTTAACATTTTCTTCCCTCGTGTGCTTATTGTATCACATAGATGTGATATGATTATACACGCGAGGAAAACACATGAAACAAATTCAAAAGATATTACTGATTTTGGGTATTATATTCGGTTTAGTTTTATATCTATTAGTAGATGCCTTCTTGCTTGCTCCAAGAAAGTATACGGTACGCTATCAGACACTGACATCGGATAAGATTCCACAAGATCTTAATAACACCAAAATCTTATATGTCTCTGATATCTACTATGGTAATCACATGAATCAAAATCGTTTACAAAAGCTAGTAGATACAATCAATCGCATTGCTCCTGATGCAGTGGTATTTGGTGGTGATATCTATGCACCTAATGCAACGATTACTACCGAAACGGATGGTGAAGTCACCACTGCCCTATCTTCCATTAAAGCCCCACTCGGAAAATTTGCAGTATTAGGTGATCAAGATTGTGCTACTGCTGATATAAAGTCTCATGTCTTATCAATTTTACAGACTGCAAACTTTGAAGTCATCTCAAATAGTTCTGTATCTATTCATAATGGTTCATCCGGATTTATTTCTTTAGTAGGACTAGAGAATGAATTGAATAGTACACCTGATGTTAACGCTGCTTACGCTAACGTCAGCAATGAAAACTATGTCATTTCAGTATGTCATACACCAGATACAGCATCTCTTGTCCCACTCGATACAACAGACTACTTCCTAGCAGGTCATTCTTTGGGTGGACAAGCATATTACTTCTTAGGAGCCTATTATGCACCTGATAAGGCAGTAAACTACTTGCGTGGGAAACATTTGATTCAAAATACATTCGTACTTGATATTTCAAATGGTGTTGGTACGATTGGTGTCGATATGCGTTTCTTAAGCCCAGCTGAAGTTGTATGTTATACATTAAAGTCAACAGCTCCAGTAGCAGAAACCAATACAGCACCAGGAGTATTCAATGATAATCCACAAGCAACACCTACACCAGAACCTACTCCAGAAACAACTCCAGAGCCTACGGTTGAACCAACTCCTACACCAGAGGCAGTTCCAACACCAACTCCAACGCCTGAAGTTGATCCTAACGCTACACCAACACCGGTTCCAACTGTAGCGCCATAACAATGCATAAATAACAAATCCACCTAAGGGTGGATTTTATCATATTCTATTCAATTGTAGGAAATGTACTACGATCATCCAGATAAACTGGGGAATCAATCAAACATTCATGTAAACTAGCAAACTGAAATTCAATTAACACTGTTTTCGCTACGCCATTCGGATGGTCATAGGCAAATATCATCCTAACTGGCAATAATCCCACGCTACTTGCACATTGATACAACTCATTTAAACGACTCGCACGATGTACCAAAAAGAAAGAACCATTTGATTTCAACAATCGTTTCACGGATGAAAAGAGTTCACTCAATGGTAGATTTTCTTCGTGTCTTCCTGCCCTTTTATACTGATTTTCATTCATCAAATCTTGATTTGTAGTTGAAAAGTATGGTGGATTACATGCAATAACATCAAAGAGTTCATCATGATAATCTTGAATCTTGCATGCATGTAAATACGCATGTACTTTATAGCGCTCTAGATTTTGTTTTGTTAATGCTAATACTTCAGGAAATAGATCTACCCCAACCAGTTCTTTTGGTTTACGCAGTGATGCGTATAGTAATACAGCACCTGTATTACAACCAATCTCAAGAAAGCGATGATGGTGTTTCATACGTATAAAACGACCTAATAATTCCGTATCTGAATTCATACGATAAAACTCGTCTCCTTGATCAATGAGAAAGTCTGTTCCACCTAAATAATCAAGCTTCATGTGTTTCCCTTAATTCAAACCAGAAGGTTGAACCCTTTCCAACAACACTCTCTACACCAAACTGTGCATCATGTGCATCTAGGATAGCCTTAACAATCGCTAAACCTAAACCTGTATTTAGTTGATTACGTGAGAATGAACGAGATGTCTTATGATAACGGTCCCAAACATACGGCAATTCGCTTTCAGGAATTCCTTCACCATCATCTCGTATCTCAAAGTGCATCGTTTCCTCATCAGGCTTGCGATATGCTTGAATTGTAATATGTTGTCCTGTCGCTGTATGTTTTAAGGCATTGGTTAAGAAGTTTGTAATCACTTGCCCAATCTTAACTTCATCCGCATAGATATAGAGTGTTCCTGGCAAGCGTAAATCTACAATCTGTCCACCTTGTGCGATAGACTTTTGATTTAATTCAATAATTTCACGAATCTTATCCGCTAAATCCATATTCGTACGATTGAGTACATAGTTACCTGATTGCATCTTGGCAAGTTCACTCATATCATTGATGAGTCGCGTCATATAGTCTGTCTCTTTGATAATAACCCCTAAGTGTTTATCACGTTTAACTGGGTCATTTCCAGAAATATCTCGAATCATTTCTGCGTATGCACGAATGTCCGTCATTGGAGTACGAATATCATGTGAAACATTCGCCAAAAGGTCTCTTCGTAATTCATCAATTTTAGATAGTTGTCGATTTGCAGTATTCAAACTATTTGCGAGTTGCTGGAATTCTGTTAATGAACCACCATCAAAGTGTGCACTATAATCGGCTTGTGATAGTTTCACAGCTTCTTGTTTCATGCGAATGATAGGATCAGTTACCAAACCAGAAATCATCAAAGATACAATCGAAGCTACGACAATCACAATAATTGTATAGAGTGCGTATTGTCGCGTAAAGAATGTTACGACACTATCAATTGGCTCTAATGCTGTATTTACAAACAGATAGTAATTTCCTAGATTTTCACGAATATGACGCGCATAGATAATCATCTCTTGTCCCGTACGCTGGTTGGTCATATTAATACTCAGTTCACCATTTTGAAGTTTGCTATCAATCGATGAAAGGTCTAAAAGACCCTGAATCTCATCAGACTTAGGATCTTGTAAGGCACAACCTGCACCTAGACTATCTGCACTGTAAATTTGTGTTCCACTGTCATTATAAATAGCGATACATACGTTATTATTTACAGCTTCGCGAATCGCAGACTCAACACCATTGCCACTTGCATTATTTGTAATCAGTGTTTGTTGGATATGGTCTGCGACAGTACGTACTGCCGCAATCTTAGAATTACGATAATACGGACGAATCAAGCCTGTTTGTAATAAAGCGATGAATAACGTAATACCAACGGCCATCGTAAAGAACGCTAGCCACAAACGAAAGCGGATACCATGTGTATCAAGCTTCAAACTTATACCCCATTCCACGAACAGTAGTAATGAAATCACGGTATGGGCCTAAGTTATGTCTTAGCATCTTGATATGTGTATCAACCGTGCGATCATCACCAAAATAATCATAATTCCATACTTCTACGAGTAAAGTTTCTCGTGATAGCGCAACATTTGGATGTGTTGCAAGATATAGAAGCAAATCAATTTCCTTAGGTGTTAATGGAGCCTTTTCCCCATCAACAGTTACGACTCTACCAAGCACATCAATCTGTAATCCCTTGAAAATCATGATATCGGAATTTGTTTGTGTCTTCTTACCACGTTCTAAAACAACTTTTATACGTGCCATAAGTTCCTTGGGTGAGAATGGTTTTGTGACATAGTCATCTACACCTAATTCAAAACCAAATAACTTATCATACTCTTCTTGACGAGCACTTAACATAATCACTGGTACTTGATCGATACCCTTAATTTGTTTACAAGTAGAAAAACCATCTAATACTGGCATCATGACATCTAAGATTACACAATCAAAATGTGTATTCTTTACTTTCTCAATTGCCACCAAACCATTTTCTGCTTCTTCTGTTTCAAAACCATTGATTTCACAATATTCACGTACAACTTCACGGATGTTTGCTTCATCATCTACAATTAAAATTTTTGCCATACTATTTCTGCCTTACTATTTCTATTTGATTTGCTAAAAAGGAAGCTTCATCCTGAATTTTAGCATAAAACTGTATATATACACCTTTTACAAGATACTGACTATATTGGGAATATAGATTTGGCATAACAGCCATATCACTTTCACCTGTTTCATCTGTCAGTTTTAAAAAACACATTAGGTCCCCTTTACGAGTACGAATCTGTCTTACACTTTGAATATATGCAAATCCACGGTATAACCCACGATTACTATTTAATTCCGCAAGTGGTGGATATGTGATACCTAATTTTTGTCTTAGGTGAACAATTGGTTGTTCCCCTAGATTAAAGCCAAGTGCAGCCTTCTCATTTTCACTGAGTTCTTCTTGGCTATCCTTCATGCGTACAACGATTGGCTTTGATACAAGTTGTGGATCAATAGATAACTGTGCACCAAATGGAACCTGAACTAGCTTTGCATACTTGATTGCATCATCCAAAGTATTTAACATTGTAGTTCTACCTAGATCAAATTCATCAAGTGCGCCAGCAGATATCAATCGTTCTAATTGTGTGCGATTAATCTTGCGTAGTACAACTCTAGCAACAAAATCAAAGTAATCACCAAATCGGCCATTCTTATCACGTTCATCCAGTATTGTTCTAGCAGCCAGTGTACCTACATCCTTAATGATGGAAAGTGGTAAAATAATTGATTTTCCATTGTGATAATAGATATCCATCGAGCGATTAACATCTGGTGCTTCGATAGAAATGTGCTTTCGTCTACATTCAGTTATATAGATTGCACTCTTTGTGCTATCTCCAATGACACTATTTAAAATTGATGTATAGAACTCTAATGGATAGTTAGCCTTTAGATAGGCCAATTGATACGCTACAAGTCCATACGCAACTGCGTGAGATTTATTAAAGCCATACCCTGCAAACTTCTCTGCTAAATCAAAGAGTAAACTAGCAGTTTCATCACTATAGCCATTTTCTTTACAGCCACGCACATACTCTTGTCTTAGTCCTGCTAATTCTTCTTCATTCTTTTTTGAGATTGCTTTACGTAGTATATCTGCTTTTACAAGCGAGAACTTCGCCGCAATCTGTGCCATCAACATAACTTGTTCCTGATAGATTGTAACACCATAAGTTTCCTTAAGAATCGGCTCTAATTCCTTGGATGGATATACAACCGATGCAGGATTCTTTCTACCCTCTAGGTAAGTGTTAATCTGATCTTTAGGACCTGGTCTAAAGAGTGCTAAAGCAGCAATAATATCCTCAAAACAATTTGGCTTCATCTTGCGCAATAAATTACGCATACCATCCGATTCAAACTGGAAGACACCAATCGTATCTGCTTGCGCAAATAAACGATATGTTTTTGCGTCGTTTAACGGAATTGATAAAATATTGAAATCTGGATTATGCTTATGAATCATCTGTACAATTTCATCAATTGTCGTTAGATTCTTAAGTCCAAGGAAGTCCATCTTAATAAGACCCCTTTCTTCTAAGTAATTACCAACAAACTGTGTTGTCTTTATTCCTTCCGCCATTTGTATGGTAGGAATCACATCCTCAATTGGCTTACCGGACATGACAATACCAGCCGCATGAATACTCTTATTTTTTGGAAGACCTTCAATCCGTTTTGACATGTTAAAATATTCCATCAATTGTGGACTTGCATTGAGTAGGACACGTAATTTCTCTTTTTGTTCATACGCTTTCTCTAACGTAATCTTTGGCGTTTGTGGAATTAGACCAACAATCATATCTATCTCACGTTTGGAGATATCCATAGCTTTACCAACATCACGTAAAACAGCGCGTGCTGCTAAGGTATCAAATGTAATGATATTGGCAATGTGTTGTTCACCATATTTCTGATAGACATAGTCAATAATTTCTTGACGATGAATATCTGGAATATCAGTATCAATATCTGGCATGGATACACGCTCAGCATTTAAGAAACGTTCAAATAACAGATTATATTGTAATGGATCGACCATTGTAATACCCAAACAATACGCAACTAAAGAACCAGCAGCGCTACCTCTACCTGGTCCAATGTAGATACCCTTTTGTCGACCATAACGGATAAAGTCATAGACGATTAAGAAATAATCTTCAAAGCCCATTTGGTGAATCACTTGTAATTCATGTTTTAACCGTTCTACATAGGCAGGCTTTAAATCACCATTTAAACGTTTCTTAAGTCCTGCAAGACAAAGTTGCGGTAAATATTGTTCTGCCGTAATTCCTTCTTTCAATGGATAAACAGGTATCCCGGTCTTTTCCAAATCCCCATCGCAATGACATTCACTCGCGATTTCATCTGTTCTACGTAAATCATCCGCATCATAAATTTGTTCCATCTCAGAAATCGATAAAAAGTATCTACCTGTAATTGGTGTTACATTTTTATCCCGCAAGGTTGTCCCCTGTTTGATTGCGGATAATACCTTCAAAGTTTCATAGTCTTTTTGCGCTAGATAATAAATCTTATTTAATGCGACCGTCTGAATTCCCTGTGCTTTCGCTAACGCTTTTAATACTGCATTCTTCGAGCGCCATAAAGATGTTTCTTCATAAGAAATCGCAATATCAAAAGTAGGTAATTCCGATTTCATCAAAGCTAATTTCTGAATAATTCCAGTACGATCTTCGCTGATGAGTTCCGCATCAAAATACCCACCTTCACCATACACAATAATGAAATTATGTTCACTATATGTTAAGAATTCTTCTAGCGTTGCATACTCTCTTCCATCACATAACAATGAAGAAAGCTTCATTAGATTTGCATATCCTCTATTATTCTTTGCAAGTAGTAAAAAAGGAACTTTCTGTTCATGGTAGAAAACATCAACTTCTAATCCAACAATAGGATGAATACCCTCTTTCTTACATTCATGTAGAAAACGCGCTAAGCCGTGCATCACATGATGATCGGTCAAAGCGACACTTTGATATCCATATGTTTTCGCTGTTGAAACAAGCTCAGGAATGCGAATTGTGCTATCCAGTAACGTGTAACAACTACGTACGAATAGATGTGTAGTCATGTAACTATTATACCTTAGGGCATAATATTAAGAAATAACTTAAAAGAAAAGTTAATGTTGTCGTTTAAAATATAAAAAGACAGGAATGTGCGATATAATATGTAATGATACATTTTTAAAAGTGAGGTTATTATGAAAGTTGCATTTGTTACAGATAGTGGTACTGGAAAATCAATTCACGAATACGCAGAACAGGGAATTATCAGTCTTCCTTTGCAAATCAGCGTAGATGATAAAACATATCAAGATATGGAAACATTAAATCGTAATGACTGTATTCGTTTAATGAAGGAAGAAAAAGTTCTAACAACTTCACAACCTTCCGCAGGCATTATCGAAGAATGTTTTGAAAGTTTAAAGGATCAGGGTGTTGAGCTAATCATTGCTGTCCCTATTTGTAATGGTCTTTCAGGAACGATGAGTACAATGACCGCAATTGCAAATAGTTTAGATATTAAGATTATTTGTATTGATACCTATGTAACTGCGGTAGTGCAAGATTACTTAATTACAAATATTAAGAAGTGGTATGACGAAGGTAAATCCCACCTAGAGATTCAAATCTTAGTCGAAAAGATTATCAACTCAACAAATACTTTACTTATTCCAGAAACACTGGACCAGCTTATTCGTGGCGGTCGTATGACACCTCTTGCCGCAAAACTAGGACAACTTTTAAAAATTATTCCTGTTTTACAAATCAATAAAAAAACTGCAGGTAAAGTTGATACCTTAACAAAAGTACGCACTTTCCGCAAAGCACTTAGCACTGCAGTAGATGAAATTGCCAAAGATAACCCAGGTGAAAACACACTCATTACAATCGCGCATGTCGCAAATATCTCTGAAGCAATGAATCTATATCACACTATGACAGAACGCTTCCCTGAAGCTACTATTCAAGTCATTGAATTACCTAATGCCATTGCAGTACACACAGGTGTTGGTTGTATTGCAATTCAGTATTTTCAAACCTGCTAAGAAACGGAGGTTCCATGACAAAAAAGAAAAAGTCATTTTTGCCTGACTTTGACCATCCGGAAGTTGTTGAACAGCCAGATGAGAAGCAGCGCGAAAAATTACGAAAGAAATATATACGTAAATTACGTTGGCAAAAGATCTTAACAGTATTCATGGTTTTGATTGTTGCAATATATCTTGTAGGTGGTGCTTACGCCTTGCGTTATGCTAGTAAATTACTAAAAGGTATGCCAACACTAAATGTTGATGATTTAATCAGTACAGAATCCTCAAAAATTTATGACGGTAATGGTACACTTCTTACAGAAATCGGTACCTATTTCCGTGAGAATATTGCCTATGAACAGATGCCTGAATCCTTAATTGATGCATTCTTATCCGTAGAAGATTCACGTTTCTTTGAACATAACGGATTCGATATTCCTCGTTTTACAAAATCTATTTTAGAAACAGTACTAAGACACAATACGCAAGGTGGTTCCACATTTACGATGCAGTTGGTTAAAAATACCTACTTCTCCATCGAAGATGGTGATAACAGTACCGAACGTTCAGCTACCCTTTCTTATAAGGCACAGCAAATTGTGTTAAGTATGCAGCTAGAAAAACAACTTAATAAGCGAGAAATCTTTGAGTTATATGTCAATAAACTAAACTTTGGTGATCGTATACGTGGTGTACAAAAGGCCGCCCTTTACTACTATGGTAAAAATGCGAACCAACTCACTTTAGCTGAGTCAGCATTACTTGCAGGTATTATTAACCTACCAAATACCTATAACCCATATAACTACTTAGACTATGCCACACAACGTCGAAATAACGTTCTAGACCTGATGCAATATCATGGCTACATCACAAGTGAAGAATGCGCTCTAGCGAAATCCATTAAAGTTGAAGATACACTTGTGGGTAAATCCAACTTCAATACTGGGAATACACGCTACGCATCTTACTTGGATGTTGTATTAGATGAAGTGCAACGCATGACAGGACTTGACCCATTATCTACTGGTATGTCTATCTATACTGCTTTAGATCCAACAATCCAAACTGAAATTGAAGCGATTCAAAATGGTGAAGTTGTCGACTTTGAAAGTGACCTAGTGCAGCTAGCAATGATTACCCTCAACAACAAGAATGGTGAAATCGTTGGCGTTGGTGGTGGTAGAAACTATGGTGGCGATGGTGGATCACGATTGTTAAATCGTGCCCTACAACAATACAAACAGCCAGGTTCTAGTATTAAACCAGTATTGGAGTATGCTCTTGCATTTGAATATTTGGGATACTCCTTGGATGAAGTCTTGATTGATAAACCAATTACCTACCCAGCCGAACAACGCGTATTAGTAAACTATAACGGTAAGTATGAGGGTGATGTTACGATTAAGGACGCAATGGCCAACTCCTTAAATACTCCTGCCATTCAAACATTGGAGAAAGTTACAGCAAAAATTGGTTCAGACGCAATTGTTGATTACTTAAAGAAGATTGGCTTCTCACAGATCAAATACAGCAACTATCACTTATCCTTTGCAATTGGCGGTAATGACTTTACAGCTTCCGTTGCTGAGATGGCTGCTGCACACGCAATGCTAGTCAATCTAGGTGTTTATAACGAACCACATACAATCCGTCGTATTCAAACAGATGATGGCAATGTATATGAACCACAAAACCAGAATATTCGTGCACTTTCATCTGGTAGTGCATATCTTGTAGACCAGTTAATGGAAAATAACGTAAATCAAAACAAGTATTACAACCACATGCAGATATTACAAAGTGGTTATCCAGTTTACGCAAAAACAGGTACAACTGACTGGGGTAATGATGGTTTACAATATGGTATCCCAAGTGGTGCAGCGAAAGATAAGTGGATGGTCGCTAGTACATCTCAATACACCAATGCTGTATGGTATGGATTCGACCAAGCAATCGATGGTGAAATGACATACTTCCCTACTTGGAGAGACTGGAATACACCAGGACAAATTAATCGTCACATGTTAGATATAGAATCCTATATCTCTCCAGATACAATTTGGGGTGTGTCACAACCAAGTGATGTACAGGATATAACTTACCTTTATGGTACATATCCACATGTCGCAAATGATGGAGCTAATTATGGTGGTAAGACAATCACTTCCCAAGTATCTTCTACTGGTTTAAATTACACACCTACACAATACACAAGTTCTTATCGTAACAACAACAGTTACTTAGCAGGACTCAATGCATCTATTTCCAATGGTATTGTTTATATCAACTGGTTAACACAAGATAGTTGTTCAGGTAGTCGTAATATATCCTTAAAGGATAACTACAATAACATCTCTAAATATGGAGCTTGCTTAGCATACAATAGTTTTTTACAGACATCCGCAAACGGAAAGTTCTATGCAGACTTATATCAAAACGATGTCTATATTACATCTGTAACAAGTAAGACAAACATGTATGCAGGTTTGCCTGAGTACTTTAAAGGCAATATCAAAGCCTGTGGATACTTTGTGACAAGTGGTGGTAAGAAGTCCGAAACAATCTGTACGGATGCTGGTTATTACGATCCAGACGCTACTGCCGCAAAGGATGCAAAATAAACAATAAGAATCTATAGCGATATAGGTTCTTTTTTTATAAACAAAAAGCGAATAATAGAATTACATCTATCATTCGCCACTGTATACTATTTTCCCTCTGTCATAAGCTGTTTTACAGGGTCTGGTGCAACAATCTCGTTGACTTGGTTAATACCACTGATATATAGCTGGAAATTATCCACAGTAGACATCTTTGTCTTTGTTTCCTTGTTATCATATTGTGTGTCAATTGAAATATTTACTTCATTAGGAACGAGTTTAAACTCTCCATTTTCCATCTTTTCAAGTACAAGATGAATTTGTAAATCGATAGATGTTATACTATCTTTTTCAGATTCAAAAAGTCCACTATCTAAGAACGTCGATCTAAATGCAGAGACAACATCATAGTTATCTGTTGCGTTGCCTTTAAAGTCTAGAAATACAAATTGTTCATCTTCTGTCCTTGTAAACTGATCCGCAAATATTTCACATAACTTATAGAATGCATCACTATGTCCTACCTCCGGATCTTTCTCTTCATAAATACCTTCTAAAGACTTACTCCATTCAGCTGTAGTTTTCCATCCTAATTCACGCCTATCATCTTTATATCTAACGTAAATAGTTCCTTTACTAGGAGAGTATTGTAGTAGCCTAAACCAAAAATAATATGGTTCCGTAACCCTAAGAAGTTTTTCGTCAATTTTATCCTTGTCACCTTTACTTTCATCATAATCAGACCACTCGCGATAAAATTTTTCTAGATATGTTTGTGGTTCAAATAGAATACTTCCTTGTCTACCAAACATTGCAAAACTGTATTTTCTTGTTTGTCTGAATTTTTGCAGGTTCTTAGTATAATAATAACTCTCATAATTTAAACTTTTTGCATCATGAAGGATTGTTGCAAAATTCATAACATCTTCAGCCGCATGTTCTGTAGATGTTTCTGCTGCAGAGTCCTCTGATTTTCGACAAGCAGAAACAGTAACTGCTAAAACAACCGTAAGGAATGTCAAAAAGATAGTTCTTATATGTTTCATTTTAGTTCCCCCTCATCCGAAATTGCATTTTCAACTCCACTAGGAGCTTCTACATGAATTCCAGAGTTAATATTAGAATACGTCACTTGACTAACCATTTTCTCCTTTGAAGATGAATACGAACGTCTAGAACATGTAAACGTAACTGATAATGGTGTATAGTCTTTTTTCGATACTGTTAAGTCAATATTTAATTCAGCACTTTTATCATCAGGGAAAAAATGAAAGAGATTATTTGCTGATGTAGCAAATAAATCTGAATTTTGACTCAAGAAATCTATATCAGAATTTTGATAATGTATTGTGATAGTTTCTTTATCTTCTGTAATTGTAAATTGATCTTCTATTGTTCTGAAATATGAAATCGTATCACGCTGGATTCCAACTGGTCTTTCATGTTTATCTGTATCGTATTTCTTGCGTTTCCATTGCGATTGAGTTTCTAATTTATAGTATAACTCACCATCTTCATAATAATAATCATAAACAACACCGGCTTCGTTCTTAAATTTACCTAAAATAAGATCTTGTCTTAGGTAAAATATACCCGTAAATTCCTTTTCATTGTGATACGTAGCTGGTTGTCCTGGCAATGGAGTAGAATGTTTACCATCTTCTGTATTAACGATGTGTATTTCACCTGTCTTCATTCTTTCAAAACTTTGAAGAACTTTATCAATCTTTTCTTCATCTGCTGCTTGCTTATTTGCATTCTTACTATCAAAAGGATTACATCCAACTAAAGTAGTAATCATCAACAAGCCCAAAGTACTCATAAGTATCTTTTTAAAGTTAAGCATTAAACATGACCTCCTAATCATATACCCCCACAAGGTTCATCATAATTATAAATATAAATCAGAAATATCACAATTTTACTTCTTATATTAATCACTCTCAAATAAGAAAAGCTACATATTAAAGCGTTGTATTATTTCCATTATGTATGATTTTTTGATAATAAATAAGGACACCTATATAGATGTCCAATATACTACTATTCTGCCTTTAAATCTCTTGCCATTAGACCTCTCATTGCATCTAATGGAGCTTTTCCTTCATATAGTACTGCATATACTTCATTTGTGATTGGCATTGAAATGTTACGTTTCTTCGCCTCTTCATAAACAACTTTACATGCAAATACACCTTCTACAGTCTTCTTATTTTCTTCCCAGAACTTCTTTGCACCTTTATCTAGACCAATCTGATAACCAGCCATAAAATTACGAGAATGACGTGATGTACAAGTAACAATCAAATCACCAACACCATCAAGACCTAAGTAAGTTTCTTGTTTACCACCTAAAGCAACACCATAACGAGTCATCTCCGCAAGGCCACGTGTCATAAGACCTGCTCTTGCGTTATCACCCTGTCCACTACCTTCTAAGATACCACTAGCAATTGCCATAACATTTTTGATGGCAACTCCAATTTCTGCACCGATTACATCAGAGTTACGATATACACGGAAGTATTGGTTAGAGAATAAGTGCTGTACTGTCTTAGCAGCATCCTCATTATCACTTACCGCATTTACAGAAGTCATCAAGCGCTGAATGACCTCCTCAGCGTGAGATGGACCAATCAAGGATACGATAGCTGCACACTTTTCAGCTGGTACAATCTTAGAAATCACAACACTTAAACGCTCATGTGTAACTGGATGGAAGCCCTTTGCAACATTGATAATGATTGCTGGTTTTGTTAGATGTTGACTAGCTTTAGTAAGTACTTCCTCAAGTGCCATTGTTGGAACAGCAGCCAATACGACATCTGCATCTGCTACTACAGATAAATCTGTACTTGCATGAATGTCATGGTTAATTTCTGTTTCAAAAAACTTAGTGTTGTGATGATTTACTTCAATATCTTCAACTTCACGTAGATCAATACCCCACATAATTACTTCTTGTTTGTTATCAGCTAAAACCTGAGCTAGAGCTGTACCCCAGCTACCTGTTCCTAGAACACATATTTTCATTCGGATACCTTCTTTCTAACAACAATACGAATTGGTGTACCACTAAAATCAAATGCTTGACGTAAGGAGTTCTCTAAGAAACGTTCATACGTAAAGTGCATCAGTCGTGGGTCATTACAGGAAAGTACAAATGTTGGTGGTTGGATAGATACCTGTGTACCGTAGTATACACGGAAACGCTTACCATTACGCGCTGGTGCAGGTGTTGTAATCTGTGTATCTGTAATTACCTCATTCAGGATATTTGTTGCGATACGGCGACATGAATTTTCATATACCTGATCAACCACAGGAATAATTGTATCTACTCTTTGATGTGTTAGAGCACTTACAAATACGATAGGCGCATAGCTTAGATATGCAAATTCAATACGAATACGTTCAATAAACGCATTCATTGTCTTATCGTCCTTCTCAACTGCATCCCACTTATTGACAACGATAACGATTGGCTTACCAGCTTCACATGCATATCCTGCAACATGCTTATCTTGTTCACGTATACCTGCTTCTCCATCAATGACAAACAATGCCACATCACAACGTTCAATCGCAGTCATCGCTCTTAATACTGAGTATTTTTCAACTGATTCATATACTTTACCACGCTTACGAATACCAGCAGTATCGACGATGACATATGGCTTGCCTTCATATACAAATGGTGTATCAACCGCATCACGCGTCGTACCTTGAACATTTGAAACAATAGAACGCTTTTCTTTTAGAATTGCATTTACAAGTGATGACTTACCAACATTTGGTTCGCCAATAACAGCGATATGAATACCTGTATGCTTATCTTCTTTATCTTCTTCAGGCATTAAACGTAAACATTCATCTAGCACATTACCAATACCAATACCATGTACACCAGACACGGCAATTGGATCACCTAAACCAAGATTATAGAACTCATAGATATTCATCATACGAGTTGAATCATCAATCATATTAACTGCTAGTACAACTGGTTTTGTCTGTTTCTGTAAGATACCTGCAATATACGAATCATCATCAGTCAAACCCATCTTACCGTTAACTACAAATAGAATGACATCTGCTTCATTCATCGCAATTTGTACTTGTGCACGAATCTCTTCCTGATATGGTTGATCAGCTAACTGAATACCACCAGTATCAATTAATTGGAATTTCTTACCAGTCCATTCACCGGTTGTGTAAATACGGTCACGTGTAACACCTGGAAAATCTTCTACGATGGATACACGAGACCCTGCAATACGATTAAAAATTGTTGATTTTCCAACATTAGGACGACCAACAATTGCAATTACTCCACTATGCATTACAAAACCTCCTTTTCAATAAAAGGCTTAGCAAGATCATAGATACGTTCTGTCACTTCTTCAATTGACATATCACTTGTGTCAATTTCAACCGCATCATCCGCCTTCTTAAGTGGCGAATTTTCACGTGTCATATCTTGTAAATCACGTTCAGCAATTTCCCTAGCGATTTCTTCAATACTACCAGTCGGAATATTCTTAGCAATATTCTGTTCATATCTACGCTTTGCACGGGCCATTGGAGTAGCTGTCATATAGATTTTTACTTCCGCATCTTTTAAAACAACAGTTCCAATATCACGGCCATCCATGATAAAGCCCTTTTCCTTTGCCATTTCTTGTTGGCGCTCTACAAGCATACGGCGTACTTTTGCTAATTTAGATACAAGACTAGCAGCTAAACTCATCTCATTTGTTCGAATCTTATCGGATACATCCTCTCCATCTAAGAAAATAGAACCATCCGTCGCTAACTGAATCTTTGTATTTTCTAGCATCTTACATACAGCTTCTTCATCTTCTAAACTGATATGATTTTGTAAAGCTTTATATGCTGTGCTACGATACATCGCACCTGTATCTAAATGTACATAATTTAATTTTTTTGCTAGACACTTGGCAATGGTACTTTTACCCGCTGCTCCAGGTCCATCAATCGCAATATTTATCTTCATCTTATGCCCTACCACTATTCATTACGATGCCATAAATTGCTAGCAATAATAAGATTAACAGCAATAAAATAAGTACAACTACCACGATATTTAATACATGGTTTGTATACTGCATCTTCTCATTCACATCTGTTAGATTGGCTTCATAGTTATCTAACTGGATACGCATTTGTGTTGTTTCATTCAAAAGACGTTGATTTGTACTTTCGTAGTTCTCTGTCTTCTTTGGAAACATCGCAAACGCATCATCACTATCACTTTGTTGGTTTACAGATGCCTCATTACGTGGCTCTTGTGGATTCATCAAATCCGCAAATGCGTCACCAAACTGTGCAGTATTATCTAACGGTGGGAAACTTGTTGTATTTTGACTCATGTAGTCTCTTGAATCCATATGACTCACACGTGGTGTAAAGGCTGGAATTTCAGGAAGAGAATTTTGCGGATTTGATCTCTTCTCATTCATTAAATTCTTAACTTCAGCCATGATGTCTTCTTTTGTAAGACTCATTGGATCATTCAAATGATTATTATCACCTGTATAAGGTACATCAAATAGATTATCCTGTTGTGATGGAACTGCAGGTCTAGCTGGTTGGGTTGTACGTTGTTTGTTTGATGACATAAATGGGATATCAGTTGTACCTGTACTATTTGAATATGGCTTTTTCACGGGAGTTTTACGTGCTTCTTGGATCTTTTTGCTTGCAGCTGTATCACCCTTAATCTTACGTAAGATATCCATGGATGTGTTTTCTAAAGAAGAATTACCCTGTTCGATATTATATTGCTTTACTTCACGAATATACTGATCCAGATAATCATTGTCATAGCCAGCTAAGTCATTTACAGTTGTAAAAGCACCAGCCTCAAAATCAGCTAATGTTGGTGCTGGTTCTTCATTCTCAAAAGCAGTGACTGGTTCAGAAATCACTGGTTTAACAGGTTCTTCTTTTGTAATTGGTGCACTGACACGACGATGAACGCCTTCACTAGCACTCTCTGTATAATCTCCACTTCTGTGGAAATTATTTGCATCAATCTGATTTAGTCGCTTTTGGAAACGAGATAACTCTTTGGTTGTTGTTACGTCGTTACTATCTAAATCCTGCGCAATACTTTCGCGCAAATCTTTATATTTCTTAATACGTGATAATTCAGCCATATGTACATCTCCCAATAAACAGAAATATTATACCATATCCACATTTATTTCACTTACCCGCTTAGAGATTTTTATCATTTACACACGAAAAAAGGCGTATTCCTACGCCTTTTCACTGAATTTTCAGATTAATGTAAAAAACTTGAGATACGCTTGTACAATAATCTAGTGATGACACTTACAACAAATCCCTTAATTAGGTTAAATGGTAATACACAAACAAAGAGTAAGCCCCATACACTCTTGATAAATGGGAAGATTGCGGCACCCATCTTTACAAATGTATCAATAGGCATACCATATAGATTTGAATAGAATGGTAATAATACAAAGTAATTTGCGAGGATTCCCACAACTGCCATTACAAGTGTACCCACAATCATACCGAGTAATGCATTCTTCTTTGACTTTTCCTTACGATAGATAATCGCTGCTGGTACTGTAAAGGCAATACCAATGATGAAGTTTGCAAGTTCACCTACAAACATTGTTTCTGTAGGTTTGAATAATAACTTCAAGATAATTTTAACTGCTTCAATGAGAACTGCTGCCCAAGGGCCAAATGCAAATCCTCCAATTAATACACTGACTTCACTAAAGTCTAGCTTGTAAAAGCTAGGTGCGATAAATAGTAGCGGGAAATCAAACATCATCAGCACAAACGCTACTGCACTGAGGATCGCTACATTCGCGATAAATTTGGTGGTTAAAACTTTCTTACTTCCTGACATGGTTTCATCTCCTTGCCTCAAAATAAAAGAGGCTATCTAAGATAACACCTCGGGTAGAAATTGATGATGAAAAAACTTTTACTCTTCCATCCAGACTTTACTGTCGCCATCGGAATTGCACCGATTCAACCTTTCGGTTCGCGGGGTATACCGCCGGTCGGGAATTGCACCCTGCCCTGAGTTTTATCGTTTATAGTATACACCAGTTTATCTACACTTACCAGTAAAAAGAAAAGAAGGATTTCTCCTTCTTAGATATTTAGTAATGTCTTTAACATTTCTACTGTGTTTTGCATTGTAAGTGGAATGTAGAAGTATGCAGTACAGATAAATCCTGCAACCACAATCATGAGTACAATCATCTGGGCACTAGTCGCAAATGGTGCTGATTTAATGTATGCCTGAATACGTAGATATACGCTAGCAACCATACCAAGAACACCCAACAAAATTCCTACTAGCATCGACTTTGATAACAAGATAATCGCAAGAATATACAATACTGTTGGAAGTAAACTTGCGATTGAAGTTAATGACGCAAGTTGATGACGATAGTTATAAGACACTTTAATATTTGCAATCAAACCATTAATTACCAAATAGATTACTTCAAATAGAATAAATAAGAATGCTAATTTTAATGACATGATGAATGTAGCGCTAAAATTCATTCTCGTAAATCCAAATGGTGAAAGATTAATGTAACTTGCAAAGATTGCAGATAAGAAGTATGTAAACGCAATCCAATGGATTGTATTACGAATTACTACTCCAATAAACATCATAAAATCATCTTGATTCTTTGCTAGACGATCAATCGCATACGCTGGGAATAA
This sequence comes from uncultured Solobacterium sp., assembly GCF_963550625.1. Lineage (GTDB taxonomy): Bacteria > Bacillota_I > Bacilli_A > Erysipelotrichales > Erysipelotrichaceae > Bulleidia. The sequence goes on from NZ_CAUVCV010000002.1 coordinate 113,870, forward strand.
TAGTCTTGTTAATGCATCTGTCTTTGCAGTACTAATATCCCTATCTGCCTCCGCAATCAATCGTTCTTTGCGCGTCATTTTAACTGGCTTTGCCTTTTCTTCTGCTGCAGTTTCTTTTCTCTTCGCCTCTACTTCAACTTTGGCTGCCTGTAATGCTTTCTGCTTTTCTAAACGTTCTTCTTTACGTTTTTGAAAGTCATCTTTTATAGATGCATATTTGGCTTGTATGAATTGCCATGCATGCCGGGAAGATTCCTTAGCCTTATGGCCTGTATCGGATAAGAAGGTCTTTAGTTTTCCACCTGCTTTAGTCAGTGCAACTTTTGCCTTATCTAGATTTTCATCTAATTTGATATTTTCAACAAACTTCTGAGGAATCAATTGATTGATTACAGTTTCTACTTTTGTTACCTGCTTTTGTGTTTTATATATTGCATGTTGTTTCAATGGTCTATGACGATACTGTACAACACGCTGACGGTAGCTAATAGGAGTATTTGTTCTTCTTTTACTGCCAATAAATCTTACTTTCTCCATGAAACTCGCCTCCAGTAGTTTCATTATAAACAAAAAGAGTATCTTATTACACTCTTAATTATGAAGAATCTCTAAAAACGTTCATCTATCGTATTACTTCATAATCTAATATGACTTTTTTCTCTGGATCATATTCTACAATTAAAATCTCACTAGCTAACTGCATATGAATGAATCGATCTTTAACTTGATACTTCTCATTTAAATCTATGTCCGTACATAGTTCTTTTTTCAATCTAGCAATGGCAGTTAACTCTTCTTGTTCAAAGGTATAGATTGCTTGTAAGTTCTCTACTGTCTTTGCTTGATAATTCAAATTGGTAGAAAGTACCGTAATCATTGTAATTACATATAAAAAGATAACAAGAAAGTAAGCACTGATAAATCCCTTATTGTTTACACAAGAAAACTTCATATTCTTGATTATCTCTAACATATCGTAACATCACACTATCTCCTTTTAAGTAAAATAAGGCGGCTTCAATATCCATCAAAAACATCTGTGTACCTGGTTGTACAATGAGGTTCTGATTTACAACACTTAATCTCATTTCTTCATGTTGTCTTTGAAATGTTAAAGAAGATGGTAGTAGTTCAATATCATACGCAACAGCTAAATATCGACGTAGTTGTACTAAGGCAATCTGATCTTGTAATGATGTTCTATCTTTTAAGGATGTACGCATCAAAGATATAACACTTACCATAATTGGGATACAAATACAGACTGTTAATACAGCTACTAGGACTTCTACGAGGGCGAATCCTTTTCTATTTGACATTCTTTTAAACATCCTTCTACATCATTCATCGTTTCAATTAACGACTCCTCCATCTTACGTATCGTTCTATCAAATACTGCATGTTGCGCATATTTGGCCTGAAAAATACTAGTCATCATAGCCACCAATAATAAAGTCATACTCAAACATACAAATGCCTCTGCTGTAAAGAATCCCTTCTTATTGAGTCGCAAGTCTACCACCACCTAGTTCTACGATAATGGAACGATTATTTTGGAAATAGATTGTCTTTGCTTGATTGGCATTTCCCTTTTGATTAAAGCGTATATTATATATGTCATATGATACAGATTGAGCTTGTTTCATTGCGGTACTTTGCAAGTATAGATATTCATCCACAAACGCATAATATTCAGTATCAGGAATATGTATATTTGTAGGTAATAACATCATAAATACTGATATCACAAATAACACAATACACATTTCGATTAAACTAAAACCCTTATTCGATATACGCATGGCCATCACTAATCACAAGACTCTTTTCACCATCACAGGTTATCTGTTGTTCGGTTAATAAGCCTGCATTAATTAAATCACTAACACTGCTTGGATAACTATCATATTCCAATTTGTATTGAATAATCGCAGAATCCGCAATCTTCTCTAAAGCCTTACATCCTTTATCACTTACAATTGTCAATGTCTTTTTAATATTTGGTATTACTAATAGAAATAAAATCGAAATGATTAAGATAACAATTGTCATCTCTAGTAATGTAAATCCTTTTTTATTCATTTTTCACCTCCTATATGTTCTGTAACATATGCATCGGCAACATCAATATTTGATAAACAACAAGTAGGATTAGCCCAATTGCCCCGTAACACGATAGTTGTACGCTACGCGTAAAGATACGTACTTGTTTGATATGTCGTTGTTGGTTCATCACAAGATAGCCTTCCAACATTTTTTCACAATTAGAACCATGTATAGCTATCTGAAAGAACTGTTGTAAGGCATGTTCTACATAGGGTGTATGCAAGGTTTCTTCAAAGGATTCTCCTTTGGATAAAGATCCATTTAACTCCTGCGCAATCAAACGTACTAATGGTTTCTCTTTAATATCCAAAAGTATTTTCATAGTCTGCATTGTAGAAATTCGTACTCTTACACATTCTAAAAAGTATCTTGCAAACTCTGCAGATGCCTTTTGAACCATAATGGAATCTGGTACATACTTTACAAGCACACGATATAACCAGCACTTTCTTTTAGGTTCTTGAAACACAACCCACAACAACATCCCTGCTACTAATAAAATTGTAACTAGCCATGATAATAGTTGAATAAAACTTCTTAAGAAGTAATAACTTGTCACATTGATGTCAAAGCTTGTCATAAGTGTCATCATCTGTGGAAAAACAAAGCTATTAAATAAATACATTCCAATAAACATCACAAACAACATGACCACTGGATATACCATATCCTTCATCATCTTTTGTTTCATCTTCTCTTCATGACTTGCCAGTTCAACTGAAATACGCATACTTTCAAGTACTGGTAAATAACGGATAAAGTTATTAAAGTATCTTCGATAACAGTGTGGCAACAACATTGAAAATGCGTCTTTAAATGTTTGGCCCTGTTCTAATTTTTCTAGTACATGTTTTATGCGATGCTCATTTCTTTTTGTCTTTAAAATCTGCAAGGTATCTTTAAAACTAAATCCATTTTCCATTAAACTAACGATTCCTTGGCATTCCAGTTTATCAAAGTGTGTATTCTTCCAGACAATCAGACGCAATATATCCCTTGGCGACTGCAGATTGTAGTTGTTTTTGTAGTGAGACGAACGTCTCAGAAACACGTCGATGTTCCAAGGCATAAGCCACCTCCTTTCGATTCATATATTCGTACACACCACAACGCTTACCAGCACCTAGATTAAATAAACGCTGATTAGAAATACCTATCAGAACATCTTTTAGTTGATACATATCCACACCCAAATCTAATAGACGGTCGATCGCAGACATGCAATTTTGACTATGTAAACTTGTCACAACCAAATGTCCTGTTAATGCACTACGTACAGCCATTAAGGCTGCTTGGCTATCACGTATTTCACCAATCATGATGATGTCTGGATCATGTCTCATGAGTTGTTTGATCCCTTCATCATAGGATAAATGTTGATGGTCATTGATTTGTATTTGCACATAGTTTTCGTGATATACCTCAACAGGGTCTTCTAACGTAAAAATCTTCTTACCTTTAGTTTCATTGAGTATGGTATAAAGTGTCGTGGTCTTGCCAGAACCTGTGGGTCCAGAAAATACGAAAAGCCCAGAAGTATGTTTTGTAATATTCCTTAGCCACAATGAAGTATCATAATCTACGGTTAAATCATCAATATTTAGTGATGTGTGTTGATTGAGAATGCGTAGTACACCTGATGTATTGTGATAGCTCGATACAAGTGCGAAGCGTAATGAAACGGGCTGTCCTTCGATTTCCATCTCAAACCTTCCTGTTTGAGGATGATGAATATCAGATAAATCTAGATTTGCTTTATACATTAGATAGCGAAATAAACGAATATCATCGTCCTTTGGGACCATTTGCCTTACGTCCTGTTCGATTTTCATCTCGATACTTAAACTCTCTTTAGGATATGTCTTTAGATGAAAATGAATATCCGTCACATGAAATTCCATCGCTATTTTTAAACACTCAATCAATCTTTCTTCCATAACAGCCCTCGTACTTCTATATTCAATAGAAATTAGAACACTCCATAAAAAAATGTTCGATTTCTCGAACATTAGTATTCATAACTTAAATCAAATTTTCCGTCAGACTTCTGTACAATCAGATAATAGTAACCTGGAGGAGTTTGTACTGTTTGATCATACTCTCCATATCCTTCAATGTTAACCATATCCGCAATCAGATTCTGTTCTAGATCATACAGTTTCGCCACAAAAGTACCATCACCTGTGTGTTTACCATAGATTCTTAGACTTCCTGCATTGAGATAGAAGCGTACAATATAGAGTCCACCAGAATTTTGAATCTCTGTCGCTTGTTTACTTGAAGCAGAATCTGGATCATCGACCACTGTTGGTAAATCAAATTCCTTTTCTTTTTCATCCTGCGGTTTTTCAACTGTGTTATCAGTTGGAATTGTCTTCTCCTCAATCATTTGTGTGACATGACGATCAACTGCACCAAAAGAACTCTGCAAGTAAATAATATCATTACTATCATTTTTATTTACAGAAACAGTTAATAGTGAGACTTGTTGCGTCACAGTACGTCCATTTTTTTGATATGTATAAATACCATAGACATTGTTGCCCTTGATGATAGTCTGTGTAACCGTACATTCATATTGTGGAAAATGTTTCTTTAGGACAGACTCCACCAGTTTTAATGCATCTTCTTCTTTAAAATCAGTTGTGGAAATCGCAATCTTATCTTCTTTCGCTACGTAGGTTGACTTTTCTTTTTGACAACCTGCTAGTAATACCGAACTCAAACATAAACCAATCAAAAATTTCTTCATATTACTACCTCGCTTCTATTCTACACGAAACAATGATAAAACAACTTTGATAAATTCTTAAAAGTAAGAAATCATATATGGATTGTTACGAACTTCGATTCCTATCGTACTCGCTGGTCCATGTCCTGGATAAATCTGTAAATCATGTGGAAGTGTCTTGAGATACTCTAATGTTTGACGCATCTTTTCATCACTACCCGAATATAAATCCGTTCTACCACAACTAGACGCAAATAACGTATCCCCAGTAAATAGAATATTCTTATAGCGAATACAGGTACTACCATCTGTATGACCAGGTGTATGATGAATCTCTAAAGTGAAAGTTCCAATCTTAACCTGTTTCTCATTTAAATCATGAATAGGTGCATATACTGGTGCACTATAGCCATACTGCCCCGCATTACTTGGTAGTACAAGTGCTAAATCATGATGGTCCATATAAACTGGACAATTGTACACATCACATAAATCATCCACTGCCCCTGTGTGATCAGAATGTCCATGTGTTAATAGAATTCCATCAACAACTTCATCTTTGCCAACACACTCCACAATCTTCTTGTAATATCTTCCTGGATCAACAAAGAGCACATGACCATTATCATGTAATACATAAGAATTCTCTTCAAATTGACCAATTGGTAATATATCTAATCTCATACAAAATATAAAAAAATAACCAACAAAGGTTATTTCTTCTCCTTATGCAATGTCATTTTGCGTAAACGTGGACAGTACTTCTTAACTTCCAACTTTTCTGGGTGCTTACGCTTATTTCTTGTAGTGATGTAGTTTTCTTCACCACTTTCTGTGCATACTAAGATTACATTCTCTCTTGCCATTGTTAATAATCCTCCTAAGATTTTGCATGATGAGTATATCATATTCATATATCAATTCCAAGTGCTTTATGATTTTAAGAGTCGAAAAACTCGATAAAATTTTATAATCGTGGGATAATAGTACTCATAAAGGAGACAAAATAATGAAACGTACTGAAACACGTGCTTTATTTGTAGGTAATGTCCAGATTGGTGGTCAAAATAAATGTGTCTTACAATCTATGACAAATGTTCCTGCAAAGGATGTAGAGCGCTCAGTCGCGCAAATCAACGAACTAGCCGCAAATGGCTGTGAACTTATCAGAACAGCAGTATTAGATGAAGAAGATGCTCGTGCTATTCCAGCAATCAAAGCCCGTATCAACATTCCTCTAATCGCAGATATACACTTTAATTACCTACTTGCCCTCATCTGTTTAGATGGAGGTATTGATGCGATTCGTATCAACCCTGGTAACATCGGTTCTCGTAAAAATACAGAAGCTGTCGTTGCCAAGTGTAAAGAAAAAAACGTACCAATTCGTATTGGTATTAACGCTGGTTCTTTAGAAAGAGAACTATTAGAAAAATATGGTGGTCCATGTGCAGAAGCTCTTGTCGAAAGTGCAAAGCGTCACGTTGATATTCTAGAGAGCATGGATTTCTATGATATCTGTTTATCATTTAAATCCTCAAATGTAGAACTTACAATTGACGCATATGAACTTGCCGCAAAGACATTTAACTATCCACTTCACTTAGGTGTTACAGAAGCCGGTGGATTTGCGGATTCCGCTGTAAAATCGTCTGCTGCCTTAGGCGTACTCTTACATGAAGGAATTGGTGATACAATTCGTATCTCTGTATCAGGTCCACCAAAGGATGAATTAATTATTGGTAAAGCATTACTACGTAGCTTCCGTCTGATTGAAGACGTGCCAGATTTAGTCGCATGTCCTACTTGCGGAAGAATTCAGTATGATATGATTCCACTTGTCAAAGAGATGGAGGATTATCTCCACAGTATCAAAGCGAATATCACAGTTGCAGTCATGGGCTGTCCTGTGAATGGCATGCAAGAAGCTAGCCGTGCTGATATTGGTATTGCGGGTGGATCCAAGTCAGGTATCCTCTTCCGTAAAGGAAAAGTCATACGTACCGTACCACAAGCAGAAATCAAACAAGCCTTAATTGAAGAAATTGAAAAGATTATAGAAGAACAGAGAAGCCAAAAATAGCTTCTCTGTTTTTTTTACATATTACTTTTGAAATACGATTGGATCAGTCAGCTTGATATAAATAACCAAGTATCCAATCGAAAACAAGAATCCCGCAAACACATCAGATGTGTAATGAACACCTAGATAAATCCGACTCATACCAATAATGAGAATCAATAGACTAAAACATGTTATTAATGTCCAACGTAATTTCTTATTTTTAACATTTTTGTAGATCATGTAGATTAGATATCCATAGAATGCCATACTTACCATAGAATGACCTGATGGAAAACTGTACCCTGTTTCCTCAATCAAACGAAATCCAGTAGGACGAGCACGACGTACGATTAATTTTAGTATGTTATTTAATAGTGCAATCAATACCAAGTTTGATACAACACTGACTGCGATTCTTTTATTTGTAATGAGAACTAATGAAGCGATAGCCCAAACAATCATCAAGATAGTACCACCAAACTGTGTAATGACTTTTAAAATTGGTGTTAAGCTATCTGATATAAAATGCTTTGTTATAAAATTATAGACAGAAGTATCAATCGGTAATACATGACTACCCCATACTGCTTGCATCAAATATACAAAGATACTGATACAAATCAGCACAATAACCCATTTTATATTTTTCTTTTGAAAAACCTGCATGCATATCTCCTTTTAAAAATCGACGCATCTGCGTCGATTAAGCAACTTGAGGTTTGTTGCCACCTTGGATGAAGTATACATCATACCAAGTGATAAATGTGTAGAGTGTCCAAATCTTACGACGCGCATCCACCTTGCCTTGGTAGTTATCATCTAATAATTGTAACACTGCCTTTTGATCGAAGAATTCGACAACGAAATCCTTTGATAATTCTGCTCGTACAATCTGATAGAACTTCTCTGTACGTAACCAGTCCTTAATTGGAACTGGGAAACCAAGCTTAGGACGTGCTGCCCATTCCTTAGGAATATGACGGAACGCAGCTTGACGGAAAGCATACTTCGTATTGTGTTCGTTGAATAAATACTTTGTAGGAATTACCTGTGCACATTCCATCATCTTCTTATCAAGTAACGGAACACGTAATTCAAGAGAATGTGCCATAGACATCTTATCAGCCTTCAACAAGATATCTCCAGGCATCCATTGGTGCATATCCAAGTACTGCATCTTTTTGATTTCAGATAAGTTCTTTACCTTTGCATACTTATCCATCACAATCTCTTTGACAGATGGTGCGTTGCGATATTCTGGTTTCACAATCGCGGAAGCTTCTTCTTCCGTAAATACAAGTGCTTGGCCAATAAAGTATTCTTCAGCAGGTTGTACTGCTTTTAGTAAATGTAACTTACCTGGGAAGTTTGGCAACTTCTTTAAGTGTTCTGATAACTTATGACGCTTACTTTGAGATAACTTCTTAAGAGCCTCACCAAGCTTACGAACTGTCATAGAATTTGAATGCCAACCATAATCAATATAACCAGCAAATAACTCATCGGCACCCTCTCCACTCATAACAACCTTCACATCGCGAGCAGCGAGTTCTGATAAGAAGAACAGTGGCACAACGGATGGATTGGAATCTGGTTCATCTAAATAATATTGAATCTGTGGGAAGTATTGGAACGCCTCTTCACCAGTTAATGTACGAGACGTATTATGTAATCCTAAGATATCCGTTAAAGCTTTTGCTTCTGTAGATTCGTTATAAGAAGATCCAAAACCAACAGAATAAGTCTTTGCTGGTTTTAAGATAGACGCAACTAAACTAGAGTCTACACCAGATGATAAGAAAGAACCAACTTCAACGTCCGCAATCTTGTGTGTTGCGACAGATTCCTGTACTGTTTCATCAATAAAGTTTACAGCCTCTTCTAGAGTCATATCCTTTTCTTCTTGATGTAAATCCCAATACTGTTGAATATCTAACTTACCATCCTTCAAGATGAAATAATGTCCTTCTGGTAAACGATATACATTCTTAAAGAAACATTCTTTGATTGCTGGATATTGGAATGTTAAGTATGGTTTTAAAGCTTCCTTATTTAACTCCTTTTTAAAGGATGGATGGTGTAAGAAAGACTTGATTTCAGATCCATACATAAATACTTCGTCCGTATTGTAATAATAGAATGGCTTAATTCCAAAATGGTCTCGTGCACCAAATAATTCCTTCTTCTCTGTATCCCAGATAACAAAGGCAAACATACCGCGTAACTTTTGTAAAAGTGCTACACCATACTCTTGGTAACCATGAATTAATACTTCTGAGTCTGTATTTGTCTTAAAGTGATAACCCTTTTCAACTAATTCCTTACGAATAGTCTGATAGTTATAGATTTCACCATTAAATGTTAAAACCTTTGTCTTTTCTTCGTTGTATAAAGGCTGACTACCACCTTCTAAGTCAATGATACTTAAACGACGAAAACCTAAAGCTGCATCGTCATCAATATATTGACCCGCGCTATTTGGACCACGGTGGATAATCGCATCCATCATTTCTTTAATAATCACTGCTTTTTCACTCTGTGTTTTTTTATCTACAAATCCTACAATTCCGCACATAGAATCACTCCTTTAAACAATGTTATTTGCACTAGTTAGTATAACATATATATCTATTGATTACTCGCTCCTTCAAACATGCATTTTCCAAAACTTTTTATTGAAGTATCGATTCTCATTTAGTATAATCTATTAGCAAGCTTCAATAACGGCGCGTTGGTGAAGCGGCTTAACACACCGCCCTCTCAAGGCGGCATTCACGGGTTCGAATCCCGTACGCGTCACTGCTAAATCGACCACGGTCGATTTTTTAATTTAGTAAAAAAAGAATAGTACAATACTATTCTTTTCAAGTTTTATTCTAACAATCAACTTTATAACTATATACAATATCAATACCTAATTTAACGAATGTAACAATTAGTACTGCGATAATCAAAGTAGTATTATCTAGCAGAAAACTAATTACCACAATAATAAATCCTGCTATAACACCTGTAAGACCTGAAAATCTTTGACACTTTTTCCAGATTTCATCATTCTTCATCGTCTGTTTTGTACGAAAGCCTAGAATACTATTCCGTTTAACTTTAGGCATAATATTATTGATAACAATTAAGAAGATTCCTATGATAATAAATGCTATTTGAATAAATGTAAGTGATGCAAACTCTAATTTCTCAATCTTATTTAGACTTGAATAAATCATAAATCCATAAAGTACATTGAAGATGAGTAAAACACTGGTACCAATAAACAAACTACTCTTCTCATTATTGTTGCCTTGAAGCTCTTGTTTCTGTGCAAGTTTTCCCATCGCTAATGAAAAGAATCCAAACGCAATCGTTACAACTGGCAATATCAAGATTTCATATTTACTGCCCCAGCGATCAACAACATTATTGATATTATAGTGAGCTGGTATTACATCAGGTAAAAACTGTAATGCAATCAGACTAGCAACTAGAGGCAAAAACATAAGTACATAAAATAATTTTTTATTCTTCATTTTTTTCTCCCTTCAATTCAGAAATCCACATGAGTGCTTCATCCAAAATAGATAAGTTTAATTCATAGTAGATAAAATTCTTATACTTTGTTTCGTAAATCAAATCAGCTTTTTTGAGCTTTGCTAGATGGTACGATAACGCTTGTGGAGACATTCCTAATTGTTCAGCTAAATCTCCAGAACTGATTTTTCCCTCTTTTAATTTCATCAAGACATTCCTTCGATTATCATCCGCAAGAGCCGTTAAAATATCTTTGATTGCCATTCCATCACCTCGTAATCTATTTAAGTATTTCTTTAAATAGATTATAAATCTATCAACTATTAAATTCAAATCTATTTAAAAATATTTTTTAATAGTTAGTATAAAATATTAAAAAAGAAGGACTTAGGAAAGTCCTTCTCTATCTTTTCTCGCACGTTCTTTGTACATAGCCTTCTTCTCTTCACGAATCTTGCTACGAATCATTTCACGCTTCTTCTGACGATGTACACGATCAATCGCTGCTGCACGTTTCTTCTTGTAGCCTGGCTTAACCTTTGTATTCTTCTTCGTCATAATCATGGCTATTTTCTTCTCTAGCTCATCATCTGTCTTAAGACGCTTTTGTCCATAAGGATGAAGTGTTTGCCAACCCGTTGTACGATGACGGGCATGATCAAACTTAATACCACGCTTTTGTAAGGAACGAATTGCTTGATCATCACTTTCTTGATACAAGGCATAACATGTGCCTGTAGACCCTGCTCTACCTGTTCTTCCTGCACGATGGATATAGTATTCTAAATCTTCTGGGAATCCACAAGAGATAACATGTGTTACTTCTCCAATATCGATACCACGTGCAGCTAAGTCAGTAGCCACAACGTATGTATGTTCTGCATTAGCGATACTCTTCATGGCTTGCTTTCTCTTACGACTTGTAAGATCACCATGAATCTCACTGACAGACACTTTATTCTTACGAAGTTCTTCCGCAATCAAGGAAGCTTCTTGGCGTGTATTAGCGAAGATCAAACATACATAAGGCTGAAAGCCTGGTAGGATTAATAAAATTGTCTCTGCATAACTATGATGATAACAAGGTACTAGCACGTGTTTAATATCTGGATTAAAGCGTACCTTTTCACCAATCTGATATGTAATTGGATGATGCATGTACTTATTGATAAATGGCTTCAATTGCTCTGGCATAGTAGCAGAGAATGCAAGCATCTGTAAATGTTCGCCTAGTCTTCCCGCAAATGCATCAATTTCGTCTAGGAAACCATATTCTAAGGTCATATCCGCTTCATCAACCACAAGCATACTTGCTTTATCAATACGTAAAGCACCACCATTTAAGAATAAGTCCTTAATTCTACCTGGTGTTCCGATTACGATATGTGGTTGAGACTTTTCAAGTTGTTCAATATCCTTACTTCTCTCACGTCCACCAACATATAAGCGTACACGTATTTCTGGCACAATCTCTGTCATGACTTTCGCCATCTCATAAATCTGTGTCGCAAGTTCACGTGTAGGTGCAGTAATAACAACCTGTGCTTCATCCTTAGTAGGATCAATCTTTTCCATAATTGGAATTAAGTATGCATGCGTCTTACCAGAACCTGTACTAGAAAGACCAATCACATCCTTACCACGTAAAGCAGATGGTATCACCTGTTCTTGGATTGGTGTTGGTTGTTTGAAATGGTTCTTCTCAATAAAGGCCATTGTTGTATCTTTTAGATTAAAATCTTCAAATTTTTTCATCTTATCACCTATAATTAGTATAACCGATTTTATTTACGGTTTGAAAGGACTCTGATATGGAAATCATAAAAGTCATCCCTAGAGGGTATTGCCAAGGTGTTGTTCGTGCAATTCTCATTGCAAAGAAAACAGTCAAAGAAAACCCAGATACCCCTGTCACAATGTTGGGTATGATTGTACATAATCAATTTGTAGTTGATGCTTGTCGCAAGTTAGGTATCAACTTTGTTGAGGATAAGAATAAGACACGCATGGAACTATTAGAAGAAATTCCAAGTGGTATCGTTATCTTTACTGCTCATGGTGTAAGTGATGATGTTATCGCAGCTGCGAAAGCCAAGGGACTTACTTGCGTTGATGCGACTTGTCCTGATGTCATCCGTACACATAACCTTGTTAAGGAACATAGTGCAGTTGGTGACATCATCTATATCGGTAAGAAGAATCATCCTGAATCCGAAGGAACTGTTGGTATCTCTGATAAGATTCATCTTGTGACATCCATTGATGATGTAGATACGCTCAAGAATGTATCTCTTAAGAATATTCTCATTACCAATCAGACAACACTTTCCATGTTAGATACAGCTGAAATCATCGCACACTGTAAAAAACTCTTCCCTGACGCAATTGTCGCAAAGGAAATCTGTAACGCTACTAGCAAGCGCCAAGAAGCAGTACTACAACTACAAGATGTTGACTTGCTTATTGTTGTCGGGGATGTACGTTCCAATAACTCTAATCAACTTGCCAAGATTGCCAAACATGCAGGCATCCAAAAATCCTATCTCATTGACAGTGTTCTAGATTTAACTCCAGACATGATTGATGGACATAAACGTATCGCAATCACAAGTGGGTCATCTACACCAAACTCTATCACCGACCAAGTCGTTGACTTCTTAAATGAATATGCACGCACAGGCATCTGGCAATTACCAGAGACTGTTAACGTGCAATTAATCTAAGATCTTCTAATTCCTCTTTGGTAAGAGGCCTATATTCACCTGGTTTTAAAGTTTCATCTAAAACTAGATTCTTCATACGAAGGCGTTTCAAATATACAACTTTATCACCAATAGAATTGAATATGAATTTAATCTCATGGTACTTCCCTTCTTGAATAATCAGTGTACAAGAAGTATCAGAGATTTTTTTATATACTGCTGGTTTATAACTTACACCATTGTATGTAACACCAGATTCAATCTTTGCAATATCCTCTTCTGTTAGTGGTAGTGTATGTTCTACATAATACTCTTTTTCAACATGTTTCTTTGGCGATAATAGTTCATGTGCCAAAGGACCATCATTGGTAATCATAAGCAAGCCTTCAGTATCTTTGTCTAAACGTCCACACGGAAACATTCCTTTATAATCTTCCGCAATTAAATCTAAAACAGTAGGACAGTTTTTACCTTCTGTAGCACTGATATATCCAGCCGGTTTATTTAACATGTAATAAACATATTTTTCATAAACTACAGGAATATCATCCACAAAAATCTCTGCTGTATTTTCATCAACACGCATGTCAGAAGACTTTGCGATTTCACCATTGACACGAACACGTTTCTCTTTGACAAGTTTTTTCACTTCACTACGACTGCCAACACGTGCATTTGCTAGAATACGGTCTAGGCGTAACATTTAGGCACCTCGACGTAGAATACGATTGAACATTCCACGTAAATCGCGATGGAAGATAGACTTAGGTAGACGGAATAATTCACTACTAACAAAGTATACTCCCATTCCTAATGTTCCAATGATAGCTACGAATATAATCGCTAATAAACGAGAATATTGTGTAGGATCGATGCCAATCCATCGTATGATGACATAAATACCATTCATCGCAAAACAGCAAATGATAATCTTCACCAAGCGAATAATCATATTCTTCACACGCACTGGATATGTCTTTTGAATCTTATAAATACTTAGTGCGATAAATGTAATCTCACAAAGAATACTAGAGATGATAGCCCCTGAATATCCAAATAAATAACAACATGGATAGAATGTAACAACCTTAACCAAGAATCCGATTGAGAAGTAAATCAGAGTATGTCTTCTCATCTTTAAGGACAATAAGATTGATAATAATACTGGTGTTACTGTTGTTCCAAACGCTAAGATACTGGACCAAAATAAAGCTACCTGGCCATATTCTAATTCCTTAGCGCCATACATGATGTAATAGATAGGACCGGATAAAGCAGCCATCGATACACAGACTGGAATAACAATATAGAATACTGTACCAAGACAGTCTTCTAGCGACTTACGTAGTCCCTTCCAATCCGCATGAACTAAAGAAACAGTGATAAATGGAACAGCACCGGCCGCAAAACCATTACCGATAACCTGTGGGATAGATGTTAACTTATCACAGTTTGTCTGGATAATACTCAATAACATTGTGGCTTGGTTATGTTGCATACCTAAGCCTTCCATCACAGACACAAAGAAGTTTGTATTCACAAGTACCTGTGAGTTTGCCAAGATAGAACTTAGCAAGAATGGAATCACATACATCACAAACTCATGAATCAACTCTTTGATTGCAACGGAGTTTGTAGATTGTAGTTTGGCTTTTTCTTGTACATCCCTAAAGTGTTTACGGTCAAAATTCATAAACTGTAGTAAGGCTACCATCGCACCGACACCAGTACCACCAACCGCTGTATAGATATACACAATCTTTGGAAGATGTAGAATGTACACAACAAACCAACCTGCACCAAGTAAGAAACCTACACGTACAAATTGTTCAATTACCTGTGATAAGGAATACTGTTGCATTTCCTTCGCACCTTGATAATATCCACGATAACTATATAAAACAGATACCAAGAATAAAGCCATCGCAAGAATCACGAATGAGTTTTGCATCGCCGCTAGTTCATTGGCTGTATAGGACGTACCACCTAATGCTCGAGCAGCTAATGGCCCTGAAAAGCCAATGAATAATACAGCCATCACAAAGCCAGAAACCATTAATAAACTTGTCGCTAAGATACGTACTAACACAACCGTCTTATAGTCATTTTTAGAAAGATATTTTGCAACGAGTGCTGCTAAGGCAAATGGAATACCAGCACTACAGATTTGTAATAGAATCGTATAATAGTCAAATGCAGCAGAATAATAAATCATATCCTGCTGTCCAACAATTGCTTTAAATGGAACGATATAGAATAAACCGATTAATTTTGTAATAAAGATACCAGCAGAAGTCGTCAAGGAACTGGCAATAAACGATTTTTTAATTGTATTTGTTTCTTTCATATCCAACTCCTCTTACTTCTTATATTGAAGCTCTTTTTGTATGTACTGTTTTACCACTTGTTTATTTGATTGATCACGCCATTCTACAACAAATTTCAAGTTAATATGATCTTCAGAACTTTCACCACTGATAACAAGTCCTTTCATTAGACCCTTTGATTTATCCACTTGATTTGGTACAAGTGATACATCCGTATCAAAAACACCTAACGACGGCATCATCTTGTCATTATCCGCAAACGCAATATCATTTTCCACCGCAAAAATACGGCAATGATACATTTCAGTCTTTGGATTGTCTATAATTACATAATAACGATATGTACCATCCGATAACTGTGTCATCTCTGTACTAATCGAAAAATAATCACTAGAATCTAGATAGTTTTTTGTATTTAAAACTTCTGTATAATAACTTTCATATAATTTCATAGCCGCGTTTGTTTCTGCCTCTTTTTTAGCACAACCAGATAACATGCAGATACAGATTGCAATGACCAATAAATATCTATACATACAAATACCTCGCCTGTAATTATACCATAGAACAGTTATAAAAACGGATAGCCTTTTGACTATCCGCATGCTTTAGAATGTTAATACAAAGTAATTCTTTTTACCTTTTTTAAGGATGGAGAATTCTTGGTTGATAGCTTCTGACTGATGTAATACAGCCTGAATATCTGTAACCTTATTACCGTTTACTGATACAGAACCCTGTTCAATTAATTTACGGGCTTCCGATTTAGACTTACATACTTCTGCAATCACAAGTGCATCAATCAAAGTTACACCATCTTCTACAGCTGCCTTCTTGGCATCTGCTAGACCTTCCTTCATCTCCTCTGGAGATAAAGTCATAATGTCACCCTTAAAGAATGTCTCTGTGATACGGAGTGCCTTCTCTAAACCATCTTTACCATGAACTAGTTCTGTTAGTTCAGCTGCGAGTGCTTTCTGACCTTCACGCTTTTCAGGTGCATTCTTAAGAGATTCTTCATAACCCATAATCTCCTCTGGTGTATGGAAACTTAGTCTCTTAAGGTAGTCTACAATATCCGCATCTGGTGTATTTAACCAGAACTGGTAGAATTCATACGCATTTGTACGAGTAGGATCTAACCAGATATTCTTACCTTCTGACTTACCAAACTTAGACCCATCACTCTTTGTGATTAATGGAGAAGTAATGCCGAATACCTTCGCATTATCACCCTCCATCTTACGGATCAGTTCCATACCAGAAGTTAAGTTACCCCATTGGTCAGAGCCACCAATCTGAATCTGGCAGTTATACTTCTTAAATAAGTTATACCAGTCAATAGACTGTAAGATTGTATAACTAAATTCCGTGTAAGAAATACCAGAATCTAATCTCTTCTTGATGGTATCCTTTTGTAACATGTAAGAGATGTTAAATAACTTACCATAGTCACGTAAGAAGGCTAATAAGTTCATCTCGCCCAACCAGTTATTGTTGTTTTCCATGATAGCTGCGTTAGAGCCTTCAAAGGATAAAAATTTTGCTAACTGTTCACGGATACACTCAGCGTTATGAAGTACTTCTTCATGTGTTAATAGTTTTCTTTCTGTTGTAGGACGTGGATCACCAATCATACCTGTAAAACCACCACATAATGCGATTGGTTGATGTCCTTGAAATTGGTAACGACGTAATAATAGGATTTGTTGTAAGTGTCCTACATGGAGAGAATCTGCTGTTGGATCAAATCCACAGTAGATTGTTGTTGGATTCTTAAGTTGTTCGCCTAGTCCTTCTTTATCTGTACAATCTTTGACTAAGCCACGCCACTGTAATTCTTCAATAAAATTCATATACTAATCCTTTCCTAGCGCCATAATAAAAGGCGCCCATATTTCTAAGGACGCCTCAGCGCGGTACCACCTTAGTTTACGAATCATCGTACACTCATTTCTCTTTAACGCAGAGTAACGGCCTACCTTTTGAGATAAACAGCTCCTAGATGTATTCATCACCGATACAGAATTCCTTTCACCAACCGGAATCTCTCTAAACATGCATACATGTGACTACTCATTCTATTCAACGCTTTTAGTTCTTTGTTGTCTGTCTTGGAGTAAACAGATAACTTAATTCAATGCTTTCGCCCTTTTCTTCGTGATTTTCTTCTTCATTCTGTAATAACTTTGTCATAACACGCATAGAAACAGCGCCTAAGTCATAAGATGGAATGGAGAAACTAGAAATCTGTGGACGTACCATGGAATTATACTTCGTATCGAGTACACATACAACTTCCATTTCTTCTGGAATGGAAATGTTGTTTTCTCTACTAGCATTTAACAATGCGAAGCATTGGGAATCTCTATTTGCGATAACCACATCATAGCGATGGTCTTTCATCCACTTCGATAAGAATGCATAAGATGTACGTGCATCAGAAGGAATCGAAATTGCGCCAGTAAACTTCTTACCACGCGCTTCATATGCTTTCTTTGCTCCAGCAATCATCTTTTCATATTGCTGTGGATTCTTACGATCTTCTAAGATGCCAATGTTATCCTTACCTTCTTCTAAGAACTTAGAAACAAGTTCAAAGACAGCTTTTTTGATATCTACATAAACACTACTGATACCCTTACCATTAATCTTGTTACCAATGACAACGATTGGAATATTGTACTTGCTTAATGCATCCATATCACCAGCTACTAACTTATCATTGAAGATTACTACTCCATCCACATGTGACTTGATAATATCTTCAATTACCGTATTGATATCTGTAATACCAGCAGTGATTGTATGTAACATAATGTTATAGTTATAAATCTTAGCTACATCAATCAAACCATTAATAACTTGACCTGTATAAGTAAAGCTAGCTTCAGGAACTACTAAACCGATAGAAGTAGACTTCTGTAATGCTAGGCCTTGTGCAATCGCATTTGGTTTATAACCTAACTTTTCTACTGCAGCTTCAACACGTTCTTTTGTAGGTGCTTTTACAACGTTTGAACCGTTGATTACACGGGAAACGGTAGCTAGCGAAACGCCAGCTTCTTTAGCGACATCGTAGATTGTTACTCGTTTCATCGTATCCCTCCTACTTTTCATCCTTAGAGTGAATGATATTGCGTACTGTTTCAATACTCTTATCTACAGCTTGTTTTGTAGTATCCTTCACTTTTTGAATCGTATCTTGTACATCAGGACGACTTACAAAATCATTTACCTTTGTAATTGTCTTTTGTGTTGTGTCCTTGATAACATTTGTGAGTTCTTTTGTCTTAGGTACGATATAATCCTTGGCTTGTTGATAAGCATCACTAGCCTTATCTGATACATTTTTTACTTTAGGATCTTGCTTGAATTCATCAAGCTTAATCATCGCTGTATCATAAGCCTTTGTCGCATTCTTTTTAATATAATCTAATGTCTTACGAATATCTTCGTTTTCATTGAGCTTTTCAGCCTTTTCTTTGACAACAGAAGCTGCTTTCTTAGTCTTATCTACAACTTCTTCTTTGACCGTATTAAAAGTTTTCACAGTTGTATCTTTCATCTGCTGCAATGTTTCCGCATGTGGTGCGATAAAATCAGGAATCTTAAACTGTTCATCTTCCTTTTCAGAAGTTTCTTCAGTTGTAATCTTTCCTTCTTCTTCCGTACTTAGTTCTTGAATTTTACGTTTGAGATCCTCAACTGTCTTTTGAATTGATTCAATAGGCTCAGTACTGTCGTCAAACTCGTTGAATGTAGATTTTTCATCTTTCTTTAATTCATCAGCCATTTGTAGTCTCCTTTTCAACTTCCTGAACTTGTACAGGAAGATCTTCCTCTGGATTTACACCAGTCTTAATTGTTTGTTTCAATGAATCTAATTTATCATTTGCAAAATCTGTTACTTTACCAATCGCAGCAGATGTCTTGTCATGAACCTTATCAAAGGTCTTGCTGTACTTGGCAACAGTATCTAATGGTGCTTGAACCTTCTCGATACTCTTATCCACTAAACGTAGCGTAGGATCTAAACCTTCGATTGTTTTCCTTAAAGCGTCGATAGTCTGCCACAGCTTTCGTAATAAGATACACAAAAACACCAACACTACTGCTCCTATAATTGGTAATAGTTGTGTACATACGATTTGTAAATCTTGTATCAATTGATCCATATGATTACCTCTTTCCACCATTATAGTCATTTATGAAAAAGTTTTCAATCATAGAATATGCTATTTCAAATAATTCCCACAATTGATAAATTCGCATTTTTATAACATTATTCAATATTTTTGGTGTAATTATCTACTTATAATTCGATTATTAGTTTCAACATGAACATCAGATTAAATATTATAAATATGAAACAATTTCAAAAATAAGTGGTTACGCTTACGATTATCTATAGCAAATCTATTTAAATCATATTTATGATCTAATATTCATACAATATAAATTTCTAATGCGGATTATAAGCAATTAAAAAAGAGTCTTGTAAATTATTCGACACATTACAAGGCTCATTTTTATTAGATTATTCTTTGTCTTTATTTACGACATTTTTGATACCGTCGATTGTACCCTCAATAGCATCCTTTACATTATTAGCGAAATTATTTACCTTTTCAGTAACATCATCCTTATTTTCGTTAACAATATTCTTAACGCCATCTACAGTTCCTTCAAAAGTATCCTTAACACCTTCAGCAACTTCCTTTACTTTAGCAGTTACCTTTTCCGCAAATCCTTCTTTTTCTGTTTTCACATCACCAGTTAATTTGCCTACTTCTTCTTTTACTGCACCTTTTACTTGATCGATTTTATCATTCAATGACATAGTATGTCCTCCTTTTCTCGAGCATATATGCTCGTTAACTCTAATTGAATCATAGAGTTTTGCATAGAGTATACTAAATAATCGAGAAAATCCCTCTCAAGTAGTTCATATACTTTAGCAACGTCATCATAGCATATATATTGTATTTCATATAATCATAGACATCTTAAATTTCATTTAACAATAAGCACATATCTTTGGATTTGTTAATAAAAACCGACTGGAATTACACCAATCGGTTAATCACTATTGAACAAGTTTTGGTCCAATTTCTGTTACATTACCAGCACCCATGGTAATACATAGGTCTCCTTCTTCAAGATGACTACGTAAGTAGTCTTCAATCTCTTCAAAAGTTGGTAAGTAGAAGGATGTAACTTTACTTTGATCCATTAACTTTGAGATATCTTCTGCACTTATACCTGTTGTATTCACTTCACGAGCAGCGTAAATTTCTGCAAGTATTACTACATCCGCATTCTCTAATGCCTTTGCGAACTCAGCCAGTAAAGAAGATGTACGTGTATAGGTATGTGGTTGGAATACAACATATAACTTCTTATGTGGATAATGTTTTGCGGCGTTGAGAGTAGCTTCAATTTCTTGTGGGTGATGCGCATAGTCATCAATTACCGTTGCACCATTACACTTACCCTTATATTGGAAACGACGATCTACACCACTATAGCTTACTAGTCCCTGCCTTATCGCATCAAAATCAATACCAAGACTATAAGCTGTTGCGATTGCGGCTAATGCATTATCTACGTTATGCATACCTGGAACTAAGAGTTGAACATCACCAAGTTTTTCATCTTTGTAATACACTTCAAAACCAGGATTACCTAATGCATCATAGACAATATTTCTTGCATGCATATCCCCACCTTCACCAAAGCTAATCACAGTACCCTTAAAATCACCGATAATATACTCTTTATTATGAATACTATGGTTAATTACAAGTGTTCCGCCTTCTTTGATACCTGCAGCAAACTTTCTAAAGGATAAACGAATATCATCTAAATCCTTAAAGAAGTCTAAATGATCTGCTTCTACATTTAGGATAATTCCAACAAGTGGCTTTAGCTCTAAGAAACTATTTGTATATTCACAAGCCTCTGTTAAGAATGTTTGTCCTCTACCAACACGGATATTACCACCAATATGCGCAAGCATACCACCTAAACTAATTGTTGGATCAGTACTAGCTGCCATCAAGATATAACTCAACATTGAAGTTGTTGAAGTTTTACCATGTGTACCACTAACAGCGATACTATTCTGATAGTTCTCCATCAGTTCCCCAAGTAACTCTGCCCGTGTCATCATTGGAATTTTCTTCGCTACACTAGCAATATACTCAGGATTATCTGGATGAATCGCAGCCGTATACACAACTACATCAATATCATCTGTGATATTCTCAGCCTTTTGACCACCGTAGTATACTTTCGCACCGTGTTGTTCTAGCATCTTCGTTAGTTCAGTTTCTTGGTTATCAGATCCACTCACCTGAAACCCACGATCTGCCAACACTTTTGCTAGACCACTCATACTAATTCCACCGATTCCGATAAAGAAAATATGAACTGGCTTATTAAAATCTAATGTATATCTTTTCATAAGACCTCCAAAAAACAAACGGTCGACATCGAAAGCGAATCTCTTTCAAACGTTAACGACCGTTTTGATAAACTATTTATTTACGTGAACTATGATCGTTCAAACTTGAACGAGAGATAATTGTTGTACTATCTTCAGCAGTCTCTCTTTCCAAATCACCAAAGCTTAGATTTGGGAATAATTGATCATCGTTACCGAAATCAAATTCAGAAGTTGCTGTTGTCCCAAACAAATCATCATCTTCCTGCTTTGGTTCTTGATCACGTGTGCTGAGAATATCATCTAATGAGAATTCAGGAATCTCATCCTCAACAGTTGGTGATGGAATCGTTACTGGTTCACTCTTCTTTACAGTTGCAGTCACAACTGGTTCTTCAACCTTAATAGTTGGCTTCACTGGCTTTTCAACAGCGATACCATACATCGGTGAAAGAATTGGTGTAACGTTCTTTTCGAACTTAGCCTTTTCTTTTTCAGTGAGCTTGGAAGTAGTTGTCTTTACGGCATCCATATCCTTTTCATCGATACCGAAGATAGGACTGATAACTGGATTAAAACGATATTCCTTAGAAGGCTTCACTTCTTCACGCTTTACTTCAGGCTTAACAGCTGGCTTCTTCTCAACTGGTTTGCTATCCTCATCATCAAGATTAATCATTGTCGACTTCTTAGGTTCATTATCTAAAAATACTGAGGATGTTTTTACAGGTTCTTGTTCAGCAACTGTTTCTGGTTCAACTGGTAATGCAGGTACTGCTGGAATCTCAGGTGCTTGCTCAGTTATAACTGGAATTTTTGCTGTTTGCTGTAATGAAGATGTTTCTGGCTTTACAGCAGGTGTTACTGGAGCAGAGGCTGCAACTTGTTCTGCTTCAGTATTGTCTTCTACAAATTCGTCATCATCCTCAAATAATAAGTTTTGTAATTTCTTGAGCATAAGGTCTATCCTTTCTTATATACAATAGTATTTTATTCTATTTCTCTTTCCTTGTTAAGTTATATATTATCATAAAATAACGCGTTTTAAGTATGATTTCATCAATTATCAGTTGTTTTACTCTTATCTTTTTTATTATCGATACGAGTCTTATCATCAATTAACTCTTGTAAGGTTCCTTCCTCTGGTGCAATATCCTTATACAGATTGATTGCTTCCCCTTCATAATCAATTGCACTTTCATGTGTATACACCTGTAATACAACATCTTTTCGTACAATTACACTTCGTGCAATAGAGTACATTTTCCCTGCAAGTTCTGCTGCATTTCCAACTTGAGCAACCCCAAATAAGTTTGCTGCAGAAGATGTAAAGAATACTGCAAAATGATGATTTACCTGATAGATTTCGCATTCATACTCTACTGTTTCATCGAGCAAATTTTGAAAGCTTCCAGAATATTTAGCAATCGGCTTTTGTGTATAGATTGATTGTGTTATATCCGTGGAAGAATCCATGATAGCTTGTACATTTAGATTTAATACAAACTTTGTAGATTGAAAGCTAAACTCATTTGAAGTTTCAGTAGAACGATAATGTCCAATCGATGGTTCTGTATAGTAGGTATAGAGTGGTTTGCGATGACTTGCACTAGGGATAGGCAAAGCACTAACTGTTGTAATTTCTTGTTCTAATCTTTCCTGCATGGAAAGATTAGATTGCATACAACCAGTTAATAGAACACATAATAGGACTAGTAAAATCTTCTTTCCCATAGTTTACCCCCCCTTTGCATTATCGTATCACAGTTTATTTATGTCTGCATGGCTTGGCACAAAGTTGATATATTGGTTGTCCAAGTTCCATAAAGCGAGTTTCGTACTCTGTAATCACATCTTCCGCATGTTCTACGCGACGGAAGTCGACAGAGAATTCTGTGAGTGTAAAATCATTCTGTAAGAAATACAATACTGAATCTTCGAACAAATCTTTATTGTCTGTCTTCATGCGGATATATCCATCTTCTGTAAGAATATCACGATACATCTCTAAAAACTTCGCACTGCTAAGACGACGCTTATGATTGCCTTTTTTTGGCCATGGATCAGAGAAGTTTAAATGAATGACATCTACTTCTCCAGTCGCAAACCACTCCTGAAGTTGTTCCGCATTGGCAATGATAAAGCGTTTATTCTCTAGTAGTGGATTATCTTCTTCTACCGCATGACGTGCAGCGACTGCACCAGCACTAATATCTTTTTCAATTCCTACCCACGCTTCATTTGGATAAAGTCTTGCCATACCGTTGAGGTATCCACCTTTACCAGTACCAATCTCTAAATGTAATGTATCGCGTTGTAGTAACTCTTTCCATTTACCTTTATTTTCTACTGGATTTTGATAGACAAAATCACGATGTTCTTCAATCCATGGTTCTGCCCATTTCTTTTTACGCATACGCATAGTTACTTTCCCTCCGAAAAAGAAGGCTATACGCCTTCTTTTATTGATTATTCAGCGTTTTCTTTTTTCTTGAAAACTCTGCGTTCCACATTAGCACCTTCGCGCTTTTCATGGAAATTTGGTTTACCTTGTGGTTTAAAGATCTTCTTTGGCTCTACATAACCTTCTGGCTTTTCTAAGCATTCCTTAGCAGAAACCTTAACCTTACCAGTTGGATCTACACCAGTAACCTTAACCTTAATTACATCACCTACATGTAATGCATCTTGAATCTTGTCTACACGAGTCCAAGCAAGTTCACTGACATGGAGTAATGCATCTGTTCCTGGGAACAACGTTACAAAGGCAAATGATTCACGTACTTCTGATACAGTCGCATCATAGATGTCGCCAACCTTCGCCTCACGGATTAAGTCACCAACAATCTGCATTGCCTTATCAATCATATCCTGTTTTGTATGATAGAATACGCACTTACCATCATCTGTGATATCAATCTTGATACCATCACAAGCAGCGATAATCTTATCAATCTGTTCGCCACCCTTACCAATAACAACACGAATCTTCTCTACTGGAATCATCATCTGAGCCATCTTTGGTGCCCATTCGGATACATGATCACGTGGTGCGGAAATTGCTGTTTCCATATTGTCTAAGATTTCCATACGACCCTTATGTGCTTGTGCTAAAGCTTCGCGTAGGATTTCTTCAGAAATACCAGTTACCTTGATATCCATCTGTAATGCAGTGATACCATTACGTGTACCAGCTACCTTAAAGTCCATATCGCCATAGTGGTCTTCCATACCCTGAATATCTGTCAAGATAGAGTATGTATCTCCAACTGTAATTAGTCCCATTGCTACACCAGCTACCATTGCCTTAATAGGAACACCAGCAGCCATTAATGACATTGTGCCTGCACAGATACTTGCCTGTGAAGAAGAACCATTAGATTCTAATACTTCAGCACAGGTACGAATTGCGTATGGGAACTCTTCTGCTGTAGGTAATACCTGTAAGAGCGCTCTTTCACCTAAAGCACCATGACCAATTTCACGACGTCCAGGAGAAGACATACGTCCAACTTCACCAACAGAGAATGGTGGGAAGTTATATTGATGCATAAATCTCTTTTCTGTTTCAGTTGTTAAGTCATCAATCAATTGTGCATCGCTTAATGGACCTAATGTTGTAACAGATAATACCTGTGTTTCTCCACGAGTAAATAACGCAGAGCCGTGTACACGTGGTAGTAAGTCAACCTGTGAATCTAGTGGACGAAGTTCATCTAATCCACGTCCATCTGGACGAATCTTTTCTTCAGAGATTAAGCGACGTACTTCACCTGCTTCAACTTCAACACCATATTCATGTGCTTGTTTAACAGCCTTTTCACGTGCCTTATCATCTTCCCATTCTAACTTAGCAACTTCTTCTTCCATTTCGGCAATCAATTCATCAATCTTGCCGTAACGTTCAAGTTTACCCTTAATAGAAACTGCTTCACGAATACGCTGAGCACCCTTTTCATCAACCAACTGTTTAACAATTGGGTTGATTTCATATAACGAAACTTCCATCTTTTCCTTTGCACAAGCAGCGATAACTTCTTCCTGAATTGCGCATAATTCCTTGATTGCATCATGACCAACCATCAAGGCCTTCAGCATATCTTCTTCTGATACTTCCTTAGCGCCTGCTTCAACCATGTTGATGGCGTTCTTTGTACCAGCTACTGTTACATTTAAATCAGAATTCTTTTCCTGTTCAACACTTGGGTTAATGATGTATTCGCCATCAACACGAGCAACCATTACACCAGCTACAGGTCCGTTAAACGGAATATCTGAAATACATAGTGCTAATGATGAACCGAATAAGGATGCCATCTCAGAACTAGCGTCTGGATCGCATGATAATACTGTATTAACGATTTGTACTTCATTACGGAAACCCTCCGCAAATAAAGGACGAATTGGTCTATCAATTAAACGTGCAGTTAATGTTGCATGTTCTGTTGGTCTACCTTCACGACGTGTAAATCCTCCAGGGATCTTACCTGCGGCATACATCTTTTCCTGATATAAAACTGTTAATGGGAAAAAATCTGTATCCTTTGCTTGATTGTTTGCTGTTGCTGTAGATAGTACTGTTGTATCCGCATAGCGAATGACTACAGAACCTCCTGCTTGTTTGGCAATTTCACCGTTTTCGACTGTCAATGTACGGCCATGAAATTCCCAGCTCTTCTTGTACTTTTCCATTTCTCTTCTAACCTCTGTCTGTTCTCGACTTTTCAAATTTTCAACATTCCCATTGTACCACAGCCACACTGTAAATTGAATATGTCTTTATTATGCTTCAATGCACCAAAGACCATGTTGATTACAGTATGCATAGACCGCAATGACTGGCTCATCCTGATAGAACTTTACTTCTGGTTTTTCACCCTTATCAAAATACACAACACGATAACCCTTTTCATATTGCAAAATCACAAACACAATATGATGGTCACCATCCATTGGATGATCATCACTGGCAATATTCACTGAGAAAGAATCTCCATTACGGTTGATAACAGGCTCATGTGTTTCCCAATCTTCATTATTTTGAACCGGTAATTCAACAAATACTTCATCCTTACATAAAATCTCTGCAGCCACATCATTCATCTCCATAATGACCTTACCAGTACTTGGCGCATATAAGATATGTAACTGGCGATTAAACTTAGCTTTCTTCAACTTCTCTTTATCAAATAGTTCCACATTCGTTAATGGACTTTTAATTAATTGTACTTTTTCTTTCTTTGTCATTTGCTTGATCCTCCACTCTCTTCGCATCGCTTCCTTCTTCGTCGCATGCATTTCGTAATATGCGATGCGCAAAGGACGATGTGACTTTGTATACTTAGCCCCTTTCCCATTTAGATGGGCTTGAAATCTTTTCTCTAAATCATTGGTCCAACCCGTGTAGTAGGTATGATCTTCACATTCAAGTATATAGGTATAATTCATTATTCTACACTCTTTAGACTCTCTACCATGCGAATATCATTTAGTTTCTTGGTCATCATTCGATTGACTATCACACTAAATAGTATCGTTAATACGAAAGCATAGAAGAAGCTTATCCATTTAATGTTTCTTCCAAACATCAAATAGTCCATCTCTACAGTACGCATTATATAACGATGTAATGCAATACCCACTGGAATTCCAACAATACCACCAATTCCGGCAAGTAGATTATTTTCTTTAAAGATATACTTCTTGACCTCAGCTCTTCTAAAACCAAGAACCTTTAAGGTCGCAATCTCACGCTGTCGTTCACTAATATTGACTGTAATTAAATTACTGAGTACAACAAATGCTAGTAACATACTCGATATGATTAGTACCCAAATAATGCCATTTAGACCTTTGACCATAGAATTGAAGTTATCAAGTTGTCCACTATACAATGAAACACCTTCAACACCTTGAATCGTCGAAATTTCATTTGCCAGTAACTTTTGGGCCGCATCATCACCTGTCGTAGATAGGTAGATGATATTACTGCCAGCTTCTTTACCAAATACTTCTTTGTAATACTGACGACTCATTAATACAAAATGATTGATATACATCTCTGTAATACCACTGACGTTTACTTGATGTGGATTTCCATCCGCATCTTCGATGGTAATATGTTCTCCAATCTGAATACCTAGATTCTCAGCTAACTTCTCATTGATGATAACACCATCATCAGTCAGCGAAATAGGTTTATGGCCAATCCGTGTACGCAAGTTAAACTCACGATTAATTCCATCTTGATCAAAGACATGAACTGAAGCAGTTTCATCAACCTTGTCATCATACGTTTTCGTCGTATAAACAAAGCCAATATGCTCATCTGTAACATTATCAGTTGATTGTATTTCTTTTAAAGCTTCCGCTTTTACTTGTTCACTTGCATCATCTTCAAAACTAACCATGCCATCATACTGGATAATTTCTTTAAAGTTAATATCAACCATGTTTGAAATGGAATCACGAATACCAAATCCAATCAACATGAGTGCAGTACATCCTGCGACACCTACAATCGTCATAAAGAACCGTTTCTTATAACGGAAGATATTACGCATCGTTACCTTATCCGTAAAACTAAGATGATTCCAAATCAATGGAATATTCTCTAAGAATGTCTTCTTACCCATTGGTGGTGCTTTTGGACGCATCAGTTGTGATGGTACATCCTGTGTATCTGCCTTGCATGCAAACCAAGTCGCAATACTCATTGCGAAGATAAACACCATCGCTGTTAGGCTAATCAAACCTGAAGGTACTACAAAACGAATTGGAGGTAAGATATACATCATTCTCCATGCATGATAGATAATCAACGGGAACGAACTAAGTCCTAGTATACTTCCCACGACAATGCCAATCAGGGTTGCTGAGATTGCATAGAATAAATACTTCAATGTGCACTGCCACTTTGTATATCCTAGTGCTCGCAAAGTACCAATTTCATTACGTTGTTCTTCAACAAGACGTGTCATTGTCGTTAGACACACAAGTGCTGCAACCAAGATAAAGAATGCAGGGAATACACGAGAAATAGCTTCCATTTGCTGCACTGTATTCTTGAATGTCACACTTGCATAATGAGATTTGCGATCCAGTATTGTCCACTTTCCTTCCGCTAAATCATCAATCTTCTTTTTCGCATCCGCTAACTTTGCTTTCGAAAGATTTAACTCTTCTAATGCATCATTTAACTTCTTTGTACCTTCTGTAATTGCAGTATTTAATTGTGCTTCACCATTCGCAATCTGTACTCTTGCATCTGCCAGTTTATTTTCGTTTGTGTATATTGCTTGCCAACCTGCATCAATCTCAGCTTGACCATCTGCAATCTTTTGGTTTAACGTAGCCTGTCCTTGATTGAGTTGTTGTTGCCCTTGGTCAACTGCAGCCAATCCATCTGTAATTTGTTGTTGAGATGCAGGAATCGTCACTGTTAAAGCATTCTGAACAGTTGCTAAGTCATTTGTATATTGTGTTTGTAAGTTCTGTAATTCAAGTAATCGATCTTCCTTTGTGGAAGCAGTTAATGAGAAGTTTTGATCGATTTCTTGTAAGTGATCATCTAAAGCATCCTGTAAATCACCGATTGTTTTACCAGTATATCCTTCTGGAAACATTGCATCGCATAACTGTCTTAAATCTGCTCGAAACATAATTAAAAGCGATACAGGTGTTGTTGGACTAATTCCATACAGTGCGATACCTTGTCTAAATTGAATTTCTGTTTGATATAACGTAATCGCATCCGGTATCGCAGCTAAAGCTGTAGTAAGATTATGCTCGTTTTGTTCAAGAGTAGCCTTTTGACTATTTAAAGCGTGTTGACTAGATTGTAGTGTTGCACGATTCTGGTTGATGATTTCCTGTTGATTATCAATCTCTGCTTGTCGGTTAAGCTTCTCTGTATTTAACACGTTTTGCGCATTGACAAGATTCTCTTTCGCACTAGCAATCTCTACTTCTCCAGCAGCGACATCTGCTCTACTTTCAGTTAGCTTTTGTTGCGCATCCGCAATTTCTTTTTGATAAGTATCCAGTGCATCTTGATATTGCTTTGTTCCATCGATGTACTTCTGCATACCATCGTTGTACTCAGTCATTGCGTCTTCTTTAATCTTACGTGCAGTTGCTGTTTGTTGTGTTGTCGCAAGTGCTTCAATCTTCTTTTTGACATTTGCAATATATGTTTCATATGAAACCGAAAAAGAAGATAGCCCTTTACCATCATCTGTTAAAATATTTACTTCTAAATAATTTGAAGAATCGAATGCAGTCGAAGGAATGTATAGATACGAATTAATTGGTAAGTTATCTAAAGTGCTTGTTTCCTTAGACATGTTGAGATATAGAGGGGTATCAATCACACCAACTACAGTTACTTCCTGCACTGGTAAAACACCACTTCGAGACCCATCAGGAAGTGATAGTTTTACTGTATCCCCTATTTCAAAACCGGACTTGATATTTCCATTTCGCTCCGCAACGACTTCATGGTCATTTTGTGGCATACGTCCCTCGACAAGTTTAAAGCGATTAATTGTATGAGTTGAATCATAAGAGTGTATACGTACAAGTTGTGTTCCTTCACCACTAGTCGCAATCTCATCCACAAAATAACCTGGCTCAACTGCACTTACAGAATCCACCTTCTTTAAGGCTTCTATATCATCCTCTTTGAATCCATAATTTGAGTAGATCGTAAAATCCTTTAAGTCATAACTATCATCATAGTAATCTACACTAGCAGCCATCATTGGTGCACTTGCACTAACACCAATAAAAAACGCAACACCAATCGATACAATTGCGGATAGTGAAAAGAATCGACCTTTCGTCGACTTGATTAAGCGAAATACGTTTTTATGAAATACCTTTTTCGCCATTACCACTCTATCTCCGTTATATCCTTTGGATGATCATTCTTTTCCATAGAGATGACTTTTCCATTTTTCACATGGCAGACTAAATCACCCATCGGACAAATTGCTAGATTATGCGTAATGATAATAACAGTCATGCCATGCAAGCGTGCTGTATCCTGTAATAACTGTAATATTTGTTTTCCTGTTACATAATCTAAGGCACCAGTTGGCTCATCACATAAGAGTAACTTAGGGTTCTTGGCAATCGCTCTAGCTATCGCTACACGCTGTTGTTCACCACCAGATAACTGAGCAGGAAAATTATACATACGATCTTGTAAACCCACCTGTTCTAAAACTGTTACTGGGTCAAGTGGATCTTTACAAATTTCGGAAGCTAACTCTACATTTTCTAAAGCAGTCAGATTCTGCACTAAGTTATAAAACTGAAATACAAAGCCAATGTCAAAACGACGGTAGTCTGTTAATTCTTTTTCATTCATCGCATCAACATGTTTACCATCTACAATCACTTTTCCACTGGTGACAGTATCCATTCCACCAAGGATGTTTAAGATTGTACTCTTACCAGCACCACTAGCACCAGCCACAATGACAACCTGTCCCTTATCAACCTCAAAGTTGACTCCATCCAAGGCGTGAATATCAATTTCACCAACATGATATGTTTTTCTAACTTCTTGAAATGTAATATAGCTCATGACTATTGACTCTTTTCCAATATAATTGTACACCTGAAACATAAAAAAAGCAGTCTAATGACTGCTTTTACAATTACTTTCTTAAACCTAACTTCTGAACTAATTCACGGTAACGGTTAACGTCATGCTTCTTGAGGTAATCAAGCATCTTTCTTCTACGACCAACCATCTTTAATAGACCACGGTTAGAAGAATAGTCCTTCTTATTAGCCTGCATGTGTACTGTTAATGAGTTGATCTGATGTGTTAATAGAGCAACCTGTACTTCAACAGAACCTGTGTCGCCTTCCTTACGTCCGAAATCTTTAGTAATCTGAGCTACTGTTTCCTTTGTTAACATTTTATTTTCCTCTTTCTTTCTATAGAACTTCCAAACCGAGCATAACTTTTGAGGATACGTCATCCCCAGCAAGAAAGCCATTAGATAATAGCATACAATCGCTATGTATGCAATATTTAATACCAACAGGTACTACATAAACTCTAATAAAATACTGTTTAGAATTTCAAAGCCCTCTTCACTACAACGAAGACGATTTCCCTCAAGGATGAGTTTTCCTTCGTTAGATAACTTATTAATCTGAGTACAATAAACTTCCAATACAGATGTGTGGAATCTTTCTTCAAAAAGCTGGATCTGCATTCCTTCTTTCAAACGTAATCCCATCATGACTGCCTCAAACATTTGTTCTTGAGGAGCCAATTCGATTGTGTCTTTGATAGATGAATCCTCGATATACTTTCTTACGTTCTTTGGAATATCATAACGTGTACTTCCTTCTAGACCACTGGCACCACAGCCGATTCCATAGAAGTCTTGGTAGTTCCAATACGCACAGTTATGTTGTGAAATCATACCTGCTTTCGCAAAGTTACTGATTTCATATTGCACAAAGCCAAACTTCGACAGCATCTTACAAATCCATTCATACATATCTGCTTCAATATCATCCTCAAGATGTTCATATCCCTTTTTCGCAAAGACTGTATTGGGTTCGATTGTTAATGAGTATAACGAAAGATGTGTAGGTTCTAATGCAATCGCATCCTGCAAAGACTTCTCTAATGATTCCATTGTCTGTGTAGGTAAAGAATACATTAAATCTAGTGAGATGTTATCAATACCATAGTTACGTAATAGTTTCATTGTTTCTGCGACATCTTCTAATCGATGATGCCGGTTCATCATCTGCAGTAGTTTTTCATCTGATGTTTGAAAGCCTATGCTCGCACGGTTTACACCGTGCTTTTGTAATATCTTTGCTTTATCTTCATCAAACGTTTCCGGATTAATTTCAATCGTATATTCCTGCACCATGCGTGCATAGGGATTTAATAAACTGAGCAATTGATCTAGTTGTGATGAAGATAGTGCAGTTGGTGTACCACCACCGATATAAATCGTTCGTAGATTCTCATTGATATGACGATTTTGAATATCGGTTTTGATTGCTTCTAACCATTGATTTGCGACTGTTTCTTGATAGCCTACATGGCAAAAATCACAATACGAACAAATTGTTCGACAGAATGGTACATGCAAATAAAGATGCTTTGGTTTAGTTATCATCATCCATAGATAGAACAGACATAAACGCTTCCTGTGGAATCTCTACAGATCCTACTGCCTTCATTCTCTTCTTTCCTTCTTTTTGTTTCTCTAGAAGTTTTTTCTTACGGGAGATATCACCACCATAACACTTGGCAAGTACATTTTTACGCAAAGACTTGATATTTGTTCTAGCAATAATCTTACCACCAATGGCAGCCTGTACAGGAATCTCGAATTGTTGCTTAGGGATGAGTTCCTTTAGCTTCACTGTAATTGCAGAACCACGTGCATACGCTTCAGAGCGGTGAATAATCACGGATAATGCATCGACATTTTCACCGTTTAATAGAATATCCATACGCACAAGATCTTGTGCACGATAGCCAATCAGTTCATAGTCTAATGAAGCATATCCCTTTGAACATGACTTTAACTTATCAAAGAAATCAAAGATGATTTCTGAAAGTGGTAGTTCATAGATAATCATATTTCTACCAGTATCGATGATTTCCATTGTCTGATAGATACCACGCTTATTCTGGCATAAATCCATGATGGCACCGATGTAGGTATCCGGAACCATGATGCTTGCCTTTACATATGGCTCTTCAACGCGGTCAATTCTAGCCGCATCAGGCATTCTAGCTGGGTTATCAATTTCAATCATTGAACCATCAGTTAAATATACATGATAGATAACGGATGGTGCAGTTGCGATAAGGTCAAGGTTATATTCTCTTTCCAAACGTTCCTGGATAACATCCATGTGTAGAAGTCCTAAGAATCCACAACGATAACCAAAGCCTAATGCTTGGGATGTCTCTGGTTCATACTGTAAAGACGCATCATTTAACTGCAGTTTATCTAACGCTTCGCGTAAGTCTCCATACTTTGCGGCATCGGTTGGATATAGACCGCAATATACCATTGGGTTTAACTTACGATATCCAGATAAAGGTTTCTCTGCTGGATTATCTACTTTTGTCACAGTATCACCGACACGTACATCTTGGATGGACTTGATTGAAGCCGCAAACCAACCTACGTCACCACACATTAACGTATTCATCTTTACTTCACGTGGATTACGAATACCAACCTCTAATACTTCATATTCTGCGCCTGTTGCCATAAAGCGAATCTTATCACCAACAGAAAGACTACCCTCACGGATACGAATTAATGCGATAATTCCACGGTATGGGTCATAGAATGAGTCAAATACTAATGCTTGTAGTGGTGCGTTTTCATCTCCACTTGGTGCAGGGAAATGAGATACAATCTGTTCTAAAACTTTATCAACATTTAATCCACTTCGTGCAGAGATAAGTGGCGCATTACTACAATCCAAACCGATAATATCCTCAATCTCACGGATAGTAACATCAGGTTGCGCATTCATCATGTCTACTTTATTGATGACAGGTAGGATTTCTAGGTTATTATCTAAAGCTAAATAGGTATTTGCGAGTGTTTGTGCTTGGACACCTTGTGTAGAGTCAACGACTAAAATCGCACCCTCACAAGCTGCTAGTGAGCGTGATACTTCATATGTAAAGTCGACGTGACCTGGTGTATCAATCAAGTTAAAAAGATACTCCTGTCCATCTTTTGCGGTATAGCTTAACTGTACTGCATTTAGTTTAATTGTGATACCACGTTCTCTTTCTAGATCCATTTCATCTAGAAGCTGAGCTTTCATATCACGTTCTTTTACCGTTTCTGTCATTTCAAGAATACGGTCTGCCAATGTCGATTTACCATGGTCGATATGGGCAATAATACAGAAATTTCGTATATGCTTTTGATCCATTTACTCAAATACCTTCCCAATCATATTTCTACCTGCACCATTGGCATAAGCATCTGCTGTCATTCTGCTCTTGCCTTCTGGCTGTAGTTCATAAACTTCGATAATACCACCAATGCTTGCGACTTCCATCGCGTGATTCTTAAAACCTAAGATTTCTCCAGGTTTTGATTGATGGTCTTCTTTTCTCATTCTAACCTTACAGAACTTGATACGTTTTCCATCAACTACACCATATGGCATTGGCCAATCAATTAAACCACGAATGTGGTTATATAGAGTTTGTACATCTTCAACTGCAAACTCTACTTTCTCTTCTTCCTTTGTAATATTTAATCCAAGGATTACTTTACTTTCATCCTGTGGTTCTCCCACTAGCTTGCCTGCAATATAGTCTTCTAAATTCTCTTTCACTAATTGCTTGCTTAATACTAGTAAACGCTGGTTGAGTTCTGCCATCGTTTCATCTTTACCAAGTGGTGTTATAACTCTAGCATAGATATCTCCTGCATCCATGGCTTTTGTCATTTGGATTAGACTTACACCAGTTTCTGTTTCACCACCCATAACCGCATGATGAATCGGTGCTCCTCCACGATACTTTGGTAAAAGTGATGGATGTACATTAATACAACCAAGACGTGGATATTCTAGAATGCGTACTGGTACAAATTGTCCATACGCACAAGTTAAGATTAACTCTGGTTCATATTGCAACACATCATCCACATGTTCCTTTAGGAGGTCTGGTTGAATCACTGGAATCTGATATTGATCTGCTAAAGCATGTGTTGGTGTCATCTGGATGGTATGTTTTCTACCAACCGGTTTATCTGGTTGGGAAACAACAGCTACGACGTTATATCCTTCATCAATTAAGGTCTGTAATATACCGCTAGCAAATTCAGTTGTACCAAAAAATATAATTCGTGTCTGTTTCATCTCTCATACCTCCACCGTGATATTATACCCTACTTTTTTGGGGTTTTCATTGCATTTTACACTTCACTTTGATATAATCCTAATGCTAATAAGTGGACAGGAGGTGTACTCATGGCAAATATCAAGTCACAGAAGAAGCGCGCACTAACTAATCTGAAAAGACAGAATGCGAAGGCTGGACAGAAGAGCGAACTAAAGACAGCAATCAAGAAGGTTCTTTTAGCTGTAGAAGCTAAGGACGTTGAAGCTGCTACTGCTGCTTACAACACAGCAAATAAGTGCTTAGACAAGGCAGTTGTATCTCATATCAAGAATAACAACTATGCTGCTCGTCAGAAGTCAAGACTCGCTAAGGCTGTCAATTCCATTCAGAAATAAAAAACGTGGCTCTAAGAACCGCGTTTTTATTTTGCCTCTAACCAATATTTCTTATGTTGTACTAATTCTTTGCGATAGTCATCGTCATGTGGGTATTTTGCTAAAACCCCATCAATAAAGGCAATTTGTCGATCACAATAGGAAAGATATTCTTTCCCCTTTTTTTGTTGGAGATAAACTCCACAGAGAATTTCATCATCTCGATATGATTCATGATAATCTGTGGTAAAACTAATTGCGATATAATCAAAATCACGCTCTGTAATTAACTCTTCTTGATCAATCGTATAGTGATGATCACTAATCCATTTCCGTAATAGCTCTGGTTTACGATTGACTTCGACAATCAGTTGTTTACATGTACGTAAACGTTTTTCCTCTGCAGCTTCTAGGATATCTTTTGCAGTATAGTAGCCCATACCCGCAATTACCACAACATCTACGTCTTGTGGTACATTTTCGAAGCCATTGGATAGGATTGTTTCAATTTGAGTATCAAGGTTTTCCGCTTGGATATTGCGTTTCGCAATCTCTAATGGTCCCTTTGCAATATCACAAGCATAGGCTTTTTGTACTTTTTTATGTTTGATTGCTAGGATAGGAAGAAAGGCATGGTCTGTACCAATATCTGCCAAGACCACGCCTTTGTTTATCATATCCGCAATTTTCTGGATACGTAAATTCATCTTACTTATCAAAGAAATCCTTTAATCTCTTTGAGCGTGAAGGATGTTTCAATTTACGTAGTGCTTTTGCTTCAATCTGACGAATACGTTCACGTGTAACGTTGAATTCACGTCCTACTTCTTCCAGTGTACGTGTACGTCCATCATATAAACCAAAACGTAAGCGTAATACCTTTTCTTCACGTTCTGTTAGACCGCTAAGAACGCTATTGATTTCATCCTTCAATAACTGATTACTTGCGTATTGATCAGGACTGAGTGCTTCCTTATCTTCAATAAAGTCACCTAAGTGAGAATCATCTTCTTCACCAATTGGTGTTTCTAGTGATACAGGTTCTAGAGCTATCTTTTGGATTTCTCTTACCTTTTCAGGAGAGATACCTTCCATACGTTGGCTGATTTCTTCTGCTGAAGGATCACGTCCTAATTCCTGCACCAATTGACGCTGAACACGTGTTAACTTATTGATTGTTTCTACCATGTGTACTGGAATACGAATTGTTCTTGCTTGGTCAGCAATTGCACGTGTAATAGCCTGACGTATCCACCATGTTGCGTATGTAGAGAACTTGAATCCCTTAGTATAGTCGAACTTCTCAACTGCCTTTACAAGACCCATGTTACCTTCCTGGATTAAATCTAGGAATAACATACCTCTACCAACATATTTCTTAGCGATAGATACAACTAAACGTAAGTTACTGGAGATTAAGATGTTTCTAGCTTCTTCATCTCCTTCTTCAATACGCTTTGCAATTTCAGGCTCATCTTCTGGCTTTAAGAGTGGTACACGTCCAATTTCCTTTAAGTACATCTTAACAGGGTCATTTAACTGTACATTACCACCTGTAGAGAATGATGTTAAATCAAGTAAACTAGATAATGGTTTTTCTTCATCATCGTCATCAAGATCAGGGTCTTTAACATCCTCATCTTCTACATCATCAACGTCATCATCTAGTAAGTCTAAATCATCGTCTTCTGTAGCTGTGAGTTCTTCGATATCTTCATCTTCAACAATCTGGATATTCTCTGTATTGAACCAATCCCAGAGTTCATCCATATCATCATCAGACATATCTAAGTGCTCTAAGGATGCCATGACATCTTTCTGTGCGATGGAACCGTTCTTCTTAGCAATTTCCTTATAATCATCTTTGAGTTCATCAAGGTTCTTTAATTCTTTTACCTTACCTGAACGCTTATATGTTTCAATTTCTTTTGTATCTTTCTTGTTGTCTTTCACTTTTGTTTTTTTCTCTTTCGCTTCTTTCGTTTTCTTAGGAGTTTTTTCTTCTGCTACTTCTCCCTTTTTCTTTTTAGAAGTTGCTTTTTCTACTACAACTTCCTCTTTTTCTTTCTTCGAAGCTTTCGTAGTTTTACTTGTTTCCTTCTTCATCGAGATACCTCCGCAGTTCTAGAATACACTTTTGGTACTTTTCCATCAGTACCTTTTGACTCATATCATTAAGACCAGCTTGTGAGAGTTGTTCATAATACGCATCTCTCTCCTTCTGCAATGTTGTAATTTTTACCTTGCGAATGGCTCCTTTTAAAACCGCTTCGTCATAGTCGATATCATATGCAGGCATGGATACTAGTCTTGTTAGTAAATCCTTTACTTCTTGTTTATCCGTACGGTCAATCAAATGACTTGGATCAGCATCATGGAATGTATGTAAACTATCAATAATTAACATCGCCAATAACTTATGTGTCTTGTCATTTAGATAGCCTAACTCTACTTCAAATGTATGTGCATGAGTTGCTGACTTTAACATCATTATGAGTATTAAATCTTCCGCATCTAGGGAACCATCTGGAATCGATAGTTTCTTCTGTACAGTTTGATGAATTGGTCGATTTATTTTTTGTGGCACATAGTCAACTGGCATATGTGTCATCTCCGCTAATTGT
Source organism: uncultured Solobacterium sp. (assembly GCF_963550625.1). GTDB lineage: Bacteria > Bacillota_I > Bacilli_A > Erysipelotrichales > Erysipelotrichaceae > Bulleidia. Next base: position 152,651 of record NZ_CAUVCV010000002.1, read on the forward strand.
TGTGTAAAGTAGCGGCGATCTACTTCGTCAGGTAATGTTGCAATATCTGCTTGTACCTTACGAACCAATTCTTTTTTATCAGAGTAGTTATTTAGATTTGTCTGGGAAACTTGATACTCAATCACAAACTCAATCCAAGTAACTTCATCTTTGAGAACACTCTTTAAACCTTCAGCTCCCTGTTGGCGTACCAGTTCATCTGGATCTTTACCAGTCAGATTGCGAATTACCGATACATCACAACCTGCTTTTCTTGCCATATGAACTGCACGTAAGGTAGCAGCCTGTCCAGCACGGTCGCCATCATAGCAGAACACAATCTTCGCCGCGATATTCTTTAACAGATGAATCTGTCTTTCTGTACAGGATGTTCCAAGTGTACATACTGCATTGAAGATACCCGCCTTAGCAAAGGCAATCACATCTGTAACACCTTCACATACGTAAATCTTTCCTTCCTTACGGGCAACAGCCTTTGCACGGTGATAGTTATATACAATATCACCCTTGGTAAAGATATCTGTTTCGTTTGTATTGATATACTTGGAAGGATTATTTGGATCTAGAATACGTGCACTAAATCCTATCGGATTACCGTATTGGTCATGAATTGGAAAGGTAATACGACCAGCAAAGGTATCATAGATACCAGACTCATTGATACGTATTAAGTTTGCACGATTCATGTCCGCATCACTAAATCCCTTAGCATGCAGGAAGTGATATAACGCTGTCTGATTTGGGTTATAACCAATCTGAAACTCACGAATCAAATCAGCAGTCATCCCACGCTTTTCAAGATACTTCTTTTCATTTACGGCTTCAGGTGTATCAAGTTGATACATCATATACTGAATCGCCGCATTCATAACATTGTATAGTGCTTCTTTGTGTGGATCCTTACTAGTTCTCTGTTCAATATCAACATCGACCTGTAAAGGATAGTTAATCAAAGACGCAACTCTACCAACGGCTTCGGGGAATGTGATATTCTCGTAGTTTTGTACGAATGTATACACATTACCACCATTACCGCAAACAAAGCATTTATAGATTTTCTTTTCTGGTGAAATAGACATCGATGGATCATGGTCATCATGGAAAGGACAAATCGCTACATACGAATTTCCTTTGCGATGAACCTGAATATAGTGACCGATGACATCGACAATATCCGCTTTTTCACGAATGGCATTTATATCATGATCACTAATCTTTGCCATATTCCCTCCTTCTTAGAAACGAATTTCCTTACAAATCTTATTACGTACTTCTTCTACAGTCATACGTTCCTGTTCCATGGAATCACGGTAACGGATTGTAACTGTTCCATCTTCCATTGTCTGTTCGTCAATAGTGATACAGAATGGTGTACCAACTTCATCTTGACGACGGTAACGCTTACCAATAGAACCTGCTTCATCATATGTTACTGCAAAGTCATAAGATAATTCATGACGAATCTCCTCTGCCTTTTCAGCATACTTCTTACGGAGTGGTAAGATCGCAGCCTTCACAGGTGCTAGCACTGGGTTAAAGCGCATAACTACACGTGTCTCACCATTTTCAAGTGTTTCTTCATCATATGCATCTGTAAAGAACATGAAGAATAGACGTTCAACACCTACTGCTGGTTCCACTACATATGGAAGATACTTCTCATTTGTAATTGGATCTAAGTAAGACATATCCTTACCAGATGTATTTTGGTGTTGTGTTAAGTCGTAGTCGGTACGATCTGCAATACCCCAAACTTCACCCCAACCCCATGGGAACTTGTATTCAATGTCTGTTGTGCCCTTTGAGTAGAATGATAATTCTTCCTTCTCATGGTCTCTGAAACGTAAGTTTTCTGGATTTCCACCTAACTTAACGATCCAATCCATACAGAAGTTGCGCCAATATGGGAACCACTCATCATCAGTACCTGGCTTGCAGAAGAATTCCATTTCCATCTGTTCAAATTCACGTGTACGGAAGATAAAGTTACCTGGTGTAATTTCATTACGGAAAGACTTACCAATCTGGCAGATACCAAACGGTAACTTCTTACGATATGCACGAGCTACATGCTTGAAATCCACAAACATACCCTGTGCTGTTTCAGGTCTTAGATAAATTGTATTCTTAGAATCTTCCAATGTTCCTTGGAATGTCTTAAACATCAAGTTGAACTGACGAATGGATGTAAAATTATGTCCACCACAATCAGGACATGGAACGTTATTATCCTTGATATACTGTTCCATCTGTTCATTGCTCCAACCCTCTGGATTTACTGTTCCATTGGAGAAGGATTCAATTAACTGGTCAGCACGGTGTCTTGTATGACACTGCTTGCAGTCCATTAAAGGATCAGAGAAACCCTTTAAGTGTCCTGATGCTTCCCAAACCTTAGGATTCATTAAGATAGCTGCTTGAATCTCTTCGTTGTTTGGATCTTCTTGTATAAACTTCTTTTGCCACGCACGCTTGATGTTATCCTTCAAGTTAACACCTAAAGGACCAAAGTCCCAAGTATTACTTAAACCACCATAAATTTCTGAGCCTTGAAATACAAATCCTGTATTCTTTGCATGCGAAACAATTAAGTCAAATGTCTTCTGTCTATCCATTGAAAATGAGCCTCCAAAATATTCCCATAATATCCTGTAAAGTATAGCATTTTCAACCTATTTTTACAATCTTACGATATGGCATATCACTGCTAAAAAAATAAAATTCCCCTAGTAGTATTCTCTAGGGGAATAATAATTGTACTTCAAAACTGATATTGAATTTATTTTAAATCGATCGGTCCTTTTTTATCATTTTTAATAGCATCAACTAGACCATCGATAATCTGTACAGCTTCTAGTGTACCAAGATATTTACCATCTTCACGTAAAGCAAAGTAACTAATGACAACTGGATGTCCTGAACGTTCAGACAATATAGTAAGACTATCGCGTTTACCCTTCTTAAAGTCACTAATTAGCATACGTACAATTGGTTCAACGCGCTTTGGATGGCAAGAATACACCGGTCTTCCAAGGGCTACTTGTGGACGTGTAAACACCTTCTCGCCTTCATTAAAATAAATATTTATGTCATTTTCATCAACAAGTGTAATTTCAACAGGTAGTGTATTCAGCATTGCCTTCAACTGTTTGAAACTCATATGTCCACCTGAAATCTCAATATTTTCATCGTGGATAATCGTTGGATATTTAATTTCTTTTACCTTATCCCATACTGGTATATCTTCTAAAGCTAAATAGCAATACCCATACATTGGGAAATCTCTTGCGATTGCAATCCATTCATCTTCAGTAAAATAATTCGTTACTAGTGGGAATAAAATATTCTTTTCTTTAAAAATCATTTCATTCATACGCTTAACAACACGTCGTAATGAATCCATATCTTTAGAATCTTCAACTACAAACTTCTTTAATTCTTGTTTGATTTCATCTTCTACGCCCCACATAACATCACTTGGGCCAGGGAAATTGTATTTATCCTTTAGAAGTGGGAATATTGTTTCTTCTTTTTTCTTGTAATGAGATTCAATAGCACGTAGTTCACTTACATCTGCTAGAACATCCTCAGGCTTTACATCTTCCTTGAGTTTCTCCTCTAGTGCTCTAACACGCTTTTCAATTTGTGCATTTTCTAATTCTAGAATATGCAAAGGATGCCCTGCTGTACGCAGTAATACAGTTGTAGCATCTGCTGTTTGTTCATCAAAGCTGGCAATTGTATCTAAAACACGCTCCTCTTCTGCTGAACGCTCAACTTCCTTCTCTGCATTCGCAATTCTTTCACTACGTGTAGCCCCATGGAATAATGCAGAATGGACATCACATAAGCGTTGTACATCACTGAGTTTTGTACCTTCTGAAAGAAGGGTTTGTTCAGCACGTGCAATTTCTACCGCTGAAACATCCGAGAAATTAGCCGCAAAATCTTTTCTGACTGATTCAATATCCTCACCATTACTTAAACGCTGGACATAGGATTTTAGTAATGTTTCACGATCGCTAGCATTCAAGTCACTGCTCTTTCCTAAATCTGCAGATAAAGCCTTCATCTTTTCTTCCTGTTGTTTTTGTAACTGTTCAGGAGTATTAATTACTTCAAAGCCACTGATTGTAAAAGCATCAATAATTGTAGAAAGCGGAATTTCTTTCACTCTTGCACCTTTTGGAATCGTCATCATCTTACCCATTGTATTTAACATGGATGGCTTCACAATTTCAGTAAAGCCCAACTGTGACATAATATCTTTCACTTCAGGATACGCACTTGCAATATCGAATACACTCTTTGATAAATCTATCGTTTTCTTTTCCATCATTTTCACCTCACTTTTTTAGTATACGTCACAACTTTAAAAAAGTGCTGAAACACTATCTCATACGATGCATAAGCCCAGAAAGAAAAAGAGATTTAGCCAAATCTCTTTTATATGTTACATAGAACCAATGATTTATCTATCATCTTTTGACTATACAATCGTATGAAGATGCATATAAAAATTCATTGATTTTAATTGTATATCCGCATGAAGATACAGAATATCTACGAGATACTGTAAATCCTTCATATCTCCTTCGATATACTGGTTAACAATATCGATTTTGTTTAGGCCCGCTTTACATAATAAACGGAAACGTCGTAAGTCTTCTGTCTTCATAAAAGGAATGTGATGTTCTTCTGCGTGTTCTTGACACAAGAAACCTCCATCCTTCGGACTTACCGTAACAACATGGGTATTTCCACAAGTGACGCATGCATCTACATCTGGAAGTAACCCTGCAACATCTAGCATATCTACAAATAGTAATGATAGTACAAGAGTTGGATCATATCCCTGGTCTAACTTTGAAAAAACAATCTCCAAAAATGCATACTCATCACTATTTGTCATATCGCTACTTGCTTGTAGTGTTAATACGTCAATGAGCTCAGCCGCAACCGCAGCTGCACTAGAGGCTGTAATATCCTCATGCATGGAGCGATAGTACTCCTTACAACGTGCATTCTTTAAACGGAAGATAGTCTTAGTTTCGTTATAATCGAATAAGATTTCTGTTTTTGTATAAGGCATAATCGAACCAGCATTTTTGCTAGTCATTTTACGTACACCCTGTGCTACAAAGGATAGCTTGCCATACTCTTTCGTTAGTACACTAAGTATCACATCTGCTTCACGATAGTCGTTTTGCTTTAATACAAACCCATTAACACGATCATTCATCGCGACTTGCTCCACCATAGCCGTATTCTGTAATACGGGCATCTCGTGAGCGCCATTCATTTTCTACACGAACAAATAACTCTAAGAAGACCTTTTTGCCGAGTAACTTTTCGATATCTTCACGTGCTAAAGAACCAATCTTTTTTAACATCTGTCCTTGCTTGCCAATCATGATACCCTTTTGGCTATCACGTTCTACAAGTATCATTGCTTGGATATATACCTTATCCTTTTTGAATTCTTTATTTTCAATCAGTACTGCTGCCGCATGAGGAACTTCATCTTCCGTTTGCGTCAGAATCTTTTCACGAATCAATTCAGCAATACGGAAGTTTTCAGCACCATCGCTTGTCATTTCTGCTGGATACAGTAAATCTCCTTCTGAAAGATACTTTCTAGTCGTCTTGATAAGATCTTCAAAGGAACGTCCAAATTTCGCAGATAATGGGAAGTATTCCGCAAAGTCATAGCGTTCTTGCCACTGTTGAATCACTTTCACAATCTTCTCAGGCTTCATCTTGTCCATCTTATTTAAGACCAAAAATACTGGTAATCCTGTATTTTTAACCATGTTTAAAACAAACTCATCACCCTTTGCGTATGGAACACTCGCATCTACTACAAGATAGATTAAATCTACACCTTGGATAACATCTGCAGCTTCCTTGTTCATACGTGATTCAAGACGAAACTTAGGCTTATGTATACCAGGAGTATCAGTAAAAATAATCTGGCACTCTTTATCTGTATAAATTCCACGAATCTCAGATCGCGTTGTCTGAGGTTTGCTAGATACGATGGCTACCTTTTCTCCAATCAAAGAATTGATTAAAGTACTCTTACCCGCGTTTGGTCTACCCGCTAGCGCAACAAAACCGCTTCTCATCGACATACATCCTCTGTTGTAAATTGGTAAGGTAATAATTCATTCATGCATGTATCCATCTCATCTTTGCGATTGGATAAATAGATTGGTGTATCCCCTGTAATCAGTTCACTTAAAACCTGACGGCAAATTCCACATGGTGCCGCAATACGGTCACCATCACTTACGATTGCAAGTGCTTTAATCGTATCCTTACGGTATCCATTGGAATATGCCGCAAAGATTGCGGAACGCTCACCACAGTTGGTTGCTCCAAAAGAAGCATTCTCAATATTTGCACCCCAGAATACTTTTCCATCTTTCGTTAGAACTGCTGCTCCAACATGGAAATTGGAATATGGGGCATAACTATTTTCCATTGCTTTAAAAGCTTCTTCAATTAATTCTTCACGTGTCATGATGACCTCCCTTAAAACAGATGATGAATGAAAATCAAGAAACCAACACTTAGTGCAATCATTGACGCAAATAATACACCACCCGCGCCTAAGTCTTTGATAAACTTAATTTTTTCATTTCTTTCTGTCGTATATAAATCACATAGTTTTTCAATACATGTATTTAAGATTTCCGCTACTATTACAAGTCCTATACAAAGTAGGATTGCTAACCATTCATAATAATTACAACCAAGGATCCATGCCGCAATACAAGCCAGTATCGCAAGAACATACTGGATCTGTACACTCTTATCTTGAAGTGAAGATACAAACCCCTGAAACGCTACAATAAACTTATTTATCATCGCGACGAATAATCGGATCTAAGATCCTATCCTGTAGGGCAAACATCTTTTTTTCATCAGTTGAATTCATATGGTCATATCCCAAACAATGCAGCAGTCCATGCGTGAATAAGAATCCCATTTCACGCTTTTCAGAGTGACCATACTCTCTTGCTTGTTTTCTAGCATAATCAATGTTGATGAAAAGATCACCAAGGTCTTTTTCTTCATCTGGGATGAAGTCTTCTAAACCATCACGAATCGCAAAACTAATGACATCCGTTGGTCGATCTATCCCGCGATAATCACGGTTAATGATATGAATGGTACGGGAACGAACAAACGTAACACTAATTTCTAAATCCTTTGCTAGTTTGAGTTCCTTCTCTGTACGCTTTGCAATCGTCTGGAAGAATTCCTCATATGCATGTATATCTTGGTTTGTTTTATTGATAAATGTAATTTCCATATTATCCTCGCTTCTTCAAAGACAACTCACGTCTTTGTTCATCTTCTTTGCTGTAGCGTTCAATAATCTTCTGTACGATAGGATGACGTACAACATCATCCGCACTTAATTCCATAATTTTAATTTCACTTAAACCTTCTAAAATACGAGTTGCCTCAATCAAACCACTAGTCTGATTATGATTTAAGTCAATCTGTGTAACGTCACCTGTAATAATCATATGAGATCCAAAACCAAGTCTTGTTAGAAACATCTTCATCTGTGATGCTGTTGTATTCTGCGCTTCATCCAAGATGACATATGCATCATCAAGTGTACGTCCACGCATGTACGCAAGTGGAGCAATCTCAATTGTACCCTTCTCGATTAACTTTTCTGTTTGTTCGTTACCAAGCATATTATGTAGTGCATCATAGAGAGGTGTTAGATATGGATCTACCTTCTCCTTTAAATCACCTGGTAAAAAGCCTAGGCTTTCACCAGCTTCTACTGCAGGACGTGTTAGAACGATACGCTTTACATCACCCTTTTTGAGTGCACTGACAGCCTTTGTGACTGCTAAGAATGTTTTACCAGTACCAGCAGGTCCAATCGCAAATACTACTGCTGCACTATCCATCGCTTTGGCAAAAGCATATTGTCCTAATGTCTTTGGAACAATCGCTTTCCCACTCATCGTTCTTCCAATAATCTCTGAACTCATCTGCGTAAAGTCAATCGTCTGTTCCTTCGCTAGTAAGCGACTAGCATAGATGACATCTTGTTCACTGATGACTTTATTCTGCTCTGCAAGCGTCATGAGCGCTGCTAAAATACGCTTGATAAGCTCTAGTTCTTCATCACTACAGTTTCTAACAAAGAATGTATTATCTCGATAAGAAATATCTGTTTCAAATTGCGAACTTAAAACAATCAGGTTTCTATCATGATTGCCTATAATATTCATTGCAATCTGTTCTTTCATTCCATCTAAGTGAATTGATTTTATATTTTCCAAATTAATATCTCCTTAGTAACAATATTTTAACAGGTATATTCATATTTAGAAATGTTTTACGCATAGATTGAATTTGTGCTAAACTACTGTAATACAAAAAGGAGTTATCCAAATGAGAAAAAGACTAGCTTTTCTGTTAAGTTTAATGTTATTGGCTGGATGTACAAAACAAACAGCAAATTCCTCTAACACTTCAAATACAAGTACCTCAAGCACAAATGAAAATTCTGGTGGATGTGCCGCATTTGCGGAATGTGAATCCAGCGAAGATGAAGCAAAACTCTACGAAGATTTACTAGCTGCACAAAATACTCCATTTGAAAAAATCACAATGGAAGATGTTGTCTCCTACTTCGAAAATAAAGAAAGTCATATCGTATTCTTAGGTTTCCGTGATTGTCCTTGGTGCCAAGATTTAATGCCTATCTTAAACGATATCGCGATTCAAAAAAATCTGAAGATTAAGTACGTAAACGTACGTCCTGAAAACACAAAAGAAAGTGACCTACGTAATGAAAATAATCCAACATACGTAAAGCTCCAAGAGTTACTTGGCGATGTGTCTGGTGATGGTACTAACAAAATCTATGTTCCTTATGTAGGTGTGATTCGTGACGGTAAGGTTGTAGACTTCATGTTAAGTTTTGACTATGATGCACATACCGTTCAGATTACAGAAGAACAGATTGAAGAATATAAGAAACTGTTAAATGAATTATTAGATAAATAAACTCCAGATATCCGGAGTTTTGTTTTATATAGCCTTATAACATTGCGCAAGATAACAATTTCTTGCGTTTTCTTCTGTATCTTCACTTTCATCAAAACCATCAAATGGAGCTTTTGGATCATGTACTTTTGGCTTTCGTTTCAGTGAATTACAAATCTCATCAATATGTGCAAATGCAAAGGCAAAATCATTCGTCCATCCTGTATGACCTGTAATAATCTTTAATTGTAGATTACGTTTTGCAAGTATCTCTTTGAGTCTTTGTAATGATTGGCATTGTAGCTTACGATCTTCCGCAAGTGTATTCAAGAATGCATATCCTCCATCTGCTCCAAACCAAATTGTATCTCCTGTAAAAAGATACGAATCATCAATCAGATACACAAGATGTCCCCATGTATGGCCAGGCACAAGAATCGCTTCTACTTTGATATTCCCAATGTAGAAAACCTCTCCGTCTTCAATCAGTACTTTCTGATTATCAATGATAACCTGCGGTAATGTCGTTAAGCCCCAAAATACTTTGCGATGCTTATGACCTTCTAGGTATTCATTTTCTACTTTTCCAATGTAGATTGTCGCATCACTAAAAAGTTCGTCACTGCCTTTTTCAATTGCTCCTACATGGTCTGTATCTTGGTGTGTAACAAGAATCTCTTTTATCTCTTTTGGGTTAATCTTAAGCCACTGCATCTTTTCTGCAAGTCGATCATAGTTATACCCTGCATCGATCATAATCGTATGTCCATCCTTGGTATAAAAGTAGATGTTTGCTACATATTCCCGAATACAACTGACTCTTTCATCGATAAAACCAGTGTTTAAAGGTTTGAAGATTTCCTTGCCTTTAAACATAAAAGACATAAACTTCACCTGAAACTTTGAGTCATTCTTAGACATGCTTATTCACCTTTTTTCTAAATAAACTCTAATTATATTTTATAGTTAGAAACTTGTTGCAAGTTAATTATAACAAACTCAAAACAAGATGGCTCAAAAAATATAAAAAAAAGAAATGCTTACGCACTTCTTATTTTCCTCTTCTTCTCGCTTTACGAGCTGCTTCGATCTTAAGCTTTCTCTTAACACCAGGCTTAACGTAGTACTCTCTCTTACGAGCTTCGGCGAGGGTTCCATTGCGGGATACCTGACGCTTGAAACGGCGTAGCGCATCATCCAAATTCTCATTTTCCTTGAGGACGACTCTAGACATTCCTAACCCCCCTTTCTCTTTAATAAAGCATTAGTATCATACCAAATCCCTAACACCATTGCAAGATATTTATACGATTATTGCACAGGTTTTTTGCGTAATTACGATATATAATTTTCTATCAAAAAGCAGATATATTCGCAATCATGAGTGCTGCGGTTTTTTTGTCTTGGGAAGCGAAGATGTTGTGTGGATTTGTAATTTTTGGTAAGTTCTGACTTAATTATTCATAACAGCACTATAAATATCGCTAACAATATTTTCAATATCTCTTTCAGCTGTAATACAAACTTCATTTAATACATCAGAAAAATCTTTTTCTCGCCACCATCTACGCATTGTTTCCTCTCCAAAGTCATTGCAATTAGGTTTTGTTAGGTGGCGTTTTAATGTTTCTTCAAAAGGTATATTAAAATAGTATGCATATACTTTGGTATCAGATAATTGAATAGCATATTCAAACAGAGGTTTATACCAATCTGCATACATAATGCCTTCTAAAATAATAATATCACTATGGCTAGTACCATAAAACAAAAGCTCTTTTATAAGTGGTAGTGCGAGTGTATTTGGTCCATCCTTCACTCCAAGCATTTCTCTTCTAATTACATCTTGTGAAATAAGCATAGTGTTCTCGCCAAATTTGCGTTGCAGTTCTTTCGCAATTGTCGTTTTTCCGCTACCCGAATTTCCTCTCAGTATAATAAGTTTTACCATTGCATAGCTCCATAAATTGCATTTTTAAATTTTTTGTTATAGAAAAGTATTTTACTGCATAACTCTACAATCATTCGATGCTAGGTGCTATTTTTTTCAGTCAACTTTTCCTCAAGAATCTTGATTTCTTCGGATAGGATAGCTACCAATCCTCAAATTCTTCGTCTGTGATTACACTATTATAATGTTTTTTCTCATCTCATCCCATTCTACAAGAAAATCGTTGAAGTTTATATCGTGTGACAGCAAGACGTTGGTAGATTCGTCTATCAGTAGTCTGAGCTGCATTTCTTTTTCATAGTCAAAAATAATATGAATAAAGTCGTGGATTGAGTTCGGTTCATGGTCTGTAAGGGTAGAAATATCACAGTCTAATGCCTACGCTATTTTTGCATTTGTTCTTTTGTTGGAAATCTATTTCCAAGTTCATAATTTTGTATGGCAGCATCGGTCAATCCAGCTTTGATTGCGAGTTCCTTCTGGGGAAGGTCTCTGCCTTTATGTTTATTAACTTCGTGAATAGAAATTATTCTTTAATTAATTCAACACCAGCGGAGGCTCCGATACGCTCTGCACCAGCTTCTACCATTGCCTGAAAGTCTTCCTTTGTACGAACACCACCAGAAGCTTTTACCTTGAGACGATCACCAACAGTTTCCTTCATAAGTTTTACATCTTCAACTGTTGCACCACCTGTTGAAAAACCAGTAGATGTCTTAACGAAGTCAGCACCAGCTGCTTCCGCATTCTTACATGCACGTACCTTTTCTTCGTCGGATAAAAGACATGTTTCGATAATAACCTTAAGTGTTACATTACCACAAGCATTCTTAATCTGACGAATTTCGTTGGTTACATAGATATCATCATGATCTTTTAGCTTACCAATGTTGATTACCATATCTACCTCTTGGGCACCCTTTGCAATTGCGTCCTTTGTCTCAAAGACCTTTGCCTCTGTAGTCATTGCACCTAATGGGAAACCTACTACAACACAAAGTTTTACATCAGAACCTGCTAATGCTGCTTTGGCTGTTGGAATCCAACATGGGTTAATGCAAACTGACGCAAAATCATTTGCGACCGCTTCTTCACATAACTTAATAATCTGGTCGCTTGTTGCGTTAGATTTTAAAATTGTATGGTCGATATACTTACTCGGTTTCATCTAATCCTCCTTCATCACCAAAATAATATTTCTTCAATACTTCATGGCAGATGACATCATCACCTTCATATGGTTCACGTCCGAATTCACGCACAATAAACTTTTCATTGCCTTTTCCTAATACCAAAATGGTATCTCCTTCAGAACATAGTTCTACTGACTGTCGAATCGCATCATAGCGATCTTCGATTATCACATAATTTTTATGATGTATTCCTTTCGCAATATCTTCTGCGATTTCACGTACATTTTCACCACGTGAGTCATCTTCCGTTAGAATTATCATATCACAATAGCGGTCTAATATCTCACCAAATATAGGTCGCTTGGCAGTATCACGCTTGCCTGCACTACCAGTTATCGCAATGATACGACAATCCTTAGGTGTGATAGAAGATGCGTATTGGCATACTTTTTCAATACCATCCGCAGTATGTGCAAAATCAACAATTAAACTAAATGGCTGGCCATCTTGGATACGCTCCATTCTACCTTCTACTTGGTTTAAGTGTTGAATGTAATTTGCGATATCCTCCATAGCGATACCCTTCTGGTGTACAGCCGCAATCGCAGCCACAAGGTTATAGATATTGAATCGTGCAATCAGATTTGTCTCTAGACGATAATCCTGCTCATTTACACGTAGGGTAAAGCGTGTACAATCCTTAAGCAAATGATAATCCGTTACACGATAATCAGCTTCATGATCAATGCCATAGGTAAATACCTTCGCTTGTGTATCTTGTACAATCTTCATACCACTAGGATCATCCACATTTACAATCGCTATCGCGTCTTCTTTTAGTTGATCAAAAAACTTCTTTTTCGCATTAAAGTAGTTTGTCATCGTACCATGATAATCTAAGTGATCATGGGTTAAGTTTGTAAAGATTGCAACATCGAAGTCTATCGCATCCAATCTTCCTTGGTCAATTGCGATAGATGAAGCTTCATATGCACAGTTTTTAATACCTGCATCAAGCATGTCTCTTAAAATACCATGAACTTCATCAATATTTGGTGATGCGACAAGTGGTGGTAGTTTTACGTTGTTATATTCAATTGATATTGTACCTACATACGCTGTTGGTTCAATTTGATTTAAGATATTACGAATAATCCACGCAACAGATGACTTACCATTTGTACCAGTTACACCATACATCGTCATGTGATGGCTAGGATAGTCATAGAAACTATCTGCGACTTGGTTAAAGACATGCACAACATCTTTTACCTTGATGTATGTTACATCAGAATGATACTTTTCTAATACTTCACTATGTACGATAACAACAGCACCATTTTCAATCGCTTCATCAATATGTTCATGTCCATCACTCACAAGTCCCTTGACACAGAAAAAGATAGAGTCTGGTCGCTTCTTACGACTATCATCCATCAAACTCTTAATTTCAATATCTGGGACATTTTCAAAAAAATCTGTTAATTTCATTTGTCTTACCCTTTATTACAAAGTATTATCATGTGCTTCATTGAATTCACTAATGACAGCACATGCATACATCGCTGCTGTTTCTGCTCTTAGAATACGTCTTCCAAGTGTGATCGTTTCATATCCATTCTGCTTTAAAAACTCTACTTCTTCAGGCGCAAAACCACCTTCTGGTCCAATTACAAATGTAATGGATTGTCCTGGTGATAATACTTCTGTCATAAATTTCGAATTAGAGTAGGCATTTTCGTATGGAAGAACGTTAATATCAGAACGATACTTCGCAAGATCTTTTAGTTGCACAATTGGTGTAATTTCAGGTATACGATTACGTTTACACTGCTCTGCAGCTTCTTGTAGGATATCGATTCGACGTGCTTGTTGTTTATCTTCTTTTTCTTTTTTCGCACGTACGACACAACGCATGGACTCAAATGGCACAATACGTGTTACACCAAGTTCACAAGCCTTCTGTAATACAAGTTCAAACTTTTCCTTGCGGATCAGTCCCATCGCAAGAGTCACTTCAACACCGATTTCATTGATACGATTATCCTTCTCTAAGACCATCGCCACAAAGTCTTTTCCTTTGCTGTAGGCATCCGCAAAATACCCAATCCCATCATAAACCAAACGAATCTTTTCATGATGTAAACGAACAACATTCTTAGCATGATGTGCTTGGTCTTTATTAAAGATATATTCTTGACCTACCACAAGTGGTGTATCACTGAAGTATTGTTGCATAGCCCCCTCCATAATCGAAAAGAAAACGAATTACTCGTCTTCTTTATCTGTTTCTGTCTCTTGAATCGTTACCTTAACCTGTAACACAGTTCTTTGGTCTGCTTCTGTAACTGTAACATGCAGATTCTTGTAGTCAAATGATTCTCCAACCTCAGGGATGTGACCAAGACGATAAATCACCCAACCAGAGACAGAGATATATCCTTCATCTTCATCATCGTCTTCGATATCGAAACGATCGAACATATCATCCACTTCTGCATCACCTTTAATGAGGTATGTTGTATCATTGATTTTTGTATAAAATTCTTCAACAATATCGTGTTCATCCCAAATTTCACCAACAAGTTCTTCGATAATATCTTCAACAGTAATAATACCGTCTGTACCACCAAACTCATCTAGGACAACTGCCATATGTGTCTTATTTGTTTGTAGCTTCTTTAATAATTGAGAAATCTTTGTGTTTGGACTTGTATAAACAACAGGTTTTACAATCTTACGCAAAGATGTTTGATTGCGATAAATCAATTCATAGAAATCCTTTTCATGAATCACACCGATGATATGATCAATTGATGACTCATACACGGGTAAACGTGAATAAGAATTCATACGATATACTTCTTCAATCTTTTCAATTGAATCATTTATATCTACCGCAATAATATCAACACGCGGTGTAAATACATCCATAACTTCAAGATCATTAAACTCAATCGCTGCAGAAATTAAGTCAGACTCATGTTCTTCGAGGTCTCCATCCTTTTCTGCCTCATCGACCATCGTAATCAATTCATCTGCGATATCGGAGTCATCTTCTTCGATATGAATCACCTTACTTACAATCCATTGCCAACCTAACATCAACCATGTAATTGGTGTTAATAATACTTGTACAAACTTTACAAATCCAACTGTATACATTGCAATCTTTTCAGGAAATTGCTTGGCGAGAGACTTCGGTGTAATCTCACCAAAGACCAATACTAAGATTGTAATGACTGCCGTTGATACAGTTGGACCATTTGTACCAACCCATATTGTAAATAACAACGTGCCTACAGTCGCTGTAATAATATTAACAACATTATTACCAATTAACGCTGTGACTAAAAAGCGATCAAAGTTCTCAAGAATCTTTAGTACCTCGCCTGCTCTTTCATCACCATCACTATACAAATTCTTTAAGCGAATCTTGCTCGCTACAGAATATGCTGTTTCTATAGCCGAAAAAAGACCCGAAAAGAAAACAAGCACAATAATCGCTAGAATATACTGTCCTGCTTGATTCATATGCGGATCTCGCTTTCATTTGTCATATTAATACATATATTGCCTTCCGGCGGAACTGATGAACCCTCCAAAATAAACACTCACCTTTCTTACTAATGTTGGAATTATACCACAATAGTGAAAAATCATGCAATAAAGCATGGATTTCCATCCAGGATTACTTCTTTTTAAAGACATTCATCTTCACATGACAATGAGGACAAACAGGCTTTTCAAAACTAACAGTATATCCACATTCCGAACAGTCACACTTCGGTAAATAAACCATTCCGTTTACATTACTTTCATCAACGCGTGTATGATGGATCCAATGCGGTAATCGTTTCTGTAAAGATGCCATCGCTGATTCATTTTTATTAACTTTTACACCTGATGCCATATCGAAACCCACCTTTCAATATCATTATATCGAATATGAATTCGTAGCTTTTTGAAAAGTATATGAAAAGTCGTATAGCGAGTATACGACTGTAAAATCTAATATTTCATCAATTTTTAAAACTTTGGATAAACATCTTTTTCAATCATTTCAAATGGATTCTTTTTGAAGTTCCAACATCCAACTTTACCACGATAGTAAAGCATGTTTTGAAGCATTTCATGTACGAGCGCATCCTTAACCATGAGCTTAGCATCCATCTTGTTAACCCACTTTACCTCTTGGCTACTACCATTTGCGATTAATTCTCCGCTTTCATACTTGCAGATAAAGTCTACGTTTACATTATTAAATGTTAGGTCCTTGTTAATTCCAACTAGATCAAGAATCATAACAGTCGCACCTGTTTCATCTAGAATGATACGCTCCAGTGCATTTTGTAGAGATTCATGTTCTGCCACAAATCCAGTTGGACATTCCCATCCACGGAAAGCATTTTTGACAAGTAATACCTCGTCATTCTCATTCACTACTAAACCACTTACGGATACATGATGATTGTACTGCATAGGTTACCTCCCCTTATTGTAGATATGAAAAAAGAGGACATAAACGCCCTCTTAAATTAACCTCTTCTAAAGAAACCAGGAATACTGTCGCTTGCGTCAGAACTTGAAGAACCAAATACAGCAGAGTCATCATTCTGTAATGAAACACCACTTGCTGACTTTGTAGAAGGAGCAGCCTTCTTTTCTTCTTCCTTCTTAGGTTCAGACAATTCGAAACCTGTAGCGATAACAGAAACGATAATTGCATCGCCAATCTTGTCGTTAATAGCTACACCGAAGATAATATCGATATCATTACCAGCTGCTTCACGGATGAAGTCAACAGCTTCAGATGCATCAAATGCGGACATGCTTGTACCACCAGTAACGTTGATGATAGCACTCTTCGCACCAGCAATCTGTGCTTCAAGTAATGGAGATTGAATAGCGCGTGCTGCAGCTTCTCTAGCCTTGTCATCGCCATCAGCCATACCGATACCGAACAATGCGGAACCCTGACCTTCCATAACACTCTTAATATCTGCGAAGTCCAAGTTAATCATTGCTGGAACAGCAATCAAGTCAGTAATTGTCTGTACGCCTTGACGTAAGATATTATCTGCTTCCTTGAACGCATCCTGGAATGGAATATGTCCGATTACTTCTAACACTTTATTATTAGAAATGATGATTAATGAGTCTACATACTCCTTGAGTTGTTCAAGACCCTGTTCAGCATTTCTTTCTCTTCTCTTACCTTCGAAATTGAATGGCTTAGTAACGATACCTACTGTTAAGCATCCAAGTTCCTTAGCAATCTTTGCGAATAATGGGGCTGCACCTGTACCAGTTCCGCCACCCATACCTGCTGTAAGGAATACCATGTCGGCACCTTCCATAGATTTACGGATTGCATCTTCGCTTTCTACAGCTGCCTTGCGTCCATTGTCTGGGTTACCACCAGCGCCAAGACCTTCTTTACCTAACTGAATCTTATTTGCAACTGGAGAAATATCCATTGCCTGAAGATCAGTATTAGCGATATAGAATTCAACACCCTGCACGCCTTCCTGTACCATGCGGTTTACAGCGTTGCTACCTGCTCCGCCGACACCAAATACCTTGATTTTTGCTACCTGGTTGTAAGTTAATTCTGCCATAACGTTTACCTCTCCAATTTATTTCTTTCCATCGAGAAACAATCCCTTGAGTTTATTTGTCAAGGTATCTTCTTTCGTAGTCTCTACCTTTCTATCACGGTAGGATACGTTTTTGATAAAAGCATCAAGATCTAAGCTGTTTTCAGTCTGACCGATAATAGGTAATCTATCTTGGTAGGCATAGAACAATCCGAGACATGCGGTTAATGCTGCGTTTCTTCCCCCTAATGTTTCCGGAATATAATCTCTAACTTCTACATTTAGGCGCTTGCTTAAAAGGTTTTCTAAACCTTCAGTTTCGCCACCTTCACCAGTAATAATAACAGTTGTTTCACCTGCTTGCAAGATTCCTTCGCAAGTTTCTGTAATTGCATTCAGCCATGTTTCAATATTAGGTCTAATGCAGTCAACTAACTCCTGTTCACTGATAGTTCTATTTTCACCATTATCATTCCAAATGTGGATGATATTTGAAGAACAAACCGTCTGATCAAGTCTTGCACTATACTTGATTAACTCAATTGCATTCTTCATATTAATGCCATATTTTTCAACAGCTGCGTTTGCGATATTACCAAGTCCCATTGGTAAAATTGTAGATGCCGCAAATCTTCCCTTATAAAGAAGACCTAATGTTGTCGCATCACGTTCTACCTTTAAGACAATTACTTGACGATCAACGGACTGTTCAAATAAAGCAGCTTCTTTACCAACAGCATAGATATCCGCAAAGATATCCATTACCTTAAGACCAGCGTTCTCTACGCAAGTTACTAAGTCATACGCAAACTTACGGTCGGCACACAATAAGTCAATATCCACAATTAATTGAGAGCACTTTTCCCCAAGAGGAATACGACGTGTAGTCATACCATTCACTGTATACTTCACGCATACTGTCTGAATCAAAGCACTATCATTACCGATATTTACTTCTTCAGCTTTCTTAATTGCATTGCGTACGTCTTGAATTGTTACTGTTCCATCGATACCTTCAATATCAACCGTTGATTTCAAAGAGATACGCTTTAGATTGAATGCAGGGATCGCAAGAATTACTTGCTGTACACTAGCACCTACCATCTTCTTAGCAGACGCTGCTGCCTGCTTAATGGAACCAATTAAAGCCTGTTGGTCTGTAATGCCATTATAAGAGAGTCCGCTACATGGTACTCTTTCAACCTTTATAATATTAAATCTGGTGTTGAAAAACTCACCAATTACTAATCGAACCTCATGGTCAGCGGCCTCAATTGCCGCATAAATCTGTTTATCTGTCACCGTGAAGTCTCCTTTCAGTTATATTCGTATTTTATCACATTTACATTTCAAAATGTAGTCGATTACTACCTATAAAAAGCCTATTTTCATAGAATTTACATAATTCATTTCTGCATCTTCTACATGATTCTTTGAAAAACAGATTCCATATGCTACTTTTTGGTTGCATTTACAAGTAATCTATGATATCTTTTGTAAGCAAATTATAAGTAAAGGAGGTTATGGTATGTCCAGAGTATGTGCTGTATCCGGTAAGAAAGCAATGTCAGGAAACAGACGTTCCCACTCCCTACGTGCTACTCGTCGTAAGTGGAATGTGAACTTACAAAAGGTTCACATGATCGTTGATGGCAAGCCACAGACAGTTAAGATCTCAGCTCGCGCATTAAAGACATTAAAGGCAGGAGCTAAGGCTAAAGCTGCTGAGTAATCGCCGGTTATATGAAAAAGAATTCCCCGAAGGGAATTTTTTTATGCATCTTTTGATTGTATCACTGTTACCTTACCTGCATGCACAGTAACAATACCTCTATCTTCTAGAATTTCATTAGAAGTTGTATAGGTATCTTTGTTTGTAAGTTGTTGTTTATCTAAAGGATATTTAAATCCTTCTAAGCTAATGGTTGCCTTATCCTCAGTAAAGAATGAGATATATGTATAATCACGCTTATCAATGGAATGGACACCTTCAGCTAGTGAATAGATAAAGTTATTTTGATCATGGAGATATACTGTTTCAGGAAAACGTGATACCAGACGCAAATTAATCATCGCATGGTCTAATCTTCCACCTAGTCCACCATAGAGGTGGATTTTTTGATATCCCTTCTCGATGGCATACATGACTGCAGCTTCACTATCTGTATCATCCTTAATTGGATTTAGTTGAAGTAACGTATCACTATATTCCTTGATATACGCTAAATCACTTTCTTCAACAGAATCAAAATCGCCAATTGCCAGTAACATCCTTTTGCCATTTCTTGCAAGCGTTAATGCACCTTTATCTACACCAATGTAGTTTTCAGCAGTCGGAATCGATTCACAACGTTTTAATATAATAGCTACTGAAGTTTCCATAACTTTTCACATACTTCGTGGATATCATTCTTAAATACATAAGACCCTGCCACAAGCACATCTGCCCCTGCTGAAGCACATAATGCACCTGTTTCTTCGTTGATACCACCATCCACTTCAATATGTGTATCAAGGCCCTCTTCATTTAACCATGTACGAAGTGTACGAATACGTTCTAGTGCCTCTGGCATAAACTTCTGACCACCAAAACCTGGTTCTACACTCATAATTAAGAACAAGTCAAAATCATGCAAGAATGGCTTTAATACTTCAATTGGAGTCTGTGGCTTTAATGTTAGTCCTGCTTTTTTTCCTTGTTCGTGGATATGCTTCGCAAGTGCTTTGATTTCTTCTTTATCGTAAATTGTTTCAACGTGGAAGGTAATCTGGTCTGCACCAGCATTCATAAATACATCGGCGAACATCTTAGGGTCAGTTACCATCAAATGAACATCTTTAAATAAAGGTGATAGTTTTACAAAACCTTTTAGGATGTCTGGTCCAAATGTTAAGTTCTTTACAAAGTGTCCATCCATGACATCAAAGTGCATCCACTCTGCCTTGGAGGAATTTAGTAATTCGCATTGTTCAGTCATATGACTGTAATCTAAAGATAATACGGATGGAGCAACAATCATAAGTATTTCTCCCTTCTCTCTTGAATGATCTGTAAAACGCCAAGATAGTTCTCATAGCGTTCTCTAGATATTTTACCTGCTTCTACCGCTTCTTTAATTTTACATCCTGGTTCATTTTGATGAACACAGTCATTGAAGCGGCAATCATGTAAATATGGCACGAAGTCTGGTACATATTCAGCTAGTTCATGTGCTTGAATATGCGAAAAGTCCAAAGAACTAAAGCCAGGTGTATCTGCCACAAGTCCCCCTGCAACCTCATGTAATTCATTATGTCTTGTGGTATGTTTACCTCTTCCAAGTGCCTTTGAAATCTCTTGAGTCGCAAGATGGAATGATGGCTCTAACTGGTTTAATAACGTACTCTTACCAGCACCACTTTGACCAGTTAATACAGAAATCTTATCTGTTAAAATACCAGCAATCGATGGATCTAAACTACCTTTTGCGGTACGGATGACCTTCATCGCACCTTTTTCATAGGCTTGAATCTGTTCTTCCACTTCTTGGCTAAAGCCTAAATCACATTTTGTTATAATCAAAACTGGTTCAACCCCTGCATGCATGATAAGCATACTTAAACGGTCAATTAACGCAGTTGAAAAATCAGGATCTTTTACGCTCATTACAATGAGTGCTTGGTCGACATTCGCTACCGCTGGACGTATTAAGCGATTTGTACGAGGCATGATTTTCTGAATGACAAAGCGACCATCAATTTCTTCACACTCCACCAAATCTCCAGCTACAGGCGCATCTTGACGACGCACTTTACCCATTACAATCGCATCAAAATACTTCTTATCAGAAGTTAAGATACGATAATTCTTTGATACGATTTTTGTAATTCGTGCAATCATAAGCACTCCTTAGTAAAAGTATAATGTGACATAACTATCCTTTTTTTGTGTATATTCACTACCTGCAGCTGGCATTGTCTCAATGACTGTACCAACTTTGATTTTATCAATTTCACTTTGAGGTAAAGAAGAAGTATCACGGTGTGCACGCACGACGTTAACACCCATCGCTTCTAATTGTGCTGTCGCTTCCTCAATCGGTTTTCCAATGATATCTGCTGGAATTGTAACCTTTACATATGGCACATAGTATAGCGTCACATCCGTTACACCAGCTATATCATAGAGTTCTCCAGGTGCTACACCTTCTTGACGGATGATAGTACCAGGCTTTTTATTTCCCTGCTCTTCTTTTTCGATTAAGTGAATCGTAGATGGTAGAGATGCCTTAACATCATCGATGTTTCTACCAACATAGTTTGGCATTTCTTCACCGACACCACTGGATACGATAAGCTTCACTTTTGAATGACGCTCTACTTCACTAGAACTAGCAGGTTCTGTACTAATTACAACACCTTCAATACTATCTTTCGATAGTTGATAGATAATATTCTCCTGATCCACTTCAAGTTCTTGTTCTTCTAGGACTGCAGTTGCTTGTGCCACATCCATATCAGAAACATTTGGTACAGTAACCGTCTTGGATTTAGGTGGTAAAATACCTGCTAAAAATAGTCCTACAATTAACGCAAACAATGCGAATAACACTACGATAGCAGTGATATAAATCTTGGTACGTTTATTTGCAACACGTGAAAGAGATGTACTTCTTGTCATTGCGACCTTAGCATCATCTTTTTCTTGTTTTGTTGGTGTTTTATCGATTGGATCTTTCAGACTTAATGGCTTGTCATTTTGATGTTCTGGCAACATGCACTTCTCTAAATCCTTTAACATCTCATCACAGCTTTGATAACGCAACTTTGGATTTTTTGCAGTTGCACGGATGATGATATTCTCTACAGATTGTGGAACATTTGGATTGGCTTTGCGTACACTTGGCATAGGCTCTCTCATGTGTTGTAATGCAATCTGTACAGCTTGGTCTGCCTTAAAAGGAACATCCCCTGTCAACATCTCATAGAACACAATACCCAAGGCATAAATGTCTGATTGTGGGGAAGCTGGCTCACCCTTTGCAAGTTCAGGTGCTAAGTAATGAACTGAACCCATAACATTATTTGCTTGTGTTAATTGCGCACTACCCTTGGCAGTTGCGATACCAAAGTCCAAAATCTTTAAAGAACCATCAGACTTAACAATCACGTTCTGTGGTTTGATATCTCGGTGAATAATGCCACGCTTATGTGCTTCCGCAACTGCAGAAGTTAGTTGTTTCATTGTATCAACCGCTTCTAGATTCAATAAAGGTGCACGGTCACGGATCACTTTCTTTAAAGTCTTACCAGCCACGTATTCCATTACAATATAGTGATGATTCTTATATTCACCTACATCATAGATTTCTACAATATTTGGATGCGCTAATGTTGTGGCAGCTTGTGCTTCACGCTCAAAACGCAAGATACTAATCGCATCTGTACTTTGATCAGAGCGTAGAATCTTGATAGCGACATGACGATTTAAAATTGTATCGATAGCCAAGAATACATCAGCCATGCCACCTTGACCAATATGCTGAACAACTTCATAACGGTTAGCGACTACATTCTTTTTGTTCATAGTGTGTAGCCCCCAGCAAAGTCTAATAAGATGACTGTTGTATTATCAAAACCACCAGCTTCTAAAGCTAGTTTAATTAACTTACGTGCACGTAATGAAGGATCTTTATGCGGATCAATTACAACGCGTAGTACTGTTTTTTCTGGCACATAGCCATGCAGACCATCACTACATAAAAGAATTCCATCCATCTTCTCAATATGATGTGTAATATCACACTTTACATCTTCCCAAACACCTAACGCATTGGTTAATACGTTACGACGTGGGAATGTTTTGGCTTCCTCAGGTGTAATCTCATGATGCATTAACATGTCATTCACTAAAGTATGATCGACAGTTAACTGCTTCATCTTACCTACATGCCACCAAGCATACGCACGGGAATCCCCAATGTTTACAATAAATATACCAATATGCGTAATCAGAGCAGCACATAACGTTGTGCCCATACCCTTGAGGTCTGCATGTTGCTTACCATAATCGAAGATTGCGGAATTACAGATTTTCACTTCACGATTGAGCCATAGTTTCACTTCATCCGCATCTCGAAACTGCTCTGTCTCAGAGAATACACGCGAAAAATGGGCTACCGCCATTCTACTGGCAATATCCCCACCTAAATTTCCGCCAATACCATCTGCGACAATCGCGAATACTTCACCTGCTACATTTGTCGCAATGACATAACTATCTTGGTTACTTTTACGTACCAATCCTTTGTCTGTTATTCCATAGTATTTCATGTTTAAAGTTTACCCTTTTCATGTTTTGCGCGAAGCTGACCACAAGCCGCATCAATATCATCGCCATGTTTAGAACGTAAGGTAGCTTTTACACCATGTTTCATAAGCACATCATAGAAATGTAATGCAACTTTCTCGTTTGTTGAAACATAGCCATTCTCATCGACTTGGTTATATGGAATCAGATTCACATACGCATTCATACCACGAATTAAATTCGCCAGTTCAATCGCATGTGCATCCGTATCATTGACACCATGTAATAAGATATATTCAAACGTTATACGACGATTATTACCTTCACTATATTCATGTAATGCGTCCATCAATACATCTAAAGGATACGCTTGATCGATAGGCATTAATTTTCTACGTAAGGCATCATTAGGCGCATGTAAAGAGATTGCTAGGTTATATTGATAATGACCCTTCGCAAAATCCTTAATACGCGGAACGATACCACAGGTACTAATTGTGATATGTCTTGCACCAATTGCTAGACCTAAGTCACTATTGATAATCTCGCAGAAACGCATCACGTTATCATAGTTATCAAATGGCTCACCTGTTCCCATGATAACGACATTATCAACACGCTTACCAATTTTATCTAATTCCTTTTGGACAAACATAACCTGTCCAACAATTTCACCAGCAGTTAAATCACGCTGCTTCTTTAATAAACCAGATGCGCAAAAAGTACAGCCCATATTACATCCAAGCTGACTTGTTACACATAAACTTTCCCCAAAATGGAAATGCATCAAAACTGTCTCAACTGAAGAACCATCTGCTAACTGGAAAAGATATTTGGTAGTTCCATCCCGAGCAACCTGACGTGTAATTTCCTTCACAGGTTCAATCGAATATTCCTGTGCAAGCTCTTCCAATAGACTCGCAGGCATATCAGTCATCTCTTGGAATGAACTTACACGCTTACGATAAAGCCATTGGAATAATTGCTTTGCACGATAAGATTTTTGTCCCTTTTCGGCGAGCATTTCTGTCGCCATCTTCATATTTAAATCATATATACTTTGCATAGTTAATATATTACCACAATCACACTAATTTCTCGATATGTTATCCAATGTTTCAAACACAAATAACCTATTGGTTACGCTTTAATTTTGCGTAATAGAAGCCATCTGAATCATCTACCATTGGAAATAAAGTCTCTTCTTCTAGCAAGACATAGTTCGTATGTTTCACCAAGAATTTTTTAATTTGTTGTTCGTTTTCCTTACGATTTAACGTACAGGTACTATACACAAGAATTCCTCCAACGCGTAAATACTCTGCGCTAGCATCTAGAATTGCTTCTTGTGTTTGTACAAGTTCATCGATTGATGATGGCTCAAGATGCCAACGAATCTCTGGCTTATGAGATAAATCACCTAGACCAGAACAAGGCGCATCAATCAATATACGATCAAAACTTTCTTTAGGAAATTTCCCCGTGATTGTTGCGTCATTCTGTTTTGCACAAACAATAGATACTCCTGTACGATTCATTAATTCGTCAATCAAATTACAACGTGCTTCATACAAATCCGTAGCGATAATCTTACCTTGATTCTTCATCAAGCAAGCAATCTGCTGCGTTTTAGTGCCTGGTGCTGCACAGGCATCTAACACCTGCATACCAGGTAAAACATCTAGCTTACACACAACTTTTTGTGAGTGGCGATCTTGTATCAATACCATTCCTTTAGAGAATAGTTCTGTTCTCTGCAAAACACCTGCATAGAAGAAACAATCATCCTCTAGCATACGTACATCCGGCATTTGAGCAACTTCAGTTTTTTTACACTTTAAGGTATTTACTCTACCGTATACAAGTGAAGGTTCCTGATTATGCAACGCAATCTCCTTCATTGTTTCAAAGCCATAGTGAGCTTTCCATAACTGCAAGATCCATAGTGGATGGGAAGTTAATACCGCAAGTTCTTCAATCGTATTCCCTTCAGGCTTTTTTAGACCCTGCGCTTGTACCTTACGAAGAACAGCATTTACAAACTCTTTCTCCGATTTACCGGCAAGCTCTACTGCCTCAAAGATGACGGCATAGGAAGGTATACTATCCAAAAAGAGTAACTGGTACACACTCATATTGAGAAGTGCAGCCACTCTTGGCTTTACGTGCTTGGTAAATGGACGCCATTGTTCTTCTAATAGTGTTTTATTCCGTATCGTACCATACACAATTTCACTTGCTAGGCCCATCTCTTCTTTCGAGATATTTGCCTTTCTTAATAGTAAAGACGCAAAACCATGTTGGCGAAATACACGCTCTAATATATTTAATACTTCCGCTCTTACACTCATAGAAACTCCTTAATTCACATAGACTTTATCAAACGACTTCTGATATAGCAATAGAAAAAGATGCTATAAAGCATCTTCATTTCCAACCTTATTTGGATTCTGTTGTTTCCTTAACGTAAGAACCTTCATGGTGTGGGCGAACGTATTCACCTGCAGCATTCTTTACGAGTGTAGGTACATTTAACTTGTAATGTGTTCTTCTCTTGTTCTTTCTCGTCTTGGAATTTCTTCTCTGTTGTACAGCCATTGTCTAGCACCTCCTACTATTCATTTTTGAATTGCTTCAGTCCTGCCAGACGCGGATCCAATTGATCTTTCCGGCTTTCCTGATACTCAGCTTCTGTAAATATCTGCCAGCCATCGCCATGCGGATATTCACCCTCTACTGCTTCAGTCACTTGAAGTGGTACCTCCAACAGGATAGCATCTATCACTGCAGGCATCAGATCAACGACTTCACTGGTAACGAGGCGTACGCCATCTTCATCAGTTTCTTCAAAGACATATGTTTCTTGACTTTCGACATCGAGAGGAACTTCAATCGGTTCATTTGTGATAGCATCAGGACAAATCATTGTTCCTGTAATATGCATATCTACATAGAAGCGATCATCCTCATCGTCGATATAACCGTGACCTTCTACATGAACATCTTCAACAGATAAGATACCGGTGTCATTTTTCAGTTCATCGTTCTCAATTACTACATCTTCGTCAAAATCTACATTCTGCAAATCACGCAGCAACTCTGTTTTTGTCCACTTCACGGCAGTCTCCTCGCTCGTTAACGCTTATAAATTATAACAAACCGCACTTCAAAGTCAATCAAATATCCCCCGAAAAACGCTTGTAAAAGCGAAAATTTGATGGAAGATACTCTCTTAACCTTTTCTTTCTGAAAATATTTGTTTCAAATTTTATTGATGCTGGTTAATAAATTTAATCATCTCTTTGATTACTAGATGATTCTCCTTTTCATTGAGAATCTCATGACGCATTTTCGGGAATGTGATATTTTCGATATTTGCATATCCATTCTTCTGTAATGTCGAAATACTATCCACTAATCCCAACGTTCCACCAGTACATGGATCATCTTCACCACTGATAAATAGAATTGGTAAAGATGGATTCTTCGCGGTAAATGGATGATGTAAGTGAGCAACCATTGAAAATAAGTCACGGTTACCCGCATCTGTAAATGGTACACCACATAATTCATCATTCAAGAATTGTTTTACGTTTTCTTCGTTATAGGACAACCAATCAACTGGTGTCTTTGCGTTCTTGACAGCCTTACTAAAGGATCCAACACTCAGTGCTGTTAACAGTTTTGTCTTTGCCTTAGGTCCCTTCATCTTGACTAGTAACTGGGCAAGTTTCTTACCAAATCCAGCTGCTGGTTGATAATTTGGTGCACCACAAAGAATCATACCAGCAAAGTTATCATTACTTTCTAAATACAAACGAACAATGATAGAGCCCATCGAATGTCCAAATAAGAAGTGTGGTACATCTGGGTATTCTGTATGTAGCTTCGTCACCATCGTATCTACGGATTGAATTAATACTTCATCACCATTTCGATCCGCAAAGTATCCTAGTTCATCTTTGAAAGCTTCCCCATGTCCTGGTAAGTCATAAATTAGTACTGCAATTCCCTGCTTTGATAACTCTCTTGCAAAGGAGATATAACGGGCGTGATGTTCTTGCATACCGTGTACACAGACTAGTGTTGCCCTCACTTCTGTTTCAGGTTTAATGATTTTATAAATTAACTCTGTCATAAAGAAATATCCTTTCTTGTTTGATTGATTTCATTGTATCATATCAACTGTAAAGGAATTTTAAGAAATGAAAGTATGTGGAATCATAGCGGAGTATAATCCATTCCATAATGGACATCGCTATCAAATCGAACAAGCAAGAAAGCTAAGTGGTTGTGATATGGTTATCGCTGTTATGTCTGGTAATTTTGTACAGCGTGGAGAGCCTGCAATTATCGACAAATGGAAACGTGCCAAGGCAGCCATTGAAAATGGCGTAGATCTAGTGATTGAACTGCCTTATTTTTACGCAACCCAAAGTGCTTCCAAGTTTGCGTATGGTGCGGTGGAACTTTTAAAGATTGCGAAAGTTGACTATATCTCCTTTGGTAGTGAGTGTGCGAATTTAGAAAACCTACAAGAAATTGCGGATACTTCTCTTAACCCCGATAACTTAAGAGAAAGCATGCAGACAGGGATGTCTTTCCCTCGTGCATATAGTCTTTTAACAGGTTCTATGGAACCAAATGATATCTTAGCTGTTTCTTATTTAAAACACTTAAAAGGATCTAATATTCAACCAGTGATTGTACAACGTACAAGTGGTTATCTTAGTCCAGAGATATCTGAAAATGCAAGTGCCATAGCAATTCGCAAAGCACTCAAAAATAACGATAGTCTAGCAAACTCTACACCAATGGAAGAAATACTCAAAGAAAGTACACTGGTATATCCTGGACAGTTCTATCCTTACTTGCGAACATACTTATTAACTTCTTCTCGCAAGCAATTAGAAGATATGTTCTTATTTAACGAAGGAATCGAAAATCATCTACGTAAATGTGCTGCAGATAACGATACATATGAAGGTTTCTTAAGGGATGCCACAACCTATCGTTACACCAGCAATCGTATTCGTCGTAGCATCTTACAAGCGATGGTACAGTTGACAAAATACGAAGCACAACGTCTACCAGCACTTGACCACTTACGTATTCTTGCCTTCAACGATACTGGCAAGAAATGGCTCCATGACATGCGTAAGGAAGATATGCGTATCTGTAGTAAATTTGCGGATGTTCCATTTCCATGGAGAACACTGGAATATCGTAGTACCCTACTCTATACCAGTGTATTACCAAGTAAAGAAAGAAAACGTCTATTAAAATTAGAAATCAGTGGTGCTCACTATATCTCCTCAGAACATTAGAAATGTCTAATGTTCTTTTGATTTAAAAAGAAGGTACCAAAGTACCTTCTAGATATTTCACTAAATATTTTCGATGCGTAATTCTTCAATTACATTATTTCTTCGTATCTTTCTTGTTGTATACAACATGGTGATAAACACAACCACAAATACCATAGCGATTGCTAGTAGCACACTGATATAAGGAATAAAGTAATCAACTTGTACCATCTGATTAATCACATGATAGATAAAGAATGAAAAGATAAACGATATTGGAAGACCAATGGCTAAGCTTCGACCTCCATAGATTAAACACTCATAATTTAGCATTTTTCGGAAGCCCTTTTCAGACATACCAACCGATCGTAACATCGCAAACTCTTTCCGACGAAGAATGATATTCGTTGAAATCGTATTAAATACATTCGCAATCGATATAACACCAATTAGAAGAATGAATCCATAGGAAAATACATTTATCACTAAGATAAACATGCGATTATTTTGACGTTCACGATCAAAGTCATAGATTCTATCTGCACTCCAACCATTGTCTTTTTGAATCTTTTCAAGTTGTTGGGCAACACTTGCATGGTTATCTGTCTGTATACCAATCTCTGGATTCGATAATCGTTGAATATAGCTCGTATCTGTATTTTCAAATAGTGTCGTCGCCATACTTCTTGGATAGATTAGCTGCATTGTATTACGACTTAATGTAAATAGATTCTCTTCAATTTGTGCTCCTGCCACAAGTGGAATATAAATATCAATTTCTTCAACTGGATAGAGTTTGGCTTTACGCATGTCTAAGTTTTCATAGCCTCCCATTTCTTCAATATACTCTATCGGATAGAAGAGATAATACTGCTTACCATCTTTAATATATGGCTCATGTAAACTTGCATACCCTTCTATTTGTTTGTATTCACGAACAAACATTGGTACATTATTTGCGTTAGTATCTATCACGGATACATCACGCGTAATAGCCTTACCTTCTCTTACCAATTGTTGGATAACGTGATTGTACAGTAAACCCTTTGGACTATTTTTATCAAAATAACTGGACGAATCTACCTTGTTTTGTTTACACAAATTCTTAAATGCATCATCATCCACAAAAACTAGTTCAACATTCACACCAACCGCATCCTTGATACGGCGAAGATACTGTTGGTTCTCTGCTGTCCAGTATTCAGACGCAATATAATTACGTTGAATATAGGATTCATCGAAAATTTTCTGCGTGATAGCGATATTTTGAATTTCTGGTATTGCCTTAATGACATTAAAGCGCTGGGTAACATCTTCTTGTTCATCAGTGTATGCATTGTACATGACATTCATCTTGTGATCATTACTACTCTGTATTAGCAACATCTTATTTACATATTGTGTTAAAGATGCGGCAGAAATAAATAGTATGACACTTAACGCTAGTGAAAGAATTGTAGAACGATACTTACGTTTATTACGTTTGAAATTCTTAGTAGCCATTACACCTGCAAATCCAAATAATTTCTGGGTAAGCTTTGTCGTTTTTACTTCATTAGGTTTAATGATAATTTCATCACTTTGACGAATAGCCTCAATCGCAGATTTATGAATTGCTTTATATGCTGGAATATATGCTGCAACAATCGTCGTCACTAGGCATATCATAACTGCAATAAGAATTGGTAACGGACTAATCACCAAACGTAAACCCAAACCAACTTTATTTGCAATATTCACAATAAAGTTATTTTGAACCCAAGCAAGTGTGACACCAATTCCAACGCATCCAACAATCACGCCCAAAATAATACCAATGATTGCAAGTAGAAATGCTTCAAATAGAACCATACGACGAATCTGTCGATTGGAAGCACCAATGGACCTCATAATTCCAAACTGACGAATACGTTCACTGATAGAAATCGAAAATGAATTATAAATCAGTGAAATAGAACCATAGGCAATGAGTAGTACGAGTATTGTTGTTAAACCAATCAACACTGAACGTTCCCCACTTGCTTTAAATGCACCATAAAAACGCAACAAATCTGAATGTGGAACATAGGAATCTGAAATTGTTTGACGCATTAAGAATTCCTGCATTTTACTTGGCGACTGAATTGTTAAGAATAGTTTCTGACTATCTGTATGAAAACCATTTGTAATGCATGTATAGCCAGGACAAGAAAACTCTTCAATCTCAAATGGTAGACGTTCCATAATACCAACAATCGTAAAAGTATGTTTGGTTGTATTCTTTAAACTCTCATTTTCCTGGTATGGTGTATTTTCAGAAAGTTGTTCTTTCTCTATAAAACGTTGTCCTGTTTCTAGAGTAATCGTATCTCCTACTTGGTATTTCTCTTTTGCATTTGCGATAAAGTTTTCTGGCAATAGAATTTCATCTTGCTTTTCAGGCATACGACCTGAAACTAAATTGATTGGGAATAATGCATGTTCCATATCCCCTAATGATTGTACGAGAAGATAGGGTTTTCCATCATTTTCATTAGCAACTTCTGCCCAACCAAGCGTATATACATTTTCGTATTGTTCTATCTGCTTGTTTGTCTTAGCTTCTTCTAAGCCTTCTTTATTTACATTATTCATGATGACTTGCCACTGACCCGTTACAGCAATCTCACGATTTTTCAAGAATTGATATCCACTATATGCACCTTCAATAACAGCAGTAAACAAAGCCATAGATACAATAATACCTATCAAAGTTACAATCGTTCTTGTCTTATTCTTGGAAAGATAACGCTGTGTAAGTTTTGTAAATATACTCATGATTACACCTCACGGATTCTTTCGTCTCTTGTTATCTTTCCATCTTCGATTGAGATAATACGGTCTGCCTGTAAGGCAATACTTTCATCGTGGGTAATGATGATCATTGTCTGTTGGTATTTTTTATTTGATAACTTTAATAGTTCTACAATTTCTTGGCTATTTTTACTATCAAGGTTTCCAGTCGGTTCATCCGCAAGTACAATTGCTGGAGCGTTCATAAGCGCTCTACCAATGGATACACGTTGTTGTTGACCACCAGAAAGTTGGTTTGGTAGATTTTTTCGTCTTTCTTGTAGACCTAACACATTCATTAACTCTTCAAGACGTTCTTTGTTAACTTCTTTTCCATCCATTAGCACAGGTAATGTGATATTCTCCTCTGCACTTAATACAGGAATCAAATTATAAAATTGGTAAATTAAACCGACTTTTCTACGACGGAATACAGCTAGTTGTTCTTCATTTTGTGCATAGACATCTTGTCCACCTACAAATACTTTCCCACGTGTTGGTTTATCAACTCCTCCTAACATATGTAATAGAGTTGATTTACCTGATCCTGATGGACCAATAATCGCCACAAACTCACCTTGTTCAATCGTAAACGAAACATTATCTAGGGCTTTTACTTCATTTTCCCCTTTTCCATAGATTTTTGTTAAGTGTTCAACGCGTAAGACTTCCATATCAAAGTCCTCCTTATACTTACAGTATAAAAAGTGAATGTGACACAATGATGACATTTTGTAAGAAAAATCCTGTTTTCACAGGATCAAATAATTTGTTTATAGAAACGTACAGTAAAGCAAGCGCCACCATCTGGATGATTCTTAACACTGATGGTTCCATTTTGTGCAGTAATAATCATGCGGGCAAATGCTAGACCAATCCCTACACTTTCCGGTTTTGCGTTTTTGCCCTTATAGAAACGCTCAAACATGTATGGAATATCTTCTTCCGGAATCCCTTCTCCATTATCTTGTACAATCACTTCTGTATATAATGGATTTTCACTGACATTCAGTTGAATTATGCCACCATCTGGAGTATGTTCCATCGCGTTCTTGATCAGATTACTAAACGCTTCCATCGTCCATTGCTCATCGACGAACATCTTCTCATTTGTGCAGTTGAGAATACACTTCTGTTCTTTTAGTTCCATCGGAATTGCGAACGGTTCTATTGCCTTCGTCAGGATGTCTTTTGCAGGTAATTCTTGTCGATGGAAAATAGCAGTCTTCGCATCGATTTTAGACATCTTCAACAACGTTTCAATTAGCCACTGTAATTTCTCTAGTTGTTTTTTGATATCTCGACGATAATAGAGTGCTTTATCATTCGAAAGATGCTCATCATTTAAAACAGTTAACGATAAGTTGATTGATGTCAGTGGTGTTCGCATTTGATGAAAGATATCCGCGATTGCATTGGTTAATCGGACTTTATCTTTCTGTAGTAGTTCGGTCTGTTCGTTCAGTTTAATGATCATCTTAGAAATTTCATCACTGAGGATGGATAATTCCCCTTCGTATTGATCATCAATCTGAATTGCATTACCATGTAACACTTTATCTAACGATAAGCTTAACTGAGCGATTTGTTGATAACGCTTGATTGAGAAATAATAATGTACAGCTACAAGTACAAGCGCCAATAATAGGAATAGGATTGCATATCCACCTATCAGTGGATATGTGACAAACGAGCATATAACTCCAATCACGAAAGATAAGAGTATCTCGCGAAGAACATCTTGATTACGTAAATACTTCATACTAGTCCATCCTATATCCCAATCCACGAACCGTTTTAATAATTTTAGGATTTGTAGGATCATCTTCAATCTTCTCTCGCAAGCGTTTGATATATACCGTTATCGTATTATCATTCACAAAATCTCCTGCGATATTCCAAATCTCATCGAGGAGTTGATCTCTTGTAAGTAGCTTGCCACGATGATCAATAAAGAGTGTGAGTAACTTGTACTCAAGTGCTGACAAATTGATGGCTATATCCTTCTTTTTTACGATAGCCTTTTCAGTATCCACCTGTATGTCATCCAAAAGAATGATGGTCTGATGTCCTGCATGACGTCGTATGACGTTTTTGATACGAGAGAGTAATTCTTTTGGTCGAAATGGCTTCGTAATATAGTCATCTGCACCGATATTTAATCCTCTTACAACTGTTTCTTCATCTGAAGACGCACTTAAAAAGATGACTGGTAATTGTATCTTTTGGGCGATATTACACACCACAAAGCCATCACCGTCTTTTAAAGAAACATCCAACAACAATAATTGGTATTGTTTTGTCTTTAATAGTTCTTCCGCTTCCTTTTGTCCACTTGCATGATCTGAAGTAAAACCTTCTAGATTCAGATATTCCTGTAAGGAATGAACAATTGCGAAATCATCTTCCACAAGTAGTATTCTCGTCATAACGCTTCCTCTTTATCCATAGTAGCACAAGCCTATCAAAAGAAAAACTCTTCCATACTAGGAAGAGTATTCATGCATGTTATTCGTTGATGATAGCGTTATGGTACACCTTATTTACATCATCTGCTTCATTGAGCATATCCATTAACTTATGGAACGCTTCAATTTCTTCAGGATCTGTTAGTGTCACATATTCATTTGGTAACATTGTTGTTTCACATGTTTCAAATTCAATGTTTGGTAATAGCTTTTCAATCGCATCCTGTGCCTTACCGAAATCAGTAAATGCTGTCTTAACAGTCATGATACCATCTTCGATTGTAAGATCAGTAACATCAACCTCAGCTTCTAATAATGCCTCAAGCATTGCGTCTTCATCCGCATAGTTAAATACGAATAGACCAACTGATTCATAGTTGTAAGAAACACCACCAGCGTTAACCATCTTAGCACCCTTTGACTTATTGAATGCTGTCTTAACTTCTGTCATAGAACGATTTGTATTATCTGTTAAGCAATCTACAATGACAGTAGAGTTACCAGGACCAAATCCTTCATAGCGTGCTTCTGTATAGTTTTCGTCTGTTCCACCCTTTGCTTTGTCGATTGCTCTCTTAATAACATCGGCAGGTACTTGGTTGGATTTTGCTTCAGCAATCTTTCTCTTTAAAGAAAGATTCATATCTGGATCAGGAACACCACTCTTAGCGGCGATATATAATTCCTTTCCAAAACGTGAATATAACTTTGATTTAATTGCAGCAGTCTTTGCCATTGAGGCTGCACGGACTTCATGCGCTCTTCCCATATTCAATACCTTCTTTCATAAAAATAGCCGTTAGTATTATATCAAAAATACACTCCATTGTGAAGAAAAAACCGCTGAGCTGTAACCATATCACTCATCCCTATACGCTGTTTGTGATATGATATTTACATTGGGAGTTAATATAGATGTCGATATATGTAATGAGTGATATACATGGTTGTTATGATGAATTTATGCAAATGCTAGATCTTGTATCTTTTAGTGACTACGATGAACTATGGATTATTGGTGATGTATGTGACCGTGGTCCTAAGAATATGAAGGTACTACAAAAGATTATCTCCAGCAAGAATATGCACATCATCATGGGTAATCATGATGCATGGTTATTAAAGTATTCTCAATACATGATAGATTGTAAACGCGACTTCCGCGCACAGCGTGCAGATGATGATTATCTACGATGGACATTGCGTAATGGAGGGCTCATCACTTCTGACCAATTTATGGACTTAGATTACCATGAATGTTATGACATTAAACTTTATCTCGAAAACTGTCCGTATTACAAAGAAATAACTGTTCATGGCAAAAAATTCCTATTAGTTCATGCTGGCCTTAGCGAAGAATATATGAAACCTACTACTGTCATTGCCTCTGTACCACATCACACCCTTATATGGGAAAAGATAGGTTTAGATGCAAATCCCTTCAACGATACGACAATGATTGTAGGCCATACACCTACCTTCCGTTATGGTGATGAATATCGTGGAAAGATTGCCATTGGTAAGAATAAACATATCTATCATATCGACTGTGGATGTGTATTTGGTAAGTCTTTAGGTTGTCTTCGTCTAGATGACTTACAAGAATTCTATGTACCTAGTTTACAACCGGATCGAACATAATACCTCTTCATAATAGAAAAAAATGCTGCATAGGTCATTTCACTTATACAGCATTTTCATTACATTACTTTGAAATTGT
This sequence comes from uncultured Solobacterium sp., assembly GCF_963550625.1. GTDB lineage: Bacteria > Bacillota_I > Bacilli_A > Erysipelotrichales > Erysipelotrichaceae > Bulleidia. Next base: position 188,956 of record NZ_CAUVCV010000002.1, read on the forward strand.
ATTCTTAATTAACTCTACAACTTCTGCTTCTGTAGAGGAAGCGACTGCCTTTTCAGCTAGTTCCTTCATCTCTGCATAGCTTAAGGAGTTGATAATCTTACGTGCTGGTAAGATAGATGTTGCGCTCATTGAGAACTCATCTAATCCTAAACCAAGTAAGATTGGTGCAGCTAACTCATCACCAGCCATTTCACCACACATACCACACCACTTACCTTCTTTATGTGCACCATCGATTGCCATCTTAATTAAACGTAATACAGATGGGTTTAATGGCTGATAGAGGTAAGATACTGGTTGACTCATACGGTCAGCAGCCATGGAGTATTGAATTAGGTCATTTGTACCGATAGAGAAGAAGTCTGCTTCCTTCGCTAACTGATCTGCAAGTACTGCAGCTGCAGGAATTTCAATCATGATACCTACTTGTACATCACCAACAGTTACACCTTCAGCAATTAACTTCGCACGTTCTTCATCATAAACAGCTTTCGCTTCACGGAATTCTGCAACAGTCGCAATCATTGGGAACATGATGCACAACTTACCAAATGCAGAAGCACGTAATAATGCACGCAATTGAACACGGAAGATATCCTTACGTGATAAGCAGAAACGTACAGCACGTACACCTAGGAATGGGTTCATCTCTTCTTCAAATTGGTAGTAACTTAACTTTTTATCACCACCGATATCAAGTGTACGAATCACAACTTGCTTGCCATTCATACCTTCAAGAACTGATTTATATGCTGCAAACTGCATGTCTTCGTTAGGGAAATCATTTTCGCTCTTCATGTAGAGGAATTCTGTACGGAATAGACCTACACCTTCACCACCATTTGCGTTTACCGCATCAACGTCAGCTGGAGAACCAATGTTACCAACAAGTTCAACCTTATGACCATCAACAGATACGGATGGCTTATCCTTTAATGCCTTGAGAGCTTCCTTATTTGCAAGGAACTCTTCAGCACGCTTTGTATATTCCGCAATCTGTTCTTCTGTTGGTTCTGTAATAACTTCACCATTAATTGCATCTAAGATAACTAAGTCACCTGATTTTAATGTATTTAGAATTTCATTTACACCAACGATAGCTGGAATCTCTAAGGAACGGGCCATGATTGCACTGTGGCTTGTACGTCCACCAATTTCAGTCGCAAAACCCTTTGCGAATTCCTTATTTAAGGAACCTGTATCAGATGGTGTTAAGTCCTTAGCAACCACAACTACCGGTTCATTTAATGTACTTAGGTTAGGAATTTCATTTCCTGTAATATTGCAGAGTAAGCGGAATGATACGTCTTTGATATCTGCCGCTCTTGCACGCATGTATTCATCGTCCATGCTTTCAAACATAGAAATCATCATCTTAGATACACAATCTGCTGCGTATTCAGCGTTTACTGAATTTGATGTAATTTCGTTTTCAATGGAAGCACGGAACTCTGGGTCACCTATCATCATAAGATGTGCATCGAAAATAGCCAATTCTTCTTCTGCTAATGTCTTTGATGCGACGCCTTTAATCTGTTCAATATCAGAGATTGTCTTTGTAAATGCACTATCCAACTTCTTTAATTCTTCCTCTGGATTTGCACTTGTCTGTACAATCTTAAGAACTGGTTGTTCCAACTTATAAACTTTCGCAATTGCAATTCCCTGTGATGCTGCTATACCTTTCAACATGTCTTAGAACCTCCTGGTTGTATAGGATATATCTGTTTTCAACAATGGAAACGGTTACAATTTATCCTAAAATAATAAGTAAGAATTTCCGCATGAATACAGTCTTTTTAACATCTATATCTGTAGTTCATTTTAACATTTTTCAAATATCTAGGCAACGAACGAATTCTTCAACTGCTTCTTTTTTTAATCGATAATACGATGATTTTGCATAGTAGTTACAGTACCAATTTCTTGGTGATTGGTCTAGAAAATCATGCTTAATAATGCATACGGTATCTGAAGAACAATTCTCCATTACATGTTCAATCATGTGTCCTATCCCTTTTTGAACATAGACAGCTGTTCTTTCATGAACTTCATGACTATCACCAATTAACTCTCGCGTTTTTTCCCGGCGATAGATTCTTCCTAAACTCTCTAATAGTTTAACTTTCTCATCGTATGGTAAACGTTGTAATTTCATGTAACATAGATCCCCTTAAATCTATATACACAGTATGAATGACTTTCCTACTACAGTGTTTAAAATTCCAGTATTACTATCCTTTTTATATCTTTATTCCAGTTTCTCTGTACTTTGTTTTCCTATAAAAAAGATCGGGATTTCTCCCGACCAATCAATCATATTATTTACTTACCTCTAGCAAGCCATATCCACCGCTAGAACGACGATATACAACAGATATCGTTTCTGTTTCATCATCTGTATAGATGTAGAAGTTATGTCCACTTAATTCCATCTTCATGATAGCTGTATCAAGGTCCATTTCTTCAGCGTTTACCGTCTTTGTCTTTACTGGAATAGAATTTTCTTCTTCCACAAGTTGTGAGTCAATAAACGCATTTGCAAGATGCTCACGATGCTTCTTATTTAGTCTAGTCTTCTGACGACGAATTTGGTCTTCTAACTTATCAATTGCTAAATCTACTGCTGCGTAGAAGTCATCATTTACAACTTCTGCTCTTAAAATACCTACACGTGATGGGATTGTAACTTCTACCTTCTGTGAGTTTGGATAAACTCTGGCAAGGACACGAGCAATCGTGTTTTCATCGATGAGTAAGTACTTATCTAAAGCTGATAATTTCTCCTCAATCTTTGTGCGCATTGCTGGTGTAACTTCAATATTCTTACCTACAATTTCAAATCTCATACAATACCTCCTGTACGTGCTTGAGATACACTCAAAACAACTATAATTGTTTTCAATGATACTCTTCGCACTTCTTGTATTTATGTCTATATTATACAACATAAATCAGATTATTTTTGTATTCGATGTGAATATTCCGTGATAAAAACTTCACCTTTTACAGTGAAGTTTTTTGAACCAATTCAAATAGCCATTTCAGTACAACTGTCATTGCATAGGTATCCATACCACAATATGCCTTTAAGTCAGCAATACTCTTTTCAATATCTTCATTATCAACGTTCTTATCTAGATTACGCCATTCAAATACAGCGTCCATGCCTTGTTGGATATCTAGATTGTGATAGCCAGGATCATCCATCATTGCCATGATAGTCTTTAATGACCACTGTCCCTTCATACGTGTATCGTAGACAACACCTGTTGAAAATGGCAACTGTAGATCTTCCATGCGTGCATTGATGTGTAACAAGTCTTCTGCGTATTCAGGATACATGTCTGCTAACTCTTGAATACGAAGTTTTTCTGCCCCTTCTGCGTTATAGGCAAGTACAGTACCTTCTTTTGGAATTGCACGAATTAAATGCTCTGCCATATCTTTACGATTATCGTGAATATTGAGATACACTTCATGTTCGATTCTACCATCTTCATGCATGATATGTAGAGAGTATTCAAATGGTAATACATCATACGGATGCATTCCCTCATATGGTGGAATCGCAAAACGTTCCCATTCAAAGTCAATACAGGTAATTGGATAATGAATATAACCAAGCCAGTTTGATAGAGCGTTGTAATCAACGTATTGACCACCATTACGGTCTGCTTGGATTTGGGCAAACTGTTGTGCGGAGCCTTCAATCCTTTCAGGATCTGCATCTCTTAGATATATTCTGCCTTCTTCATACATCTCTCGCTTATATCGAGAAGCTATCAGTGTCAGAATAGAATTATCTGGTAACTCTTTTTCCTGTGGAAAACAATCATCATAGTATAAACACTTCTGCCGTGTCATACATTGTGGTTTTCTGACAGGTTCTCCAACTGTTTCTAGATTGCACTTCTCCATCTGTTCTAGAAGATAATGCAAGTCATGCATATTATCGTAGATGGCCTCTTTCACATCTACAGTAGGATTATTCTTATCGTTATAGAAGGAAGAACTAACCACAAATAATTCGTGTGGATCAAGTTCTTTTTCTCTTCGATAGTTCTTATTGAGATGGATCATATAAATATCTTTGATTTTGATATTCAACTCTTCTAAAACCCATACGGTATCACAATAGAACTGCATATCATCCGCGTGTGGGAATAATCCAATATATAAGAAATATAAATCCCATCCATCATCATTTCGATGTAAAAATGGTGCTTTAATACGTAATTGTTTGTATTCAAAGCGTGCTTTGACAAGCCAGTCATATTCCTGCAAAGCATTCATGGCTAGGCTTGCGTCATCACCCTGCTTACCAAGAAAATGGTTAGTTACACCTAGCTTAGTACAAGCTAGCTCACTAACCTCTTCATCCAATCTTACAAATGGCTGAAACTTTCTCTTTTCCGCTTGCATTTCATTCGCAAACAAACGGGGACAGCGCGTATATTTCTTACAATCGGAAATATGAAACATAAAACTCCTTTATTAAATACCCTCACTCATCGGTAACATCGCCGCACCGATAATGCCAGGTTCATCTAGCATCGCAATTACAAATGGTGTGTTGTGCAAGGCTGTATGAGACATTGCTTTATAGTTCTCAATTACTGCAGGTAAGAACTTATCCGCAGATTTTGTCATACCACCACCAATTACAAAGACATCTGGGTCACATACACATGCGATTGTCGCAAACATTTGACCTAAATCCTTTGTGGCTTCTTCAACAATCTTGATGGCTCTTTCATCTCCTGCATCAGCTAAATCAAATACATTACCTGCATGCAAGATTTCCTTATCTTGAATCACTTCTTTCGCCTTACGTGTAATATGTGTACCACTAGCTTCATTTTCAACGGCACCTGCATTTAAGTTATTAAACTTTTCACGGTCACGGTCAATGATAATGTTCGCAATTTCACCGCCAAAACCATGTTTACCAGATACTGTTTTGCCATCAACAATTAATGCACCACCAATACCAGTAGAAATTGTTACATAGTAAACAACGCTCTTACCTTTACCAGCACCTACCAAAGCCTCTGCAAGTCCTGCTACGTTTGCGTCATTATCCACAAATGCAGGCATACCAAATTCCTTGGATAATTCATCCGCTAATGGATACCCAGTAAACCCCTTTAAGTTTGTGCTTAATACCATACTTCCAGACTTCTTATCAACTGGTCCTGGTACACCTACACCAATTGCAGAACAATCTTTCCAACCTGGAATCTCTCTCACCATTTCCTTAAGGTTAGACATGACCTTTGTTGGTCCTTCCATACCAAATGATGGGCCCTTTACTTGGGATAGCACTTCACCAAATTCTGTCACCTTCGCAACACGTACATTTGTACCACCTAAGTCAATTCCAATATATGTTTTCATACATCCTCCAAATCAAATAGAATTCATTATTTTCATTATACACTATGATTCGTCCAGTTCGGCATCACAATGAAAAAACCAGAAGATTTTCTTCTGGTCTAAATCAATTTTTTAAAACTAGTCAGCTAATGTACCAAACGGATCCCATGGTAAGAGTTCCTTTGGTTCTTCTAGTAATGCCTTTTGAGAAGCTTCAGATAAGTACTTCTTATGTACTGCTACAACATAGGTATATTCATCAAACCATGAATCAGAAGCAATGAAGTAACCCTTATTAGCAATCTTATCACCCCATGAGTTTTCAATCTTCCAACGAGTAGGCTTTTCATCTACAAGGTTTACACCTGTTAATACCATCGCATGGTTCATTGCGGATTCCTTATAGTCTAGCATCTCAGCTTTTGTCATATCCAGCTGCATATCTAATGTATTGGCATAATCATACTGTGCATTATCCCAAAGACCAGTATCACGGTCAGCATCCTTACCACAATCGCAACCAAACCATACTGGATAACCATCCTTCATCTGTGCAATCGCTGCAGCTTTGAGCTCATCCATAGGTACATTGAGAAGTTTCACCTGTTCTCCATCAACGACATTACCTAAGTACTTAACCGTATATGTCTTATGGAATGGCTTATCCTCTGTAGGTCCATGAATCACACTGATATAATCAGATAAATCAATTCCTAGGTTTGCGTAGAAGTCTAGTGGTTTTACATTGTACTCCGCATGGTAGTTACCATCTTTATCGTTGTATTCAAATGTAAATTCCTGTGGTGGTAGACCAAAACAAGACGCAATCAAGCCATAGATTTCTTTCAGTGCGACTTCCTTTAATGCTGGAATTTCATCCTTCTTACCTGCTTGTGCTAATTTACGGCTATCTACCGCAAACTTACGTAGACGACGATTCAAAATCGCATTCATCTTAGCTGTATGGGAACCTTGGTAAGTATCAGGCATCGCACTCTTAGGAGCAATACCATACTTCTTTACAAGACTGACCAACATATTCCATTGGCCACCGTCTCCTACAGCCCACTCTAATAAGAAACGCATATTATCACTTCCTACAGGACTATCAATTTCCTGTAGTGTGCATTCCATAAACCAGTTTGCTTTTTCGAGTTTGTCATAGAATGCGATGTAGTTTTGTGATAATTCAAACTCAGCCATATTGTATTTCTTTGCGATGAGTTCACGTAATACATTCATCGATGAGAAGATCCAACAACGACCAGACTGATATTGGTTTGTGACTGGCATTGTCTTTAAGTCAATTGAGAAGATATTTGGGTTATTTCTTTCCGCATCAAAGTTACGGCTAATTGTACCGATATCATTCTTCACTAAGGCATTACGAACAACTCTTGCCTTTTCATCCTTTAAATAATTCTCACGTAGTGTATCAATTTTCTGTAATGTTACAGGATTCATATTTGACATATAAATTACCTTCTTTCTATGTAGTATGTTATAACTAACTCACCTATTTTTCAATTGATAAACACTGGTAAACTCTTAGCTTTTCGCAGAAAACTCTTGTTTACAGTGTGGACAATGAATGACAATTTCTCCCTTACCTCTAGGAACACGTACAAGTTGATAGCAACGTTTACATACAAAGTACTTATACTCTTTATTCGTAACATTATTTCGAATCGCTTTAAACTTTCTTGTGATATAGCGATTTATATCTTGATACTTACGATTTTCAATGCTGCGCTTGGTGATATTTCTTGATATAAAGCGATACACAAATATACCAAAAATCACAAATGCAAGTAATGCTGGAATACTATTTTTTACAAATAACCCCAACACTAAAATAACTATCATCAATACAAGCAAATGTGTATTGAGACGGTCCATGCCATAACTTCTTCTTAGACGATATTGTAATTGTTCAATCAAACGATTTCTTCTTTTCATACATACTTCCTGTTCTAATGACAGGATTATAACACTTCCTACATACAATCGATACGATGGCGAAATACTTCTTCTAATAAAGTACGATAGTTTTGAAAACGTCTTTGTAGTGTCCGTAAGGACATATGATATTGGTATGCAATATCTTTCTGTCGTATTCCATCAATGTAGTACGACACAAACATATCCATTGCCATCTTTCCATGCACTACTTTCATGTAATGCATCATTTTCTCTACTTGTTCTACTTGTTTTAAAACAGCTTGGTATTGTTTCTGAACTGTTTCATCTGCTGATGATCGTTTCATCTTCATTTCAAGTGCTTGTTGTAGTTGTTTTTGTAGTGGATATGCTTTACATAAATCCCTAAAATAATCTTTCCTTCTACACATAATACCCTCCACTTTTTCTATACACTTTTATTTAAATCTTCCCATAGAAAAAGCTGAGTATTCCTCAGCTAGAAAGTAAGTTCTTTCCCTGTTAATAGATGGTACGCTTCCAAGTACTTCGCAATTGTCTTATCAATAACTTCCTGTGGTAAGCAGTAATCACTATTAGGGTTTTGTTTTAACCAGTCTCTAACAAACTGTTTATCGAAGGATGGTTGTCCCTTGCCTGGTGTGTAACCTTCGACTGGCCAGAAACGGCTAGAATCTGGTGTTAACATTTCATCTGCTAGTACAACTTCGCCATGTTCATCAAGACCGAATTCAAACTTTGTATCAGCGATGATTATCCCCTTTGTACGTGCATATTCAGCACACTTCTTATAAAGCGCAATTGTATAATCTCTTAACTTCTGTGCATACTCTTCACCACGCTCTGGGTATGCTTTCTTTAAGATTTCTACAGACTTTTCATAACTGATATTTTCATCATGTTCGCCAATCTCAGCTTTTGTGGATGGAGTATAAATTGGCTCAGGAAGTTGATCACATTCTTTTAAACCATCTGGCAATTTGATATTACATACCGTTTGGTCCTTTTGATAACTTACCCAACCAGAACCTGTAATATATCCTCTTACAATACACTCAATCGGCAACATCTCTAACTTCTTACACAACATTGATCTACCTGCAAATTTCTCGTTACGGAAAAATTCTGGCATTTTTTGTACATCTGTTGTAATCATATGATTTTTCACAATATCATTTGTCAGATCGAACCAGAAACGTGACATTTGTGTTAACACAATTCCTTTGTTTACTACCTGATTCTTTAAAATAACATCGAATGCAGAAATACGGTCGGTCGCTACCATAATCAAGGCATCATCAACGTCATAGATTTCACGTACTTTGCCTTCTTTGATTGGTGCATATTGTTTCATGATGTTCTCCTCCTTAATGAAACATGTTCATAAATACTTTAAATAGAAAAACGGCATTCAAAGAATACCGTCTTACATTTCGATACAGCCATTCTCATCGGCTGGCTTAGAAAGCGCAATGATGAACTTATAGATTCCATAAATTGCAGGGATACCTGTCCAGCAGAAAATAAGTGAAAGCATACCTGCACGCGTGTTACCTGCATAGAATTCTTGGGCACCAAAAACACCTAAGAAGAATGCAAGAAGAGCGTAAGTAGTCTTATTTACTCCACGAGAATTAGAGCGGTTATCAAAAACACTCTCAGCCTTCGTGATGATAATACTATCGTCATTGCGATAGATATTAACATAATCACCAATTCTTGGTGGGAAGTTAAAATACGCAATATCAAATTCTTCTAAGCTTCCATCAGCCTTACCAACGGATACTATACGATTTTCAATACGAACAATTTTATCCATATGAATGTCCTCCAACGTTCCTATTATACATTATCATGACTTACTTGTCATAATTGTCATTGATTTTGGATGAATTTCGACAGTAACTGTACGATGTTTACCACCATCTTCTCCATCCAGTGTCCATGCTGTATTTTCTTCACAGATAAACTCAATCTTATCGGTCTTGAATGCATGTACATATTTAGGATCAATATTGCCTGTCGCTACGCCAGTTAATACGTTATGTAATACTTCAAGATTATCTAAAGCAGCGACTAACAATACTTCAAACTTTCCATCATCTAGTGTGGAATCTTCATGAAATGGTAACTTAAAACCACCAACAGATGGTGAGTTAGAGATTGCACCAAATACAAACGTACCTTCCTCTTCAACTCCATCATGAATAAACTTCATCTTTGTATGATTGGTTAAACTAGCTGGAAGATTACTAAGTGCATTGAGTACATAGGCTCCATATCCTAGTATCTTCTTTGACTCACGGGATGTTTCGTAGCTTGTGGCGGTAAATGCCCCAAAAGCAGCTACGTAATTAAAGAATGTGCCATTAAAACAACCTACATCATAAGCGAATGGATTACCAAAAGCTATCGTACGACAATAGGATTCAATCGTTCCATTTTCATCAATCGCTTTACTGAAGTCGTTGGTTGTGCCACCTGGAATATAACCAATTGGTAAGTGAATATCCTGATGCATCATAATATTCACAACACGGTTTAGGGTTCCATCTCCTCCATAAACTACAATCGTTTTAAATTCAGAGGCATGGTTGATTAATATCTCTTCTGAACCTAAACCCTTATCTGGCATGATTGGAAACACAGTCACTTCGCAATCAAAAATTGTTAGGTTCTTAATAATATCAAAGACAATCTTTTCGATTGCGTTATTGCCTGCTTCAGGATTAAACAAGAACATGACTTTTTTCTTCATAACACCACCTACTTCATCTTTATTCTATCACTTTCATACAATGAAAAAAGGAGATTTCTCTCCTTTGTATGTTTGATTAAGCTTCTACCTTCCAAAGGCCGTGTAGGTTGCAGTATTCATAAGCTGCTACAACTTCATCACCTTCAGCTAATACAAAGTCAGCGATTGGCTGCTCTGTTGGCAATAAAGCCTTACGCTGTACACCCTGCTTTGTTTCTAAAGCGATAAACTGAATTGAATGTTCTTCTGTCATTGGGTGGATTACAGATCCAACAACTACATGAACCTTGTTACCATCAACTGTGATAACTGGTACGTGCTTTTCACCTGCAGCATCTGTTGAATTAGCTTTTAATTCAACCATTTCTCCGCCTTCAGATGTGAATGTTGTATCGTTACCTAATACTACTTCGATAATTTCTTTTGTTGTTCTGTTAATAAAAAATTTCATGTTCACTCTTTCCTCCTAATATTTATTGGGCTGATGATTTATAGGAACGTGATGCGAATTCATGATCCAATAAGTATAGGGCTTTAGGATCACTTCCAAATAATTCCATCTTTTGAATTAAGTCAGCAGCGTTCTTTTCTTCTTCTGCCTGTTCTGAGATAAACCAATCTAAGAACTGTGTTGTACGGTAATCGTTTACCTTGCTTGCTTCAGCATAGATTGCATTGATAGATGCTGTAATGGACTTCTCATGAGCATAAGCAGCCTTTAACACATCAATATCTTCTTTTGTCTTTGACTCTGGCTTAGCGATTGCTTCATAAGTTACCTTTTCATCATTGTCATGTAAATAAGCGATGAACTTTAATGCATGGTCCATTTCTTCTTTAGCCTGGATGTTATACCAGTTGGCGAAACCATCTAATCCCTTCTCAGTGAAATGATTTGCAAAATCTAGATATAAGTAAGCACTGTACATTTCTTTGTTAATCTGGTCGTTGATTAGTTTTGAAACTTTCTTCTCCATTATGAGTTCCTCCTATGACCGTAGTCACCTATAAGATAGTAGAATTATATTTCATTTTCAAGGAATATGCCCATTTTCTTAAAAAAGAGACTTAGAATTTCTTCTAAATCTCATAATCGATACAAGAACGTGCTTGAATTTTATCTTTTAATAAAGCTTTTAGCTTTAAATGTTCTGGGTGAATTTGATACGCATTTAATGCCTCAAAGGATACAAAGTCAAACACTAAGGCAAAATCATAATTTGTTGGATCTGCATCTGAATGATTACATACCACTTCACCACTTGACACTTCCTTTAAACTAGTAAGACTTCTAGCAAGAGTCACTGCTTCTTTCAAACTCTCCTCATGGTTTAAAGCTTGAAGCTTAAACATCACAATATGTCTTATCATATTTCATTACTCCAGATTGAGATGATAGTGCAAGATATATACGGTGGCCGCAAATAGCGCTACATTCATAATCAATGTATACAGTAATGTAACTGTTTGATAATTCATGCCATAGTAGAATGCGTTCATAATCGATACAGCACCAAATGTATATACAAGGATAGATGGAAGATTTAGTAACGATGGAATCACAACACCTAGAATAATAAATGTAGCGATACCAACAAGTAAGCGGTGTTCTGGAAATAAGTTACCCATCGCATAACATAGATAAATGAGTAATAAGAAACGGGATGCACTGAATAGATATGTTAAGCAAACCTGTAAGAACCCTAGGTCAAATATTGCTCGTAGTACACGCTCAATCCAATAGAAATCAATACTACGAATCACATCAATAAATTGACCTGAACCAATCAATACACCAAATAAGCAGATAATCTGTGCAAGCACGAATAGTACAACATAAATCAAATACGCAATGACTTTGCTTAGTACAAGCTGCCAAGTCGTAACTGGTAATGTATGCATCAAATATCCCTGTCCAGATAAAAGATTCTTATGAAAACGCTGTACAGAAGATCCAAAGATTAGAATGAAAGTCGAAAAGAATACACCGACTACCATTAAGACCAAAATAAACGAGAATGTAGATGAACTATCTGTGTAATATGGATTGTACATCATTCTCTCTGAGATGATCTGAATGTTTGAATTAATTGTCATACCTAGTACTAGTGACAATAAAAATTCAGCACCAATCAAGATTAGAAATAATTTATATGTTGATTTAAACTCAAAATGAATTAATTTAGCTAGCATGCGAATACCTCTCTGAATAATGCGTCTACTGACTTACCTTCTTTTTCACGAATCTCATCGACACTGCGATGGAATATAATTTCTCCATCACGAATAAAGATAGCTTCATCTAATACAGGTTCTACATCAGCGATTAAGTGTGTTGAAATAACAACCAATGCATTCTCACTATAGTTACCAATAATCGTACGTAAGATGTAATCTCTCGCCGCTGGATCAACACCACCAATTGGTTCATCTAAGAAATAAACCTTCGCTTCACGACTCATCGCAAGTACAAGCTGTACTTTTTCTTTATTACCCTTTGATAAATTCTTCAGTTTATCATTTAGCTGAATATGTAATTCCTCTAACATCTTTAATGCACGATCATAGCGGAAATCATCATAGAAACTCTTAAACATATCTAAAAGTTCACCAACATTCATCCATTCCAACAGATAATCCGCATCTGGTAGATAAGATACAACAGCCTTTGTTTCTATTCCTGGCTTTTTACCATCGATAAAGATTCCACCATCTGTTGGTGTCAATAAACCGTTAGCAAGCTTTAACATTGTTGTCTTACCACTACCGTTTGGTCCAAGTAAACCTACGATACGTCCAGACTCTAATGAAAGATCAACGTGGTTTAACGCTACTTTATTACCGTATTTCTTTGTTAAACCTTTGCATTCAAACATTACACTCATCATTCTTCTCCTTGCGTATTAATAAAACCAATCATGTCTTCTTTGGAATATCCTAGCTTTTTTAGTTTAGCGTAGTATCCCGCGGTTAGGCTTCTCGCCTCTTCATGCTTAATATTGTCAAGCATTGATCTATCTTCACTGACAAAACGTCCTGCTGTACGTTGTGTATATACAAGACCTGCTTGTTCCAATTCTGTCAGTGCTCTTTGCATTGTATTTGGATTCACTCCAGATTCTTCTGCTAATTCACGAACAGATGGTAACTTGGAACCAGCCGGATATACACCCGTCACAATTCTTCGTTTGATAATACTGACTAGTTGTGGATAAATCGCTTGATCATTTCTAAATTCCCAACTCATCGTTTCTCCTTCTGTATTACTGTCTTAATACACTATTATATTAATACAGTAATATATGCATGTCAACTATAATTATTTATTGTTTTTCGATAAATAATTATTGAATTACAGAAATATCTGTATTATGATACTTTCACAAGGAGGACTTGATTATGGAATCTAGTTCAAAACATATACGCAATAGCTTATTACTTACACGCATTTTGATATTACTCGTTGCACTTGTTGCCATGTATATCATTATCAATAGCGTTTCAATCGCAACAGAGTTTATAGATAGTAGAAACATTACATCAATTTCCACGCAGAATCAGATTATACTAGCCTGTGGTATTGGTTATGTAGGCTTTGTTGTATTACTTCGCCTGCTATACATCATCAATCAACTTCTCGTAAATATTTCTAAAGAGAATGTATTTATTATGGCGAATGTAAATCTATTAAGACATGCAAGTCTTTGTTGTTTGGCAGGAAGTGCTCTAGCCTTTATTCTTGCGGCGATATGGTCAAAGCTATTCTACAGTATCGTATTTGCGGCGATCTTCTTCGCTTTGATTATTCGTATTATTCAAAATATTTTCCAACAGGCAATTCGTATGAAAGACGAATTAGACCTGACGATATGAGGTGACATATGCCTATTAACGTAGACTTAAATGTCATTATGGCAAAACGTCATATCAGTGCTGGTGAACTCGCTGAAAAAATCGACATCACACCCGCAAATCTATCAATTCTAAAAAATGGTAAAGCCAAGGCAATCCGCTTCTCTACGCTAGAAGCGTTATGTAAAATCTTAGATTGCCAACCAGGAGATATACTGACTTATGAACCAGAATAAACAAGCTATGATTGATCGTGATACCCTCTTATTTTGTATCGCAATCGCAACCTATATATTTGGACATTTTTATGCATCACTTCTTGTTATTTACTTTGCTTTCGCAAAGCTAGCTGCTTTCTACATCGTCATTGTAGAAGCCAGTGCATACTTCATACACAAAGAACGTACGAAAGAATCTATTCTATGGGCGACTTTCTTATTATTCCAAGGAATACTTCTAGGATTTGATCGTTCTTTCGAATTTGAAAAATTGGCGTTTTTACACGCAACTGTAATCTACTATACACTATGTCGTTTTCAAAGGTTATCACTTCCAAACACAAGTGAAACTATCCTATTGGATTTCTTCCAAGGATGGATTATTCAACCATTCTCACATATATTTGCACGCATGATTCATGTCATCAAATATATACTGACACATATCCGTTCCAAACAAATCAAAACAATCTTATTTAGTATCATTATTTTGATTCCACTGGTACTTTTCGCATTAGGACAATTATCCGCAATCGATCAAAACTTTTCAACTCTAACAAACAGTCTATTTAGATTCATTTTTCATGAATTAATTTCGATGAATTTCTACCGTATCATTTGGAGTATTCCAGTTGGTGCATATCTATTTGGTCTGATCAGTAGTTGCATCCTTAGCGAGAAACCATTTATATCCTACGATGGTTGTAGAGAGTTCTTCCTAAAGAAAAAAGTGATTCCACTGATCTCTATTCGCATTACAACTGTTGTATTACTTGCGCTATACCTTGCATTCTTTATCTTCCAACTATCAGACCTACCAACCGTATTAGCTGCACCTACTGCACAAAGTTCTTGCGAATATGCAGTAAGAGGATTCTGGAACTTCTTTAGAATCATGGGATTAAACATCGTACTGATCTTAGCTCTAAACTTCCTAATCAGAAAAGAAGATACAAACAGCACTAAGATTGATACATATATCTTGTTATTTACAACTATCTGTTTCAACTTGCTTGCATGTTTAAAACTTGGACTATATTTCTTTACCTACGGTTATACAGAGAGAAGAGTGATTGCCCTATGGTTACTTGTAGCTATCTTCATTTCTCTTATTTTAATGATTATTCGTATGCATAAAAAGTTTAATCTAATCCAGTTTATAACAGCAACATTTGTTACAAGTTATATCCTCTTCCTATACATACTTCCTCTCTTTTATCCAACATCATTGATGTAAAAAGTGGTCACTTCATTACGAAGTAACCACTTTTCTATTTAATCCAATCAATATGTAATACTGTGTATTCACCTAAATCATTGACTACTTTACGTAATACCGCTTCATCTAGTTTAGACTTCATATGAACGTGTGCCTTCTTTAAATCAGAGTCAACAACTGCATATACACCTTCTAGTGTATTTAATGCATTTTCAACTTTTGAAGCACAATGTCCACAAGTCATTCCATCCACAGTCAGAACTGCTTCAACTGGATAATGTGCAAGGTTCTTATCTGTAACTTCCACATCTGTGTGACAGCCGCATCCACCACCACAACCACAAGATCCTCCAGATGAACAACAACCAGATGTTCCTCTTTTAATTGCAGAGCGAATCGCAAATCCAATGATGATGGCAACAATACCACCTACTACTAATGTACCCATACTGCCTTCTTTCTAATTTTAGTTTATTGAAACTGGTTAATGTAGTTCTACTGCACTATACGTCTTCCCTATTTCTTTTCCCTTTTCGCAAAGGTATACAATACCATAGTGCTCTTTGTTGAGATATCCTTCATGTGCTAGCTTTGTTAACATCGCACAGACACTTGGTCTAGAAACATTTAATTCTTTTGCAAGTGCTACACTACGTACACCTCTACCACTTGGATCTAAGCGAAGTAATGTAACGAGGTACTTAATCTTCGCTGCTGTTAATTCGTGTATAGACATATTCATACACCTTTCTAAATAAGGTACAGGTCATCCCTGCACCTTATGATTTATTATTTATCGTCTTTTGCTGCTGGACGAACAAGTCCCCAGATAATAGCCGCCAGACATACAATCGCAACGACTAATCCGATAGGATTTACATTACCTGTAATTGCAGAACCTACCTGGTAGATAATCAGAGCAATCACATAAGCGAGACCACACTGGTAAGCAATTGCAAACCATGTCCACTTACCATTATTCATCTCACGACGGATAGCACCGATTGCCGCAAAGCAAGGAGCGCATAGTAAGTTAAATGCTAGGAATGAGTAACCTGCAACTGGATTATTGTTGAAGGCATTTGCCATAGATTTAAAGATCTGCCATCCATTTTCTGCAACTTCACCAGCACCATAGAGAACACCCATTGTACCTACAACGTTTTCCTTCGCAACTAAACCAGTAATAGAAGCTACAGCTGCACGCCAATCTCCCCAACCTAAAGGTATGAAGATAAACTTGATTGCATTACCAATGACTGCAAGCATAGATTCAGACTGTTCTACAGCACCAAATCCATTCTCTGTAAAGCCATAACTCTGCATGAACCATACAAATACAGTCGCAAGTAAGATGATTGTTCCTGCCTTCTTAACGAAGGAAGAACCACGCTCCCACATAGAATGTAAGATATTAGATGGAGTTGGCCAGTGATATGCAGGCAATTCCATTACGAATGGTGCAGGATCACCAGCAAACATCTTTGTCTTCTTTAATGTAATACCTGAAATAACGATAGCCGCAATACCTAAGAAGTAAGCACTTGTCGCTACTAATCCAGACTTCTGGAAGAAAGCACCAGCGATTAAAGCGATAACTGGTAACTTCGCAGAACATGGAATAAATGTTGTAGTCATAACTGTCATACGACGGTCACGCTCATTCTCGATTGTACGTGAAGCCATGACACCCGGAACTCCACAACCTGTACCAATTAACATTGGGATAAAACTCTTACCAGATAAGCCAAACTTACGGAATACACGGTCCATAACAAACGCAATACGTGCCATATAACCGCAACCTTCCAAGAATGCTAGGAAGAAGAATAATACTAACATCTGAGGTAAGAAACCAAGAACCGCACCTACACCAGCAACAATACCATTTAGTATAAGACTCTGTAACCAATCAGCAACTTCAATAGACTTCAAGAAGTTACCAATGACTGTTGGTAAGCCATCTTGCCATGGACCATATGTAGCTGCTTCAGGTTCTTCTTCTGCAGAATAGATTTCATAATCGGAGTAAGTAACTTCACGAGTTTCCTCTACATCACCTTCGTCATTATGAATATCAGCTGAAACAACCAAGTTCTCTAACTGTTCTTGCTTTAGAACTGTAATTTCTGTTTCACCTTCACTATTTTCACTAGAAGAGATATAACCCTTTTCAATCGCTTCATCGATGAATGATTGTTTTGCTTCTTGATCTGCTTTATATGTACCAGAATCTTCATCATATTCTGCACGTCCTAAGCCAAACCAGAACCAACCATCACCGAATAAACCATCATTTACCCAGTCAGTAGCACCTGTACCAAATGTTTGAATTGATACGAAGTATACGATAAACATAACTGCCGCAAAGATAGGTAAACCTAACCAACGGTTTGTAACGATGTTATCGATCTTATCAGAAACACTGAGCTTACCAGCATTCTGTTTTGTATAGATACCGTTTAGTGTTTCTGTAATAAATGAGTAACGAGCATTTGTGATGATAGATTCGGCATCATCATCCAACTCCTTC
The DNA here is from genome assembly GCF_963550625.1 of uncultured Solobacterium sp. Taxonomy (GTDB): domain Bacteria; phylum Bacillota_I; class Bacilli_A; order Erysipelotrichales; family Erysipelotrichaceae; genus Bulleidia. The sequence goes on from NZ_CAUVCV010000002.1 coordinate 206,856, forward strand.
TCTACTGCAGAAACAATTTTCTCTACTTCAGCCATCTGGCTCTCACTGAGATTCAATCTTGCAAGTACTTTTTCGTCTCTTTCAAATACTTTGATTGCATACCAACGCTTTTGATCTGCAGATACATCCGTTAATACAGAATCTGTAATCTTAGAAAGAGCTGCTTCAATCTTATCTTCATACTTATGAATTGCTGTTGCTGACTTTGCTTCTGCAGCTGCAATTGCAGCTTCTGCTGCTTCCATAATACCTGTTTCTTTTAATGCAGAAATTTCAACAACCTTACAACCTAACTTCTCACTTAAGGCAGCGATATCAATCTTATCATCAGCCTTCTTTACAAGGTCCATCATATTTACAGCTACTACAACTGGAACTCCAATTTCAAGTAACTGTGTTGTTAGATATAAGTTACGCTCTAAGTTTGTACCATCTACGATATTTAAAATCGCATCAGGATGTTCACCAATCAAATAGTTACGAGATACAACTTCCTCTAATGTATATGGTGAAAGAGAATAAATACCAGGTAAGTCCTCAATAATCACATCAGGATGTTTCTTGAGTTTACCCTCTTTCTTTTCTACTGTTACGCCTGGCCAGTTACCTACATACTGATTAGAACCAGTCAAGGCATTAAATAAAGTTGTTTTACCACTATTTGGATTACCCGCTAAAGCAATCTTTAATCTTTCGTTTGCCATACTAATTTTCTCCCTTAATCTATGAATTACTCAACTTCAATCATTGCAGCATCATCCTTACGAATGGATAATTCATAGCCTCTTACAGTTACTTCAATTGGATCACCTAGTGGAGCTACCTTACGAACGTAAACTTCAACTCCTTTAGTGATGCCCATATCCATGATTCTACGCTTTACAGCACCTTCACCATGGAGCTTGACAACCTTTGCAGTACCGCCAATCGCAACTTCCTTTAATGTATTCATTCTATCCTCCCTATATCATGACTTTCATAGCCATTTCTTTCCCAATTGCAATACGTGTTTCTTTCACATTTACAATGAGATTTCCACCGACTTCTGAGACAACTGTAGCAGATCCACCAACAACAAAACCGAGATCTGCTAAGTGTTGTTTCACTTCTGCACTTCCCCCGATTTTAACAATTTTATACTCTTGACCGATTACTCCTAAAGCTAATGGTATCATCGTTTGCCTCCTTATATAAATGAACAAAAGTTAGAGGGCTCTAACTAATGTTAGTTTAGACTCACTAACTAACATTGTCAATATTTTCTGTAATCCAAACAATAAATTTTCATTATTTTATATTGTGAAAATTTCACGACATTTTCTTTATTTTGTCTTAAATCAATAGACAAATATCTTTAATTCTTTATAATACTTTTATGATACTTGGAGGTTTTATGAATAAATATGTAATCGCAACATCCTCTACTGCGGATTTGCCAGCAGAGTACCTAAAAGAACACAATATCCCCTTTATCTCATATACATATACGATTGATGATAAAGTTTATATCGATGATTGCACGGAAGAAAGTCGTAATTTCTTAATGACTTCCATGCGTGCAGGTAAACAACCAAATACATCTCAAATCACAGAATATGCATACTATGAATTCTTAAAAGAACTTCTTGAAGCAGGTAATGATGTTCTATTCGTTGATATGACACGCGCATTATCAGCCTCTATCAATAACGCTGAGCGCGCAATTCAGACTTTAAGCGAAGAATACCCTGATCGTAAGATTAATCTCTTAGATAGCTATTGCGTTACAGGTGGTCTAGCACTTTTCTTAAAACAATTAGTAAAACGTCATGAAGAAGGATGGGATTATGATCAAGTTATGGAATGGGGAAATGCACATAAACTTGAATACATTCACCGTTTCATGGTAGAAGACCTACAGTGGTTAAGACGTGGCGGAAGATTATCCAACGCATCTGCCCTGCTTGGAACAATTCTATCCATTAAGCCATTAATCTATATTCCAGATAGCGGAAAGCTTGTTTCCTTTAAACAAGTACGCGGTAGAAAGAAAGCACTACGTTCATTAATTGAATCCTGTGCAGAAGACATGGCAGACTATACAAAGGATGAAGAAATCGCAATTATCCATGCAGATGCATACGACGATGCAGTTGCATTCCGTAATGACTTGATTGAAACATACCCACAGTTTAAGGATACAAAGATTTCTATCATGCAGTTAGGACCTGTTATTGGAAGCCATGTAGGTCCAGTCTTCATGGCTATCACATACCACGGCAAACACAGACTAAATATCGAAAAGTAAAAAACTCGGTTAAAATTCCGAGTTTTATTGTTATGATTAGAAACAAAAAAAGTTGTAACAATATACCAACACTCGAAAAAAATAAAAGCAACCGTAGGTCTAAGCGGTAAACGCTTCGCAGACCATGACTGCTTTTCGTTTATTATATAGCATATAAACAAGCAAAATACAATCCATCAAGAGAAGTCTTTCTATAAAGTTTCAAAATTAGGAAAACAAGTCTGTTGTAGCCCAGCATAAATTTCGATACTCGCAGAATCACCGCCAATTAAGATTTATTCTTCATCTTCATCTTCCTCCTCCTCAAAAAAAACTTTTATATCATCAATTAACCAGATTCCTTCTGGTACTTCGCCATGTTTATTCACATAGTCTAATAAACACGTACTATCTTTGAACCTGTGCGCAATCATCTCTTGTTCTGTATTAAATTTTATTTCAATATCTTTGCGGTCATTGGTAATTGTTAAATTTTCAAAGTTATATGTATATATATTGCCTGCAACTTTACCAGCTTTTATATAACATTCTTGACAGTAGAATATATCAAAACTTTTTAATCTCTTTAATTGTGAATGGATGTGTTTCAATGTTTCATCATTTAAATTTTTTTTCATGATCTTCTATCCTTTCCATGACTTAATTATAAAAATAAAATACATATATATTTTCTCCATAATCATTCATTGTAGCCTAGCAAAAATTTGATGGTGCTAAAACATATGAGAAAAGCCCCCCACTTCGGCAAGAAATCTTTTCTATATAATTTCTATTTAATAATATAACCTGCTTTTTTGAGCATTTCCTTTTCTTCTTTTGTAGGACGATGTATTACAATAGGTAATGTCAGTCTATGAACATAACAATCCCATGCTCTTTTTCGCTCAGTTTTCGTGTGTTTTTTCTTGTTCATAATTCAACTCCCACAATACAATATACCTTTTTTGTTCAAACAGTAGTCGGACCTAAGTGTTTTTGTTAACAAGTAACTCAATTTGACTTTTAAACTTTGAATATTTAATAACTTCTTGGTAATAAAAAAGTTATCTCTCTTCATTCCAAAAAACACTCTCATCATTAGTTCATATTTTATCTATCATGCTATACAAAAAATACGCCAGGTTTCAAAACAGCAAAATAATTGAGGGTTTTATTAACCAATTATATTCATTTAAGAAGCTAAATTAGTAGTTTATTGTAAATACAATTATTAATACTATAATTACTATCATGAATGTAGAGACGGAAGAAATCGCTATGTGACCGTGAGTCTTGTAAATCAAGCAGATACCTGGATGTGGCGTACCAGTACATTCGAAGCATTTTATCTTAGGTGATAGCAATAGTACTATCATCTTTTATTAATTTGAATGATTTAATTATGAATAAAATTATGTAATTTGTAATATTTAAAAAATCAACATGATATATAAGTCGTAAGCATAAAAAGCGAAATACTAAGCGCAGACCCATTTAACGGTCCACACGTAGTATTTCACCACTACTATAATAACACTTCAAAAACGAAAACAACTAACTTTATTTTTGATTAAAGAATTGCTCAACCTCACGCCACCAGTCACCGTCCTGAGGGATACGATTATCTTTCGAAATTTTCACTTCATAGCGTCCATGATTATCTTCTACATCAATTGATTTTCCATATTTAAATTCATAATTATCTATACAAGTAATATTATAGGTACCTTCATTTTTAAATTCATCAGGAATTAATAAAGAAAAACTATCAGTACTTATATCTTCTACTTCAAGAATCTCAGTACCTTCCCCAATGGTCACAACCACTTTGGTAAGAATATTGCCTGTATCATTAATTACTGTTAGATACAATTCTTCTTCCTTCTTCTTTTCTGCCTCTTGATTTGTTGCAGTATCTTTTTTCTTACAACCTAAAACAGGAAGGATAAATACTACCAAAACAAATATGACAGTAGCTCTACGAAATAATTTATTCATGATCACTAACTCCGTCTGCAATCATCTCTATTTTATTTTTAGCAGAAGTTGCAACTTGTTTAACAGTATTACCACTAACCTTGATACTTTCTTTCAATACATAAGTTGTTCCTCGTCCGAAATTCTTAGTAAATTCTATAAATGGTGGTTCAGCCATCATATATATCAATAACCCTAAAAATGATGTAATTACATATACAAACCCCCACAATCCCATCGCGGTATTGAGAGTAGCAATTTTAATCATCGCAACAAGCATGATAACAACAAATGAAAGTGCACTTATCCTTTTCATACCACCATACATTAGAATAATTGAAATGATAAGCAGGTATTGTGTATTTATCTTAACTGAAATAAAAGGTACAGTTATTTCCGCCAAGAAAATTTGAACAAAAGAGGCAAATAACGCAATTAATAATACTGCAGAAATACCGTCTATTATTCCAAACTTAATTTTGATTCCACTTCCATAACTATGATTTAATTTAAAACGGAAAAAATATGCACCATATATAAATACTGCATATATTGCTGACAGTAGATCTGGACTAATTTTAACAGCCGTAATGCCATTTCTCCATCTAATCAATGATAAGAAAACCGGAAATGCCAAAAGAATAAATGAAACTATCAAATTCTTTGTTTTTCCATTCACTTGTTCGACTACAAATACCTCTGAATTATATTCATTTTTAAACTGCTTTCTTGCAATTTGTTCTGCTTCATTCTTATTTTTAGCAGATATCGAATATACTTTGGAAATCTGCTCTTCTACATTTCCCTTTGTCTCTACTAAGTATTCCATACTTTAGTCCCCTCACTTTTAATATCATACAATAGTTTACTTAAATTGAAATGTAACAAAAGTCACAATATGACAAATAAGTAAATATCAAAAGTAATAATGCTCAATCTCGCATACTATAAATCAAATAATAATCATTAAAATTAAAGAGGATTTTTCTAAATTACTAGATTAAAAATCCTCTTTATCTATTTTTATATGAATAATTACTTCCAGTTAATAATGATTTCGTATTCTGATTGTTGTGTATTGCTTAGCAACATCTTCACTTGACTCTTAACAACTTCTTCCATGCGTACTTTTGCCTTATCAAGTAATCCATTCTTGATTGCAAGTTCCTCAGCTTTAGTGGTTTCATTAGCTTGGAAATTCTTTACATCATTTACAGTAATTTGATTGATTGGATTAAAGCTTTGATCATAAACTTCAATACTGTTTACATCGATATATGTATCTAACACTTCAACATTTGGCAAATCTACGATTACCTTTTTCTCTGTTTGATTAACTTCAATATTAATTTCAGAGATATCCTTGATGCCTGCTTTACATACACCACTGTAAGTCATCAAGAATGACTTATCTGTAAACGGAATAGAGATCCCAAACGCAGACATGTTATCTTGGCTAAACTTTCCAACATTCGTAAAGTTATACTCCTCTACTGCTAATTGACCAATCTCTTTAAATGAATTTTTGATTTCTGTAGATGTTATTGTAATCTTTCCATCTCGTGGTGAAAGTACAATTTTGTATCCTAGTACAAGTACTAAGATCGTTAATACAGATACGATGATTTTTGTGATTAAACCCTTTGCCATAATTATTCCCCCTGTTTTATTTCCTGAAGTAATATCTCCAGGTTCTCTTTTTGTATCTTAATTTTATCGAGTTCTTTTGTCAATCTGACATTTGCTTTCTGTAATTGTTTGTATGCATGCTCTTTTGAATCACTAAGAATTTCGCGAATTTCTCTTAATAATAGCCCAGCATTTTTATACATTTGAATCTGCTGCAATTTATGGATTGCATTCTTATCATACATTTTTGTATGTTGCGAACCAATTCTTCTCTTTGGTAATAGCAGACCAATCTTATCGTAATAAAACAATGTTTTACGGCTGATATTCGCAATTTTACATACTTCATTTACAGATAACACTTTTTCTTGGCTTTCTACAATTTCAACTGTAGTACTGTTCCCTAAGGGAACAGTCAATACCATTTCATCTATTTTGTTGTGCACAATTTAATCCTCCTGCACACAACACCCTGTTTTTCTCGCGAGGGTAAATTACGATAATTTAGGTATATATTCTACTTATGAAAGTTAGAAATCCTATAAGACTTCAGAAACTTTTAATTACTGCAATTAATGCATTCAAACCGAAACACATAAGATTGTTAATTACTTAATTCTTCTCAACATATCTTTGATGTTTCTCCTTGTTAATATCAAATAAAGTTCTCCTTTCTACATTTCATATTGTATGAATATTGCTATACAAAAAATACGCCAGTAACCATAAATAAAAACCGATCATACGATCGGCTACTTTGATACGAACTGTACTTATTTTATGTAAATGTACTGTTATAACTAACTAATGAACAATGCGATAATATGCTCTTGATGTAAGACGGAATATCACAAAATAAACAATGGAGAAGATTCCGATTACCGCAAATAACATCTGTGCATACTCCATATAGGAATTTACCGCAAATAAACCGAGTAATTGAGAAACTATCTTTGAAGCTACTAGGCTATGTAAGGCAGCGATTGCTAGTGGTGCTAAAAACAGCCATAAAACTTGTGAATTACTTGTTTGGTGAATTAATTGATCTGGTAATCCAACTTTCTTCATAATCTGGAATTTATCACGATCTTCATATCCTTCATTGATTTGCTTGTAATAGGTAATCAACACAGTACCAACAATGAAGATTATACCAATTAATACACCCAAGAATAGGAATCCACCGTTTAACTCATACGCTTTTTTGATAGTTTCCTCTCTCGTTTCAAAATCGAATGAGTTTTCTTTTGCGTATGTTGACTGTGTTGCAAAATACTTTACTTTATCAACTACATTCGCTTTAAGATTCCAATTTAAACTCGCTGTTATATTTGGTGCGTAATATTCACCATTATCAAAATTCTTTATTTGGAGAACTTCCCCAATTTTTTTCATAACCGCAAAATCTTTTGCGATGATTCCATAACTTTCTACTGCATATGTTGAAGGAATAAAATTTGGAACTTTATGAATCGTATATGTAATATCCCCAATTTTAATCTCATCTAAATCAAGGATATTTTTTTGATTTGCACACATTAATATTTCATTATCTTTTAAAACAATTTGTTGATGTGTACGTTTGTTATAACTTGCAAGGTCACGAACAATCATAAAATATGGTCTTTGTGCTTGTCCTGATTTTACAACAGTTAATTCATTCCCTACACGATTTGCTGCTGTTTCGTATCCATAAGAAATATAATCATCCTCAATGCCATTAGAAACTTCTAGACCTTGATTAGCTGCAGTATATAAAATATGCTCAATTTCATCTTTGTTTTCTGTAGTAACGATTTCATCTGAGGATAATGAATAGTCGCGTGGCATTACATAATCTACCGTTTTTTGGATTGTCGAGTAAATTGCGGCAGTTACAGATAATGTAATTAATACACCAGTGCTAAGAATAGATACACTTGCTAATGATACTGCGTTTGCCTTCATACGATAGAGCAGTCCACTAACACTTAGAAAATGTGTTGGCTTATAGTAATATTTTTCATTCCCTCTTTGTAGTTTTAAGATAAAAATTGAGAATGATATGTATAAAAGATATGTTCCTAATAGAACTAATAATGCGGCAGAGAAAAAATAGACTAATGAGCTTAATATTCCTTGAACCGTTAAGGCAATTACATATCCTGCTCCAAGTAAAATAAAGCCTAATAATAAGAATAGATATCTATTTTTTGGTTCACCCTCACCTTTATGTTGATTTCCTAGAAGTTCTACAGGAGTCGCAAGATAGATCTTAATATTATTTCTGATAAGAGTAATCACAAATAATATGAAAGCTAATACCGCTGTCGATAAACTGGCCGTCTTACTAAACGGAAAATCCATTAAGCTACCTGCTGTATCTTTCAGCAGATAATTCAATGCAATAAAAGTAACTTTACCAAAAATATATCCACCGATAATGCCAATAATAAGTGTACAAATGAACAATGCAAAATATTCAATGAATAGAATTTTACGAATATGTTTCTTTTCTAGACCAAGAATTCCATATAATGCAAATTCCTTGTTTCTACGTTTCATTAAGAAACCATTTGCATACATGACAAAGATAAACGTAAAGATAGCAACTATCACGACACCAAATTGAATAACAGATGGCAAATCCGCATGTCGCGTCAAAACATATTGATTTGATAAGAGTGATACCATGATATTAAACAACAGAAACATAATTCCAATTGATAATACAAATGGTATTTCAAGCAATCTATTTGCATGCAGGTTACGTTTTGCAAACCCAAATGCCATTCCCCACTTCATTAGTCTTCACCTCTTTTTGAAAGAACTAACTGCGCTTGATGAATACGTTCCATGAAGTTTGCTTGGTTCTCATTTGTACCTCGATACAATTCATGATAAACAATACCATCTTTAATAAATAAGACTCTTTTCGCATAAGAAGCTGCACGAAGTGAATGTGTAACCATCAAAATGGTTTGACCATTTCGATTAATACTATCAAATAGATTTAGAATCATTTCGGATGAAGCAGAATCTAAAGCACCTGTTGGTTCATCCGCCAACAACAATGATGGTTTTGTAATCACTGCTCTTGCGATAGCTACTCTTTGTTTTTGACCACCAGAAATTTCATAAGGATATTTATTTAACAATTCTTTGATTCCAAGACGATCCTGCATATTGGATAGTCTATCCTTCATCTCTTTTACCGGAACCTCAGAAAGGACAAGTGGAAGAAAGATATTATCCTGATTGGTAAATTGATCTAGTAAATTAAAATCTTGAAATACGAATCCAAGTTCAGTTCTTCTAAAGCTTGCAATTTCTGAATCTTTTAAATTACTGATATTTTTCCCATTCAATAAGATATTTCCTGACGTTGGTTTATCTAGTGTCGCAATCAAGTTTAAAAGTGTTGTTTTTCCTGCGCCAGATTCTCCCATAATCGATATAAATTCTCCCTGCTGTACAGAGAAGTGAATACCACTTAAGGCTTCTGTTTTAATATTTTTTGTTTGATATATTTTCTTAATATCTGTAAGTTCCAATACTGTTGTCATATTTGAAATCTCCTTTTGTATAGTCTTATTTTATAGTCGCAAAAGACTACTAGCATTTATCAAACATGACAAATCATGCCTGTATTCTTACATTTTTGTAAGGTTAGTAGGAAATACCAATCGAAAGACACTACCTTTCGATAGTTTTGATTCTACCTCGATTTGAATATTTAATCTTTCTGAAATCTTTCTAGCAAGATATAATCCTAACCCACTGGACTTCTCATTCATTCGACCATTAAAACCTGAATATCCACGATCAAATATCTTTGGAATATCTTCACTGCGTATGCCGATTCCGGTATCTCTGATTTCTAATGCATGTTTATCTTCAAGATATTGAATCGTTATCTTTCCATTTTCTGTATACTTCAATGCATTCGATAAAATTTGTTCGATAAGAATCGTAAGCCACTGACTATCACTAACTACATATGTTAAATTACTTTGATATTCTAGAGAAATATGATTATGAATAAACAACAATGAATATTTCTTCAATAGATTCTTGATAATATCATCTAGATTCACCTGTGTAATATCCATATCAGTAGAATAATCAATCATCTTTAGATAATTCATTGCCATATTGATATATTGTTCTATATACATTAACTGCATTTTTAATTTCGTATTTGTAGTTTCATCAGGTTTTTCTAACAGAAGTTTACTAACAGTCATAGGAGTTTTAATTTGATGTAGCCACATTAAAAAATATGCATTCAAATCATCCTTCTGGTTTAACATTTCACTTTTCAAATTTTTATTTTCATTTAATAGTCTTTCATTATCATCCTTAACATCACTTAATTTTTGATACTGAAACCAATGTACAATTAAATAATTGAATAATATAAATCCCAATATCTCTATTCCTAGAAATACATATTCTATCTCTAGTGTCGCTAGTACAGAAATAGTGATAAATACGATACAGACAAGAAGATATCCAAATAGGATGACACTTTGGCTTTTCATATAATCCAAGATTAATTTCATCGTATTATTTACCTTCTTTCAGATAGTATCCAATTCCTTTTTTGGTCTGAATCAAATCATCAAACCCAATTTCTGATAATTTTTTTCTTAGACGAGTCATATTCACTGCCAAAGTATTATCATCGATAAAATTATCACTCTGCCAACAATGATCCATGATACTATCACGCTTTGCGATATCCCCTTTTGCTTTAAATAAAGTCTCTAGAATCAACAGTTCTGTATGTGTTAGATCAATAGATTTCTCACTACTTTCTAATTTGGCAGCCGATAAATTCAACTTCAAATTACCAAAGATTAAATTATCTGTAGATAATGCATAATCATATGTTCTACGAAGTAATGCTTGGATCTTCACACGTACTAAGTGAATATTAATGGGTTTAGTTATATAATCATCTGCCCCACACTGCATTGCCATAACCATATCCATGTCATCACTATGTGATGATATAAAAATAATTGGTACGCTAGACTCTTCACGAATCTTTTGAGTCCAATAATATCCATTAAAATATGGCAGTGTAATATCCATTAAAATCAACTGAGGTGTTTGTTCTCTAAACTCTTCTAATACTGTATTAAAGTCATGGATAGAATATGTTTCATATCCCCATTGTTTTAATTCTTCACTGATGACCGCAACTATATCTTTATCATCTTCTACTATTAATATCTTCATCATCATTACCCTACCTAATTCATGTATAAAATACATAGAACTATCATAACACACAATAAAACAGTGAGCTTCCAGCTTATCATGCTAGATATTTATATAGTGTTATAATAATATCCATGAAAACGGAGATTATATGATTGAAAGTACCGCTACCAAAGAACTAGAAATGAAACTCAGAAAATTATGGGATAATGACAACTATGTCAAAGGCATTATTGCATTTGCAAAAACAGAAAAAAATATTATCACGATATCTCAATTCATTGATATGTCCTATCGTTTGAACAAAGAAATAACTGCAGATGATATTTCATACTTACTTGAAGTACTAGAGAACAAGTCATAATATGGAATCATTTTTCTTTCTACACTGGTATTTTTATGATTCCTATTGTATAGTCTGATTGCAAGCATTCTGTGGCAACCTTTTATCGCTTAAGTGCGTGTCAGCCAGAGTCTGCTTGCATTTTATATGATTTAGTATTAGTTTTCTTTTAATATATTTATAAAACTGTTCTGTATATACGTTAATATCTATTAACCTGTAAAAAAAGTGAACGATGAGGTTCACTTTTTAAATATACGTTATTTTATAGGCACATCTGGTAAATATTCTTTACATCTTCCACTGTTAATGGAACATATGCATGCTTTAATCGATCATGCGAACATGCGGACTCTGCCATTGCTTGGAAGTGTTCTTCATTAATGTTAACTTCTGTTAGTGTCATTGGAATTCCGTTGGACTTGAAGAAATCATATAATGCTTGAATACCTTGTTTTGCTAGAAGTGTTTCATCATCACCTTCTAGTCCCCATACATTTCTAGCAAACTTTGCTAGACGTGGTGTAATCGTTGGGTCTTTTGAAAGGATAAACTCTAACCATCTTGGAGTAAGAATCGCTAGACCTACTCCGTGCGTGATGTCATAGTATGCACTTAATTCATGTTCCATCGCATGACATGGCCAGTATGTATCTAGCTTGCCATATTCTGGAATACCAGAACATGCAATCGATGAATCCCACATCAGATTTGCACGTGCAGAATAGTTTGTAGGTTCCTTTAATGCGATTGGAAGATTCTTAATCACTGATTTTAATACACCCTCTTGGATAGCTTCAGAAAGGTCTGAATCATCTGTTCTTGAGAAATATCCTTCCATGATATGACTCATAATATCTGCAGAACCTGCAGCTGTCTGGTATGCAGATACAGAGTATGTATATGTTGGATCACAGATGGATACCTGTGGGAATGTAAAGGATCTACCAATCTTTTTATTCAATGCCATGTTGGAGATAACACCTCCACCATCAAATTCAGAACCTGTTGCGGCGAGTGTCAAAATATCAACGAGTGGTAATGCTTTGGAAGTACCGCGTGAATCAAGTACCATCTGCCAATAATCATCGCCTTCGTAATATGCGCCTACTGCAATTGCCTTTGAACAATCTAGTGTACTACCACCACCAACAGATAAAATGACATCGATGTTGTGTTCTTTACATAATTTAGAACCGCGTTCTACTGTTTCAATACGTGGATTTGGTTCAACACCTGCACATTCTACAACCGTAAATCCACCTTCGTTTAAAATCTTCATGACTTCATCATATAATCCGATTTTCTTAATCGAGCCTCCACCATAGGTAAGAAGTACGCGTTTGCCGTATTCGTTTAAGCTTTCTGCTAGGTATGAAATTGATCCTTTGCCAAAATAGAGTTTGGTCGGAATGTGATGTTCATAGTTTTCCATTGTATGTTCTCCTTGTTTATAGCAATATAAAACAATTATTCAAAGTTTACTTTGTTGTTGTCGAAACTTTTAATTTTTGCAAGGCTTTCGACACGATAGCCTTGTTTACGTAGCTTCTCGCCACCACCTTGGAAAAGTTTTTCTACACAGATACCAAGTCCTACAATTTTTGCGCCGCTTTGATTTGTAATATCGATCAGTCCATCTGCTGCTAAACCATTTGCTAAAAAGTCATCGACGATTAAGATACAATCATCTTCATTTAGATAATCTTTGGATACCGTTACTGTAAAGTCCTTGTTGTAAGTATAGGAATGAACGTGAGAAGTATATACACCATCCCCGATATTTTTAGATTTTGCTTTCTTCGCGAAAACAACAGGCACGTGGAAACGTTGCGCAATTGGTACTGCTACCGCAATACCAGAAGCTTCAATCGTTAGGATGCGTGTAATCTTTTCATCCTTGTATAGACGATAAAATTCATCTGCCATCTTATCGAGTATCTCGACATCAATTTGATGATTCAGGAAACTATCTACTTTTAAAATGTTTCCTGGAAAAACCTTACCATCTTGTAATATCTTTTCTTCTAGCTCTCTCATAGGTTATATAGTTTTGTGTACTTCTCCTCAAGATAATCTAGGTAGTAATTCACATTGAATTCTTCCCCTGTTACCATCTTCATTAACTCTGGTGCTTCATATCTAAAGCCATACTTATGGATATGTTCCTTGAGCCAGTTCATGATGACATCATATTGGTTATTGCTTAGTAATGTTTCTACATCTAAGTCCTTATGCATTGCATGCATGTATTGTGCCGCAAATGCAGTTCCTAATGCGTATGTTGGGAAGTAACCAAAGCTTCCATCAGACCAGTGTACGTCTTGTAAGATACCCACTTTATCATTTGGTACATCAACGCCTAAGTATTCCTTATACATCTTATTCCAAGTTTCATTTAGGCCTTCTGTGGAGATTGTTCCATTGAAGAGTCCCTTTTCAATTTCATAGCGAACTAAGACGTGTAATGGATATGTTAATTCATCTGCCTCTGTACGAACGAAGGATGGTTTTGCGACGTTAATAGCTTCATAGAATTCCTCAAAGGATACATTACCTAACTGGGTTGGGAATGTTTCCTGTAGTTTTGGATAATGATATTTCCAGAAAGCTGTTGTACGTGCTAAGTAGTTTTCGCACAATCTGGATTGTGATTCATGCATACCAGAGGAAATTCCTTCGGATAGAATCATGCCATCATACTTAGGATCTACATTATGTTCATAGTATGCATGTCCTACTTCATGAACTGTAGATAGTACTGCTGAGATAACATCATTCTTAACGTACTTTGTAGTTGTACGGCAATCATTTTCGCATGTCCATGATGTAAATGGATGTTCAGATTCATTCTGATATCCCCATGATGAATCAAAGTGTAGATATTCAAGTAATTGTGTCATGAATTTCTTTTGGTCTTCAATTGGGAATTCTTGATGTAAGAATGCTTCATTCTTTTGTTTAGCCTTTGTAACCTTTTGAATCAGTGGTACAAGTCTTTCCTTTAGTGCCGCAAAGAATGCGTCATACTTTTCTTGTGTCATGCCTGGTTCATAGTCATCAAGCATCTGATCGTATAGATTCTTATCGCTATTGCGATAGCGATACATCTTCTTACTCACTTCGATAATCTTCTTTAAGTATGGTTCAAAGATAGAATAGTCTGATTGTGACTTTGCCTGTATCCATGCATCAAAGGATTCATCACGTAGTTTTTGATATGCGACAAACTCATCCTTTGGAATGCACATTGTATCCATTGCTTGTTTGTAGTAGAGCTCTACTGCACGTTTGTTATCACCATCAATCTGTGGGTCATCCTTTAATTCCTTTAAAAGTTGAACCATTGCTGGATCTGTTTCAATCGAGAATAGTTCTCCTGCAAGATATGCGGAACGTTCATCACGATAAGCAGCTCCTGCGGATGGTGCAACTGTCTGTTTGTCTATGCCAATGATTGCTAATGCCATCTGATATGCAGAACGGCGAAATATCCAATCTTTATATTGTTGTAGTTTCTCTTCGTATGTCATGATATTTCCTCCTATTTCATTGCGTTTATCATACACCCAGCAACTATCTGATGGCACTTATAACGCAATGTTTGTTACTTACAGTATAGACTATTCCTGTGATAAGTCTGTATTATTTTTTCTTTCCTAACAGAAAAGAAAAACAGGAGTTATCAAACTCCTGCTTAGATTACTTTTGGAAGTATTGTTTTAGCTTAGCAATGATTTCGTCTAGTGCTACACCCGTACGCTCAGACATCTTTTCCACGGTAGCCTTTGGCAACATAATTCTCGCTAGTGGAGTATCAAGTGCTCTAAACTTATCACTGATTGTAAAGAGATACTGCTTTAGATTTGGGTCAGCATCCAATAAATCCTTTAGCTTAGTCTCTGGTGTAATGCTTTCAGGATCAATCTTAGAAGAACTTGTAGCTACTGGCTTTTCTTCGACTGGTGCAGGTTGTTCTTCTTCTACGATACCATGTTCTTGGTTAGACCATGTCAATAGTGTTTGGGAACCTGTTAATGCACGGATGTGTGTGCAATCCTGCATCATTTCTAGGATACCTCTAAACTTACCGTCTTCATCTCTTACCGCAACGTACTTGATGTAGATGAAGATTTCTGGTTTGTTAATCCAGAATTCAGCTTCATTTTGTTCACCACTTCTAAACTTTTCGATGATTTCTTCAACGATATGAACACTCTTCTTTGGATGACAGTTCTTTACATCACGACCGATAACGTTCTTAGAACGTGGGAATACACGGTGCTTTGTGTCTGTGTAGAAACGTACAATTTCATTTTCATCAACGTATGATAAGTCAACTGGCATATGTTGATATACCAAGTTGATTTGTTCAAGTGTCATCTTACCTGTCTTTACATCAAACTCTTGGTCATTACCGATGTGGTATCCATATTTGCCAAGAAGGCTTGCAAGTTCATTTGTAAATCCTTCTGTTGGTTTTGAAGATGCTGGTGTTTCTGTCTTTGTTGGTTCAACTGTGATATTCGCAAAACCAATTTCTTGGTCACCTGACTTCATATGCTCAAATTCCTCATCAGAGATTAAAGCTAAGGATGTTGGATAGAGTACTGTTTCTTCCTTCTGCATTAAGTCTCTAACGTCTGCTACAACTGTACTTTGTAGTTCGATGAATTCATCTTCCTTGCCTTCTTTGATTAAGTTATAAGCTTGTGTGATTTCATCACGGATAAAGTCATCTAATGTCCACATCGTTGTTGTAGGACGTGTGAAGCCTTTCTTCTCAAGCACTGGATACAACTGATTCTGCTTGCGAGAAAGATGCTTACGCCACTGAATCATCTGGTCATATAATTCAAACCATTGATTCTTGATAACTGGGTATTGCATAAGGTCCTCTACGGATAGTAAGAGTTCCTTCATCTTCTCATTTTCACGATAGTAACATGCGATAGGATGTGTCTCAGGCAAATTTGGTTTACTTGTATTTAAGATGCCATCAAATAAGTCTAACATCGCTTGGATGTCTTCCTTACGGCATTGATCATCGATTTCTTCTTTCAACTCTTGTTCAATTAGGGCTACTTCATATGGTTCTAAAGACTGCACCTTCTCTTTGAGAATTGCACGTGCTTCATCCATTGTAAGCTTTCCTGCATCATATGCATTGCGTACTTCAAAAACTGTTTTTAGTTTTTCATCATTTACATTATTCAAATATTCTTTCATGTCAGACACCTCCTGTTAGTATCAACAAACTAACTGTATCAAGTATCTTTTATTTTGTCATTTGAGATTATCATATTTTTTTAAAGTGTAAAAAAAGACCATAACTTTCGTTATGATCTAATAGGAATCATTTTGTTTATTCAGCACCTGTAACTGTCATGCCTTCTAAGCGTGTTACGGATGGTACGACTAGGTTATTGTACTGTACTGTCTCCTTGGACATGTATAGTTCTTTTACATAGTCATTCATACTTCCAGATAAAGATCCTCCAGAAACAACCGTTACCTTATCTCCATCATGTAAGTATCCTAGGCGGATTTCACCAAAGACATTTCCTGTGACTGGATCAACTTGGAAATCAGAGAATTCGACAACTTCTAAATACTTACCTGTACGAAGTGTCGCTTCATCCTTTTGACCTCCTGAGACAACCACGTTAGAGATCTTGAAGCTATCCTTGAGGTTCATATAGCTAGCAAACATACAGCCACCCCAGTATTGTGCAGGAACGTTTGCGTCTAAGAGTGTTACTTCACGGATTGGTGCACCTTCATCATCGTAGTTGAAGTTTTCAGAGGAGTTTGGTAGTTCCTTCACTGTCTTCAGTGTTACCTTGTCGCCCTTTACATCTTGTGCGATGGCTTCGCCAATCTTCCAATCACTAAGCTTACGATATACACTAGCTGCAGCTAACTTCTGAATGAAGTATTGATAGATACTTGTAGAATCGCTTGTACTAAAGATAACAGCCATCTTTGGTAATTTAGGTGTAGGTACTGCACTCAGACGGTCCTTACCATACTGTAATGTCTTCGTGACATCACGTGTTAAACCTTCTTTATCGCAACCTCCAGAGTTGTACATACGATAAAGTTCAATTTCATGGCCATCTTTGCGGGCATTGACAACTGCTTCTACCATGGAGTTTGGATAGGTCTCACATAGGTCTACGCCTTCAGAGTTTACATAACGACGTTCTACTTCATTAACGAAGATTTCATAGCTGTTGATATCTTCTGTTTCTGTTTCATGAATCGAACGCATTGTTGTAATAAAGTCTTCCGCAACCTTTGCAATATCAACTGTCTTTTGATTAGATACTACTTCCTTGCTTGGCTTTACACGGGTATATGCCTTATTTTTGACAAAGCCTGCAGTGTAGATAAGTTGATCTACTTTACGCTTGATGTCTTCAATGGAATCTGTTGGATTGATTTCATCACTTGCACTACCAAGTGCTTCACCGTTATCTAAAGAACGGTGTACTGTCAGTCTAATGTGCTCTACATCTTTTGCACGGTTTTGGTCTAAGTCATGACGAATGAAGTAGAATTCCCAGCCACGTGTTTTTGTGTCTGTGATTTCCCAAGCATCAGCTTTAGATTCTTTTAGAATTTCAATAATCTTCTCTAACATTAGCCTAATCTTCCTTTCGTCTTTAAATATGGTCCGCCATCACTGACTTTAACCCATTCCTTGTGGCCCTTACCACAAGCACCACAACCATAGACACCACGGTCTCCAGATACCATTGAAACATTACCTAATACTTCTGTAACGTAACCTGTCATGATAACTGGTCCTACAATCTTACCTGTTAACTTGCCGTCCTTGATTTCACGGCCAAGTTTGAGGATACATTGAATACCCCAGTGCTTTGGATCTTCCATACCAGAGGACATACCTTCAAGTAAGTATCCATGTTTCACAGACGCAATCATATCTTCAACCTTATCTGTACCTGAATCAAAGAGAGTATTTGTCATACGTGTATAAACTTTATGTTCATAGTTTTGACGCTTACCGTTACCAGTTGGCTTTACGCCTAAGCGTAGTGCACTTAAGGCATCACAGATACCACTGCGTAAGATACCGTTTTCGATTTCCACAACATCTCCCGCAAGTGTTCCTTCATCGTCAAACGCAAAGGAAGTTACGTTCTCTGCACAGAGTGCACCTTCATGCATGGTTACCAGTTCACTACCTACTCGCTTATCGATAAAGTCTTTACCAAGTGCACGGTTTTTAACGAACATGTCCATCTCTACACCATGGCCAAACGCTTCATGTGCGATAAGTCCTGATACTTCTGGTGTCGTGATAATTTCATATTCACCTGGTTCGATTGGGTCAGCAGTTAATACTTCTTTTGCGAATGTAACTGCATAATCAATCTTATCCTTTAAGTGTGTAAATACTTCAGGTCCACCTAAAGCTGATAATCCTTGATAGCCAATTTCGTTTTTGCCATCCATCACGATGATAGGTGCGACTACACCTTCGCAATACACATAGCTCTGTCGTAAATCACGATTAGCTGTTAAAAATAACTTTGACACGTGCGTGGATTGTGCGATCACCATACAGTCAACAACATGTTCATCCTTACTGATTGCCTCAAGGGAATAAGAGTTTAAGTCATTTACTAACTTTTCAATATCTGTATTTTCAGGTAATTGTTCGCATTCCTTTTCCACAAAGAGTGTGAGTGGTTCATCCTCTAACTTCTTTGTGTTGAATACAGCAGTGTTAGTAAGTTTTAATACTGCTAGTTGTGCATCGAGTTCTTTTTTAATCTTGTGGTAAGTTTCCTCGATAGATTCCGCATCAAAATGATTAAATGCGTATTCGCTATATAAACCATCTTTATAGACACGTACAACACTACCGCGTTCTGTCGTTAGATTGGAAGAACTAATAACTTTCACCTGTTGAGAGATGCGAATCGCAAAGCCCTTAGAATCTGTCGAAAGAACACTGACATAATCATAATCTTTGCCTAGTTTAGATACTAATTGTTTTAAACTTGGCGCAAGTGTATTTAAATATTCTGAAAATGGTGCTTTCATAATTTTTTCATCCTTTCATTTTGCTTTATTGTACATCAATTTATCTTGCTTGGATATTTCATTTTTGTAACATCTCATTGCATTTTCATTGTTTTTTTAGCTAGAAATTATTAAAATTGATGACAAATGACAATTATAAGGCGTGGACATACACGGCTTTTTGCATTTTTAGACTTAGAGGAGGATCTACTATGCGTATTGGTATGGATATCGGATCAACAACCATCAAGTGCGTTGTACTGGATGAGAATGATCAAATCATCTATTCCGCTTATGAAAGACATTACAGTCACATTCTTGAAAAAACACGTGAACTGTTAACGTCTTTAAATGATACATATTTAAAAGGTAAGAAAGCATACTTTGCGATTTCCGGTTCTGCCGGAATGGGATTAGCCGATAGTTGTGGTGTTAGTTTCGTACAGGAAGTATTTGCGGACCGCGTTGCGGCGAACCGTTTAAACCCTGGTACTGACTGTATCATCGAGCTTGGTGGCGAAGATGCCAAAATCTTATTCTTAACAAATGGTACCGAAGTTCGTATGAATGGTTCTTGTGCTGGTGGTACAGGTGCCTTCATCGACCAGATGGCTACCCTATTAAAGATGAGTGCCGATGAGATGGATAAGGCTGCCCAACAAGCAACACGTAAGTATACAATTGCGGCTCGTTGTGGAGTATTCGCAAAGAGTGACGTACAGCCTTTAATTAACCAAGGTGCTTTAGCTAGTGATATTGCGGCTTCTATTTACCAAGCAGTTGTTAACCAGACCATTGCCGGCCTTGCCCAAGGACGTCCTATCTCTGGTAACATTTTATACTTAGGTGGACCACTTACATTCTCCAAGTGTTTACGTGATAGTTTTAACGAAACACTCAAGATTGAAGGTATCTGTCCTGAAAACAGTCTTTTATATGTTGCCCTAGGTGCTGCTTATTACGCAGATAAGGAAGTTGTCTTTGATGATGTTGTCAAAGGCTTAGCCAACTATGGTAAAACTGCAACATACGCAAGTTTACCTGCCCTATTTAATAACGTAGAAGAATATAACGAATTTAAGAAACGTCATGCTAAGGCTAGTGTTCCACGCGTAGACTTTGATGAAAATACTGGCCCTGTTCATATTGGTATCGACTCTGGTTCGACAACTATCAAAGTAGCAGTCATCGATGATAACGCAAACCTACTTTATACAGACTACCAATCTAACAGTGGTAACCCACTACCTATCGTAATTGAAGTCTTAAAGGGTTTATATGAAGCACATCCAAATCTAAAGATTCAATCTGTAACGACAACTGGTTATGGTGAAGCTTTAATGACACATGCATTACATACTGACTTTGGTCTTGTAGAAACTGTTGCACACTTTACAGCTGCCAAACACTTTATGCCAGATGTAGACTTCATCATCGATATCGGTGGTCAGGATATGAAGTGCTTTAAGATTGAAAATGGCGCAATCTCTGACATCTTCTTAAATGAAGCTTGTTCATCTGGTTGTGGATCATTCTTACAGACATTCTCTGAAGCACTTGGCTATAGCGTTAAGAACTTTGCACAAGAAGCACTCTTTGCAAAGCAGCCAGTTGACCTTGGTAGCCGTTGTACAGTATTTATGAACTCCAGCGTTAAGCAGGCACAGAAAGATGGTGCAGGCTTTGACTGTATCTCTGCTGGTCTTTCCATTTCTGTCGTTAAGAATGCGTTATATAAAGTTATTCGTACTTCAAGCCCTGAACAACTTGGTAAGAAGATTGTTGTACAAGGTGGTACATTCTATAACGAAGCTGTATTACGTGCCTTCGAAAAAGAGATGGGTGTAGACGTTGTACGTCCTGATATAGCTGGTTTAATGGGTGCCTATGGTGCTGCTTTACATGGTAAAGAGCACAGTAAGCCTGGCACAATTTCTTCCATCCTTACACTAGAAGAACTCAACAACTTCACACAGAAGGTTCAAAACGTTCAGTGTGGTCTTTGTGGTAACCACTGCCAGATGACTGTCAGTGTCTTCCAGGATGGCAAACGCTTTATCACAGGTAACCGTTGTGATCGTCCTGTTACTGGTAAATCCAACGATGATAACCTCAACTTATATGCATACAAGCAACAACAACTCAATCAATTGATGAAAAATCCTGGTACTGGTACACGTGGTAAGATTGGTATTCCTATGGTTCTTAACATGTATGAACTTTTACCATTCTGGCATGCCTTCTTTACAAACTTAGGTTTCCAGGTCGTTGTCAGTCCATTTAGTAACCGTAAGTTATACCAAGCAGGTCAAGGCTCTATCCCTAGTGATACAGTATGTTTCCCAGCAAAGTTAACACATGGTCATATCATGGCTTTACTCAAGAAAGATGTAGATGCCATCTTCTATCCATGTATGAGTTACAACATCGATGAAGGCTTAGGTGATAATCACTATAACTGCCCTGTCGTTGCCTACTACCCTGAAGTTCTAGCTGGTAATATTCGTGAACTTGAAAATACAAAGTTCATCTATGAATATCTCAACCTAGAACAACGCAAAGACTTTGTTCGATTGATGCCTAAGATTATGCAGAAGTACTATCCAGATTTAAAGACTGCGGATATCCAAAACGCAATTGAATCTGCATATACTGCATATCGCAAACATATGGAAGATACACGTAAAGAAGCAGAGCGTATGATTACAGAAGCTCGCAATGAAGGTAAGCGTATTATCGTTCTTGCAGGTCGTCCATATCACATTGACCCAGAAGTAAACCATGGTATTGATAAGTTAATTATTCAACATGGTGCTTGCGTCATTACAGAAGACAGTATCTCTAACTTAGTTCAAAAGTTTGATACTTCTGTCTTAAACCAATGGTCCTATCACAGCCGTCTTTACGCTGCTGCCAAATACTGTATTAACCATGCAGATATGGACTTAATCCAACTTGTGTCCTTCGGATGCGGTCTTGACGCCGTTACTTCCGATGAAACAAAGGAAATCTTACAAGAAGGAAATAAACTGTATACACAGTTAAAGATTGATGAAATCACCAACCTCGGTGCCGTCAATATCCGTATACGTTCATTATTCGCCGCTCTAGACGAAAGAAAGGAACAAGCCTAATGGAATACATGACACCCAACTTTACAAAAGACATGTTAAAAACACATACGATTCTTGCGCCTAACATGGCCCCAATGCAGTTTGCGGCAATAAAGGCTGCCATGGAAAGTGAAGGCTATCGTATTGTCATGCTAGAAAACTCTGGTGCAGAAGTTGCCCAGCTTGGTTTAAAGTATGTACACAATGATACATGTTATCCAGCATTATTAATTATCGGTCAGTTCTTAGATGCCCTAAACAGTGGTAAATATGACCTACAGCACACTGCCCTATTGATTTCTCAATCAGGTGGTGGATGTCGTGCCTCTAACTACATTAAGTTATTACGTAAGGCACTTGTAAAAGCAGGATATGATTATATCCCTGTCGCATCACTAAATGCGTCAGGTCTTGAAAAAGGATCCTCTATGCCACTGAGTTTCCGTCTTCTGCTCAAAGTTTTAGCTGCAGCAGAATACGGTGACTTAATTGCAGCATTACACAATCAAGTAAAGCCGTATGAAATCAACAAGGGTGATGCGGCTGCTTGTGTTGCCAAATGGACAGCACAAGTACAGGATTGGCTAAACCACAATAAGAACTACACCATCTTCTCTATGAAGCGTCGCTTCAAAGATATCGCAAATGACTTTGCGAAAATTCCAGTCAATCGTACACCAAAAGTAAAAGTTGGTGTTGTAGGAGAAATCTATGTTAAGTTCTCCCCAATGGGAAACAATGACTTAGTCGCCTTCCTAGAATCACAGGATTGTGAAGTGAATATGCCTGGACTTATGGGATATATCGAATACTGCGTCGCTAACGCTACATTAGACGTACAGATTTATGGTGGTCCTTTTGTAAAACGTAAAGTCGCTGATCTTATCTTAGCTTTCTTAGATAACATCGGTATCGCCATGGCGAAAGCCATGGAAAGCGCAGGCTTCCATGGTCCTATGTCCTTTAAGGAATTAATGAAGAAACCTGATGGTATCCTATCCCTTGGTGTTAAGATGGGTGAAGGATGGCTACTAACTTCTGAGATGATTGAACTAATCGAAACAGGATATGAAAATATTGTCTGTGCACAGCCATTCGGTTGTTTACCGAACCACATTGCTGGTAAAGGTGTCGTCAATCGTATCCGTGCGAAATATCCAAACGCAAATATCACTGCTGTTGACTATGACCCTAGTGCTACAAAGGTTAACCAAGAAAACCGTATTAAGTTAATGTTATCGGTTGCCAAAGAACGTCTCAATCAGAAAAATAAATCTACAGAACTATAAAAATGGATTGGCCAATATGGTCAATCCATTTTTCTTCTCAATTACACTTTGTTAATAAAGCCTTCACTCTTTGTACATCTGCAGAATCATCTTGATGCCATTCCTCTTTTAATAACTGTACTTCACGTTTGTACGCATGTATCGCTTCATTCTTTTTGTACATACGTAAATACAGTTGTGCAATAGATTCTAGATGATCAATATAACGTGGCTTTGGTTGTAGCTCAAATGATATTTCAAATAAAGAAATTGCTTTCTCGTACTCACCGTGACTTGCATATCTACCTGCAACCGAGAAATATGCCTGCCACTCATGATTTTCTTCTAGATACATATCATACTCTTTGCGCGTCGCTTGAAAGCCATTTATAGACTCACTTATTAACAAGCGATAGAAATCATTGAAACAATCTTGAATGACTGTCATACGTCTTTCTAGTACTTTAGCAGCTTCATCAAGTCTACCATCATCAATCAAATTATCTAATAGATACAAATATGCACGTGTGATGGTTGGATGTTCTTGAATGAAGTTTTGATAATACTGAATTAATGCACTATGATTTGCGACATTCCAATCGAGTCTTCCACCATGCATGGCATTATAGAATGTATTATGTAAAGACTTATCATCTGGATTTAACGCAAGTGCTTGCTTGGTATAGCTAGCTGCTTTCTCGTCTAATCTAATTGCATATTCATGATATAAATCACCAAGTACTGTTAATGCATGTAAATCATTTGGATTTGTGGATAGTTGTTCTAACAAGAAACTTTCTGCTTTACTAAAATCTGCATGTGTAAAGTAGCGCTCACGATTTAACATATTTTCAATCTGTTGATATGCACTATCCTCTTCGTACTCAAATAGCTCATCAATCTTCACGCCAAATATCGCAGCGATTTTTGGTAAGAAGAAAATATCTGGATAAGATTCTTCATTCTCCCATTTTGAGACTGCTTGTGCAGTGATGTTAAGTTTTGCGGCAAGTTGTTCTTGGGATAAGAATGTTTCTTTCCGCAATTGTTTAATTGTTTTTCCTAGTGTCATACTACACCTCCTAGAAACATCTTATAGATTAATAGTACAACTGTTCATTGATGATTCATTGATATTTCTCAACTATTCATTGAAAAAAGCAGGTTTCCCTGCTTTATTGATTTTCTGCGAAGAATACTGGTGCGTCATCAACAGATGGCTCTGTACTCCAGATTGATAGATTGAGGTTTTTGCCACCCATACGAATCATATGTTCTTCCTTGGTTGGGAAGATACGAGCAGATAATACATATTCACCTTCATTGACGAAGATTTCTACTGTACTATGATCCACGAAGATATCCATTGAAGTTAAACCATTCTCCAAGATGATTTGACGGTCTGTACCATATTCTACATTTAACTGATTTGTTAAATCAGAACGATCGATACGTAAACGCTTTGTATACTTTTCGTAGGAAATCGCAAATCCTCTTGCGATAACGTAGTTGCGTGAGAATAGATTTAAATCTAATGATTCAGCATCAGGATTTTCAATACGGATGATTGCACTATTTGGCATTTGTCCGTGTAGGTTATCACTGATGATTTCACCATTCTTTGCACAGAAGAGTTCATCTTTCTTTAAAGATTCAAAGCCTCTTACTGGTGTTTGATAGAGCTTACCTTTGCGTATCGTTAACTCACGTGTAAAGGTTTGTAAACCTGACCAACCTTCTTCATCTGTTGGTGGATATATATAATCTGGAACACCAAACCATGCGGACATGATTGAACAATCGGAATAAACATTCTGTGAAGCACATTGTGGTGCATAGAAATCAAAACCACGGTCAAGCTCTTGCATAGGTCCATCTGGTGTAAATGTTAGTGTTTCTAAATCTAGATCACCAATCAAATAGACACTATTGAACTTATTGCGGAATTCATCTCCACTTGGTTCAATTCCCTGTGGACTAAAGATGAGTACATCATGTAATCCTATCTTTTGTACATCAGGGCATTCAACCATGTAGCCAAAGCCATTCTCATAGCCTTTTACTTTTAGTTCCCCAAGAAATTTCCAATCTGTCAAAATGGAATCAGAACAATAAACTAGAATAACGCCCTGTTCTTGTTTATTCTGAGCACCTAAGAAGATGTAGTACATATCATCAATGCGTACAATCTTTGGATCACGTTGATGTTCCGTATAGTTCTCATTAGGGGTAATCAAAGGACGCATTGCCTTTGTGTATTGTTCATCACCTTCTAGAGTTGCTAGAAGCTGATGAGGTCTACGTACACGGTTTTCATCACGGTAGTTTCCTGTATAGGCAAAGTAGATTGTATCACCTTCGCTAATTGCAGTACCGCTATAACAGCCGCTATTTTCATATTTTCCTGTTGGTAAGAGTGCTACACCACGATTTTCCCAATGAATTAAATCTGGACTTGTGACATGGTACCAGTGCTTTAAGCCATGAACTGGCCCAAATGGGAACCATTGATAGAATAGATGCCACTTCTTGTTACAATAAGTAAATCCGTTTGGATCATTCATTAAACCAGTTACTGGTTGTACATGGTATGTCGCACGCCATGAAGATGCTGCGTTGTTTTCATGTACACGTACTAGCTCATCTGTATCTCTTTTCATTAGCATCCGCTTTTTATCTAATTCATTGACTGTTGCCATGTTGTGCCTCCTATTACTACATATTTATTATAAGTCATTTTTCTCTCTATTTCACATGTCGAACCAAAAAGTCGATACGATGTTTTTGTGTTTGGCCTGCATGAATGATAGGCTTTGGCTCAATACCTGGATAGTTAATACCATTTGGTAGATATTCTGCTTCTAAACATACAGAACTTCTCTCTGGATAATGATGTCCATATTTACCACTTGCACCATTTAACCAGTTGGCTGTATATAGATGAAAACCTGGATAATCCGATGCCATTTCTAGTTCTAGCTTTCCATCAGAAAGAATTGCCATTGTACGTAATCCTTCATTTAGAATTGGGAAGTGATGATCGTAACCTTTGCCATATGTAAGTTGTATGTCATCAAGGTTAATATCTTGTCCAATCTTCTTTGCCTGACGGAAGTCAAAGGCAGTGTTCTCTACTGCTTGAAATTCTGGCTTTGTTAAGCATGTTTCATCTAATAATGCATAGTAATCTGTAGGAATGACGAGAGTATGATCAAGAATAGACTCACTTTCACTTAGATTAAAGTATGCATGATTGGTATATGCAAATAAAGTGTCTTGGTCAGTAGTGGCAGTTGTTTCGATATGTAAGCCTTGATTAGATAAACGATATGTAATTGCATAGTCTAGATTACCAGGGTATCCTTCTTCACCATCCGGGGATACACGCGAAAATGTAATTGAGTCCTCTGTTGAACTAACGGTGTACATCTTCTTATCAAAGCCCTCTTTACCACCATGATTACAGTTGCCATTATTATTGATAAATAATGTGTATTCTTTTCCATTTAAAGAGAACTTTCCTTTTCCTATACGGTTAGCTGTTCTTCCTACAGAAGCGCCTAAGAATGTATCCTCCATTTGGTATTGTTCTGCAGTTGTATATCCTTGCACAATATCCTTACCACTTTCTTTATCAATAAAGGCAACAAGTGTAGCACCATAATCCGTTACCTGTACCTTAAATTTCTCATTTTCTAAGCTATAGAGATAGATATCTTCCCCACTGAATTTCTTTCCAAATAGTGTCTTTTCCATGATGATATATCCTCCTAACAATGATATTTAATTTTGAAATCACTTAACATCAGTATAGCCTTTTCACTATAAAAATTCGATACTGTGACTCTTATTTTTCGTTTACTTGCGACTTTTCTTTAAAAAAGTTATTCTTATTCATATTAAGGAGCATACTATGTTTTTTAAAAAGAACCTTTCCCAAGAAACGGAAGAAATCGATACACGTTCTGGTAAGGATGCGATATGGATGATAACTGCCATCCTGTTTACATTTCTATTAGGTGGATTTGTCTTTTGGAAATCAATGAACGCTGGCATTCAATATTTAACAACTTTAGTACCTTTATTGTTGGTAATTGCCTTCGCTGGTACGTATTTCTATAACAAAGCTGCAGATATGCGTTTATTTGCGGCATTTACAGGACTTGCGGCGATTGGAATTGCGTTACAGGTCATTATCGATGCGCAATACCAAGTAATTTCACAATTTAGTATCATTAAGTATTTTGCAGGTCTTGCGATAGCGATTGTTCTAATCCTCATGTATCGTTTGATACGGAAAGCATTGAACTTTAACTACACAACCTATTTCTTATTGATAGTATCTGCCTGTCTTTACATAGCCCTTCTATTCTTTGGACAGGATACGAATGGCTATGGTACAACTGCTTGGATTAGGATTGGTTCTATATCGTTACAGTTAACTGACTTTGCTAAGATTACTGCTATTCTTTTCTATAGTTCATTATTCTCTGCTAGAAAGACTTATTCAAATCGTTCGATTTTAATTCTTTCTAGTGTATTCTTTATCATTAACTTTATTGGATCTGTCTTGATTCATGAGCTTGGTTCATTCTATATTCTCTATTTCTTACACCTTTCCATGTTGTATATTTTCATGGAGAAAGGCAGAAAAAAGAGAATCTATCTTTTAACAATAGCGATTGCGACAATTTCTTCGATTGTAATCTTATTTATGCTCTATAAGATAATTGCGCCTAGTGCAGCTGCAGGAAACCTAAATGCGATTACTCGAATCCTTTGGCCTATTGTTCGTAAAATCTATTTACGTTTCTCGATTACCGCAAATATCAACTCTGATCCATATGGTGCAGGTTACCAATTATTCCAAGGAAAGCGAGCATTATGGATGTCTGGATTATTTGGTAATACTGTTAACTTTACAGCGATTCCAGTTCCTGAAAGTGATATGGCTTTTGTGACATTAGTCAATTCGTTTGGTATGCCTTCAGGCTTTATCGTTGTATTCCTATTACTTCAAGTAGGTATTCGTGGTAGTGAATTAAGTCGACGTTTGATACAGACAGATAAGCAAGATGCGGTTGTAGCGTATGGCGCAACAGTCCTATTATTTATGCAAGCGATGCTTGTGATACTAGGTTCATGTAATATCATTCCACTTGCAGGTTTACCTATCCCATTTTTATCACGTGGTGGAACCTATCAAGCAATCGTCTTCTTCTTTGCGGGAATATTACTACAGATGTCAGAGCGTGAAGAAGAATTTGAAAATGATGATTTCAAACAAGGAGGTGACGACAACGATGACGAACAAGCGTTCTCCAGAATCGATCTCAATGACTAGAATACGACTCGTAGAAGTCGGATGTATTATTGTCAGTTTGATGTTTACCTCATTTTTTGCCTATAAGTATTTAATCAATCCACGTACTAATGCAAACGCAAATAAAACAAAATATCAGATTATTTACGATGCGATTAAATCCTATGCGATTGAAGGGACTTTCATTGACCGTGATGGAAATACCATCCTTGGTAATGCGGCAGTAGAGACAAGAGCAACTGCAGACTATCCACAAAATCTAAGTTATGCATGGCTACTTGGTTATTATTCCGTCAATGAGCATCATCAAAATAGTTATGGCTTACGCGGTAATCTAAAAGACTATCTCCTCTTTCACCTTGATCAAAACAATCAAGGAGCACTTGTAAAACTGACTACAAAGACAGAATTACAAAACTATGCCTATCAATTATTAGACGGTATGGAAGGAAGTATTACCGTATTAGATAATCAAACAGGAGAAATCCTCTGTTTGAGTTCGCAGAGTACAGTAGACTTTAATGTGAATGACCCAGATAGTATGCTTGCAAGTAATATTGCGGAATCACAATTCCGTCGTGGAACATTCGAAAAAGATCCACCAGGTAGTACCTTTAAAGTCATTACTGCAGCAGCTGCCCTAACCATGCAGGAAGATGAAAACCTAGACGATAGCTTCTTACAGTTTAACGATACTGGTAGTTACATTCCTGCAGGTAGTGACTTTGTGATTACCAATTTTCAAAATCAAGTATTCGGCAACCTTGATATGAATACAGCCCTTGCGAAATCCTGTAACTGTTATTTTGCGGATTTAGGAATCCGTGTAGGAGCAGATAAACTTAGTAAAATGATGAATGCATTTATGGTAGGAAAAGATATTACTATTCCTTATCTAGATACCATTCATTCCAGTTACAACATCGGCAACAACGATAACGCTGAACTTGCACAGACAGCGTTTGGACAAGGCAATACAACCATCACTCCCCTTCATATTGCGATGATGGCACAAGCAATCGCAAATGATGGTGTAATGTTACAACCACATATTGTAAAGTCTATTCAATCAGATGGAAGAACACTCTATCGTTCCTCAAAGAATTCCTTAAGTACAACCACAACTCACAGTGTTAATGAGAAACTGAAGGAATATATGCATAGTGCTGCCTTAGAATATGGTTTAACAGAAAGTAGTTATGGCATGGTATATGCTAAAACTGGCACTGCAGAATGTGCAAATGATCGTATCCATAGCTATATGATGGGATTTACAGATCGTTATTCCTTCTGTATCAGTGCAAACAACAATAACGGTAGTGCTGAATTATATGGTATGGGTCAAAGACTTGTAAGATATTTAAATAACCTATATTAAAGGAAATCTTTCGATTTCCTTTTTATTTTGTATATGTTGTATGAATAATTTTTGCATAGCCAATTGCCTGCAAGAATGCATGCATGGTTGGATTATTTGTAGGTACTTCAAATTGGAGTGGTTGAACCTCCTGTTTTTGAATCTCGCTAATAAGCTTACGAGCCACACCACTTCGACGTTTGTCTTTGACAACACATAAGTCTGTAATCGTTGTTACACAACCATTCATTCTACAGATTGCCATGGCAATAAATCGACCATGGTCACTGAGTACATAGATTTCTTTTTCTTCCAGTGCTTCTTCTAGATAATTTTGTGCACGGTCATAATCACTTGAAGAGGAAATACCTGCATACTGATCTAATTCCTGTAGATAAGTATCACAGAGTGATAGCGCACTCATATAGTTATCTTCATCAATATGTACAAAACGAAGTGGTATCTGAACCTGTTTGATTGGTTCTTTCTCAACAACGACATCCTCTTCATCCCAATCATCATCTACTTCTTCATGTCGTACTGATGTGTCATAGACAATTCCGTGTTGTTCACACCACTCGATTGCAAGTTCCCTGTGACTGGCCTCTAGATAGTCATACCATTCTGTTTCCATACCAAAGCGCTCTAGTGTAGCACGAAAGCGTCTAAAAGCACCTTTGCCATGGATTGCATTCTCAAACCAATCACGTTTTTTATCATCTTCAATTGTCTCTGTAAAGTTAACCATATTTTGATAATCATTCACTTCTTTTGTAGGAAGTGGAATAAAGAATTCATCATCTTCACCATCATCTAGTGCATATACAATTTCTTCATCCTGAATACTGTAAAAATAGGTTTCATCTTCACTAACTGTATCAATTGCGTCGATGACATCTAGTAAATTAACCTTCATAGTTGCCTTCTTTCAGTTTTTGATTCAGTTTTTTATAGATACGTTCTACCATCCATGGCTCATGAACAACATCAATCACTTGATCAATTGGAAACCAATTGACTGCACTATTTTCATCTTGCTTGATATGTAAACTCTCTGTATCATCAGCTTCTAATAGATAGGTTACATTTAAGTGCAGATGACTTGGGACATACTTACCATTTTTCTCATGTCCATTTACTTCAATCGTCTCTAGCGAAAAGATATCTTCTTTGATTGGTTTAACAGTATGAATTCCACTTTCTTCTTTTACTTCTCTTAGGGCAACTGAAAGAAGGTCTTCTTCTCCATCTGCGTGTCCACCAAGCCAAGCATAATTCTGAAAGATATTATGAAATGCCATCAGTACATGTGTATGTGCTTTATTTAACACCCACGCAGATGCGGTAAAGTGTGCTAGTAAGTTGGTACGATAAAAGATATCATCCGTTGTTTGTAATAACTCAAGCATAACTTTACGATCAGCTTCTTCTTGTTCGTTCCATGGTTGATATATTTGTAGTTGGTTGATTAATTCCTGTCGACTCATTTCTTTATCCTTCTACTCTAGATGCAAATTATTGATATCAATGTTATAAATAACGTCTTTTCTTTCTACTACAACACGCATGCGCTTGCATAACTCTTCATCTTCTTGAATACGGTGTAATAATTCTCGTGTTGGATTGATAGCACATGGATGACCTGTATTCTTAAACATTGTAAAGTCACCATTGGTATCTCCATAGGAATAACACGCTTGCAAGTCTAAGTCATACTTTTTCTGTAATGTCAGGATTGCCTTTTCTTTTGAGACACTATCCCACATAGGAACAACTTCACCTGTGTATATTCCCTGTGCATCCTTTAGATATTGTGTGCCACGGAAGTCATCAAACTTATACTTCTCAGCCATCTCTTTGACGAGTGGTTCTGGTGAACCAGAAATCGCAATTAACAGATGTCCTTGTCTACGATGACGTTCAATTTCTTTTCTTGTGAACTGGTAAACACGTTCACCTTTTTGCTCGATAACCTTCTGTGCAATATGTTCAATATGTACTGCAGAGATTCCCTTTGTGGTCTCTTTAAAGATTTCTACCATCTTTTGTAAGTAATTATCATAATCACCCATACGACGATCCCATGCCATATAAGCAGGCTTAACTTCATCAGTCCAACGGGAAGCGGAAACTATCTCATGCGTTACCATCTTTTTGAATACTTCTGTAATCAAACCTTCACGATAGATTGTTCCATCAATATCGAAAAACGCTGCAACTTTTTTCATATAATTCACCTCCGAATTATCTAACTGTTTTTATTATAATTCATATTAAAGAAAAGTTTAAAAATTAATAAATTTCATTATTGTAAATCTATTATGCATTTGATATCATACCTAACTAAAGGGAGGAATTTCATATGAAATTGATTT
>NZ_CAUVCV010000003.1:0-163255 GCF_963550625.1 uncultured Solobacterium sp.
TTTAATCTTTTAAATTAAAACAAGAAAGGAGAGTATGATATCTCGTCTTCTCAGGACGAAATTATCATACAAGTATTAATATGACAAACAAATTAGACGTTAAAACAATGATTAAACTGTCAATATTTACAGTAGTGTTGTATATTTTGATAAGAGTTTCCTCTTTAGTATCATTAATTCCTGGAGTATATCCTTTCACGGCAGCTATAACTTTAATACCAGTTGGTATTGTGTGGATTTATTTAAGGATGAAAGTTAAAGCGAAATATAGCATTTTAATTCAATGTACCCTACTATCTATTCTAACTTTTGTTGGAGGCTCACCTTATTTTATTGCTCTTGGCATGCTGCTTGGAGGAGTTCTTGCAGAGTTTATAACTTTTGATAAAAATGGAAATTCCACCCACAGAAGTATTTTGTATGGTTATATAGGTTTTGGATTTGTTTTCTATATTTCAACATATCTTATTATGCTTGTTGCAAGAGATTACTATATAACCTATATAGAATCTTTAGGAATGCCTATAGATATGGTTCTAAGATTAGTAAACCTTGTTACCTTGCCTACATTTATTATAGGTATGTTACTTGTTCCTATTTGTAGTTTTATAGGACTTCATATTGGGAAAATAGTCTTTGTCCGCTATTTTAATAAGTAAGATTTAGGGCTGTTGCAGAGTGAATAAATCGTCCTTATATCATTAAAAGAACCCTCGCGAGAATGTTTACTAAATGAGCTAGCAGACTAAACAAAAAATTCTCTGAAAGAAGCTTTTAATGATAGGGCTCAATTTTCAGTGAAAGCTCCCTTCTACCGAAAGCGCCCTTTAATTTGAAGTGAACCCCAAAAGTTGGACAACAAAAATTGGGTTCACTTCATTGGGGTGCTTTTCCTTTTGTGGGTTTTGAATTGATATGTTTTAAGCTATAATCTAAATAGATATTGGGCATTTTGACCGCACGAAAAGTATACTTTCAAATGAAAATTTTTTAATTTTCTCTTGAAAGCTCCCTTTGGATATAAGGAGACGGTGCTGTTAAGGCCTGATGCTAATGAAGGATAGGTGTTAGATTAACTGCCTTGGGTGGAATGGAATGTAGGCGGTTTAGTTCTAACACCTTTTCGTTTAGTACTAGCTTGGCAATGATGTAGGGTGATTGGTAATTTAACTTCCTACGTACATAATTGTTTACCTGATTTGATACGAAATTGATGTCGTGTTTTGTAAGTCTGTTCATACTGAATCCTTTTGGGATCTTCTCTCTGAAGTGTTCATGGTTCTTTTTACATTTGCCTTTGTCATCAGAGCGCCTAGGTCTTGCGAAATAGATGCTGATGAGTTTTTCTCCCGTTTCGGGATCTGTCTCAAGCGATAGTGGGTCATGGAACTCAGTGCCATTATCGGTGAGTATCATAGTGAACATTTCTCTGAATAGTTTGATACCCAAAAAAGTTTTGATGGTATCGAATAGATACGTTACCTCAAACATGTTCTTGTTACGTAAGAGAAAATATAATTGAAGATTGGAACGTCTGTGTAACAGGGTCAGTACACACTTCTCATTACTCTCTTTCTTCCCGATGATCGTATCCATTTCCCATACGTTTACATCCGGTCCTGCTGTTTCTAGTGCTGCTAGGAAGTCCTCGTATTTGCGACCTTCGAGGAAGTCATAGTCGATTGATACAGGATGATGCCTTGAAGAACTGCGCTGTGTGTAGCGTACCTGACGTTTTAGGTCGATGTTTGCGATTCCTGGAATCTGGTGATCACGAATGTATCTGTATGCAGTAGAGGTAGATATATTTAGGTCGTTAGTATGGATGATCGTATCGATGGATTGCTTTTTAGGAATATTATTTTGAAATGCCAGCACCATCTCTAAAGACATCATATTAAAAAGGGAACCTTCACAAATAATAAAATCAAAAGAGGAACTTTCAAAAATAATTGAGAGAAGAAAAATATACAGGAATGATTGCACTAGTATGATTAAAAAGGGTAAAATCAGTATGTAAAGTTGGAGAAAATATATGGGAAAAATCTATACAATCGGGGAAGCTTTAATTGACTTTATTCCAGTACAGACAGCCGCAAATCTAAGTGCAGTGGATGCCTTTCAGAAAAGACCTGGTGGAGCACCTGCCAATGTGGCTGTAGCAGCTGCGAAACTTGGGGCTGAATCTTATTTTATTGGAATGGTTGGAGATGACTCATTTGGACATTTCTTAAAAGATACTATTCAAAATTATGGTGTTAATACAAGATATTTAAAGACAACAAAGAAGGCAAAGACAGCCTTAGCCTTTGTTAGTCTTGCAGAGGATGGTCAACGTGATTTTAGTTTCTATCGTAATCCAAGCGCAGATTTACTCTTAGATAAGAGTGATGTTGAAGAGGTAGTATTTACAAGTGAAGACTATATCAGTTTTGGCTCTGTTGACTTAGTAGAGTATCCTGTAAAGTATGCAACAGAGTACTTATTACAAAAGGCTAAAGCGGTGAATGCGACAATCTTGTTTGACCCAAATATTAGAAAAGATCTTTGGGATGATTTAGAAGAGTGCAGACAGACAGTGCTATCCTTTATGAAGTATGCAAATATCGTAAAAATGGCAGATGATGAAGTCGAATTTATTACAGGTAAGACAAGCGTTAAAGAAGCTATCGAAGTAGTCAAACAATATGGAGTAGAACATGTAATCGTTACGTATGGCCCAGAGGGTAGTGATGCGTACTTAAAGCATTGTCATAGCCATGCGGATGCACGTAAGGTCGATCCTGTTGATACAACCGGTGCAGGAGATACTTTCGTAGGCGCATTACTATACTACTTAGATCATCACAAACAAAAGCCAGATCATATTTCACCAGAAATGATGAAAGAGGGATTATGCTTTGCCAACCACGCTGCCGCGATCGTGACTACAAAGAAAGGTGCGATGAATGCAGCCCCAACATTAGAGGAATTACAGAAATAACAGTTTAGGAGAATACCATGTTTAAAAGAGCAGATATGAATACCTATGAAGCAGAGATTACTTGTCATTCCTGTGGGAAGAAAGAAAAGGTTAAAATCAAATCACTCATTGATACAGCTTTAGATCCAACTGCAGAAACAAACCTACTACGTGGTAAGTTATTCCGTCATAGCTGCTCGAAATGCCATACGGAACAAAACATGTTATATACATGCATGTATCATGATAGTAGTAAGAATCTATTGATTGGATATCCAGATAATCAGAAGGACTATGAAGAAATGAATTTGATGTTCAATCGACGCTATCATCGTGACAAGTTAGATGAAGCGCTCAATAAATGGATTGAAACATGCACGAAGAGAATTGTGTCCAGTCAATCTGACATGCAGGAAAAAGCACTGATTTCACTACTGGGTCTAGATGATCGTATTATTGAAATTGGTAAGTATGTAACAGGGGATTTAGCAAAAATCCAATCACAGGGTTTAGAGATTGATCATATGTATTTCAATACGAGTGGTGATGAGTATACATTCCTAATTCAATCAGGGGAAGGCATTGTAGGAGAAGTTTCTTTTACCAAAGAGCTATATCAAACATTAGAAGAACACTATAAACCATATCTAGCTGATGATGAATCGGTTGAAATTGATCAGTATTGGGTTAGTGATTTCCTTAGAAAAGTGAAAGAAAAACAAAGCCAGTCTTAGTGACTGGCTTTGATCGTTAGTTCAATCATGTGTAGTGCCGTAGCACGTAGTTCAAACTGAGCATTCTCTTGGATATGATTTAGTTTTTCTTCTACAGCAGATAATTGATTTGTCTGTGTACGATTTGTTTGTAAAGTAATAATGAGATTGTTATCTTGTACTTTTGTATCGATTACTTTTACATTACAGTCAAATTCATTTGCTAGTATCTCTGCCATATTCTGTGCAATTGTATAACGTGTCTGTTGAATATCTTGACGTAACTGATTGCGTTTATTGGCTTGTCTTCGTATAGAATATTTTTTAATGTAGTAAACCAATCGAATAAAAGTAATGAGAATAAAGATAAATAACGCAATCTGGTAATAGTCTAATGTAAGAAGTGAGAATGTCTTCTGTAAAGAATACATATATGCATGAATGGAAGAGAGTACGAGTGCGATACTTGTTGCGATTCTTGCATGATGTGGAATTGCCTGTAAAAAGGATGAGATAAACAATAGACTATATGAAATAAACTGATAGTCTTTGGTTGGCTCAGTACTATAGAAGATTTGATAGAGCTGAATAATAGACCAACCAAAGAATAGAATTGCCATCACTTGATAAAGTGTATATCGGCTATCTTCTTCCATCGGGTCAACATGGTCCCATAATAGGACGTCTACCTCTTCCGCTAACTTACGAGCACCAGAGGAGAAGTCGCTATTTGTAATCACAACTGCTTTGTCCAGCTTGTAATAAGCGATGCCAGAGAAGGCCTGCTGAACTGCATCGTTACCAACGGTTCCACTGTAGTACTTACACTGAAAACCATATTTCAAGCTGCCTTTGGTAGCGATGATATCAATGCCTTGATCACCACTTGCCTTGGTAATAGTTATATTCTTATATCCCAGTGAGGATAGGTATTTTGCACAACTGCGTTCGTATTGAATTCCGTTCATAAGGACATTATACAGTACTTATTTTGAATTTGTAGGAAGAAGAGTGAATAATTCATTTTTCCGTTTTTCTTCTTCAATGAGGTTGTTATAGGCAAGTTGTGCATAAGTTTGAAGTCTACTGGAATATTCATTTTCATCCCCAAATACAAAGTAGTTACCATCTTTATCAATACAACCTAGTGCTGATACAACAGGTACATCCTGATATATATTCTGTTGGAAGTTTTGATATGGCGTTAGCTTAACATTTGCGTTTTCCGCAAGTAAGGTGCTGAGATAGTTTGCGCTGATATAAGGGATTGTACCACTTGGAATATCATAGTTAGCCCACATGAAGAAATGGGTGATATATCTACGCTGGTTTTCCGCATCGCTTAGTTCGTGGAGTGTTTTGCCATAAAGTTCTTCATAGAATTCATCTTCAATAAATGGCTGGTGGTCTCCATACATGAGGATAATCGTTGGCTCAGAAACATTCTTGAAGTAATTTACAAGTTGTTCTAAAGCCATATCGCTGCGACGAATAACACTGAGATATTCCTCTGTTTGTGGATAGTCACCCTTCATAGAAGTGATATGAACATCGCGTAGTAATCCTGTATTGTATGGGGAATGATTTTGCATCGTCACATTAAACATGAAGAATGGTTTTGCTGTATCACGTTGCTCGTATAAATCAATAATATGTTGGAAATCCCATTCATCTGAAATGTAGTTTCGTAGCTTCTGATAATTTGTAATATCCTCTATACCTATATATCGATTAAAGTTCATGTATTGATAGGTATTTACTCGATTCCAGTTTTCCTTATAGTAAGGGTGGAAGGCGGTTGTACTGTAGTTTTGGTCAGATAATGTCATCGCAAAACCTGGTTGGGTATGTTTTTCATAAAGCGTATAGGCATTTGAACCGATTGGTAAAAAGGCCATAGAGT
Source organism: uncultured Solobacterium sp. (assembly GCF_963550625.1). Taxonomy (GTDB): domain Bacteria; phylum Bacillota_I; class Bacilli_A; order Erysipelotrichales; family Erysipelotrichaceae; genus Bulleidia. Next base: position 5,579 of record NZ_CAUVCV010000003.1, read on the forward strand.
TACCGGTTAAGAATTCATATTCTGTATTACTAGTACCTGTTCCGATTGTAGAAACATATACATTTCCTTGAATGGTATTTTTATCATCCTTCATACTATTTTCAAAGGAAAGATACTCTTTATCGGTTTCAAACTTTCCAATCACCTGTAAATCGGAGAACGCTTCATTCATAATCGTAATGATATTTGGATGTTCTACCGTCGCATTTGGACGTTGTCCTAGTGCTGTTTCTGTGATGGTTTGTGTTGAATTTGTGTTCTCTTTTAATTGTGTTTCAAGAGTCTCCACATCATATCCATGTGGTTTTTTTAGTGACAAATAGCGTGTATTTACGAAGAACTCCGCAATCGCACCATAGTTTTCGTAGCCTCTTGCTTGATTGAAGAAGTCAGGTGTTGCGCCGAGCGTTACTTGGAAGAAATCGGTACCATAGAAAGTGATTAGAATTGCGGCAGACAGGAATAGACAAGTTGTACGATAAAGCATTCGCTGTTTTGTCTTCTTTGCTTTTGGTAGCCAGAATAATAGCGCAAAGATGATATTGATAACAGTTAGTGTAAAGAGTATCTGAACATTGAATGTTAGTTGATAGTTGGATGCGACACCGGCTGCTGTTTTAATCACGCTTATATCCCATGGTAATAGGGGGATGCCTTTAAACTGTTTTACATACATGTTCGCGATTCCAAAAATACATAGAATAACTGTGGTAATCGCAAAAGAGATTTTCATGCTTGCAAATAGTATGTAGAATATCATCGCAATCAGAAGAATAATACCGTAGTTTACAAATACATTACCGATACCTTCGATATCGGAAAGAAGATTGTTATTACAAAGTTCGACTGCCATTTCAATGAGCAATGGAACAAGTAAGATTGTAATCACTTTGATAAATTTATCTATCTTTGGCTTATGTGGTAACCACTTCAGCATAATAGATAAAATTGATACGATGATTGCAATCAAAAACATGGTATTTGTTTGATCTAATTTGTGATAATCCTGATAAAAATAGATATTTGTGATAAGTAAAATAGCTGTAATCACAAGTGGAATGCGTCGTCTTAATTTATTCATAAGAATATTATAGTTGGATTGTAACGGAATTGTCACTTTTGTTATATATACTAAACTTGCAAGATGGTAGAATATTGTTAAAGAGTCTAGTTATATCAAAGAAAAGTTATCATTTTGCTAGATATAAACTGTTATAGAAGATACAGGAGAATTGTATGTTAAAAAATAAGAAGATTTTGATTGCGGTACTTGTTGCGGTTGTGGTGATTGTCGCTACAATATTCACCTTTTTCCAAAAGAATCTAGGAGGTTCTAGTGGAGGAACAGTTGCCTATGTAGATACCATTAGTAATATCATGGGCTTTTCTGGTGGTGGAAATGATCGTTATTCTGGTGTGGTTGAATCCCAGCAGAGTGTAAAGGTGAATAAAAACCAAGAAAAGAAGATTGAACAAGTATTTGTGTCTGTTGGTGATCAGGTAATTCCTACAACGGTTCTTTTCCGCTATGATGTATCGGAAGCACAAAAACAAATCAGTTCTATTAATTTAGAGATTGAATCTTTAAATGGAACAATTACAGATAAAAATAAGGCTATCTCAGATGCACGAAATGATGGGACAAACATAGAACAAATCTCTATTTTTGAAAATGAAATTCGTGCTGCACAGTTGTCTATCCAACAAAAACAATTGGAACTCGCTGCCAAACAAAAAGAGATTGCTAGCGCAGATGTTCTTGCCAATACAAATGGTATCGTAAAGGCAATTAATGAAAGTGGTACTGATGCACAAGGTAACACAGCAGCCTTTATTGAAATTTCTCAGTCTGGTGAATTTAGAGTCAAGGGTACAATTGATGAAACATCCATTACATCTATTTCACTTGGACAAGAAATGATTGTACGTTCCAGAACTGATGAAACAAAGTTCTGGACTGGTAAGATTACAGAAATTAAGACAGAACCAAACGCAAAACAAAATGATATGTACAGCATGGGTGGTTCTAGTAGTTCTGAAAAGGCAAGCACGTATCCATTCTATATTTCATTAGATTCTTCTGACGGCTTAATGTTAGGTCAGCATGTTTATCTAGAAAAAAATAATGGCACTGCTGTAAAGAAAGATGGTATTTGGTTAGACGCATCTTATGTTGTAATGGAAGGCGAGAAAGCATATCTTTGGGTTGCCAATCAGAATCATCGCTTAGAGAAGCGTGAAGTAGAAGTTGGTGAATTGGATCAGAACTTATACCAGTATGAAATTAAATCTGGTGTATCTGAATCTGATAGTATTGCATGGCCAATGGAAGACTACAAAGAAGGTATGAAGACAGAATCAATCTCTACAGTAGGAAGTGGAGAATAAGTATGTTATTGAACTTACAAGGAATCTATAAAAGTTATGGCGGCACCATTGAAGTGCCTGTATTGAAGAATGTTTCTATACAGGTTGCGGAAGGTGAGTATGTCGCAATTATGGGTCCTTCTGGTTCAGGGAAAACAACCTTAATGAATATCATTGGTTGTTTAGATCGTTGTACAGAAGGAACCTATGAATTAGATGGCGCAGATATTTCACGTATTTCTGAGAATGAATTATCAGAAGTACGTTTAAAGAAAATTGGTTTCGTATTTCAGACATTTGAACTTTTACCAGGTGAAACAGCGATTGAAAACGTTGCCTTACCCCTTGTATATGCGGGTGTTCCAAAGGCTGAACGTGAAAAAGCAGCAGTGGAAGCACTGACAAAGGTTGGTTTGGGTGAACGTGTAAACTTCAAGCCAAATCAATTATCTGGTGGTCAAAAACAACGTGTAGCGATTGCACGTGCACTCATTAATCATCCACGTATTCTCTTGGCGGATGAGCCAACTGGTGCACTAGACCAAAAATCTGGTAAACAGGTTATGGAACTATTTGAAGAACTGAATAAAGAAGGTGTCACAATTGTTATGATTACGCACGATGCGCATGTCGCAAGCAAGGCAAAGCGTGTCATTCATATCATTGATGGCATGATACAGGAGGGCACGCATGAATAAAAAACGAGTTATTATTAGTGTTTCTATTGTTGCGGCCTTAGTACTTGGATACTTTGGAATCCTTCAATTCCGTAAGGCATCCCGCAAGGTGGATGTAGTGCAAGTCAGTGCAATGAATATGGGTGGTAATCCGATGGAATCACAGATGAGTGGTTTGGTATCTGATCCAGCTACACAGACTGTTACACCATCTGTATCTCAAATTATCACTGCGGTATATGTTACCGAAGGACAAGCAGTATCTGTTGGTGATAAATTGCTGGCGTATGATATTACAAGCTTGAACTATACTGTAGAACTAAAGAAGCTTGAAATTTCTACGACACAGCTTCGTTTAGAACAATCCAGAAAAGAATTACAGCAACTACAGAATACAAGGCCGGTGGAAAGAAGAGTAGCGCCAACATCGACTCCTGCACCAGAGCCAGAATATAAAGTGGATACAGAAGCAGTAACACAGGTAGAAGAAAATAAAGTATGGAACTATCTGAATGCGTTAACGGATGAGGACACAGAGTTTACAAAGGATCTTGATGAGCTAACAGCTCCAGCGACTCCAACACCGACTCCGACTCCAACACCAACACCAACTCCAGATCCAACAGCCACACCAACTCCTACCCCAACACCAACACCAGCTCCTACCCCAACACCTGCTCCTACTCCTACGCCAACGCCAGCAGTTCCTGCTGTAAACACATATGCAAAGGGTACAAAGGCAAATCCATATCACTTTGCGATTAAACATGATGGCTTCCTTTCTGGTAAGTTTATTAAGGAACTCATCCAGAAAGCAGAAACAGATGGAAAGACATTCTACGTTTCTATAGATGTTTATTCAGAGGATGATAAGACGAAGGGTCTTGAAGATTCTTGGTTGGTATCTGTAGATAAGTTAAAGTCAATCTTAGGTACTGTCACAGATGATATGGCAAAACTTGATATTCAGACACGTGTGATTCATAAGAATCTTATCGAACCACAACAACCTGAACCTGAAATTGAACCAGAGGGAATGACAGCTTCTGAACTTGTACGTGCAATTCATGCCAAGGAATCTGAAGTGCGTGAGTATGATATTGATGTTCGTCGTAAACAACTTGAACTATCTGAACTACAGACACAATTAGCAGATGGTGTTGTTTACGCAAAACGTAGTGGTGTTATCAAAGGTCTAAAGGATATGAACAATGTCCCTACAGATGGAACACCATTCTTAACTGTTGCAGGTGGAACTGGTACAGAAGTAAAGGGTTCTATCTCTGAGCTATTATTAGCAACAATTCAAAAGGGAACAAAAGTATCTGTAACAAGTTATGAAACAGGATCTATCTATGAAGCAGTCGTAACACATATTGATAACTTCCCAACAAATTCTGGGGAAGGTTTCTATGGTGGTAATCCAAATGTTTCAATGTATGGTTTTACTGCATATATTGAAAAGGGTGATGATTTGAAACAAGGTTCTTATCTCTCCTTATCACTTCAACAAGAGAATACAGACACATCTTCTATCTATCTCAGCAACGCTTTCATCCGTGATGAACACGGACAAAAGTATGTTATGAAGGATGTGGATGGTAAGCTTGTTAAGACATATATCAAGACTGGTAAGGTATATTTCAATATGTCGACTGAAGTATTGTCTGGCCTTTCAGATACAGATTATATTGCCTTCCCATATGGTGATGGTGCGATAGAAGGAACTCGTACACAGATTGGTATGGATGATAATGCAATGTTAGGAGGCTACTAATGGGCGAGAATATTAGATTATCAATTCGTGGAATCCTATCACATAAGATGCGTTCGATTCTAACAATGCTAGGTATTATTATCGGTATTGCGGCAATTATCGCTATCGTTTCCACAATCAAAGGTACCAATGAACAGATTCAAACTAACCTCATCGGCTCAGGTGTTAATACAGTCAATGTACGTATGACACAAGGTGACTGGGAATATGACTTTGGACAGGGCATCCCTGGTAAATACAGAGAAATTTCTGCTTCTCAAAAAGATGATTTAAAGAATATTCCTGGTGTAGTGAATGTATCACTCTATCATCGTCGTCAGGTATATGATGGTGTATTCCATCTGACAAACTCCTTAACAGGTGGATATGTATACGGTATTGATGATACATATTTACAGACAAATGGCTTGGTTGTAAGTCGTGGTAGAGCTTTCTCTGCAAATGATATCGATAAGAATCGTAAGGTTTGTTTATTGGATAAGGTTTCTGCAGAGCAGTTATTCCAAGGAGAAAATCCAATTGGAAAAACTGTAGAAATTCAAAAGGAACCATTTGTGGTTGTTGGTGTAGTTTCACCAGCGGTAGAGTTTGAACCAACGATTAAAAACATGAATGATTACTATACATATAACCAGGATACTTCTGGAAAAGTATATGTACCTACATCAGTGTGGCCATTATTATATCAATATGATGAGCCAGAAAATGTAATCTTACGTGCTACAGATACAAACTCAATGACTACAATCGGTAAGCAAGCTGAAGAGATTTTGAACGCTACAGCAACTGGCAATAACGAAACTAGTTATAAGTCAGAAGACTTGATGAAACAAGCCAAGCAAATCCAACAGTTATCGCAAGCAACAAATACAATGTTGTTGTGGATTGCGGGTATTTCCTTACTCGTTGGTGGTATTGGTGTTATGAATATCATGTTAGTAAGCGTAACCGAAAGAACGCGTGAAATTGGTTTGAAGAAGGCGATTGGAGCACCAAAGAAATCGATTCTGATTCAATTCTTAACCGAAGCAGTCGTTCTAACATCGACAGGTGGTGTGATTGGAGTTATCTCAGGTGTCATACTTGCATTCTTGATATCGAAGTTAAATGGAACACCGATTGCGATTAGCGTAGAAGCTTCTATCTTTGCGGTATTATTCTCAATGTTAATTGGCATTGTATTTGGTATCCTACCATCATACAAGGCCGCAAACTTAAATCCAATCGATGCATTACGTCGTGAGTAAGTGGTTGATGAGATAATCATCAATCACTTTTTTAATGCGAAAAATGTTTGAGAATGATATCATTATAAAAATGTCGACAGCAGGAGGATATATGAAATTTTTATTTGCCCCCGATTCATTTAAAGGTACGATGAGTGCTATCAGTATTAATCGCTTGTTAAGACATGCGACACATCGCGTGCTTGGAAGTGTGGAATATATCGATGTAACAATGGCAGATGGTGGAGAAGGTACAGTGGAAACTGTTACTCGTAATCTGCGTGGTTCAATTATGTATGTACCAACACATGGGCCATACATGAAACGAAGAGAAGCAAAGTTTGGCTTAGTGAATCAAAAAGAAGCAATCTTAGAAGTGGCGGAAGTTGTAGGATTACCACTTGTACCAGTAGAACAAAGAGACCCTCGCTATACATCATCCTATGGTGTTGGTGAACTAATTGCTCATATTCTTGAGGATGGAATCCGTGACATTAAAATTGCGATTGGTGGTACATCTACAAATGATGGTGGTATTGGTGCGATGCAGGCACTTGGCGTGCACTTCTTAGATAAAGATGGAAAAGAAGTAAAAGGAATTGGTGATAGTTTAAAAGATATCGTCACAATCGATACTTCATGCATGCATCCACTGGTACAGGAAGCTAAGTTTACGATTATGTGTGATGTAGATAATCCTTTATGTGGCCCAAATGGTGCGACGATGTGCTATGGAAAACAAAAAGGTGCTACAGCTGAGATACAAGCAGAACTTGAAAAGGGTATGGAAAACTACCGTCAAGTTTTACTTAAAACATTTGGAAAAGATGTAAATGATATCCCTGGCTCTGGTGCAGCAGGTGGAATGGGCGCAGCCTTCTCATTATTCCTATTAGGAGAAATGAAGTCTGGAATTGAAGTTGTCATGGATTTAATGAACTTTGATCAGATGTTAGATGGCGTTGATTATGTTATTAGTGGCGAAGGAAGAGCAGATGCACAAACACTGCATGGTAAAGTACTATATGGCATTGGTAGACGTTGCAAAGAAAGAAATATCCCAGTTATCGCAATCTGTGGTTGTCTTGGTGATGGCTATGAAGCGTTATATGAACACGGTATTACAAAGTTCTATGCCACAACAGATAAGGAACTATGTGAAAAACAAATTCTAGCTAATGCGAATGATAACTTTATGAAGACGGCTATTCGCATGTTTGAAGATATCAAAAATGGAAATATTTCTTAGTTGAAACCTTTAGTAAATGATATGATTTATATAGATAAAAGTTTTTTGGAGGATAATTGATATGATTTTAAAAGTTGTACGTGAAAAGGAAACAAAATACTATGTTCCTACACAGATTCAAGCAATGACAATTTCAGCTGTCTACAATACAGATGATATGTTTGATGTAACATTTATCGTAAATGGTGTTTCTGAACCAGTTAGAACATTCCCATCCAAAGAAGATGCAGAAGAATTCCTAGTTCGTTTAGATACACTATATTGTTCACACGATCCTGAAGTTCATATTGTGAATTTGAATACTTTATAAAACTAGTATTATACAGTTAGATTAATTTTGATAAAAGGCAATTTTTGGACATTATCCGTAAAATTGCCTTTTATAATGTAAAATATAATATATAATTTTCATATATAATGAAAATTAACTATTTGTATATCAATTATACAATTTTTATTTGATTAAATATTTCTGTCTAATATAATATTTGTGAATTACAAATTCATGGGGAGGTTTTTTATGATGAAGAAATTCAAAGCTTTTTTGCGGCCTGCATTAACAATAATGTTGATGTTATCAATCTTTATTCCGGTAATTTCAAATGTATCAATACATGTAGAGGCTGCCGAAGAATTTGAGGCATATACAAAATCCGGCGAATACCCTGCAAGTGATCACATTAAAAATCCTATCTATATTAGACCAAAGGGAGCGACTGAGAAGGGTATTGTAGGATACTGCTTTAATGATCATAAAGCATTTCCTGAAAGTAGCTTTTCACCACGAAAGGTGTATTACACAAAAGAAGCTGGTAGTGGGGCTGTTTTTGAAGAACTAGCGGATACAGAAAGAGTTACTGGCGAAGATCTCTATAATGGATTGCTTAGAGTTGTTTATGATGGCTATCCTAATAATAAATCTGGTATCCAAGAAAGATATGGTTTAACAGATGGACAGTTTAGACAGATTACACAGTTTGCGGTTTGGTATTATACAGATAGTTTCAATATGCCATTACGCGATACAAGTGGTTTGGCTTATTCTCAAAATGAGTTGGATGCTTTCAATGATTTAATCAATAGTACTACAGCAATTCCTGCTGGAACTTCAATTGATATTTATAGGGGTAAAGATACTACTTACCAGCATTTATTAAGTGGTCATATCGAAGATCCTACTGTAACACCAACACCAGTACCAACTCCAACTCCAACACCAACACCAACGCCTGTACCAACACCAACACCAACGCCTGTACCAACTCCTGTACCAACTCCAGCACCAACTCCTGCACCTACTCCTACACCTACACCAACGCCTGTACCAACACCTACACCAACGCCTGTACCAACACCTACACCTGGCACAACTACACCAAAAACTGGTGATCGTGGTGATATTTCCTTGTATGCAGGATTCATGTTAGTATCAGGACTTGTAATTGTTTGTGTACTACTTACTCGTAAACAACAAGCATAAAAGGATTTGTTAACAAAGCACTTCACGATGAAGTGCTTTTCTGTATCTGTATGGATGAATGTATACATTTAAAAAGCCCACAACATGTGGGCTTATCTTACATCTTAGATCCTTTAGAACCCTTTGCGCTAGAAGCGGAGAAGTTACTGAGGATATTTGTTTCATAGGAGAAGGTCATCTTGGATCTTCTTCTTTCTCTATCTAATGCAAGTTCTACAAGTTTGTCCATTAACTCAGAGAAAGATACACCAGCAGCTTGCCATAGGTAGAAGGCAAGGGAGCCTGGAATAGTGTTGATTTCGTTTACATAAACCTTCTTTGTGTCTGCGTCCATTAAGAAATCGATACGACATACACCAGATGTGCCTAGTACACGGAAAGTTTCCTTGGCTAATTGTTGAACAAGTCTTGTCTGTTCATCTGTAAGAGGTGCCGGTACGATACGTGCAGTACTTGCCATACCTTTAGAACCTTGACTCTTAGAGCTCTTTCCACCACCGAGATACTTATCAGAGAAGCTGAGTAATTCATCTTGAGACACTGAACTTACTTCTTCTAGTACGCTAGCTACACAGGAATAGGAATCTCCAACTACAGAACAGTTGATTTCACGCATTGGTTTTACAACTTTCTCTGTGATAATCTTTTCATCATACTGACGTGCTTCATCAAAACATGCAAGATATTCTTCGTCGTTATGAGCGATAGAGATACCAACAGAAGAACCTGTACGTGCAGGTTTAATAATAACTGGATAAATTAAACGATGCACCTTATCGAGGATTTCACTTTGATGTGTATCCATTTCTGAACCGTATACCCAGAACCAATTTGTGATTGGTAGGTTGTTATCACTGAGTACATTCTTCTGTAAAACTTTATCCTGTCCAATCGCTGCACCATAGAGGTCACAACCAGCGTATGGAACCTTTAACATTTCAAAGAAACCTTGGATTGTACCATCTTCGCCGTTTGTACCATGCATGACAGGAATAGCTACGTCGATTGTGCCTAATTCCTTGCGCCCAAATAGAGAGGCTTTGACAGGACGGATTACGACACGATTATCTTCTGATGTAATGGAAACTTGTGTACATTGAGAAATCAATTGCTTGAGATCTTTATAGTTACTCATATCCTTTAATAAATCAGAGACATATAGTTTACGTTCCTTTGAGACATATACAGGAATGACGTTGTATTTATTTTTATCAAGTGCTTCAATCGCTTGATGTGCAGAGATAATACTTACTTCATGTTCGACGGATTCACCACCGAAAAATACTGCGATATTTAATTTCATAAGACCTCCGTTAACACTCCTTATTATACTCTAAACTCCATTCGAAACGAAAATGAAATTTTATAACTTAAAATGAAGTTAATCATAACTAATTAAAGTGGCTGAAAGTATAGAGAAATCGCATAAACGTGGTAAAATATCATGGAAGAAGAGGTAGGTAATACAAAATGAACAAAATTGCACAGTTTGAAAAAGTGAGTTACGAACAGTTTTATAAGGATTGGCAGAAGACTTTTCCAAATGAAACAAGAGATATTGCGGAAATATACAACGCAATCGTACTTCCACGCCGTGCAACAAAAGGTTCTGCGGGGTATGATTTTTATACACCAATTGATTTGAAGATTGCCCCACAAGAAACGGTATTAATACCTACCGGTATCAGAGTGAAGATGGCAGATGATTATGTACTGATGTTATTTCCACGTAGTGGACTAGGATTCAAGTATCGTCTACAGATGAATAACACAGTGGGCATTATCGATAGTGATTACTATCACGCAGATAATGAGGGACATATCTTCTGCAAACTAACAAATGATACAAATGAAAATAAAACAGTTGAGATTGCAAGTGGCCAGGGAATGTTGCAGGGTATTTTTGTTTCCTTCGGTATTACGGTAGATGATGAAGCTGACGCTGTAAGAACTGGTGGCTTTGGTAGTACAACAAAATAGAAAGATAGGTAGTAAGATGGATTTAAAACTTTGGCAAGAAATAGATCAGAATGAACCAATTCCAGAACATATCCTAAAGCGTATGGAGGAATTCAGACAAAAGGGTGCGATTTTACCTGAGGAAAAATATATCAAGCGTCCAACGATGATTGAAGGAATTCGTAAGGCTGCTAAATTAAACACACAGGTGTTAGATGAAGTTGCTAAACACATTCATGTAGGTATGTCGACACAAGAAATTGACGATATCGTGAAAGACTTCACAGAAAAAAGTGGTGGCATCTGTGCACCATATCACTATGAAGGTTTTCCAAAACATGTATGTACATCAGTAAATAGTGTTGTATGCCATGGAATCCCAAAGCATATTCAGAAACTACATGATGGTGATATTATCAACGTTGACTGTACAACAATTGTGGATGGCTATTATGGTGATGCGTCCCGTATGTTCTGTATTGGAAATGTAAGTGAAGAGCGCCGTAAGCTTGTCGAAGAGACAAAGAAATGTCTTGAAATTGGACTCGCAGCTGCACAACCATGGAATACAGTTGGTGATATTGGTTATGCGATTCAGAAATATGCGACATCTAAGGGATATAGTGTTGTAAGAGAATTAGGTGGACATGGTGTTGGTAATGATTTCCATGAAGATCCATTTGTCGCACATGTTGGCAAAAAAGGCACTGGCATGGTACTGGTGCCGGGTATGATTATTACCATTGAACCAATGATTAACTTAGGTAAGGCTGCAGTTGTAATCGACCCATATGATAATTGGACTATTAGTACAAAAGATGGTAAAGATAGTGCGCAATGGGAATATACAATTTTGATTACAGAAGATGGTAATGAAGTATTAAGTTATTAATTGATAAAATAGATAGTGGAGGGCTTAGTTGATAGAACATGAGTAATCACAATATTTATGTAACAGGTCATAAACATCCAGATAGTGATTCAATCTGCTCGGCAATTGCGTTTGCGAATTTATTGAATAAGACTGGTAGTACGGCAATTGCTTGTCGCCAAGGACCTTTAAATGAAGAAACAAAATTTATTTTACGTACATTTCATTTAGATAATCCGTTATTGATGACGGATGCACGTGCACGTTTAGCAGATATCAATCTCGATACTCCAACAACCATTCGTTATGATGAAACAGTTCATCATGCATGGCATTTAATGTTAAGAACACAGAACCGTTCTTTATATGTATTAGATGAGAATGATAATTTATGTGGTATCTGTTCCACAAGTGATTTATCTCGCTATCGCATCCATGAAGATACAGATTTAAAGGACTTGATGGCAACAGCGACATTAGATAATATCGCACGTACGATTGGTGGTAAGGTAGTATTGCGACCAAAAGAATTCAGTACAAATGGTCAAGTACACATCGTTACTTTAGATGATTTGAAACTGGTTGAGAGTTTTATCGCTGGCAGTATTATCATCATGTCAGAAGGACACGAAAAGCAGTTAAACCTAATTCGTTTAGGTGTAAAGTGCTTGGTTCTAACCTGCGATGAACATGCGTCAGATGATGTTAAAGAACTTGCGATGGAGTATGGTTGTGCAATTGTTGAGACACCTGATCGTACCATGCATACAGCAACAGTGATTACAGAGAGTTATTCTGTTTCTCAGATTATGACAACAAACTTAATCTGCTTTAAGAATACAGAGTACGTAGAAGATGTTGCGACAAAGATGAATGCCTCACGTGTACGTAGTTATCCTGTACTGGATGAAAACGGTAAAGTTGTAGGTGGTATATCACGCTACCATACACGTAACTATAAGAAGTTACGTATTGCGCTTGTTGACCATAGTGCAACAAACCAAACAATGAATCATATTGATAAAGCCGATATCGTCGCAATTATCGACCATCACCATATTGGTGATATTCAAACAGACCATCCAATTGAATACCGCAACCACCGCTGTGGTTGTACAAGTACAATTGTGTATGGCTTATATTGCGAAAAGAACATTGTTCCAGATCCTACAATGGCTGGCTTAATGATGAGTGCAATTCTTTCCGATACACTTAACTTCAAGTCTGCGACAACAACACTGGAAGATATTAACGTAGCTAAGAAGTTAGCAGAGCTTGCAGGTATTGATGATATTGATGCTTACGCAAGAGAGATGTTAGGTGCTTCTGTTGCCTTGAAGGATTCTACACCACATGAAATCCTCAACCGTGACCTTAAGAACTACGATATCGGTAAGTATAAGATTTCTATCGGTCAGACAAACTACAGTCATACCGAAGAAGTACAGAAGTTACTACCTGCATTCAAGGAAAATATGAAGAAGGAACAGAAGGATCGTCATCTAGATCTCTTACTGATGTTATTTACGGATGTAATGGGGAATGGTTCCTACTTCGTCTTCTACGGACCAATGTCTTATGTCATAACAGATATGATTGAAACACAGATTGATGAACATTCTGGTTATGATCCAAATATCATTTCTAGAAAGCAGCAGTTATTACCAAAACTATCTGCAATCATCAAAGAACTCTAAGTCCTGCTTTTGCAGGGCTTTTTGTGTTACCATAGATGAGTAGAAAGAGGTTTTATGCTAGATATTTGTTTACTAGGTACAGGTGGAACAGTTCCCTTACCAAATCGATGGTTAACATCCTTATTGGTAAGATGGAATGGAAATACATTACTTGTGGATTGTGGAGAGGGTACACAGATAGCCATACATCAATATGGATATTCTTGTAAGACAATCGATACAATTCTTTTGACGCATTTCCATACAGATCATACAGCTGGCTTACCTGGTCTATTACTAACAATGGCAAAGTCTGAGCGAACAGAACCTGTAACAATCTATGGCCCAAAAGGATTAACAGAAGTATTTGAGGGTATCTATAAAGTTGCTCGTTATATTCCTTTTGAAATTAAACTTGTAGAGATTGATGGGCCACAAGTAGACTTTGAAGTAAAAGGTCTAAAAATCAAAGCATTACATGCCAAACATAGTGTGCCTTGTTATGCATACATCTTTGAATTAGACCGCATGCGTAAGTTTGATAAGGATAAAGCAATTGCTAAGAATGTGCCAATGAAAGTCTGGGGAAGGCTTCAAAAAGGCAATACTGTCGAGTTTGATGGTAAGATATATACACCTGATGATGTGTTAGGTGAAAGTCGTCAAGGTCTTAAGATGGTCTATGCAACAGATACTAGACCACTAGAAGAGTTAGTAACATACGGAAGTCATGCGGACCTCTATATTGGTGAGGGTATGTATGGCGATCCAGAAAAGATTGAAAAAGCAAATCTAAACAAACATAGTACCATGCAAGAAACAGCTATCCTTGCAAAGCGGATGATGGTAAAAGAATTATGGTTTACACATTATTCTCCATCTATTAAAGATCCATTGGAATACGAAACAGTCATTAGACAAATCTTCCCGCAGGCAATCATTCCTGCAGATGGACAAAAAAAGGTACTTCGATTTGTGGATGAAGGGGAATAAAATGAGTGTCTATCATATTGTGATTAATCCTGCTGGGGCTAGCGGTAGGACAAACGAGTGTTGGGATATAATTAAAAAAGAACTCGATACAATTGGAGTTGAGTATAAAGTACATCTTTCAAATCTTGAACATGGTATCAAGGATATAATGGAGGAATTAACTTCAAATGATGAAAGAGTCAATATCATCTTGATTGGTGGCGATGGTTCTATGAACCTAGCAGTAAACGGTATTGTAAACTTTGATAAGACATATCTTGGTTTGATTCCTTGTGGATCAGGCAATGACTTAGCTAAGTCACTTGGAATTCATGGAACAGAGATTGAATGTTTACACCGTATTCTAAATGACCAGAATGGCAAAGACCTAGACGTAGGTGTATTGACATACCATACACGCTATGATGAAAAGGGAAATAAGGTGTCTGATGAACCGTATTCACGTCGCTACAATATCAGTTCTGGCATTGGCTATGACGCCGCAATCTCTGAACAGGTTCAAAGATCACCATGGAAGAAAGTCTTAAATGCATTACATTTAGGGAAGCTCATTTACTTGTTTGTTGGTGCACGTTTAATTTTCTTACATCATCACTTCAAGACAAAGATTCAGATTGATGATCAAAGTTATTCCTATGATAAGTTATTGTTTATCGCAACAATGAACGAACCATATGAAGGCGGAGGCTTTAAGTTCTGCCCAACAGCGAATCCATGTGATGGGATCTTGAATACTTGTATTGCGGATGGTTTAGGTAGAGTTGACTTCTTCCGTATCTTCCCTTATGCAATGAAGGGAGAACACGGAAAGTTCAAAGGTGTTTCCCTAAAAGAGGGCAAACAAATTCATATCCAAACAGAACAACCAGTATGGGTTCATACAGATGGTGAAGTAGAATATAAGACGGATTCTGTATCTTATCATCTGATGGATGAAAAGTTACACTTCCTTGGTTAGTAATTCGTTATGAAAAGGGATTATCTTGATACATGCATTCATGTTCAATATAATCCTTTTTATATACATATGTATCTAATCATACTTGACGTATCAATATACTAGCGTATGATGTAAGTAGATGACTGAAGTAGAAAAATCTGTCTCGTCTACATCCGGCTGAAAAAGAGGAAATGCGGGATGGCCATGCAATGACAGGAACGACGACAAATCAGTTATCTTTAAAGAAATTAAAAAAAGCCTTACAAACTAGGCGTAGAAAGGAATTGATAGTATGCTCGATGGTGAAGAATTAACAATGGAAGAGTATCATAAGTTGTTCATGGAAGATTTAAGACAATTTGAGGCTGAAGAGTTATTATCCAATTCCGAAGAAAACAATGATACTACCAAGCACTCTAAATAGGGTGTTTTTTTATTTGAAGTAGATATAATAAAAACCCAACATTACGAAGGGTTTGACTTTGATTTGAATGGTGTGCTCGATGGGAATTGAACCCACAACCTTTTGATTCGGAATCAAATGCGCTATCCAGTTGCGCCACGAGCACAGAACACTTTATATATTAGCACGGTATGCTATAATTTTGAAGTTAT
The DNA here is from genome assembly GCF_963550625.1 of uncultured Solobacterium sp. Classification (GTDB taxonomy): domain Bacteria; phylum Bacillota_I; class Bacilli_A; order Erysipelotrichales; family Erysipelotrichaceae; genus Bulleidia. The sequence goes on from NZ_CAUVCV010000003.1 coordinate 21,409, forward strand.
GAATATGAATGTAGATAAGATAAAAATGATTGTCTGTGATATAGACAATACACTGATTCCAAGTGGTTCTGAGCAGTTAAGTGAGCGCAATCGTAATGCTTTACAAACAGCGCTGGCGAGTGGATATGATGTCATGATTAACACGGGTAGACATTATACGTTTTTACAGCCATCGCTATTTGATGATTTACCAATGGACATCATTGGTACGATCAATGGTGCTTGTTTGGTAAAGCGTGATGGAACTGTGTTAGAAACACATCCACTACCAACAGAATATATGGAGCGAATTATTGCATTTGCGCAAGCGAATAATATTGGTTTAGGGTTTAAGTTTGTAGATCATGTCGTAATATACAATGCTTATCAGAAGTTTGTGGATGGTTATGTAAATGGGGATCCTGTTAAGGCACAACTTCTAATTAATGATACAGAGAAGCGCACGCATCACTTAGAATATGGTAATCCTCTAGGAACGTTCTTAGTGGGAGATGAAGATGAAATTTTGGGTTTTGCTAAGGAGATGCCTGACCTAGTATTCGCATGGTCATCTCTAAAGGGATTTGATGTATTCTTGCATTCTATCAATAAGTCATTAACAGTAGAAGCTGTTCTCAAGAAGAAAGGCTATACTTGGGAGAATGTCATTGCGTTTGGGGATGCAGGAAATGATACACCATTTATTCAAAAAGCAGGAATTGGTGTTGCCTTAGGTAATGCGAAGGATGATGTTCGGCAGTATGCGGATATCATTACCGATACTTGTGCAAATGATGGTGTAGCGAAGGTATTAGAAGAATTAGGGATTGTATAACGAAAAAGTAGATGCTGGACATCTACTTTTTAAATGGTTCATACATTGGATTAGGTTGATCGAATATCTTGTGTTTTTTATTGGTGATTGGATTTCTAAATGCAATCCAATCTGCCCATAAGCCCATCGTAGGGAAATCTTTTGTTTTAATACCATAGAGTACGTCATTGACGATAGGATGGTCAATGCTGGCAAGGTGAACACGGATTTGGTGAGTTCTGCCAGTTTCAAGTGTACATCCCAGTAAACTATAAGATTGATAATTACCCAGTGCTTCTACGCATGTGATAGCTTCAACTCCTGTTGAAGAAATGCGATACATACCACTATTATGACGGTCTCTTCCAAGTGGTTTATTGATTGTCATACGGAAGTTTGAATCAATATTACCATTTGTAATCGCTAGGTAGTGACGATAAATTTTCTTGCTAGAAAGTTGTGCATCAAACCATGGTTGGAAAAATGAAATCTTTGAATAGATGACAAGTCCAACTGTATCCTTATCTAATCGATGGATTGGTCGTACTGGCTGTTTGATGCCATGGTTGATCTGATATCTAGCCGCATAAGCATTCAAGCATGTTGTATCTCCAGGATCACCATGGATAATCATGCCTGCATCTTTATGCACGATATAGATGAATGCGTCTTCGTATATGACTTTACATTCTGTTTCGGCAGGAATCCAATCAACTGTACTTTCTGGGAAGGTGATTGTGATTGCCTTGCGGTCAATGATTTCTTTTCCGTGTTTGACAGGGATACCATCTAATAGGATTTGTTTATTTAGCAGTAGAAGATATTTGTTTTTCTTTGATTGATAGTAATCGTTTAGAAAATCGTCTACTGTTTTTTTGAGATATTTTCCTTCTGGATCAATCGTAATCGTATTGTCTTTTACGAGGTATTTCATTAACCTAACTCCAATACAGTAATAGATTCTACAAGTGGTGTCTGTGGGAATAAATCGTATGGAATTACTGTCACTACGTGATAGCGTTGCTTAAGAACTTTGAGGTTCTTTGCAAGGGTGGAAGGATTACAAGAGATATAGACAATCTTCTTTGGTAATACATGCATGATGGTATCTAGCATCTCATCATCCATGCCACTGCGTGGTGGGTCGACTAGTAAGCAGTCAACTGTCTTCTTCATCGCAATCTTGCGTAAGCCATGTGCCGCATCATCACAGATGAATTCTGTATTTGTGATGTTGTTTAGTTTAGCGTTGTTTGTGGCATTTTCAACAGCACTTGGAACAGATTCAATACCATAGACGACATTTGCCTTATCTTTGGCCATTAATGCCATTGTACCGATACCACAATACGCTTCGACCAATACCTTGCATGGGTCAATTTTACTGATTGCCATCTGATACATCTTTTCGGCTTGGTCAATGTTTAACTGGAAGAAGGATTCAGATGAAAGTTGTAGTTGAATCTGATCCATAGAGATGGTTAATGCATTTTTGCCTGCAAGTACTTTTGCAGGTGAGCCAAAAATCTGATTTGTCTTACGGTTGGTATTGAAGGACTGACATAGGGATTCCATACCAGGAATTTCCATGATTTTATCAATGATGACAGAAGGAATATGTTCTTTACCAGTGATAAGGGTGCATTGTGCTTTGCCATCGATCACACGCAGAACGATATAACGCAGTCCTTTTTGTGATCTCTGGTTGTAGGCATCATAGCCTTCTTCGTTGAGGATACGTAAGATTTCTTTACGGATTTCTTCTAGCTTTGAATCATGAATTAAGAAATGTTCGATAGGATGGAAGTGGTTTGTCTTTGGTTCATACATACCATTGACCAATACATCATGTGATTTCTGGACTGGTAGTTTGCATTGGGAACGATATCCGACCTGTTTTTCACTTGCGTGCATATCACGCACGAAGGAACGTTTTACATTTCCATATTTAAATAATGCTTGTTCAAGAATATCTTGTTTGTGACGTAATTGTTTTTGGTAATCCAAAATAAAGAGAGGACAACCATGTGCTTGTTCTAGTGGACTAGGGGATTCAATACGATCTGGTGATTTTGTGATAAGTCGCTTGAGGCGAGCCATTGCGTATTTTGGCTTCTCCTCGATAATTTCTACTTCTGCTGTTTCTTCTGGTAATACTCCATCACAGAACACTGGTTTTCGATTAATAAAACCGATTCCTTCACCGTTGATTCCTAACTTTTTAAATTCTACTTTCATAGTGACCTCGTTTGCTTAAAAGCTTCTTTCTACAATATCTGTGTTTAGCGTATCACGCTTTTATCGTTCTTAATAGATAAAATGGCAAATTAAAGATTAAATTTAACAACTGTTAAAGAGGAAGTTCAGGGTTGAGTTATTGCAAAGGCTTTCATTACGTTTTAAAATAGAAACAACGGGAGTCAGAGTATTCTGACAAAGAAAGGGAAAGAATTATCATGAAGAAATTATTTACTTCAGTGCTATCACTTGCAATGATTGCAACGATGGCAGGTTGTGGCGGAGACACTGCAAAGAACAGTACTGCTACAGAAACAGGTTCAGGCAAGGCTACTGCTGAGGTCGCTGTTGTTACTGACGTAGGTCAGTTAATGGACAAAGGCTTCAACCAAGGTACTTATGAAGGTGCTGTAAAGTATGCAGAAGACCACAAGTTAACTCACAACTACTATCAGCCAGCAAATGGTTCAGACGCAACAGATAACGACCGTATCGATGCGATGAAACAGGCTATCGAAAATGGTGCAAAGATTATTGTAGCTCCTGGTTTCTTACAGGCTAAGGCAATGGAAGCAGTAGCTAAGGAAAATCCTGATGTAAAGTTTGCATTCGTTGATGGTTGGGCTTTAGGTCTAGATAACGTTACAGCTATCGTTTATAAGGAACAGGAAGCTGGATACTTTGCTGGATACGCTGCAGTAATGGAAGGTTATACAAAACTAGGTTATACAGGTGGTGGCGGAGGTGCTAACCCTGCATGTAACCGTTTCGGTTATGGTTTCGTTCAAGGCGCAAGTGCTGCTGCGAAGGAAAAGGGAATCACAGTAGAAATCAAGTACTCCTATAAGTATGGTTCTACATTCTCAGCTTCAACAGAATTACAGACACAGATTGCTGGTTGGTATGCATCTGGAACTGAAGTTGTATTCGCATGTGGTGGATCCATGTTCCAGTCCGTATTATCTGCAGCTTCTGAATATGAAAATGCAAAGATTATCGGTGTAGACGTTGACCAGTCTGCTGAAAGTTCAAAGGTTATCACAAGTGCTATGAAGGGCTTAAGTGCATCTGTTGAACGTATTTTAGGTCAATTCTACGAAGGTAAGTGGGACAGTGAACTTGCTGATAAGGCTCAGAACCTTGGCGCAGCTGAAGGTGCTACAGGCTTACCAGAAGATACATGGTCAATGAAGAACTTCACAGTTGAACAATACAAGGCATTGTTCAAGAAGGTTGCTGACGGTGAAATCGTACCAGATTCTAAGACACCGGAAGATGCAAACAACGCTGATTGGTTGAAGGGCATTCCAAACGTAACAATTGATTTTGAAGCGTAATAAAGTCATAAGTTTTTTACAGGGATGATAGTAACGCTATCATCCCTGTATTTGTATATTCTTGTTGTATGCAAGGACGGTTTTATATCCTGTATCAAAGATACGTGATATAAAACTGCTCATATAACCTTGCAAAAATATCATGTATAATTAACTTGCAACAAGAGAAAATTTGATTATTACATCATCGGTAATGGAGGATAGACTATGGATGAAAATGTAGTTCATGAATCTCCCTATATTATTGAAATGCGCAATATTACCAAGATTTTCCCTGGAATTATTGCAAATGACAATATTACTTTACAGTTAAAGAAGGGTGAAATTCATGCCCTTTTGGGTGAAAATGGTGCTGGTAAGAGTACTCTGATGAGTGTTCTTTTCGGTCTATATCAGCCAGAAGAGGGACAGATTTATAAGAATGGAAAGCCAGTTCAAATCAACAATCCAAATGATGCGAATGATTTGGGTATTGGAATGGTACACCAGCACTTTAAGTTGGTACAGGTGTTTACTGTTTTAGAAAATATTATTCTTGGTGTTGAAACGACAAAACTTGGCTTTATCAGTAAGAAAGAAGCACGTAAGAAGGTAGTTGCACTATCCAAGTCCTATGGATTAAATGTAGATCCAGATGCGTTAGTTGAGAATATTACGGTAGGTATGCAGCAGCGTACAGAAATCTTAAAGATGTTATACCGTAATAATGATATTTTAATTTTTGATGAACCTACAGCGGTACTAACACCACAAGAAATCGAAGAACTCATGCAAATTATGAAGAGTCTTGCAAAGGAAGGTAAGTCTATCTTATTTATTACACATAAGTTAAATGAAATTATGCAGGTAGCAGATCGATGCTCTGTACTGCGTAAGGGTGCGTATATCGGTACTGTTGATGTTAAGAATACGACAAAGGAAGAACTATCAAATATGATGGTTGGTCGTGATGTTAAGTTTGTCGTAGATAAAAAGGAAAGTAATCCTACGGAAGAAGTATTAGAACTTGAAAACTTATGTGTCTTTGACAAGATTCATAAGAAGGATAGTATCCATGATGTATCTTTCAAGGTTCGTAAGGGTGAAATTGTTTGTATCGCAGGTATTGATGGTAATGGTCAAACAGAGCTAGTACATGCAATCACTGGTCTTGAAAAGATTAAGAGTGGTAAGGTAAAACTCAATATTGATGGTGAGATGAAGGATGTTTCTCATACTTCGATTCGCTATAAGAATACACATGGTATTTCTCATATTCCAGAAGACCGTCATAAACATGGTTTAATTCTCGATTACTCTTTGGAACAAAACTTAGTCTTGCAAAGATATCTTGAACCTGAATTCCAAAACCATGGCATGATTCGCTTCAAGGAAGTTAGAAAGTATGCAGATCGACTCATTCAAGAGTACGACGTACGCAGTGGTCAAGGACCAATTACAATTTCTCGTAGTATGTCTGGTGGTAACCAACAGAAGGCAATTATTGCACGTGAATTAGACCGTAAACATAATCTATTGATTGCAGTACAACCTACACGTGGTCTAGACGTTGGTGCGATTGAATACATTCATAAGCAGATTATTCAAAGTCGTGATAGTGGAGCAGGTGTATTACTTGTTTCTTTAGAATTAGATGAGGTTATGAACTTATCCGACCGTATTCTTGTCATGTATGAAGGCGAAATTGTTGGAGAACTTGATCCTAAGAAGACAACTGTTCAAGAGTTAGGTCTATACATGGCTGGTGCGAAACGTAATGGTAAGGAGGATCACAGCGATGAAAAATAAGAATAAAAAATCCTCTGCAGGATTAAAGTCGCTGAGTGCTTCTTTGTTATGTATCTTCGGTGGTATCTTTGTTGGATTTGTAGTCCTTGTATTACTATCCATATTTAATCCTCGTATTGGATTTGCGGAAGCTGTACGTGGCATTCTCATTGTTCTTGGTGGACCATTCTCTGGTGGTGGTAACTCACTATTCCAGTTTGGTAACATGTTGTTTAATGCAACTCCATTAATTCTGACTGGTTTATCTGCATGTATTGCATTTAAGACAGGTTTATTTAATATCGGTGCTCCAGGACAGTATTTGATGGGAGCAATGGTAACATTGATTGTTTCATTATCTATTCCATCCGCAACTGTTCCATCTCCAGTGATTTGGTTGCTAGCATTACTTTGCGGTACATTAGCTGGTGCACTTTGGGGTGCGATTCCTGGTTTCTTCAAAGCATATCTTAATGTCAATGAAGTTATTGTTTGCATTATGACAAACTGGATTGCGGCCAATGTAGTTAGCTGGGTATTTAATGGTTCTAAGTTTATTAACGTTGCGGAATCAAAAGTAAACTTCATTATGAAAACAGAAGTAAATAATATCGCAACGGCAACATTTGGTTTAGATAAGATTTTCTCTGGTGGTTCTGTTGTTTCCTATGCGGACGCAAGTATCTTCCTAGCAATCTGTGTAGCTATCGCACTTTATGTTGTGATGAATAAGACTACATTTGGATATGAACTAAAGGCTTGTGGATATAACCGTGATGGTGCTAAGTATGCAGGCATGAATGAAAAGAGAAATCTACTTCTAGCGATGGCTATTGCTGGTGGACTTGCGGCGATGGGTGCCTCTATCTGGTGTCTCAATGGTCATCAAGACTTCAAGTGGGAGACATATCAGACACTGCCAGTCGATGGATTCAATGGTATTCCAGCAGCCTTGCTTGCAGGAAACAATCCTATCGGTATTATCTTTACTGCAATTTTCTTAAAGTATATCAACGTTGGTGGATCAAACCTAGCGGCAAATACTGCATTCAACGAATATGTATCTCAGTTAATGGTAGCGATGATTGTCTACTTCTCAGGCTTTGCAAGATATATCAGTATGTTACTAAGCACGAAGAAGAAATCCTTACAAGAAATTGAGACAGAGATCAAAAATAGCAAGGAGGAAAAGAAATGATTTTTATTCTTCAGAAAACATTGATTTTTACTATTCCGCTATTGATCGTTGCCTTGGCAGGTATGTTTGCGGAACGTAGCGGTATCATCAACATTGCATTAGACGGTATTATGATTTTTGGTGCCTTCATTGGTGCGGTTGTGACACTATTGTTACGACAGAATGTTCCATTCTTCGTTGACCATAATCAGTTGATGTTTGTGGTTGCGATGCTTGCGGCAGCTGTTGCAGGGGCATTATTCTCACTTCTATTATCTGTATCTGCGATTAAGTTTAAAGCAGATCAGACAATCGCTGGTACAGCATTAAATCTTCTTGCGCCAGCTGTTGCGCTCTTCTTCATCAAGGTATTTACAAGTAAAGACCAATTAGAGATGGGTACAGCTGTCGACTCCCTTGGACAACGTCATGACTTTGGTTATGTAATCCAAAACAAAGAAGCAACTGGTATCTTTGCGGTACTATTTGATAAGGCTTATATTTCAACCTTTATTGCACTTGTGTTATTTATTATCTTATCTATCTTCTTATACAAGACCAAGACAGGTTTACGTTTGCGTGCATGTGGTGAACATCCTCAAGCAGCTGACTCTGTAGGTATCAATGTATATAAGATGCGTTATCTTGGTACAACAATCTCAGGTGCGTTAGGTGGATTTGGTGGTTACTTATATATTGCGACAGTTGCCAATGGTACAGCTTCTGGTGCAGTAGCGGGTATGGGATTCTTAGCTATGGCTATCATGATTTTCGGTAACTGGTCACCAATTGGAGTTGCGTTTGGTTCGCTGATGTTTGGATTCTTAAAGTGTTTAAGTGTAGTGTATAACCAAATCCCATTTACAAAGGGCTTACCATTACCAATGTATTTCTATAACATTATTCCTTATCTAGTCGTATTGATTGTGTTAGGCTTCTCTAGTGGGAAATCGAGAGCACCTAAGGCAGAAGGTATTCCTTACGATAAGGGAACACGTTAATCATAAAGATAGAGAAGTTGCGGCAAGCAACTTCTTTTCTTTGCGACTCTTGGCACATTAGAAAAAAGATGGATGTTGTGGTAAAATAGAAATGGTGAAAGTAGGTGATTTCTTTGTATAAAGTAAAAGATATCGTTGTCTATCGAAGAGATGTATGTCGTATTACAGGAAAGAAACGCAGTGACTTTACGGGGGAACAGTGTTATATTCTTGAACCGTATTTTCCTACTTCTGGATCTGTTTCTATTCAGGTTCCAGTGTCCAATAAAGCAGGTCACTTACGTGATTTAATTACAAAAGAAGAGATTGATCAGTTGATTATTGATACACCTGATTTAGAGACTCTTGAAAGTAAGCCTGCAAATATGAAGAGTCAGTATGCTTCACTGTTAAAAGGGAATGATATTAGTGAATTAGTACGTATCATCAAGACTTCCTATGGACGTAATCAAGAACGTCTTGAACAACATAAGAAGTTGGCTTCTATCGATGATGAGTATTTACAGATAGCTGAGAAATATCTATATGAAGAACTTTCTGTTGTGTTAGATTTATCAATTGAAGACACAAAGGAATATTTTGAAAAAGAGGTAGCGAAACTAACTCTTGAATAAGAGGTGACTATGGAGAAAAACGATACACTATTACAAGCATTTGAGTGGTATCTTCCAGATGATAGTCAACATTGGAATAAATTGAAGGTGCTGGCACCTTCTTTTTCTAATCTGGGAGTTACACTGGTGTGGTTACCACCAGCATATAAAGGTGCGGGTGGAGTACATGATGTAGGATATGGTGTCTATGATTTATATGATCTAGGAGAGTTTGATCAAAAGGGAACAATTCCTACAAAATATGGTACAAAACAAGAATATCTAGATGCGATTGGTGCGTTACAAAAAGAAAATATATCAGTTCTTGCGGATATCGTTCTCAACCAGAAAATGGGCGGCGATACGGAAGAAACGATAGATGTCATTAAAACAGATCCAAATAATCGTAATGAAGAAATCGGTGGTGATTATCAAATTACTGCATGGACAAAATTTACCTTTCCAAATCGTAAAGGGAAATATTCTACCTTTACATGGAATGCAAGCCATTTTGATGGTACGGATTGGGATGAGAAGAAGAAACAAAGTTCAATCTATCTTATTGAGGGAAAGAACTGGGATCCAAATGTAGATGGAGAACATGGTAACTTTGATTATCTAATGGGTTGTGATATTGATTTTAAAAATCAAGAAGTATTACAAGAATTGAATCGTTGGGGTAAATGGTATTTGGATATCACTGGTATCGATGGTATGCGACTAGATGCGGTAAAACATATTGATAACCAATTCTTTAAAAATTGGTTATCTGACATGCGTGCATACAAAGGAGAAGATTTCTTTGCGGTAGGTGAGTATTGGAATGGTGATCTTAGTAAGCTACAGGAGTATCTTGCGGATGCGTCAGATTGTATGTCTTTGTTTGATGTACCTTTACACTATCAGTTATTAAATGCTTCCGATACAAATGGTAACTTTGATATGCGAGAATTATTTCAAGGAACACTTGTACAAGCTGATGCATGGCATGCGGTAACGTTTGTAGATAATCATGATACTGAGCCAGGACAGTCGTTAGAATCCTTTGTCTTACCTTGGTTTAAAACGATAGCGTATGCGTTAATTTTATTGCGTATAGATGGATTACCGTGTGTATTCTATGGGGATTTATATGGAATTCCTGCTAAGAATATTCCCGCGGTGGCTGACCTTCCTACATTAATGAAGATTAGAGAACTTTATGCTTATGGTGACCAACATGATTATTTTGATAATCCAGATGTAATTGGCTGGACAAGAAGTGGCAGTGATGAATTTAGTGGAAGTGGTTTGGCTGTTGTGCTAAGTAATCGATATGGTGGTTCTAAAAGAATGTATATTGGCACCAATCATGTAGGAGAAGAATTTAGAGATATACTAGGACATTGTTCCAATACAGTTATAATTGATGAAGAGGGTTGTGGAGAATTCTCCTGTACTGATGGAAGTGTTAGTGTATGGCTGGAAAAGACTTTGGAAGTTAAAGTAAGCCTTGACTAACAGAAACCTATTCGGTGAAAATATAGGTGTAATTTGAGGGAGTAGCTGGCACATGCCCGTGCAGCAAGTCAACATACTGGTAAAAACCTGGCTTGTTTTAATTAGCGAGACTCATGATTACCTTTTTGGTAATACATGGTCTTTTTTTATTAACATGTTCCTTACCATATTCAATAGGAGTGAATGGATATGATAAAACTATTAATACAAGCCGCTTTATTGGGTGTTGGTCTTGCGATGGATGCTTTCTCGGTATCAATGGCGAATGGAATGAACGAAAAGAAAATGGCAATATCTAGAGTGATTCAGATTGCCATTGTTTTTGCGGGTTTTCAATTTTTGATGCCAATGATTGGATGGTTTGCGGTACATACGGTTTCTTCTGCTTTTGTCATCTTTATGGATGCTGTGCCATGGATTGCCTTAATCTTACTACTTTATATCGGTGGTGGAATGATCAAGGATGGTTTTGAAGAAGAGGAAGAGGATGAAGCTGAATATGAAGCTAGTACTCGTAAGCTTATGATTCAAGGTATCGCGACTTCGATTGATGCTTTATCCGTTGGATTTACGATTGCAGACTATACGTTATCTTCCGCATTGATTACTTCAGTTATCATTGCAGTTGTGACATTTATCATCTGTTATGTAGGTGTAGTATTAGGCAAGAAGTTTGGTATGGCTTTTGCGAATAAGTCATCTATCTTAGGTGGTATCATTCTTATCTTGATTGGTATTGAAATATTTGTGACAGGCATTGGGTTATTGTAAAAATAACCTTTTTTAGTTCATACACAGGATGAAGTAGCACCATATATTTATAGATTGTTAAATTGTATAATATGCAAGATACTACATTTTGAAAAGAAAAAAACGATGAAAGAAGGTACGAATGTGAATAACACAAAGATGCGAAAAGAATGTGAAGTACTGTGGGCTAAAAATAAATATTATGTGTTAAGCAAGTCACATAAAGTATACTTAGAAATTAGAGAGTATTTGAAAGAAAAAGAAGTTGATATTCAATTTCTAAAAGAAAAAATCTTAAATCTAAGAGATGTAGAAGAGAGTAAAAAAGATTTTAATAATGCGATTCTTCATGTATGGGGATATTTCAAGAAAGACGCAAGTGACGCTGAAAAACAGGGCTTATTTAGCATACTAGAAAAATATATGATAGATGAATCAAATCAAGAAACTGTGATTGAATATATCAATGCTTTATTAAAGAAATATCCAAATCAATATTTACAAGAATCTACTTTATTGACAGGAGAATATGATGAGACTCTGGCATGAACAAATGATTACGCAATTGCCTAAAAATCAACTTCTTGGACAGCATAGAGAATGTTGTGCATTAAGAGGTAATGGATGGCAAAAGAAACATAGAACAGTAGATTATGTGTTTCTCTACTCTCCGTATTGCTTATATCGCTATCATTCCTTAGTCATGGATGAAATGGAAAAAAGAGGGTATCGAGTTTCTGAAGAATGGAGAGATAAGAATTATCGAGGAAAGGTAGCAGAAAGGTATACTAATCTTAAAGAAGTGACGGTAGATACTCCAATTTATAAAGAACATAATCATCAATATTTACTTGAATGTATAGAAAACCTAAGAGAAAAGGGTATTCATTTCACATTGTAAAAAGAAAAGCTTAATAAACGACACAAAGTGAAGTTGATTAAGCTTTTATTTTAAACTTGGAAAGATGTTGATGAAGTCATCATGAATTGTTAAATCGGCAGTAGAATCGTAACTGGTTTGATCACGATTAATCAAAACGAGTGTTTTACCACCAAAGTAACGCAGCAGTCCTGCAGCTGGATATACAACAAGAGATGTACCTAATACAATACAGGTGTCTGCAGTTTGTAATGCATGTAATGATTGATTCAGGATTGTTTCATCTAATCCTTCTTCGTACAAGACTACATTTGGTTTAATGATACCTTTACACTTTGGACAAAGTGGTACAGTATCCATTGTTAAAATATCATTTAGTGAATATTTTGTATGACATTGCATGCATGTATTATGTAAAACACTACCATGTAGTTCTAATACATTTGTTGAACCGGCAAGTTGATGTAGTCCATCTATATTTTGGGTGATGACGGTAACCTTTTTCTGACGCTTCTCTAAAGAGGCGATATATGTATGTACGTAGGATGGCTTTACATTTGGATATAACATCTTATCGCGATAGAAGCGAAAGAATTCTTTTGGTTGTTGTAGGAAGAAGTGATGACTTAAGATTTCTTCTGGTGGGAATTGATACTTTTGATTGTAGAGGCCATCAATACTACGGAAATCAGGGATACCACTAGCAGTAGATACCCCGGCACCGGTAAAGAAGACAATATGATTTGAATGATCAATGATGTCTTGAAGTTCTTTTATCTTTTCGTTCATATGATTTCTTTCTAATAAGTTTCAATAACTTTATTTGCGATTGTTAGTAATTTTTCTTTTAGCTTAGCTGGTTGGATTACTGTTACACGATCATAGAATAATAATAGCCAACTTAATAGGGTTGGTGTTATCGCTGTTTTTAGGCTTAGGATAAAATAGTCATCATTTACTTCGGAGATAATCATTTGCTTACCGAACTCATCTAAGATGATGCTTGCCATGTCTGTTGTGCATTTAATGGTAATTGTTTCTGCTTTGCCTGCGTACATCTTCATGGATGTTTGTAGGTGCTCTTCTAAGTTGAATGCGATAGTCTCTACAGGTTGATCAATCAGACGAACTGTCTCCATCTTATCAATACGATAGTTTGTAAAGGATTGATACTTCTCACTATAGAGTACGCAATAGTATTTTCCTTCATCGGAAGTAACTGCATATGGCGTTAATATATAACGTTTTTTATTTTTACGGTATTTCTTTTCCTTTGAAATTGTATAGTCAAAGTAGTAGAAAGAAATCTGATAGGAATGCTTGATAGCATGTAAAATCAATTTGATGTTGGATAAAATTTCTTGATTGCTTGTATGTATATTTTGCCTGCGTTTTAGACTATGGTAGGGACTTGCAAGATGCTGGAGCTTTGTTTGTATTGTACTAATTTCTTGATTTGATAATGTTGTTTGTTGGTTAAGATAATCAGAAAGAATAAAATGCTCTGTTTCATTGAAATACGGTACAAGATAATAGCCAGAATAAAACTTATGAAATTCATAGCGAATATCATAGTTGTATTCTCGCAGTGTATCAATTGCACGATATACAGTACGACGATTGGAAGGGAAGCCATCTGCTTCTAAGATTGCCTGCAACTCAGGCATTGAGATTAGATGTTCTTGATCTGGATACTGACGTAGTATCTCTAGAATTTGTAATGGGAGTGAGTTTATATTTTTCATATTCTTAATTGATGTGCACTTATATGCACATCAATTATATACCTAACTGCTAAGATAATCCATGTAGAGAAGGTGATAAATATGACAAACAAACAACTATATTTCGTAAATCGTTCTGTATTATTTCTAGCAATTGCATACGCAATCAATGGTTATACACTACCGGCACTGGCCTGCAGTATCATATCTGCATTCTTGACTTGTGAGTTTATTGGATATGAAAAAGTAAAGGATAGTCTCATGCAAGTGCTTGTAATGGGAGTCGTACTAATTGGAATGATTCGTATGGTTGGTTTGCAAGTAAACTTACCAATGTTAGAAGTATCTACCTACGCTTCCGCACTCTTTGCGGTAAATTGGGTGAAGTATCATTTCCATACTGTTTCAGAGTTATTGGGACATATTTTATCTTTAATGTTTGTATTTATTGGGGTGTCGTTTATCCTTCCAATTAGTTCCTTGCAGTTTGGTCATACAATGGTATTTATCGCAATTGTATTTATGCCAATTCTAGCTTCCTATGGAATTGTATTGTTATTTTCAAAAGAATATGCAAATACGTTGGATAAGAAGGCTTCGTTACGTTAAAATAGGTACTAAGGAAAGTGCCTATGATAAACTATCTGATAAAAAAATATATTAAAAATGCGGATGATATTCAGAATGAATCTGTACGTTTTGCGTATGGAAAACTGACGAGTATTATTGGGATTATCGCAAATTTATTGTTATTTATTGTAAAACTTACAATTGGTTTTATGACGAATTCTGTATCCATAATGTCGGATGGTTTTAATAACCTATCTGATTTGATGACTTGTCTTGTAACGGTGTTAGGATATCGTATCGCTAGTAAGCCAGCGGATAAGGAACATCCATTTGGACACGGTCGTGTGGAATACGTGGTAAGTTTTGTCATAGCGGTTGTTATCTTTAGTGTTAGCTTTGAACTAATCAAGCAGGGTATTCAACAGATTATAGAGCCAAACAGTATTATTTTTAGACCTGTACTAATGGTGATATTGGTCTTATCAATCGGTGTTAAATTTTGGATTAGTTATGTTAATCGTACAATCGGAAATAAAATTGACAATTTAGCAATGATTGCGACAGCACAGGATGCACGCAATGATGCATGGTCTACACTCATTACGATTGTAGCGATGTTGTTAAGCCAACTCAAAACATCATTCCCATTTGATGGTGTGGCAACACTGATAATTGCGGGTTTCATATTAAAATCAGGATATGAATTGATCAAAGAAATCATTGACCGTCTCATTGGAAAACCAGCAGATGAAGAGTTGGTAAAACAAATTCGTGAAATTATTTTAAAATATAAAGAGATTCGTGGTCTGCATGATTTAATTATTCATGATTATGGACCAGGTGTTAAGATTGGTAGTGCACATGCAGAAGTTGATGCGAAGATGAACTTTTTAAAGATTCATGACATTATTGACCAAGCAGAACGTGAAGTAGAAGATACATTACACGTGATGATGACTTTGCATATGGATCCTATTGAATATGATAATCCTATTACAAATGCATATTTTGAAGATTTAAAACGCATTCTTTCAGAGATAGATCCAACAATTACAGTTCATGATTTTAGAACTGTATTAGGTGATGAACATACCAATCTTGTTTTTGATTTGGTAATTCCATACGGTTTCCAATTAGAGGATGAGCAAATCAAAGCAGAAATTGATCGTCACTTTAAATCGTATCCAACAAAGATTTATACTGTGATTACATTCGATCACGCATATACAGGAGTTTAGGATGAAAAAGATAACAATTTGGCATACCAATGATGTACATAGTCAGTTTGAAGATTTCTCTGCGATTGTTCATCATCTCCGTGCACATATGAATAAAGAAAAAGATTTCCTGCTCGATGCAGGAGATTTTTGCGACCAGAAGTCGGTCATGATTAATGGAACGTATGGTGTGGGTGGAATTGAACTATTAAAGAGTGCGGGTTATGATGCGATGGCAATTGGAAACAATGAATTCTTTGCGGGTGTTGAGTATTTGGAAGAAATGGCGAATCAGAATTTCCCATTACTTTCCGCAAATCTTTTTTGTTTAAACAAGGAAGATATTCCTGGGGTATTACCTTATATCATTTTGAGACGTAATGAATTACGAGTATTAGTGATTGGTATTTCACCATACTGGGGAGAAAATCCTGAAAGCACTGCATTTACAGAAATGTGCGGTATTAAACTATTTGAGCCGACAGCTATCGTCCAAGATATTCTTGAAAGAGAAAAGGAGAAATTTGATATTTCTATTCTGTTATCCCATGGTGGCATTAAGAAAGATTGCTTGATTGCACAGGCAACAGATGGCCTAGATTGTATCATTGGTGGACATTCTCACACTGAAATGGACGGGGCTGAATATATCAATGGGACTTGGATTCACCAAAGTGGTTGTTGGGCAAAGTATTTGGGTAAATTAACTTTAGAAGTAGATGACCAGTATCATGTTGTGTCTGCTTATGGAGAAAATATTGTTGTTAAGAAAGAAAAGGATTCTGCAATTGAATCAGTGATAGCACAACAAACTGAAATAGCCATTGCAGAGCTCAGCAAAGTTCTGTACGTCTTACCACAAGATCTTGAATTTTCAATGGAACATGAATGCATGGCAATGAACGTACTTGCGGATATGATGTGGAAGACGTATCCTTCGGATTTGGCTTTGATCAATCATGGAATTCTTTCGAAGGGAATTTCAAAGGAGGTTACGAAGTTGAATCTATTGGAAGTATCGCCATCTCCATTAAATCTAACAACTGTCGTATGGTCTGGAAAGCAGATCAAAGATGCAATATTTGCATCACAAAAAGATGAGTATATTTATATGACTTCAAATCGTTGGTCTGGTTTCCGAGGAACCAAACTAGGGACAATGGCGGTGAGTCTTAATGTACAAGTAAATTGTGATTTACATACAATTGAGATAGATGGAATACCACTGGACGAAGAAAAGTGTTATCGTGTTATTACAAGTGACTTTCTACAAAGAGGATCTGGATATGAGATGCTGGGTGAGTCATTACAAGAAACCATATTTGCGAAAGAGTATTTTAGAGATCTTTTAGAAATGAAACTAAATGATTTACAGTTTATTGAGTCCGCAAAATTATGTCGTTTCCATCGAGGTAAGTTATGAGGAATTTCTTTTCAAGAAGTAATTTATTACTGATATTAGCATCGATTATCTGGGGTTGTGCGTTTGTGGCACAGAATGTTGGAATGAACTATATAGGCCCGTGGACATTCTCAACAATACGTTTTTTGATTGCGGGTTTTTCACTTTTAGCAATCATTCCAATTCTAGATAAGAAACGTACGCATGTGATTCGTCCTAAGACGAAGGAAGAAAAGCAGAAGTTATTATTAGGCTCTGTCTTATGTGGTCTTGCCTTATCCATTGGTAGTATCGTACAGCAGATCGCGATGTTGACGGTACCAGTGGCGAAGTCTGGTTTTCTAACAACCTTATATGTATTGTTTGTGCCAATTATCACACTTTTATTTGGCAAAAAGATTCCATTGAAAGTTTGGATTGGTATTGCAATGGCTTTATTTGGATTATATCTCTTGAGCATGGCAGGTAATCTTGCGCTTGGGATTGGAGAAATATTCTTGATTTTAGCTGCGTTCTTATTTGCGATACATATTATCATCATTGGTCATTTTAGTACCCGCGTTGATCCAGTCAGATTATCTTGTGGGCAACTATTAATCGGTGGATTTGCGACAGTGATTCCAATGATTGTGATTGAAAGACCTACAATCGCCTCTATATTAGCAGCGTATATTCCGCTGCTATATACAGGTATCTTCTCTTCTTGTGTTGCGTATACACTACAAATTTTTGCACAGAAGGAGGCTAACCCTACGATTGCAGGAATGTTATTATCCTTAGAGTCTGTATTTGCGGCACTAGCAGGGTATCTAATATTAAATCAAGTTTTAAATACCAGAGAATTAATTGGTTGTGTACTCATCTTTATAGCGATTGTGATTGCACAACTTCCTGATCGTCGTGATATGGTAAATGTCACAAAAGAAACATAATATTAGACATAAAGAAAGACGCAACAAGTTGTTGCGCCTTTTTACATATTTAGTTTTTTGCGTCTACGATGAGGTTTGTAATCTTCTTAGCAAACTCAACTGGATTTTTAATTGGTAATCCTTCAATCAATAATGCTTGATCATAGAGTACATCTGTATACTCCTTAAGTTTGTCAGGGGAAGATGTAGATACTTCACGTAGCTTATTGAAGATAGGGTGGTTGGGGTTGATTTCTAGAATCTTTGTGGCTGTAATTGCTCTATCTTTATTCATTGGATCATTTGCCATATAGCGTTCCATATCTAGGGATACACCTTCATCCGCAACGATACATACAGGATCATCAATCAATCTGGATGAGATACGTACATCCTTAACTTTATCTGCTAACGCATCCTTCATCGCTGTCAACATATCCTTGTTTTCGGCTGTCTTTTCTTCAATTTCTTTCTTTTCTTCTTCGCTATCTAAGTCTAGATTTGCTTGAGAGATGGAAACGAACTTCTTTTCATCATAGCTTTGCATGATGCCTGAAACAAACTCATCACGCGCATCTAAGAAGTAGAGTACTTCGTAGCCTTTCTTCTTTAACTTAGGCATGATAGGGGAATGTTCAATTTCATCCACGGAAGAACCGACTGCGTAGTAGATTGCGTTTTGACCTTCTACCATACGATCTGTATATTCCTTCAGGGTGACATACTTACCTTCCTTAGAAGATCTAAATAAGATGAGGTCTTGGAGCTGTTCCTTATGAATACCATAATCTTGATAGATGCCATATTTAAGATTTAAACCGAAGTTATCAAAGAACTTCTCATAGTTTTCACGGTCGTTCTTTAACATATCTTCGAGTGCGGAATGGATCTTCTTTTCGATAGATTTCGCAAGCAACTTAACCTGACGGTCTTGTTGGAGAATCTCACGTGAAATATTGAGGTTTAAATCATCGCTATCAATAATACCTTGCACAAAACGGTAGTAATCAGGTACGAGATCTTTTGCCTTATCAAGGATAAATACACCCTTGGAGTATAACTGTAATCCTGCTTCAAAATCTTGATAATAGAAGTTATATGGAGTTCTGGAAGGAATGAACAATAACGCTGTGTAGGACAGTGTTCCTTCAACGTTATAGTGAATTACTTTCTGCGGATTCTCCCAATCATTGAACTTAGACTTATAGAAAGAGTTGTATTCTTCTTCTGTTACTTCGGACTTTGGCTTCTTCCAAAGTGGAACCATTGAGTTTAGTGTTACAAGTTCCTTGGTATCAATTGTCTTTCCTTCTTCAGTTGGATCAGGAATAGACTTTGTGACTTCCATTTGGATAGGGTAGCGAACATAATCGGAATACTTCTTTACGAGTTCACGAATCTTATATTCTTCTAGGAATTCATCGAAAGATTCTTCCTCTGTATTGTCCTTAAGGTCAATTGTAATCTTTGTGCCTGCTTCAGGTTTTTCAAACTCTGTGATTGTGTATCCATCTTCACCAGAACTTGACCATGCATAACCTTTATCTTCAATTGGAGACTTTGTCTCTACAAGTACATGCTTTGCGACGATAAATGCACTATAGAAACCAACACCAAATTGACCGATAATATCGACGTTATCAGTATTGTTTTCAAGTTGTTTACGGAATTCGGCAGAGCCACTTCTTGCGATAGTACCTAGGTTTTTTTCTAGCTCCTCTGCACTCATACCAACACCAGTGTCTTCGATAATTAACTGACGTGTATCCTTTTTAATAGCTAAAGTTATCTTTAGATTTTCTTGATTCGTTGCGTAGCGAGAATCTGTAAGAGAGAGATAGTGACGTTTATCTAAAGCGTCAGAAGCATTAGAGATTAACTCACGTAAGAAGATTTCACGATTGGTATAAATCGAGTGAATCATCATATCTAACAATCTTTTTGATTCTGCTTTAAATTGTTTCTTTGCCATAGTATTTTACCTCCTTAGCACTCTTGTGCTATGACTGCTAATATAGTGTAACACTGAATGAGAATGATTTCAAATCAAAAAGATAAATTCCAGTAGTATTAGAATATTTAAGGGCGAAAGAAATACTGTCTTTTAAGAGTTTGATTGGGATAATACGTATTATTCCAGTTTTTGTGTAATTAAAAACTCTATCTAGTATTTCTGTTGTTCAGTATAAAAACCAGTATAAATTTTCTATATTTGAGATATGAAGAAGACTATACAAGATGCAATAAAGCTGATGACCTATCAAATGAGAACTCTAAGAATCAATCATCATATGACTCAAAAACAAATGGCAAGTATTTTGAATGTTTCAGCACAATCGATTTCAGCGTATGAAAATGGTGTGATTCGACCAGATATTGAAGTGATTATGAAGTATGCTGAGTATTTTAAAGTGGATATTGCTTATTTGATGGGAATCAATCTATATGGTGCAATACATGACGTCCTTCCAACGCAGACGGAAGCACAGATGTTCATGGCATATCGTAGAAGACCTGCTTGGATGCGGAAGGTAATACGAGAGCTATGTTTTAATGGAACGAAGTATCGTACACAAGATGAAGAACAAGATTATGCCATGATGCTAAATGATCATGAAGGTGAGTACAAATAAAAAAGCATCTACAATGCTTTTTCATATACACGAATACGGAACTGACAAGTTACATCTAAAGTTGGGATTTCTAGTAAACGCTGCTTATCTTCAATAGATGTCTTATAGGCATAAGGGGTCATCTGGAATAACTGATATAGTGTTTCCTGATCAAGTGTTACAACATTTTCAATGATTTCATCTTGGATGAGTTGTAGATCTGTTTTGATATCCTCCATGATATTTTCGTATGGAGTATCATAGAGAACTGCTTTCATCTCAAACAAATGTTTTGGGCCAGGTGTAACGAAGATAAACTTTCCACCTGGTTTTAATATACGCTGTAATTCATCTGTTGCGGCAGGCGCAAAGCAGGTAACAGCTACATCACAAGAGTCGCTTTCGAGCGGAAGGTGGAAAATAGAAGCTACAACATACTGGGTTGACTTATCATTTTTAGAAGCATGTTTTAAAGCATCCTTTGAAAGATCAAATCCATATTTTTCCTGTGCAATAAAACCATCGGTATAATAGCCTTCCCCACAACCTAAATCGACAAAGACTTTTGGATGAAAAGTTGTATTTAAGTTAATGAGATATTCTTTTAAGAAGGCATAGACACCTTTTTCTAAAAAGGCAGTACGTGCTTTTACCATCTCGATATTATCACCATGAAATGGTTTATTTGAGCGATATAAATTGATATAGCCTTGTTTAGCATAATCAAAATGATGGTTATTTTCACAGATTGCTTCTCGGGTGGAACGATTTAATTTTGACTGACAAATTGGGCAAATTAATTTCATAGAAAAAGTATAGCACAAAGTACTTGACTGAAAGTCAGTCAATAGTTATAGTAGATGTAGGAGGTAATAAAAATGCCAGAAAATAAAGATAACGAAGAACGAAAGAATGAGTTTATAGATGCGGCAGAAAAGCTATTTAAAGAAAATGGCATTGTAGAAACAACAATCAGCTCCATTGTAAAAGAGATGGATGTAGCAAAAGGACTATTCTACTATTACTTCAAATCAAAAGATGATGTAATTGAAGCAATCAGTAATAAATACAACGAAGCATTTAATGCCATGATGCAGGAAAGCATGAATAAAGAGGATTATACAGAACGTTTACAACAGTTCGTAAATAACTCTGTGAAGTCTTTCCGCGTATTACACGAAAAGCTGAATGGCGAAGATGGTGCAGATCTTTCTAACCTAAGTGTTAGATCTACCTTGGAAGCGAAGAATAAAGCAATCACAGATTTAACAAAACTATTTGATGAAGGAGTACGACTTGGTGAGTTAACATTAGACAACACGAAGTATTACGCAAACATCTTAATCAGTGGTATTGTAGAGTTGATTGACCAAGGCGAAGCTACAAATGAAGAAATCGCATTTATTATTTGGGACCTCATTGAAAGGGCCGGAAAGGACTAAGGACATGTCAGAAAATAACAAGAATGGATTCGAAGATTTAGGAAAAACAATTTCCGATTTACTAACAAACGTTACAAAGGTTGTAACAGAAAGTACAGAAGGTCTTACTTCTAAGTTAAAGGTTGAAAAGCAAAAGGCTGAAATTCGTGCCGAGATTGGACATCACTCACGTGAGCTATCTAAGTACTATGAAACATTAGGCCGTAACTACTACAACGATATTGTCATCAATAAGAAGTCTGGTACATATACAGAAGTAATGGACAATATCCGTACAAAAGAAAAGTTGATTGAACTATTAAACGAAAAGTTAGATGTATTAGAGAAGTAATGAAAAAGTGCGATTCTTAGGAGTCGCACTTATCTTTTTTACGAGAATCATAGGAATACTTACAACCACAGTAATCTTGACGATATAGACAATATGCATCAGAGATTTCTGTAGAATGTTGTTGGCCATTTCCCTTTTTGAAATCAGAGTAGAAATACTTCGTGTGTGAATATTTCTGCTGTAATGAGCGGCCAATCTCATTGAGCTTCTGAGAATCTTTTTGACGTGAGAAGGTCATGACCGTTGTAAAGTAGTCATAGCCATTTTGGTCTGCATAGGCAAACGCTGCATTCATTCTCTCTGTGTAACATGAGAAACAACGTAGCCATCCTTCAGGATCATCTTTTCTTTTTGCCAAAAGTTTTTGGTCAAAAGCATCATAGTTATATGGCTCTATTACCATTTTAATTTCTCCATGCCATCTTTCATCCAGATACCGTTTCATATCAGATAAACGCATGTCGTATTCTGAGGCTGGCCAGATGTTGGAGTTGTTATACATAATCGTTACATCAAATACTTCGTGAAGGAATTCCAGAGGCCAACATGCACATACAATACAACATGCATGCAAGAGTAACTTTGGCTTTTCATTTGTACTAGCTTTGATGTTTTTCATCTCTTTGAGAGACTCTACATAGTAGTTTGTCTTCGCAGAAGATTTACGATTCTTTAAATAGGCAATATAGGCTTCTTTTTCTTTCTCATTCATTGGTAATTAACATACAATCGCCGAAGGAGAAGAAACGGTATTTCTCCTGTACTGCATGGCGATACGCTTCTAGAGTAAATTCATATCCTGCAAAGGACGCAATCATCATAATCAGAGTTGATTTTGGTAGGTGGAAGTTTGTTAACATACCATCGATAGTATGCCACTGATATCCTGGATAGATGAATAATTTTGTCTCACCAGAACATTCTTCAAACTTACCAAAGCGATTCCATACGGACTCAAGTGTACGTACAGATGTCGTGCCAATCGCAAAGAT
This sequence comes from uncultured Solobacterium sp., assembly GCF_963550625.1. GTDB lineage: Bacteria > Bacillota_I > Bacilli_A > Erysipelotrichales > Erysipelotrichaceae > Bulleidia. Next base: position 44,646 of record NZ_CAUVCV010000003.1, read on the forward strand.
ACGTTGACCATTAGACTTGGCAGCGTTTAGTGTGTCTGCAGCTTCCTTAGACATGTAGTAAACTTCACTATGCATGTCGTGGTCTTCGACATCTTCTGTATCCATTGGTCTAAAAGTCCCTAAACCTACATGTAATGTTACATCAACGACAGTAACACCTTTTTCTTTTAACTTTGAAAAGATTTCATCTGTAAAGTGTAAACCAGCAGTTGGGGCTGCGGCAGAGCCTCTTACCTTGGCATATACAGTCTGGTAACGTTCTGGGTCATTTAACTTCTCTTTGATATATGGCGGTAATGGTACATTTCCTAATTCATCTAAGATTTCATTGAAGATACCATTGTAGATCATGCGCATCTTTCGTAAACCTTTTTCACCAATTTCTATACATTCTGCACGTAAACGTCCATCATGGAAGGAGACAATCGCACCAAGTTTTACAACCTTCGCATTACCAACTAGACACTCCCAAATATCATCTGGAAGCTGTCTTAGTAGAAGTAGCTCAACGTGAGCGCCTGTTTCTTCCTTTGTACCAAATAATCTAGCAGGGATAACACGTGTGTTATTACGTACTAGAACATCACCTGCATGCAGGTAGTCTACAATATCGTAGAAGTGTTTGTCTTCATATTTCTTTTCTGTATTGTGGATGACAAGCATACGAGAAGAAGTGCGATCGAGCAAAGGAGTTTGCGCAATTAGTTCTTCTGGCAAGTCATAATCAAAATCACTTGTTTTCCATTTCATATTAAAATCCTCTGTGGTCAAATTTCATCTTCGCAAGAGTTTCCTCTTTGAAGTCATTAAAGCGATCTTCCTTGATTGCTTTTCTTGCGTCTTCCATCAGCTTTACTAAGAATCGTAAGTTATGGATAGACATTAGGCGTGTACCAAATCCTTCGTTTGTACGCTGCAGATGATTGAGGTAAGCCTTTGTGTAGTTACGACATGTATAACAATCACACTCTGGATCAAGTGGTGTAAAGTCATTCTTATAGATGGCCTTACGGATAGAGATTCTTCCTTCACTTGTCATTAGTGTTCCATGTCTTGCGATACGAGTTGGTAATACGCAATCGCACATATCGACATTGCGGCTAACTGCCTCTAATAAGTCATTGACTGCACCAACACCCATGAGGTATCTTGGCTTATCAAATGGTAAGGCATCAGAAGCCCACTTCACCATACGATACATTGTTTCCTTATCTTCACCAACCGATGTACCACCAATCGCATAACCAGGGAAGTCCATCTCAATTAACTTTTCAGCACAGTATTTACGAAGATCTTCATAGTCACCACCTTGTACAATACCAAAGAGTGCCTGTTCTTCTGGACGGCTATGTGCTTGTTTGCCACGAAGTGCCCAACGTAATGTTCTCTCTGTACTCTTTTCAACGTATTCACGTGTTGCAGGGTATGGAATACATTCATCAAAGGACATAATGATGTCTGCACCAATCTTATTTTGAATTTGAATTGATTTTTCTGGGGAGAGGAAGAGTGTATCTCCGTTGAGAGTATTCTTGAAGGTAACACCGTCTTCTGTAATCTTACGTTGATCTGCGAGGGAGAATACTTGGAATCCTCCGCTATCTGTTAACATAGGACCTTTGTAGTTCATAAACTTTTGAACTCCACCAGCTTGGTCAACGATATCTTCGCCAGGTCTTAGCCATAAATGATAGGTATTGGCAAGCACTACACCAGAACCTATATCTTTTAGTTCTTCTGGGGATACGAATTTAACGGTTGCTTGTGTACCGACAGGCATAAACATTGGTGTTTCTACATCACCGTGTGGTGTATGTAAAATACCAGTACGGGCACCGGATTGTTTACAGATATGTGTAATTTCAAAAGTAACTGGTTGTTTCATAGTTTCCCTCTTTTCCGCTATAAAGTATATCAAATATTACTTTAATTCGCTGAGAAACATCTGCGTGTTATAATGTTTTTATGAAATCGAAAGAAATACGTGTAAGAAATTTACCGAAAGATGACGTTCCTTTTTACGTTTCCAATGTAAAACCAACATCATTTTTAATGATTGCGATGATTGCTGGCATTATTTTTTTATGGATACGTTCCTATTTACAGGTGATTGGGGTTATGGTCATCATGGTATCGTTATTCTCGCTATTAATGTTGCCGGATTGTAAACTATATGAAATTCATCAGGACTACATTGTGCTTTACAATCGTCATGATAAAAGAGAGTGTTTCATCATCTACTATGAAGATATGGTATCTTGGCATTATGAATGGAATCCAAGTACTGATCAGCTGGTCATTTCATTAGTAGATGGCAGTGTTGAAAAACAAGAAGTCTATGCGAAATATCGCATAGAGAAATGGTTAAATTCTTTAGCACCAGGCAAGCAAGCGAAAAAGAATCATAGAAAGTAGGGAGTATGACAAAATTAGTAAATCCTGAAGCAGTAGAAAAATGTAAAGCGAATATGATTTGTGAAGCAGACGTAGATGATATGAGTTTAATTTTTGATATGTTTAGTGATAGTACTAGACTCAAGATTATGAACGCACTCTTTGTCAGTGAACTATGTGTGGGTGATTTAGCGTCTTTATTACAGATGAGTACAAGTGCTATCAGCCATCAGTTATCTTCTTTAAAGAAAACGAAATTGGTAAAGACAAAGAAGATTGGCAAGAATGTTTATTACTCTATGGCAGATGAACATATTGAAAAGATCTACCAGATGACATACGAGCATATTAAAGAAGATGACTAAAATCGTTGCGATTGATTTTGAGACTGCAAACAATCAAATGTCGAGTGTTTGTTCAGTTGGTATTGCGGTAATGGAAGATGGAGTGGTCATTGATCACTATTACTCTTTGATTAAACCGGAAGAAAACGTTAGTTATTTTTCACCTTACAATATTCGTGTTCATGGCATTACTGCAAAAGACGTTGAAGATGCGCCTACATTTTCAGAAATCTATCGTGAATTAACGGGATATTTTGAAGATGCGGTGATCGTGGCACATAATGCACGATTTGATATGAACTGTTTAAAACAAACTTGTTTGAATACAGGTAAGAAGATACCTGTAATAGAATACTTTGATACAGTGGAATTATGTAAACGTGTCTTTTCGAATCTCAAACATCATCGTCTCAATGATGTATGTGAGTATATTGGAATTGAGCTGGACCACCATAATGCATTAAGTGATGCGAATGGTTGTTTGGAAATTGTCATGGCAGTGATGAATCTGGTTGGAGAGTATGATATTTACCAACTACTAGAACGTTGTCAAACAAAACTTTATCAGTTATAAAACGAACAATGGATACGCTTTATATTCATTGTTTTTTTTACTAGATTCATATCAACTTTTTTTGTAAAAAACAACACCAAAAAATGATTACAATTTCCTTTTTACGTGCTAAAATAACTCTATTATTTATGGGGGACAAAAGAATGAAGAAAATCAGAGTGATTAGTTTTCTTTGTGCTCTGCTGATGGTATGTAGTATTTGTGTGACCACAATTTCTACTGCAGTATTCGCAGATTCATCAACACCTACAACACAACCAGTACCAACGACTAGAACTTATACCGTTCGACATATTCGTCAGACATTGTCTGGCAGCTATGAAGACGAATCCTTGGCAGAATACGAAACTCTTACAGGTAATGTAGGGGATATGACACAGGCACTAGCCAATCGAACATATCCTGGGTTTCAAGCTCTGATTCCTGAACAGGTACAGATAGCACCAAGTGGAGATATTACGGTTTCTGTTTATTATGCAAGAAAGAAGCTAACGACATATTTTCATACAGGTGATCCAGCACAAGATTTCCATTTAACATATTTATATGAAAGTACACAGACACAACCAGTTCAACCAACGATTCCAGGCAAGGTATTTATTCGCTGGGCATATCAGGATAGCACAGGTGCTTTACAGACATGGAATGCTGGAATACAACCAGCAGAGGATATGCATGTTTATGCAGAGTATGATATTCCATTCCAATCGACATATATTATTAATTATTGGTATCAAAACGCAACGGATGAATTATCCTTTACAGATGCACAAAAGACATATACATTATTTAATACAGAAACAAAAACACAGAATGTAAATAGTACGGTTGTATATAATGGTCCACAATACGATACGACCTATCGTAAATACAATCAGGCAAAGACTGATGCAGAAAATGCGACAAAGCTTGTCTTAGCGGATGGTTCAACTGTGGTAAATGTCTACTATGATCGTCCGGTGATGACAATTACACTTGTGTATTATAACTTTTCTACAAATACAGAAGAGCGTCGTGAGTCATACCAGGGAATCTATGGGCATAAGACAGATGGTATTTTTAGCATTGACCTAACATATCTATGGTCTGCACCAAATAATGCAAGCTCTCACTATGACAAGACACCACCTACCTTTACAGAACAACAATTCTTTAATGTCGATCCATATCATTTGGAATTCCATGCTAGAAAATTAGCTGTGGCTCCTAGTGCAAAGAAAATTCATGTAATCTATCATGAACAAAATCCTGATGGCACATGGTCAAGAAATCCAAATAATCGTATTTGGGATGTAGATACACTTACTTACAGTAAGTTTAGCGTATATTTTCCTAATACAGCCGCATTTAACTATTCCTATTATTATTGGACGAATGGGGTAGATGAGTATACGACAGATGTTAATGCGTCTAACCCTGATTTAACTGCATATACAGGTGGCTCACTAATTGTTGTATATAACAATAATCAAGTGGTAAATGACTATGATGGTGATGGCCAAACATATATGCACGTATATAAAACACGTAATAAGTATAATCTCCACCTAGAAAATACAGATGGAACAGTACTAAATCTCTATTATGGAGAGCCATTATCCAACTATCAAAATATCCTAAATAATCCAGTTAAGCCAAGCAATGTACCATCACACTATGTATTTACGGGTTGGTATACAACTGATACATTCCAAGAGGGTACTAAGTTGAAAGAGAACACAACAATGTCTAGCCGTGATCGCTTCATTTATGCAAAATGGGAAGAACCTAGTGTAAATGTAACGGTTGTAAGTAATGGCGCTACTTCTGTACTACCAGGAGTTGTAACGATTCCAATGATGTCTAGTGTTCGTAAAGATATTCCAAATATTCCTTCTAAGGACGGATATTGGTTTGATGGTTGGTATAAGGATCCATCATTTACGCAGCCGTTCGATATCAATGAATCAATTTCCTATGATATGACAATCTATGCAAAGTGGATTAATCGTAAGACAACAAGTTGGAGAATCCGTTATATTGATGATCAAGGAAGAGTGCTAGCACAAGAAGATACAGGTGAAGATAATCTCTATACTGTACTCTTTAGATATGGAAAGTTGATTCCAGATTATGCAGTAGATTATGAAAGTAAGAATTTAACACTTTCATCTGATCAGATGAATCTATTAGATTTTATCTATACATACCGCGTGAAGACAAATTGGGTAACGGAAGATGGTACGCCAATTAAGGAAACAGTCTACGGAACATTTGGTCCAGAAGTATTTGATGGATATGTATATGTATCTACAAATACAGCTGTAAATGGTGATACTACTCATGTCTATCGATGGGTAGGTATCTCTACACCAAAGACAGCTGACCATAACCAAATGGCTTGGTATATGGCTATCCTATGTCTTTCTTCACTAGCAGTGGTATCCATTGCCTATATGAAGAAGTCTTATCGCTAATACATACATATAAGCGGCTAGTAATCTAGTCGCTTTCTTTGCAAGATAGAAAATGAAATAATGGTGATAATGAAGACTATCCTGTTATAATACATCCATTGATAATGACACAATCTTAGAAAGCTTGTGCCATTTCTTTTTAGAGGAGATATGATTATGGAATTATTAGATGCTATCAAGCAAAGACATTCCGTACGTTCGTACTTAGATAAGTCAATTGATATAGATGTGCGTAATGAATTATGTAAGTATATTGACGAATGTAATCAAGAAGGAAACTTACATATTCAACTGATTGAAAATGAACCACAGGCTTTCGCAAAACGTTTATATCACTATGGATTATTCTCTAACGTAAAGAACTATATCGCATTAGTAGGTAAGGAGGATTCAACCTTGAATGAGCGCTGTGGCTACTATGGAGAAAAGATTGTTCTTAAGGCACAGATGTTAGGTCTTAATACCTGTTGGGTAGGTGGCACCTATAAAAAGATTGAAAGTGTTGTAGATATCAAACCTGGTGAAAAGTTCTTAATGATTATCGCAATTGGATATGGTGAAAACCAAGGAAGAGAACATAAATATAAGAAGGTGAAAGACTTATCCATTGGCTATCCTGAACTACCGGATTGGTTTATCAAAGGAATAGAGGCTGTGGCTATGGCTCCATCTGCTTTAAACCAACATAGTTATCGCTTTGGCTATAGAGATGGAAAGGTATATGTTAAAAAGGGCCTTGGCTTTGCGCTAGATACCGATATTGGTATTGCAAAGTATCACTTTGAAGTTGCGTCAGGAAAAGATTCCAGTATTTGGGAATGATAGTAATTGAAATAAATATTTCAAAATTCTAATTTTAGTGAAATTTTTTTCAGAGAAAATGGGATATGTTTACAGAAATATTCTGTAATAGTATAATGAAAACATCAAAGGGGTATACAATGATTGAATTTGAAAATAATGCCTATTTCTGGCAGAAGTTAGATACACTGTACTTATCCAGTGGATACCAAATTACAAGAAAAAAAGGTGAAGTTCATCCACGTTTTCAGAACTTAATCTATCCAGTTGATTATGGATATATCAACGATACAAAGAGTTTTGGAAAAGATGGTGTATCAGTTTATGCTGGTAGTGGCAATCGATATGAGATTAGCGCATTAGTTGTTGCGGCAGACATCCTCATCAAGGAATTAGATGTAAAGGTTCTTGTGGGTTGTACAGAGGAAGAAGTAGACCAGGTATTGCGTTTCCTCAACCAAACAAATTATCAAAAGACTGTATTAATCCGTAAGGGTAATGAATTACCATCTTGGGCAGAAACAGATATTTAAAAAACCGATTCCATTGAATCGGTTTTATTCTTGGTATGGTTCACCATTGAAGTTGATACGGAAATCTTCTGGACTACGTGTATCAATTAACTGCTTTGCGAAGTTAACTGCTTTACCATATAATTCTGGAAATGACGCATGAATCTCTTTTGTTAAGTCATAGCGAAGTGGATAAGATTTATGTTCAAGGTTTAATACTTTAAAATCATTTTTGTTATACAATACCATGCCGGATAAAACGGGTGGTATTTTAATTTGTTTCTCTAATGCACATAATAAATCATACTTTAACTTCGTTGGATATAAGAACTTTGTATAACGAACAATCTCTGTCGCAGATTCTGCACATAAACTAGGTTTGATTTCTAGATTAAATACATTTTGGAACATTCCTGCATACATTAATCCAAGCTTGGATTTAGATACCTTATCAATCTTCATAAAGTTGAAGACATCATAGCTTTGTTCACTTCTTCCACGTTGGTGTAACATCCATACGTCAATATTAGCTTCACTAATAACGTGAGCAGCACCTTCGTGTAATCCTGTTTGTATATGAGTATCTCTTGCGACTGCATTAATGAGTGGGTGCGCAGTTGAATCTAGGGCGTAGTGACATAAGAATCCGTAGAAGTAACTTCTAAGATCAGAATCATTTTCGCTATATTTATCAAAATAATCAATAAACTCATCGCATTTTTCATCATGCATTAAATCACCATATTTTTTAAGTGATCCTGGTAATAGGGAAGCTCTTGAGAAGAATAACATATCTGGGCCTTGAGAGCCTAGATAAAACATCCCTTTGTTAGTAATCATGCGTGCATGTTCTTCATCTATTGTACGAAGTACATCTTTCGCAAATTCAACGTGTGTAGTTGCAGCTGGCATAGTTTTCTACTTGAGGATAGTATCCTCAATCTCCTTCATTTTCTTTGCTAGACCATAAATCTTATGGCTTGGTAGGGAACATAAACCAACGCGAATACCGTGGTTTACTCTCACTGTATAAATATGATTCTCTAAGAATGCTTCATGAACTTTTTTGCATAAATCATTATCATAGATTTTTAATGTTACGAAGAAACCTTCACGATATGGATAATGTGGTAGGTTAACTTCATTTGCTTCTGTTAAGAAGATTGATGAGCGCTCTTTCATTAAATCAATGTAAGATTGTTTTTCCTTAAGGAATTCTTCTCTATTTTCATTAACAACCCAACTGAAGTTTTCCATTGCAGCATTCGGAATATTAGACCAAGTAGCACGTGCTTTCTTTTCTAATACTGTCTTCATCTCTGTAACGGATTCTTCCTGTTGAGCAAGAATCACAGTAGCTCCACAACGTAAGCCATAGGAAGTCATTGTTTTAGAACAGGAGAAGCAGACGATAATCATTGCGTTATCACTAAGTGCATTCCAGGTTTCCATATACTTACGTGATGTATCTACATTGTAAGCATAATCGATATACGCAATATCATCCATTAAAATGATAGGATGTGTTTTAGATACTTCATTTACAAAGTCGATAACTTCTTTCCATTCCTCATGGCTCATCGTATATCCAGTAGGATTTTCGCAAGGGTCATTGATGAGTAATAGAATACGTTCTTGCGTCTTCATCACTTTCTGAACCGTTTCTTTGATGGAAGCGATATTGAAATGATTATCTTCACTAAAGAGTTCATACTCAGCAATTTTTAAGTTATTTTCTGTAGCCATCAAACGATAACTACCCCAAGCAATATTTGGGATGATGACAGTTTCTCCTTCTTCTAATACAGAAGTAAAGGTAGAACTGACAGCACCTGATCCACCTGGCGTTGCGACAACGTTATGTGCAAGTTTTAGGTTGTTGCCTTGGGTTACCCATTCATATACATCTTTGCGAAAGTTTGGGTTACCATCAAAACTTGCGGCATAGGAAGCTTTGATGCGGTGGTCAATTGTATCGTAGTGATCAAATACTGACTTGAGTGCAACGAGGTTTCCATCGTTATCACAAAGTGTACCAATCGTTGCGTCTATTACATTTTCTTCACCGTTGATACGCTTATCTTCCTTTGCTTTCGCAACGACAGTAAATACTGCATCTGCGATTGGAGTTAGATTTGCGCTCTTTTTTGTAAATGTCATAATTCATTCTCCTCAAATAAATATGTTCCAATCCGCAACATGGTACTACCATGTTCAATTGCGATTGGATAGTCATGACTCATACCCATAGAAAGAGTATGGAAGTATTGTTTACCAAATAGTGCTTGAAGATGTTTGAAGATTTCATGTGCTTTAGCAAAGACTTCATGAATTCGTACTTCATCATCTGTATGTGGTCCCATGGTCATTAAACCTTGAATTGCAATATGTGGACACTCTTGTAAGAGGAAGTTTGTAAATACCTCTACATCAGCTGGATCTAGTCCACTCTTATTGGTATCTTCATCAGCTAAATGTAGTTCAATTAGCACATCAACTTTACGATCTTGTTTGGTCGCTTCTTTTTCAATAACTTTCGCAAGAGCGATATTATCGAGTGATTGAATACAGGATACAACAGGTAAGATATCTTTTACTTTATTACGTTGTAAATGTCCTATGTAATGCCAAGCGATATCTTTTGGTAGAACAGCTGCCTTTTTAACGAGTTCAGCAGTTCTATTTTCTGCAAAGATTCTTTCGCCTGCGTCGTAATAAGATTGTATTTCTTCGGTACTGTGATGCTTGGAAACAACACATAAATCTATATTTAAGGCTGCTTGCTTAATCTTCCAGTAATGTTTTTCTATCATATTGCAATTATACACCAATGGTTTTGTGCATACAAAAAGAAAACCTGCTGATGTTACAGCAGGCGAGAATTAAAACCAAGGAATTGGAAATGTATTGGATGAATCAATGAGCTTATAGCGCTTGAGTACAGGTGCTAATGCATTGAATACAATGACTAGTAAAATGACTTCAATTGGGAATAAAAGAGAATTCTTAATGAAGCTCTTTGTAAAGTAGAAAATATAACCTTTGCCATATAACATAGAACTCCAAAGTGATCCAACTACTACATTTACAAATAATGAGTTGATGAGTTTTGCGATGACAATCTTAACGACAGTAATCTTCTGTTTATATAAGAAACATGACCATACTAGGCACGCTAGCACTGGTGTTAATGTATATCCTGCAAAGTAGACACCGCCACCACCCAAGAAGAAACCTAGGTTATCTGTAATAATTGCGGATAGTGCACCAGCAACTGGACCAAGAATGGATGACTCAATTGCGAGTAGCACAAAGCCAAATCCGACTTTTAAATTTTCGGATACTGGGAAGTATAGTTTAGAAGCTACAATCTTGAGCGCGATAAACACACCCATTAACGCAAGATATTTTACTGATTTTAGTTTTGAAGCGGATGAGTTCCAAAATTCTTTTTTAAACATATAAAAAACCTTCCTTTCACATCCATTTGTGAAGAAAGGTTTTCATTCACATAATGGGAGTTGTAATGACCGCAAGCTATGCTTTTCGTCTGTAAGGACCCGTCCCAAACAGCACTTAACGCCAATTACGTCTATAACATAGCATAAGTAGGTGCAATGTCAAATGGTGTGCTTGAAATCCATGTTATAATAGGGCGGTATGAAGAAAATATCAGTTACATGTGAAAGAAAAGAAGATATCGCACTGCTTAAAGAAGCTGGTGCTGATGAAGTAATCGTTGCACTCGAAGGAGGAGTATTTAGCTCGCTCCATACTTTTTCGATTGCGCAGATTGAAGAACTATTAACACAAGCACGTGTGGTGCAGATACAGCTATTTGTGCTAATGAATCGTTTGTTTCCACAAAGTGAAATTAAATTAGCACAACAACAAATCCAACAGTTACTAGAGATAGGGGTTGATGGTGTTATTATTGCTGATCCTGGTCTATATCAAGCAGCCAAGGAATTATCGTTAGAAGATAAGCTCATCTACAGCCCAGAAACCTTAGTAACCTCTGCAGAGGACGCAAAGTTTTGGCTATCGACAGGAATGTATTCGGTGAATATTTCACCGCTTTTAACAGAGGAGGAAATCTTAAAGATTGCCTCATGTGTACGTCACTCTGGTATTCAGGTATTTGGTTACCTACTTATGAGTATTTCCAAGCGACCATTACTAACAGCATATCAGGAAGTCGCAAATATTGAAGAGCCGTTACATCATAACCATCATCTATACCTTCGTGAACAGAAACGTGATGGTATGATGCCAGCATATGAAAATGAAGCAGGTATGATGATCTATACAGATTTCGTACAGGAATCATTTGCGTGGTTAGAGCCTTTTTCAAACGCAGGCATTCAGCGTTTTGAAATGTATGGAAACTATATTCCGCAAGCAGCGCTATTAGATGCGGTACGTATGTATCGTCGTGTGCTTGATGGGGAAGATGGCGAGAGTGTTAGAAAGGAATTTGTTCTAAAATATCCGGAATTACCAGTATCTGATGGATATTATGGACAGAAGACGATCAGATAAAGTTATGATGAAGAAACCTGAATTATTAGCCCCGGCAGGGGATCTGAATCGTTGTAAGACAGCGATTCGTTATGGTGCTGATGCGGTCTATATTGGTGGACAATCCTATTCCTTACGCTCAAGAGCTTCTAACTTTACGATGGAAGATATCAAGGAGGCATGTGAATTTGCCCGTCAACATAACGCACATATCCATGTCACAACCAATGTGATTCCTCATGAAGAAGATTATGAGGGTTTACGCGAGTATTTAATGAAGTTAGAAGAGTATGGTGTTACAGCGATTATTGCAGCATCACCATCGATTATGAAACTAGCACGTGAATGTGCACCAAAATTAGAAATTCACTGTTCCACCCAGATGAGTATTACCAATGTAGAAACAGCTAAATTCCTCCACGAACAGTTAGGGTTAGACCGTGCGGTACTTGCGCGTGAGTGTTCAATTGAAGATATTTATGCCATCACAAAGGAATGTCCAGTAGATACAGAAGCCTTTATCCATGGTGGTATGTGTGTAAACTACTCTGGTAGATGTACACTATCCAACCGTATGACATTGCGAGATGCTAACCGTGGAGGTTGTGCACAAAGTTGTCGTTGGCAATATCATGTTTATCAAGACGATAAAGAAATAAATACAGATATTTTATATTCCATGGGTTCTAAAGACTTACTAGCAGCGGACTACATGTATGAATTAATGGATGCAGGTGTTAGTTCCTTAAAGATTGAAGGACGTATGAAGACAGAGTATTATGTCGCATCTGTTGTTAGTGCATATCGTCATCTGATCGATGAGATTGCAGAGAATGATGGACCACTTTCACCAGAAAGATTGGCATATCACAAAAAGGAAATCTCACGTGCTGAAAATCGCCAGACAACAACAGCGTTCTATCCTGGTGAAGCAGGATTAAATACACTCATCTATCATGCATACTCTGATGCAGATGTAAATCATGACTTCCTAGCCAAGGTTGCTGGATACGATCAAGACGCAAATGTAGCCTACTTAGAGACGCGTAATGCCTTTGATGTTGGTGAGATGTTAGAAGTGATTTCACCTGGCAAAGACAAGCGTACTTTCAAAGTTGAGTGGATTAAAGATCCAAAGGGAGAATACCTTGTAAGTTCTAGACGTCCAATGGTAGTGGTACAAGTTCCAATTCCATTTGAAATAGGTGAAAATGACCTAGTGCGGAGGGCACGCTAATGTTATTAGAAGGAAATGTCAGTGTAAAAGCTGCCATTCTTGGGAATCATCGCAAAGTAGAAAAACTTTACTATGATAAACATAAAAATGATAAGGACTTAAACTTTATCTTACATCGTGCAAAGGAAAAAGGGATTCCATGCATGCCATTAGGACGTGAAGAAATTAATGCAATGGCAACTGGAAGAACACATGGTGGATTGGTTGCGAAAGTTGGTTCTAGAGTCTATCAAGAACTGTCTGAATGCATGCATGGCAAAACACCATTTCTTGTATTGCTAGAAGGGGTAGAGGATCCATTTAATTTAGGATATATTATCCGCACTTTATATAGTGCAGGTTGTGATGGATTGATTCTACCTAGACATGATTGGGCAAGTGCGGAAAGCACAATTGCTAAATCGAGTGCGGGTGCGTTTGAATACTTAAATATTGTGATGTCAGATGACTTACCACAGCTAGTTAAAGATATTAAAAAACACGGTATTAAAACCTACGCAGCGATGCGTAAAGATGCTATTACATATCTAGAAGCTGACTATCATATTCCATGCTTACTAGCTATCGGTGGTGAGATGAGAGGATTATCATCTGCAGTACGAAATGAGATTGAACAGAATATCTATATTCCATACGCAAATGATTTCCGCAATGCATTAAACGCAGCCAGTGCTGCTGCTGTATTATCCTTTGAAGTCTATCGGCAAAGACGATAAGTACCCGAAGAAATTCGGGTTTTCATTTGAACTATGATAGAATAAAACACAATAAGGGATTAAGAGACATGCATACAATACAAGAAAAGATTATCCAATATTGGACCAAGCGTGCGGATAGTTATTCCGTTGAAAATAATGAAGAGCTGGCAGGGACATCTACGGTTGCCTGGCTAAGTGAACTAACAAGCCACTTTCCAAGGAAGAAAGACCTAAAGATATTAGATATCGGTACTGGTCCAGGCTTTATGGCAATTCTTCTCAGTCGAGCAGGTTACCATGTGACAGGTATTGACTGTACCGAAGAGATGTTAAAACAAGCTCATGAAAACGCTAGAAAGTATCATCTTTCTATTCGCTTTCTCAAACAACCAGCAGAATTTCTAGAGTTTGAAGATAATTCGGTGGATGTAATTATCAACCGTAATCTCACTTGGAATCTAGAAAATCCTACAGCTGCCTATCAAGAGTGGTATCGTGTACTAAAACCATCAGGAAAACTGATTGTCTTCGATGCGAATTGGTATCACTACTTATTCTCTGAAGAGTTACGCAAAGCGTATGAAGAAGATCGCCAAAATGTAAAACGAGCGCATCTGTATGACCATAATATTGGCAAAAACTTTGACCAGATGGAACGTATCGCAGAACAATTACCGATGACCCTAACAGATAGACCATCGTGGGATCGGGTAGAACTAGAGAAGATTGGCTTTCAAAATATTCAAATTGATAGGGAAGTATACCAAAGAGTTTGGACAGAAGAGGAGAAGATTAATTACGCTTCTACACCTCTATTTGAAATCGTCGCTACCAAATAGATGTGGTATGATTATGACTATGGAAAAGATAAGTTCATTACAGAATGCAAAAATAAAAAACTGGACTCTACTACATAAGAAGAAATATCGCGATGAAACAGGTTTATTTCTTGTGGAAGGAGAGCATCTCATTGGTGAAGCTTTAGCGGCCAATGCCGTAGAAACAATTGTGACAGATACAACTTCACCATTTGACTTTGAACATGTGGTAGAAGTAACACCAGCTATTATGGCGAAGTTATCTGAGAATGTTTCGAACGTGCATTACATTGCGGTTTGTCGTCAACGTAAACTAGATATTACAAAGAAAAATCGTCTATTATTACTTGACGGCATACAAGATCCTGGTAATCTTGGTACACTTATCCGTACCGCAATTTCATTTGGCTTTGATGGTGTGTATTGTTCAACTGAGACTTGTGACCTTTATAACGATAAAGTAATTCGTTCTACTCAAGGCGCATTATTTCATATTCCTGTTGTACGCAAAGACTTCTCTACTCTCATTCCTACATTACAAAGTCAGGGTGTAAAAGTCATTGCGACTTCCTTACAGGAATCTACGACAATGCGTGAGATACCTGTAACAGAATGTATGGCATTTGTAATGGGAAATGAAGGGCAGGGTGTTCATAAAGATATCATTGCACAGGCTGACTATCGTTTGCGCATTGAGATGGAAGGCTTTGAGTCTTTAAATGTAGCAGTAGCAGGTGGAATTATTATGTATCACTATCGGAGTGGTAAATGAGTCATAAGGATCCAAACTATTTATTAAAAGATTTACAACCATCCCAGTTTTATATTTCGCAAGCAAAACTATCGAACATTCAAGCATGGTTTCATAAAGATGATTTATCAAGCTTTGAACCTTTACCTGTGAAGGTATTAGATGGTATCCCAATCTTGACGGATGGACATACAAGGGCAGTCGCAGCAATACTTGCAGGCTTAGAATCGGTACCATTAGTCTATGAAGAAGATGAACTGGATTGGAATCTATATCATTATTGTGTAGAACAATGTAATCAAAAGGGAATTCATTCTCCATATGATTTGGTTGATAGAGTGATTTCTGCTCATGAATATGAAGAAAAGTGGATTGGTTGGTGTAATCAAGTACACAGTAAGTTACAACAGAAGAAAAAGTAAAAGGCACATCGAGCGATGTGCCTTTTGTCATTAGTGTTGTTCGTAATGAATTTCTGTTCCTTCGTAAGCTGCACGCATTAGTTCGATCATATCCTTGATCATTGGAACGCGTGGGTTCGCTGGAGAACACTGGTCTTCGTATGAGAGGTAAGCTAACTTCTCTAAGCTTTCTTCCCATTCCTTCTTATCAACGTTTTGTGACTTGAAGTTCATTGCCATACCAACTTCAATACCTAAATCGTGAACTGCCTTGGCAAACTTTTCAACACCTTCTTGTACTGTGTTGAACTTGAGACCGATAGCGTGTGCTAATTGGCAGTAACGTTCATCAGCGTTGTAGTATTGGTACTTAGGCCATAGACCTGGTTTTTCTGGTTTTGTGCCGTTGTAACGGATGACGTATGGTAATAATGTTCCGCAAGTACGTCCATGTACTGTATGGAATTCAGCACCAATCTTATGAGCCATAGAGTGGCACATACCTAAGTAAGCGTTAGCGAATGCCATTCCAGCCATAGTGGAAGCGTTATGCATCTTCTCACGAGCTTCTTCATCCTTAGCACCATAGTGTACAGCTCTTGGTAAGTATTCGAATACCATCTGTACAGCCTTTAATGCAAGAGCATCTGTATAGTCAGTTGCCATTACAGATACGTATGCTTCACATGCGTGTGTTAATACGTCCATACCAGAGTCAGCTGTAACCTGTGCAGGTAAGCTCATTACAAGTGCTGGGTCAACGATTGCGACTGTAGGTGTTAATGAGTAGTCAGCTAATGGATATTTGAGTTTGTTAACCTTATCTGTGATAACTGCGAATGGTGATACTTCAGAACCTGTACCTGATGTAGTAGGAATACATACTAAGTGAGACTTCTTACCTAATTCAGGATACTGGAATGCACGTTTACGAATATCCATGAACTTCTGCTTCAAGTCAGCGAAGTCAACTTCTGGGTGTTCGTAGAATAACCACATACCCTTAGCAGCGTCCATTGAGGAACCACCACCTAAAGCAATGATTGTATCTGGTTTGAAGGCTTGCATTAATTCCCAACCCTTCTTAACTGTCTGTAAGGATGGATCTGGTTCAACGTCACAGAACAATTGAACTTGTACCTTATTCTTACGAGCTGCTAACTGTTCAGTAATTCTTGATACATAACCTAAATCAACCATTGTGCGGTCTGTAACGATGAATGCACGATTGATTTCACGCATGTCGCGTAAGTATGTGATGGAATTTTGTTCAATATAAATCTTGCTTGGAATCTTGAACCACTGCATTGTATTTCTCCTTTTACCTATCTTCTTGATGTTAATCAGATTAATTGCACTAACGTTACCGGATACTGAGTTATGACCATAAGATCCACAACCAAGTGTTAATGATGGAATAAAGGAGTTGTAGATATTACCGATACCACCGAATGTAGTAGGGGAGTTCCAAATTAAACGACAAGCCTTGATGCGTTCACCAAACTTCTTCGCTAATTCTTCGGAACGTGTATGAATCGCAGCTGTATGTCCAACACCGTTTAACATAACAGTAGCTTCTGCTTTATCAAATCCATCTTCAACGGAACTTGCTTTTTCCATTGCGAGTACAGGTGATAGTTTTTCACGTGATAGTGGTTCTTGAACACCTGGTTTTTCTAATTCAGCGATTAAGATAGATGTTTGAGGATCTACTTTGAAACCTGCTTGTTCAGCGATCCAAGCAGCTGGCTTACCAGCAACTGCACCGTTTAACTTTGCATTTTCTACGCCCTTGGAGTGAGCTGTATATCCAAACATGTATGTTTCAAGTAATTTCTTTTCTTTAGGTGAGCAGAAGTGTACGTTATAGTGTTTGAATTCTGCCTTAACATCTTCATAGATGTTTTCATCAACGATAACTGTCTGTTCACTTGCACAAATCATACCGTTATCGAATGCTTTAGACATTGCGATGTCATTAACTGCTTGCTTGATATCTGCAGTTGTTTCGATATATGCAGGAGCGTTACCAGCACCTACACCTAATGCAGGTTTACCACAGCTGTAAGCTGCCTTAACCATTGCGTTACCACCAGTTGCAAGAATTGTAGAAACACCTGGATGATTCATGAGTGCACTTGTTGCGTCCATTGATGGATGGTCAATCCACTGAATGCAGTTTTCAGGAGCTCCAGCCTTTAAAGCTGCTTCATATACAATGCGTGCTGCTTCAGCAGAGCACTTTTGTGCATTTGGATGGAATGCAAAGATGATAGGGTTTCTTGTCTTTAATGCAAGTAAACTCTTGAAGATTGCTGTTGAAGTAGGGTTTGTTACTGGTGTTAAACCTGCAACAACACCAACTGGTTCAGCTACTTCTGTGATACCTGTAACAGGGTCTTCACTGATGATACCAACTGTCTTAAGATCACGTAGGTAGTTTACCATGTATTCGCAAGCAAATAAGTTCTTTGTTGCTTTATCTTCAAATACACCACGTCCTGTTTCATCGATAGCCATCTTAGCTAATGTACCGTGTTGGTCAAGTGCTGCTACTGTACACTTTGCTACGATATAGTCGATCTTCTCTTGGTCAAATGATGCGTAGTCATTAAGTGCCTTTAATGCTAAGGCAACTTTATCGTCTACTTCTTTGACACGAACTTCCACAGGGGCTGTATTTACTTTTGTTTCTTTTGTTACTTTCTTTTTGACTGCCATGTCCTTTTCCTCCATGTGAATTATTTCACGTAAGCAAGAATATCATGTTTATATAGCTAAAACAATACTAAATGATAAAAAAATCACAAGTAATCGCTTACATTTTGAAAATTAATATTTTCGAAAGAAAAAAGGGCATTTTTAGCCCTTAGAAAATGTTGTATGCATGTTAATAATACTGACAGGAAAATCGTCTTTCATCTGGGATGATAGGGACAGCTTTACAGGAATAATCATCGACTTTGATGAAACGACCATCACCCTTGATGATTGTCGCAAGAAATTGATCAATGGTATCACTTTCTCCTTGTACATAGATTTCCACCAAGCCATTATCTAGATTTTTCACACTTCCCGTTAATCCATAAGATTGTGCGTGCATTGAAACAAAGTAACGAAAGCCAACACCTTGGACTCTACCTTCCACAAAAATATGATAGCGTACCATAACATCCTCCTTATAGTGATTATACAAAATAGATTTTCTGCTGGGCAAGTCATATAATGAATGCAGGTGATAAACATGATACATATACTATTAAATCAATTTACATTCGACCAAGCTTGGGGCTTTGGTGAACTGTCTCAACTTATTGAAAAAGATATGAAGGTATTGATGATGCCGTTATCGTATAACGATGGTTGGTCTAATGAATTTGCGACATGGGATGACTTCTTTGCGAAAGGGAAACCAGCGTATGAAATGATGGTGCGTCCTTTCTATAACTATGGCATCCGTGAAAAGCAAATCAGTTGGTATAATTATTACCAAGATAACTATGCCAGCGCAAAAGCGAAAATCGAAGCTGCGGATATTATTGTGATCACTGGTGATTGTGGCGAATGGATCATGCAGAGAATTGAAGACTTAGGCTTACGTGATTTGTTGTGTAACTTTGATGGTATCCTAATTGGACATCATGCAGGAGCACTTGTACAACTAGATACATTTCACGAGTCAAATCTCGACAACACATTTGAACTACAAGAAGGACTTGGTCTACTATCAGAATTTGATGTAGATATTAATTATGTCGAAGATGAAGAACATTTATCTATAATCATTCGTGAAATTGAAGATGTAGGAAATCCTGTTGTGGCAATCCCTAAAAACAGTGGTCTTTTAATCGTGGATGGTGAATTTACATTACTTGGAGATTCCTTCGTTTTAAATCATACACATCTAGATGATATCTATCGTGCCTATGATAGTTATCGTTATGATGTATAACTTCTAAAGGGGAAATTGTTAATGAACGCAGATTTTCATATTAATGGAAGACAACTAGAAACAGAGCGACTTATCTTAAGACCGTTTGCAAAAGAGGACTTAGACGATTTTTATGCTTACGCTTCTGTTGAAGGTGTCGGTGAAATGGCTGGTTGGAAACATCATGCTAGTAAAGAAGAAACGCAAAAAATATTAGATATGTTTATCGAGGGTGACCAAGTATTTGCAATCTACCATAAAGAGGATCAAAAAGTGATTGGTTCTCTTGGCGTTCATAAGTATGGAAGAGAAGAAGCTTTGACAGAGTTTGCGGCCTATCAAGGAAGAGAACTTGGTTTTGTTTTAAGTAAAGACTATTGGGGAAAAGGAATCATGCCAGAAGCAGTAAAGACAGTTATCAAGTATTTATTTAACGAATTGAACTATGACTTCCTGCTTTGTGGGTATTTTTCGTTTAATCAACAATCAAAGAGGGTTCAAGAAAAATGTGGTTTCCAACCATATCGCAAACTAATGATGACTACCTCTGAGAATACAAAAGAACCAATGATTTTGAATCTTTTGATTAATCCACATAAAAATATAACATTAGAGTTTTCTCATCCGGAAACATTGATTTATCCACAAAATATATTGGGGAAACATATATAGAAATATGCAGTAGTATTCGGTGAATAACAAAATATAAGTTGGACATCTATGATGAAAAAGGTATGATAGTTGCATGAAATATATTGT
This sequence comes from uncultured Solobacterium sp., assembly GCF_963550625.1. Classification (GTDB taxonomy): domain Bacteria; phylum Bacillota_I; class Bacilli_A; order Erysipelotrichales; family Erysipelotrichaceae; genus Bulleidia. The sequence continues at coordinate 64,843 of NZ_CAUVCV010000003.1, forward strand.
ATGTGATGACGAACAGATTCAAATGGATATCTTGTGTAAGTACATTCATGAATATGCACAAGTACATCATTTGGAAATTGAAATATTAAAATATACAGATTGTGATAATCTCTGGTGGGATTTGCAGAATGGTCTTGTCGCAGATCTACTTTTATTGGATATTCAAATGGAGAATATGACAGGGATTGAACTTGCTCGTAAGATGAGACAAGCACGTCTAAATCATTTGATATGTTTTATCAGTGGTGTCAAAGATTTTGTCTTTGAAGGATATGATGTAGACGCATTAGCCTATCTTTTAAAACCTTATGAGAAAGACCAATTATTTAAGATTTTAGATAAGGCAATCAAGCAATTACATATATCAGATGAATTTTCGATTATTTCTTCTAAGAAGGAAGTATATAAAATTTATCATCGTGATGTGATTGGTGTTGAAGCACTTGGCCATGAGACAAAGATTTATTTGCGTAGTGATGGTATGAGTGAAGAGACAACAATTATTATCAAACAGAGTATTCGTGAAGTTCTTGAGATGTTGAATATGCCATTATTACAAATTCATCGTTCGTTTGCGGTAAATATGAAAAATATTGTACGTGTGACAAAGAAGGATTGTATTGGTGAAGATGGTATACAATTCCCAATCGCACGTGGTAATTATGAAATGTGTATGCAGGAATTTATCGTGGCCAATCGAGGTGCATTATGATGGCTGTAATTATATTGGTGGGATTAACACTTTATGAAGCTATAATAAAGAAGATACAGCCAACATTCATGCATGTGATTTTATCAATCGTTTTACTAGGAATTATAGGATATATTGTTTATCGCTTCTCTTATATGATAGTTGTATGGATTCTCTTATGTTTTATTTGGAATCATTATCATTTCTTAAAAGAAGAAAGAATCTTTTCAACTATCGTCATTCTGTTGTATCTTGGAATTCTATTCCTTGGTGTTTATTATGATGGTTTTATCGCAGGTGGTATTGCGGCACTAATCTTTATTTTGTTGGAATATCTTCTACAAAGAATCATGAAGCGTGAAGAAGATAAAACAATCATCTATCAAAATAAACTAATGAAACAGCAGATGGATGAAATTGAAAATATCTACATGACTATGCGTGGCTGGAGACATGATTATCATAACCATCTACAGTCTTTAAAAGGATATCTTTCCTTGAATAAAGTTGACCAGATGAAAAACTATCTCAATGAACTTGAGACAGATTTGGACTCGATTGATACACTCTATCATTCTGGCAACTTACAATTAGATTCAATCTTGAACGCGAAACTTGCAATTGCGGAGAAAGGGCAAATACGTATTCATTGTGATGCGTCAATTCCACCACAGTTACATGTATCAGATTTAGACTTGTGTGTTATCTTAGGAAATCTATTAGATAATGCGATTGAATCTTGTCGAAAGATAGAGAATCCAGATGAACGATTTATTCGTGTATATATTGGTATCTTAAAGAAACAACTCTATATCTCAATTACAAACGCTACAAGTGAGACAGTAAAACAACGTACTGATCACTATTTCACGACGAAGCGGGGCGATCATGGACATGGGCTAAAGAGAGTTGACCAAGTCGTTAAGAAATATGATGGATATCTTAATCGTCAGAATGAACCAGGTGTATTTGCGACAGAGATTGTACTACCTCTATAAGCATTTCGTGCATGAATTTGAACAATTCATGCATTTTTTTATTTGCTTCTGTCATATGAAGTATTGTATTTCTGCAAGGAGGTAATCACTATGAAACTTACTAGATGGAATATTTATAAGGATATGCTCTACCGATTATGGAAATGCGACCCACATGTAATCAAAATGATGTTGTTAGAGATTGTTATCTCAGTAATAGAAGGATTTATCGCTGTATTATTACCAGCTGCTATCATTCAATTTATTACTACAACCCAAGATTGGACAACATTGGTATTACAGATACTTGGTTTATTTGCGGTGTATGGACTCTTTAGCATGTGGCATGTTTACCTTGCAACAAGAAATAGTATGCAATATGTTATTCCAAGACAAAAATTATTTATCTTACCAGTCGCAAAAAAGGTACAGGAATTAACCTATTCCTACTACGAAACAAAGCCTGCTCAGGAAAAACTTGAAAATGGAATTCGTGCATTAAATATGAATATGGAAGGTGCGGAAGGTGTCTATCATAATACTGTGATTGTTTTCTCTGCAATTTTCAGTTTGATACTATATGCAGTTTTTATCAGCCGAATTGGCCTGCCAATCCTTTTAGCTCTATTATGTATTTCCTTTCTTCATTATGGAATCTATGAAAAATGCTATGCATTGTATTTAAAGAAAGATGAAGAAAAGGCAGAGAATTATTCGAAGTCGCGTTATTTTAATAGCCTTTCTCAAAAGAGTGCGAAGGGAAAGGATATCCGTCTCTATCAAATGCAAGATCTTTTGAAAACGAAGATGCAAGAAAACAACGATATTCTCGTACAGAAGACTATCGCTGCTTCAAAATACAAAGGATGGATAGCACAAACGGATGTTATTTTAGGATTTATCCGTGATGGAATTACCTATGGATATCTAATCTATTTGATGATGCATGGTATGATTGAAATGAGTTCTTTCGTTCTGTATATCGGTATTGTCATTAGTTATGGTCAACGATTCACAGCTTTAACTGCTGAGATTGCGAAATTACATTCTAATCTAGATTTAACAAAGAGAACGTATGAATTTGAAATGGATAAAAATGTGATTAATCAAGATGGTAAGAAAGCGAGTGCACCATTCGATATTATTTTTGAGAATGTATCTTTCCAATATCCAGAAAGTGAAAAGTATGTCTTAAAGAATTTTAATCTACACTTTACAACAGGAGAGAAACTCGCTCTTGTGGGTGTAAATGGTGCTGGTAAGACGACAATCGTGAAACTGTTAAGTGGATTGTATACACCAACTTCAGGAAGAATCTTAGTCAATGGTATCGATTTGAAAGAAATCAATAAAGAAGATTACTTTGGAAAGCTTGGAATCGTATTCCAAGAAATTGATCTATTCTCTATGACGGTTGGTGAAAATATTTCTTGCATGCATGAAGAAGACTATGATGAAAATCGTGTACAAGAAGCGTTGCGCATCTCTAAGTTAGATACGATTGTAAATCAATTACCTAAGGGAATTCATAGTTATATCAATACAGATCTATCACCAGATGGAATCAACTTCAGTGGTGGACAACAACAACGTTTATTGCTTGCAAAGGCATATTACAAAAATCCTTCGTTACTCATCTTAGATGAACCTACAGCAGCGCTTGATGCACTTGCGGAGAAGGATATGTATGAAGAGTATAAGGAAATCACAAAAGATAAAAGTGCATTATTTATTTCGCACCGTTTAGCTTCAACTCGTTTCTGCGACAATATTGTCTTCTTGGAAAATGGAGAGATTATTGAACAAGGAACGCACGAGCAACTTATGAAATTAAATGGTAAATACGCAGAGATGTTTGATGTACAGGCAAAATACTACAAGGAGGAAGAACAAGATGAAACTCAAGCAATTCTATCAACAAACGCATGATTTGATTCAACTATTAAAAGTTCAATTTCCTCATATTACTGTACAGATGATTACATTAGCTTTCTGTAGAAGTACACCTAACTTCATTGTATTGTTTGGATATTCACGTATCTTAGACTTATTACTTACAAGCCAGTTTCAAGCCGCAATTCAAGTTGTCACGATTATGCTGGTGAGTAGTTATCTATTATCCTTCATTGGTAATTGGATTGATTCTTATTTACAGGGATATGAATTTATTACAGATGAAGTAATTATGAGTCAGGTGAACTATATGTCGTTTAACATGCGCTATGATATTTTTGAAGATAACGATAGTATGACAAAAGTACGTGCAGTAAGTAATCGTATGAATGCTACTGGAGGAACGGGTTCTTTCTTACAGATCATTATTCTGTTATGCACTAACTTATTTTCTGCTCTATATGCATTCTGTTTTGTAGGGTACTTGTTTTATCAGGCAATGCAGTATTCGTTCTATTTAGTATTACTACTATTACTGGCAGTTGGCTGTATTTGTTTGGGCGTTATGATTTTAAAGCGCACGAGTGCTTATTATGAAGACTTAAATAAAAGAAATATTCATAACAACTCCGTGTTTAGTTATCTACTCACAACAATGGTCAATGTAGAATACAAGAAACAAATGATGATTAATCGAATGGGTCAGTTGTTCGAAAAGTATTTTAAAAATATCATTAAAACATTCCATGTTTATTTGGATTTCTCTAAGAGAAAAGGAAGATATGAATCGGTTTATAACTTCGTATTAAGTATCTTTGGAGCATGTACATATATTTATATCGCTTATTTAAGCTTGCATGGTTATTTATCAATTGGTTCTGTACTCTTATATGCAGGTGCGATGCAACAACTTATTCAATACATTTCGGGTTGTATCATATCTTATAGTGATGCAGTATTCCAATTGGATTATCTAAATTACTTTACGGATTTCTTGCATGATGAATCTATTCGTAGCACAGGTTCATTACCAATTGAAAAGAGAAATGATAATGCATATGAGTTCTGCTTTGAAAACGTAAGTTTCCACTATCCAAATAGTGAACAACTTGTATTATCCAATGTGAATCTTACATTTAAGATTGGTGAAAAGTTAGCGTTAGTTGGTCAAAATGGTGCAGGTAAGACAACAATCATCAAGTTACTATGTCGCTTGTATCAGCCGACTGAAGGAAGAATCTTGTTAAATGGTATTGATATTCAAAAGTTTGACTTCAATGAGTATACAAAAATCTTTAGTCCAGTATTCCAAGACTTTAGTATGTTCAATATCAGCGCAAAAGAAAATCTAGAGTGCGGTCATCACAATGAAGAAAAAGATATCAATGCGATTATTGCAGATGTAGGTCTAGAGAAGCGCTTTACATCTAATCAGGATGGACTGGATTGTGTATTAGAAGATTTAAATAGTGAAGGTGTTAAGTTATCTGGTGGTGAAGCACAGAAGTTAGCAATCGCACGTGCATTGTACAAAGACGCTCCATTTGTAATCCTAGATGAACCTACTGCAGCTTTGGATCCATTCTCAGAAGCAGAAATCTATGAGAACTTTGATAAACTTGTTGGAGGTAAGACAGCTATCTATATCTCTCACCGTATGAGTTCATGTAAGTTCTGTGATCGTATTGTTGTCTTTAAAGATGGTAAGTTAGTAGAAGATGGTAATCATGATTCACTCATGCATAAACAAGGTGAATATTACACACTCTATCAAGCACAGGCAGAGTATTATCAACAATAACAAGAAGGTATACTGTTTCGACAGTATATTTTCTTTAGGCAAAAGAAGACAACATTTGTCACCTGTCACATGGATTATGGGTATGTCTATAAAAATTAGTAGCTATTGAGTTATTACAAAGAGAATCTACAATTGACGTTGGAAAACTTCATCTGAAGGAAATTGATTTTGTGGAAACTAGTGACATTCTTATGTGATTTGCCGTATAATATGGCTATTAAAGCGATAACGAAAAGAGTAGTAGCCAAATACGCTATAGAAAGAGAGGAACCTAAACGCTGAAAGGGTTCTATAGAAGACGCTTGGTGAATTCACTTTTCCAGTGGGATTAATCATCCCCGTATATCTACGTTACAGATTAATTGAGGTGCGCACGATTGTGCGAATCAGGATGGTACCGCGTGAATAACGTTCCTGCAATATTTTGCAGGAATTTTTTTATGGAGGATAAGGTCGATGAGCGATAAAGTTATGCAGGTCCAAGAAGAAGCGTTAGTTGCGATTGAGCAAGCAACAACCTTGGAACAATTACAACAAGTCAAAATTCAATACTTAGGTAAAAAGGGTAGTATTCAGGCACTCATGTCTGAGATGAAAGCTTTACCACCAGAGGAAAAGCCAGCCTTTGGACAGAAGGTAAATGTATGTAAGGATACAGTTGCCAAAGTATTAGAGTCAAAAGAAGAAGTGTTAAAGATTGCGGCTCTTGCAGGTAAGCTAGAAGCCGAAAAGATTGATGTTACATTAGCTGGAGATATTCATAAACTTGGAACGACACATCCACTTGTGATGATTCAACAGGAGATTGAAGATCTCTTCTTGAGTATGGGTTATAAGGTTGCGGAAGGTCCTGAAGTGGAACAGGATTACTACAACTTCGAATTGGCTAATACACCAAAAGATCACCCAGCACGTGATATGCAGGATACGTTCTATATCGATCCAAATACATTATTAAGAACGCACACAACTGCGATGCAGATGCGTGAATTAGAGAAGGCAAAGGGACAGGTTCCGATCAAGTTAATTTGCCCAGGTAAGGTTTATCGTCGTGATGACGACGATGCGACACATAGCCATCAGTTTATGCAGTGTGAAGGCCTTGTTGTTGGTGAAAATATTACTTTAGCTGACCTGAAGGGAACATTAGAATACATGGCTAGCACAATGTTTGGTCAAGGTAGAACAGTTCGCTTCCGTCCATCATACTTCCCATTTACAGAGCCTTCTGTAGAAGTTGATGTTTCTTGTCCATTCTGTAATGGTAAGGGATGTAACGTATGTAAGGGATCTGGTTGGATTGAAATCTTAGGTGCAGGTATGGTACATCCAAATGTATTACGCATGAATGGATTTGATCCTGAGAAGTATTCTGGATTTGCCTTCGGTGTAGGACTAGAAAGAGTTGCGATGTTGAAATACGGAATTGATGATATTCGCAACTTCTATACAAATGACGTTCGCTTTTTGAAGACATTCGATCGTTTTGACTAAGAGGAGGAAGGCAATGAGACTAAGTTATAAATGGCTACAGGAATATGTAGATTTAAGTGATATTACTCCACAACAACTAGCAGACAAATTAACAACTGCTGGATTAGAAGTTGAAGGAATTGAACCAATGGCACAAGGCACTGGTCTTGTGATTGCGGAAGTGATTGAATGTGAAGATATCCCGGATACACATTTACACCGTACAATTGTTCGCTATGGAGCAGGTGAAAATGACACAACACAAATTGTATGTGGTGCTCCAAACTGCCGATTAGGTTTAAAGGTAATCGCAGCTCTACCAGGTGCGGTTTTACCAGGTATTACCATTCAAGCAAAACCACTTCATGGGATTGAATCAAATGGTATGCTTTGCTCACTACGTGAGTTAGGTATTGATCATAAATATCTTACAGAAAAACAAATTAACGGAATTGAAGAGTTAGCAGAAGATGCACCTGTGGGTGAAACAAACGTGCTTAGATACATAGGCTATGACGACACGATTTTAGATGTATCATTAACACCAAATCGTGCAGACTGTTCTAGCATGTGGAATATGGCAAAGGAAGTTGGTGCTATCTTACACCGTGAGGTAAAGTGGCCTGATTATGCCGGTAAATCCAACATCGGAACACCATCCACATTCAAAGTGACAAGCAACACTGAAAAGTGTGACTTCTTCATGGGTAAAGTTGTAAATCATGTAAAGGTAGGACCATCTCCAAAGTGGATGGTGGAATACTTACATGCGGCAGGTATCAATTCTATTAATAATGTGGTTGATATTTCCAACTTTGTAATGCTCGAAACAGGACAACCATTACACTATTACAATCTTGCAAAGCTTCCAACAAGAGAAATTACAGTTGTAGATGATCGTGAGTTAAAGATGACTGCACTGGATGGTGTGGAGTTTGCGATTGAAAAGGGTGATATCCTTATCACTACAAATGGTGAAGTGACTGGTATTGCCGGTATCATGGGTGGGGAAGAATCTATGATCGATGAAACAACAGAAGGTATCTTTATCGAAGCCGCACATTTCAATAAGACTTCCGTTCGTCGCTCATCTATTCGTTTAAATCTCATTACTGAAGCAGCCCAACGCTTTACAAAGGGTATTGAGGCATTGGCAGCACAAAAGGCAATGGACCGTTCTGTACAACTCTTGCAAGAGTATGCATGTGCAGATGGATTTGAAGAGACAGTTACTTATGGCACAGATGGTTACAAACCAGTTGTGGTAAAGGAAACACTCTCTCACTGTAATGCTTTATTAGGTACTGCATTTACAATGGATGAAGTGAAGGAAACACTCACGTGGTTGAACTTTGAACCAGAAGTAAATGGTGATGAGATTACATGTCATATCCCAAGTTACCGTGTTGATATTGAAGGTCGTGCAGATATCGATGAAGAAATCGTGCGTCTGATTGGTTTTGATAGTTTGAAGTCTACATTACCAGTAATGACTACAACAGTTGGTCAATTAACACCAAAGCAGAAACTCAGACGTATGACACGCGAAACATTGAAGGCCTTTGGTCTCAATGAAATCGTTACATATACATTGATCTCTGAAGAAGAGATGAAGACAGCGTTATCTCCACTTGGTGAAGCAATCCCTCTTGCGATGCCAATGTCAGAGAATCGTAAGTACATCCGTGCAAGTTTATTAAACTCTGTATTAACAAGTGTGCAATACAATGAAGCACATCAGAATACAGATAACTTGTTATTTGAAATCTCTAAGGTTTATGCAAAGGAAAAGGAAGAAGAAAGACTTGCAGTTGTATTAGACGGTAATGTTCAAAATGATCCACTCCATAAGATTAATGAAGCTGGTGATTTCTATGCCTTAAAGGGAATTTTAATGACATGGTTAAATCGTTGTGGTTTCAATGATGCACGTATTACGGTACGTCCAAATACAACAGATGTTGAACATTTTCACCCATACCGTAGTGCAGAGATTCTCCTAGACCGTAAACCATTAGGCCTATTTGGAGAATTACATCCAAGCTATGCGAAGAAGTATGATTTAAAGAGAGTGACTTATGCGGAACTTTCATTGGATGTCGCAAATGAAACAAGTGCTTCTAAGGTGAAGTTTATACCGATTGATCGTTATCCATCTATCTCACGTGATATTGCGTTAGTTGTAGATAGAGAAGTAACAGCTGAAGAAATGTTAAAGATTATCAACAGTACAGGTAAGAAGCTTGTTCGTAAATCAGAAGTATTCGATATTTACGAAGGAGAACATGTTGAAGCAGGTAAGAAATCTGTGGCTCTACGTATTACATACCAAGCTTCTGATCATACACTAAATGATGAAGAAGTACATACTGTTCACGATGCGATTCTTGAAAAACTCAAAGAAAAGCTATCTGCAGACTTACGTTCATAACAAAAAGCCGAGTTATCGGCTTTTTTGTATGCATGTTTATTAGTCTTTTGTTTTTAGGAATTGTTTACGATACGTACTTGGGGAACAACCAATCTCACGTTTAAACGCAAAGGTAAAGTAATTTTGGTTTGAGAAACCAATGATAGCGGAGATATCATTCATACTATAACTAGTAGTCTCTAATAGGAATTTTGCTTCAGAGATTCTTCGTTGTATCAAATAACGCATCGGAGAAATCCCTTTATATTGGTTAAATGCATGTACTAAATAATATTTATTTAAGAATGTTAATTCACTGAGCTTGTCTAGGTCGATATCTTCTTTAAAGTGATCGTTGATATAGTTTTCGATAAAGATACATTCTTTCGTTGTCTTTTTTACTGGTGATACATTTAATGTTGTATTGGTACGACGTACCATGTTAATAAGCATAATCTCTAATAAGGAATTTACTAAGTGTTGGGAGTATTCATCCTGATGTTCCATTTCATGCAGTAATGTTTTGAGATAGAAGAGAATATCATTCTTATATGCTTTATAGTTATGCATACTGAAGTTACTATTGAAACGTTTATCATCACTATGGAAGTGTAAACCTTCAATACCTGCTACAATATATTCAAGAGGGGAATTCTCTTTACTAACCTCAGTGTGTTCAATATATGAGTTTACAATAATCAGGTCATCTGCTTGAATGTCTAAGTATTTGCCTTCAACAAAGAATTTACCTTCGCCAGAAATAACGTAGAAAAGCTCTGCACATGCATGACTGTGCGGAGTTGAATGCCAATCTCCTTCATAACGGGAGTGGGTAACATACAAGATCTTACCTAGTGAACGATCTTCGTTTTGGTTCTGAGAAATAGCTGTAATCATCGCTTTAATCATACCATGTAACGCATATCGGCATTCTTAAGTTTTAATTGATTATATGAAATATTGCGAAATAGATATATTAGAGCAATATTTCGATAATATTTAGCAATATATCTCTTGTTTGAAAGCGTTTTCACCCATAAACTGAAATTATCAAATAAGTTTCTTAGGAGGAAAAGAGGAACATATGAAAAAGTTATTGACATTATCATTAGCTGGTTTACTCGCAGTCGGTGCTATTGGCTGTAGTAAAAAAGAAGCTGCTTCTTCACAGAAGGAAAGTGAAGAAACAACATTGCACATTTCTGGTCTAGATGGCGGATATGGCACAAAGGGTTGGGAAGCTGTTGTTAAGGCTTTCGAAGAAAAGGAAGGCGTTAAGGTTGACCTTCGTTTAGAAAAGAACATCGCTGATACATTACGTAGTGAAGTTCAAGCTGGAACATATCCTGACTTAGTTTACTTGTCAGTTGGATCTAAGGGTGGCTTAACAGACACAATGATCGCTGAAAAGATGTTAACAGACATCACAAGTGTACTTGATGAAAAAGTATATGGTGAAGATACAAAGGTAAAGGATAAGCTCATTGATGGTATCTATGAAGGTTTAGCTACAGAACCATACGCTGATGGCAAGCTATATTTAGCACCTATCAATTACAGCCCATGTGGATTATTCTATAACGCTAACCTATTCAAGGAAAAGGGATGGAGTGTTCCAAAAACTTGGGATGAAATGTGGGAATTAGGAGAAAAGGCTAAGGCTGAAGGTATCTCATTATTCACATACCCAACAACAGGTTACTTCGATGCATTCTTCTCTGCTTTATTAAATGAAACAGCAGGACCTGAAGTATATGCGAAGTTAATGACATATAACGTTGATGCTTGGAAGTTACCAGAAGTTAAGAAGGCATTCGAAATCGTAGGCAAGCTTGCTCAGTATGTTGAACCAACAACAGTAGCTAACGCTAACGGCGATAACTTCAAGAAGAACCAACAATTAGTCTTAGATAACAAAGCATTATTCGTTCCTAACGGAACATGGTTACCAGGCGAAATGGCTGAAGCTCCACGTGCTGCAGGATTTGAATGGGGATTTACAGCTTTACCTAAGGTAACTGCTACAGGTGATGCTTACTCTACAACATTTACAGAACAGGTATTTATTCCTAAAGAAGCTAAGAATCCAGAATTAGCTAAGAAGTTTATTACATTCTTATATTCTGATGAAGCTACAAAGTTATTCTATGAAAACGGTGGTGCTGTAATGCCAACAAAGGATGCTTCTAAGTTCATCGGCAAGGATGATGAAAATGCTTTATACTACACAATCTATGACAATGGCGCTAAGTCAAATGCTGTAGGTTTCCAAGTTATGGACAACATCGTTGAAGGTGTGAGTGTAGCTGATGCTAATACAGGTGTTCTCTACGCAACTGTAAACTCAATCGTAAATGGTTCCAAGACAGTTGATGAATGGTATGACGCAACAGTGAAGGCTGTTGAACAGATTGCCGAAGCAAACAAATAATCAATTCGCTGTTAAGTATTAGAATTCATTAAAATAACGATGGTGGACAGCCGTCGTTATTTTAAGGAAGGGAGTAATGAAATGAAAAAAAGTGTTGAGAAGAAGCTGTTTATCACAATATGCTTGGCTCCAGCAATGATATTACTAACACTATTTATGATATATCCAACGATAAATGTGTTTATGATGTCGATGTTTAAATGGGGTGGCTTAAGTGATAACCGCACATTTATAGGATTAAAGAATTTCCAGCTGTTATTCAAAGATATGAGTTTTATCCGTGCTCTTCAGAATACAATCTTGATCATCGTATTAGTAACAATCGTAACGATGGCTTTCGCAATCTTATTTGCGTCTATTCTGGTTCGTGAAAAGATAAAGGGACAAAACTTCTTTAGAATCATATTCTATATTCCAAATATCCTTTCTGTCGTTGTTATTTCTGCAATCTTTAGTGCGATTTATGATCCATCTGAAAATGGCTTATTAAATTCACTTGTAGGACTTTTCAACGGTAGTGCTGGTACAACAAAGTACCTTGGTGATCCTGGTTTAGTAGTATATGCGTTAATTGCCGCATTAATTTGGCAGGCGATTGGTTATTACATGGTTATGTACATGGCAAGTATGAGTACGATACCAGAACACCTGTATGAAGCTGCGTCTTTAGAGGGTAGTGGAAAAGTAAAACAATTCTTCTCGGTAACGATTCCGATGATTTGGGACAATATCCGTACAACACTTACATTCTTCGTCATTTCAACCATTAATCTGAGTTTCTTGTTTGTGCAAGTCATGACCGGTGGTGGTCCTGATGGAGCTAGTGAAACAGTGCTCAGTTATATGTACTTGCAAGCATATAATCGTTCAAGTTATGGCTATGGTATGGCAATCGGTGCAGTTGTATTTATTCTTTCATTTACCTTATCATGGGCAATCAATCGCGTAACACATCGTGATTCGATTGAGATTTAGGAGGCAATATGAAGAGAAAACATTTTGATTTATACAAAATCTTTATATATGTTGCGCTGATTTCTTTAGCGATATCCATTATTATTCCGGTATCCTGGGTATTCTTAGCATCGATTAAAACAAATGCTGAGTTCTATGGAAACCCATGGGCATTACCACAAGGATTTAATATTCAGAACTTTATTGATGCTTTCCAAATTGCACAAGTTGGTGATTTCATCTTGAACTCAGCACTTGTAACTGCAATGGCTCTAGTAATCTTACTGGTAGTTTCATTACCAGCTGCGTATGTACTTGCTAGATTCCAATTCAGAGGCAGAAAGTTCTTCAATACACTCATCATGGCTGGCTTATTTATTAACGTAAACTATATTGTTGTGCCAATCTTCTTAATGTTGAATGGTTGGGATAAGTCACTAGCAAAGAGCGGTCTACAGTTCTTTATGAATAACCGTTTCGTTCTTGCGCTTGTATATGCATCTACAGCAATTCCATTTACAGTATATCTTCTTGCAAGCTACTTCCGTTCTTTACCAAAGGCGTATGAAGAAGCTGCGGAAATTGATGGTTGTGGTTACTTTACAACCATGGTAAGAGTCATGTTCCGTATGGCAAAGCCAAGTATTATTACAGTTATCCTATTTAACTTCTTGGCATTCTGGAATGAATACATTATTTCATTAACACTTGTGCAGACAAAGGCACTAAAGACACTACCTGTAGGATTACAGAATCTGATGTCCGCACAGAAAGCAGCGACTAATTATGGACCGATGTATGCAGGACTTGTGATTGTAATGTTGCCAACATTGATCTTATACATTCTTGTACAAAGACGCTTAACACAAGGTATGACCTTGGGTGGTCTTAAGGACTAGGAGGACATATGAATCGAACAACACAATCAATCTTGATGGCAATTCTATTTGTTGTCAGTCTAGCAATGGTAATTATTGGTCAAAGAGAAGTTGGCTATGTGAATCTTGGTATTCAGGTAGTTGGACTGATTGGCATTTTGTTAGTTATACATCTGTATAACAAGAGATTTAAATAGGGGGACGATATATGGCAAACTTATCATTACGTCATATCAATAAGATTTACGATAATAAAGTACAGGCAGTATTTGATTTTAACTTAGAGATTCAGGATAAAGAATTCATCGTATTGGTTGGTCCTTCCGGATGTGGTAAATCAACAACTTTACGTATGATTGCAGGTTTGGAAGATATCACAAATGGTGAATTGTATATCGATGATAAATTGGTGAATGATGTTGCACCTAAGAATCGTGAGATAGCGATGGTATTCCAGTCTTATGCGTTATATCCATTTATGACTGTTTATGAAAACATGGCATTTGGATTACAGATTCGTAAGACTGATAAAGATGAAATCGACCGTCGTGTACGTGCAGCCGCAAAAGCATTAGAGATTGAACAATACTTAGATAGAAAGCCTAAGGCTTTATCTGGTGGTCAAAGACAACGTGTAGCGTTAGGTAGAGCAATCGTACGTAATGCGAAGGTATTCTTGATGGATGAACCATTATCTAACTTAGATGCTAAGCTTCGTGTACAGATGCGTAGTGAAATCATTCGACTACACAAAAACATTGGTGCTACAACAATCTACGTAACACACGACCAAACAGAGGCGATGACAATGGCTAGCCGTATTGTCATCATGAAAGATGGATACATCCAACAGATTGGAACACCAAAAGAAATCTATCAGAATCCAGTCAATATGTTCGTAGCAGGATTTATTGGTTCTCCAGCCACAAACTTCCTAAAGGGAACATACGCTGGTGGAAAATTCATGATAGGTGATATGCATATTGCTTTACCAGAGCAGTTTACAAAAGACATGCAAGCATATGAAGGTAAAGAAATTGTAATGGGAATTCGTCCAGAAGATTTACACGCAGAAGAAATTGTAAATGAAACATATCCAAGTGCTGTGTTTGACTTTGCGATTGATGTAAGTGAGCTTTTAGGTAATGAATTTATCCTACATGGCAAGATTGCAGGGCAAAAATTACAGGCAAGAGTGAATGCACGCTATGACCTTTCAGATTGTGCATCCTTTAGACTGGCAATGGATTTAGAGAAAGTACACTTCTTTGATCCAGAGACAGAAAACCGTATCGTTTAAGGGAGAATAATTAAGTATGAGTACAGGAAGAGTTACAGTCCCAACCGATATTGATGTGATTGAGGATACAATCGAAATCATCAAGAAGTGGAAGGCTGATGCGATTCGTGATTGTGATGGCACAGATATGCCAGAAGCGTTACGAAAGATGGATATTAAGCAATACGCTACATATTACACAACACGTAAAGATAATGCGTGGGCAAAAGAACATCCGGATGAGATGCAACAGATGTATTTGATGAGTGACTTTGTTACCGCAAAAGATACATGCTTACGCATCAAAATCATGGAACATTTCTACAAAGATCAATTTAAAGTAAACCCAACAAATGATATTCACCGTTGGTGGGAAGTCATTGATCGTACAACAGATACAGTTGTTTCTAATTGGTATTTTGATGAAGAGAATGGTGATGTTGTAATTGAGGAAGCGATTCCTTATCATGCATACACAGTCAGCTTCTTAGCATTTATCGTGTGGGATCCAGTTCACATGTATAATTTCTTAACAAATGATTGGGTAGATGAAGAACATCAGATGACATTAGATGTACGTTTACCAGAAACACAGAAACACGTCATTGAGAAGTTACATAAGTTCTGTAAAGAAAGAGAAGATGTAAATGTTGTACGCTTTACAACATTCTTCCATCAGTTCACACTACAGTTTGATGAGTTTGCTCGCGAGAAGTTTGTTGACTGGTATGGATATAGTGCATCTGTATCCCCATATATTTTGGAACAGTTCGAAAAGGAAGTTGGCTATAAGTTCCGTCCAGAATTTATTATTAATAAAGGCTTCCATAACAGTCAATTCTGTGTTCCTTCCAAGGAATATAAAGACTTTATTGACTTCCAACAAAGAGAAGTATGCAAGCTTGCAAAGGTACTCGTAGACATCTGTCATTCCTATGGTAAGGAAGCGATGATGTTCTTGGGAGACCATTGGATTGGTACAGAACCATATGGTAAGTACTTCTCTGAAATTGGATTGGATGCTGTTGTAGGTAGTGTTGGTTCAGGTTCTACATTACGCTTGATTTCCGATATCAAGGGTGTGAAGTATACAGAAGGTAGATTCTTACCATACTTCTTCCCAGATACATTCCATGAAGGTGGAGATCCATTACAAGAGGCAAAAGTAAACTGGGTAACAGCACGTCGTGCAATCTTACGTTCACCAGTTGATCGTATCGGTTATGGTGGATACTTGAAACTTGCATTAAAGTTCCCAGAGTTTATCGAGTATGTTTCCGAAGTATGCGATGAATTTAGAGAACTCTATGAACATGTTGGAAAACAAACACCATACAACCTACTCAAGGTTGGTGTATTAAATAGCTATGGCGAACTTCGTCGTTGGGGTGCACATCTTGTACATCACGCAATTCGCTACAAGCAAATCTACTCCTATACAGGTGTTCTAGAATCACTCAGCGGTTTCCCATTTGATGTGAAGTTCATCAGTTTTGAAGAACTACGTGAAAATCCAGATATCTTAAACGATATTGATGTAGTACTAAACTACGGTAGTAGTTACACAAGCTTTAGTGGTGGTGAAGAATTCGATGAAAAGATTATTACAATCCTACGTCGTTATGTAGATAATGGTGGTGGATTCATCGGCATTGGTGAACCGACAGCTTGTGCAAGAAATGGTAAGTTCTTCACACTCTATGATGTATTAGGTGTTGATAAAGAACTAGACTTCACACTTCATACAGACAAGTACAACTGGCAGTGCCATGATCACTTCATTACAGAACAGTTAGAACATGAAGACTGGGGTGAAAACGTAAATAGCGTTTACGCATTACCAGGCACAAAAGTTATCAAGCAAGAAGACCTTAGTGTGAAACTGGCTGTGAATGAATATGGTAAGGGTAGAGCAGTATACATGAATGGTTTACCATTTAGCTTTGAAAATGCAAGACTTCTCTATCGCGCAATCTACTATAGCTGCCATCGTGAAGAAGACATGAAGAAGTGGTATTCAGAAAACTATAACGTTGACGTAAATGTATATCCTTCTACACAAAGCTATTGCGTTGTAAATAACACATATGAACCACAAGATACTGTTATCTACCGTGGAGATGGCTCATCCTTCTCATTACACTTAGAAGCTAACGAAATCAAGTGGTACCAAATCTAAACAAAAAAGGGATATTTATAAAATATCCTTTTTTCGTTTACGATAAATGATGTAGCCAAAACTTATCATACATGTAAGAATTGAAATCCATATGGATACCATACGCATAATGGTATTTTGGTACTGACATACATACGTACCTGCAGATGGTATTGAAACACTGACAAGACCATTGTGACTTAATGAGGTCTCTAGAATCTCTGCTGTATCAATATTACGAACGATATAGCCTTTGTAATACGTAATTGGAAGTATGACAGTTTGTGGATTGGTAATTGTAAAGCGATAACTACCATAGTCAATCCATTCTCCAGTTGTAATTGTTTCACCTGATGTAGTTTGAATTGTCTTTGAATAACTACGGAAATCAGGAGAGTTATATGGAAGATAATCACCACCCGCAAGTTCTACACGCATATATTGTGCAGAGTAGTATGGATCAATAAGTTTACCATCAGTTACTTCTTGCCATGTGGTATTGCGTGGCATAATAAATGTACGTTTCGTTGCAGGATAGAGATGGAAGATTCCCTCTAAACTTAATAACAATACGAAGCAGATAGGTAAATACTTTAGTTTGTATGTAAGCTTTTCTATACCTATCACAGAAGGAATACATAATAGTGGTAATGCCAACATATTTAATCGCCATGGAAACTGTAATACTCTAGCAAATGACATGTACTTCCATGGAAATATCTGCGCAGGCAATAACATGCAAATCCATCCGATTCCTAACATGATAGTTAGGAATGTATGTTTCTCTTTCTTGTTTAGAAAGAGATAACTGATAGGTGCAATACTCAAAAACAAACCGATATTAACAACCATTGCATTACTTGCGTTATATTGATTACCGGATAAACCAAACACAGTTTGGTTGGCAAAGAATTGCCAGAACGCCATTGCATGACTTTCTAATGCAGAACTAGATGCATAGTAATTGAGATAGAACTGTTGTGACTTTAGTTGTTCTATCATTGGGAAGGTATAGAAGGCAGTTAACAAACATGCCAGCAAACTTTCACAAACTAGTGTTTTATATCTATCAAATGAACACTTGGGTAGATATATGATAGATACTATGACCACCAGTATAAAACAAAATAAGAAACTTAAATTATGTGATAGTACAGTAATTACTAAACCGATTAAATAAGAATGTGAATACTTTTGATTGGTTTCAAAGATTTCATATAGACCAGATAGAATGAGTGGAATACCAATAAGTGCAAACACTTCACCAAGTGCACCACGTACATAGATATCTGTGATGTGATAGTTACTGAAAAGATACGCAGCGACTGCAAGTAATCGAAGTGATGACTTCTTAGTAAATTTACTTGCAAGCATGTACATTGTAATTCCTGAAAAGAAACTTGCAAGAAATACAGTAAGCTTATAACTATCAATCAAGACTAGTCCTAAGTTATGTAGGATTGCTGGTAATAGTAAGAATATATCGGAGTAGAACAGTGGACTTCCATAACCAAATCCTCCATTTTCATAAGGATAGATCGCGGGAAGCACCTGTCCGTGTTGAAGTGCTTTTGCGTATTGTTCAATACGTGATACATGAAAGAGGGTATCATGTTCGATCGCTAGAAAACTCTTTGTTAGGTATGGAAACATGAGTAGTACAGTAAATGCCAAGATGATTGCGATATCAATCAATAACTTACGATATTTTCTCATCCAAAATACCATCCTGGTAGCCATGCTAGAAATTTAGCGAATTGTACAGTTGTACCAAATCCAGTTATAACTGGTAAAAATAAGATAAACAATATTAGATAAAATGCTAGATATACTGGTACTACAATCTGATATTTACGCTCTTGAAGGTGATAGATGCAGTAAACAATCGCAATAATGGTAAATAGAGATGTTGGATAGAAGTGATATGCAAATACGATACGATGGACATAGATAATCCATGGTAATAGACCGCTAAAATAGCCAACTACAATATACCAAGCTACTGTATCTTTCTTAAATAGTGCACGGTATGTTGTAAAGAGGATTGCTGGAACACCTGCCCATGTTAGTAGTGGGTTTGAGAAACAAGAGATTGTATGGAACACATTACCAACAGTTCCAACGTAATACCACATTGGACGTAAATCAAATACCCATTGGAACCAAGTGCTTTGATATGGATGTGTTGCGTTTAGATTAACGTGATAGAAATACATTTGTTGAGCTTGTTTCCAAACGTTCGCGATAGACCATGGTTCATTGCGGAAAATCTGATCAGGGATATAAGAAATACAGTAGATTGTGATTGGAATAATGATGAAGAATAATACACATAATAACATTGTCTTCAGCAGTATTTGAAAGAACTGTGAATGAACTATCTTATCTTTCTTATATTCGAGGTATCTTTGAATCCAGTTTGTAAATAACATCACTGCTAGTCCTACAGCTGCATAACATCCTGTCCACTTTGCCGCAATTGATAAACCCATAAAAATACCAGATGTAAGTAAATACAGAATTCCTTTGCGCATTGGTAGGGTATAAAAACTAGACATGCAGTACTTTAACATCCAATAGAATGCACATAATATGAATAGAATACTAAATGGTTCTAGTGTAGCGATACGAGATGTAGTGATATGCATGAAATCTGCTGCTAATAAGAATGAACCAATTAAAGATAAATCATCTCGTTTCAATAATAATTTTAAGATGCCATACAATACCGGTAACATTAATACACCAGCGATAGCTCCAGGTAAGCGCCAAGCAAGTGGATTCATTCCAAATAAACGAATTGATAGGGCAATAATGTTGGTGCCAAGAAGTGGATGAACATTCGCGTACATATACTGCCCATTTGCGATTTCCCATGCATTACGTACGTGATAAATTTCATCAAAGTATGCTTGGTCATAATAGGTAGGGGATAGTACTAATTTATCTTGTTCATCAATGAGTAAGCTACCAGGATATGGTCCATCTTTCTGCTTATCTCGCAAGATAGAAATTGGTAAAAATCCAGTATGATCTTCATTGCGGAAACCAATTTCTGTTAATGAACTATTTGTGTTGAGATTGATGAGTTTAATATAACGATATTGCCAATTGCCTTGTTCAATCGCGTAAGTATAAATATTTCCCTGGTTTAAACTTGCAATATGTGTCCAATTTTTTAAATCATTCGAGGCATAAATTTGAATATGATTGGTTCCAATTTGGTATGCGGAAGGATTGGAGTTTGTATCACCTTCTCCATAGATTGTATAGATAGCATCAAATTTCTCACTATTTCCAAAGTCAAATGTGATTTGTTGTTTCTCGGCGATAGGTTGCCAAGTAGTAGTAGGAAAACGCGTTGAGCCAAGTTTCCAAAATGAAATGATCGAGTAGATTATCATCATTAAAACTAGTGATAAAATACTACGATGTTTATCTATTTTAAAGTACTCTAAACGATATAAAAAATAGCCACTTCCAAGTATTCCAAATGTGAAACACAATAGAACTAGAAACTCACTATTTGAAAACAATAACAAACTTAACTTTTCCATAATGTATTCTCCGTACCTATTATACTAGAAAAGTTTTAACATCATCACTCTTATTGACAGAGTGATAGAAAGTGCTAAGATAAACTATGTTAGCACTATATATATTAGAGTGCTAAAAGGAGGAATAAACATGTTAAAACCATTACGTGATTATGTAGTCTTAGAAAAAGCAAAAGAAGAAGAGAAAACAAAGAGCGGTATTATTTTGACAGAACAGCCAAAAGAAGAACCAGGAAAGGGTATTGTTGTGGCTGTAGGACCAGGTAAGATGGAAAATGGAACACTCGTTCCACTAGAATTACAGGTTGGTCAAAAGGTTGTATATAAGAAGTATTCCGGAACAGAAATCAAAGAAAATCAAAAAGAATATCTTTTAATTGAAGCAGAGAATATTCTTGCGATTGTGGAATAGGATAGAAAGAAGGAATTATCATGGCAAAAGAATTAAAGTATGGAAAAGATGCACGCCAACTGATGTTGGATGGTGTTAATAAATTAGCAGATGCAGTAAAGGTAACTTTAGGCCCTAAGGGCAGAAATGTTGTGTTAGAGAAATCATTTGGTTCTCCAGTCATTACAAATGATGGTGTCACAATTGCTAAAGAAGTAGAACTTGAAGATAAGTTTGAAAATATGGGTGCTAAATTAGTTTACGAAGCAGCCAATAACACAAATGAACTAGCAGGTGATGGTACAACAACAGCAACCATCCTAACACAGTCAATGATTACAGCTGGCCTTAAGGCAGTTGAAAAAGGTGCTAACCCAGTACTCATGCGCGAGGGTATTGAAAAGGCAGCGCATGTTGTGGCAGATGCTTTATTAAAGAACTCTCACCAGGTTACAACCAATGATGATGTAAAAAACATCGCAACAATTTCATCAGGTTCTGAAGAAATTGGTAAGATTATTGCAGAAGCGATGGCAAAGGTTGGTAATGATGGTGTTATCAACGTGGATGAATCACGTTCCTTCGAAACAGTCTTAGAGATGACAGAAGGTATGCAGTATGATAAGGGTTATGTATCTCCTTACATGGTAAGTGATAGAGACAAGATGGAAGTATCCATGGATAACCCATATATCTTGGTAACAGATCAAAAGATCAATACAATCCAAGAAATCTTACCTGTATTAGAAGAGGTTGTAAAAATCAATAAACCATTACTTCTTATCGCAGATGATTATGACAATGAAGTAATGAGTACACTAATCATCAATAAGTTACGTGGTACATTCAATGTTGTAGCGACAAAGGCACCTGGCTTTGGTGATGATGCAAAGAATCAATTAGCAGATATTGCAGTATTAACAGGTGCAAACTTCTTTGCGAAAGATTTAAATATGAACTTAGCAGATATGACTATGAATGATTTAGGTTCTGCTAAGAAAGTAGTGGTAAGTAAAGATAAGACAACAATTATCGATGGTGCTGGTGATAGTGTTGAAGTTGCTAAACGTGTTTCTGAAATTAAAGCGACAATCGAAAATGCAAAGTCTGATTATGATAAGAAGAGACTAGCAGAAAGACTGGGTAAACTTACAAATGGTGTTGCTTTAATCAAGGTTGGCGCTACAACAGAAACAGAACTTAAGGAAAAGAAGTTACGTATCGAAGATGCGCTTAACGCAACAAAAGCAGCCGTTGAAGAGGGTGTTGTCACTGGCGGTGGACTTGCCTTAGTACAAGCCTATAAAGATGTACGTGCGACATTAAAATTAGATGTTGTGGACGTACAGCGTGGTATCAATGTTGTATTAGACGCACTTAAGATGCCAATCATGCAGATAGCTGAAAATGCTGGCTTTGATGGTAATGAAATCTATGAACAACAGTTAGCAGCGAAAGAAAACTATGGTTTCAATGCGAAAACTGGTGAATGGGTTGATATGTATGAAGCAGGTATCATCGATCCTACGAAGGTAACTCGCTCCGCATTATTAAATGCTGCAAGTATCTCTGGCCTATTTATTACAACAGAAGCCGCAATAGCACAATTACCTGAAAAGGAAATTCCAGTACCTCCAGCAATGGGACAATATTAAAAGATAGCTTAGGCTATCTTTTTTATGGGACTTGCAATTTATAGAAAGATATCTTATCTTGTAAAAGCAATCAGAATGGAGACAAAAATGAACGTTTACGATTGGGATGATACAATCTACCGTGGTGATTCTACAGTAGGTTTTGTGAAATATCTTTGGCTACATCGCCCTAAAACATTAATTAATTTACCACGTACAGTTTGGTTTGGCCTTTTATATGTACTGCACATTGTGCCTAAGCTAACTTTTAAATCAAATCTATATCGTATGTTTCGCTATGTAGAAGATATGGAAAAAGTAGTAGAAGACTATACGAGCAGCCATTTAGACCATGTAAAGCAGTGGTATAAAGATACACAGAAAGAAGATGATGTAGTTATTTCTGCTTCTCCAGAATTCTTAATTCAATCTTTCTGTAAGAAGGTTGGTATTAAAACATGCATGGCAAGTATTGTTGATATGCATACAGGTGAATATAACGGACTAAACTGTCATGGGGACGAGAAGGTGCGTCGTTATCGTGAAGTATTCAATGATACAAAGATTGAAAACTTCTATTCCGATTCATACTCTGATACACCGCTTGCAAGAATCGCAGAGAATGCATATCTCGTAAAGGGAGATAACTTACTTCCTTGGGATAAGAAATAACCGGTCTGTACCGTTCAAATAAAAAAGGGGGGCAAATATGAAAAAGAAAGAATATATTGCACTTGGAATCATAGTTGCTTTATCTATTATGCTACTTTTGGTGTTTAAATTTGTTCCTACAATGATAAATAGAACAAATAATTCACTTAATGGAGCCCCAAATGAAAAGGAAAAAGGTGAATGGATTGTAGTTGTATATCGTGGAGAAATTATTAAATGGTTTGACTCTGGTGTAGATGCTTCATATACGGTCAAAGGTAATGTTGGTAATTTAACAATAGAAGTAAAAGATGGTAAATGGCATGTAAGTGAAGTTGATTGTCCAAATCATAATTGTGAAAAAATGGGTTGGGCGAGTACGGACAGTATACTTCCAATACAATGTATTCCTAATGGAATTTACATAGTATCTGCAAATGCATTTCAAAATTAAAATTATATTTAATCAATGATTATCGTATAAACTAAAAGAGATATCCGTACAGATATCTCTTATTTGATTTGTATGCAAGCATACAAGAAATTATTATTTGCTATTTTGTGCTTGTACAGCTGTTAAGGCTACTACACCAACGATATCTTCCCAAGAACATCCACGGGATAAATCGTTAACTGGCTTAGCGATACCTTGTAACATTGGACCGTAAGCTTCAGCCTTCGCTAAACGCTGAACTAACTTGTAACCAATGTTACCGCCATCAAGGTTAGGGAAAATTAATACGTTAGCTTGACCTGCAACAGGGGAACCTGGAGCCTTGCTTGCCGCAACACTTGGAACGATAGCAGCATCTAACTGTAATTCACCATCACATACTAAATTTGGATATTGTTGGTGAGCAATTTCAACCGCATTTACAACCTTATCTACTAATGCATGTTTTGCGCTTCCTTTTGTAGAGTGGGAAAGGAAAGCAACCTTTGGTTCAGCTCCTACAAGTGTTTTAAATGTATTTGCTGTATCGTTAGCGATAGCTGCTAAACTTTCGCTGTCTGGATCTTGGTTTAGACCGCAGTCTGCGAATGCAAATGTTCCATTATAACCAAATTCGCAATTTGGAACGTCCATGATAAAGAAGCCTGAAACTAATTTTGCACCTGGTGCTGTACGTAAGATCTGCAATGCTGGACGTAATGTATTAGCTGTAGAGTGGCAAGCACCTGATACAAGACCATCAGCACCACCTGTCTTTAATACCATGACACCGAATGTTGTGCGGTCGCTTAATAATGCTTCACGAGCAGCTTCAGGAGTCATACCCTTAGCCTTACGTAATTCATATAATGTGTTTACATATTCTTCTAACTTGTCAGAAGTTTCTGGGTTAATGATTGTTGCACCATCAATGTTAACGCCATATTTCTCGGCATCTGCTTTTACAGTTGCTTCATCACCGATTAAGATAATGTTCGCTGTTTTTTCTTCTAAGATTTTAGCAGTAGCACGAAGTGTTCTCTCATCTTCTGATTCTGGTAATACAATTGTTTTTATATCTTTTTTAGCTCTTTCTTTAATTCCGTCTATAAATGACATACTAATTTCCTCCTTGAACATTAAAATTATCACGCTAACTGTGAAAAAAGTCCAATTATATGGTCAAATTCTTGAAAAAAATATGAATTTATAGATTTTGTGGAAGGATTGAAATTTATAAATCTTTCAAAGTGCTATAATAAAACCAATGAGTTGGGGGAATATATGTCAACGTATACAATTCAAAATTCATTTGTGTCAGTAACGATTGATGAACATGCAGCAGAAATTCATAGTTTCTTTGATCGTGAAACAAAAATTGAGGCAATCTGGCAAGGTGATAAGACTTATTGGGCTGGAAGAAATCCAATTCTGTTTCCAATAGTTGGGAAGACTTGGGATGGTATCCTCCATATTCAAGGTAAAGAGTACCGTACTGGAAACCATGGCTTTGCTAGAAATAGTGAATTTAAATGTATCAAACATACTGATACTCAAATCGTAATGGAACTTTGTGATAGTGAAGAAACGCTAGCACAATATCCATTTCGCTTCCGACTTGAAGTTACATATACTTTAGAAGCTAAGAAGTTAGATATTACATATCGTATTGAAAATAGAGATGGTTGTACAATTCCATTTAACTTTGGTTTACATCCAGCCTTCAATTGTCCACTCGAAGAAGGGAAAGCATTTGATGCGTACCACTTAGAGTTAAATCAAAAGGAAGTAGTGGATAATCAAGAAGTAGATGTGATTGCTTTGGACAAAGATGCTTTAAAGAAAACGATCATTATCCAAAACCCACGTAGTACATGCACGAAATTAACAGACGGTACACATGGTGTACAGGTGGAATATCAGGGTTATCCATGGCTAGCATATTGGTCACCATATGCACCATTTGTATGTATTGAACCATGGTACTCTCATACAGATTTTGAAAAGAATGAAGTTCCGTTTGAAAAACGTGAAGGAACAATTCTGCTAGATGTAAATGATAGCTGGCAAACAGCGTATTCAATAACACTATTCTAAAAAGAAGGAGAAAGAAAAATGTTAAAAATTGTTATCGCAGATTCCTATGACCAAGTAAGTGAAGAAGCATTTAAGATTATGCGTCAGGTTGTAGAGAAGGAAAATCCAGTATTAGGATTGGCAACAGGTTCTACACCAGTTGGTTTGTACAAGAAGATGATTGCAGACCATAAGACAAATGGTACATCTTATAAGAATGCTATTACATTCAACCTAGATGAATATGTTGGTTTACCACGTAATCATGAGCAGAGCTACTACACATTCATGCATGATAATCTCTTCAATGAGATTGACATTCCTGAAGAGAATATTCATATTCCTAATGGTGAAGCAGCTGATGCTGAAGCTGAATGCGTACGCTATGAAAGTGAAATGGCCAAGTATGTTGTAGATGTACAAATTCTTGGTATTGGTTCTGATGGACATATCGCTTTCAATGAACCAGGTGCTGCCTTTGATAGTTTGACACATACAATGGAACTAACAGAACAAACACGTAAGGACAACGCTCGCTTCTTCGGTGGTGATATTGAACAAGTTCCAACACTTGCAATTACACAGGGTTTAGGCACAATTATGCGTGCAAAGAAGATTATCTTAATCGCTACAGGCGCAAATAAGGCTGATGCAGTATATGGTATGATCAAGGGTCCTAAGACAACAGAATGTCCAGCAAGTATTTTACAAGATCACCCAGATGTAACTGTTATTCTAGATGAAGCAGCTGCCGCAAAAATTAAATAGGGCATAATTCTTTTGCATCAAATATATTTATGCAATAATATGTTCACGGAGGTATTCAAAAATGGATATTATTAAGAATAAAGCAGAATATGACCAAGTATTAGCAGATAACAAATCAGTATTTGTAGACTTTTACGCTGACTGGTGTGGACCATGTAAGATGGTAGGACCAGTTCTTGAAGAAATTTCTAAGGACTATACAGACATTAAGTTTGTAAAGGTAAATGTTGATGACAATCCTGAGATTGCTCAACAGTATGGAATTATGTCTATTCCTACAATGATCGGCTTCAAGAATGGCGAAAAGGTAGCTTCTTCTTTAGGTTTCATGCCAAGAGAAGAGCTCGAAGCTGTTGTTAAGCAGACTTTATAAGAGTGTCTAGAAAGCAGATGAAAATCTGCTTTTTTTCATCTTAAAAAAGGTTTTATAAAATCTAAATTCTAGTATGTTATTCTTAATTTGTATCAGGAGGTTTCATTTATGCTACAACTGAAGAACATTGTAAAGAGTTACACGGTAGGTGAACTGACACAAGTTGCCTTAAAGGGTGTATCTTTAAATTTTAGAGAGAATGAATTCGTGTCAATCCTAGGGCAGTCAGGTTCTGGTAAGACAACGATGTTAAATATTATTGGTGGTTTAGACCGTTATGATAGTGGTGATTTGGTCATTAATGGTGTATCCACAAAGAAGTATAGAGATGCTGATTGGGATTCGTATCGTAATACTTCGATTGGATTTGTATTTCAAAGTTATAATCTGATTCCCCATCAGAATGTACTTTCTAATGTTGAGATGGCACTAACTCTTTCTGGCATTTCACGCAAGGAAAGAAAAAGACGTGCAGCAGAAGTATTAGAAAAAGTTGGGCTTCAGGATCATATCCATAAAAAACCAAATCAATTATCTGGTGGACAAATGCAGCGTGTTGCAATTGCACGTGCGTTAATCAATAATCCAGATATCTTACTTGCAGATGAACCAACAGGAGCACTCGATACAGAGACAAGTATTCAAATCATGAATCTATTAAAACAGATTGCTGAAGAGAAGCTTGTTATCATGGTTACACATAATCCTGAACTTGCAGAAGCGTATTCAACACGTATCGTTAACTTAAAAGATGGCCAAATCATTAGTGATACAAATCCATATGACGTACCAGAAGGAAGTATTGAAGAAAAACTTGCAAAGAATCCGAAGCGTATATCAATGTCATTTTGGACATCCTTGGGTTTATCTTTTGCTAATCTTCGAACAAAAATTGGAAGAACAATTTTGACTTCTTTTGCAGGTAGTATCGGCATTATTGGTATTGCCTTGATCTTAGCCTTATCAACAGGAATGAATCAGTATATAACACGTGTACAGAAGGAAACGATGACTTCCTACCCAATTACGATTTCTTCACAGACAGTGGACGCAACTTCAATTATGCAGCTGCGTGGTCAGATGATGGGCTTATCTTCCCAAACAGAAACAAAAGCAGATGATGGAAAGGTCCATACGGACTATCAATCACTGAAACAAAGTGATGCCATTACAAATAATCTGATTCAAAATAATCTAGCAGAATTTAAGAAGTATCTTGATGATTCTACTTCTGAGATTCACCAATATGTAGGTGAAAATGGAATTATTTATAGTTATAACGTTAACTTTAGTGTATATGCGCAAAATCCAAATCAACAACTCATCGATACAAACATTGAACTAGATGGAGGAAATGGAAGTTCCAATCGTCCCCGCATGTTCAACTTTGCAAATATGGGTGTAAGTAACCAATCAGCGAAGAACTTCTCAGAGATGGTTGCTGGTACAAGTGGACAATCTATTTCATCTGTTGTAACAGATAGTTATGATATGGTGTCTGGTTCTTGGCCAACTGCATATAACGAAGTTGTAATGGTACTAAATGAGAATAACAGTATCCCAGTACAATCCATGTATCAACTTGGCTTTATCACAAAGGAACAATTTACAGCTGCTAAAAATCAACTAGCAAATAAACAAGATGGAGACGACTTTACACTCAATTATGAGGACATGCTACAGAAGACATTCTATCTTGTGCCATCAAGTGAAAACTATGTAAAAGATGATAATGGTATCTATAGCCAAATTAAAAATCCAGAATATGATGCGGATGGACTGATGAATAAAGCGATTCCTTTAAAGGTAACAGGTATTATTCGTCCTAAGAAAGATGCGAAAAATGCGACTATCAATACTGTCGTCGCATATACGAATCTATTGACCAATCATGTGATTGATCTTGCAAACCAGTCAGCCATCGTTCAAGCACAAAAGAATACATCAGAAATCAATGTACTAAATGGAGTACGCTTTAGCGCTACAACTGATGAAGAAAAGATACAAGATACTAAAGATTACCTATTAAATCTCAGTAATGAAGAAAAGGCAAATATGTATCAATTGATTATGTATTATGATGGTAATCGTCAAAGCCAAGAGGATAATACAAATGATTTTGATATCAGTGCTTTATCTAGATTATCGATGAGTCCAGAAATGAGTATGGCAAGTATGCTAGAAAACTATCTAAAAGATAGTCCAAATACGAACACTCTTCTTACGATTTACAATGATTATATCGGTGGTAAATCGTTAGAGAAAAATCTCGCATTATTTGGGGCAGTGAGTTATGATTCGCCATCTAGTATCAGTATTTACGCAGATAGTTTTGAAAACAAGAATGCGATAGGGAAAGCAATTGAAAATTACAACAATACTGTGGATAAAGATTCAAAGATTTCCTATACAGACTATGTTGCCTTAATGACTTCATCCTTAACGACTATTATTAATGGTATCTCTTATGTACTCATTGCATTTGTGGCAGTATCTCTAATTGTTTCATCTATTATGATTGGTATCATCACATACATTTCTGTAATGGAAAGAACGAAGGAAATAGGTATTCTTCGTGCACTTGGTGCTTCTAAGAAGAATATCTCACAGTTATTTAATGCAGAGACATTTATTATTGGTATTTTCTCTGGTATTCTTGGCATCGGTATTACGCTGCTATCGTTAATTCCAATCAATAATATCATCCAAACAGTATCCAAGATTGAAGATTTAAGTGCAGTATTACCACTAGAATCCGCAGGGGTCTTGATCCTCATCAGCATCATCATGACGGTGATTGGAGGATTTATTCCTTCTCGTAGTGCAGCGAAGAAAGATCCTGTAGAAGCGTTACGTACTGAATAAATCAAATCACCATGCGAAAGTGTGGTGATTTTTAGCTATTTCCTATGAAGGAATGAGTGGTTGATAGTATAATCTTAAAGAAGAAATGGAGATCATCACACATGAAAAAAGGTTATATTAATTGTAATATTTGGCAAAATCCAGCAACAGCTTTTGCGACGAGTGATGAATATATTATCAAAGTAGGCACAAACCAAGAGATTGAAGAATTACTCTGTAACGAAGATGCTGAAATTGTTGACTTAAAGGGCATGTTTGTTGTGCCTGGTTTTGTAGATAGCCATATGCATCTAGCAGAACTGGGTATGTACTTATCCAATGTTGTATTGGATGATTGTCACTCCAATGAAGAAGTTATTGCAAAGGTAAAAGAAAAGCTTGCAAGCATAAAAGTAGGTGAGTGGATTATTGGTCGTGGCTATAATGAAGAATCTTTCCCGGATCACCAAAAACCAACAAGAAAGATGCTTGATGAAATAAGTACAGAAGTTCCAATTGCCTTAACACGTGCATGTGGTCATGTTTTATCTGCGAATACAGCTGCTTTGAACGCTGCTGGGATTACAGAACATACAAAAGTAGAAGGTGGAAACATCGACTACGCAAATGGTTTTGTGGAAGAGAACGCATTAAATAATATTCATAATGCATACCCACAACCAGATGTAGAAAAGATTAAAGAATACATTCATATCGGTGCAAGATACGCAAACCAATTTGGTATTACAACGGTTGGTAGTGATGATTTTTTAGCAGTTACACATGACTATAAACCTGTGTTAAGAGCCTTTGAATCACTGGCGTTCAAACAAGATATGACTGTACGTGTCAATGAACAATGTGAGTTTAATAATCCAAAGGAATTTTCGAAGTTCTTAGATGATGGCTATACCTTTGATGTAGGTGGTGACTATTTCCGCATTGGGCCATTAAAGTTGATTACAGATGGTTCATTGGGTGCTAGAACAGCATATATGAAGAATGCGTATGCAGATGATCCGACAACGAAAGGTATCGCATCCTTGGAAGAAGATATCATCGAGACTTACGTACGTTTAGCAAATGAGTTCAATATGCCAACCATTGCTCATGCGATTGGAGATGCAGCATTAGATAATATACTGCATGTATATAAAGATACGGTATTAGAAGGTAATCCTTTACACCATGGTATTGTACATTGCCAGATTATGAGACCTGATCAAATCAAGCAAGTACTTGAACAGAAGTTGGCATGCTATTTCCAGTCAATCTTTATCGATTATGATGCACAAATCCTAAAAGAGAGAGTCGGCAAGGAACTTGCAAGTACTTCCTATCCATATAAAACGCTATTTGATGGCACACTTACATCGAACGGTTCAGATGCACCAGTAGAAATGCCGAATGTGTTGAAAGGAATTGAATGTGCAGTCACAAGAAAATCGATCTCTTATAATGCATGCATGAATGAAGAAGAATGTCTAACAGTTGACGAAGCGATTGCTTCCTTTACGATAAATGGTGCCAAGATGTTATTCATGGATCATTGTATCGGTGCAATCCAAGAAGGCTATTACGCAGACTTTGTTATATTAGAAAAGGATATTCGTACAATACCTGTTTCTGACATCCATCGAACAAAGGTAATGTTAACAGTGATGGATGGTAACACGGTGTACTCTAATGATTAGAAAAATTGAAGAAAAAGATATACCAGTTATTCTAAATTGGTATAACTGGTATATCAGAAATAGTACTGCAACATTTGAAACAGAAGAATTAACATTAGATGAATTGAAACAACGCGTTGCTTTCATCACAGAAAAATATCCATGGATTATTTTGGAAGAGGATGGTAAACCGCTTGGATATGCATATTATTCTGACTTTAATAGTCGACAAGCATATGCATGTACAGTTGATTTAGCAATCTACTTGGATCCTGAAGCATGCCATCATGGTTACGGTAAAATCTTGATGCAGGAGATGATGGTGATTGCTAGAAAATCTGGATATAAGAATATCGTATCACTTGTTACAGCAGGGAATATCGCAAGCGAAAAGCTACATGAAAGATATGGCTTTGTCAAAAAGGCAACGTTTGAGGATATTGGATATAAACACAATCAGTGGTTAGCAGTAAGCTTTTATTATTTACAGTTAGAAAGCGAATAAAGAAGAAAGATATATGAGAAAAATCATTCTTGCGGGTGTTTGTTTACAAGCGAATAGTAGTGCCTTTACAAGTGCGATGCAGGAATGTGAAGCACTCTGTAAAGCGTGTGACCTAGAAGTGCTTGGAACGATTACACAACAATCCAAAAGTATGGATCCTCATACGGCATTCCGTACAGGGAAATTAGAAACATTAAAAGCGATGTGTGAGGAGTTGGGTGCTGATGGCATCATCTTCTATAATCCCTTAAAGATACAGGTCAGTGAGCGTATCTCTGCGTATTGTGGAGTTAATGTGATTGATCGTACTGCGCTAATTCTAGATATCTTCTCAAAGCGTGCACGCAGTCGTCAGGCAAAATTGCAGACAGAAGTAGCACGTTTACAGTATGATTTACCACGTGTACTACATGCGGATAATGATAACGAACGTTCACGTGGTGGTGCAGTCACAAACCGTGGTGCTGGTGAGATGAGATCATCCATCATCGCCGCAAGATACCAAAAGAAAATTAGTGACTTAAAAGAAGAACTACGAAAGATTGAAGTACGTCGTTATCAGGATGAGCGAAGACGTCAAAAGACATTATTGAAACGTGTTGCCTTAGTTGGTTATACCAATGCAGGTAAGAGTTCCTTGATGAATGCAATTCTTTCTATGCAAGAGTCTGGTGGACAAGAAGTGCTAGAACAAGATATGTTATTTGCGACCTTGGATACGAGTGTTCGTATGGTTCAAAGTAAGCATAAGAAATTCTTGTTGTATGATACGGTTGGTTTTGTATCAGACTTACCACATGGACTCATTGAAGCGTTCAAGAGTACCCTAGATGCCGCAAGAGAAGCAGATTTACTAATCCACGTAATTGATGTGGCTGATCCTAGTTGGCAAGAAAAGAGTGCTATCACCCAAGAAACCTTAAAAGAGATACATGCGGATGATATACCACAGATTCATGTTTTCAATAAGGTAGATAAACTCGCACATCCTGAAAGAGTAGATGGATTAACCATCTCTTGTTACACCAAAGAAGGTTTAGATACATTACTGGAAGAAATCATTGAAACGATTTATCCAGCAGAAGAAAGCATTGTATGTAAACTAGGCTATGATAAAATAAGCATGTTCGATACATATAAAGCAATCTTAGATATGGATATCTTAAAGTATCACGATGATGGTTTGATTGTTCGAATTACAGGTGAGAAAAAGATGTTACATGTCTTTGCAAAGTATCAGATTAAAGGAGAATAAAAAATGGGAAACACAGTTTGGGAAAAACTCAATAAAACAGAGTTAAAGAAACTACACGCATTCAACGAAGACTATCGTGTGTTCTTAAGCAACTCAAAGACAGAGCGTACCTTTGTGACTAACTCTGTTGCGTTTGCGGAAGCACATGGCTTTAAGCCAATCGAAAAGGCAAAGAAGCTAAAGGCCGGTGATCGTTATTACGCTGTAAATAAGGGTAAGAACGTTATCTTATTTGTAATGGGTAAGAAACCATTAACAGAAGGTATGAATATCTTAGGTGCACATATCGACTCACCTCGTATGGACCTTAAGCAAAAGCCAATCTATGAAAAGGATGGCTTAGTATTAATGGATACACACTACTATGGTGGTATCAAGAAGTACCAATGGGTAGCACGTGCAATGGCACTTGTTGGTGTTGTATGTAAGAAAGATGGCACAACAGTTGAAATCAACATCGGTGATAAGCCAGGTGATCCAGTTGTAGGTGTATCAGACTTATTGATTCACTTAGCTGCACAACAATTACAGAAACCAGCTGCGACTGTCGTAGAAGGTGAAAAATTAGACCTATTAGTAGGTTCTATTCCTAAGAAGGATGTTGAAAAAGATCCTGTTAAGGCATATCTTTTAGACCTCTTGAAGGAACAATATGATATTGAAGAAGATGACTTCCTCTCAGCAGAAATCGAAGTTGTACCTGCTGGTGAAGCACGTGATTATGGTTTGGATCGTTCTATGATCTTAGGTTATGGTCACGATGATAAGGTATGTGCTTATACATCTCTACGCGCTATTGCGGAAATTGACAAGCCAGAACGTACATCTGTATGTATCTTAGTAGATAAGGAAGAAATCGGTTCAGTAGGTGCTACTGGTGCCCAGAGTGACTTCTTTGAACATGTTGTTACAAAATTATTAGACAAGCAAGTTGGCGCAACATTAGTTAACTTACATGAGGCTCTTGAAAATAGTGCCATGTTATCAAGTGACGTATCTGTTGCCTACGATCCTAACTATCCAGAAGTATATGAACCAAAGAATACAGCATACTTTGGAAAGGGTATCTGCTTCAACAAGTATACAGGTTCCCGTGGTAAGTCTGGTTCAAACGATGCAAGTGCTGAATTTATGGCACAGATTCGTAAGTGCATGGATGATAACAACGTTATGTTCCAAACTTGCGAACTAGGTAAGATTGACGTTGGCGGAGGCGGAACAATCGCTTATATCCTTGCCAATAAGAATATGAATGTTATCGATGCAGGTATCTGTGTTCAGAACATGCACGCTCCATTTGAAACAGTATCCAAGGCAGACGTATACGAAGCATATCGCGCATATGTTGCTTTCCTCAAGGATATGAAATAGTATTGATACAAGGGGGTTAATTATGGAACTCAAAGAAAAAGTATCATTAGATCAGTATCAGAACGTTGTTGTATTATATCGTGATGAAAACGGTGCGTTATTCATCGGTAATACTTATGACTATCATGGACGTACTCCAGATAGCCGTTACCTCAGTATCATGTACCATGAAAGTCTAGATGAAACACTAGGCATTATGGCTGCTTGGAACTATTTGGATGATAATAGTCCAACAATTACATTAGTTCCTGTACCAGAGATGTCACTTGGTGTAGATGACTTCTTAACTGCACACAATAC
Organism: uncultured Solobacterium sp.; assembly: GCF_963550625.1. Classification (GTDB taxonomy): domain Bacteria; phylum Bacillota_I; class Bacilli_A; order Erysipelotrichales; family Erysipelotrichaceae; genus Bulleidia. The sequence continues at coordinate 99,619 of NZ_CAUVCV010000003.1, forward strand.
AGGTTTAAAGTGGGATGAGATTGAATACCACGAGGTATCCAGTTATCCAAAGATTGAAACATATGTACGCTTATCACCTGTACGTCGTGGTTCTGCAGTTGGCTTTGTAATGAAATAATCCAGTTTTAATCCTAGAAGGACTGTAGTCCTTCTTTTTTGTATGAAATATTATTTGAATTCTGTGTAACACGATTACTATAATGAGCAGAAAATGATAGTATAAATGCGTTAGGAGAACAGACATGAAAATTACTTTTTATCTTGTTCGTCATGGAGAAACATTATTTAATCATTTAGGTCGTATGCAAGGAAGCTGTGATTCCCCGTTAACAGAGCGTGGAATTGCACAGGCGTATGAAACTGCCGATCAACTCAAAGATATCTGGTTTGATCGTATTTTTTCTTCACCAAGTGAGCGTGCTTGGAATACGGCGGATATCATAGCGAAGGATAGAGAGGTTCAACCAGTTCTACTTTCAGGATTACACGAGATGAGTTTTGGTAGATTAGATGGGTCTAGACACACAACGCATGAAGAAGAGATTCGTCGATGCCAAGAAAGCTTAGATTATAGTTCAGCAGGTGGTGAATCCCCAGCGATGATGGAAGCTCGTATCCGCAATACGTTACGTACGATTATTGATGAATCTGAAGATGGTGATCGTATTTTACTTGTAGGTCATGGCATGTATCAAATCTGTACGATGAAGTTCTTGTTGGGTATTGATCTTGAGGCTTTACGTCAAGAATGCGATGAAGCAGGTCGTAGTATGATTCCAAACGGTGGAATCATGGTGTTTACATATGAAGATGGTGAATACCAGATTCAACAACTCCCGGTAGAGCCAAAGAACTTCGAATATAAGATGGAAGATAAGACGGTGCATCTCTACTATGTTAGACACGGGGAGACACTGTTTAATCACTATAACCGTATGCAAGGAAGAAGCGATAGCCCACTAACTGCACAAGGAATTGAGCAGGTGAAGTTATCGGGGAAAGCATTACATAACATTGATTTTGCGTTTGCGTACTGTTCAAGTGCAGAAAGAGCACGTGATACTGCAGCGTATATCTTAGAATCACATGATATTAGTGCAATACCAAATCGTGATCTAAGAGAGATTGACTTTGGTACCTATGAAGCTAGAGTGCGTGACTCTATCATGGATGAATTATATGAACGCTTTAATCCACGCGTTGACTTTAGCGATGTCGGTGGGGAAAGCGAAGAACAAGTGATTGAACGTATCAAACGAATATTAACGCTTGCGGTTGCACGTGCAAAAGACAAAGAAAATGTACTACTAGTAGCACATGGTTCACTATATATGACGATGATAAAGTATTTATTTAATATTTATCGTGCAGATTTAACCGAACAAATGAAGGCGAAAGGGAAACATATCATGCCGAATGGTGGGATTGCGAAGTTCACTTTTAGCCAAGGAACATATCAGTTAGATCAACTAATGGTAACACCAGAAGAATTCATGGAGGTTCAATAAATGGGATTGTTTGATATCTTTCGTTCAACAGACATTAACGAAGAACTTAAGACAATGAAAGAAACACCAGGAGCAGTACTACTGGATGTTAGAGAAGTGGATGAATATGAAGAAGAACATATTCCAGAAAGTGTAAATATTCCGCTTTCCAATTTAGAAAAGATTCAAGACATGCATTACGCAAAAGATACACCACTATTTGTCTATTGCCATAGTGGCAGAAGATCTGGTGCAGCAGTCATGATGTTAAGAGGATTGGGTTATACAAATGCCAAGAATATTGGTGGCATTATGCATTATAAGAAAGCATAGAGGATAAAATATGAAACCCTGTTTAATCATTGGTTCAACCGTTTGTGATGTCATTATTAACTTACCAGAGATACCTGCATCTGCACAGGACGCGAATATCTACGGTCAAACATTACAGATTGGTGGTTGTGCATTTAATGTAGTATCGATATTACATCAGTTATCCATACCATATACATTTCTTTCTCCAGTAGGCACAGGTGTATATGGAAAATTTGTAGAAACAGAATTACAAAAAGCAGGGATTACTACCACTATCCGTACAGCACAAGAAAATGGTTGTTGTTATTGCTTGGTTGAGGATAGTGGAGAAAGAACATTTCTTTCTTACCATGGTGCAGAGTATACATTTCAAAAGGAATGGACAGATTCGCTAGATCTTTCATCCTATGAATATATCTATGCTTGTGGGATAGAGATTGAAGACAAGGATGGTCCACGTATCGTGGATTGTTTAGCGTCATGTGATGGTCAGGTCGTATTTGCGCCAGGTCCAAGATATGCACATATCTCTCAAGAAATCATGAATCGAATCTATGCACTTAAACCAATTTTACATGTTAATGAGATTGAGTTACGTGGTTTAAGTGGTAAGACGGATATCAATGAAGGTCTACAAGAACTCTATAAACGAACAGGGAATATTGTAATTGTCACCTTGGGTGAAAATGGGTCTACAAGCTATGATGGTTCAAACTTTGTACATGCACCATCAAAGAAAGTAACTGTGGCCGATACTATCGGTGCAGGAGACTCACATGTAGGTGCTGTGATTGCAGGATTATGCATGCATGCAGACATGAAAGATATCTTGTTATTTGCAAATGATATAGCAGGGGCAGTCGTATCTAAAAAAGGAGCAGGCTTAGAACCTGCATCCGCATTAGAAATATATCATCAATACTTTTAAAAAGACCACATATGTGGTCTTTCTTACATCTTGGCTTTCTCGAAACGTTCTAATGCGGCAGAGAATGTACCTTGCATTAGAAGTGCTACCCGATCAACAATCTTTTGTGGATTTTCATGCATGCCATTTTCAATCCAGTCAAATACTACTCCGGCAAAGCTGAATCGATAGAAGGATGCTATGAAATGAATTGTTTCATTTGAAACATTATAATTTTTAGATAGTTCACGAATTACATTTAATAGTAAGTACTCAGCCGCATCTTCTAGCATACGCATGATATGAGACTGTGAACGGGAGTGAATTGTATTTAAGATAAAATGTTTTTCTTTTTCAATAATCTTGAAGGCAGACAGAAGTCCATCTTGCCAACTATCATAACTGCGTTGAGTTCCAATCGCTTCTTCACCCTCCGCAAGATAAATCCAATCAATCAAATCATAAATATCATGGAAGTGATAATAAAATGTTTGGCGGTTTACACCGCAATCATTTGTAAGATCGGTGATTGTAATCTTTTCGAGAGGCTTCTGTAATAAAATCTTCTTTAGAGAAGCGCCTAATGCTTTCTTTGTCAAATCGCTCATTTTGTATAACCTCCATTACGTTTATTTTACGTGTAATATTAAATTATTTCTACAATAATACTTTATTTTTTGAACAATAATTGGTATTATAATTCATGTCCTATGAAAATTTTGCAGGAATACCCAAGCGGTTGAAGGGGCAGGCTTGGAAAGCTTGTAGATCGGTAACACGGTGCCAGGGTTCAAATCCCTGTTCCTGCGCCATAGAATAAAGCTCGCTAAAATAGCGGGTTTTTCTTTTATATTGGTCAACTATTTGAAATAAAAAATACAGAGTATGGGGGATATACTCTGTATTTTTCGTTATTTCTTATCGCTATTTTGTTCGCCTTGATTTGGGAGAGTCTGTTGATTGTTGTTTTGTGATTGTGTTGTATCTAATGTGCCTGTAAGAGTAACTGTTACTTGAATTTGGTTTCCATCTCTATCAATTGTTAGATCAACTGTATCACCAGGCTTCTTTATCTTTAGGATTGCGGATAAATCAGGATAGCTAGAAACTTCCTTGCCATCTGCACCAACAATCTTATCGTAAGCCTTTAAGCCTGCAGCCTGTGCACCACTACTATCGATAACGTTAGTAACATATACACCTGGAGTGTAATTACCTTGTTGTGTTGTAAGTGTTTGTAAATATACACCTAGTGTTGCACGATCTGTAACTTTACCATTTTTAATTAACTGTTCAGCAACTTCCATTGCGTCATTAACTGGAATTGCAAAGCCGATACCTTCGATAGTTGCACCAGATGAGGATGTACCGGAGTCTTTAGACTGTACGATACCAATTAAGTTACCATTACCATCAAATAATCCACCGCCGGAGTTACCAGAGTTGATTGTTGCGTTTGTCTGGATGAGTTTCATGGATTCGTTATTTACGACAAGCTCACGAGATGTTGCGGAGATGATACCGTCTGTAACAGTTCCACCAAGTGTACCTAATGGGTTACCGATTGCGATTGCTGTATCACCAACAGAAATCTTGGAAGAATCTCCGAGAGTAGCAGGTGTTAGGTCATTTGCTTCTACCTTTAATACCGCAATATCACTCTTTGGATCTGTTCCAACAAGCTTAGCATCATATTCCGTACCATCACTTGTCTTCACTGTAATCTTCTGTGCACCATCAATAACGTGGTTATTTGTGACGATATAACCATCTTTACTGATGATTACACCAGAACCTGCAGCGTTTGTTGTATATGTACCACCAAACATACCGTAGGATTGTTGAGTGACTTCTGTTTGAATTTCTACTGTAGATGGAGCTGCCTTTGCGGCTGCTTGTGCAACTGTTAAACCAGAACCATTTGATTCATTAGAAACAGAAGTCGTTTTACTACTTCCGGATTCTGTTGTTTGGTATACAACTGTTCTACCACCGTTTCCAATTTGTGCTGTATATAACCAAGCACCACCAAATCCACAAAGTACTGCAAGAGAAGCTTTACCAATTGTTGAGATGACCTTTGAGCCGATTCCATTTTTCTTTTCAACTGGTGCTACTACGACTGTTTGGCTAGTTGTTTTATCTTCAACGGCTTTCACAGTTTCCTGAGCTGCTTCTGTTACATCTTCTGTATGTTGTTCTTCGACAGAATCTGTTTTATTTTCAGCTGTTTCAATTTCGTTTGTTTCATTTATTTCGTTGTTAGTCTCATTTAAGTTATCTGACATTTTTCGGTCCTCCTTGTTACTACGCTTATTATCTTAGAGTACAAATGTGAACAAAGTGTGAATGATACTCGAATTTCATGTGCAATTTCACAAAATATATACAAATTAAAATGCTAGACTCCACTCGAATCTAGCATTACGTTGCATAAAATTAATGACTCTTACGAAGTGTCATACCGAAGACGCCACCGATAATACCACCAATAATATGAGTTAGTTGAGATACATTATCAACGTTGAATACACCTTGATAAATTTGTGTTCCGATATAGAGTACTGCAACGATAATGAATGTAAGAGGGATACCTTCTTTAGAACCTGTTACAGCAGATAATAGGATGAAGGCAAATACAACACCACTAGCACCCAATAACATTGTGTGTGGAGCGATGATAATATGTGCAATACCTGTTACTAGGGCAACTACTAATATAACGATAAGCAAACGTTGGCTACCATACTTTTCTTCTAGCATTGGACCTACTAATAAGAATAACAACATGTTATTCATGTAGTGTGATAGATCTGCATGTCCTAATACGTGCGTGAATAAACGTAGATAGAATAGGGGATTTAGTAATGAACCACCATATACAGAGAATATGAGTTGATTTGTAGTACCGTTTGTTAGGGTATTCAATCCTAATGCAATCAAGCTAATTAGGGCAAACGATAAGATTACTGGTGAATTCCAAGTTATTTTTTTCATATATTGACTCCTTTAAATCTTCTCTATTATAACAGGTGAATGATATCAAAAAAAAGCGTATAATTACTAGGAGCGAAAAGGAGTACATCATGTCAGATAAAAAAGCAAAAATCCAACAGGGAACGATTGCACCTGTTACAAATCCAGAAGTAAAGAAAGCAATCAATGATTTAAAACTTGGAAGTACCCCTGAAAAACAAGAAGCGTTATCCAACGCATTAAAGAAAGCAAGATTACTAGCACCTTGTAATTTTGATGTAGAACTAAAACCAGATCACAATGGTGTTTTACCAACTGTAAACCCATCACAGATTAAATTCTTCCTCATCAATACAAATGATGGTAAAGCATTCTTCCCAGCATTTACAGATGTTGAAGAATCTACAAAGTTTAAAGTGGCTGGTGAGAAGGATAATACACCAAAGAACATCGTAAGAACAATTCAAGAATACGATGCATTATTATCCGATCCAAACACAAAGATTCAAGGTGTTATCATCAACCCAGGAACAGATAATATTGTCATTCCTAAGCCATTGATTGCATTACTTGCAGGTAGAGAAAGACCAAAACCTGTACAACCAACAGCACCAATGAATGTGACATATTCTGAGCCAAATGTATATCCAACACGTTTGGTAAATGCTGTATATGATTATTGTGAAACAAATGATGCGATTAGTAGAGTTTGGTTAAAGTCTAAACTATATGGACCTACAATGGCATTCTTCTTAGTTGTTGAAGCTGAAAAACAAGAACATGATATTTTAACAAAGATTCATGAGGCTGCAGTACCACATGCTAAGGATTTACCAGTTGAAGTTGTATTCATCAATGATGAATTACGTAAGAATGTGATCAAAGAGGCGGTTGCGATGTATGACCGTAACATCAACTTCTAATGGATATTAGAACATTAACTGCAGCTGAACTTGATGAAGCAATCATTCTGGCCAAAGAAGTGATTCTCTCTGAGAAGGATGCTTCATGGAGTAAAGAGGCTGCTAATAGTATCAGTGAATTTATGGCAGAACGCCTAAAACAATTCACAGTTTATGGTTTATACGTAGATGGTTTAGAGAGTATCTTAGCCTATGATCCAGATAAGATGCATGTCATTTTATTACTAACAAGACAAGGCTCCCGTAAGAAGGGATATGCGACTGCACTCTTAAATCATTTGAAAGAAGAAGCTGATGAGAATCATCTTTCAAAGATTAGTGCCAATGTTGTAGATTCAGCAGTAGACTTCTATCATCACTATGGATTTGAGGATACTGGAAAATCCACTGAAGCTGGTGGAATGAATTACACACCAATGGAATATCTTATTGGAAGAGAATGGTTAGGGAAAACTATAACAGTTATTATCGATCATACATACGGAAGCTTCCATCCACATATTGCAGATTTAACTTATCCTGTTAATACAGGCTATGTTGAAGAACTATTCCAGAAGAATGGTGAGTTCCAAGATGCGTATGTCATTGGTCCTAAGGAACCTTTAGACACGTTTCAAGGTGTTGTTAGTGGTATTATCTATCATAAAGATGATCACCGTTCTTATTTCATCGTCACCCGTGTTACGGAAAATATTGATGAAAATGAAATTATTCAGGCTGTTGGATTTGAACAACAGTTCTATGAGACGAGAATCTTATGGAAATAACAAAAGAGCAGTTTATAAAACATCTCCTGATTGAAATTATGGGTTTAATTCTTTTGGCGATAGGTGCTGCTGGAATTATGAAGGTAGCGCTAGGAACAGGTGCTTATGATGCTTTGGCATTAAGTATTAGTTCAGTAACTGCAATTGAAGTAGGAACAGTTGGTTTAATTACTAACTGCATCTGCATTGCTATACAAATACTAATGTTACGAAAGAAATATCGTCTGATGTTTCTGTTACAGATTCCAGTATCATTCCTGATGGGAATCACTATTAATTATTTTTACTACACAGTATTTGCAGGAATGAATTCAGATTCCTATATGATACGTATGATTTTATTGTTTGTATTTATCATCATTTGTTCATTTGGGGATGCAATAATGACTGCCAGTGGAATGATAGGACTTGCAGTTGAAAGTACATGCATGATTTTTGCGAAGAACTTAAAGATGGAGTTTGGTAAAGTGCGGCAGCTAGCAGATGTGGTCTTTATCATACTGATATTCATTTGTTGGTTCTTCTTCCATGCAATATTCCCAATGCGTGAAGGGACAATTATATTAGCCTTTACTTTTGGACCACTACTAGGCTACTTCACAAAGAAACTACAGCCACGTATTCATAAATGGGTATATGAAACAACGAACTAGCTCAGTCAAAATTGACTGAGTTTTTTCTTGTTTCCCTATTGACTAAAACATATAGACTGTATATATTGTATATATACAGATAGGTTGGAGGTTGATAATTATGAAACTAATTATTGACAACAGGAGTGGACAACCAATATACGACCAAATTTATAATCAATTACGAGATCAAATTATTAATGGTACCTTAGCAGAAGATGAAAGTTTACCGTCTATTCGCACACTTGCCAAAGATCTACGTATCAGTGTCATTACCACAAAACGATCATATGAAGAACTGGAGAGAGAAGGTTATATTTATACAATTCCAGGAAAAGGAAGTTTTGTGGCAGGAAAAAATGTCCAACTCATTCAAGAACAAAATCTACGCATCATTGAAGAACATCTAGCAGAAATAAAAAAACTATCCGTATCTTGTAATTTATCACAAGAGGAAGTAGCCAAAATGATGAAAGTCATTTGGGATGAAAATGAATAATTGGGGGAAAAGTTTATGAATGCAATTGAAGTAAAGGATATTACAAAAAAGTATGATAACTTTCGTTTAAATCATGTATCTTTACAGATTCCAGAAGGAACAATCTATGGCTTGATTGGCGAAAATGGTGCAGGTAAAACAACACTGATCAACTGTATCCTAGGACTTGTACAACCAAACTATGGGGATGTTGTGGTATTAGGAAGTGATAACTTCATCAATGAAGTAGAACTTAAAGACCAGTTAGGTTTTGTAATCAATGATATGGGTATTCCTAATATCCTAACAGTATATAAGATTGAAGAAATCTTTAGTAAAATCTACAAACATTGGGATCATGAACAATTTATAAAACTATTAACACAGTTTGAAATTGATGTAGAAGCAAAATATGAGACGCTATCCTTAGGTAACAAAATGCGTATCGCAATTGCGATTGCATTAAGTCACAACGCAAAACTATTAGTATTAGATGAACCAATGAATGCATTAGATCCTGCGATTCGAGCAGAAGTTGTAGAACTTCTCATTGAATATACACGTCAAGAAGACCGTACAATTCTTATCTCTTCCCATATCGTTACAGATCTTGAAAAGATGTGCGATTACATTGGGTTCATGCATGCAGGTGAACTGATAATCAATGACGAAAAAGATAATATTCTATCTAGCTATGGAGTATTGAATGTAGCACCAGAAGAAATCACAAATATTCCAGAAGGTGCAATTGTCGCAAAGAAAGAAACACCATATCAGGTAAAACTTTTAATCGATCGTAAGCATGCTCCAAATCTAGAAGGTCTACAGCCAGCGACGTTAGAAGAAATCTTTGTAGGTATTGTGAAAGGTATTATTTAGACAACATAATCATCCAATATCAGAAAGGAATTTCGAAGTATATGAAAGCACTATTAATAGCTGAATATGAAGGACTTATTAAAAATAAGAGATACATATCATGTATTTTATATCTATTATTATGTGGTGTTAGTGGAGTTTTTGCGAGTAAAAGTTTGAATCCTCAGGACAAATTTCCCACTTTTATGGTGATAATATTTTTAATACATAATTTCGAAAAGTGGAATTGGATTAATCTGGAAGCATACGATTATTACCTGTTACACAACAATCTCTTGTAAGGATTTTATTCTTAGAAGCAGGAATATATAATCTTATTATTATTCTAGGTTGGCTCATCTATTGTGTAGTTCTTGGAAGATTAATTTTTCCAGATTTGATAGAGACTGGATTTTTATTAATTTTTGAAAGCTTGCTCATACCTGACATATTACCAAAGAAAAAGATGACCCAACCTTATTTAGAACATATCTTAATATTAGTACTTCTTGCGTGCTTTTCTGGAGTTATCATAACTCAAACAACATTGGATAAGAATATCGGTTTTCTGTTCTTTACTGCTGCCTTAATTGTAATGACATACTTTTCCTCCATTCGTATTCTCAAAGTAAAAGAAATTTAACGAAGTGAAATCATCAATATTTAAAGGGGTGTTAAGAATATGAAAGTACTGTTGATAGCTGAGTATGAACAAATTATTAAGGATAAACGATATTATGCATATATTGTATGCTTTATATTGAGTTTTATTAGTGGAATAATTTCCCGCGTTAATCATGCCCAACCTAACAGTTACCCGCTTCTTCTGTACTCTTATGTTGTTATTAATAATTTTTCTAAAAATTATTTCATAAAGTCTAATAGTATAAGACTACTGCCAATTAAACCTCAATCTTGCTTATTAATAGTTTTCTTGGAATTTTGCATCAATAATTTGGTTCTTGCAATAGGTTGGTTGATTTACTGTACAATGGCAGGCAATTTCAATATACCAGAAATGTTCTGGTTAGAGCTTATTCTTGTGTTTGAATGCATGTTTATTCCAAATGCTTTCTCGAGTTATAAATGGCCCAAACATTATCTTGAACATATTTTTATCATACTTACAGTTGCAGGAATTTATTGGATAGTTGTAACTAAGACAATGATAAATCATGAAGCATGTTTTCTCATATTTTTGGTTACACTATTTGTAACAACCTATATCTCATCCATTCGTATACTAAAAACGAATAATAAATTTTAACAAAGCATAATAATCTATTTTAGAAAGGGATTTCTAAGAATATGAAAGCATTATTATTACTAGAGTTTGAAACATTCATGAAAAAGAAACAATATATCCTTCCACTTTTATATATTGTATTTTCGATCTTTTCATTATTGTATATTGTGAATAAGAAACCAACTTATGATAATTTTCTTATGATATTATTTTCAATTAATTTGATAACAGAATTTACGAAACGTGAACAATCGATGAAGGGAACTGTGAGATTGTTTCCGGTTAGTGTGAAAGAAAGAATCAATACTCTTTTCTTAGAAATATTTATATTAAATATGATCTTACTTGTAGGACTTTCTATTTCTTATTTCCCGTTTAAGGACGTGGGCCAAATATGGGTTGTGCTAAATATTATTGTTTTGATTGAGGCTTTGGTAATTCCGGACATTTTGCCAGTCGAGATATGGCATCGGAATTATTTTCAACATTTGTTGATGATGTTAATTGCGATTGGTGTGAGTATTCTTGTTTATGTAAAAACAGATATTCATCCTGTCATTCAGTTTTTGGGATATGCAACGGTTCTTTATACACTAGCTTATATTTCATCCATTCGTATCTTAACTAATAAAGATTGGTAGAAGGGAAAAGGTTATGCAAGGTCTATATACACTATATCGGCATCGTTTATTTAACTTTGAAAATGTCGCAATAAATTTTGTGATATTTCTTATCTATATTTCATTCATGCAGATACCGATATATTCGTTTCAAGAAATACTGGGAATTGTTTTCTTCTTCTTTTTTCAAGTACAACTCATTACTATTTTGATTGATGAAAACTGGAATCCGATCTTACAAATTCTTCCGGTTCGCAAGAAAGATTACTTCAATGCATATATGAAAATAACTTTTGTGTTCTACGCTCTATATGTGTTGTGTACGATTTGGTTCCATACTTTGATTTCAAAATTGAGTTTACTATTTGTGGTAGCTCCAATTGGTTGTTTGTATTACTGTTTACGAAATTTCAAAACGATGACCACAGTGAAGTCAAATCAAATGATTATTCGATATATACTGTTTATGATTGCTGCACTTGTGCTTACATGGATTAGAAATAATACGGAAATTACTAATTCAATTGTTGTATTTGGAAATTTGATATGTCTTGCGATTATTACTATTCTTCTGTTTGCATGTATGCATGAAATTCGTAAGGTGGAATCGATATGAAGAAATTATCATTTTATCAGACTTACACTTTAATTGGATTAATAGGGTTTATATGTTTGGTTCCAAGTTTGTATTACTTGCTTGGGGCAGAGCGCAGTTATAGTATTTTGGTAGATTTATTTCCATACGGGACAGCTTATGTGGCTGGATTATTGTACCAAAAGCAGTTAGATTTAGATAATCTTTCTCTTTATCCACTTTCTATCAAAGAGAGAATATTACCTCGCGTCAAGCGTATCTTATTGGCATTACTCAGTAGTAGTATACTATATACTTTATTTTCTGGTTTTCTTCGTCGTTTTCATCCACTTGACTTAGAAATTCTTGTAGTTTCATTGTTGGTATTATTTGTGCTAGAAGAAACATTTTTATATCAAATTGAAAATTATAAACTATCATTGGTTTTGGGTATCTTATTCTCTGCGGTTGTCATTGGCTTAAGAGTTGTGATTCCTGACTTATTACAGCTTTTAATTATCGCTCTATTCCTAACTGGTTTCTGTATCTTCTGGATGTATCATCAAAGTACCAGAAAAAATCATAAGTGAAGGCTCTCGTAAGGAGCTTTTTCTTTCTGAATGAAGTAATTACAAGTATAATATGGGATAGATAAAGGGGGGTTCTATGGATTTATTTGGATACGCAAGCGAAGAGATAAAGAAAAAAGAAGAGCCTTTAGCGGCACGTATGAGACCTTCTACTTTAGAGGAAGTTGTTGGTCAGGAACATATCATTGGCAAAGATAAATTGTTATATCGTGCAATTAAAGCGGATAAGCTTGGATCATTAATCTTTTATGGTCCTCCAGGAACGGGTAAGACTACACTTGCACAAGTCATTGCGAATAGTACCTCTGCTGATTTCCAACAAGTCAATGCAACAATTGCAGGTAAGAAAGATCTTGAACAGGTAATTACGCATGCGATTGATTTGATGTCGATGTATCAAAAGAAAACAATCTTATTTATCGATGAGATTCATCGATTTAATAAAGGACAACAGGATTATCTATTACCATATGTAGAAGATGGCACAATTATCTTGATTGGTGCGACAACGGAGAATCCATATTTTGAAGTGAATCAAGCGTTGATTTCACGTTCTCGTATCTTCCAGTTAAAGTCACTGTCAAAAGAGAATATTATAACTCTTTTAAAGCGTGCTGCTGAAGATGCGATAAAGGGTATCGGCAAAGACAATGTTATCTTAGATGAGGAAGCTGCTGAATTTTTAGCAGAGATTTGTGATGGAGATGCACGTGCTGCGTTGAATGCGTTAGAACTTGCAGATCTTACAACAGATCGTAGTGACGATGGCTACATTCATATTACCTTGTCGGTTGTGGAGGAATGTATTCAAAAGAAGGCAATACGCTATGACAAGGATGGGGATAACCATTATGATACGATTTCTGCGTTTATTAAATCGATGCGTGGTTCTGATCCAGATGCGACGTTATACTACCTTGCACGCATGTTAACGGCAGGAGAGGATGTTCGTTTTATCTCTCGTAGAATTATGATTGCGGCAGCAGAGGAGTGTGGTAATGCAGATCCTAGAGCGCTACAGATTGCGGTTGATGCGGCGTTAGCCGTTGAAAGGGTAGGAATGCCAGAAGGAGCTATCATACTTGCAAATGCGGCTACTTATGTTGCCAATGCACCTAAATCGAATGCATCATCCAATGGTATTTTTATGGCAATGGATCTGGTTGAAAAAACAGGTAATCTTCCGATTCCACCATATCTAAAGGATGCTCATTACGCAGGTTCAGAGAAGTTCGGCAATGGTGTAGGGTATCAATATGCACATGATTATCCAAATCACTATGTGAAACAACAATATCTACCAGATGCGATTAAGAATGAAAGACTATATCACTTCTCAGATGTAGCTTATGAAGCCAAGCTCCAACAATACTTCAATTCGATTGGTAAGAATGATTATCAAAAGGAGAAAAAATAATGCAAGGAAAATATAAAGTTATTACCTTATGTGGAAGCACACGCTTTAAAGATGAATTCATGAAAGCGCAGAAAGATTTGACACTTGCTGGAAACATTGTAATTAATGTTGGATTATTTGGCCATAGTGGCGATCATGAAGTTTGGGAAAATATGGATGAGAGCACTCTAACAAAGACAAAAGAGATGTTGGATGATATGCATAAACGTAAAATTGATATGGCTGATGAAATTTTTGTTATCAATGTTGGTGGCTATATCGGCTCTAGTACAAAGTCTGAAATTGAGTACGCAAAGACAACTGGTAAAGCAGTCCGTTATCTTGAAACAATGGAATAAAATATCTGAGTGCTAAATGTTAGCACTCTTTATTATAAAGTGCTAAAATACTTCTATACTCATAAGGAGGTATACAATAATGGCAATTATCGTTCCGATTTATAATACGGTATTATTACCAGACACAAATATTTATCTGACCAGTGATAGCTATAAAAACGCAACTGGACAGGAACCTGCTGTAGGAGATCGTATTATCTTTGCGATTGAAAAGAAGGCTTTATCTACAGATGAATTTCGTCCTGAAAACTTTTATCCATTAAGTGTATCAGGAACTATTACAGAAGTTAGTAATAGTGGTTTTGTGGTAATCAAGACAGAATCACGTATCAATATTGAAGATATCGTTGTACATAGTGATAAGACTTTAGAAGTTTTATCCATCATCCGTAAACCGATGACCAATGATTTAGATCCAATGGATGAAAAGAAGCGGGTTGAGCAACTTAAGAGTGCACTTGTAAAGGCAACCGCGAACTATCAATGGGCATTAGGTGCACGCAATTTCATCTCTCAATTAAAGGGGATGGAGGATATCATCAGTGCCATGGCACAATGGTTAAACATTACGGATGAAGAAAAGTATGCATTACTTGAAGAAAATCTTCGCTCTAATCTATTAAATAAGATTGAACAGTATATCTATGAATATACAGAAATGACGGACGTAACTAACGAAGCTTCAGCCGCACAAGAAAATGACAATAAAAAAGCCTATCGTGAGATGGCCATTAAGAAACAAATCGAATATCTTCAAAAGGAACTGGATGACATGCATCCAGAGAATGTTACAGATATTCGTAAGATGGAGATGAAGATTCAATCATCTGGTATGAATGAAACTGCACGTCGTGAAGCGGATAAGGTTTTAAACCGTCTAAAACAAGAAGGTAGTAACTCTCCAGAGTATGGTAATCTTTACAACTATCTAGATTTTTTAACAAGTATCAGTTGGAAGAAAGAACGTACAAAGAAGATTGACTTTCAAGCTGCGGAGAAGATTTTGGATGAAGATCACTACGGTCTAAAGAAAGTAAAAGAGCGTATCTTACAACAGATTGCGGTAATGGATCTGAATAAGCGTCAGTCTGGTTCAATTCTTTTATTTGTTGGTGCTCCAGGTACTGGTAAGACAAGTATTGGTCGCTCCATCGCAAATGCACTTAAGCGTAAGTATATACGAGTTGCGCTGGGTGGAGTACGTGATGAAGCAGATATTCGTGGTCATCGTCGTACCTATATCGGTGCAATGCCAGGAAGAATTATGGATGGTATTCAGAAAGCTGGCACATCTAATCCGGTGATGGTACTCGATGAAATTGATAAGTTGAGTATGTCTTATAATGGTGATCCTGCAAGTGCACTTTTAGAAGTGCTTGATCCTGAACAGAACAATACCTTTACAGATCACTACATGAATGTTCCGTATGATCTTTCTGATGTACTCTTTATCTGTACCGCAAATACATTGGATTCTATCCCTGAACCTTTACTAAACCGTATGGAAGTGATTGACTTCCAAGGTTATACAGCAAGTGAAAAGTACCAGATTGCCCAACGACATTTAATTCCTAAAGCAATTGAAAAGATGGGCATTCCAATTGAACAGTTAGAATTTAGTGAGGATGCGATACGTTCAATCATTGCGGACTATACGATGGAGGGTGGTGTACGTGGACTCAAGAAGAGAATTGATTCTGTATGCCGTGCTATCGCCGTTAAACTTGCAAGAGGTCATCAAGAAAAGATTGTCATTCAGGCAAGTGATTTACCTACACTACTAGATATGAAACCACTTCACCATGAAAAACTCACAGTTCAAAAGAATCCTGGTATTGTAACAGGTCTTGCATGGACTGCAAGTGGTGGTGAAATTCTTTTTGTCGAAACCCTACTAACAAAGGGTAGTGGACAGTTAATTGTGACGGGACAACTTGGCGATGTGATGAAGGAATCTGTACGGATTGCATTATCTCTTGTGAAATCGAAATTCCCAGAAGCAGATAAGATTTTAAAGACACATGATATTCATATCCACGTTCCACAGGGTGCTGTTAAAAAAGATGGACCTTCTGCAGGTATCACTTTAACAACTGCTTTAGCATCACTGATTACCAAGAAGAAGGTTTCTCCATTAATTGCGATGACAGGGGAAGTATCTTTACGTGGTGGTGTGATGCCAATTGGTGGTTTGCCTGAAAAACTGATGGCAGCTGCTAGAGCTGGTGTAAAGACGGTTTATATTCCAAAAGAGAATGAAGATGACCTAAAGGATATCGCACCAGAAGTGAAAGAAAAGTTAACAATTATCCCAGTTGAACAGGTGGATGAAGTCCTGAAGGCAGTTGGTATTCTGGCAAAAACAACAAGAAAACCAAAGCAGAAACAAGCATAATCACTTTGTGATTTGTTACAAAAGTCGGTGAATTGTACCGACTTTTTTCTGTTTGCGTGAAACATTTGTGAATTGCTTTGCGTAGAAAGAAATGAATATTTATAATGCATGTAGCTTAAAAAGCAGGAGGTCACGATGAAGTATAGAATTGTATCAGATTCATCTTCTAACGTATTTCACATGGAAGATATTGACTATAGAACAGTTCCTCTAAAGGTTATTATGAATGAGGGAGAGTTCTTCGATGATGAACGCACGAATGTAGAGCGTTTCTTATCCGTACTCAAACATACGAAGGGAAAAACATCCACTTCATGTCCAAATGCCTATGAGTGGGCAAGTTCATTTGATGGTGCCGATACGATTTTTGCGGTAACAGTTACGGGTGGATTATCCGGTTGTTATTCTGCAGCGATGCAGGGTAGATCACTCTTCTTGGAAGAACATCCAGAAGCGAATATCTACGTCATTGACTCATTATCCGTAGGACCAGAAATTCTATTAATTATTGAAAAGTTAAAGGAGTTAATTGCGCAGGGATTAAGCTTTAGTGAAATCTGTGATGCGATTAATGAATATAAGAAACATACACACTTATTATTTAATATTGCAAACTTAGACAATTTAGCGCGTAATGGTCGTGTGAGTCCAGCAATTGCGAAGTTATCTGGTTTATTGGGTATTCGTTGTGTTGGTAAGGCATCCGATCAAGGTACACTTGAAATTTTACATAAGTGTCGTGGTGAAAAGAAGGCCACAAGCAAAATTGTAGAAGAGATGATTGCACACCGCTATAACGGAAAGAAAGTTCATATTGCACACTGCAATAATGAATCGATGGCAAATGATATTAAGAATTTAATTCTACAATCTTTCCCAGAGGCTAAGGTTGATATGATTCCATGTACCATTGTGTGTGCCTACTATGTATCTGACCAAGGTCTGATTGTTGGATTTGAAGATAGTGATTGTTAAACAAAAAGCCGTAATCTTGGTTGATTGCGGCTTTTTATGACTTTTTCTTTTTGTATAATTCTGGAAATAAGAATTCCAACATGATAGGGAAAATGCCTTCCCAAGATTCTTCGCTGTGTGTACCATTTACTACAAGATTTGGATAAGTTACACAACCACCTTGTGTAAAGAGGTGGTTGATATTCAATAACATATCCAGCTCTCTTACAAGGCCTTTCTTTGTGCGCTCTTCATCTGATCCAAAATCAAGATAAATTCGCGTTTCTTTAAACTTCGTTTTTTGAATGTGATTACATAATACATGATAGTTGAAGATGTTGGCAGGAGATACACAACCTGCTTTTGAGAAATAATCGTTATACTCACTAATCATAAACTCAGACATGATTCCACCCATGGAGGAACCAGCGATACCTACGTGTTTACGGTCTGTATGAATGCGATAACGTTTTTGACAGTATGGCAAGAGTGTTTCGACAAACCACTTACCAGTAATCTGTCCACAGGATTGAATTTGAATGCCTGCGAAAGTCTTTTCTGCGGTGAATGGACAGTATTCATCCAGGCGCTCATCACCGATGTGATTACAATCTTGACCAATGATGATGATATCTAATTTCTGCTTGTCTAAGTACTTTTTAATACCCCAGCATTTACCATAAGTAGCTGTTTTATTGTAGAAGAGGTTATGACCATCAAACATATATAAAACTGGATACTTCTTTTTACTTGTATCATAACTATCTGGAAGATATACCCAGACTTTGCGAGGACTTTGGTGTAAAGGCTCGATTGGTAGTGTGAATTTTTCTATTTTTCCCATAGTGCTTTACCCATCCATTTGATTTTACTCTCCGTACCATTTTTGATACGTTCGATATTTGCGTGATGACGATATACCACAAATAGCCATAATACAAAGATTGATAGTGTGATTGATATTGGATTTCCAATCAAGAAACTGATGATGATACCAGAGCCTAAACCAATCATGCTAGATAAGGAAACCATACGACAAAGATAGAGACTTACTAAGAAAACAAGTAGTGGTAAGAAGAACTGATAGAAGTATTGGTGATTGATAAATGTAGCGATACCTAAGAAGAAACCGAAGGAAGTCGCAACTGCCTTACCACCCTTAAATTGTGCAAAGATTGGGAAACAGTGTCCAATACAACAAGCAAGTCCTGCATAGATTATGGCATCCTTTGCGATAAAGCTGGCTAGTAACATTGAGAAGAATGCTTTGAGTGCATCTAGGATAATGACAATGATACCAACTTTCTTGCCTAAAACACGACCAGCATTTGTACCACCAAGGTTACCTGAACCCTCTGTACGGATATCTTTATGGAAGAATACTTTTCCAATGACAAGTGACCATGGAACAGATCCAAATAAATAACTTAATATAATAACGCCAATGAAATTTAGCATAGAATAAATCCTCCTGTTGATATATTATCACATCAGTAATTTAGATATAAAATCAAAATATTTGAAATAGGCTTTGTTGTGACAAAATCCAGTGATATGAACGTGTAGATTGTCGTTAGACAAGGATATTAAAGTAGCCTAATTATGATATAATACAAAGGTTATTAGGAGTTTTTGCATGGCGAATAGATATGATGATAACAGTATTCAAATTTTAGAAGGTTTAGAGGCAGTCAGAAAGCGTCCTGGCATGTATATCGGCTCTACCGATAGTAGGGGATTACACCATCTGATTTGGGAAATCGTTGACAATTCCATCGATGAAGCGTTAAACGGTTATGGTAAGAAAATCCAAATTACGTTAGAGGCAGATGGTAGTGTTACTGTTCAGGACGAAGGTCGTGGTATGCCTATCGGTCAACATGCCAGCGGTGTAAATACATTGCAGGTCATTTTTACTGTGCTTCACGCTGGTGGTAAGTTCTCCAGTGAAGGTGGCTATAAGACGGCTGGTGGTTTACATGGTGTAGGTGCGTCAGTCGTAAATGCGTTAAGTGAATGGCTAACTGTAGAGGTTGCACATGATGGGGAACTCGTCCGTATGGAATTTGCGGATGGTGGTAAGAAGATCGGTAAGCTAGAACATTTAGGTAAGACCAACCGTACTGGTTCTACAGTTCGTTTTAAACCTGATCCACGTATCTTCTCTACAACTGAATACAAGTATGATGTTGTGTGTGAAAGAGCACGTGAAGAAGCTTTCTTGTTAAGTGGAATTGCGATGGTCGTTAGCGATAAGCGCAATAAGAAAAATGAAACTGAAACATATCTATACGAAGATGGATTGATAGCTTTCTTAGGATACTTACATGAAGATCGCAATGTCTTGATGAACCCTGTGAAATTCAGTGGGGAAGCCAATGGTATCCAAGTAGAAGCTGCTTTCCAATATACAGATGACTATCAAGAGAATACCTATAGCTTCGTTAACCTTGTTCGTACTGGCGATGGTGGCACACACGAAGTTGGTTTTAAGGGTGCTTTTACAAAAGCTATCAATGACTATGCAAGAAAATATGGCCTATTAAAGGCGAAGGATAAAAATCTTGAAGGTGGAGATGTACGTGAGGGTCTTACAACAATCCTTTCCGTATCTGTCCCTGAAGGATTATTACAGTTTGAAGGACAGACAAAGAGTAAGCTTGGAACTCCACAAGCGAAAACTGCAGTAGAAGCAGTTGTCTCCGAAAAGTTGTCCTTCTGGTTAGAAGAAAATCGCAATCAATCTGACACCTTAGTACGTAAGATGTTAAAGGCATCCCTTGCCCGCATCGCTGCACGTAAGGCTAGAGATGAAATCCGTAAAGGTAAGCGTGTTGGTAAGGGTGAAAAGGTATTATCTGGTAAGTTAGCACCTGCACAGACAAAGGATGCTCGTATAAAGGAATTATTCTTGGTCGAGGGTGATTCTGCCGGAGGTTCCGCAAAACAAGGAAGAGATTCTCACTATCAGGCAATCTTGCCACTACGTGGTAAGGTATTAAACACTGAGAAATGTACACTTGCCGATATTGAAAAGAATGAAGAGTTAAATACATTAATCTATACATTAGGTGCGGGTGTTGGTCCTGACTTTGACTACGAGGAATCGAATTATGGCAAAGTCATTATCATGACCGATGCGGATGATGATGGATCTCATATTCAGATTTTATTACTAACATTCTTCTATCGTTACATGCGTCCACTGTTAGAGCAGGGAATGGTATATATCGCCTTACCTCCACTCTATAAAGTAACAAAGGGTAAGACGACACAATATGTTTATAGCGATCAAGAGTTAGATGCTTTACGTCGTAAACTTGGTAAAGTGGAAATTCAACGCTATAAGGGTTTGGGTGAAATGAACGCTACGCAGTTATGGGAGACAACAATGGATCCATCCCAACGTACACTAATTAAAGTGGGTATCAGTGATGGTGTAAAGGCTGAACGTCGTGTAACTGTACTCATGGGAGATAAAGCAGAATTACGTCGTAAGTGGATTGAAGATAACGTTTCATTTACATTAGAAGATACATTTGACTTGGAGGGCTAATGGTTAAGAAGAAGACAATCGTTGACAATACAAAATATAGACCAGAGCTACTCGAAGATATTATGGGAGCTGGCTTTGGTAGATATGCCAAATATATTATTCAAGAGCGTGCATTACCAGATGCTCGTGATGGTTTAAAGCCAGTACAGCGTAGAATTTTATATGCGATGTACCATGATGGAAATACATGGGACCATGCATACCGCAAGTCTGCTAAGACAGTTGGTCTTGTAATCGGTAATTATCACCCACATGGTGATACTTCTGTATACGATGCGATGGTACGTATGTCTCAAGATTGGAAGGTACGGTTACCACTCATTGACATGCATGGTAATAACGGTTCTATTGATGATGACCCAGCAGCTGCGATGCGTTATACCGAAGCTAGACTTGCCAAGGTTACGCAAGTAATGGAAGAAGACTTGGATAAGAATACCGTCGAAATGGCACCTAACTTTGACGATACAGAACATGAACCAACAGTACTACCTGTACCGTTTCCAGTCATGTTAGTGAATGGTGCGACAGGTATTGCGGCAGGTTATGCCACAAACATGCCACCACATAACTTAAATGAAGTAGTGGATGCGACAATCTATCGTATTCAAAATCCAGAGAGTGCTTTAACAGACGTGATGGATATTTTAACGGGACCTGACTTTCCGACTGGCGGTATCGTACAGGGTGAAGCTGGTATTCGTGATGCCTTCATAACTGGTAAGGGTAGAATTGTTGTACGTTCCAAGTGTGAAATTCATGAGGAGAAATCTTGCCAACAAATCATTGTCACAGAAATCCCTTATGAAGTTGTCAAAGGACAGCTTGTTAAGAAGATGGATGAAATCCGTGTATCCAAAGATATCGATGGTATCTTAGATGTACGTGATGAATCTGACCGTGAAGGTTTGCGTATTGTCGTTGATGTTCGCAAGGATATCGATGCCAATATGATTCTGAATTATTTCTATAAGAATACAGACCTACAGGTCTACTATAACTACAATAACGTCGCAATCATTGATAAGCGTCCTGTTCAGGTAGGTTTACTTGGATTATTGGATGCGTTTATCGCGTTCCGTAAGGAAGTCGTATTGCGTCGTTCACGCTATGAGTTAGATAAGATGGAAGCCCGTTGTCATATCATTGAAGGTTTGATGAAGGCTGTTTCAATCTTAGATGAAGTGATTCGTATTATTCGTGCTTCCCAAGATAAGGGTGATGCGAAACGTAACTTGATGAATGAATTTGGCTTTGATGAACCACAGTCTGAAGCTATTGTTTCCTTACGTCTATATCGTTTATCGAATACGGATATCATTACATTACGCGAAGAGTTTGCGGAACTTGTCAATCAGATTGAAGAGACAAAGGCAATCATTGAAAATGAAAATGTATTGCATTCCGTAATTATCAAGGAATTACGAAATGTGAAGAAAGAGTATGGTCAAGAACGTCGTACACGTATTGAAGCTGAAGTTGAAGAAATCAACTATGATAAGACGGCGATGATCGCAAATGAGCGTGTTGTAGTAACTGTCAGTCGTGATGGTTATCTCAAGCGTGTATCCATGCGTAGCTATAACGCAGTCGGCGACCAAGAAACAGCTATCAAAGATGGAGACGTACTGATTGGTACAACAGAGTGTGATACACTCGATACACTATTACTATTTACATCCAAAGGTAACTACGCATCTATTCCAGTTTGGCAAATTGAAGAAGGCAAATGGAAAGATGTTGGTATGCATTTAAATAAAGTTGTACGTATCGATGGTGAAGATAAGATTAAGAATGCGATTCTTATCAAGAGTTTCGATACGTATGCATGGATTGTGACAGTAAGTTCTGCTGGACAAATCAAGAAGACACCAGTAACTAACTGGCAAGTAGAGCGTAACAATAAAGTCATGACAGCGATGAACCTTGGTAAGGGTGCAGAAATGATCAATGCCTTTATTGCATATAGTAACCAACAGATTTTGATGGTAAGTAAAGATGGTTACTCTTATCGCTTTGCGGTTGAAGATATTCCAGCCACAGGTGTTAAGTCCAAGGGTGTCAAGGCAATGAACCTTGGTAAAGGTGATGAATTAGCATGGGGTTGTGTAATGAATGCAGATGATCCAGCTGTTCTCTTTATGACAAACGTTGGACAGATGAAGCGTGTTCATACGGAAGAAATTGTCTTTGGTAATCGACCAATGAAGGGTAACTTAATTTGTAAACGTTTAAAGACAAATCCAAGTATCGTAACACTTGCTAAGGCAGTCAGTGCAGGAGAAGAGTTAGTCTTCAAAGATCCTGAAAGACAAGTAATACGTGCTTCTGAAATACCACTCAAACCACGTGAAAGTGGCTTTGGTTCACCACTCGTTTTGAAGGATGGTTGGGATTTATATCGTGGTATTGATGAATGTCGTATTATTGATATACCAACAGACGCAGATAACGAAGTACATGAAGATGTAGAGCGTTTAAGTCTATTTGATGAGAAGGAAGGCTAATCATGACAATATGTAAAGGATGCGGTGCAGTATTACAAACAACTGATTCAAAAATGATTGGTTATAGTCCTAAAGCTGAAGCAGAATATTGTCAAAGATGTTTCCGGTTGATTCACTATGATGATTTAACAATCTCCATGAAGACAGGTATCGATCCAGTTGCGATTGTTAATCGTATTGCAAGGATGGATGCGCTAATTCTATGGGTGATTGATCTATATGATTTTGAGGCAGGTATTATTAACGGGATTAACCGTAAATTTGCTAATAAAGATATCGTGATGGTTGCGACAAAGAGAGACTTATTACCTGCATCATGTGGAGAAGAGAAGATCGCACATTTTGTCTTTGGACGACTGAAAGATTTGGGTATCCGCATTGAACGACTTATTCTTGCGTCCAAAGAAGAAAAAATGGGTGTCGAAGAAATCAAAGAATGTGTTGATGAACTCGCAAATGGCAGAAAAATAGTTGTGATAGGAAAAGCCAACTCTGGTAAGAGCACCCTCATCAACAACTTGATGTCTACACAAGTTCTAACCACATCTAGATATCCAGGTACTACATTAGAATTCAATGAATTAGAAATTGATGGACATACTTACATTGATACACCAGGCATTGAAATTGATCATAGTATGTTAATGGAAGTTAATGAGGCAGATTTAAAGACTATCATGCCAAGCAAGAGTGTAAAACCACAGGTGTTCCAACTGCGTGGTGAGCAAAGCTTCTTTGTAGGAGGCTTATCACGTCTAGATTTATCAGGTTGTAATCATGCAAGTTGCGTATGGTATTTGAGTAATCGTCTCAACGTTCATCGTACCAATGGCAACTACGCAGATGAAAAATGGAATACACATGTTGGAACATTGTTTGTGCCAACAGCTATTGAAACAGAAATGAAGAAGTATACAATTCATAAGGACATGCCAAAGGTAGACATCGTGATTGATGGCTTAGGATGGGCATGTGTAAGTGGAGAGGTCAGTACAATTACAGTACATGTACCAAAGAGTGTCAGTGTGACATTCAGAAAGGCAATGTTATGAGTTTAACAACAAAACAAAGAGCGTATCTAAGAGGGCTCGCACAGACAGAACGTGCAATCTTCCAGATTGGTAAAGACGGCTTAAGTGATAACCTAGTAGAAACTGTAAACAATGGTTTACGTACAAGAGAACTCATTAAAATCTCAGTGCTTAAGACAGTTACTACAGACCTTAAGGAACTAGCATTTGATTTAAGCATGCATACAAAGTCTGAACTTGTACAAGTTATCGGAAGACAAATCGTTCTCTATAAGAAGGCAAAGGAACCAAAGATCGTTTTACCATGATCGTATATACAGCACCCTTTGATCCAATTACTGATGATGAACTGAAACAGTTAAAAAACCATCATAAACAAACTGGTGGTCCTGTTGCACTTGCGATAGTTGGTGATGGTATCCTAAACTATGACAAGCGTAAGAAGTTATGTATGCGTGCATGTAGTCCATATCGCTATCTACATATCGTAGATATCAAACAAGATGATACATGCATCGCACTTCAATCAGAAACAGAAACTGAAGTGCGAAAAGGATACTTCTACTTAAGCGCAAAAGGAATTCGTAAGATACTTTTAGAGAATGGTTACTACTTTGAAGAAGTGACGAAAGCACAATGTAATCCTAAGCGTGCAGCACATTCTGTTCGTGTAGGCCATACTGCACTGAAACTTGCAAGAATTCATCATCTGAATAAACAGCTCGCATATCAAATGGGTTTATTACATGATGTCACAAAGAAAATGAGTGATGAAGAGGGATATCAACTTCTATCACACTTTAGACCTGAAATATTAAAACTAGATCCTGCAATCTGGCATAGCTATACTGCAGTTATTTGGTTAAAACAGAATTTATGCTGTTATAACAAGAAAATCTTGCAAGCAATCGAACACCATACCCTTGGGGATGGCAAAAGTGCTTATGACCATATCTTATATATCGCAGATAAGATTGAACCAGGTCGTCATTATGATGTGACCATGCATACAAAAATCGCAGAGAGAAATCTCAAACAAGGGGCAGAATATGTCCTTGAAGATGCGAAAAAATACATACTCGAAAAGGAGGGAAAACATGTCTGAATTACTAAACTTAGTACGTCATACATTAGATGAGAAATTGGCAGAGAATATCGTTACAATCGATATTCGCAATGTCAATGCATATACAGACTATTATGTCATCTGTACTGCAAAGAATCCTAGACACGCAAATTCTCTTGTGGAATTTGTTGAAAAAGAAGTAACGAAGAATGGCTTTGATGTGCGTCTTCGTGAAGGTGAAAGGGAATCAACTTGGGTACTCATTGATATGAATGAAGTGGTTGTACATATCTTTACAGAAGATGCTAGAAGTACATATCGCTTAGAAGCTTTATGGGCTGATCAGCCACAAGAAACAATGTAACAAATATGAAGATGTTTTTGCGACATCTTCTTTTCAAACGAAGGGTGGTAAGTTAACAGTATGATTCAAACAATTTTATGGGATATCGATGGTACAATATTAAACTTCCATAGAAGCGCAGAAAATTCGTTGAAAAATACATTCAAGAAGTTTGGATATGGTGAAATCACAGATGAACTTCTACACATGTACGAAGGAATTAATGATGTCTATTGGTGTAAACTTGAAAAGGGAGAACTCACAAAAGAAAAACTACTCGTAGAACGTTTTGTGGATTTCTTTACTAAAATTGGTGTGGAAACCACTCGTGTTGTAGAGTTTAATAAAGCTTACTTAAATGGATTACTAGATACAGTTGTCTTTATGCCTGAGGCATATGAAACTGTAAAGAAACTACACCCAGAATATAAACAATACATCGTAACCAACGGTGTAAAAGAGTTGCAGCGTAAGAAGATTGCCAAAGCACATATCGAAGAGTTCTTTGATGGTATCTTTATCTCAGATGAAATCGGATATGAAAAACCGCATATTGAATTCTTCAATTATGTCTTTGATAGAATTTCAACAAAAAATCCTGATGAAGTCATTATCATCGGTGATTCTTTGACGAGTGATATTGCTGGAGGTATACGTGCAGGGATTCATACCTGTTGGTATCATCCATACAATAAAGAAAATCATAGCGATGTCAAACCAGAGTTTACGATTACATCGCATCTTGCATTCCAAGAATTATTAAAACAGTTATAAGGGAGTAAACATATGAAGTGGTATGAACAAAAATATGTAAATCATCGAGATTGGATACTTGATCAAATGGGCTTGCTTGGTATGGATAGTATAGAGCTTGTCGTTGTTTTACTCATTGATTTTATGAATCAAAATCATATGGAAATCACAATGGATGCCCTTCGGGAAAAAACAGGAATACAAGAAGAGGAATTAAACCGTGTCATTTCTGCACTTTGTGCAAAGAAATATTTAAAGATAAAAGCTTCCGCAAGAGCTGTTGTCTTCGACTTATCAGGACTATTTGAAACGGATATCGCTAGAGTTGAAAATATTCTAGATCGTTCACTCATCGATACATTTGAAACAGAATTCGGCAGAACGCTAAGTCAAAATGAAATGCAGAAAATTAGTGATTGGAATAAAGTGACAGACAAACGTTTGATTATTGCGGCATTACGTGAAGCTAGTGCTTACCAACATCTAAACTTAGGGTATATTGAAAAGATTTTATCTGATTGGAAACAGAAGAATATCACAGCAGATTCCATAGGAACGGAGAAAAAATAATGGAACGTTTATCTGTACCATTTATTTTGGAGTATCTACAGAAGTTACATCCAAACGCACATTGTGAATTGACACATCGTAATCCCTATGAACTATCTGTTGCGGTAATCCTTTCTGCCCAAACAACAGACGTATCCGTTAATCGTGTAACACCTGCATTATTTAAAGCGTATCCATCTCCATACGAGTTAGCAAAAGCACCAACCAAGGATGTAGAGAAGTATATTGCATCTCTTGGTTTATATCGTAATAAGGCGAAACAAATCGTAGGATTTGCCAAAGGTGTTGTCGAACAGTTTGGTGGAAAAGTTCCGCAAACGATGGAAGAATTAACGACATTACCGGGTATTGGTAGAAAGTGTGCAAATGTCATTATGGCTGAATGTTTTAATATTCCAAGCATAGCTGTAGATACACACGTTGCACGAATCTCTAGAAGACTTGGACTATGTTATCAAAAGGATGATGTGGAAAAGATAGAGCGTAAGTTAATGCGTAAGATTCCACGTGATCGTTGGATTAAAACCCATCATCAGATGATATTCTTTGGTCGCTATCTCTGTCATGCACGTAATCCAGAGTGTTACCGTTGTCCATTCGTGAATGGATGTCATGAAAAACAGAAGAATTTAACACCACCTAAAACAAAATAACCTTTCATCTCTATTTTAAAAGGGGGAGAACTAATGAGATCATATGTTATATCAGCTTGTTCGCCAGCTGATTTAAATAAACACTATTTTGAAGAACGAAATATTCCATATTTATGTTTTGAATATGAACTGGCTGATACAACCTATACAGATGACTTATTTGAATCTGTATCCGCTGGTGACTTCTATCAAGCAATGGTAGATGGTGCAATGACACGTACTTCACAGATGAACCAGATTGGTTACGAAAATTTTTTTGAGAGTATTTTAAAAGAAGGAAATGACTTATTGCACTTTACATTATCTTCTGGAATCTCTGGTACCTATAACTCTGCACGCATGGCGGCAGAAGCAATGCGTGAAAAATATCCAGAACGTAAAATCTATGTTGTGGATTCTAAGAATGCTTCTTCAGGTTTTGGATTACTTGTAGAAAAGGCAAAGGAACTCCAGGAGTCTGGCATGGATATTGATACACTTCATGAATGGATTGAAGCACATAAATTAGAATGTCATGCATGGTTTTTCTCAGGCGATTTAACTTTCTTTATCCGCGGTGGAAGAATCTCAAAGACGGCAGGAACCATTGGTAATATGTTGCGAATTTGTCCGTTAATGCAGGTGGATTCAGAAGGGAAGCTTGTTGTACGTCAGAAAGTCCATGGTAAGAAAAAAGTAATGCGTGCCATCGTAGAAAAGATGGAAGAATATGCCGAGAATGGTCATGACTATAATTGGAAAGTCTTTATCTCTCACAGTAATTGTTTAGAGGATGCGAATGCAGTAAAAGAGTTGGTCGAAGAGAAGTTTCCAAATACAAAAGGGAAGATTACTATCTTCAATATTGGGCCAATTATTGGCGCGCATACAGGGCCTGGAACAGTCACATTGTTCTTCTGGGGTAAGGATCGTTCTGTAATTGAAAAAATTGCATAATACATTTTTTCAATGATAGGGAAACCTATCATTTTTTTAGCGATGAAACTTTGGGTTGATACAAATATAATGGGAAAAGCGAAAAAGAATATATTATTATGAGTTGTCACATGATTCTATAGATGTTACGATAGTATGGCTTATGAGGGATTACTCATAACAGGGAGGGAAAATGAAAAAGTTAACAGCATTATTAGCTAGTGCAACAATGGCTTTGTCACTTGTAGGATGCTCAACAGGTAAGACATATACTGGTGAAGCATTTGGCCATGACAAGGAAAACCCAGTTAAAGTTACTTTAACAATCAAAGATAAGACAATCACTAAGGTAGAAGTTGATGCGTCTCATGAAACAAATGGTATTGGTTCAAAGGCAGCAGAAACAATGCCAGGTGCAATCGTCGCAGCTAACTCATTAGAAGTTGACGGTGTATCAGGTGCTACACAGACATCCAAGGCTATCATCGAAGCAGCTACAGCAGCTTTGAAACAAGCAGGACTTGAACCATCAGATTTAGTAAGCAAGAATACAAGCACAACAAAGGCAAAGGATATTGAAGAGACAGTAGACGTTGTTGTAGTTGGTGCAGGTGGAGCTGGTATGACAGCCGCTATTACTGCAACAGATGCAGGTAAGAAAGTTATCGTAGTAGAAAGCCAACCAATTGCTGGTGGTAACTCTGTACGTTCAACAGGTGGTATGAATGCGGCTAAGACACCATACCAAGATAAGAATGAATTTAAAGAAGCTGCAGGTGTTGAAAAGACATTAGCGACCGCAGCAGAGAAGTTCGCAGATAACGCAACAATTACAGCGTTAGCAGCTACTGTTAAGGAACAATGGGATGCATACCAAGCAAACCCACAGGGATATTTTGATTCTGTTGAATTAATGGAATTAGATACACTAATCGGTGGTAAGGGCAAGAATAACCCAGAACTCGTTAAGGCTCTTGCGGAAAATTCTGCAGATGCTATTGAATGGTTAGCATCTATCGGCGCAGAAGTTAAGAACGTTGGTGCATTCGGTGGTGCTTCTGTTAAGAGACTTCACTATCCTGTTAATGAATCAGGTAAATCAATTGCCGTAGGTTCATATATCGTTCCAATCTTAGAAAAGAACTTACAAGATCGTAATGTTCAGTTCTTATTTGATACAACAGCTAACGAAATCATCATGAAGGATGGTAAGGCAGTTGGTATCAAGGCTACAGGTAAGGATGGTCACAAGGTAACTATCAATGCGAAGTCAGTTGTAATCGCAACTGGTGGATTCGGTGCTAACGCTGAAATGGTTGAAAAGTACAAGCCAGAATTAAAGGGCTTTGCGACAACAAATGCAGAAGGTGCACAGGGTCAGGGTATTGATATGGCTACAGCAGCAGGTTCTGCTACAGTAGATATGGATCAGATTCAGATTCACCCAACAGTACATATTGAAGAAGATGGCAATGCACACTTAATCACAGAAAAACTTCGTGGAGATGGTGCTATCTTAGTAAACGCTGAAGGTAAGAGATTCTATGATGAAGTTTCTACACGTGATAAGGTATCTGCAGCTATTATCGCTCAACCAGAAAAGAGTGCTTGGTTAGTGATTGATCAGTCAATGGTTGATAAGTCTGCTGTTATCGCTGGCTACATCAAGTCTGGTTACACAGTAACAGGTGCTACATATGAAGAACTCGCAAAGGCTATGGGTGTTGATGAAACGACATTCGTAAGCACAATGAATACTTGGAATCAAGCAGTAGAAGCTAAGAGTGATGCGGAATTCAACCGTACAAGCTTCGCAAATCCTTTAAATACAGCTCCTTATTATGCAATTAAGATTACACCTGCTGTTCACCATACAATGGGTGGTATCGTAATCAATCCTAAGGCAGAAGTATTAAATGAAAAGGGAGAAGCTATCTCTGGATTATTCGCTGCTGGTGAAGTGACTGGTGGTGTTCATGGCGCTAACCGTTTAGGTGGTAACGCTGTAGCTGACTTTATAGTATTCGGTAGAATCGCTGGACAAAGTGCAGCAGACAACGCTAAATAATCACATTTACATAAAGGATACCGATGAGGTATCCTTTTATGTACAACGGGAGAACATATGAAACTGAAAGATGTATTACGTCAGTATGACGAACAATCATTATATTTTTATGCAAGAGATCTAGGTATTAAAACGGTGAAAGATATTTTGCCAGAAGAACTCTACGAAACAATAGTAGAGAGAATTCTCAATGATCACCATATCGAAAAAAGATTATCGATACTGGATGATCAAACCTATCAAGTATTCTTGCAGGTACTTAGAGATGAAGAAATTGAAGAGAAAGATAATCTACGTCTTGAGCGTTTATTGGATTACGATTTAATCGCATTTGAAGGGGATGAACTATTCGTTGTTGAGGAAGTAAAGGAAATCTTCCTAAACTTACAAAATGAATTATCCTTTCAACAAGAACGTTTACAGAAGGTATGGTTATTACAGTGCCAACAAGTTGTGACACACTATTGGGGAGAGTGTTCAATTGCACAGTTTCAAAAGTTACTCTGTTTGAAAGAGTGTTTTAGAGAAGCTGTTGATATTCAAGCTCTTTTACAAGACCTTCCTATAGCTGAGGTGCAGATAGCGGTGAAAGAGAACCAGGTTTATTGGCGCTCACTGCCAAATTCTGCCATGTTAAAGGAGTATCGCGTGTCTCAAAAACGATTTGACTACTATATACCTACAGTTGAAGAAATTGAGATGTTATTTGAATATGATTATGATATCCAACAAGAAGGCATCCAGAGATTAAAAACAATCCTATTATCAAATCAGATAGAGGAAGAAGAGGTTGACCAACTTCTACATGAAGTATGGAATGATCTTTCCTATGGTTTAGACTATGAAGGAATCTATACACGCTGTTTAGAAAATACAGGACTATCATCTACAGATTTACCTATCATCTTATTGAAAGAAATTGATCAAACTTGCCGTAAGTTTATCTATCGTGGCCATACATATCTAGAAACAATTCTAGAAACAATCAATTGAACAACTGGGCAAATGAATAACGAGGAGAATAGATAGGTGTTATAATCTCATATAATTTGAGGGAAAGAGGGATTATATGTTATTGAGCACAACAATCGGTATATTAATACCATTTATCGGCACATCTTTAGGTGCCGCAATGGTATTTGTCTTAAAAGATAAAATGAGTGAGAAGCTACAGAAAGGGTTAACTGGATTTGCGGCAGGTGTCATGGTCGCTGCATCTTTCTGGAGTTTATTAGTTCCTGCCCTGGAACAATCATCTTCCCTTGGAAAGTTATCCTTTATTCCTGCAGCTGTAGGCTTTTTGGTAGGTGTGGGTTTCTTATTATTCTTAGATGAAGTAACTCCACACATGCATTTAGATAACACAGAAGAGGGTCCTAAAGAGAATCGTTTATCACGTTCCATCAAGTTGATACTTGCAGTAACACTGCATAATATTCCAGAAGGAATGGCTGTTGGTGTTGTCTATGCAGGTTGGCTAAATGGAAATACTTCGATTACTTACTTTGGTGCACTTGCCTTAGCACTTGGTATTGCAATTCAAAACTTCCCAGAGGGTGCGATTGTGTCAATGCCACTTAGAGCAGAGGGAATGCCAAAGTGGAAGACCTTTGTATATGGTGTGTTATCAGGTTTGGTTGAACCAATTGGTTCTATTATCACAATTTTATTTGCGACACAAGTTGTACCATTACTACCGTACTTCTTAAGTTTTGCGGCAGGTGCGATGATGTATGTCGTTGTAGAAGAACTGATTCCTGAGATGTCAGAAGGAACACATACAAATATTGGAACGGTCTTATTCTCGTTAGGCTTTGTGACGATGATGATTTTAGATGTAGCACTTGGATAAAATGAAAACGATTCTTCGTAGGAAGAATCGTCTTTTATATTTTTCTCTTCTAAAGAGTATTTGTTTGGGTTGATTATGCAGAAACTTCTGCATAAGATTCATAGCGGTACTCGTTAATAATATTGATTGTACCGGATTCAGCTTCACGGACTAGTTCAGCTTGTCTGCTGGCATCTGCATATTCAATGACTGTACTACCGTTACTATTGGCTGTGTATTCAATTCTATAGCTCAATATGAAAAACCTCCTTTTCTTTCTTGGATAAATGAAATGTATTGTTACAACTTCCTTATCTTTGAAAGATTATAGGGCACAATATCTATTTTTGCAAATATAATGCATAGAAAAAGTCTTCCGAAGAAGACTTTTTAGAAGTAAATGTAGACTGTAACAGTAGAACCTTTTCTGATTTGTTTACCGATGAGGCTATTACCATTACTATCACGTACATCCTGTACTCTACCACTCATGGATGCGATGGTATCTCCAACAGCACGGTTAATTGTGATGTTGTTTGCGTTACCCCATTCAACGTATTGACGAGGGTCACTGTAACTTGGGACAGTGACTTTCGCAACTGGTGTGCGGAAGCTTACGCAGACTTCATTTGAAGCGACTGTATCTGTCTTTTCGTATCCATAGTAACCACATACCTGTGTATCCGTATCAGGTTGAAGACCATCGATTACCTTCGATAGTTTATCACCTGTGTAGTTAATCGTTGCGACAACAGCACTATTTTGAACGACACGAGCCTTATATGTAATTGGACCAGTGATCCAAGAAATATCGAAGGTCTTATCATCATGGCTTTCTTCAACCAGTTTCGCTGCGTCAGGATATGGTGTCCATTCGAAGTTTACAGTATCGTTACTATCATTATAAGAAGCTGTAAAGGATGATAGGTTTTGAGGAGTTGTAATGAGGTTTGTATATGTACCAAGTTTAGAGAACTCAGTCTTGACAAGACCTGTAGAAACATAATCAGATGGAATTGTATCATCTGGTGCGACATATGGGTATAGACCTTTGATATGGGTGATCTTACTAATACCTTCAGGCATTGCAAGTTCACCAGGAGTACCATAGATACCTTCTAATGTATCTAGAACAGTACTGATAATAGCACCAGGGATATTCATATTTAACTTCCATCTTGAGAAGTACGTATCTGCACCAGCAATGGCCTTTTCATAACCAGACCATACAGCAATTGTAAACTGTGTTGTTTGACCAACCATCCATTCATCCTTAGCGGCCCCAACTGGAATGCCATACTCAAGACCAGCATCACCCCAGTCAGATGTACCTGTCTTACCATATACTGGATAACCCTTACGAATTGCGTACATGTAGTTACCCCAGTCTTGGTCAACTGCATTACGCATCAAGTAAGAGGCGAGGTAAGCAGCTTGAGGGGATAGAACAGATGTTCCGGTTGTAGGAGCGACATATGGATCTTTCTGACCGTTACGGTAGAAGATTGTGTTGATTGTATGAGGCTTGATATAGTTACCACCATTAATAAGTACACCTGTAGCAGCTGCTAATTCCTTAGCAGATACACGCATATTACCACCACCAATCGCGAAACTAATATCAAATAGCTCTGGTTTAAACTGGCTAAATCCTAAAGAGGTTAAGTAGTTTGTAACACGCTGTACGCCTGATTTATCAATGACAGCTTGTAATGCGTTGATTGCGACAGAATTTAGAGAGAGACCAACAGCCTTAGATAAATCAACAACACCCCATTTTGTATTGTCGAAGTTATTGAATGTCCAGTTACCATACGTAACAGGCTTATCGACAACGGTATGAGAAGTTGCCCAACCTAAATCTTCAAACGCTAATGCGTAATCAAGTACTGGTTTGATTGCAGAACCAGGCTGGTTGAACTGTTCGGTAGCGTGATCCAACAACATCGATCCACCACTAGCCCAGTTTCTACCACCCATGATACCTACGATTTCACCTGTCTGGTTGTTGATAACGATAGAACCTAATTCATATAAGTCATCAGGGAAATCAATACCAGCTGTACCAGCCTGAATACTTTCAAGCTGTGCTTGCACAGTAGGGTTCATGTTTGTGTGGATTTCCATTGAAACGTTCATTGGATCAAGTCCAGTTACTTCACGAGCCTCTTTAAGAGCTGCATCAATATATGCCTGATATGTATAGTTTGAATTGAGTGTTGATTTTGAGTCAATGAGTAAGTCTTCAACTTTAATAGACTTGGCAAGGTCACATTCCTCTTGGGTAATGTAGCCATGGTAAACCATTAAGTCTAATACTGTATTACGACGTTTTGTCGCTTTATCAAGGTAATTATGTGGGTCAAATGTATATGGTGAGTTAATGACGCCTGCAAGCATTGCGCTTTCTGCAAGGTTTAATTCCCAAACATTCTTACCATAATACTGTAAGGATGCCTTTTGTACACCACGGATATTACCGACACCACCGAAATTCATCTTATTTAGATACATTGTAAAGATTTCTTCTTTGGAGGAATTCTTTTCAAGTTCCATTGCTAAAGCAATCTGCTGTACCTTATATTGGATGTTCTTGGTCTTGGAAGTTCCTGCTTGATCATCTACAAAGTAGGTTAACTTAACCAGCTGCATCGTAAATGTAGAACCACCTTGCATAGAACCACGAAGTACAGTTTCAATAATCGACTTTGTAAAACGTGGAATGTCAAATCCATTATGGCTAAAGAAGCGTGAGTCTTCGACTGCTAAGAATGCATCAATCATAGACTCTGGGATCTGATTATAAACAACGTTTTCACGTAGTGTTTGACCAACGTCAGCCAGCTTATTGCCATTTGCGTCTAGCACTATCGTGGATTGGAAGTTTGTAAAGTCATCCAGTTTGAATTCTGGTGTTCCTTTTAAGAGTGTACTAATAGCGATAGCACCAACAGCAGCTCCAACAAATTCAAAGCCAACGATGATTGCCATAAATAACGTTAGAATTCTAAAACCGTGTATCTTACGCTTTACGCCAGGTTTTTTCTTTTGTTTATTTGTCATTGTTTCCTCCTGAGATGAAGTATAACTGATCGATAATCTTTAAATAATCAATCGGAGTTACATATGTACTGGGAATCACATGCCCATAATCTTGAAACCATTGATAAGGGATGGAATTTCGCTCACTTTCTTTGACAAAGCGAATGACATCCTCAGCTTTTATATAATAGGTTTCATCGAACAATGTCCATTTTACAATCAAAAAGGCGATAGCACCATGATTGATTACATTTTGTAAATGTTGAACTTGGTGAGCATGTAGTGATTTGAGAGGAAAAGAGGTACGAGAAGCGCATTCCTTTGCCTCAAAATCGATGTATTTTCCACGATAGATACCATTGTAGTCGGTCGTAGAAGGAAGTTTAAAATAAGCTTCCGTTATCTTGGCAGCACTGCGTGCTGGATAATCGACTTTTACAATCGTAACCGGTGTTGGTTTCTTATGAATGACCGCTTTATCAATACTGAGATAAAACATATTTGTTACGTTAATATCTTTTTCAAGTGCCATACCTCTGCCACCAGCAGAAGTAGGTTTCGATATATATGCTTTTTTCTTTCCGTTTGGATAATTGACCATACAAAAAATTCCCATTTATATTATACAGATGTTCACATAAATAAGGAAGTTTTATTGCTTTTAGGATAGTGAAATGAGATAATAAATAAGCATTCATAGGAGGATAGTTATGGCTGGTAAATTAAATCTAGATCCACAGAAAATTGTTGATAAAGAACTTGATATTGATTTTAAGGGATATAATCCTGATCAAGTTGACCATCTTTTAGATGAGATCATTCAAGACTATCAGACATATGAAAATATGATTGCAGATTTAACAAAGAAGGCTGAAGAGTTGGAACGTACAAACGCTTCACTCCGTGCAAAGCTTATCGAAGTAGAAGGTAAGATCAAAGCACAAGAAGACTTAGATCCAATCTCACAAGGTGCTTCTAATGTTGATATTCTGAAACGTCTGAGTCGTCTTGAAAGACAAGTATTCTCAAACAATAACGAATAAGAAAATGATATACGTACATGAGGCAGTCGCTGGCACCTATGGTGTTAGAGGAAAGTCCATGCTCGCACCATCTGCGATGATGGTAGTGTTTGTGCCGGCCCAATCAATAAGACCGGGTATCGAAAGATAACGGCGGAGCGAGAACCTAAAACTTCGGTCATGGTTTAAGCCCTTAAGGTGTCACAGTGACGTAGCCGATAGGGAAACCTATCGGGTGGAACGAGATAAACCCCGCAAGCGAGAAACTCAAATTTGGTAGAGGAACTGCAGAAGGCGAACTGAAGCGTGATGCAGGTGCGAAAGCACAGATAAATGGCTGCCCCTGGAAACAGGACAGAACATGGCTTACAATTGTACGCATTTATGGAGGATGAATTTCCTCCTTTTTTCTTGCGTTCATACAGATATAAACAAATGATAGAATATGGTATACTAAAGAACGGTAAAGAGAGGGAAAATCATGAATCTTCCAAATCGATTGACATTATTCAGAATTGTACTGATTCCAGTAATTATTCTGGTTTATTTATTTCCATATAGTGCTTTTGGAATTACACCGATAAGTTTCTATGTACAACATGTATCAATCTCTGTGATTGATATCGCTGCTTTATTAATCTATATCTTAGCAGCCATCACAGATGCGATTGATGGCCATATTGCTCGTAGCAGAAATATGATTACTACATTTGGTAAGTTTGCTGATCCTATCGCAGATAAGCTACTTACAACGACAATGTTCCTATTGTTTATCTCTAGAGGTATTATCCCGGTTATCCCAGTTATTATTATGATTGCACGTGATACGGTCGTGGATGGTTGTCGTATGATGGCGAGTGCAAATGGTAAGGTAGTTGCGGCTGGTATAATGGGTAAGCTAAAGACAGTGTTACAGATGGTCACAGTTGCGTTAATTCTATTAAACAATCTTCCATTTGAACTATTAGGATTACCAGTGAGTATGATCATGTTATGGTTCTCTGCACTAGTAAGTTTCATTTCTGGTGTACAGTACTTCATGCAGATGAAAGATGATATTTTAGAATCAAAATAATCGTGGAATTATTTTAAAACAAACATACATATAATCAGGAGGAGTTATTATGGCGGCAGAGAAAAAAGAAAAGACAGTTACCGCAGATAAGCGAGATCAACTACTTGCGGATGCACTTAAGGCAATTGAAAAGGAATACGGAAAAGGCAGTATTATGCGCCTTGGAGACCGTGCTGATGTATCAGTAGACGCAATCCCATCCGGTTCTTTAGCATTAGATAGTGCATTAGGTATCGGTGGTTACCCAAAGGGAAGAATCATTGAAATTTATGGACCAGAATCTTCTGGTAAGACAACACTTGCATTACATGCAATCGCAGAATGCCAAAAACAAGGTGGTAGATGTGCATTTATCGATGCAGAAAACGCAATTGATCCACTCTATGCTAAAAAGTTAGGTGTTGATATAGATGAACTCATCTTATCGCAACCAGACTCTGGTGAGCAGGCATTAGAAATTACAGAAGTATTGATTAAGTCAGGTGCGATTGACTTAGTTGTAATTGACTCTGTAGCTGCACTTGTCCCACAGGCTGAATTAGATGGTGAAATGGGAGATGCATCTGTAGGTTTACAGGCACGTTTGATGTCAAAGGCGATGCGTAAGTTAGCAGGTGTTATGAACCGTTCCAATACAACTGCAATCTTTATCAACCAGTTACGTGAAAAGGTTGGTATCATGTTTGGTAACCCAGAAACAACTCCAGGTGGTCGTGCACTGAAGTTCTACTCATCCGTACGTTTAGATGTACGTAAGGGCGAAGCACTCAAGGAAGGTAGTGAAGTAATCGGTTCTGCCACAAAGGTAAAGGTTGTTAAGAATAAGGTAGCTCCTCCATTTAAGGTGGCAGTAGTCAATATGATCTTTGGCCAAGGTATCTCTCATATCGATGAAGTTATCAGTTTAGCAGTAGAAAACGACATCATCGAAAAAGCAGGTGCTTGGTTCTCCTATAATGGAGAAAAACTTGGACAAGGCTTCAACTCTGTACGTGAGTATATGAAGAACCACCCAGAATTTGATGCAGAAATTACAGAACTTGTAAAAGCGAAGTTATTCCCTACAACAGAAGCTGATTCCACAGAAACAACAGAAGAATAATCGTTAGACCTTTACATAAAGTGTGAAGGTCTTTTCTTTCTATCAAGCAGGTAAAAGAAAAGAATTCTAATTTGTTGTATGATAATACTGTATGAAAATAAACTACTTAAAGTTCTATGAAGAACTTTCAAAAAACTATCAGACAGACGAAAAGAAAAATCAATTACGTCTGTGTAATAAAATTGTGACAAATACATATTACGTTGTATATCCATTACTGTTGTTATATCTATTTGCAAAACAAAGTGAAAAATTATTACCGACAATTCTGATTCCGCTACTTTCAATTGTCGCAATAACATTGTTACGAAAAGTTCTAGCACATCCTCGTCCTTACGAGGAATATCCAATTGACCAAATCCTAGAAAAAGAAACACAACATAATGCAATGCCTAGTCGACATGTATTTTCAGCCGCAATTATTGCAATGATGTGCTTCACGGTTTCTTCAATACTTGCATGCATACTACTAGTGCTAGCTGCAGTAGAAGGGTATATCCGTGTTGTAGGGGGAGTGCATTATCCACGGGATGTAATCGTTGGATATTTTCTTGGCGTTTTATTTGGACTATTGATCTTATAAAACGTTTAAGATTTTAAAGTTATATGATATAACATACTAGAAAGGTCACATCGTATGATGTGTGGTGATTGAGAAGAACATGCGCCTTTAATCCGATTTTAAACATATGAAAAGTGAACATTTTATAAACATCTTTTCATGCGTGGAAACGGATTAAAACCTCTATACAGAGATTTTTTATCTGCTTTTTTCGTATGAAAAGAGCAGATTTTTTGTAGGAGGTAGTGAATGATAGAAATTCATAATTTAACAATATGCCATCGATATGATTTACGTAAGATTATTGATAATTTTACACTTACAGTAAAACCAACTGACAAAATTGCTATCATTGGTGAAGAAGGAAATGGAAAATCAACATTGCTCAAATGTATCGTAGATTCACAACTCATAGAAAGTTATTGTGAAGTGCAAGGAGAGATACGTTCGAAGAACGAAAGAATAGGGTATTTACCCCAAGAGCTTGAACAAAAGCATGCAGAGAAAACTGTGTATGAATACTTCTGTGAAAGTGAAGCATTTTCACTAGCAACACC
This sequence comes from uncultured Solobacterium sp., assembly GCF_963550625.1. Taxonomy (GTDB): domain Bacteria; phylum Bacillota_I; class Bacilli_A; order Erysipelotrichales; family Erysipelotrichaceae; genus Bulleidia. The sequence continues at coordinate 139,749 of NZ_CAUVCV010000003.1, forward strand.
ATCACAGCTAAATGATATTGCACATCGTTTAGGATGCGATGTAGAGATGTATTATCAAACACAGATGATGTCTTCACTTTCTGGTGGAGAAAAGATTAAGTATCAACTCGCAGCAATCCTTCTAGAACAGCCTAGTATTTTACTGCTAGATGAGCCATCCAATGACTTAGATATCAGTACGCTTGCATGGTTAGAGAAGTTTATCAAAAATGCTACGATTCCAATTATTTATATTTCACATGATGAAACACTACTGGCGAATACCGCAAATCGCATTGTTCATTTAGAACTCGTCAAACGTAAGACAGAAGCACGTCATACAATTATGAATATTGGTTATGATGAATATAAAGAGTTACGTGATAAACAATTTGATAAACAGATGATGGATGCACAAAGCGAGCGTCGTCAAGACAAGTTACGCATGGAAAAATACCAACAGGTTTACGAACGCGTCCAACATGAGCTACGTGTTGTATCGCGCCAAGCTCCACAGACTGCCGCTAATCTCAAGAAAAAGATGAGAAGTGTCAAAGCAATGGGAAAGCGTTTTGAAAGAGAACGTGAGAATATGACGGAGATTCCACTTCGTGAGGATGCGATATTCTTTCACTTTGATGTTGAACCATTTGCGAGTGATAAACAGATTCTCGATTATCACTTAGATAAGCTGATGACAAAAGATGAATCGAAAATACTAGCAAGTGATATTGCATTACAAGTATTTGGCAATCAAAAGATATGTATTGTTGGTAATAATGGTTGTGGGAAAACTACATTATTACATAAGATTCATGAATATTTGTCTGAAAGAGAAGATATCCATATTGGCTATATGCCACAAAATTATGACGAGATCCTAGATGCGTATGAATCACCAATTGATTTCTTAATAACTGTAGGGGATAAAGAAGATATCACACGGATACGTCAATATTTAGGTTCAATGAAGTTTACCTCTGATGAGATGGAACATTCATTACGAGAACTATCAGGTGGTCAACGTGCAAAGGTATTTATGCTAAAGATGCATCTGGAGGGAGCGAATGTCTTATTGTTGGATGAACCTACCCGCAACTTTTCTCCATTGTCTGCACCAGTTGTAAGAGAAGAGCTAAAAAACTTTGGCGGGGCAATCATCGCTGTATCCCATGATCGAAAGTTTATTCAGGAAGTTTTTGACGATATCTACTTGTTAAATGCAACGGGATTACATCGCTATATGATTGAATCGGAGTAAAACGCTTTCATTGTTTTGTGTGTCTATTGTGAAAATGTGAAAAAAACCGTATAATACTAAAGAGAGAAATCTCTAAGAATAATGGAGGATTAAAAATGGGGTATATCATTCATGACCCTGTAATTCCTGCCATTTTAGCTCTTATTCTAGGTATCTTTGTCGGCATCGGTATTATGAAGGTTGCTGGCAAACACGGTCTTGATCGTGCGATTACAAAATCGCAAGATATTCTTGAAGAAGCAAATTCAAAAGCAGAAACAATTACGCGCCAAGCTACTTTAGACGCGAAACAGCAAACTTACGAATTAAAACTACAGGCAGAAAAAGAGATTAAGAATCAACAAAATAAATTATTACAAGTTGAAAATAAACTCATGCGCCAGCAGGATAGTTTGAATTTCCGTGAGGAGAATCTTGCCCGAAAAGAGAAGAAAATTGACGAAAAAGATCAGCAGATTACTGGAAAACTTGCAGAGATCACTAAGATGGAAGAAGATTTGCAGGCTAAGATTGATCAGCAATTAGTTGAACTAGAGCGTGTGGCAAATATGTCACAGGCAGACGCAAAGGTAGAGTTGATGGAAGCTGTCGAAAAGAAGACAGAAGCCGAAATCGCTACTTACTTACGTGATAAACAAGAGGAAGCAGAAGCAGAAGCCTCTTCTGTTGCACGTAATATTATTTCTTTAGCGATTCATCGCTACTCACAAGAGGAAACAATCGAGCGTACCGTTAGTACAGTGACGCTTCCAAGTGAAGAGATGAAGGGACGTATCATCGGTCGTGAGGGAAGAAATATTAAGGCAATCGAACAGGCTACAGGTGTTGATTTAATTATTGATGACACACCAGATATTATTACTGTTTCTTGCTTTAACCCAATTCGTCGTGAAATCGCGCGTCAATCATTAGAAATTCTGATGAAGGATGGACGTATTCAACCAGGACGTATTGAGGAAGTTGTACAGAAAGTTACAGATGAACTTGAAGAGACAATCTTCAAGATTGGTAATGAAGCAGTATTCAAACTAGGTATTGGTAAGATGAATCGTGAACTAATCAAACTAGTAGGACGTATGAGATTCCGTTACAGCTATGGCCAAAACGGTTTATCACACTCTGTAGAAGTTGCGCACTTCGCTGGTATGATGGCTGCTGAATTAGGTTTAAACCAAGCACTTGCGAAGCGTGCAGGTTTATTACACGATATTGGTAAGGCATTAGACTTTGAAACAGAAGGAACACATGTTGAGTTAGGTTCCAAGGTTGCTAAGAAGTATGGTGAAAATCCAATCGTTATCAACTCTATTGAAGCTCACCATGGCGATACAGCTCCAACAGATATTATTTCTGTACTTGTCGCTGCAGCTGATACCATCAGTGCTGCTAGACCTGGTGCACGTTATGAATCTATGGAAGGCTACATTCAACGTCTAGAAAATCTTGAGAAGATTGCATTAGACTTTGAAGGAGTTGAGAAAGCATTCGCAATTCAAGCTGGACGTGAATTACGTGTTATGGTACAGCCTGAGAAGATTGATGATGTACGTATGGTGAAGGTAGCTCATGATATTCGTGAACGAATTGAAAATGAGATGACTTACCCAGGACAGATCAAGGTAACATTGATCCGTGAAGTACGTGCACAAGAATTAGCGAAATAAGAACCGGTTCACGGTTCTTTTTTTGAAAAAGATAGGGGAAATATGTTATGAGAGTGCTATTTTTAGGAGATATCGTCGCAAAGAGCGGACGTGATGCAGTTCTAGCACAACTAGACGCATTAAAAGAACAATATCAACCAGATTTTGTCATTGTAAATGCAGAGAATTCTGCACATGGCAAAGGGATTACATTCAAAATCTATAATCAATTACTCTTATCCGGTATCGATGTGATTACACTTGGTAACCATGCATTCTCCAAAACTGAAATCCTAAATCACTTTCCATCGATGAACAGTGTTGTACGTCCTGCCAATATGGAGCCATTCCATATTGGAAAAAGTTATGTCATCAAAGAAGTAAATGGAACACGTATTGCGGTTGTCAATCTAGTAGGAAAGGTATTCATGGATGTATGTCGTGAAGACCCTGTCATCACAATGGAAAAACTCTTAAAAGAGATTGACGCAGATATTATCTTTGTGGATTTACACGCAGAAGCCACTGCAGAAAAGATGACCTTCGTAAATTACTTTGCGCCAAGACTGACTGCAGTTATTGGTACACATACGCATGTACAAACTGCGGATGAACAAATTATCAACGGTTGTGCATATATCACAGATGCAGGAATGTGTGGGGTATATGCGTCGATCTTAGGAAGAGATACTGAGGAAGTCATTGCTAGAAGTATCTACAATGAATCCACACGTTATACACCTGCACAGGGTCCGGCAGTTATCTCTGGTGTCCTCATCGATATCGATGACAAAACAAATCGAGCAAACTTCATTGAACGGATTCAAATTCGTCCAAAAGGTTAGCATTTACTAACAAAATAGTAGGGTGCTATACTTTATGTAGTTCATAAAGGAGGACTCGAATAATGCCAGTTACAGTTGATAAAGATACTTGTATCGGTTGTGGTGCTTGCGTAGCAGTATGCCCAGTTGCAGCACTCGCTTTAGACGAAAATGGAAAGTCCGGATGTGATGAAGATGTATGTATCTCATGCTTCTCATGCATTCCAGTATGCCCAGTTTCAGCAATTACAGAAAAGAACTAAATATAAGAAAATCGGTGCCCACCGATTTTTTTATTCATATAGGTGATTGACAAGTGATTTTGCTTTGCTATGATAAAGATAACAAAAGCGTGTTACTGGAAAGCAGGCATTAGCTCATTGGAAAATTGTATTTTTCTGATGGGCTTTTTTCGTGGGAGGATTCTATGTTCTTATTTCATAAAAAATCAACTATTTATTCACCATGCAATGGTACATTCAAACCATTAAGTGAAGTAAAGGATGAGGTATTCTCGAAAGAACTAATGGGAAAAGGCTTTGCGGTTATTCCTGACACAGGAGATATCCATTCACCGGTTGATGGTAAAGTCACAATGGTATTTCCAACAAAACATGCGATTGGTATTACAGATAAAAACAATATTGAATATATTTTGCATATTGGTATCGATACTGTACAGTTAAAAGGGACAGGCTTTCAGACTAGCGTACAGGAAGGAGACAGCGTAAAGGCTGGAGACTTACTTGTAAACTGTGATTTAGCAATGCTAAAACAAGCAGGCTATCAAACAGATGTTCTTGTGATTGTGACAAATCATAAGGATGTGCGTATCAGACAAGCAGGTAACTTAAAAGTAAAGGAAGAGATAGCATATTGTGAAAACATATAATATTGCAAAAATACTAAATCATAACGTTGTTGTATGTCATAGCGATGATGATCCTAGAGAATATATTGTCTTTGGAAAGGGTATCGGTTTTCAAAAGAAAGAGAACGATATTGTTCCTACAGAACAAATACAAAACGTATATGAACTTGTCGACCTAAAAGATCGTAGACGCTATGAAGAGTTAGTCAATAGTGCAGATGATGAAGTAGTAGAAGTTACAGAAGAAGTCATCAGTGAGATGACAAACAGTTTTGGTGCATACGATAAGCGTATCCACCTGGCATTACTTGATCATATTCAATTTAGTGTAAAGCGTTACCGTGAAAAGATTACTGTTAAAAATGTATTCACGGATGAAATTCAATTCCTATATCCGAAGGAATTTCAATTCGCAAAGGAAGTGCTAGCGAAGATTAATGAACGCTTAAATATTAACTTGGATAACAGCGAGATTGGATTTATATGCATGCATATTCACGCTGCCTTACAGGGTGAAAGTGCCAGTCTTTCTACGATGATTGCACAGATATTAACAGAGACACTCGCAATCATCGAAAGAGAAATGCAAATCAATTTGAATGATTATGAAGTTGCGAAGCAGCGTTTGGTAACACACTTAAAGTTTGCCATCAAACGCTCAGTAGATGGGGTAGAGATTAACAACCTGATTGGTGATCTAGTTCATGATAAATATCGCAAGTCATACCAGATTGCATGCATGATAGGAGATCACATTGAAAATACATATGGCATTAGTATCGGAGAAGGAGAAAGATGCTATCTAACGATACATTTACAAAATATTGTGATGTATCGCAAATAATGGTTCGTACATGTGTAGTAAGGGGTATTACACATGTGGAATATAAGGAGGATATTTATGTTTAAGATGCTTCAAAAGATTGGTAAAGCATTCATGTTACCTATCGCAATTTTACCAGCAGCTGGTTTATTGTTAGGTATCGGTGGAGCTTTATCCAACCCTACTACAGTGGCGACATATCCTGTATTAAATAATCCAGTATTACAGGGTGTCTTCACAATTATGAGTGAAGCGGGAACAGTTGTTTTCGCAAATCTAGCAATGTTATTATGCGTTGGTCTATGTATTGGACTTGCAAAGCGTGACAAGGGAACTGCTGCCTTAGCTGGTGTTGTTGGTTTCTTAGTAATGAACGCTACAATTAAGGCGTTGTTAGGTATTTTCTCACCTGAAGGTGCAGCAATTGATACTGGTGTTGTTGGTGCAATCGTTGTTGGTTTAGTTGCTGTTACATTACACAACAAATATCAGAACATTGAATTACCACAGGTACTAGGATTCTTCGGTGGATCACGCTTCGTACCAATCGTTACTTCATTCGCAAGTATTTTCGTTGGTGCAGTGTTCTTCTTGATATGGCCACCATTCCAGACACTATTAGTATCTACAGGTGCTTTCATTGCACAAGCTGGTCCAGTTGGAACATTCTTCTATGGATTCTTAATGCGTCTATGTGGAGCTGTTGGTTTACACCACATGATTTATCCAATGTTCTGGTACACAGAACTTGGTGGTGTTGAAACTGTTGCAGGTGTCGCTGTAGCAGGTGCACAGAAGATCTTCTTTGCACAATTAGCAGATCCAAATCATATCGGTTTATATACAGAAGGAACACGTTTCTTCGCTGGTCGTTTCTCAACAATGATGTTCGGTTTACCAGCCGCATGTCTTGCGATGTACCATTGTGTACCTAAGGAAAGAAGAAGCAAATACAAGGGCTTATTCTTAAGTGTTGCGTTAACATCCTTTATTACAGGTATTACAGAACCAATCGAATTCATGTTCTTGTTCGTAAACCCAATTCTTTATGTCATCCACTCATTCTTTGATGGTGTAAGTTTCTTTATTGCAGATATTCTCAATATCTCTATTGGTAATACATTCTCTGGTGGTGTCATTGACTTTACACTCTTTGGTATCCTACAAGGAAACGCAAAGACAAACTGGATTTTAGAAATTCCATTTGGTTTGGTATGGGCATGTCTATACTACACATTCTTTAGATGGTATATTACAAAGTTCAACGTTATGACTCCTGGTCGTGGTGAAGAAAGTGATGATGCTGAACCAGTTGTAGAAACAAAGTCTACACTGAAGGAAGATAGTCATAAGATCATCGCTGCTTTAGGTGGTAAGGAAAATATCGAAGATGTTGACGCATGCATTACACGCTTACGTGTCAGTGTGAAGGATGTTGCGAAGGTTGATAAGGACACACTGAAGAAGTTAGGTGCTACAGACGTTCTTGAAGTTGGTGGAGGTATCCAAGCTATCTATGGTGCAAAGGCTATCCTCTACAAGAACAATATCGTAGAAATCTTAGGTATTGATGAATAATCAAGAAATTATTTCAGCCTTAAAAGGAAAACTAGTCATCTCTTGTCAAGCGCTGCCAGGAGAACCACTCTATACAGAAGCGGGTGGAATTATGCCGTTAATGGCCTATGCGGCAGAGCTAGCAGGAGCCAGTGGTATCCGTTGTAATTCAGTACGAGATATTAACGAAATTCGTGCGAAAGTAAAGCTTCCAACGATTGGAATTATCAAGCAAGATTATTTGGACTCACCAATCTATATAACCCCTACATTTGAAGAAGTGAGTGCACTTGTACAAACAGGCACGGAGATTATTGCCTTAGACTATACAGATCGCATTCATCCAAATAACGTCAAACGCGAAGAATTATTCCATCAAATCAAACAAGCATATCCAAATCAACTACTCATGGCAGATATCTCGAATTTTGATGAGGCGAAAGCTGCAGTAGAAATTGGCTTTGACTTTGTTGGTACAACACTAAACGGTTACGTTGGAGACGATAAGACAGAAGGGCCAAACTTTGATTTGGTATCTAGAATCGTCAAAGAATTAGACTGTCGTTGTATTGCGGAAGGTAGAATCCATGAGCCATCCCAAGCCCGTAAAATGCTAGAACTTGGAGCCTTTGCGGTAGTGGTTGGTGGAGCGATTACACGTCCACTTGAAATTGCGACAAGATTTATCAAAGAAATCAACAAGGACCGCTGAATTGCGGTCCTTTTTCTTGTGCATAAGAGGTCAGTATTCTGTATAATAGTACCGATAGAGGTTGAAGATGAAAAGAGAAGATTTTATCCTTCCGGTTCATGCGGAAGAAAGAAAACGAACAAAGAAAAATATAGAGAGTACTTTTAGTAACTTTCAGATAAGCGATGATATCGTAAATCTTGGTTATGGAAAGAAGTACTTTATACATACTTATGGTTGCCAAGCGAATGTACGTGATGGAGAAGCACTTGCAGGAATGATGGAAATGATGGGCTATACAAGCACCAATGTTCCAGATGATGCGGATGTATTATTCTTTAATACTTGTGCTATCCGTAAAGCGGCAGAAGACCGTGTATTATCCGATGTAAATAAGCTACGTTATTTAAAGGACCAGCGTCCAACAACGGTGTTCTGTATCTGTGGTTGTATGGCTCAAGAAGAAGAGACAGTCAAGCAGATTCTATCTGTATCACCACATGTAGATTTAATCTTTGGTACCCATAACATTCACCGTATGCCAAATCTTTTAGCAGAAGTGATTGAAAGCAATGAGCGCAAAGTAGAAGTATTCTCCCAAGAAGGAGATGTTGTCGAAGATGTACCAGTAAAGCGTTCCATGGATTCCAAAGGCTTTGTAAATATTATGTATGGTTGCGATAAGTTCTGTACGTACTGTATTGTTCCTTATACACGTGGTAGAGAGCGCTCACGTCGCATGGAAGATATTCTAAGAGAAGTGGAAGAACTAAAAGCTAGTGGACGTAAGGAAGTTGTTTTACTTGGTCAAAATGTCAACGCCTATGGCAAAGACCTAAAGATGGAAGATGGCTTTACACAACTGCTTGTGGCAGTTGCTAAAACTGGTATTGAACGTATAAGTTTCTATACAAGTCATCCAAGAGATTACAGTGCAACAACAATCGATGCGATGCGTGATTATCCAAACATCATGCCATTCTTACATCTACCTGTACAATCAGGTTCAAATGAAGTATTACGTCGTATGGCACGTGGATATACAGTTGAAAGATACAAGCAGTTATATGATGATCTTAAGAAGAAAGTACCACACATTGCATTCACAACAGACTTGATTGTCGGTTTCCCAAATGAAACCGATGAAGAATTTGAAGCGACATTAAATCTTGTGCGTTATTGTCGATTTGATATGGCATACGCATTTATCTACTCCCCAAGAGCAGGCACACCAGCCGCAAATATGGAAGATAATATTTCACTTGAAGTAAAGAAGGAAAGACTCGCAAGACTCAATGACTTACTAACTGAGATAGCGGAAGAAAATAACCGTCGCTTCTTAGGTGAAACAGTCAGCGTTCTATGTATTGGAACATCCAAGAGAAATAGCGAAGTCTATAGTGGATATAGTGCAGATAATAAACTTGTGAACTTCACAAGCAAAAAAGAATGTATCAATCAGATTGTAAATGTAGAAATTACCGCAACACATAGCTACTATCTTGAGGGTAAAGTTCTGTAAAATCGTCAGTATTTGTTCTATAATAAAATAGGATTAAAAGTATTACTGGAGGATATAATTTATGAGTAAAATACGCATATTTGCGCTCGGCGGCCTTGATGAAGACGGCAAAAACATGTATGTCGTTGAAAACAACGAAGATATATTTGTCATGGAATGCGGATTGAAATATCCGGATGGTGATCAGTTAGGAATTGAGATGATCATTCCTGATTTCCGCTACTTACGTGAGAATCAATCACGTATTAAAGCAATCTTCATTACACATGGTCATGAAGATGTCATGGCAGCACTACCAAACCTATTAAAAGAAATTCCGGATATTCCGGTGTATACAGCACCATTAACAGCGATGATCTTAGAACGCAAACTAAAGAAGGTGGGTATTAAAGATTTAAATTTACACCGCGTTCGTCGCAATGCGAAGTTTAAGATTGGTAATACTGAGATTCGTACCTTTGGTACAATGCAGTCTATCGCAGATGGTTTTGGTGTGGCAATTAAGACAGAAGATGGATATGTAGTATATTCATCAGAGTTTATTGTCGACTACGATACAAAAAACGCAGCCTTCAAATTTGATATTACCAATATTACAGACTTAGGTAGTGAAGGCGTACTTGCGTTACTAAGTGAATCGGTAGGTTCTACGCGTGCTGGTAACAGTAGCCCACATCACCGCATTACAGAACAAATTGAACAGTACTTTGAAGATACACAGAATCGTATGTTTATTACTGTGTTTAATCAGAACTTATATCGTGTCATTGAAATTATTGAACTAGCAACGAAGTATAACCGTAAGGTTGTGATTTTTGATGAAGAGTTAAAGAGTTTGATGGCAGATATGGCAAAGCTTGGATACTATCATATTCCACCAGGATTAGAGGTAGCTCCATCTGCTTTCAGCAATGATATGGAGAACATCTTAGTCATTGTTTCAGGTACTGGTAAGTCCATCTTCCGTAAGATTCATAAGATGGCAACAAAAGAAAATGACAGAATTGAGTTACGTCCTACGGATACAGTGATTATCGCTTCTCCTGCCGTACCAGGTACAGAAAGAGAAGAAGCATCCATGGAAGATGACCTCTACAAAGAAGCAGGTCGTGTACTTATGATTGACTCACGTCGTGCTTATAGCATGCATGCAAGTATTGAAGATCTAAAGATGATGATTTACTTGATGAAGCCAAAGTACTATGTACCAGTCAAGGGTGAATACCGTCAACTCATCGCCAATGCGAATATCGCATTAAACATGGGATATAACGCAGATAAGATTATCGTTATGGATAATGGTCAAGTGGCTATATTAAACGATGGTGTGATGGCGAAGTCTTATGACAAGGTTGATGTGGATGATGTCATGGTAGATGGTAATGATAGTTTAGACGCTAGCGGTATGGTCTTAAAAGATAGAGAGATTCTAAGTACGGATGGTACAATTATCATCGGTGTTGTGATGAATCACGTCACAAAGGAAATCATCGGTGGACCAGATGTACAAAGCCGTGGTGTAATCTATCTGAAGGACGCAGACTACATTATTAAAGAAGTTGGCAACATCATGGAGAAGACCATTGATGATGCAGTGAAAGAAAAACGTTATGACAATATGTCTTGTCGTAGCGAAGCACGTGAGAAGATTAGTCGTTACATCTTGAAGGAAACAGGAAAACGACCTATGATACTTCCAGCAATTATCGAAATTAATACAAAGGATTAGTGAGGGAATACGTGGCAAGAAAGACAAAAGCACAACAACAAGCAGAACAAAACCAGCTCGTCTTTAGAGTGATTACAATTGTGATCCTCTTAGCTTTTGCCATTTTAGGCTTTACCAAAGCAGGCATCGTTGGTCTATTCATCTATAACTTATTAGGTTACCTAGCAGGTAACCTTTACTGGTTTGTGATTGCAATGGTAGTCATTGTTCTATTAATTAATATTATTAAAAGAAAACAGGAGGAAGAAGAAATTAGTTGGATACCAATTATCTTACTAATCTCTGCACTATTACTCCTAGAGGCATATCTTGCAGTACCAAATGTAACAGGTATGGATGCCTTATATGACTATATCAATCACACTTTAGATTACTTCATGCCAGATTCAACTTTGAAATTTAGTGGAGGCATCTACGGTATCTTCTTATATGCGATTACATCAATGATGTTTAATCGTATCGGTTCGCTACTTGTTATCATCGTACTCTTCATGATTGCGATGTTGTTGCTGGTGGATATGGAAGTTTACAAGAGAGCATTCCGCTCTGTCATCGCATTCTTTAAGATGCCAGAAGTTGAAGAAAGCAAGAAGGAAGAAGAGCCAGAGGAGCCAAAAGAACCAGCTAACCTTTGGAAGATACTTGATAAAGGCAAAGAGACAACTAGTTCACTGTTCCAAAATATTAAGGCAGATGGTAAGACAGAAAGCTTACCAACTGTTCAAGAAGAACAGCCAAGAACTGCAAGAGTTATCAATCGTATTCATCCAGATGATCCAACCCAAGAAGTACCAATTATCGTACTTCCAGGAGAGACAATCTCACAGAAAGATTCTGTATTCATCGATGTGGATGATTTAAGTGATGACCATGCTCGCATGGAACAAAAGACAACGCTAATGCAAGATACCATTGTACGTCAACCAGAACCATCACGCTTTACGCCAATGGCAGTCGATCGAGAAGAAGAGGAAGATTTATCTTCGACAGAAGAATATGAAACAATCGTGGATGAACATCCTGATCAAGAAAGTAATATCTATCCTCCATCCGAGGCACCAAAGCCAAAGAAACGTACACGTCCATATCAATTACCAAAGGTTTCACTCTTAGACCCACTTCCTCCAAAGGGTAGTAATCCAGAAAATGAAGTGGCTGCTAGAGAAAAATCACAATTATTACTACAGATTTTAAATAACTTCGATATTGAAGCACAGTTATTAAATATCCATATCGGACCATCTGTTACACAGTTTGAGATTCGTCCTGATGTAAACGTTAAGGTATCCAAGATTCTTGGCTTAACAGATAACATTAAGATGCAATTAGCAGCTAGAGATGTTCGTATAGAAGCACCAATTCCAGGCCGTAATGCGGTAGGTATTGAAATACCAAACGTGAAGAGTACGCCAGTTAAGATGCGTGAAATCATCAATGACGTAGGTAGTGATAAAGATCAACCATTACTATTCTTCCTTGGTAAAGACTTGCTGGGACGTACCGTAACATGTCGCTTAGATAAGATGCCACACATGTTGATTGCCGGAGCGACAGGCTCAGGTAAATCAGTATGTATGAACTCTATCATTTGTTCATTGTTATTGCGTACAAAACCAGATGAAGTAAAGATGTTACTAGTCGATCCAAAGAAAGTAGAATTTACACCATATCGTAATATTCCACACTTGATTGGACCGGTTATTAATGATCCAAACAAGGCAAGTAATGCCCTAAAGGTCATTGTACGTATCATGGATGAACGCTATAACATGTTTGCGGCTGCTGGTGTAAGAAACATCGAAGTCTACAACAACATGGTTGAACAACAGGGTGGTAGACCAAATCCAGATGGTTCCCCAGCACCGAAGAAGATTCCATATATTGTTGTGATTATCGATGAGTTAGCAGACTTAATGGCAGTCGCTGGTAAAGAAGTTGAACAATCTATTCAACGTATTACACAGTTGGCTCGTGCTGCAGGTATTCACTTAATCGTCGCAACGCAAAGACCATCTGTAGATGTTATTACAGGTATTATTAAGGCAAATATCCCAAGCCGTATTGCATTTGCGGTATCTAGTGGTATGGACTCACGTACAATCTTAGATCATGTAGGTGCAGAACGATTACTTGGCTATGGTGACATGCTTTACATGCCAATTGGACAAACAGGTTCAACCCGTGTACAGGGTGTATTTGTGACAGATGATGAAGTACAAAGAATTACAAGCTTTGTATCCTCAGAAGCTTCTCCAGTATATGATGATTCCTTTGTACAGTTAGATGGAATCGAATCAGGAGAAGGTGGTATCGTGACAGAAATCAGTGATGATCCACTCTTCAAGGAAATCAAAGAATACGTTATCGAAGCACAAAAAGCTTCTACATCCTTACTACAAAGACGCTTCGGCATCGGTTATAACCGAGCTGCAAGAATGATTGATGCCCTCGAAGAACATGGCATTATCGGACCAGCACAGGGTAGTAAACCTAGAGAAGTATATATCAAAGAGTGAAGACACCAGTTGGTGTCTTTTCTTTATGGATTGCAAATAGTTATATACTGTTATATAGTGTTATATGTAAGGAGATACAATGAAGATTATTCTAATAAACGGAAGTAGTACACCATTATATGAGCAGATTAAAAATGCAATTAAAGAAAACATCATTGAAAACACAGTATCATCAGATGCACAACTACCGTCTGTACGACAATTATCCAAAGAATTAGGTGTAAGTATATTAACCGTCAAAAAAGCATATGACGAACTAGAGCGAGAAGGATTTATTGTCATCAGGCAAGGGCTAGGTACATTTGTTGCGACAATGAATCAAGATATTTTAAGAGATGAAAAACAAAAAGACATAGAAGCTCATTTACTTGAAGCATGCAAGATTGCAAAAACAATCAATCTGAACAAATCTGAATTAACAGAACTATTCAATTATATTTATGAAGAAGGTATAGAAGATGAATAAAATTGAGATCAAAAACCTAAAGAAAGACTATCAAAACTTCACATTAAAAAATGTAAATTTCTCGATTCCTGCAGGATACGTTACGGGATTTATTGGTAGAAATGGTATGGGTAAAACAACAACCATCAAATCAATATTATCTTTGATTCAGTATCAAGGAGAAATTTTATCCATACATGGTGATGAGAAAAAAAAGTTGGATAATCAAAAGATTGGTGTGATTATGGATGATTCATTTCTTGCAAAAGATTGGAATATGGAACTCGTCAATCAAGCGATGAAAGTTGGATATGATAAGTGGGAAGAGAATACATATTGGAATTTTTTAGAGAAATTCAATATTGATAAGAAACTGAAAGTAAAAGAATTATCACGTGGGATGAAGATTAAACTCATGTTATCGATCGCTTTATCTCACAACGCAGAACTCTTAATCTTGGATGAGCCAACGAGTGGGTTAGATCCAAGTATGCGTGAAGAGTTTGTAGAAGTAATCTCTGACTATATGCAAGATGATAAGCATACCGTATTATTCTCTACACATATTACACAAGACCTTGAAACAATCGCGGATTACATTGTCTTTATTGATAATGGAGAAATTGTACTAGCTTTAGAAAAAGAAGAATTCATAAACTATTTCATGATTTTAAAGTGTGGTTTAGAAAGTCAAAATATACTTGATTCATCCGCAATCTTAGGACAAAAGAAAACAAAATATAATATTGAGTACTTAGTAAAACGAGATGCGATTGATGAGATACCAAATGAATATGTAGAAGATGCAATTACAATTGATAAGATTATGATTTTATATGGGAGGGAAAAATAATGAATGCAATTAAAGTGTTGAAGTTAGATTTATTATCCATAAAACCATATTTAACAATTAAAAATTTGATCATTCTAATAGGACTTGGAACTCTCTATGGTGTATTATCAAAAAATCCAGCTTTTGTTTTAGCTACGGTACAGATGTTTGCAATATTATTCTCGGGTTATCCTTTCATGGTAGGCGAAGAATCTGGGATTGATCCTTTATATAAACTGTTTAGTATCTCTTCAAAAGATGTAGTAAAAGGTAGATACCTACTAGCAACAGTATCTGTGATTATCATGCTTGTGGTTGGTGTTATTATGGCAATGCTTATAGGACTTGCATATCCGATGGAAGATTTATTCTATAGCTTACTATTAGCAGCACCATATATAGGACTGATCTCGTTAATTATTATTTTCATTGAGTATCCAATCTATTTTAAATATGGATATAAAAAGGGAAAAACATTAACAGCAGTACCAATGTTATTACTTGCGATTGGTACAGTATGTTCTACATACTTTCATGAATCTCTAAAATCTATATTACAATTTCTAGTGATGAATCCATTTATTGCTATGGGGATTATTTGCACCATTTTCTTTGTCATTGTAGTTGTTTCATTAAAACTTTCTCATCAGTCATACGCAAAAAGAGATTTTTAAATGAATAAAAGTAATTGACAAAAGTAACTGACTATCATACTATTTCAACATAACAAACCGATGATTGGGAAATCAAACATACAAAGGCAACTTCTAGAGAGCGGGGATGGTGGAAACCTGCAGGCATGCGGTATGCAAATGGACCCATGAGGGCTTAAGGAAAGCTTATGCAAGTATTTAAGACGCAATGTCAGCGTTAAAGGACAGAGAATGTGATTGCATTTTCAAAGAGAGAATAGTCAAAAGACTATTAAAAAAGGTGGTACCGCAGGTTAACGCTTGTCCTTTTGTGGGCAGGCGTTTTTGTATGTTGTGACTGAAAATGCAGAGAGAAGGAGGATATATCACATGAAAAAGTTAGTACAGGTAATTTGTGTTTTATTATGCAGTATGATGATTGGGTGTTCTTTACCCTCTGCATCAAAAAAGGATGCGAAAAAGTATGTGATCGTAAAGCAATTAGATCACGCATCCATTGATGAAATTGCAGTCGCAATTGAAAATGAATTAAAAGAGTTAGACGAAACAGCAGAAGTAGAAATCTATTCTGGTCAAAATGATCAATCTACATTGATGCAAATTGGCAAGCAAGCAGTAATAGATGGAGCAGATGTGATTATCCCAATTGGTACACTAGCAGCACAAACAATGGTTGTAGCAAGTGAGGATACAGAAATTCCAGTGGTTTACGCTACAATAAGTGATCCAGAAGCAGCTTCCTTAACGGGAATTGATCGAGTAACAGGTACATCTGATGCACTTAATACAAAGCAATTTGTTGACATGATGTTAAAACAAAATCCAGACTTAAAGACGGTTGGTTTACTCTATTCAAATTCAGAAGCAAACTCACAAAAGCCAATTGCAGAAGTGAAAAAGATTTTAGATGAAAAGAAAATTAAATATATCGAAGCAACCGCAAATACAAGTCAAGAAGTAATCGCCGCCGCATCATCTCTTATCGCAAGTAAGGTGGATGCAGTTTTTACACCAACAGATAACGTGATTATGTCTTCTGAACTTGCTATCTATGAGTCATTTATGAATGCGAATATCCCACATTACGCAGGAGCCGATTCCTTTGTTAGATCAGGTGCATTTGCGACATGTGGAGTGAATTATACAGATGCTGGTAGTAAGACAGCCAAGCTTGCATATGAAGTCTTACAGCCAGGATTCAAAAAGACAGAAGAATTTATCACACTAGATGGTGGTATCATCACTGTAAATACAGAAGTAGCAGAGAAGTTAGGTATAAACCCAGATATTTTCGCAGATTTCGGAAAAGTATTAACAGTTGAAACAACAGGAAAGTAAGGGATACTATGCTAAGTATTTTGCAAACTACTTTAGAATTAGGTGCTTTATATGCATTTGTATCAATCGCGTTATTTATTAGTTATCGACTTTTGGATATCGCTGATTTAACAACAGATGGAAGCTTTGTCCTAGGTATGGCGATATCTGTATCTTGTGCATTTGCTGGTTATCCAATTTTAGGTATCCTATTAGGTATGCTTGCAGGTGGTGCTGCAGGTTATATTACAGCCTTTTTACAAACTCGTATGGGTGTTCCATCCATTATTTCAGGAATCATTACAAGCACAGGATTATACACAGTTAATCTATTTGTCATGGGATGGTCAAGCCAAATATCACTTTTAAAACAAACAACAATATTTACAATCCTAAAGAAAATAAATATTGGTGGTAGTTGGTATGCTAGCATATTCGTGATTGTTTTATTGGTTGTATGCATGATTCTATTACGTTTATTTTTATCAACTAGACTAGGATTATCTTTGCGTGCAACAGGCGATAATCGTGCGATGGTAACAGCGTCTAGTGTAAATGTTAAAAATATGATTACGCTTGGACTAGTCATAGCTAATATGCTAGTTGGTTTAAGTGGAGCACTCGTTGGACAGTTCAATAAAACAAGCGATATTAATGCAGGTACTGGAATTGTAGTGGTTGGTTTAGCTTGTTTAATCATTGGTGAATCATTGATTCAAGGTAGAAAGTCATTATCACGTAATTTAACAGCTTGTTTTGTTGGTAATGTTGTATATCGAATGATTTATGCGGTTATTTTACAGACAAAGATTATCAACGTGCAATCATTAAAACTAGTGACAGCTTTGATTGTCGCACTTGCAGTAGCAGCACCGACAATCAAAAAAGAACTTTCTTTACATATGAGAAAGGGGAAATAACTAATGTTAGATATACAAAATCTTTCCGTTACATTCAATGCAGGAAGTATCGATGAAAAAAATGTACTTCATGATTTGAATTTACATGTTGAAACAGGTGAATTCATTTGTATCATTGGCTCAAATGGAGCAGGTAAATCCACTATTCTAAATACCATTGCCGGTAATATTATCCCAGATAAAGGTAAGATTCTTCTGGATGATATTGATATCACTTATGTCAAAGAGTATCAACGAGCAAGTTATATTGGACGATTATTTCAAGACCCACTAAAGGGTACTGCACCTAATATGACAATCGAAGAAAATCTAGCACTTGCTTGTCTAAGTGCAAAGGAAAAGAAATCACCATTTTCTTGGATTACAAACAAAGAACGCGAACTATTCAAAGAACAGCTAAAAATGCTTGATATGGGACTTGAAGATCGCATGCATACGCTAGTCGGAAATCTTTCTGGAGGACAGCGCCAAGCGTTAACATTATTAATGGCAACGATTGTACCACCAAAATTATTATTACTAGATGAACATACAGCTGCATTAGATCCAAAGGCAGCTGCAAAAATTATGCAACTTACTCAAGAAATTGTTAAAAAGCATCATATTACATGCATGATGGTAACACACCAGATGCAACAAGCCCTTGAAGTTGGCGACCGTACAATCATGATGAATGATGGCCATATTGTCATAGACATCAAAGGTGAGCAAAGAGCGAATATGTCAGTTTATGACTTAATGGAACGCTTCCATGCCAATACAGGAAGTAATCTTGCAGATGATCGTATCTTACTTGCAAAATAAGTATAGATAAAAATAGAAAGTTAATAAGAAAAAGACAGCAGAGAGAGAACTCTTTGCTGTCTTAATGTGTGACGGGCATGTCACAAACCTAACTGGTGAAAGTCCAGCCGTAGGTAGTTACCGCCAAGCGTAGCGAACCACAAGCCGTAAGTCGTGAGACTTTGGGTGAAGGAAGTGGTGTAGCGATTCTTTCGAGGTTACGAACAGAAACCTGATATAAGGCTAAATGGTGGGTGAGATTGCATTACAAATCAAAGCCCAAAAGGTAAACGTAAAACCAAAACAGTAAATCAGGAACTTGTGAAAGAAGAGAGAAAGGTATGTGACTTACCCCGTGAGGTCTTGTGGACGATGAATCCTAGACGTTTTCAAACAACTATAGTACCATCGGTCGGAAAAGGTCTATCACAAGAAGTCAGCTGAGCCCATAGTAGGTATACACCAATACTGAAGGGGTTAATGTTTGTATAGTGCAAATCGCTATATGTAAGAAAATGAATACTCTGGAATTGAGATATCACCTTGAACCATAGAACGTAACTATGGATGGTGAAAGGCAAGAAGAGGATTTCATTATTTGTGCAATAGAAGGAGGAGCAGCCATGGAATTAATGGACAAGATTCTAAGTCAAAAGAACTTGCAAGAGGCGATGAAAAGAGTCAAGAGTAATAAAGGTGCATCGGGCATTGACAAGATGTCTGTGGAAGAAATTGACGAATACTTCAGTAAACATATAGAAGAAATCAAAACTTCGATATGGGAAAAGAAATATAGACCTCAGGCAGTGAAAAGAGTTTATATCCCAAAACCAAATGGAAAGAAAAGACCATTGGGGATACCTGTTGTAGTGGATAGAGTAATCCAACAAGCAGTGGCACAAGTGTTTAGTGAACTCTATGACGAGTGCTTTAGCGAGCATAGTTATGGATTCAGACCAAACAGAAGTGCCCACCAAGCGATGGAGGAAGTGCTCTTCTACCTAAACGAAGGATGTGAATGGGTAATAGACCTAGATATTGAAAAGTACTTTGACACAGTGAATCATGATAAGTTGATATCCATACTTAGAGAGAAAGTAAAAGATGATGTAACGCTACATCTCGTAAGGTCCTTTTTGAGGGCCGGAATCATGGAGGATGGAATCATCCGCAGAAATGAGGAAGGCGTTCCACAAGGAGGTCCACTCAGTCCAATATTATCCAATATCTACCTAGATAGGTTTGATAAGGAACTGGAGAGCAGAGGACTAAGATTCGTAAGATACGCAGATGACTGTAATATCTTCGTAAAGAGTGAGATGTCAGCCAACAGAGTCATGAAGTCTGTATCAAGTTGGCTAGAAAGAAAACTATTTCTAAAAGTCAACATGACAAAAACAAAAGTAGTAAGACCTAGCAATAGTTCGTTTCTTGGCTTCACGTTCTGGAGAAACAAAGATGGATGGAAAAGTAAGCCTACATATGACAGGAAACAAAAACTATGTAAGAAAATAAAAGAAGTGCTATGCCGTAAAAAGGCAAGCGCACTTCCTTTATCAACTGTATTCACCAAAGTAAACCAAATCGTGAGAGGATGGATAAACTACTTCAGGATTGGTTCGATGAAGACCTTCTTAACAGAATTTGGAGAATGGTTGCGACACAAGATACGTGTAATAATTCTAAAACAATGGAAGAAACCAAAACGTATCTATACCAACCTACAAAACCTTAATCGGATACTCAAATTAAATATCCCTGATGAAAGAATCTACAGTACAGCCAATACTAGACTAGGACTGTATCGACAGACAAAGGGGAACACAATAAACTTCTTATTAAGTCCAAAGGTACTATCGATGAAAAACAAAAACAGACCGGGATTAATCAATCCACTAGAATATTATCAATCTAAGTAAAGGTAGAAACAATACAAATGTAGCGCCGTATACGAGACCCGTACGTACGGTGCAATGAGAGGGTCGAAGAATATCTGAATAAGATATTCTCACTCTACTCTATTTTTAGATTAATATAGTTTGAAGGTTCAAAAAGAGAAGGTTAACTATTTTTAGTGCATGCATGTATAAGATTCTTAATATAGTAATTAATGTTTAATTTATAATATTAACTTTTTTGCAAGATTTCTAATTTATGTATTTTTCATATTGTAGAGTAAACTTTCATGAAAATAAAAATATATTGGTATTTCGTATATAAAAGTGCTATTCTGTCATCAGTAGAAAGATTATTTTTGGGGTGAAATATGAGTGTTTCATACAAAAAGCTTTGGAAACTTCTAATTGACAAAAATATGAGTAAGATGGACTTGTTAGAAGCTGCTAGCTTAAGTACAGGAACTTTAGCTAAGCTTGGAAAGAACGGTAATGTTACTACTGATATTTTAGTAAAGATTTGTAAAGCTTTAGATTGTGATGTTTCGGATATCATGGAAGTTGTGAAAAATAATAAGGAGGATAAAGAGGTATGAATAAACAAGAATTAGCATCAAAAATTTGGGCAGGTGCAAATGAATTAAGGGGAAAAGTTTCCGCAAGTTCATATAAGGACTATATGCTTGGTTTAATTTTCTATAAGTATTTATCTGAGAAAGAAGAAAGGTACTTAAATGAAAAACTATATTTTGATGAAGACTTTAGTGAATTAACAGAAGACGATGAAGATACTGTAAAAAACTGTGAGGATAATATAGGTTATTTTATTGAAAATAAGAATTTGTTCTCATATTGGATTAATCAGGGATCTGATTTTACAATTGCAGATGTTCGAACAGCATTGTCAGCATTTGATAGACATATTGGATCTAATTATAGGAAAGTTTACGATTCAATTTTTGACGCACTTAGTAGCGGGTTAAACGATTTTGGAACTGGTGATTCAGAAAGAACAAAAGCTATAAGAAAACTTCTTAATCTAATTCAACAAATTCCTGTTGATGGTAGTCAAGACTATGATGTATTAGGTTTTGTTTATGAATTTCTTCTAAAGAATTTTGCGGCTAATGCGGGAAAAGCTGGAGAGTTTTATACACCACATGAGGCATCTATCATTATGAGTGAAATAATAGCCAATCATTTAAAGGATAGAAATGAGATTAGTATATACGATCCAACTTCTGGTTCAGGTTCATTACTTATTAACATTGGTAAATCAGTAGCTAAATATGTTGATAATCCTAATAAAATAAAATACTTTGCACAAGAATTAATACCAGAGACGTATAACCTTACAAGAATGAATCTTATCATGCATGATATATTACCTGATAATGTTATTGTTAGAAATGGAGATACACTTGTTAATGATTGGCCATTTTTTGATGAGAATGATAAGGAACGTACATACTATCCTGTTTTTGTTGATGGTTGTTGCTCAAATCCACCATATTCACAATCATGGAAGAATGATGATGCTGATAATGATATAAGATTTAATGACTATGGTATTGCACCAAAATCGAAAGCGGACTATGCTTTTCTACTTCATAATTTATACCATCTAAAGTCAGATGGTATTATGGCAATTGTCATGCCTCATGGAGTTTTGTTTAGAGGTGGCGATGAGGGAATTATAAGAAAGAATCTGATTGAAAAAAATAATATAGAAACTATAATTGGCCTTCCTGCCAATATGTTCTTTGGTACAGGAATTCCTACGATAATAATTATTCTAAAGAAGCAAAGAAATACAAATGATGTGTTATTTATTGATGCTTCAAAAGGATTTGCTAAAGATGGAAATAAGAATAAATTAAGAGCACAAGATGTTCGGAAAATAGTTGATACTGCTATTAACAGGGAAACTATAGATGGTTACTCAAGATTAGTTGAGAAAAAAGAGATAGAAGAAAATGATTATAATTTAAATATTCCTCGCTATGTGGATTCAAGTGAATCACAAGAAAAGTGGGATATTTATGCAACAATGTTTGGTGGAATCCCTAACAATGAATTAGCGGATTTAGATCAATTGTGGAGTACGTTCCCTTCTTTGAAGCATGAATTATTTGCAGACAGTGAAATACCATACTCGCAAATTATTACTGATGATATTAGAAATGTTACATTAAAAAATAAAGAGGTTAAGTATTATTTAGATGAATGTAAAACAGCATTTAATACATTTCCTTCGTATCTTTCAAATAGGTTAATTGATAATTTTTCTAAAGTGAAAATTGCTAGAGAAGAGTCTGTAATAGCAGAAGAACTGAAGAAGATTGTACGTAATATACCATTGGTAGATTATTATAGCGCATATGAGATTTTTGATGATAATTGGACAACAATAGCTTTAGATTTAGAGATTCTTCAAAAAGATGGCATATTGGCTGCTAGAGCAGTTGATCCAAAGATGGTAATAAAGAAAAATAGTAAAACAAATGAATTATATGAAAAACAGGAAGGTTGGATTGGAAGAATATTACCATTCGAGCTAATTCAGTCAATCTATTTTAAAGAAGAAAAAAGTAAACTTGAGAATTTGATTTCAAATCTTGATTCTGAAAAGAACGAAAAGGATGAATTATTTGACGCAATCGATCCTAATGATAAAGCAGAACTCGTGGATGATGATGGAGAAGTAGTGTCTAAAAAACTGAATGCTGTTTTTTCAAAATTGAAAAAAGAACAAAAAAATGGTGCGGTTTTTGAGGATGGTTCCTATGAAAGTATCATAATAAAAATTGATGATATCAATAATAGAATGAAGAAACTCAAAAAGGATATCAAAGACTTGGAGGAGGACCTCGAGTCTGAGACAATATCGAAGATTGAGAACCTTTCCGACACAGAAGTTAGAGAATTACTACAGAAAAAATGGATTGATCCATTGTGTCAATCGCTTATTGGACTTGGTAAAGAAGTTATAAACCAGCATTTAAAGAAACTTGAATATTTAACTAAAAAATACGATATTACTATGCATGATATATCTCAACAGATTGATGAATCAGAAAAGGCTTTATCTGAAATGCTTTCAGACCTTACAGGGAATGACTATGATATCAAGGGTATATTAGAATTTAAAAAACTCCTAAGAGGTGAAG
This sequence comes from uncultured Solobacterium sp., assembly GCF_963550625.1. Taxonomy (GTDB): domain Bacteria; phylum Bacillota_I; class Bacilli_A; order Erysipelotrichales; family Erysipelotrichaceae; genus Bulleidia. The sequence goes on from NZ_CAUVCV010000003.1 coordinate 163,180, forward strand.
AAGATGGAGAATAGAAAGATGGTTCCTGAAATCCGTTTTTCAGGTTTTACTGACCCTTGGGAACAGCGTAAGTTGG
>NZ_CAUVCV010000004.1:0-112795 GCF_963550625.1 uncultured Solobacterium sp.
AAATGTCATAGCTTATTTTAATGATTAAGCACGTCCAGAGTACTTACCATCAGCTGTGGAGATTTCGATTACTTCTCCTTCGTTGATGAATAATGGCACACGAACATTTAAGCCAGTTTCTACAGTAGCGTTCTTTGTAGCAGATGTTGCTGTATTACCCTTAACTGCAACTTCGCACTCTGTAACCTGTAAGTTAACCTTATCTGGTAACTGTACACCTAAGATTTCTCCGTTATAAACCTGAATGTTTACCATTGAAGATTCCTTAAGGAAGTTCTTTTCCCAGTCTAAGCGGCTTGCTGGAATTTCGATCTGTTCATATGTTTCTGTATCCATGAAGATTAAGTTTGCACCATCGTTATAGAGGTACTGCATTTCTCTTTTATCGATGAAAGCTTCTTCTACACGGTCAGAACCAATTAGGCTAAGTTCCTTTACTACACCTGTTCTTGGGTTTTTAACTTTAACAGCGACCTTCATCTTAGCCATAGCTGTCTTATTACGGTCAACTGTGATTGCTTGGTATAAATCACCTTCCCAAACGAAACACTGACCTGGTTTAATTTCTGTTGATTGAATCATGATATTAACTCCTTTCAATTTCCGCATATAATTTTCTCTTAATATTGGCTTTTTTACAACCTTTTCAACCGAAAAAAGTAAATAAATTATCTGTTCTAGCAAGTTTTTAAAAATTATTCTAATTTTCAGGAAAATATAGGGCAGCATATGAATGTTACAAGAATTATGAAGTATTGACAATTGTGATGTATAAATGGTACATTTTGAACATAGATTTAGTGAGGGAATGTATGAGTTTTTTTGAAAAAGTCTTTCGGTTTGGACTCATTGCAATCGGTCTAATTATTCAAGTTATTATTGTTCGTAATCTATTTATATTCTTTACAGTACATTTTGTTTGGATAGAGGTAGTACTGCACCTACTAAGTATGATTTTCGTCATTAATATTATCAATAATTCACGTCATTTATCTGCGGATATGCTGTGGATTTTATTAATTATTTTATTTCCAATTCCAGGAACAGTCATATTCTTATTGTTGGGTGCAAATTTAATTACATCTAAAACTTTTAGAGAACTAATTAAAAGTACAGCTGATTCCAAGAGATACTATGTTCAAGATGAAATAGTTTTAAAAAAGTTAGAAGAAATGGCACCTCAGATGAAGGGTGATTTTCACTACTTATCTAAGACTGAAGGATATCCAATCTATCGCAATTCTGATTTTGATTATTATCCTCTAGGAGATATTGGTTATCCTGTAATGCTAGAGGAAATGAAGAAGGCAAAGAAATTTATCTTCTTAGAGTACTTTACAATTGAAAAAGGAAACCTTTGGGAAGGTATGCATACAATCCTGAAAGAGAAAGTTGCTCAAGGCTTAGATGTACGTGTAATGTATGATGATATGGGTACAATTCACTCTCTTCCAACAACCTATGCAAATATGCTTGAAAGTGAAGGAATCAAGTGTGTACGCTACAACAAGATTAATCCATTCTTAGGTGCAGTTATGAATCATCGTGATCATCGTAAGATAATGGTTATTGATGGCACAGTAGCATTCTCGGGTGGTATGAATTTAGCAGATGAATACATTAATCAGAAGATGGTCTTTGGTCACTGGAAGGATAATGTAATTCGAGTTAAGGGTGAAGCAGTTTGGTCCTATACTGTACTCTTCTTAACAAACTGGAATGCGATTCGTAAAACTGATGATGATTATACAGTCTTCAAGGTAGACTCTGTTACACAGCATACAGATGGCTATATTTCCCCATATGGTGAAACACCATTTGATGGAGAAAATACAGGGCAGAATATCTATATGAATATATTGAATCGTGCCAGTGAGTATGTATACATTTGTACACCATATTTAATTATTGATACTGAATTAGAAAATGCATTAATCTTAGCAGCTAAACGTGGTGTAGATGTACGTATTATTACGCCAGGGATTCCAGATAAGAAGATCGTTTGGAATATTACAAGATCGTTCTATCGCAATCTGATCGATGGTGGCGTAAAAATCTATGAGTACACACCAGGCTTTATTCATGGGAAAGTATTTGTGAGTGATGATATAGTTGCGACGGTTGGTACAATTAATCTTGATTATCGCTCTCTATATTTACATTTTGAAAATGGCACATATCTCTACGGTTCTAAGAAAGTACTAGATGTACGTGATGATATGTTAGATACCATCAGTAAATCGCACCAGGTTCAAAAGGGTGAAATTAAGGATGGATTGTTACGTAGATTATTTATTGGTGTTGTGAAGTTATTTGCACCATTATTATAAAAATAAATGAAGATGCTATAAAGCTTAAGCATCTTCATTTTTATCAATCTTATATGTTGATTCAGTAGACTGTGTAAGTGTTTCTGATTCGTCTGGTTTTATTTCTACATACTTATAGAAATAGTATAGCGCATGTGCATAATAGGCACAGAATACTCTGTATTGTGTAAGAATTAGCACAATAAGTAAAGGAATAAACATTGCGGTAATTAATGGAATCATTGATTTAGTGATTTTATATAAAGAACTAGGGTCTTCAAGTGTAACAATAGGGATTAGAGCTGCACCACCAAAGATGGTTTTTATAATAGGGAATATGATAACTAGGGTAAAGAGTAAGGCTGCTAAGCATATCCAGATGTAGTGAATATCCATTTTAATCATATCTTTAAATGAATCAATAGCCTCTTTTATACTATGTCTGATTGCGTCTTGATATGCGTGTGGTGGGTAAGTATAGATCGCAAATGCAATAAAAATTGTTAAATAGTAAAGTACTAATTTTGGAATCAGTAATAAAAATGTATTGGAGATACAGTATGCAAATAAATTATCTAAGAATGCTATAAAAGAAGAGATACATAAGATAATTAGCCATTTCTCCTTTACGGGTTCAAAGAGATCAATTAGTTTGGTATAAGAGCCTTGTGCAATTCTATATATTTGCATGAGGATTAGAAGCGTGAAAAACTGCATTATAATTGAACTAATAAATGATAGAAGGAAACTTGAATGTTCAACTTCAGCAAAGTTAAGTGGACTAATAGTACCATTTACAATCATCTGAATGGCCGGGAAATCAGAGAGGATAGAGATTAATAATTGTAAAAATAAATACAAAAGAAAGTACTTCCAAATACTCTTCTTCCGAATCTGATTCACATGATCATAAAATTTATTATCGACAAACATATTCGTATTCTCACTTTCTATTAATTATGAAGTATGCCTAAATAAATCTTCTATATGTATATTGTATCACTAGAAAAATAACATTTATAAAACAATTTTATAAAATTTAATGTACATTGAATATTCAAAAAAATGAATATTCATCCTATAATAATCATAGGAGTTAAACTATGGACTATAATAATCAGTTAATGAGCAAAAATGGACTTGCAGTACTAAGTCTTGCAAAAGCCCTTATAAAATATAAAGTTGGGGATAGGACACCAACTGTTACGGAGTTAAGTGAGAAACTGAATATTTCAAGAGGTACTGCACAATCTGCGCTTAAGACCTTGCAGAATAATAATGCGATTCATATTGTAAGTAAAGGACACTTAGGATCTTATGTAATTGAAAAGAATGATAAGATTCTACTTGAACTTGCAGGCATTAATTTACTGGTAGGTGCTATGCCATTACCATATTCTAGAAAATATGAAGGACTAGCAACAGGCATTATAACAACCATGGAAAATAAACATGGTATCCCAATGACACTTTCGTATATGAGAGGTGCTAAGAATCGAATCGCAATGGTCTTAGAGAATCGTTATAATTTTGCGGTTGTGTCGAAATACGCAGCGAAAGAGTTTTTAAATGCGCATAAAGGTCAAATTGATATTGTATGTGAATTTGGAGAAGGTACTTATTGTTCGTCGCATGTTATCGTATTCCATGATGCACATATAAAAGATATTCAGGATGGTATGCGAATTGGTATCGATCGTGACTCAATTGATCAAAGTGATATTACGAAGCGTGCATGTGGAATGAAAAAGGTTGAATTTATTCCTGTCGAATCAAACAATTTACTGCGACTAGTTCAAAATGGTGAGATTGATGCGGCTGTTTGGAATGAAGATGAAATCATTGATAAGATGTCAAAAATAAATTACGTAAAAGTTACAATTGATGATAATGATGATACAAATGCAGTTATTGTAACAAATGGTAAATCACCTGAAATGACTGAACTATTACGTCAGATGCTTGATGTAAAAGAAACCTTAACGATTCAAAATCTTGTTCTAGATGGAATTGTAACACCGAGTTATTAGGTAATATATTATGAGAATACAAGATGAAAAGTTTCGTCGTATCTGTAATTTTAGGGATTTAGGTGGTTATTTTACCCGAGATGGTAAAAAGGTTAGAACAGGACTGTTATATCGTAGTTGTTACCTAGGGTGGATGAATGAAGAAGAACTACATCATTTACAAGATTTAGGGATTAAAACGGTATTAGACTTGCGTACATCATATGAAGCATTTGATGATCCGGACCCAATAATTGAAGGAATTGAAAATTATAGAGTAAGTGGAATGCGTGACCGCAATGGGGAGGGTGTAGATTTCTCACCGTATGGGATTCATAAGATGATCATTTCAGATGATAGTGATCAAGAAACATTGCATAAGCACATGGTCCAATTATATCGGGATATGATGTTTAGGAATGAAGGTTTCATGTTTATCATTGAAATGATGAAACAGAATATAGAATTTCCAATACTATTTCATTGTGCTACTGGGAAGGATAGAACAGGTGCAATCGCAGCTCTTATGTATTTATTACTAGGTGTATCTATAGAAGATATTATGGAGGACTATCTATTATCTAATCAGGCTTATTATGAACGTATTGAAAAGGCACTAGAAAATAATCAATGCGCAATCAAGAAGGAACCGACACTTAAACGAATCATCATGATGGAAGCAGGTGTAGATGAACAGATGGGTAGGGAAATGCTTGATGGAATATTAGATAAATACTCTAGCTATGAAGAATTCTTCTTGAAAGAATATGGTATTGATGAAGATATGCGCGAATATGTTCGTAGCATGTTCCTTATATAATTTGTGTTGACTATAAAAGCAATTATAGGTATTATTGAAATATCAATATACAATATTCTGTATAATGGAGATAAGATGTTAAAAGATAGAATAGAAATATTAAGGTCTGCAGCAGTTATCAATGATAATGTTGCACAATATGTAAATAAAGTTATAGATGCATTAGAGAAATATCAGTTTGATGAGTCAAAGATGGAGATGTTTACTACACATCTTGCAATGGCAGTACAACGTATTATGACAAATGGAGAAGTGGAGCATCTTGATGAATCCATTTGGAATGAAGTAAAAATCTTTGATACATTCAATGAAGCAAAACAGGTCTATGCTAGCATTATTAGTAATGCGCCTGTACAGATTCCAGAGAGTGAAGAAAAGTTCTTGTTAATGCATTTATGTAACTTACTTCAAAAAGAGAGCTAAAAGGAGAATTTAATTTATGAAAATTGTTGTTGGTGGACAAATTAATAAGCAAGAAATTCATGACTATATCCAAAAATATTTTGGAGAAGGAAATGTAGAACTTGCTGTAAAAAATGATTTAGATGCTGTTATGGCTATGAAAGCAGGACAGTTTGATTATTACATTGGTGCTTGTAATACAGGTGGAGGTGGTGCATTAGCAATGGCAATGGCTCTACTTGGAGCAGGGGCATGTAAAACAATTTCTATGCCTGGAAAGATTTTATCGGATGAAGAGATTATACAAGCTGTAAATGAAGGGAAAACTGCATTTGGTTTTACTTCTCAACATATGGAACAGGTTTTACCAGTTTGGTTGAAAGCTATTCAAGAAAAGAATAGCTAAGATATACCTAATTAACGAAAGGGGATAATTATAATGAGGTATTTTGTATTAGCCGCTATTGGTGCATTAGCATCTATTTTAGCGAACAGAGGTATTGCGGTATTCAATGATGGATTCCGCCCAATCGTTCCACAATTCTATGATGGACAAATTTCAAGAAAAGAATTAGCAACAATGAGTTTTGCGATTAGTTTTGGTTTAGTAATTGGATTTGCTATTCCAACATCAATCGCTGCTTCTATTATTCTAATTCACTGTATTTTACTAACAACAGATATTATTGGTACGTTCTGCCCTGATTCTCTTGTTGGTACAGTAATTGCAGGTGTAGTCGGTGCTGCATACGGGGTTGCTATTTTATTAGGTTTAGAATCTATTGTTAACTTATTTGGTTCTTTACCATTTAACTTCTTAGCAAATCTAGGATCAGTATCTTCATATATTACAGCTGCATTTGCTATTTTCCCGGCGGTTGCTGTCGGTTATCAACACGGCTTCAAGAAGGGAGCAGTTGCTGGATTAATCACATTAGCTGTTTACTTATTAACAGTTAAGTTTGGTAAGTTTGCTCTTGGTGAAGCAAAGGTTGCTTTAAATGGTTTTGGTATGGCTATGCTTGCAGGTATGGTTTGCCTACTAGTATTTGCTACAGGCGTTAAAGGTACAGGCGATGCAAATAGCTCGTTGGTTACTACATTTAGTGATAAGGTTAAGAGAATTCGCTCTAACTGGTGGTTATTGGCCATTATGGGTGGATTAGTTGCTATGGCTACTTCATTAGGTATTGTTGCAGGTGACCCAATCTCTCTTGGACTTGTTTCTGAAGGTTCATGGGCTGAAGCCGCAATGGTAGCATTAGCACGTGCTATTGGATTTGTTCCACTCGTATTTACAACTGCAATTGTTACAGGTGTATATGGACCAGCAGGTTCTACATTTGTATTTGTTGTAGGTTTATTATTACATGGTAATCCATTTGTAGCTGTTATTGCAGGCGCAGTTGTCATGGTAGTTGAATTAGCATTAATCAACGTATTTGCAAAGGGTATGGATAAGTTCCCTGGTATGAAGGATATGGGTGAACATATTCGTACATCTATGAATAAGGTTCTTGAAGTTGCATTAACAGTTGGTGGTGTAGTAGCGGCAGAAGCTATGGCGGCTAAATTTGTAGGTATTGCTGGATTTGGTGCACTATTTGTTGTAGGTTGCTTACTGTTGAACCGTATTTCTAAGAAACCAATAGTTGAATTAGCGGTTGGACCTGTAGCGTGCATTGTATTCGGTATCTTACTAAATATCTTATTAGTACTACAATTGATTGCATTAGCACCAGTTGCATAAATTAATATGCAAAGTGCGGTACGGGTAAATTTGCCGCGTGCCGCACTTTTCACTTTATGTATAGAAAGGGCAGAATATGAAAGTAGAACATATGCATCGACTAGCAAATTTAAATCCATTTCATTCGGTAATTCGTTCAAGACCAGTTCTAGAAGGAAATGGTCTATTATTGGGTGTAAAGAATGACTTTCATATTCAACCTACATTTATCCAAGATTTAGTAGATTCAAAAAATTATCAACTTCATACGATTGATGTTATGGCAAACGGTGGAAGAGCAATAGATTTACAGTTAATAAATCCAATTACCGGTAATTACATGAGTGGTTCTTCTTCTGGAACAGCAATCAATGTTTTTCTTGGTATGAATGATATAGGAATTGGATCCGATGGTGGTGGCTCTGTTTTAGCACCTGCCATGTGTTTAAATTTATTTGGATTTATTTCCTATCTCATCGATAAGGAAAATATGAATTTATATTCGAAGGTATCTACCGACAACATTAAATTTCGACCATCACTTGGTTTTATTACAAAGGATTTCAATATATTAAAAGATATAATTAAGATGACAGTACCTTTAGAAAAAGGACAAAATTCTAAAATCTATATATCGTCAAGGGATATAACAACTTATCCATTTGAGATTGAAAAAATTAATTTTCCTGACATCTATGGCGATAGAAGAGAGAATATATCTTTCTTACAAGAAGTATTACCGAGTGTTGACTTTATTATCTCCAAAGAAGGCCCTGTTGATATAGAGGGATTTGGAGATAGTGTGTTTGGCCACTTTGATGAAAGAACTCAATTTATTCAAAGAAAATCCAAGAAAGGATTATTGCGTGTGGCAAATATGGTTGGTGCTACAGCAATATCGATTCCAACAGATGAACTTGGTGTTAGTTATCTTGGAATCTGTGAGTCAATTCCTTCCAAAATTTCAGTGATGTTAGAGAAGATGGAAGAACTTGTGATTCCACAGGATGAATTGATTGAACGTTATTTTAGAAATCCAGAAACATGGTTTCGGAAAGGTTATGGAGAATAAATATGAAATATCAGAATATTACATACTCACATGAGCACCCGCGTATTGATTTATCTACTGGTAAAAATGATCCGGACTGCCTATTGAATGGTTATCTTGATTGTATTGATGAATTACGGGATATTCACGCAAAAGGGGTAACGCGTTGGGTAGATTGCTCAAATCATGGTATTGGTGTTGATTGGGAAAATAATAAAAGAATTTTTGAAGATGTTGGCATTGAAATTATCAACTCTACAGGATTCTACAAAACTCCATTTATGCCAGATTATGTTAGTACTGCAAGTGTAGAAGAATTGGTACAAATTATGCTAGATGATCTTGCTAAAGGTGCAAAGGTAATCGGCGAGATTGGTACAAGTAAAAATGAATGGACTAAGGATGAACATAAAGTATTTGAAGCAGCTGTTATTGCACAAAAGCAAACGAATGCAGTTATTATTACACATACTACATTAGGTACATTGATCAAGGAACAAGTTGATTTCTTCTTAGAAAAAGGTGTGAATCCAAAGAAAGTAATTATTTCTCATGTGGCGTTATCAAATGATTTGGATGCACTTCGATATGCTCTACAAAAAGGATTTAATATTGCATTTGATACAATCGGAAAGACGAAATACTTACCTGATGAAACACGTATTGAATTTATAAAAACATTAGTGAAAGAAGGGTATACTACACAGCTGCTAATGTCTATGGATATTACAAGACAGAGTCATCTCAAGAAAAATGGTGGAGTAGGTTATGCATATTTACTCGATACATTTATCCCTATGCTTGAAAGGGCGGGTGTATCTCAGGAAACAATTTCTACTATAACATCAGAGAATTTCACAGAGATTTTGGAGGCTTAAATATGAAAACATATCCATTAGAATCAATTTCATTAGCGGAAGCGAAACAAAAACAGTTTCAACTAATTGATGAGATTACAAAAGAATTTCAAGGCAAAGAGTTTCTGTCTGCAGGGGACTTTGGTGTAGTGCCTGGTTTAAATAAACCGGTATATGCTCAAAAAGTTGAACGAGTGATTGCAAATTTCTTTCATGCGGAGAAGGCGTTATTAGTAATTGGTTCTGGTACCGGTGCTATTCGCAGTGGTTTACAAGTGATGTCATCACCAAATGAAGAAATATTAGTACATACAGCACCAATTTATCCAACAACTGAGACAAGTTTTCTTTCAATGGGACTTGTTCCTGTAAGGGCAAATTTTAATGACCTTGAAGATATAAAACAAGTTCTTAATGAACATAAGAATATACGTACTGCACTTGTTCAATACACACGTCAAGCGATTGATGATTCGTATGATATGGAAGAAGTGATTCGTGCTATTAAATCCCTCAGAGATATACAAATTATTACAGATGATAACTATGCAGTAATGAAGGTTCATAAAATTGGGGTAGAACTTGGTGCAGATTTATCTGCGTTCTCCTGCTTTAAATTATTAGGGCCAGAAGGAGTTGGCGTTGTTGTTGGTAAAGCATCCTTAGTTGACGCAATCGAAAAGATGAATTATTCAGGTGGTTCAAAAGTTCAAGGGTGGCAAGCGATGGAAGTATTACGTGGTTTAACTTATGCTCCTGTGGCACTAGCGATACAAGCTGAAGTAAATGAAGAACTTGTAAGACGTCTAAATAATCATGAAGTAGAAGGTATCAAAAATGCATTCTTAGCGAATGCACAATCCAAAGTATTATTGGTTGAATTTGAAGATAATATTGCAAAAGCAGTGTTGGAAGAAGCAGAGAAGTTAGGTGGTCTACCTAACCCAGTTGGAGCTGAGTCCAAATATGAAGCAGTTCCTATGTTCTATCGTGTATCTGGAACATTTAGAAAAGCAGATCCAACACTAGAAGAGAGAATGATACGTATCAATCCAAATCGAAGTGGACCAGATACGATAATACGTATTCTGAAAGAGAGTATTAGAAAGGCGAAAGATGTTTCTAGATAAGTTATGTAAAACAAATCCAAATCTTATTCAAACAACAGTACATATGCATCAACAGAAACAGATTATGCCTGATACATATGTTGTTGATGTTGATCAGTTTATAACCAATGCAAAAGCAATTCTACAAAAAGCGAACGATCAAAATATTGAACTCTATTATATGCTAAAGCAGATTGGACGTAATCCATATCTTGCTATGGAACTAGAGAAAATTGGTTACAAAGGTGCAGTCGTTGTGGACTTCAAAGAAGCTGAAGTGATGATGAAAAATCATCTTCATATTGCACATGCAGGTCATCTAGTACAGATTCCATCAATGATGGTGAATAAGTTAGTAGAGTATGGCTGTGACTATATCACAGTTTATTCTTATGAAAAATTAGTTGAAGTTAACGAAGCTGCTAAGAAAGTGGGTACCATTCAAAAGATATGTGTACGTGTTATTGGTGAAAATGATCGTATCTATAGTGGACAAACCGCGGGCTTCTACTTAGATCAATTAGAAGAACTTGTACAAAAAGCAAAATACTTAACACATATTGAAATTGCTGGGGTTGATAACTTTCCGTGTTTTCTTTACGATGAGACAACAAAGCAGATTGAAGTACAAGAAAACCTATATACCGTCCTAAAAGCAAAGAAAATTTTGGAAGGTTTAGGTTGTCGTATTCAAAATGTGAATGCTCCTTCAGCGACATGCGTGCATACACTAGAACTGATGAAGCAGTATCCTGAGATTACTTCAGCTGAACCAGGTCATGGACTCTCTGGTACTACACCATATCATGTTGATCATGATACAGAAGAGATTCCAAGTATTCTCTATCTTTCAGAAGTAAGTCATGTATTAGATAACCATGCATATATTTATGGTGGCGGATACTATCGACGTGGACATATTCAAAATGCACTGATTGGAAATTCTTATGAAGGATTAGTAAAAGATAGTGTTATCCTTCCGGATATGGATTCTATTGATTATCATTTTGGATTGGAGAATCCACATCACATTGGTGATAGTGCGATATTATGTTTCCGTTATCAGATTTTTGTGACTCGTAGTGACGTATGTCTTGTGAAAGGAATTCATTCAGGAAGTCCTGAGATTGTAGGTGTATATGATAGTCTAGGAGGTAAGAAATGAAAAAGAGATTTATTATTATCGTCTTAGATGGGTTTGGAATTGGTGCAATGCATGATGCAGCGCAAGCAAGAGCTGGTGATGAGAAGTCAAATACACTGGCTTCAATTTTGGATGAATTCCCAGATTTAAAGTTACCTACACTAGAAAAACTTGGTTTGATGAATGCCTTTGGAAGAGAGAGCAATTGTATGAAGTTTCAACCAAAAGCTAACTTTGGTAGAAGTGAATTAATGCATCAGGGTGCAGATACATTTATGGGTCACCAAGAAATCATGGGTACCAAACCAAAGAAACCACAGTTTGTTCCTTTCCAAGAGAAAGTAGATGAAGTTGCTAAACATCTTAAAGATGCGGGACATAAAGTTGAAATTATTAATCGAAATGGACTGCGTTATGTCGTTGTTGATGATTATGTAACTGTTGCGGATAACTTAGAAGCAGATCTAGGTATGTGCTACAACGTAACAGCTCCACTTGACTACATGCCTTTTGAAAAGGAATATGAAATTGCTAAATTGGTTCGTGAAGTTTCTACAGTAGGACGTGTCATTGTATTTGGTGGAACTGGTAATACGATGCAGGATTTATATAATGCTGAGGAAATTCGCGAGGGTAAGTATATAGGTATTGCTTCCGCAAAATCAAAATCGTATGACCAAGGATATCAATGTCTGCATTTAGGATATGGTGTAGATAAAGAAGTACAAGCTCCTACAATACTAACAAAGAATGGTATTCCATGTACGCTTATTGGAAAGGTTGCAGATATTGTCGCAAATGATTTGGGTAAGTCTATCTCGTGTGTTCCAACACCAGAAGTTATGGAAATTACTCTAAATTCAATTCTTGAAATGGAGCAGGGATTTATCTGTACAAATGTTCAAGAGACAGATTTAGCAGGACATGCACAAAACGCTGCACGTTATGTTGAAGTCCTAAAACAAGCAGATGAAGGATTAGCTAAAATCCTTCCACATTTAACTGAGAACGATATTCTAATCGTTCAAGCAGACCATGGAAATGATCCACATATTGGCCACTCTAAACACACAAGAGAATATGTTCCACTTTTAATCTATCGTAAAGGATTAGAAGGAGTACAAGTAGGAACACGTAAAACTATGTCTGATATGGGTGCTAGCTGTTGTGATTACTTTGGTGTAGAAGCACCACAAAATGGTGAGTCATTTATTGAACTTATTGGTGGAAAAAACTAAGATTTTATCCAATCAAATTAAATACCTTACTATTTAAGAGTCTTTATATTAGAATAGTAGGGTATTTTATTATTCATGAGGTATAAGTATGTCACTATTTACGCAGATGATACAACTACAGATGCAAATCCTATTGATGCTAGGCATCGGTTTTTTCTTGCGTAAAAAGGAAATTGTAACAGCTGAAATTCGCAAAGGATTATCTACACTATTAATTAATGTAGTTTTGCCATGTACTGTAATTCTTTCTTTTATGAATGATTCCAATGTAAATTCAGAATTATTAATGGCTTGTTTAGTGGCTGTGATTATATCTGCAATCATTCAGACTATATCTATTATCGGCAGTAAATTTCTTTTCCAGAAATACGAAAAAACGGATGCTAATGTATTGACCTATGGCATGATTGTTTCAAACTCAGCATTTATTGGTATTCCTGTGATTCAAAGTATCTATGGTAGTGAAGCAATCATGTTTGCATCTGTATTCCAAATTCCAATTATTGTAACGATGTGGACAGTTGGTTTAGCCTTATTTAAACCAATTGATCCTAAACATGCTTTAAAGTCTGTGTTTAAAAATCCATCTGTAGTTGCTGTGTTAATTGGATTTATCATTATGCTTACAGGTATTAAGTTTCCAGTATTTATTACTAAAACAATAAGTAGTATTGCAGCCTGTACAACAGCAATCTCTATGTTTGTAGTAGGATCAATCTTAGCAGAGATTGAATGGAATAACCTATTAGATAAGAAAGTATTATTCTTCTGTTCTATACGTCTAATTGCGTATCCTTTAATTGTATATATTGCATTATCATTCTTAAATGTTCCAACTTTAATTAAGGCGATAGCAATTATTATGACAGGCATGCCTGCGGGATCTACAGCAGCAATTCTTGCAGAGCAGTATGGATGTGATGCGAAGTTTGCAGCAAAGCTAATCCTAGTTTCTACAGTATTATCTGTGATTACGATTCCAATTCTATGTTTAGGTTTATAACAATGTAGTACAATTATCTCATCAGTAACTTTGATACTGCTTTAAATCAGTTTGATTGTTACAGAGAGGGTAATATGAATAGACATTATAATCAGTATCTTGGAGCAATCATTGGGCATGCAGTTGGTGATGCGATGGGTTTTCCCACTGAATTCTCAAAGAGGGAAGAACTATTAAAGAATCCAGTGATTGAAATGATTGATAGTCCAGATGTAGGTCAACCTGCAGGGTCATGGTCGGATGATACTGCTATGGAAATCGCAACAATCGATTCATTTATCCAAAAGAAATGTTTTGATTACAAAGACATCATGGATAAATGGGTAAAGTGGATTAGTAAATCAGAATACACACCAACTGGTGTGGCTTTTGATATTGGTAGAACTTGTTTAAAGGCGATAAAAAAATATTGTAATGGTACAGCTCCATTACAGTGTGGCGCTACATCAATAAATGAAAATGGGAATGGTTCACTTATGAGAATCTTGCCAATTGCTTTATATGCATATTCAAAAAATCTTGACGATATATCAATTCGTAAATTAACAAATGAAGTCTCTTCATTAACGCATGCACATGAAGTCAGTAGGCTAGGTTGCTATATCTATGTGCAGTTTATAATATGCTTGTTAAAAGGATATACGAAAGAAGGAGCATACAAACATATTCAATGTTTAGACTATAGCGCTTATGATATGCATTCTTTAAAGTTATACAAAAGAATTTTAGATGAGCAAATTGAAGTTCAAAGACTGAATCAGATTAAATCCACGGGATATATCGTTGATACATTAGAGTCTGCAATTTGGATTTTTATGAATGCACAACACTATAAAGAAGCTATCATTGCGTCAACAAATATTGGTGGAGATACTGATACGATAGGCGCAATTGTTGGGTCAATGGCTGGTATTTATTATGGATTTGATAGCATACCATCTAATTGGTTAGATAAACTACAAAGAAAAGATTATTTAATAGAACTTGTGGATAGATTTGAAAAGTCTATCGCTGTATTACCTAAAAATGTTTCTAAACCAATACACAGAGCAAAGAAATACTGATTGAAACAAACTATAAATTCTTGTTTAAGAAAGAGGAGCGATATGAAAAAATTATTTACTGCCATTAGGAAACACGACTTAGAATTGGTTAAACAAATTATTGAGAAGAAACCTGAGCTGGTCAATTGCGTTGCGAAGCAACCACCAAAAAAAGATGATGGACAATCGCCTTTACAGGTTGCTCTTAAAACGGAAAATATTGAGATTGCTAATTATCTCCTTGATATGGGAGCAGATGTCAATTTCATTGAGAGCGAGACTTGCTGTAATGAGTGGAGGGCACCAGTAATTCAGGATGCAATAACCTGTGCGGTAATGTGCTCTAGGTGGAGTAGTTATAATAAATATAACCGTTCCTCTCGAGTTTTCTCAACAAAAGAGCGTGCTAATGATGCGCTAGCCTTGCTAAAAAGGATTATCGCTTCAGGCGCTGATATCAATGCAAAGGATTCATTTGGGATCGATTGTCTGGGTCACTTTGCTTCTCAGGCGGACCAGATACTACCACATCCGTTAGAGTATTATAAGGAAGATCTTGAAAGTTACTACAGGGAATTTACCGAGGAAGTTCACGAAGATCTTAGATGTGTTTTACGGACACTAAAAGATGCCGGTGTAGATGTAAACTATAGACATCATGGTTATTCTGTAAGAGAATTTTTTAGTAAAAAAACTGTTTCGATTTTGTTTGATGAAGTGTTTGGGCGTGATTTAGAAAAAGAAGTTGAAACGAAATAGATTACATCAACAAATTTATATTTATCATCTGAATGATTTTGGAGAAGTTAAATACTTCTCCATTTTATTTGGTGAGACAAAACTTACTTTGTTTGTTATTATAAAATAAGTTATGAAAGAAATCATTCAAAAGAAGTTAGAAGAAATTGAGAAACAAGAGCATGTAAAAATAATTTTGGCAATCGAATCTGGAAGTAGAGCTTGGGGTTTTGAATCGGCGGATAGCGACTACGATGTAAGATTTATTTATGTTCGTGAACCAGAAATGTATCTTAGACTCGATCCTGTTCGTGATGTAATTGAGTGGCAATTAGATGAAGTATTCGATATTAGTGGCTGGGATATTAAGAAAGCATTACAACTATTATATAAATCAAATCCAACACTATTTGAATGGATTAATTCTCCAATTGTTTATAAGGAAACAATCGAAGGAAGAGAATTAAGAGACCTATCAAAACAATATTTTGATGTAAAGAAGAGTGTTATGCACTACTTAAATATGGCATCAAGCACTTTCGAGAGTTATTTGCAGGATAAAAGCGTTAAGTTAAAGAAATATTTTTATGCATTAAGACCTATATTAGCATCAAAGTATGCATTAGAAAATAAAACACAACCTCCTATTAAATATAACGATTTAATGGATACAATGCTAGAAGATAAATTAAAGACTGAAGTTAATCATCTATTGGAATTGAAGATGAAATCTAAGGAGACTGAATATATTCCTGTAGTAGATCATTTAAATCAATACATCGAAGAGAATATAAATAAAATCAAAAATTATGCAAATGGCATTGCTGAATCAAAGTTTGACTGGGAAGAATTAAATCTATACTTTCTAAAATTAGTACAACAAAAAAGTAACGATATTTGATGACCGATTATTGATAGTTGTAGAGTTAAATCAAAATTCTATATATCTATACTATAAAAAGTATTATAATATATATGATAATTTTTGCTTTGGTAAAAATTATTCTCCAACCTTGAAGTCAATAAAATGCATGGATAATCTAGTAATTTACTCGATTCAGCTGAAAAAGGTGACACAATGTTATACATATAGTCCGCTATCTTGTGCAGTATTGATGTATGGGAGTCAAGGGGAAAGGAGGATATTCATGGCTAAAGTTAAAGGGGTGTCTTCAAAGACACATACTCAAAAACAGTTGGATGATTACGCAAATCAGCACAATCCAAATAACAAAGCATACAGGGCAAGAGTGAAAAATGATATGACTTATAAAATCAAATTAGTAAAAAATGAGTCTACTTTTCCAAAAAAGAAATATGCTAAGTTTAAAAAGAAACGTGGTCTAGATGCTGCACTGGATTGGATGTGTTACAGCAATCCATTTGATTTTGAGTGATTAACATCTATGAATACAGAAAACATCTATGTAGTAATACACAGATGTTTTTCTTATTATCAATATTATTTATTATCTTTAAATATTCAAGACAAATTCGTACTGATTTATGGACAAATTTATAGATGCGTATTTTTAGACTATAATTATTATATTATTAAAAAATATATGCAAAGCGAACTTGACATATAATGCAAAGTTAACTATACTTTAAATGCAAAGTAAACTTTGCGTATATATCGATATATCAGATAGGAGTATAAAGGTGAAAAATAGAATCAAGGAATTAAGAAAGGAACATAAACTTTCTCAAGGTGAACTTGCGGATTTAGTTGGTACGACAAGACAGACGATAACTTCAATTGAAGTAGGGAAGTATACTGCCTCATTACCACTAGCGTATAAGATTGCGAAGCAGTTTTCATTGAGTATTGAAGAAGTATTTGATTTTACAGAATTAGAGGAAGAGGAATAAACATGGACAAGAAATTATTAAAAGTAAAACAAGAATTACAAAAATATACAAATATTTGGATAGTGGTTGCAATATGTTCGATATTGCTTCTTGCTGTAAATAAATTAGGATATCTGACGAAATCATATGCAGATAGTCACATGGCTAACTATATGGATGGATTTTATACGGGCCTATTTATTGTAATAATCGTGGTAGCTATGTGTTATATTGCAAAGAATTATAAAGCAATGAAGAATGAAAAAGATTTGATGCGTTTATATAACGAGATGCATGATGAAAGATGCCGTCAGATTGAATTAATGTCTAAACGTCAAGCATTTTTGATTGCGGAAGATTTATTGCTGGTAGTTGCTGTGATTGCAAGTTTCATAAATTCTTATCTATTCGCTGGTATCATCATTTCAATGATTGTATTTATTTTTACTTCTATTTTCTGTAAGGAATATTACAAGAGGACTTATACAGGAGAAGAGTAAGTATACTATGACGATAAAGATATTATTTGTCTGCCATGGAAATATCTGTCGTTCGCCAATGGCGGAATATATCTTTCGTAAACTAGTAAGTGATGCAGGTGTTAGTGATAAATTTGAGATAGCTTCTGCTGCGACTAGTTCGGAAGAGATATGGAACGATAGGGGTAACCCAGTTTATCCTGCTGCAAAACAAAAATTATGCGAGCATGGCATTTATTGTGATGATAAGCGTGCTCGCCAAATTACAATAAGTGATTATGCATACTATGATTTATTAGTGGGAATGGATGAGATGAATATTCGTAATATGAAACGTGTATATCACAATGATCCAGAAGGGAAGATACATCTATTATTGGAGTATACAGGAAATCGCAGAGGTATTTCGGATCCATGGTATAGCGGTGATTTTGATACAGCATATCGTGAAATTGAAGAAGGTTGTATCGCATTATTTAAATATCTAACAAGTGAAAGTGGACATCTACAGTCGTAGATGTCTTTTTGTAACTGCTTACTTTTTTAAATTTGGAAAAAATATGACTGAGTTACAGGTTTTATATCCGTTTTACCTGTAAATTTGAGATGAAAAGGACTATAATTATAGGCGCTAATGTTTATGGGAGGTAGCTATGGAAATAGAAGTAATTCAAGATCTTATTAAGATGGATGAAGATACACGAAATAGGATTAATAATGCCCATGAATTGAAATACAAATTGAAGCAGGCAATCGAGCAGGAGAAAAAGAAACTGACAGATGAAGCTTGGGCCAATGTAGAGACACAAGTTAAATCAATGCGTGAAGAAATTCGTACGACTCATGAGAAGAAACAAGCAGAAGCGAAAGCGATGTATGAGAAGGAATCAAAGCGTATCTCAGACATGTTTTATGCAAATAAAGAACGCTGGATTCAAATGATTGCGGATTATACAGTTGGAAAAAGAGAACAGGAGTAGCAAATGAGCAAATCAAGTAATGCGATTACCGCAAAGGCGAGAGCGATGCTTGCAGAACATTTGACACCTGTTGATTACGCTTCGATGTTACAGAAAAAGACAATTGGTGATATTGCAGTATTCTTGCAAAATCATCCTCTCTATAAAGAGTCCTTGGAAGGAATTAATCCAAAGGCGATACATCGTGGACACTTAGAAGTTCTACTTCGTACAGGTGTATTCAATCGATTTGCGAAGCTGATTCGCTATGCGGATGATAATGCAAAACATTTTGGTCATATCGCTGTAATGGAAACAGAAATTGAACTCATTTTGATGAAGCTACATACATTATCTGATCAAGATAATGAAATACTCCGTCAGAATATGATTTCTAAATTACCATTATATATAGGTAACTATACATCTTTTCCTTTAGAGGATTTGGCAAAGAGTTCCACATTCCAGGATGTTTTAACATTAATGAAAGGTACTTCTTATTACGATGTACTAAAGAAGTATGAGCAGAAATCATTAGAAGATGTTGATTTTATCAGTTTGGAACATTCCTTGCGTACTAGATACTATGCAACGTGTCTAGATACGATTGAGAAGTATTCCAATAACGTGTCAAAAGATAAGATGAAGGAAATTGTTTTATCTCGTATTGAGTTAGAAAATATCGCTATCATCTATCGTTTAAAGAAGTATTTCACAGTATCAAAGGAATACGTAAAACAGATGCTTGTTAACTATTGTTGTTTCTTCCGCATGAAGGATTTATATGACATGGTAGATAACGATAGTGCTGAACAAGTTATTCAACGCTTAGAGAAATCAAGATATAAAGTATATTTGTCGAATCAAAAGTTCCTATATATTGAACACTATGCACAACGCATTAGTTTCAATATGAGTGCACATTTCATTCGTACATATACCGATCCAAATCTTGCGCTACTAGCATATGTAATATTGGCAGATATTGAGATTCAGAATGTAATTGATATTATCGAAAGCGTAAGATATCAAATTCCGCAAGAGCGCGTGAAAGCTCTGCTGATTTATTAAGAAAGGAACGCACATGGCTATTGAGAAAATGAAATTTGTCAGTGTGTGCACGGACCCGGAACATCGAGATGCGATGTTACTAGCGGGGATGAACACAGGTCTGTTACAGCCAGAGATAGCGACCAACATTATCAATGAAGATAATAATGGTAGTCTTATCAGTACGGATAATCCTTACCAGGAATATGTACAGACATTTAAGAGTATTGCACATGCAGTAGGGTGTGATTTAAACGTAAAAGAAAAGATTACATCTAGTTATACCAATGCTGAAATTGAAGCATATATCAAAGAATTGAATGAAGAGTTTGGTTTAGATTCTATTGCACAAAGTGAAACATTGTCACCTGATGATGAGAAAGCTTTGAAGGAATTAAGTCAATTAATCTTCGAAAAGATGCATGCATGTAACTATCTAAACTTCGGTTTTGGTAGATTACCAATGGATAGTTTTAAGAAGTTATCCTTGTATCGTGAAGAAATGTTTGTATTACATCGTCTACACTCCACAGCACAGTATGTATGGCTTGTATATGTAACGAGTGATACTTATGCTGCTAAGACTTCTAAGATCTTCCAGAGTTTATTCTTTGAACCAATTACAATACCAAAGTTTGATATTCAGGAAAGAGTGGAACAGTGCCGTATTAAGATGGTGGATATGTATTCCTATTGTGTACGTCAGAGTTCTATCTGTAATATGTATCCATATGTTGCAGTGTTAGACCAGAAACAAATCCTCAGTGGATTTATGAAGGCATCTGATGTGGATGCGTATAAAGCTGCCTTTGAAGGATTACCGGTTGACTTTAGAGTGAAGGATCCAAGTGAAGTAAAAGACCTCAAGTGTCCAACACTATTAAAGAATGGTTTGTTCTTCAGACCGTTTGAATTATTCATCGAAATGTATGGTTTACCTGCATATGATGATTTTGATCCAACAATCTTCATTGGAATTACATACTGTATCTTGTTCGGTATCATGTTTGGTGATTTAGGACAAGGACTTGTGCTTGTAATTCTTGGCTTCTTATTTGAGAAGAAGGGTAAGTTATTTGGAATTGTTGGTAGAGTAGGTATTACATCAATGATATTTGGTTTCTTATTTGGTTCTGTCTTTGGACACGAAACATTATTGAATCCTATTCACCAATCCTTATTTGGTGTAAGAGATAAATTATTTGAAGTGATGGCTTCATCTAGTACGATGGTTCTTCTGATTGGTGCAATTGCGATTGGTGCAGTTCTTATCTTAGTAACAATGATTATGAACATGTGGAACCGTGCTCGCAAGAAAGAGTGGGCTGAATTCTGGTTCTCTCAGAACGGTGTTGCTGGATTTGTATTCTATGGATTTATCATCACAGCTGCGGTATTGAATGCTGCTATGAAAGTGAATGTATTCAAGCCAATGTTTATTGTTCCATTTATTGTTGTGCCAATTATCTTATTTATGATGAAGGAAGCTTTTGCGGAGATGTTTGAAGGTCACTCATTAAAACCAGAAGGTGGTTGGGGTAACTACTTCGTTATGAACTTCTTTGAAGCATTCGAAATCTTATTGAGTTTTGTAACAAACTCCATGTCATATCTGCGTGTTGGTGGTTTCGTATTAAGCCATGCAGGCATGATGCTTGTTGTAATGACGCTTGTAAAGATGACAGGTAATGCAGGTATCGCAGTAGCGATATTTGGTAATATCTTCGTTATGGCGTTAGAAGGTTTGATTGTTGGTATTCAGACGTTACGTTTGGAATACTATGAAATGTTTAGCCGTTACTATAACGGTGGTGGAATTAAATATCAGGCATATACTGCCGAAGATGCAGAATAAAACATTTAGGAGGAGAAATCATGTTATTATCTACAAAAGAAATTTTATTACCATTAGTTGCTGTTATTTTAGTTGTTGGTCCATTATGGATTCTATTACGTAAAGGTGTTAATACTACAAATGCTAAGACAAGAATTCTTGCACAGATTGCGATCTTTGCTGGTGTGTTCTTAGTTACATTATTATTCCAAGCTCGCTCATTTACTGCTTTAGCTGAAGAGGCTACTACAACTGCTGCTACAGGTGATTTAGCAAAGGGTCTAGGATTTATCGCTGCTGCGATTTCTGTCGCTGCTTCCTGTTTAGGTGCTGGTTGGGCCGTTGCTTCTGCTGCTCCAGCTGCTATAGGTGCTGTTTCTGAAAATGGAGACAACTTCGGTCGTGCAATTATCTTCGTTGCCCTTGGTGAAGGTGTAGCGATTTACGGTTTGCTAATTTCTATCTTGATTATCAATGCACTCTAAGGAAGTTGCATGAAAGCATATTGTATTAGTGATAATACTGACACGTTGATGGGAATGCGTCTTGCTGGATTTGAAGGCATCGTATTACATGAACGCCAAGAAATATTAGATAAACTCAATCAGTTGATTGCTGATCCAAATGTTGCGATTGTCTTAATGACAACCAAGGCAATGGAACAGGTGGCTGATGTTGTCGCAAGAAAGAAATTAGTATTACAACGTCCATTAATTACTGAGATTTCTGACCGTCATGGTTCCGCTAAGATTGGCGAAACTATTGACCGTTATATCAGTGAGGCAATTGGCGTAAAACTATAGAGGTGAGCAATGGAAGAATTTGAAGAGAAAATAATCAAATCCATTAAATCCGATATGCTGAACCAATCTACTTTAGTTGAAGAAACTGTTATGAAGGAAATTCAAATGATGCATGATGAGCAGTTGAATTACTTCATGGTAGGTCTAAAGAAGGAAACAGAAGCTTATCTTGAGAAAGAAACAAACGATTTACGTTTAAGTGCTTCTTCACAGCTATCCCAAGAAACTTTAAAGATCAAGCATGATTTACTAAAGCTTCGTATGGATTTTATTAATCAATTGCTAGAAGGTGCTAGTAAGAAAATTGAAGACTTTGTAAAGTCTAGTCAATATAGAGATTATCTTGTAGAAAATATTAATCTAATTAATGTTACTCCTACAGGTATCTTTACAGTTAGAAAAGAAGATGAAGAATTGTTCAAAGAATTGTTAAAAGAGAAGAATATTTCAGCGAATGTTCAAACAGGATATTTCCGCTTTGGTGGATTTACTTATTCTGATTTAGAAAATCGTATGGAATATCGTTGTGATTTGAGCGAGAAGCTTGAAGAAGCACGTCTTTTATTCCGTGAACATTCTGGATTCATTATTACGGAAGGAAGTGACGATCATGAGTGATGTAATTTATTCAATTAATGGTTCAGTTATTTCCGTCATCAACACGAAATCTTTCTCAATGCGTGAGATGGTTTATGTTGGTGTAAAAGAACTTCTTGGTGAAGTTATTCGTGTTGATGAAGATAAAACAATGATTCAGGTATATGAATCTACAACAGGTTTGAGACCAAATGAACCAGTAAAGGGAACAGGTCATTTATTAAACGCAACACTAGGTCCTGGTATCTTACGTAATATTTATGATGGTATTCAAAGACCATTAGATGAGATTGCTAAGGAACAGGGTGCCTTCATTGCGGAAGGTAAATCTGTACCTGCATTAGATCTTGAAAAGAAGTGGAATGTTACGATGTTAGTTAAGGAAGGCGATACTGTAAAAGAAGGACAGATTTTCGCTACGACTCCTGAAACATCTTTAATTGAACACCGTTCTTTAATTCCAGTTGGTTTAAACGGTACAGTTGTAAAGGCATTACCAAGTGGAGAGTATACTGTTAATGATGTACTACTTGTTGTAAAGAGTGACTTTGATGAATCAGAGGTCGAAGTAAAACTGATGCAGCAGTGGGCTATTCGTAACCCACGTCCAATTATTAAGCGTGAGCCAATCTCTATTCCTTTAATTACTGGACAGCGTGTTATCGATACAATGTTTCCAATTGCTAAGGGTGGATCTTCTGCGATTCCTGGGGGCTTTGGTGCAGGTAAGACAATGCTTCAGCACCAGATTGCCAAGTGGTGTGATGCGGATATCATCATCTATGTAGGTTGTGGTGAACGTGGTAATGAAATGACACAGGTTCTAGAAGAATTTGCTGAATTAATTGACCCTAAGTCTGGCAAGCCATTGTTAGACCGTACGGTATTGATTGCGAATACTTCAAACATGCCAGTAGCTGCACGTGAAGCATCTATCTATACAGGTGTTACTATGGCTGAATACTATCGTGATATGGGATATCATGTGGCGCTTATGGCTGACTCTACATCTCGTTGGGCTGAAGCCTTACGTGAAATTTCTGGTCGTTTGGAAGAAATGCCTGCAGAAGAAGGCTTCCCAGCATACTTACCATCACGTATCGCACAGTTCTATGAACGTGCAGGTATGGTAGATGCGTTATCTGGTAAGAAGGGGTCTGTTACTTTAATCGGTGCAGTATCACCACAGGGTGGTGACTTCTCAGAGCCAGTTACACAGAATACAAAACGTTTCGTACGTAGTTTCTGGGCCTTAGATAAATCACTTGCATATATGCGTCACTATCCAGCTGTAAACTGGACAGACAGTTACTCTGAATATATCGATGATTTAACACGTTGGTATGATAAGAATGTAGCACATGACTTTATTGACTTACGTCAAGAGATGCAGTCTATTTTGCATGAAGAAGCACAGTTAATGGAAATTGTTAAGTTGATTGGTTCTGACGTATTACCTGAAGATCAAAAGTTAACACTAGAGATTGGACGTGTTGTACGTGTTGGATACCTCCAACAAAACTCTTTCCATCCAGAAGATACTTACGTTTCTCTTGAGAAACAATACAAGATGTTAAAGGTGATTCATTACTTAAGACAAGCATGTACACCATATGTTCAAAAGCATATTCCTGTATCCCTCATGACACAGACAGGTGTATTTGATGAAGTTATCAAGATGAAATATGATGTACCAAATAACAATCTAGCATTACTCGATACATACAATGAGAAGATTGATGCGGCTTTAGCGTCAATTCAATAAGAGAGGAGGATTTCAATGAGTTTACAGTTATTAGGTTTAGATGAAATCCAAGGCTCTCTTGTTGCGTTGGATCATGTAAAGAATGTTTCAAACGAAGAAATGGTATCAATCCTTTTAAATAATGGCTCAAGACGTAAGGGTAGAGTTGTTGAAATTGAAGGGGAACGTGCCATCATTCAGGTTTTTGAAGGAACAGATGGATTAGGTAAAACAAACACAAAGACAAAGTTATTAGGACATCCAATGGTATTAGGTGTATCCAAAGAAATTCTTGGCCGTACATTTAATGGTGTAGGTGATCCAATTGATAACCTTGGACCTGTATACATCAATAAATATGAAGATGTAAATGGTAAACCTTTAAACCCAGTTTCTCGTGAATATCCACGTAACTACATCAATACAGGTATCTCTGCGATTGATGGATTAAATACTTTAATTCGTGGACAAAAATTACCTATTTTCTCTGGCTCAGGTTTACCACATGATAAACTTGCTAGCCAGATTGTTAGACAAGCATCACTTACAGGACAAGATGCGGAAAACTTCTGTATCGTGTTTGGTGCGATGGGTGTTAAGAATGACGTAGCGGATACATTCAGACGTTCTTTTGAAGAGACAGGTGTAATGGATAAGGTATGTATGTTTATTAACTTATCTGATGACCCAATCCTTGAAAGAATTATGACGCCACGTTGTGCATTAACAGCTGCTGAATATCTTGCGTATGAATGTGATATGAACGTTCTTGTTATCTTGACAGATATGACAGCGTATTGTGAAGCTGTACGTGAGTTCTCATCCTCGAAGGGTGAAATTCCTTCACGTAAAGGTTTCCCTGGATACATGTATTCTGATTTAGCTTCTTTATATGAAAGAGCAGGTATCGTCAAAGGTGGAAAGGGTTCTGTTACACAGATTCCTATCTTAACGATGCCTAACGATGATATTACTCACCCAGTACCTGACTTAACTGGATATATTACTGAAGGACAGATTGTATTGGATCGTGACTTATATCTCAATAACATTAACCCACCAATCGGTATTCTTTCATCACTATCTCGTTTGATGAAGGATGGTATTGGTGAAGGTTATACAAGAGCAGACCACCAGGATGTTGCAAACCAGTTATTTGCATGTTATGCAAAAGTACAGGATGCAAGATCTTTAGCAAGTGTTATTGGTGAAGATGAATTATCTCCACTTGATAAGCAATATATTGCGTTTGGTAAGAGATTTGAATCTATCTTCTTAGGCCAGGGTTATCGTGTGAATCGTTCCATGAAGGAAACACTTGGACTTGGTTGGGCATTACTATCCTTACTTCCTAAGGAAGCGTTAGATCGTCTTGATCCAAAGATTATTGAAGCTAACTACGACTCTGAACACGCTGAGCATACGATTCAGTTAATTATTAAAGGAGAAGAGTAGTTATGGCAGCGCAGGCAGTTGCGACAAAGGGTAATCTTATCAAAGCCCGCAAGTCCCTGGCTCTTGCTCAAAACGGCTTTGAATTAATGGATCGTAAGCGTAATATCTTGATTCGTGAAATGATGTCTCAGGTAGAGAAGGTAAAGATTCTACGTGAACAGATTACTAGTGCTTACCAAACTGGGTACTACTTACTACAACAGGCAAATATGTCCAGTGGTATGATTACCGCTATTACAGAACATATTAAAGTTGATGATTCGATTAAACTTACCTATCGTAGTGTTATGGGTGTCGAAGTGCCAAATATCATCTATCATGAGCCTGAGAGTATGGAAGTACCATATGGATTGGAGGGTACATCATCACGTATCGACGAAGCGTACATCCAATTTCAGAAAGTAAAGCAGATTACATTGATACTAGCGGAAGTAGATAACTCGATCTATCGTCTAGCAAATGCAATCTCCAAAACACAAAAACGTGCAAATGCTTTAAAGAATGTTGTGATACCTCGTTATCAATCATCGATTAAAGAAATGACTGAATCTTTGGAAGAAAAAGAACGTGAAGAGTTCTCACGTATGAAAGTCATCAAAGCACAGAAAGAGAATTAGGGAAGGTCATATGACCTTCCTTTTCCTATAAAAATCAACCCTATGTTTCCATAGAGTTGATTGTGGTTGTCATCTAGGACCACCAAATTCACCTTGTCCGCCTGGACCTCCGCCACCTTCCATCATGGAGTTGGTAATTGATGTGACTTGTGTTCCATTTACAATAACTGTTCCATCGTTTAATGAGGCAGTTAAGTCATAGTCGAATGCGAATTGAGCTGTGATATTGATATAACCACCATTGATTGTTAATGTTCCATTAGCATCAAGGGCATCTGTATCACCCTCAGCCATTGTAATATCTAAGTTACCGCCATTGATTTCAATCTGTACATCATAGTTTGTTGCTTTTTCGGATGCGTTGATACCATCGTCTGTAGCATAGATTTTGATTGTGCCATCATTAATCTGTACGTAAGTACCTTCAATTCCTTCAACAGCATTGATATCAAATGTACCTCCATCAATCTCTGTGATAGTTGTACCTTGGATACCATCATCTTCAGAGTTGATTGTAAAGTTACCACCAGCGATATATACATATCCTGTTGTTAAATCATCTTCATTTTCAGAATGGAAGCCATCCTTTGTTGCGTTGATGTTGAATATTCCATCTGCTACACGGATACTGTTAAGAGCTTTGAATCCGTGCTTTGTTGTATTTACGTTATATGTACCACCAGTAACCTTTAAGTCGTTATTGGAAGCAACACCATTTGCAGAAGAATCGATATTTAATGTACCTAAACCATTTAGAGTAATATTTGTTTTTGCAAAGATTACGGCATCGATATCATCTCCATTGTCTTCAGTAAATTCACCAGTAACCGTTAGGTTATTTGTAGAGTTCTGTGTTGTTGTTACATATACGTTCTTAGCGTTAACTGTATATACAGCAGGCTTGTTCGTATTTGTGATAGATACGTTATCAAATACGAGATGTACTTCCGCATCGGCTGAAGCGTTAACAATTACCGTGGAATTCTTTGCGGAACCGGTAATAACATAAGTACCGGCTGTATCGATAGTAACATCCTTACCATCTTCTAAAGTTATCTTCTTTGCGTTAGTTGTATCGACAGTCTGTGTAAGATCTGTTTGTGTAAACATATTTGTTGTATCTAAAGGAGAATTCTTTGAATCGTTAAGAGTAGTATTCTTTCCTGTAGTCGTTGTTGTTGAAGTATTTGCAGTTGTAGCAGGGGTAGTAGTGACTGTCCCGTTATCTGCTTGCTTATTGCAACCGGCTACTGCTAAGCCAAGTGCTACGATTGGCACAATTGCTATTCTTTGATATAGTTTTGTTCCGTTCATTTCTGTTAACCTCCTTTGGTTGCATTTAATATATTGGTGGAATGTGAATATTATATGAACAAGTCGTGATAGTTTTCTAAATATAGCGTGCTATATAAAATCTTTGTTAAGATTGTAAATCAATCTGTTTCATTGTGATAGAGTAGGCAAAATAGTATAATTAGTACATATTGATAAGCATTATTTTTAAAGAAGGAGTAAGTGATGAGAATTGGATTTTTAACAAATGTATATCCGTTTGAAAAACAAAGTCAGATTTCATCCTTCTATCAATGGTTAAAAGTAAAACAACAAGATGTAATCTTGATTGCTTGTCATAGTGAAGGGTATCACTATGATAAGAAACTTCAAATTCTAACATTACCATTTCAGAATTTGAATGATGTGATGGAGTTAGGAGAGTATCATTTTGATATTTTACAAGCTACGTTTGATGATCCGCTTATTGATCTCTGTAAGACACAGTTAAAACTTCCAGTATTTAGAAAAGAATTGCTTCAAAATAAGTTTGAAGATATATTCAATCATTATCAGGATGCTTTAGAAACGTATTATATTCGTAGTGTAGACTTACAGAAGAAATACGCAAAGTTAATGATACAAATCAATCCAAATTTAACGAAAGAAATTAAGGTTACATTAGATGATTATGTACAGTATGGCTTAAGAAAAGGTATTACAATTAGCAAAGAACAGTTACGTAGTTTTGAAGAACATATTGATTCTGAGCAGTTGTATCAAAGATGTTTACGCAAACTATCCTTAAAAGATAGAACGATTTATGAAATGCGTAAATGGTTAAAAGAAACTGAACTTGCAGATTATCAAGAAGTAAATGTTTTGATGGATAAGCTAGTTAAAAAAGGTTATCTGGATGATGAAAAATTATGTATGGAACAAATACAAGCATTATCTAATAGCTTATATGGGCCAAAGCAAATTATCTCCAAGTTAAAACAACGAGGCATAAATGAAGATTGTATTCTTGCATGCATGGAACAGTCGAAATTAAAAGAATATGAATATGCACTAGCATATGCTACGAAGACTTTAAAACAAAATCAAAAGTCATCTGTCACAAAGACGAAGAATACGATTCGTAATAAACTAATGACAAGAGGTTATTCGAGCAGTACAATCGAAAAAGTTGTACCGGAGTTAGATTATTCCTCAAATAAAGAAAATGAAGATGTACTATTAGAAAAGTTAATTAAGAAAGCTATCAAACGATATGAGAGAAAATATCGTGGATATGATTTGAAGACACGTATCTATCGCTATTGTTTAACACAAGGATTTCATGGTGAGGATATAAGTGCATACATGGATAGAATGGAGTGGATTTATGACGAAAATTAGTGAATATGAAGTTGGCAAAAGATACGTTTTGCCACTATTAATAAAAGATGTAAAGAATGGTACAACAAATAAAGGCGCTCAATATTTATCTCTAGTTGTACAGGATAGCTCTGGTACGATTGATGGTAAATTTTGGGATGTGAAACAAGAGGATAAAGATATTGTACAAGTTGGTTTAGTACAAGAAGTAAGCTTTGAAGTACTAGACTACAACCATAATTTACAGATACGTATTAATCGCATTCAGCCTTTAGATCAATCAACAGTGAATATGAGTGACTTTGTAATCTCAAGTGCGCAAAGTGAAGAAGAACGTAGTCGTAAACTTCATGAAATTCTTGATTCCATTCAGAATGAAGTATACCGTAAGTTGGTAAAAGGAATGTTAATCCATGCAGGAAGAAAGTTTATAGAATATCCTGCTGCTTCGCAAATTCACCATAATTATTTAGGTGGTTTAAGTGAACATTCTATTAGTATGGTTGAAGTATGTCAGATGTTATGCCAGCACTACCCACAGTTGGATTATGATTTACTAGTTTCTGGTGCATTAATGCATGATATTGGGAAGACTGCCGAAATGAGTGGAGCGATTGCGACGGAGTATACCTTAGAAGGAAAACTGGAAGGTCACATTTCTATCGCAAATGGTTGGTTAACAGAAGTAGCAGCTAAGGAACATCTAGAAGACTACGAAGAGACAATCTTCTTACATCATATGATTCTTTCTCATCACGGTAAGATGGAATTTGGTTCTCCGGTATTGCCAAAACTACAGGAAGCAGAAGTGTTATACCTAGTCGATAATCTAGATGCGCGATTAAATATGTTGAGTCAGGCTTTCGCATCGATTAAGCCAGGCACATGGACACCAAAATTATTTGCGTTAGAAAATCGTCAATTCTATAAACCGAAAGGAAAGGAATAAACATGGATTTACGTTTAGTAGCAGTTCAAATTGTTCGTAAAGCATTAACTGCAGTAGGCCGTGGTGGTTCCTTACCAGGACGATTAGCACTGAAGATGGATCCTCACTTCATTGAGAAATTCCATATGCCAAAACATGTGATTCTTGTAACAGGGACAAATGGTAAGACAACGACATCAAACCTTATTGCAAGATCACTCATGCAAGCAGGTTTAAAGGTAATTAATAACAGTCGTGGGGATAACTTAAATGTAGGTATTGCAACATTACTAGCGGCCAATTCTGATTCAAACTTTAATGTTAAAGCTGACGTTGCTGTAATTGAAGTTGATGAATTGACATTATATCGTCAATTTAAAGCACTACGACCAACAGCACTTGTCGTCAATAACTTTTTCCGCGATCAGTTAGATCGAGCAGGAGAGATGGAAACAATTATTCGTAAGATAGAAGAAGTAACAGCAGACTTTGAAGGTGATCTTATCATGAATGGAGATGACCCTAACGTTGTTCGTATTGCCAATCATGCAAAGAAAGCAAAAGTTCATTTTTTCTCCGTTGGTGAAAATGAAGTATCACAAAAGACTACCAACGAAGCTAGTGAAGGTAAGTTCTGTCCAGATTGTGGTGCACGCCTAGTGTATGACTATTATCAGTATTCTCACATCGGAAGATTTGTATGTCCATCTTGTCAATTTGGTAAGATTTCTCCATATACGTATGTCTCAGAAATTGATTACCAGAATCAGACCTTCACAGTAGATGGTATTAAGTATCATTCGTTTATGAATACAATCTATGCAATCTATAACTGTGCAGTTGTATTAACTGTGATGCGTTTATTAGGCTTAGATTTACAAGCAGCGAATACTGTATTTAAGACATTCTCTATGAAGGAAGGTCGTAATGAAGTGTTTGCACTAAGTAAACCATCTGTATTGAATCTGATGAAGAATCCAACTGGAGCTAATGAAGTAATGAAGTACATTGTTAGTCAAGCAGGTGATAAGAATATCGCTATTTTCTTGAATGATAACGATCAAGACGGTAGGGATATCAGTTGGATTTGGGATGCGCATTTTGAGCGATTAAACAAAGAGGATATTCATACGATTATATGTTCAGGAACACGTGCTTATGATATGGCTTTACGCTTGAAATATGAAGGCTTAGAAGATCATCTTCAAGTGATTGAAAACTTCGAAGAAGCAATCAAGTATCTAGATAAAGCTAATAAGGATAGTTATATTCTTTCTACATATACTGCCTTACATGTTGTACGTAGTATTTTGAAGAAGGAGGCACGATAATCATGGATTTAAAGATTTTATGGATGTATCATGACCTCATGGACCTTTATGGCGATAAAGGAAATATAGAGACACTGCGTTATCGCACAAGTAAGCGTGGGATAGATGTCGTTGTTGATACTTGTACATTACAAGAAGAAAGAAATATTGAAGATTATGATATTTTCTTCTTGGGTGGAGGAGCAGATAAAGAGCAGACACTTATCTATAAAGATTTACTAGCACGAAAAGAATCTATTTTAAAGGCAAAGCAAAGTGGTACAGCATTCTTATTAATTTGTGGTGGTTATCAATTATTTGGTCAATACTATTTAGACCAGGATGGTCAAAAGATTGATGGTTTAGGCATCTATGATTACTATACAGAAAGTAGTGATCGTGATCATCGCTGCATTGGTAATATTGTTGTAGAAGCGAACATTCATGATAAAAACGTAACTGTAGTTGGATTTGAAAACCATGGCGGCCAAACCAAAGCAGTATCCAATCCATTTGGCAAAGTACTTGTCGGACATGGAAATACATTCGATAGTGGTTTTGAAGGCTATATGGATGTACAGACTATCGCAACTTACATGCATGGTCCGCTATTACCAAAGAATCCAACTATTGCGGATGAAGTGATTCTTCGTGGTTTAAATCGTAGATATGAAGTTAATCAGCTGGAGCCACTACAAGATACTCTTGAGAATGCGGCACATGATGTAATGTTAAAACGATTGAATGTAAAGTAAAAGGGGCTATTAAGCCCCTTTAATTGTTTGAAGTACTTCATCTAAGTCTTGTGTTTTAGATTTGTTGAATATGAATTGACATGCATCATCTGTGCTGTAGCGTGGGATGATATGGAAATGTAGGTGGTGTACTGTTTGTCCTGCCACTTCACCACAGTTATTTAGGATATTACATCCTTCAGCTTTTGTGGCACGAGTGATTTTCTTAGACAGGTTAGAGATAACCTCAGCACATTGTTTTACTGTTTCACTATCTGCCTCTAGGATATTTGCTACATGCTTCTTTGGCATGACAATTGTATGCCCATAGGTTACTTGTGAGATATCAAGTATTGCTAGCACATTGTCATCTTCATAGACTACTTTTGATGGGATCTTATGATCGATAATATCGCAGAATATACACATAATTAATTCCTCTCATTTCTCTATATTTATATTGTAAAAAAAGTCGCATGATTTTGCGACTTTTATTTCATATCTTGTACTAAAATATCTGGATACATGTCCTTAACAGCATCGTAGATAGTCTTATCATAAATGTGGAAGTTGTGCTTCTTGAAGAAGTATGTAGATGCATCTGCAGAGATTTGATTAATCTTCTGTAGAGCTGTATCAACATCATCCTTAATCTTTGAAGCATCATTTTCATCTACCTTGATAACATAGAACTTTGCTCCATCACTAGCAGGTGACTCTGTCCAAGGATCACTTGGAGAGTTTGAAGTGATGATAGTACGTACTAATGCATCTAAGTCAGATGATTCAGTTGTGTAAATCTGTGATACAGGTGTACCAGTACCGTTATGTGCAGAAGATACTGCTGCAAAATCAGTATTGCCACCTTTTAATTCAGCTAATGCTGCATCAGCATCAGCTTGTGCTTCAAATGTTAAGATTGTAGCCTTAACTGGTTTGTATGTATCTACTAGAGAATCAAAGTTTTCATCGATATACTTCTTTGTTAATTCTTTTGCCTGTAGAGAAGGGATAAGGTATTCCTTTAGGTATGTATCTTCATCTAAGTTATTGTTCTTCATATAAGTGGCAAATTTATCACCATACATTGACTTGTAGTTTGCTAAGCTTTGTTGTGCTTCTTTTTCCATCTTTTCTGTTACTTCAATTTCTGCTTGAGCAATTGCTTTACTTGCTTCGTTAACAACAGTAGTAGCACCAGCATTTTGCTTCATTAATGTGAATACATCACCTTTAGTAATATTCTTCTTACCGATAGAGAAGAGTACTTCATTGCTATCTTTTAATTTTGCAACCGCATCAGAACATCCAGCTAATCCAGACAAGAGGATAGCAGTACAAACAACGGCAGTAAGTTTCTTAAACTTTGTCATTATTTTGTTTCCTCACTTTCTGTCTCAATACCCATAGCTTTCTTGATGGAGTTTTCAAGTTCTGTATTACCCTTGAAATCAATACCTAATTCTTTAGCCTTAGCCCAAAGAGCTTGGTTTGAAAGAGTTGTGTCGTAGTTTTGAACTAAAGTTAAGTATGGGTTATCTCCAGCAACTTCTTCTAACTTAGCTTGTGTTGTTGCGTTAGCAATAATTCTGAAGTAACCAAAGTTTGAAGAACGTACCCACTTACTTACTTCGCCTTCATTGAGGGCGAGGGAAGCTTCTAAGAATGCAGCATCCAATGTAGATGTGTTCTTATCGATAACACCTAATACACCACCGTTAACTGATGTTGATGTATCTTCGCTGTGCTTGGAAGCTACTGTAGCGAAATCATCACCAGCTGCTAATTCATCATCAACAGCTTTCATTCTAGCTGCTTCATCTTCTGTAGGCTCAGCAGTAGGGTTGTTTCTATCTGTGAACTTAATCAAGATGTAGGATACTTGACGAATCTTTAGTTCATCAAAATGTTCTTTTGCGTATTCAGCTGTTAACTGGTTTACTTTCTGTTGTTGAATTAAATATTCTTCTAAATCTGTATAACCAGTTTTTGCCATATCTGCATGTAACTTAGCTTCATAGTTTGCACCATAAGAATTCTTATAGTTAGCAATAATTGATTCAGCTTGCTTAGCAGCTGCATCTTTGATTTCATTTGTTGTAGAAATACTAGCATCGGCTACCGTACGTTTGAACAATGTCAATTGAGCATTTGAACCATTTGTTCTAAAGAGTGTTTCATAGAATTCGGAAGCCGTTGTATCGTTATCATCGATAGAATAAACGACATCTTCTCCGTTTGTTTGTTTACCTTTTAGTTTTCCTTTGTTTGTATCGTAAATGTAATAAACACTGATAGCAAGAAAGATTGCTACCACTAACATTACAAACCAGTTCTTTTTCAAGAATTTGCCCATAATACCTCCTAAATTTTTATACGTAAAAACGCTTATTTATTATAGTGTAAAAGCGATTTAAATGCAATTTTCATTCACTGAACTTTGTGTGAAGAATCACAATATAAGAAATTTTCACAAGTGAGATAGTATAATCCCAAGAATTTGCCGGAAGATGTTACAATAAGTAGCGGAATGAAGGTGATTGTGTGAAAACTTTAGAGATTAGAGATCTCCACGTATCAGTGGAGGATAAAGAAATTTTAAAGGGTGTTAACCTCACAATAGGCGAAAATGAGGTTCACGCCTTAATGGGCCCAAATGGTAATGGTAAATCAACATTACTCGCAGCGATTATGGGTAATCCTGTATATACTGTTACAAAGGGTTCTATTACATATGATGGAAAAGATGTATTGGCGATGCCTGTAAATGAGAGAAGTGTTGCTGGTTTATTCTTAGCAATGCAGTATCCTCAAGAAATTCCAGGTGTTACAAACAGTGACTTTTTACGTGCTGCAATGAATGTACGTCGTGAGTCTCCAGTTCCATTATTTACATTTATTAAGTCTATGGAAAAGACGATCCAAGATTTACAAATGAAAGAAGATCTTGCTCACCGCTTCTTAAATGAAGGATTCTCTGGTGGTGAAAAGAAGAGAAATGAAATTGTACAGATGGAGATGTTACGTCCATCCTTATCAATGTTAGATGAGATTGACTCAGGCCTTGACGTTGATGCGATGCATATTGTAGCGAATGCTATCAATAATCTACGTGCAGAAACAGGCATGTCATTAATGATTGTTTCTCACTATGATCGTTTCTTCGAATTAATTGAACCTCAATATACACACGTATTAGTAGATGGAAAAGTCGTACTTGAAGGTGATGGTCAATTAGCTCGTAAGATTGATACAGAAGGTTATGATTGGATTTATGCTGAGTATGGTATTGAAGCACCTCATGAAAAGAAGGCTGCTCGTCGTCCAGCAAATACAATTGGAAGTTGTGCCGTTCGTACTGCCGCAGAAGCTGAGGCTAAAAAGTAATGGAAATGATTCATGTAGATACAGATATTCAATTACGTGATGCTTTCAGTCAATTTGAGATTGATACTGAGCGCGATATTGAATTAACTTTTAGTGCAGATGCGGGCGAATATGAAGTATTTGTACGTATCAAAAACTGCGGTAAATTACGTATTCGTACATTTGCTTACGCTGATGCACAAGTTAAATATCTGTTCTGGAATGACAATGAACATATGATTGAGATTGATGAGACGCATGATGTATTACGTAATGCGAATGTTGAGGTTGCTCATTGTGAAGTTAACCCATATCCAGTGAAGCGTAATACATACATGGCTTTAAGAGAGCCTGGTGCGTATGGTCATTTAGTTTCTTCATCACTCGTAGCATCCGATAAGAATTACAAACAGAACGTTGTAAATTTTGCTCAACATACATTAGCGAATATTGATAACTTTGCGGTTGTATTAAAGGGTGGTAAGTTATTTATCGATGCGATTGGTAAGATTGTAAAAGGTGCTTCTCGTTCAGAAAGTCATCAGAAGTCACGTGTAATGTGCTTTGATGATGGACAGAGTTCCACAGTGATTCCTGAACTATTGATTGATGAAAATGATGTTCAGGCAAGTCATGCTTTAACAATTGGTAGAATTGATCGTGAGCAGTTGTACTATCTACAATCACGTGGTTTAGATCAACGTCAATGTACATCATTGATTAGTTCTGGTTATATGTATCCAATTACACAATTTTTAAGTAATGAAACTCTCCAGCAGGAACTTCGTGTAGAAATGGAGGCGAAGCTAGCAAACTTATGATTGATGTAGAAAAGATTCGTCAAGATTTTCCGATGATTGTAAATCATCCGGAGTTAATTTATTTAGATAATGGTGCGACTACATATAAACCAAAGGCTGTAATTGATGCAATCTGTAATTTCTACTGCCACTTTACATCAAATGTAGAACGTGGTGATTATGAGACTGCAATCAAAGCAGACCGTGCATATGATAATACACGCAAGATTATTGCTAGATTTATCAATTGTCAACCTCGTGAAGTCGCATTCACTGCAAATATTACAGCGACATTAAACCAGATTGCCTATGGTCTTGGTAAGGGTTGGTTAAAAAAAGGTGATGTAATTCTTACAACACTCAATGAACATGCTAGCAATCTTTTACCTTGGTATCGTTTAGAAAAAGAACTTGGTATAAAGATTCAATATGTTCCAGTAGATAACCATGGTGTGGTTATTCTGGATGAATATAAGAAGTTATTAAACGCTGAAGTTAAGGTGGTTACCGTAGCGCATGTTACAAATGTAATGGGTGCTTTACAACCAATCCAAGAGATGACAACATTAGCGCATGAAGTAGGTGCTTTAATGGTTGTGGATGGGGCGCAGAGTGTTCCTCATCATCCAATCGATGTTAAGGCACTTGATATTGATTTCTTAGGTTTTTCATCACACAAGATGTGTGGACCTGATGGTGTCGGTGTTCTTTACGGTAAGTATGAATTACTAGACCATATGGAGCCATTACTACTCGGTGGTGGTATGAACGCACGCTTTACTTCAGATGCCGATGTCATTTTAAAGAATGCACCTATTAAGTTTGAAGCGGGTACACCAAACATTGAAGGTGTTATCGGTTTAGGTGCTGCAGCAGAATATCTAATGTCCATTGGTATGGAAAATATCAGTGCATATGAAAAGGAACTACGTGCATACTTTGCAGAAAAGTTAAAAGAATTAGATAACATTGAATTCTATAACCCAAATAATACTTCTGGACCTATCACATTTAATGCGAAAGGAGTATTTGCACAGGATGCGGCTGGCTATCTAGGCGCAAATCATATTGCGGTACGTTCTGGCAATCATTGTGCTAAGGTGTTACATGAAGTAATTGGTACGGATCAAACAATTCGTGCATCGCTATATTTTTACAATACAAAAGAAGAAGTAGATCGTTTTATTGAGGTTGCTAAAAACATTAGTTTAGAAAATGCAGTAGGCATCTTCTTCTAAAGGAGTACAAACAATGAGTGAAGTAGAAAGTTTTATTAATGATCCACAGATACTTCGAGAGTTAATCATGGATCATTATCAATATCCACATAATCATAAGTTGGTAAAAGACGATCGTTACTTATCTGTTCATATGGCTTCAGATAGCTGTATTGACGATATTACGGTGCAGTCCGATATCAAGGATGGTGTAATTCAGGATATTCGCTTTGAAGGTGTTGCTTGTACAATTTCAACAGCGAGTACTTCAATGATGACAGACTTATTAAAGGGAAAGACATTGGAAGAGGCACGTGTAATCATTCAGAATTATTTTGCGATGATTAACGAACAACCATATGATCCGGAACTTTTACAAGAAGCAGTTGCGTTGAAGAATGTTTATAAACAAGCCAATCGTATTAAATGTGCAACCATCGGTTGGGATGCGATTGAACAAATGATTGATGAAAGTGAGGGTAAGAAATGAGCGAACAGATTAAGCTAACTTCAGAAGATGAAGCAGTTCTTTCTTCCCAGGATGATTATAAATATGGTTTCCATGATGACGTGAAGTCCATCATAGATACTGGTAAGGGTATTTCAGAAGAAGTTGTAAGACAGATTTCAGCATACAAGCATGAACCTGAATGGATGACTGAAAAGCGTGTAGAGGCTTATAACATCTTTATGAAGAAGCCTATGCCAAAGTGGGGACCAGATTTAAGTGAAATTGATTTCCAAGATTTTACATACTATCGTAAGGTCTCTCAAGAAACAGAAAAGAGTTGGGAAGAAGTTCCTGAAGAAGTAAAGAATACATTTGAAAAATTAGGTATTCCTGAAGCAGAACGCAAGTTCTTAGCAGGTGTAACTACACAATATGAATCAGAAGCTGTATATCACAACATGCTTAAGGAAGTTGAAGAGAAGGGTGTTATCTTCTTGGATATTGACTCTGCATTAAAGGAACATCCGGAAATCTTTAAGCAATACTTTGGAAAGATTGTTAGTGCTGGTGATAACAAGTTATCAGCATTAAATAGTGCAGTATGGTCTGGTGGTAGTTTTATCTATGTACCTAAGGGTGTTAAGTTAGAAAAACCTTTACAGTCTTATTTCCGTATTAATTCTGAATCCATGGGACAGTTTGAAAGAACAATCATCATCGTTGATGATGGTGCTGAATGTTCCTATGTAGAAGGTTGTACAGCACCACAATATTCCAAGGACTCCTTACATGCGGCAGTCGTTGAAGTTTATGTTGGTAAGAATGCAAAGTGTCGTTATTCATCTGTACAGAACTGGTCAGGCAATATCTTAAACTTAGTAACAAAGCGTGCAAGAGTTGATGCAGGTGGAACAATGGAATGGATCGATGGTAATATCGGTTCTAGAATTTCTATGAAGTATCCATCATGCATTCTTGCAGGAGAAGGTGCAACTGGTCTTTGTATCTCAATTGGTGTAGGTTCAAAGGGTCAGTTTCAGGATACAGGTTCTAAGATGATTCATGCTGCTCCTAATACACGTTCTTCTATTATTTCTAAATCAGTATCACGTAATGGTGGTGTAACAAACTTCCGTGATGAAGTACACTTTACACCAGCTGCGAGAAACTCAAAGGCCCACATTGAATGTGATACATTAATTTTAGACAATATCTCTAAGAGTGATACGATTCCTACAAACTCAAATATGAATAACTCCTCTACGATTGAACACGAAGCGAAAGTTTCCAAGATTTCTGAAGATCAATTATTCTATTTGATGTCACGTGGTTTAAGCGAAGAACAAGCAACAGAAATGATTGTCATGGGATTCCTAGAGCCGTTTACAAGAGAATTACCGATGGAATACGCAGTAGAATTGAACCAGTTGATGAAACTGGATATGAGTGGATCCGTTGGATAAAAACATTGCACGTGCGAAAGGATTACAAGCACGTGCTTTCTTATCTTTGAAAGAACGTAGAGAGAAAAGTCATGCGGTATGCCAAGAGATAATCTCGAGGATACATGCAGGCATGATTATAGGATGTTATGTTTCTGTCAAAGATGAATTAGATACATCGGAAATTCTTGAATTTTGTTTTGCGAACAATATTACAGTATGTGTTCCAAAGGTGGTAGGAAAAACCTTACAGTTTTATAGAATAGATTCCTATCATGATTTAAAGCCAGCACATTTTGGATTATTAGAGCCAAAGTCTATGGTTATGATTCCAGTACGAGAGATTAACATGATGGTTGTCCCATTGAGTAGTTACGATTCAAAAAATCATCGTACAGGATATGGAAAAGGGTACTATGATTCAGTTCTAATGAATTGTAGAAATAGAATAGGAGTTGCATTTCAGGAACAAGAAGTTGATCAAATAGATGTAGAACCACATGATGTAACATTAGATGAGATTATCGTTGCATAAAATACGCTAAATGATTTCATATCAATACACTCTATATGTATTCTTTGGTATGATATATACGATAAATAAAGGAGAACAGCTTAATGAAAGTTGTACTAGTAGCCGAATCAGGCGCAGATATTCCAAAGGATATAGCTGAAAAAGAAGGTATCTATATTGTGCCAATGCACGTTACTTTTGATGGTGAAACAAAGGATGATGGTACTTTCCCAGCATCTAACATCATTGATTATTTTGAAAAGAATTTAAAGATTCCAAAGACAAGTGGTTCTACAATCGTAGACTTTGATTACATTTTTGATCGTATTCATGCGGATCATCCAGAAGCGCATATCTTATATCTTGCGTATTCTTCTGTCACAACTTGTGCGTATGGTTGTGCGCAGATTGCAATGGAGAATCGTGATTATATCACAGCAATCGATACAAAGTTATATTCTATCGGTCAGGGTCAAGTATTAGTTCGTATGGCTGAATTATTACGAGAACATCCTGAATGGGATATTGATGAGGCAGTAAAAGCTGCAAATGACTTGATTGCTAGAGGTCACATGTCATTTATTCCTAAGACATTAGCGTTCTTAGTGGCTGGTGGTAGAGTCAGCAATGCAAAAGCTTTATTAGCAGGTGTATTACTCTTACATCCATGTATTGAAGCAAAGGATGGACGTCTAGTTGCCGGAAAGAACTATCGTGGTAAGATGAATCGTGTCATCTACAAGATGATGGATGACTTCCTTGTGAATAACGCAATTGCGAAGGATGAAGTATGGTGCTGTACTACAGTTGGCTTTGAAGAAGGATTGAAGCCAGAAGTAGAAGAGTATCTTCATAACCAGGGTGTTGCAAAAGTTCGTTGGACACAATGTGGTGGTGTTATTACTACACATGGTGGACCTGGTGCCTTTGGTATCGCAGGATTTCGCACAAAATAAGCTAGGTACAGAGTAATCTGTATCTTTTTTGTGAGATAGTATTTTCACAATTTTTATTATAAAAGTTATATACTAATTGTCGGGAGAAAATATTATGTATAACGTTAGAAAGATTCATGATGATATTTATTGGCTAGGTGCCTCTGATAGACGCCTTGAAAAGTTCGAAAATACGTATAGTGTTCCTGCAGGAATGTCATACAATAACTACTTAATTCTAGATGAAAAGACATGTCTAGTAGATGGCATTGATTATAATGTAGCGCAGCAATTCTTTGATAACTTGGAATATGCTTTGCAGGGTAGAGCATTAGACTATATGATTGTTAACCACATGGAGCCTGACCATTGTGCGATTATTCCACAGCTTGTTCAGATGTATCCAGATATGAAATTAATAGGTTCTTTGCAGGCATTCAGAATGATGAATCAGTTCTATCGTTTTGAAACGGATAGTCGTTCTATCGTCGTAAAAGAAAATGATACATTGTGCCTTGGTAAGCATAACTTGAAATTTATGACTGCACCAATGGTACATTGGCCAGAAGTCATTGTGACCTATGATGAAACAGCAAAGGTATTATTTAGTGCAGACGTGTTTGGTTGCTTTGGTGCAATGAGCGGTAATGTGTTTGCGGATGAAGTTGATTGGGAACACGATTGGAAGGATGAATGTAGACGCTACTATACCTGTATCGTTGGTAAGTATGGCATGCAGGCATCTGCAGTATTAAAAAAGGTTCGTAACTTTGAAATTGAAATGATCTGTCCTTTACATGCACACATTTGGCGCAAGGACTTTGATAAGATTATTAGTCTTTATGATAAGTGGACTTCATATAGTTATGAGGTAAATTCTGTTGCGATATTCTATGGTTCTGTGTATAACAATACAGCACTTGCAGCTGATATCTTAGCGATGAAACTTGCAGAGAAGGGCATTCACAACGTAAAGGTATTTGATACATCCAAGACAGATTTATCAATCATGTTATCGACAGCATTCCAGTATTCTACGCTTGTGTTTGCGGCTGCATCTTATAACGCTGAAGTATTTGATACAGTACAACACTTGTTGTCTGAAATTAAGAATCATAGTCTAGCAAATCGTACAGTTGGATTAATTGAAAATGGTTCTTGGGTTCCAACCGCAAAACTTCTTATGGAAAAACAAATTTCCACTTGGAAGAATACAGTGATTCTTGAGCCAAAGGTTACTGTAAAGTCTGCTGTTAAGGAAGATAGCTTAGCTGAAATTGAAAAGTTAGCAGATGCGATTGTCGCATCATTAGAAAAATAAATTAAGAGTGCTTGGTTATAAGCGCTCTTTTTTCACAATAATATAGATACTGTCTGAAAATAAGTGATAGATTATAGTAAAGTAGTTATATGTGAGGTAATCATGAAAAATTCTCTTGATTTAAATACAATAATTAATTTTGTCTTACAAGCAAAAACAAAGAAGTCTATAAAAAATTATATTTATGATAATAGACAGATTTATGAAGGTAATATACTTACAGATTTAATTTTAACTGGTGATATTGAGATTTTAAAAAAATTACCGAGCGAATATTTGGATTTTCGTAACTGCATGAAAGTGGCAGTAATATTTGGAGACGAAGGATTATCGTATTTACCTAATACGAAAAATTTGAGAAAGGTAATTTCTCATGCATTATTAGGAAAAACTCTTGAAGTAAAGGTTGATCCGAGTTCTATATCTTATAACTACTATGATAAAAGATATTATTTAGAAAAATATATCTTTGCTGATGGGGTGAAAGCCCTTAATACATCATACGAAATTCTATCTTTTAGAAATATTATAGATTTATATAGAGCAAATAATTTTAGTTTAATTGGCGTTAATTTAATAAATGTTCCAGTTCCCAAATCAGCTAGAAAAGAGATGGATTTTACAGGCGCATATGTATTACGTAAAGATATCAGTTTATATCCGAATGCAATTGCGGTTGATGAAATTATTTGTAGTAAAAAGTTCCACAAAAATAATAATGCAAATAATGCTATAACTAATTTAAATTTTAGCGTTAAATACTCACTGGTATCTGAAGATGGTAAGTTTAACGAGTATAGTAGAACTGAATGGTTTGATACATTTACAGAGTTTTCCAAATATTTAAATAATGAGTTATCTAATTCCGATTTACGAGGCTATAATCTAAATGGTGTTAATTTAGAAGATTTTAATCTTGATAATGCCCTGTACGATGATCCTAATTATTATACTAGTAGAAATTTATTAAATATTTTATCAAGTTCTAGTTTGGAATTATATAATCCAGAATCTAAGCTTCCTGCATTATATAATTTTGATTATTTTTCTGATTACTTTGCTTACTATATATCAGATTTGCATTTAGACCATAAGATTAATAATCTTTCTTTAGGTTATGATTATGAAATACCAATGTATATAGAGAAGAAAGTTAATGAATTATATACATCAATAAATAGAAGTGCGGATGAGGATGAAGACGATAGTGATTCTTATGTCTATTCCAATTATTCTCCAATGTTTATACTAGGAGATATTTCTTCTTCGTATGAGATAAATAAATACTTTT
The DNA here is from genome assembly GCF_963550625.1 of uncultured Solobacterium sp. GTDB lineage: Bacteria > Bacillota_I > Bacilli_A > Erysipelotrichales > Erysipelotrichaceae > Bulleidia. The sequence goes on from NZ_CAUVCV010000004.1 coordinate 43,803, forward strand.
TAGAAGTATTATCGGATAAATTCAAATTTAAAGATATAATACTAGTTTTAGGTAATCATGAATTATGGGAATCAAAGTATCGAGTTCAATTGAACAAATATAAAAAATTATGTAAAAAATTAAATATTGAGTTACTGGATAATAGTATGTTGGTCATTAAAGATGGCGAATACTGTGCATCTCGCTTAATAAGATACTCGGAAGATAAATTACTTAAAATGAGTAATACCGAGATTCAAAAAGCAGTACGAAATAGTCGTTTAATAGTCTTTGGTGGAATTGGCTTTGCAGGGTTAAACAAAGAATTTAATGCAACTAATGGTATTTACCGTGATTCATTAACAAGAAAGGAAGAAATTTTCGAATCGAAAAAAATTGAAAAATTATATAAGAAATTAAATAAAGCTATTCCTTCTCATCAAGTTGTTATAGCAAGTCATATGCCAAAGTCTGATTGGTCAAAAGAAAAAAATAATAAGAATTGGATATATCTGCATGGTCACACGCACCGGAATTATTTCAAAAATGATTTGGATGATCATATATTCGCGGATAATCAAATTGGTTATAAAGAAAAGAAATTTAATTTAAATCACTTCAATTTCTGTGGTAGATACGACACATTAGAAAACTATAAAGATGGAATTCATAAAATTTCAGCATTAACTTATTTGAATTTTAATCGAGGAAAAAATATTGATGTTAATTATAATTCTGATTTACCAGTTATTATGATTAAGAAGAACGGATTCTATCTATTTATGAACAAATATAATAATAAGTATCGTATTCTTCGTGGTGGAACAGTGAAACTAGCTGATTATGATCCAGATTATTACTATACATATATGGATGAGCAGGTAGATATTGTTTTAGAACCATATAACAAATATTCTGAACTTCAAACAAAAGTTTCAAAGTATATTCAGTCTATTGGTGGTAGTGGAACTATTCATGGAGCGATTGTGGATATAGATTTTTATAATCACATTTATGTTTATCCAAATGGTAAGTTAATTCCATATTCAGCTGAAGATATTATTAACAAAGAGATTTATTCAGATTTATCAACTCTACTCGAAGAACAATGTCCAAAATTATATTTGAATTATCAATCATCACTATTGCCAAAATTATTTCAGAGTAGTATAAGTCTCAAAAAAACATATTTAGATACTGACATCTACAGAGTTTCTAATAAAATGAGAAGTATGCAATATCTAAAGGAATGTAATGTTATTAGAGAATGGACAATTCAGCCTAAATTAATTAAGAGCAAAAAGAAATAATTATCTGATTAAAACCAACATCAAATTCTATTGAGAATCTGATGTTGGTTTAATTTATATATTTCACTGTTTGATATTCTTTTTTAGTAGTTCAATGACAGCGCATTTTTGTTTAGTTGAGCGTGCGGTAACTATCTTTGGCGAGCCACCACCGCTTGCTTCTAATGATTCTTGTATAGCTGCGTAGATATCTCTTGCTTTTCCTTCTGGTGAAATGATTGAGAAATCAGTTATTTCTTCAGAAGTTGTAATCAAGATTTTTGTGGAAGATACTTCAGTTAGTAGAGCTTGTGATACTGGACGTAATAGACTAACATCCACAACATCTACTAGTACGTTATCTTCCATTTGAAGAATTTCTTGTACCTTATAGGTTGTTAGTTCTTTTTGAAGATCTTCAATTTGTTTTTTATATACCTTGTTTGTGTTGCGTAAACTTTGGATGTTTTCTAGGATATCATCTTCTTTACCATTGAGGGTTTTACGCAATTCTTGAATTAAGTTATAGTACTTCTTCAACTTAATATTTGTTGCCCAACTAACGGTTGTATAGATACGTGTACCACGTGATGTCTTTTCACTTCCTAGAATGATAAAACTACCAATTTGATTGACATTATTGACGTGTGGAGTTCCACATGGTTGAGAGTCGATATCACCAAAAGTTACGACTCTTACTTCATCATGATTTGCGTATTTTGGATTTGGATATTCGCTGCCTTTATAGTATGTAAACTCTGCTGGAATATCTTGTAGTAGGGTATCATTCATGAAGTTTTGTACTTCTTCTAGATGTTTTTCATCTAGGTCTTTGCTGTTAACTTCATACCATTGATTTTCTGGTGAAGTCACACCAATCGCAACGATATAGAGTCCCATCTTGCCATAATAGCCATCTAGTAGATGATATGCACTCTGTACAGTAGTATTAATGATACGTGTTTCTTTATCAACTTCCATGTGAATAGGGTTTTTTAAAATGCCATCTACTTTGTGATAGAGGATATCATCTTCCCATTTTAAATCAATGACTTCTAAGCCGTTAATTGTTCCTTTATCTCCTGGCATGCCACCTTTTTCACCATAGAATACAGTGTCTTCAAAGCTGTAATAGCCATCTTTTTCAGTTGCAATCATTGTATCGCAACTGAGGTTTAAAAAATTATCATAATGTTGCATAAGGTACCTCCATTTTCATCATTATACTTGAAAAAGAGAATTCCTGCAGATTAGGTTTTCTATGCGTATTTCAAACTGGTATAATACAAGCATGGGTCAAATAAAACGAACCGTTATCGGTATCCTAGCGCATGTAGATGCTGGAAAGACGACATTAATAGAGAGTATCCTTTATCAAACAGGTGCAATTACAGCATTGGGCAGGGTGGATCATCGGGATTCTTTTTTTGATTTTGATGAACAAGAAAGAAATCGTGGGATTACAATCTATTCCAAAGAGGCTCACTTTGTTTATAAAGATATTGAAGTATATATCATCGATACACCAGGACATGCGGATTTTTCCTCTGAGATGGAAAGAACTTTGTCCGTTTTAGATATGGCAATTGTATTGATTAATGGACAAGATGGTGTACAGGCGCATAGTGAAACGATATGGAAATGTTTAGAGTATTATCATGTACCTACTTTAGTATTTGTTAACAAGATGGATATTAGCTATCTTAGCCAAGAAAAGTTACTGGCTGATATTCATTCTAAACTATCTAGTAATTGTATTGATTGGTTGAACGAAGATAAGATGGAGGAAATATGCTTTTCTAGCGATGCGCTCTTAGAACAGTATGAGAGTAAGGGTTCTTTGACGGCAGAAGAGATTGTAGATGGTTTCTATCATCGTAGTTTCTTTCCCGTATTCTTTGGCTCTGCATTAAAGGTGCAAGGTATTGATGTTTTGTTAGAGGGAATTTCTCAATTTTCAGTTGATAGAAACTATCCTGAGGAGTTTGGAGCAAGAGTTTATAAGATTACCATGGCAGAGAATCATACACGTTTAACACATGTAAAGATTACGGGTGGTATATTGCATGCCAAGCAAAAACTTGATGAGGATGAAAAGGTAGATCAGATTCGCCTTTATCATGGCTCAAAGTTTAGTATGCTAGAGGAAGCCTATCCTGGTATGGTTGTGGCATTGAAGGGTTTAGAACACTTTGAAGCAGGTGATGGTTTAGGCTTTGAAGAGACACAAAAACAACCAATGTTAAGTGCATATATGGATTATCGTTTGGTTTATCCTAGGGGTACAGATTTACTTGCACTTACGACGGCTTGTCGTGAAATTAGTGAAGAAGATCCTGCACTTGAAATGGATATCCAAAGTGAAACTGGGCAGATTGATGTACATATCATGGGTGAAATGCAGATGGAAGTCTTGCAGAAGAGAATCCTTAATCGTTGTGGAGTTTCAGTAGGCTTCAGTACAGGCAGGATACTTTATCGTGAAACGATTGGAGAAACTGTAAAGGGTGCAGGTCACTTTGAACCATTACGCCATTATGCTGAAGTACAAGTTAGACTAGATCCTCTTGAAAGAGGAAAGGGAATTGTGATTGCCAATGAAACGGGTTCTGATCAATTATCCTTTAACTGGCAAAATGCAATACTGAGTGCGCTACGCACAAAGAAGCATCGTGGGGTACTAACTGGTAGCGAACTGACGGATGTAAAGATTACTTTAATCGCTGGAAAGGGTCATTTAAAACATACTGAAGGTGGAGACTTTAGACAGGCTGCTTCGCGTGCAGTACGACAAGCACTGATGAAAACATCATCAATTCTATTAGAGCCGTATGTACGGTTTGAATTAACTGTACCTAGTGAATCCTTATCAAAAGCATTATTTGATTTAGAAAGTAAAAAGGCACAGTTTGAAATACAGGATAGTGGAGATAGTCGTAGTGTTATTGTTGGCCGTGGTTGTATTCGTTTACTTGCCCACTATCAAAATGAAGTCAATGCTTATAGCAAAGGGCAAGGAAGATTTTCCTTCCAACCTGATGGCTACGATGTATGTCAAGATACAGATGAAATTGTGGCTCAAATTGGTTATGATCCTGAGATGGATATGCGTAATCCTTCATCTTCTGTATTCTGTGCAAATGGTAGTGGCTTTACAGTGACTTGGGATAAAGCGGATGAATACATGGATATTGTGGAGGAGAAGGTAGAGTCCACTTCAACTGCGCATCGTACATATCAAATTGAAGAGGATGAATTAAAACGTATTTTCGAACGCTCAACTTCTAACAATCGCAACTTTAATAAACAAAGCAATCCTGTCAAAAAGAAACCTAAGGAAGAAAAACCAAAAGTAATCAAACACTTACCAGCTTGTCTTGTGGTAGATGGCTATAACATGATCTTTAGTTGGGATATGTTTAAAGAATATAAAGAGGAAGAACTTACAATCTCACGTGAAAAATTATTAGATATTTTATTCAACTATCAAGCTTTTACAGGTGAAAAGATGATTGTTGTATTTGATGGCTATAAAGTCAAAGATAATCTTGGTACAATATATTCACGTAAGGACATGGAAGTCGTGTACACATCTAGTAATTTAACGGCAGATGCGTATATTGAACGCTTTGTGGCAGATCATCAGAAAGACTATGATATTACTGTCGCAAGTTCTGATGGTTTGATTCAAAACGCAATCTTCGCACAAGGTGCTAAACGCATGTCTGCTAGAGAATTATTCGGACGTATTGCATTTATCAATCAAGAGATTGAAGAACAATTAACACATTCATAGGAGAGAGTATGGCAAAACTATATTTTTATTACGGAGCGATGGGAAGCTCAAAGACAGCGAATGCACTTATGGCTGATTATAACTATCGTGAGCGTGGTCAGAAGACTATTCTGGCAAAAACAAATATTGATACACGTGATGGAAAGAATGTCATTTGGTCTCGTATTGGTTTAGAAAGAGAATGTGTTCTACTATCTGATATCTGTGCGATGAATGAAGATGAGTTACGCACATACGATGCAATTATCGTAGATGAAATTCAATTCGCAAAGCGTGAACAAATCGACTTCTTAGCACATATCGTTGATTATTTAAAAGTACCAGTATTATGTTATGGATTACGTTCTGACTTCCAGTTAAATTTATTTGAAGGCAGTGAACGTTTACTTGCGATTGCGGATGAACTACATGAAGTAAAGACAGTATGTTGGTGCGGTAAGAAAGCAACTTGTAATGCACGCTACAATAAACATGGGATTGTGCGTGTTGGTACACAGGTATTATTAGGCGCTAATGATGATTATATTGCCTTATGTCGCAAGCATTTCCTAGAAGGAAAACTACATGGTGAAGAACCGGTAGGCTTGAAATAATTCAATGTTTGTATAAATTGAGTTACAAATATTAATTTTTTTGTGATGAATGAGATATTTGTTCATCACTTTTTCTTTATTTTCTGATATACTTTTCTACATTGCGAAAGGAGAACTGAAGATGTTTAAACAAAGACAAACTGACATGTTAAATGGAATTATTTGGAAAGAAATTTTACTGTTCTTTGTCCCGATTATGTTCGGTTCTATCTTTCAACAGCTTTATAACACAGCTGATGCGATGGTTGTAGGAAACTATGTTGGTAAGGAAGCTTTGGCGGCAGTAGGTGGATCTACTGGTGTGGTAATCGGATTGCTTGTTAATTTGATCGTAGGCTTATCGAGTGGTGCGACAGTTGTTATTGCGCAAGCGTATGGGAGTAATGATTATTCTTCTGTTAAGAAGGCAGTACAGACTGCGATGAGTTCAAGTGTATTTATCGGTGCAATCTTTACGGTAATTGGCATTGTCTTTACGCCATGGGCGATGAAGACATTGAATGTACCTGCAGATATCATGGATTATTCTGTACTGTATATGCGTATCTATATGTTGGGTATGATTCCGACAATGATCTATAACACTGGTGCTGGTATCTTACGTGCGGTTGGTGATTCCAAGCGACCATTATACTTCTTGGTGGCCGCATGTATTACCAATATCGTATTAGATGTATTATTTGTAGTTTTCTTCCATTGGGATGTGGCAGGTGTAGCGATTGCGACTGTTGTATCGCAGGTTGTAAGTGGTGTATTAACGCTGTATATCTTGGCAGCGGAAGATAGTGCATATTACTTTAATATTCGTAATTTAAAATGTGATATGCATATTCTAAAGCAGATTCTAGTGATTGGTTTACCAAATGGTATCCAAGGTGCGTTATATAGTTTCGCAAATCTCTTTGTGCAGGCAACTGTCAATAGTTATGGAACGAATACTGTCGCTGCATATACTGCCTTTGGTAAGATTGATGCATTATTCTGGAATTACTCTGGTGCACTCGGTACCGCAACACTAACATTTATTGGACAAAACTTTGGTGCAGGTAAAATTAAGCGTATGAAGCAGGGTGTATGGAATGCAATAGGTATCTATACAGTTGGTTCATTGATTATTACTGCACTCCTATACTTCCATGGGGATTATATCTGTAGTTTATTTACGCAAGATACGGAAGTAATTGATATCTGTGTACAGATGATTCGTCAGTTATGTGTATTCTGGCCAGTCTTTGTATTCCTAGAGATTTATGTTTCTGCGACACGTGCTTGCGGTGATGTCATTTATCCAATGATCATTACGATGTTAGGTATTGGTGTATTACGTATTGTTTATATTTTATTTGTACCATCATCTAGTGTCTTTGAATCCTTACGTATTTATCCAATTACTTGGGTTGTAACAAGCTCTATCTTTATTATTTATTACTTCCAAGGTAGTTGGCTCAAACGTAGTCTTCAAAGAAGAAATATCACTGTGATTGATTAGGAACTTTGTATAAAGTTCCTTTTTTCATGCATGAAAAAAGTAGTCATAGTGACTACTTTCGTTTTGTACGAGATGTAATGATACGCTTGATATCTTCCAATGTATCATGATAGGAATGAGAATCAAGTTTAGGGAAGGCATCAATCAGACGCTTTGTTAGATTAAATTTATCAGAAGTAAGAGTTTCTTTTAGACTACTTATCTTCTGTTGTAATTCTGCAATTTGATCATCCTTAAACTGAACTGCGGTATCTTTGACATTAACAATATTCTCTTTGAGTTCGGCACCAGCAATTCTAGCTTGAATACCTGCTTCACTGACTTTGAGCGCAGTTTCCATAGCGCCGCCACCAATACGTTCTGTTAATTCATCACTGACGATACGCAATTTTTGTTGGAGTGTATCAATTTGCGCGAGCTTTTCATTAAGGCCAATCATAACCGAAACAGAAATCACCATGTCCATTGCTAGGCCAAAATATGTAGCTCCTAATATCCACCATCCGATTTGTTTAGGAATCCAATTAACAAAGTCGATGATCATTGGATGTATAAAGCCAATCGCAACAACACAACCGACTCCCCATGCAAGAGAGAATATCAAACATACATAACCATTGATGTTAAAAGGCATATCTCGATAATCCCACCAACGTGCATGGAAGATTTGATCTAAAATCCAACCACCAAAGTATTCAATTAACGTACAGACGATACTTCCGACATTAAAGATAATAAGGAAGTGGATATGCTGTATGTCAGAATGTGTAACAGTAGTTAATAAATAGATCATCGCAATCATACCAACGCCATAGATAGGACAGAAAGGTCCATTTAAGAATCCGCGGTTGATAACTTTTCCGACGATTGCACCATGAAAGGCAACTTCTAATATCCAGCCTAGAAAGGCATATATTGCAAAGTAATACAAAATCTGATAAATAGTCATAAAAACTCCGTTCCTCAAAAATCATAGCATTTTAATAAATGAAAACAAGAGTCGAAACTCTTGTTTTGTCTGGTTTACTATTTCTTATGATATAGCTTTTTGTGTTGGTGCACTGGATCAAATGTGACGTTGATACCAAGTTTACGTAATACATTCTTATCTTCTTCCGGTAAGATAACAGTGGAGTGAGCTTCACTACCTTTTAGGTTACCAAGTTGTTTCATTGCAAGATCTGCGTCCTTGTTTGTCATTGCGGTAATCGCAAGTGCAATCAATAATTCATCTGAGTGTAAACGTGGGTTATGGTTACCTAAGTGCTTAATTTTAAGATTTTGAATTGGTTTAACGTATTCAGGTTCAATCAAGTGTGTAGGTTTTGAAATGCCGCTAAGCTTCTTGATTGCGTTGATAATCACTGCAGCAGATGGTCCAAAGAGTGACGAAGTCTTACCTGTTACAATTTCACCATTTGGTAGTTCTAATGCAAGTGCAGGTGCACTTGTTTTTTCTGCTTTTTCTCTAGCGATAATGGCTACCTTACGATCGGATGGAGATATAGCGCAATCATTCATTAATAGCTCAATCTTCTTGACAGCAGATGCAGGAATCTTTTCTTCTTTATAATCAACAAGAGCTTGATAATAACGTCGAATGATTTCTTCTTTTGCTGCAGAAATTGCCGCATCCATATCTGTGATACAGAAACCCACCATGTTTACACCCATATCTGTAGGGGATGCGTATGGAGATTTTGTAAGAATACGTTCAATCGTACGATTCAATACTGGGAATACTTCGATATCACGATTATAGTTAACGGAAGTTTGGTTATAAGCTTCCAAGTGGAATGGGTCAATCATATTGACGTCATTAAGGTCAGCAGTCGCTGCTTCATACGCAAGATTTACTGGATGATGTAGAGGAAGATTCCAAACTGGGAAAGTTTCAAACTTTGCATAACCAGACTTTATGCCATGAAGTTGATCGTGATAAAGCTGAGAAATACAAGTTGCGAGTTTTCCAGAACCTGGACCTGGAGCAGTAACGACAATTAAGTTACGAGATGTCTTAACATATTCGTTTTTTCCAAGACCTTCTGGAGAAACAATATAATCAATATCTGTAGGATATCCTTTAATTGGATAATGGACATAAGAGGTAATTCCATTTTTACTAAGTTGATGACGGAAGTTATCAGCTGCAGGTTGGTTTTCATATTGTGTAATAACAACAGAACCAACAAAAATTTCTAAATCACGGAATGCATCTAAGAGACGGAAAACCTCTTGGTCATAAGAGACACCAGAGTCACCGCGGGCTTTGGAGTGTTCAATGTTATTGGCATTGATACAGATCAAGATTTCTACTTGGTCACGTAATTCTGTAAGAAGCTTTACCTTGTTATTAGGGTCATAACCAGGCAAGACACGAGCAGCGTGATAATCTTCAAACATCTTACCACCAAATTCCATGTATAATTTACCGTTAAATTGATTGATACGGTTTAAAATTTTATCACGTTGTAGATTTAAATATAATTCTGAATCAAAAGCTTGTTTTTTCATAACTGATTTCCTCCAACGAAGAGTATACCAAATTTGAGAACTATTTTGCGGATAAATTTCGAAATTGTTATACTATTCATGGAGAATATGATGCGTTTAGAAAATGAATTATTTTATCGTTTAAGACCAAATATACAACAACTCATTGAATATGGCTTTATAGAACAAAATGGTATTTTTCAGTATCAGACAAAATTAGAAGATACTGGTATGTACGCACGAATCACAGTAGAAAATAACAGCGTTTCTGGAAGTGTTTTGGATGCGTTTACAGATGAAGAATATATAGCGGTTCATACCGCTGGTAAGAAGGGTAACTTCGCTACCAAAGTTAGAACTGCCTATCTTTCTTGTTTAGAAGATATCGCAAAAAACTGTTTTGAGAAGATGATGTATTCTACTAATCAAGCTAATATCATGCATGAATGGATGATACATCAATTACATGACAGTGCTGATCATCCATTTACAAAATCTCAAAATAACAAACGAACTGCTGATAACGATTTTACAGCATACAAACCTAGTGGTTGTGATAAGATGTATGCGCTCATGTTTACAATTGGTAAGCGTAAATTAGATAACACATCTGATGATGAATATGTTGATGCAGTAAATATTAAAGTAGAACCATCAAAGGTAGCTGATTTACTTCAGTCACCTGGTTTCTATCCTGCATATCATATGAATAAGAAACACTGGGTGACTGCAATCTTAGATGGCACAATCAAAGATGAAACCCTAAAAGAACTTCTATTAAAAGCTAGAGATTTGGTAGGGGATAGGACATTACACAATCATTATTGGGTAATACCTGCTAATCCTGCTGTCTATGATATTGATGAGGGGTTTGTACAAAGTGATTTGATGTACTGGAAACAGAAACTCAATTATCAAATAAATGATTATGTATTTATCTATTATGGTATGCCATTTGGAGAACTACGCTATCTTTGTAAGGTGGTTGAAAGAGATGTTGTTCTTCATGATGACTTTGATAAAGAGAGTGATAATGAGGTGTTTATCTGTCTTCAAAAGATTCATTTTTTTGAAGATCATCAGTTAACAAGGAAGTTTATCTCAAACTTTGGACTAACGAATATACGTGGGGCACGATCCATGCCACAAGAATTAATCAATCAAATATGCGAAATGTATCCAACAATAATGATATAATACAGAAACTGAGGTGATATTATGACAGAATTAAAAGAACGTAATCAAATCGAACAACAGTATACTTGGGACTTATCTACATTATTTTCAAATGATGAAGCTTGGAATGAAGCATTCTCTAAACTAGATGCATTAATTTCTGAAGCTGCTTCCTTTCAGGGAAAGCTAAATAATGCGGAAAGTTTACTTGCGTATTTTACAGTTTCAGATGAATTAGATAAGGCGTTAAATAACGTATTTACATATGCAATGTTACGCCATAGCGAAGACACAAGAGCGACTGATGCACAAGGTATGTATTCTAAAGCATACGGTAAGTATGTTGAAGCAGTGAGTGCTACTTCCTTTGCACAACCAGAAATTCTCGGCAATGATGAAGAAGTTCTAAAGGGACTAATCGCAGATCCATCATTAAAGGACTTTGCATTTATGCTAGAGAATCTTGTAAGAAACAAGGCTCATACATTAACCGCGGCAGAAGAGAAGCTATTATCTGCCTTTGGTGAAGTATTCTCTGCACCAGGAAGAACAAGTGAAGCGTTAATGGATGCGGATATGGTATTTGATGCAGTTAAAGATGGTGAAGGTAATAGTCATGAAGTAAATGGCTCTAGTTATATTCTTTTACAGGGTAGTGATGATCGTGAACTTCGTAAGAATTCTTTCCAATCTTTATACAAGGGCTACAAGCAACATATCAACACATTCGCATCGACTTATAGTACAACTGTAAAGGCTGCTTCGATTGATGCTAAGGTAAGACACTATGAATCATCACGTCAAGCTGCGATGTTCTCAGATAACATTCCGGTTAGTGTATACGATAACTTAGTTGAGACAGTGCACAAGCACTTGCCAACGATGTATCGTTACGTAAACCTACGTAAGAAGATGTTAGGACTTGATGAACTACATTACTATGATGTTTATGCACCACTTTTAAAGGGTAGTGCAAAGAACTATTCCTATGAAGAAGCGAAGGAAATGGTCCTAGAGGCTGTAAAGCCACTTGGTAGCGAATATACAGATGTTGTAAAGAATGGTCTAGAAAACCGTTGGGTTGATGTTTATCCAAACAAAGGTAAACGTGGCGGAGCGTACTCTTCTGGTACATATACATCTAATCCATATATCTTATGCAACTATACAGGTACATTAGATAGTGTATCCACGTTAGCCCATGAAATGGGACACTCCATGCATAGTTATCGTACAAACCATACACAACCAGTACACTATGCTAACTACACAATGTTTGTAGCAGAAGTAGCGTCTACAGTAAATGAGAACTTATTAATCGAACAGTTATTACAAAAGGAAACAGATCCTGCACAACGTATGGCTCTATTAAACCAATATATGGAAGGTTTCAAGGGTACAATCTACCGACAGACAATGTTTGCGGAATTTGAAAAGGAAGCACACGCTGCTTCTGAACGTGGTGAATCCTTAACGCCAGAATTCTTAAATCAGTTATACCTAAATCTTGTAAAGAAGTACTTTGGTGAAGATTTAGTAATTGACGATGAAGTACAGTATGAATGGGCAAGAATTCCTCATTTCTACAGACCATTCTATGTATATGTTTATGCGACAGGTTATAGTACAGCAGTTGCCTTATCAGAAGGCATCTTACATGGTGGCCAAGAGAGAGTTCAAAAGTATCTTGAATTCTTATCCATGGGTAGCTCTGCATATCCAATCGACGAACTTAAGCATGCAGGAGTAGACTTAACAACTCCAGAACCAATCGATATTGCACTTGAGAAGTTTGCTAAGATTCTCGATGATGCGGAAGAAACATTCGCTAAATTACAACAGAAGTAATCAACTTGGAGATATGAAAATATCTCCAATTGACAAACTATAAATATTGTATAAAATATAATTGTAATAAATACAGGAGATTCAATATATGACATTTTATAATTATTCTTTAATAGATAGAAGTGGCAACGAAGTATCGATGCGTAACTATGAAGGCAAGGTAGTGATTGTTGTAAATACAGCTACTGGATGTGGATTTACACCGCAGTATAAAGACTTAGAAGATATGTATGAGAAATATCATGAACGGGGACTGGAGATTGTTGATGTACCATGTAATCAATTTGCGGACCAAACGCCAGGTACTGATGAAGAGTTACATGAATTCTGTACATTAAAGTACAATACCCAGTTTGATCAATTTAAAAAGAGTGATGTCAATGGCGAACATGCATTACCATTATTTACATTCTTAAAGAATGAAAAGGGATTTGCTGGATTTGGTAATAGTATAAAGGCACTTGCCATGCGTGCAATGTGCAAACTTAAAGATAAGAATTATAAGTCAAACCCAGATATTAAATGGAATTTTACAAAGTTTGTGATTGATCGTAATGGTAATGTAGTAAGACGTTTTGAACCAACAGAAGACATGCATTCAGTTGAAACATGCATACAATCTTTACTAAAAGTATAAAAAATGTAAGCGTTTTAAGATAATTGTTTCACAAACCTTAAAAAAACATATATACTATCTTTTGCGGAGGTAGTGTATGAAAAAGGAAAAATCATGCGGTGCGATCGTATACCGTAAACAAGAAGGTGTCATTCAGTTCTTATTGATTCATCAGACTTTAGGACACTGGACATTCCCAAAGGGACATGTTGAAGATGGTGAAACTGAACAACAAACAGCTTATCGTGAAATTCTAGAAGAAACTGGAATTGAAGTTTCTTTCGAAGATGGATTTAGAGTTATAAACACATATTCCCCAAAAGAGGATACTCTAAAAGATGTCATTTTCTTTTTAGCACAACCTATCGGTGGTCATGAAGTACCACAACCATCAGAAGTATCTGATGTACGTTGGTTAACATGTATTGAGGCACATGCCATTATTACATATCCTTCAGACCGTGCATTATTAAAGAAGGCAATCGATCATATTAAACTCAGAGGGGAATGGAAAGAGTACTAAAATGATTTCGTTACAGGTTTGTATTGCTAATACTGATAGTGATACATATTTCTTAAAATATCAAAAGCGATTAGTCACTCTTGCTGCACAACCTTTAGTACGGCATTTATTACGTCATGATGAAATGATTATCGGTATTGAAGAACATTATCATCATGATGGTGTTGTGGAATCTTCCTTTGTATTAACAGAAAATATATCTTTATTGGATGCTATTGATTTAATTGCTGTTTTACTGGAAGCTTATATTCGCCGTTATCATTGTAATCGTATTGTATTTCATACAGAGGATGAACAATTGGTACATGCGTATCAAGCGAATGCGGTAAGATATGAGCATCACCAATTTATCTATGATGTAGAAGAATATCGTCTACAGTTGGAAAATAGCGTATTTGATGAACGTGGTTATATCATCAACCAAGGCAAGATGGAGAGTATTCCGTTTGGGTGGTTTAATACAAGAGATAAGGGTTGTGGATGGATCGCGGCATACAACCTATTAAAACTAAATGGAAAAACCATGTTGATGAAGGATGTACTTGCTGGACTAAAACGTTTTGCATTTATCGGTAATTTATTAGGCCAAGAGAAAATATCTTTATACTTCTGGCTAAAGAAACAAGGTCTTAACGCACATATCAGTGTTGGAACCAATGCTAAGATTATTAAGAAGATGTGCGCAAGTAAGTCTGGAATCTTGTTGTATATCCATCGTACCAATGCACATTATGTGGCGTATGAAGTATTAAAGGATGGTAGAATTCAATTCTACAATGCGGTATATGGGAAAAAGAACCATATTACAACAGCCAGTGAATTTTTATCAGAGAATTCTTTTATCCCATTATCCTCATTAATCTATATTGACTAAGCTCTAACGGTGTTAGGGCTTTTTTCGTATTGCTACGATTGTATATTTTCATCTAGCAGTATGATAGAATTAAGGACGATTAGAGGACATTATGATTAATAAGAAAGTTCATATTTCTAAGATTCACTTTACACATACTGAGTCTGAATCTTTGATAGAGTCTATCGCAAAGCGTGGTGTTGCGATTGCAGTACAGGTTAATGCACATGATAACTATTATGAGTGTGTAGATGGAAATAAACGATTAACAGCTTGTAAGATTCTGTCTTTACAGGATAAGAAATTTGAAATGGTACCTGTGATGATTATGAATGATTATTCTAAGGCAGGTAGTGCTTTCTGGGGTAATACACAGAATAAACACTAATAAAGGAGAGAAGATGGAACGATTACAGAAGACAATAGCGAAGGCGGGTATTGCCAGCCGTCGTAAAGCAGAAGAACTCATTGTGAGTGGCAAGGTCAAGGTGAATGGCGTTGTTGTAACGGAGCTTGGAACACAAGTATCTCCTGATGATGATATTAGTGTAAATGGTGTTGTACTAAAGAAAGAAGAAAAGGTGTACTACCTTTTAAATAAACCTCGTAGAGTTATTTCTAGTGTCAGTGATGAAAAAGGTAGAGAAACTGTTCTTGCCTATCTTAGTGATGTAAAAGAACGCATCTATCCGGTTGGTCGTTTGGATTATGATACTTCTGGTATTTTACTTCTGACAAACGATGGCGATTTTGCAAATGCAATGATGCATCCATCGTCACATTTACCAAAGACATATGAAGTTGCGGTTAATGGTGTACTAACAGATGATATGTTAAATCGCTTGGCGAAAGGTATTATGCTATCGGATGGTAAGACATTGCCAGCCGAAGTAGTATTATTAGAACGTTCTACGAAGAAAAATAAAACTGTACTCCACATTACAATCCAAGAAGGACGCAATCGTGAAGTACGGCGTATGATGGAATATTTCCATTGTGAGGTCACAAGATTAAATCGTATTGGCTATGGTTTCTTAGATTTAGGAAATCTAAGACAAGGCCAATATCGTAAGCTACGTAGTTTTGAAGTACGTAAGTTGCTTGCGATGGTGAAGCGTTCAACAGAAGACTAAAGATCGATGTATTGACGAATTTGTTCTTCATCTGGATCAATATAAATCATCTTATATTTACCTAGTTCAACCATTCCAGGTTTCGCACCTGGAATTTTTTTGAGGTTTTTGATAGGACAATATGCGACCGGAACACTAGAAGACATACGACCTGCTGAGAAGTAAGCTGCAATATTTGCGGCTAAACGTATTGTATATTCATCTGGATTTTCATCATGCACAACAACATGTGAACCATGATAATCCTTAGTATGGAACCAAATATTACTCTTTTTTGTATGCCAAGTTAGTGCATCATTTTGCAAGTTATTTTTACCAAAGGAAATAGCTATACCTTGTTCTGTTGTAATCGTTGTATAAGAAGGTGATACTTCTTTTTTCTTTTTCTTCTTTTTGCCTTTTTCTTTTTCAAAAAGGTAACCAAGTTTTATAAGTTCTTCTCGTATTTCCATTGCTGTATCAAAGTCAGCGTACTTGAGTTGTTCCGCTAGACCACTGAAGTAATCGATTTCCATCTCGCAGAGCTGAATTTGTTCTTGCAAGTACACTTGACCTTTCTTTAACTTATTGTATTTTTGGAATGCTTTTCGAGCATTGCCTTTGCCATCTAATTTTGGATCTAGTGGAATATGAATAGGAGAGTCATCCACAAAACTATTTAGAGTAATCTCCTTGAGTCCTTTTGTATCAGTGATTTGATATGCGTAAAGTAAGTCTCCATATTCACGCCATTTATCGCAATCCTTAGCAGCTTCATACTCTTCGATTAAACGAGGTAACTTTGTGGTTTGGTGTTTTAACTGTCGATTGATAAAGTGTTGAATATCGCCAGAAATCTGTTTAATTCGTTCTTTTTCTTCACGATGGAAGTAGAGAATATCAATTCCTTCAAAAAGAGGATATTCCTTACATATCCCAACACTAGTCAAATTAATACAGTGGAACACTGGTTCATTATCACTGTTTGCGATAAAGATTGATTTACTGTTATAGATTTCCTCCATAATGCTATGGAAGGTTTGTCCTTTTGACATACGATATTCGACTTCTTTTGCAAGAAATGGAGAAAAACCAGAGAACTGCTTTGTTAGTGATATATTTGTATCTACAATCTGCTCAGTGAAAGGGTTCTTCTTATCTTGAGAAGGTGTTGGGATAAATTCAGCACCTGCTTGAATGGTACGTCTACTATTTTCAAATGGGGGAATACGCTTCATCGCATCGATGATTCGATTTTGCGCGTTTACTAAAATTACATTAGCGTACTTGCCCATTAACTCTACGTATAGTTTAAGATACTCTAGATCACCAATTTCATTATGATGACGAATATCGAAAACCATCCAACGGTCTAAATCTACCTGTTGGATTTTTTCAACAATAGAACCTTCTAGATATTTACGTAATACCATAACGAAGTTGGAAGGCTCATTAGGAGTTGGATAACTACGATTCGTAAATAGAATTCGGTTATATACAGAATGTGTCGAAATCAATAATTGTTTCTTACCTGCAGTACCATGCGTTTGTAGTAAAAGCTCAGTCTGAGAAGTCATATATATTTTCTGAATTCTGAATGGAAGTGTAGCTTGAATTTCAGGAATCAGTTTTGATAATAAAATACCATCTAGTGCCATTTGAAAACCTCTTTATTTTTCTTATTATATCATGATTGACTATGTTAAAATTAATGAGTAATCTATTAGGTAAGGATGGAGGATACAATTATGGCTAAGGGATTGTTAATTGTATTAAGTGGACCTTCTGGTGTTGGTAAGGGAACGGTTCTTAAAGAGTTTATTCATGATAAGGATTTGAAACTTGCATACTCGGTTTCTATGACTACTCGTAAGCAGAGACCAGGTGAAGTTGATGGTATAAATTATCACTTTGTCACGAAGGAAGAATTCGAACAAGCAAAGAAGAATGGTGAATTATTAGAGTCAGCAGAATTTGTTGGAAACTACTATGGAACACCAATCTCTGAAGTTGAAAGATTGCGTAAAGAAGGCAAGAATGTCATCTTAGAAATTGAAGTACAAGGATGCACTCAAGTTCGTGAGAAGGTGAAGGATGCCTTAACAATCTTCATTGTTCCACCAAGCATGGCGGAGTTAGAGAAGAGAATTCGTGGACGTAATACAGAACCAGAAGAAATCGTTCAGGAACGTTTGGCGAAGGCTGCACGTGAAATGGAACTCATTGGTATGTACAAGTATGTTGTATGTAACGACGATGCGAAGTTAGCGGCTGATATTATCCGTGTGATTATCAAGCGTCATATGAAATCAAATATTTAATTTGTCTGCCAGTTAATACTGGCAGTTTTTTTATATGCTTGCGTAAGCGTTTTCAATCATTTATAATGGAAACCAATAAATGGAGGCTAGTTTCCAATGGAAAATATACAGCAGGATATCTTAAATGCAACTTTGGTGTTATTCAATGATAGAGGACTAGACTTTACAATGAATGATATCGCAAAGTCGATGCATATCGCAAAGAAGACAATTTATCGTTTCTTTTCGTCAAAAGAAGAGTTATTGATTGCTTTATTGGATTATGGTTTTGAGAATATTCAAAAGGAAAAACAGAAAATCTTATCTAGTAATGATAGTATTGCAAAACGTTTAGAACAAGCTATGATTGCGATGCCAAAACAATATGCAAACATTGACTTTCGCATGTTAGTAAGCTTACGGGATGTTTATCCTGAAGCGTATGTTCGCTTGAATGAACATCTAGAAAATGATTGGGAACCTATTATCAAGTTAATTAATGAAGGTATTCGTAAAAAAGAAATTCGAAAAATTAATACATTCATACTTCGTCAGATTGTGACTGCTACGTTTGAGCAACTCTTATCTACAGATCAGTTGCAAGAAAGAAATTTAACGTATGCTAAAGCTTTAAAAGAAATGATGAATATCATCATGAAAGGGATAGTTATAGATAATGAATAAATTGAATAACAATTGGGAATATATCGACCAATGGAGTGATACGTTTATTAGAGATGGTGCTGCAGACAAGGTAGTTCGCATACCTCATACTGTTCAAGAATTACCTTTGCATTATGCTAATTCAGACAGTTATCAAAAGGTTGTTGGTTATCGTAAGAAATTGACATTTGATTCATCTTTAAAAGATAGAAGACATTTCATACGGTTTGATGGTAGTGCTCATGAGACTACAGTGTATTTCAATGGCAAAGAGTTGTATGTTCATTCGTGTGGCTATACTGCATTTATCGTTGAACTAACGGATTATATTCTCTTTGAACAAGAAAACATTTTAACTGTAAAAGTAGATAGTCGTGAAAGTTTGAATATACCACCATTTGGATTTGTGATTGATTATCTTACCTATGGAGGTATCTATCGTAATGTATGGCTTTATGATAAGCCTGCATACTTTATCAAAGATGTATTTGTACAAACGAAAACACTAGATACAGTCTCAGTATCTATCCAAACAGATGGGGTGATTCCTGTTGATTCATATCAAGTCAAGATTCTTGACTCAAAGGGTGAAATTATCGCACAACAGGCTGTATCAATAAATAAGCAACAAATACAAATACCTGTAAAGAATATTCATGCATGGAGTGCAGAATCACCTACGTTATATCGTTGTATTGTGGAACTTGGTGAGGATACTTTTGTAACAAACTTTGGATTCCGTACAATTCGTTTTGATCAGAATAATTTATATATCAATGACCAAAAGGTATTCTTGATAGGTTTGAATCGTCATCAATGCTATCCGTATATTGGTTATGCGGCTGTTGATTCTTTGCAAGAGGAAGATGTACGTATCTTAAAGGATGAGTTACATGTAAATGCGGTACGTACTTCGCATTATCCACAAAGTCAATCATTTATCGATGCATGTGACCGCTATGGTTTGTATGTGTTTACTGAGATTCCTGGTTGGCAACATATTGGGGATGAAACTTGGAAACAACAAGCAATCCGGAATACAGAAGATATGGTACTACAGTATCGTAATCATCCCTCTATTATTCTTTGGGGTGTAAGAATCAACGAATCATTAGATGATGATAAACTTTATTCGAAAACAAATGAAGTTGCTAGAAACTTAGATCCTACTAGACCTACAGCAGGTGTGCGTTATCTTACGAAGAGTCATTTGTTAGAGGATATTTATGCATTCAATGACTTTTCGCATCATGGTGATAATAAAGGTGCATTAAGTAAGACTGAGGTTATGGTTGATACACATCATCCACTCATCATCTCTGAAGCCAATGGCCACATGTTTCCGACGAAGAGTTTTGATACGCAAGAAAGACGACAAGAACATGCATTACGTCATGCACGTGTATTTAGTGATGCGATGGCTGACCATCAACATACTGGAGTTTTTCAATGGTGTATGTTTGATTATGCTACACATAAAGACTTTGGCTCTGGTGATCGAATTTGTTATCACGGTGTAATGGATAGTTTCCGTAATCCAAAACTTGCGGCAAGTGTATATGCTTCACAACAAGATGAAGAACCAGTTCTAGAAATCAGCACTTCTATGGATATTGGTGATTACAATGCTGGTAATCTACCGGATTTTTACGCATTTACTAATGCGGATGAAGTGCGTTTATATAAAAATGATCAGTTTGTATCAGCATTTTCTCATTCTACATATTCTGGTTTAAAACATGGTCCAATTCGTATCGATGATACAATTGGTAAACTACTTGAAACCAATGAGTATTTTTCGAAAGACAAAGCTGCTGATATTCGTAAATGCTTACTAGCAAGTAAAAAGTATGGTAGTAATTTGCCATTACGTTATCGCTTGTTATATGCGAAGATGATGTTTCAGTATAAGATGAGCTACAGCGATGGTGTCTCTCTATTTGGTAAGTATGTAACTGGTTGGGGATCTGATTCGATTACTTGGAGATTTGATGCTGTAAAAAATGGGAAAGTTGTAAAGTCTATTATTAAATGTCCGTCTGCTAAATTACATCTATCATACCAAGTTTCTCGTACAAGTCTTGTGGAAGGCGATTGTTACGATATGTCTATGATTCGTATTCAAGTAAAGGATGAATATCATAATTTAGCATCCTATGCACAACTACCACTCAATTTCATCACAACTGGACCTATTGAAATTGTAGGTCCTAGTACAGTTGTTACAGAAGGTGGTATGACAGGCACATATATTAAGACAACTGGAGAAGAGGGAGAGGCAATTCTTACAATTTCTACTCCAGATTGCAGCGCAATTACGATTCATTTTACAATTACAAAGGAAGTATAAATTATGAAAGAATTTGGTAAAAAACAATTCGTTGCATATGGTTTAGGTGCGGTTGGAAAGGATATGGTATATGCCTTATCTGCTTCCTATATCATGTATTACTATCAAGATATCCTAGGTTTATCTGCGTCTTTTGTTGGATTTATTTTGATGATTGCTCGTGTGTTTGATGCGGCTAACGATCCATTTATGGGTGTTGTTGTTGCTAAGACAAATACGAAATGGGGTAAATTTCGTCCCTGGTTATTTACAGGTACAATTTTAAATGCTTTTGTTCTATATGCATTGTTTGCGGTACCTGCAGTATCTGGTAAAGCATTAATGATTTATTTTACGGTGATGTATATTCTTTGGGGTGTGACATATACCATGATGGATATTCCATTTTGGTCAGTGATACCTGCAGTTACTTCTACGACAAAAGAGCGTGAGAATTTATCGGTTGTTGGACGTACCTGTGCGGGTGTTGGTTATGCGTTAATTAATGTATTTACCGTCATGGCTGTATCCAAACTAGGCGGTGGGATTGAGCGTACTGGATTTCGCTTGTTTGCGCTTATTATAGCGATCTTGTTTGTTATATTTATTTTATTTACATGTTTTACAATTCATGAACAGAAAGTGGAAAACATGCAGACAACATCTGTTAAAGAGATGTTTAAAGCACTGCTTAATAATGATCAAGCAATTGTAACTGTTGTTACAATTGTACTGATAAATTCTGCGTTATATATTACATCAAATCTTTTAATCTACTTCTTTAAATACGATATTGGGGGAACAACCTGGAAGGATGCGTATACATTGTTTACTTCTGTTGGTGGCATCTCTCAAATACTAGGTATGATGGTTGTATATCCAATCCTTAGAAGTAAATTATCAAATACAATTATTTTTAAGTTAAGTTTGTGTCTAGCAATATTTGGATATGCATTCTTACTAGCATTATGTTTACTAGGATATTCATCTGTTCTAACAATGCTGATGGTGCCTGGTGTAATGATTTTTGTATCTAATGGTATACTGACAGTTTTAACAACAGTATTTCTTGCGAATACAGTTGATTATGGTGAAGTGAAGACTGGTCATCGTGAAGAGTCTGTAATCTTTAGTATGCAGACATTCGTTGTAAAGGCTGCTAGTGGCTTAGCAGTATTCATCACTGGTATTAGTTTGGATCTCATTGGTTTAACAAGCAAAGATGGACTTGGAGAAGGAATACCAACATTCACTTCGCCATTATTAGGACTTCGTTTACTAATGACGATTTTACCTATCATTGGATTGGTTCTTGCTTTAGTGTTATTTACAAGAAAGTTTATTCTTACGGATGAAAAAGCAGAACAAATTCGAAAACAGTTAGAAGAAAAGAGGGTCTGAGTATGCAGGTTCAGTGGTCGATAGAAAGTGTTGATCAGAAAATTAAATTACAAGGCAATGAAAATTGGAAGGACGATGTACTACATATTCATGTGACAACTGCTCAAATGATACTCGGAAAAGTGGAAGCGAAACTATCAATTTCCATTGCAAAGGACGAGAAGATTTTCATGAATGGGTATCAAACATGGACATATTCTCCAGAACTTACAAGATATGATCATACACATGGACTAAAGAGAGTGCCGAAAAGTTTATTACGGAAATATGGGTTTGATCGTTATGGGGATTATCATTTTGTAGACTACCCACAAAAAAAGGGTATTACCCATGGTGAATCATGGTGCTATTTCCGTGATGGAAATAAATATCGCTTATTTGCGTCATTAGATGAAGACCCAGGATATACGTTATTTTGGTATGACGCAAATAAAACTGAATTAACAATTCAAAGAGACTGTAAGGATGTACAGACAAATGGTATCTTTCATGCATTTGATTTATTCTATGCGGAAGGTAGCGAAGAAGAGGTCTTTCAAGCATGGTTTGATGCATTGGAGCTAAAGCCACTTACAACGAAAAAACTGTTTGGATATTCTAGCTGGTATAATCACTATCAAGATATTAGTGAAGATAAGATACGTTATGATTTATCTGGTTGTGATAAAGTTTTTCAACCAAATGACCTATTTCAGATTGATGATGGTTGGGAACCGTTTGTAGGTGATTGGTTAGAAACAGATCCAGTGAAATTCCCAAATGGATTAAAATCGCTTGTAGATGAGATACATGCAAAGGGATATAAAGCCGGTTTGTGGCTTGCGCCATTTGTGGCAGAGGAGAAGTCTTCGATATATCAAAATCATCCAGATTGGTTCTTGCACCATCATGGAAAACCATGGTGTTTAGGCGCTAATTGGTCAGGCTTTTATTCGTTAGATATTGATCATCCAGATGTAATTGACTATATCAAGAAAGTGTTTCATCAAGTATATGATGTATGGGGCTTTGATTTAGTTAAACTTGACTTCTTATATGGTGCAGCTCCATTTGGAAATGCATCTGAGAGTCGTGCTAAGAGAATGAAACGTGCATTGCAGTTGTTGCGAGATATTTCAATTGGTAAAGAAATTCTTGCCTGTGGTGTCCCATTAATGCCATCTTTTGGATTAGTGGAATACAGCCGTATTGGATGTGATGTTGGTTTGGATTGGGATGACGTTTTCTATATGCGTTTATTGCATCGTGAAAGAATCTCTACAAAGAATGCAATTGTAAATACTGTAAATCGTAGACAATTGAATGGACGTGCGTTTATGAATGATCCAGATGTATTCTTTATTCGTACTGAGAATATCCATTTAACGGAAAAGCAGAAGGATGATTTAGCAAGGATACAAGCTTTATTAGGAGGGGTATTCCTAACAAGTGATAGTCCTGCAAATTATACTGATGATATGATTAGAAAGTATCAAGAATACCGTAAACTAGCATCTGCACTAGTAACAGATGTAAGTACAGATGATAGTATTACAATTGAATATGTTTTAGATGGTCAAACAAACATAGTTCATTTTGACTGTACAAATCGATAATGAAAACCCACTAAAGTAGTGCACTCTGGTGGGTATTTTTGTATCCTTGTTTCTTAACAAGGATTTTTATATTGTCTGTTGGAAGAGTATATATTTCTTTATCAAATGCTAGGTAAATGTTTTGGATATTTTAAAGATAGGAAATTATAGCAGAATAGTAAATACATATATATTAGTAACAATATCATTTATCTAGTTCTAGCTCCTCTATGTTATGGACGTTGGTGAACCTTTTCAAGCGTAGGTGTTGCTTGCATGTTTGCGTTAATGAGCTTACTTGTTTCAGCGTATTATCGTATTAAGAAAGCGTAGGGTAGTAAAATATAAAACGCATCTATTAGGATGCGTTTTATTGTTAGGTAAAGAAAAAAGCCAACTTGCGTTGACTTTTTACACTTGTTATCTGTTGTAGAATTCGACAACGAGTGATTCGTTGATTTCTTGGTTCAATTCGCTTCTTTCTGGAAGACGTACGAATGTACCTTTCTTGTTTTCCTTATCAACTTCAACGAAAGCTGGGATAGTGATAGCTGATTCTAATGATTCAGCGATTGCCTTAATGTTACGTGCATTTTCACGAACAGCAATTGTTGATCCTGGCTTAATTAAAGCTGAAGGGATGTCTAACTTCTTACCATTTACTTCGATATGACCGTGGTTTACTAACTGACGAGCAGCCTTACGTGTTCTAGCTAAGCCCATACGGTAAACGATGTTATCTAATCTACTTTCAAGTAGGATTAAGAAGTTAACACCTGCCATACCTTCCATCTTGGAAGCCTTGTTGAATAAGTTAGAGAACTGACGTTCATTTAAACCGTACATGTGACGGATTCTTTGCTTTTCGCGTAACTGTGTACCGTAGCCACCTAACTTAATACGCTTTGTAGGTCCATGTTGACCTGGAGCATAAGTTCTTTTCTTAAGCTCTTCGCCTGTTTCTAAGATGGAGAAGCTTAAGCGTCTAGCTTTCTTCCAAACAGGTCCTGTGTAACGTGCCATGTTTTGTTTCCTCCTATATATGGCTGAGAAACAATAACAGGTGCAGATCATCAATGCGGGGTGTTATCATGAGCCTTTTCACCTTTTGCAGCAGGATACTCAGGAACAAGTTTAACTGTTGATAACGCCTTACGCATGACTCTACATGCTGCCATTATTTAACGCACTCGATATAATACCATTAGTGTGTATAAACGTCAATTGTTTTCACAAGTTCTATCAGAAATAATCATTTGTGAAACACAAAAAAGAATTATGGAAAGATATGTGAAAGTGATAAGGCATATGCCCAAATATATAGATGCTGTGGTAAAATAAAAAAAGATATGACAAGAAAGGTGGAAACATATGAATCAGATATTAACATTGTTATCAGATATCAGATTTATTATTGCCGTAGGTGCAATCTTTGTTTTACTGTTGATTATTTTAATTGTTACTACAGTACGTGCACGTCGTTATAAATCTGAGTATATAGAATTAGAGAATCGCTATCAGTCTATTAAGCAAATTCCTTTGTCATTAAAAATGAATAAAGCAATTGCTGTAAGTAGAGTGAATCAGGATACAGTTGATCGTGTTAATTCAGCACAAAATAAGTTTGACGAAGTGCAGTCATGTATTTCTGCTTTAACAAGTAAGTTAGCAGACTTAGAACGTTATATTTCTGCGGGTACTTTAGCAAAAGCTAGTAATGCCATCAAGGAAATTGAAACATCCATGACTACAACAGAAGCGGATGCGAAGACACTTGAAAATATGTTAGATGCGATTCTTGCAAAAGAAACAGCACAGCGTGAAGAAGTGACGGCTTTAAAGAATCGTTTCCGTGCCCTAAAGGCCCAAGCTGCTGAAAATGCTCCAAAGTTATACTTTGCATGGCCTTTAGTAGAGCAGAAGGTTGTTGATACTGAGAAGATGTTTGCGACTTTTGAAGAATGGATGTTCTCCAGTGATTTCGATAAGGCAAACCGTGAACTTGTAAGTATCAAGGCAGTTATGGCAGAACTAGAAGAAATGATAGAGAATATGCCTTCATTATTAGAAGATGCTAAGGGTGTTATTCCTAATATGGCAGAAGTTCTTCACAAGGATTATATTCATAATCGTAATCGTGGTGTGTATTTGAAACACTTAAATGTAGAAGAAAACCTCAATCAAATGACAGAGTCCTTACGTGAATCTCTAAAGCAGTTAAAGACAGGGTCTACATTAGGCGTTCGTGAAACGCTTGATACTATGAAGGCAAAACTTCGTGAGATGGATCAGGCTGTAAAACAAGAGGGTGAAAGCTTTGATGCGATTCAAGAGTTATCAAAGGAATCTACAGCACTTGCGGATGAAGCAGATAAGAATGCGGCTTATGTAAAAGAAGCATTTGCAAAATCATCATCACGTTTTGGCTTTGCAGATTTAGAAGAAAAGCTTGCAGAGCAGACAGCTCGCTTACAAGAACTTGAAACGAAGATGCCTGTAGTAATGGATAGTGTACGTAACTATCAAGTTCCTGCTAGTACAGTTGTTGGTTCCTTGAAGGAATTAAATGAACAGATCATTGCATGCAATACAGAGTTTAAGAATATTCGTACACGTATTGAAGCTGCTTCTGGTGATGAAGAACGTTGTAAGAAGCAACTAGTGAAGTTGCAGATTGTTATGAATCAGATGCAAGTTAAGATTCGTAAGTATAAACTTCCAAATATTTCAGAAGCTTATGAAGATGATATGCGTCGTGCAAATGACTATATCCATCGTTTAGATAACTTGATGGAAGAAGTTCCATTAAATATGCAGTTATTAAATGGAACTCTACAAGAAGCATTAGATTTTATCTATAAGCTTTATAACAATGTTAATAACGTTGTTGGTACAGTTATGATGGTTGAAAATACAATTGTATTTGGTAACCGTTATCGTTCAACTTACGCAGATATCGACTCTGAGTTAACACGTAGTGAATTAAGTTTCCGTAACGGTGAATATACACAAGCTCTAACAACAGCAATCGCAACGATTGAAAAGATTCACCCAGGTAACTACGAATCCATGATTAAGGAGAATGCGAAGAGTGCTGCGTAGGGTGTATTTTGATGGCGCTTCTACAACAGCGATTCATTCAGATGTATTACAAACCTATAAGTCTTTATTGGATAAATATTACGTCAATAGTGAGTCTCTGTATGATGAAGGCAGCGAAATCAGTCGAATGATGGAAAAAGCCCGGAGTGCAATAGCCGGGCTTTTGGGTATAAACAGTGAAGACATTATCTTTACCTCAGGTTCTTCGGAAGCAAACTCTTCCGCAATCAAAGGTGTATGTTTTGCCCAACCTGGCAAGAAACATATTGTTACAACGAATGTAGAACATTCTTCTATCTTGAATGCATGTTTACAAATGGAACAGGTATTTGGATATCGTGTTACATATTTGCCAGTTGATGCTAGTGGTAAGGTATCCTTACAACAAGTCAAAGATGCAGTATGTGATGATACAGCAATCGTTAGTATCATGGCAGTAAACAATGAAGTAGGTTCTATTAATCCAATTGATGAGATTGCAAATTATGTAAAGAAACATACACATGCCTATATGCATGTTGATATGACACAGGCAATTGGTAAAGTTGATGTAGATTTTAAAAATATTGATCTAGCATCTATCTCTGCACATAAACTGGAAGGTTTAAAAGGTAGTGGTATTCTTGTTAAGAAGGTTCATGTACCATTTGTACCACTGATTAATGGTGGTGAACAAGAATATGGTATTCGTGGTGGTACTTCGAATGCTTGTGTAAACATGGTATTTGCTAAGACACTACGCTTTGCGTTAGAAAATGGTAAGAAGTATCATGATTATATTACAACTTTACAACAAGCATTACTTAGGGGACTATCTACAATACCTGGTATTTTAATCAATCAACCAAGTGATGCAGTCAATAGTGTTGTTAACTTCTCATACGAGAAGATACCAAGTGAAGTGATGCAGAATGCATTAAATAAAAAAGGGTTTATGGTGAGTGCGAGAAGTACTTGTGCATCTAAATCCGATGATCCAAGTTATGTTTTAAGTGCTATGGGTTATTCTTCCAAACGTGCAAGCTCTTGTATTCGTATTAGTTTAACGTATCATAATACAGAAGAAGAGATTGCTTCATTTATAGATTCATTAAAGGAGATTATTTCGCAATATGGTTAAGTATGATACAGTCTTGATTCGCTATGGTGAATTAAGTACAAAGGGTAAAAATCGAAGAGATTTTATTACTAGACTCTTTACAAATATTAAATATATGTTGCGGGATTATCCTGCGCTAACGTATCGTAAGACATACGATCGTATTTACATTAAATTAACGGATGAAGATCCAGAAGAAATTGAAACCAAATTAAAGAAGGTATTTGGTATTAGTTCATTCTCCTTTACAGAAAAGGTGAACAGTAATTTAGAAGATATCAAGCAAGCCTGTGTTCGTATTGCTAAGGAAAGTGATAAGAAGACATTTAAGATGATTACAAAACGTCATGACAAGAGTTTCCCGCTCAAGAGTGATGGTGTAAATCGTGAGGTTGCTGGAGAGATTCTACGCAATACAGATTTAAAGGTTGATGTACATGATCCTGAATTAGCAATTCGTGTTGAAATTCATAGTAATGAAACCTACATCACATCTAGTAAGATTCCTGGTGCTGGAGGATATCCAGCGGGTATCAATGGTAAGGTATTGTTAATGTTATCTGGTGGTATCGATTCACCAGTAGCAGCGTACCAGTTGATGAAGCGTGGATTACATGTGGAAGCTGTACACTTTGCATCTCCTCCATATACAAGTGAAAACGCAAAGAATAAAGTCTTAGAGCTTGCTTCGCAAGTGAGTGAATACCAAGGTCACATGAAAGTACATATTGTTAACTTTACGCAATTACAACTTGAAATTTATAAACATGCAGGAGATCCATATGCAGTTACGTTAATGCGTCGTATGATGTTCCGCTTAGCAGATATGATTTCCAAGAAGTATGGATGTCTAGCCATCGGTACTGGTGAAAGCATAGGGCAGGTAGCTAGCCAAACACTAGAGAGTATCAACTGCATTAATACAGTTACGAACATGCCAATCCTAAGACCGCTTGTATGTTATGACAAGATTGAAATTATTGATTTGGCACGTAAGATAGGAACTTATGAAACATCTATCTTGCCATTTGAGGATTGCTGTACAATCTTTGATCCAAAGAACCCAGTCACAAAACCATCTGTAGATAAGAGTGTTTACTATGAATCAAAATTTGATTATGAAACACTACTACAACAGGCGGTATATACACTAGAAACTGTAAATGTACAAGCTGTGAAAAAAGAAGAAGATTTCTTATAAAGAGGTGAAACTATGGCAAAGCATAATCAAGATATTCGCAATGAATTCAATGAAAAGATGCAACATTGCGCAACAATGGATGAACAAGAACTATTGGATATCGCAAACGTAACAATCGTCAAAGTTGAAAAAGATGATACATATAACACAAATGCGAAGTTAAAGATTTTTGCATTATTCACATCACTCTTTAACTGTGCAGAAAATGAACGTATGAAATACGTAAAACGTATTTACGCAGCTCTTAAATAATTGATGAATAATAGGTATTTCTATAATGAAGTGCCTATTTTATTTTGGTATAATGAAGGTACTATCAAGTTTTATTCATAATGTAGGGGAAGATATGAGAAATGTTGATATTAGTACCATCAGTAATACGATACTAATCATTTTATGGGTGATTTTGCCCAAGTTATATCGTATCTGGAAAAAGAAGAATATATTTTACGTTTATGATATCCCATTTGATTTAATGCCTATTTTCATCCTCTCAAATGGTTGGATGCGCTTTGGTATTTGGTTAATAATTTATGTAGTATTTATGTTAGTTTTAAAGTTAATCTTTTCAAAGGGAAAAGTGATATTGTTCAACGAGAAACAATCATCATAAAATAACGACACAAATAATATAAGTTAAACGTGTTAATTTAATAGAAATCATATTATTTAGTTTTATTTCTTGATATTTACTAATTTTGGTTAATATGTTATAAAATGGTCAATTTATAGGGAGAAGATATGATTAATAATTTTGAGTTAAATAAAGATAAGTTAGGTAAATTAACTCGTAAAGTTATATTAGTAGGAGGAATAATTAGTACGCTTCTAACTGGAGGATGTAAGACTAAAGAGAATAGTTCAACTAATCCATCAGTAACTGAAGTTACTCCAACTCCTACTGAAACACCAGATGTAGCATCAGACAATGAACAAGAAGAATATAAATATTATAGAATTGAATTTACTGTAAAGGTATATAATGATCAACCTCAAGTTACAATAGAATCTGAGAAAGAAGTAGAATATCAAAATACAGAAACACCTGAAGGTGGATTTGTAACAGCAACAGAAAAATGGCAACCGCATGTACCTGATGCCCCTGCTTATGATGAAGGTAGATCGGATATGACTGTCTATAGGCTTGTTGAAGTATTTAAAAGATATATATATTTTGATTATGACGAATTAATGAATGCTTTAAATAATATGGATTATTTAGGCCCTAATTTTGACTATGTTTTTGGCTATGTAACATCTGATAATGTCGATGAACTTTGTCTTGACGTTAGACTTAATTATAAACGTGAAATTCCAGCTGGAGAAGAAAATTTTTATATGGTACAAGGATATGTCAACGTTCGTAAGAAAGTAAAAGTTAAGAGCAAATAATATAGATGTAGAGGTGACTCTACATTTTTTAAACGTGTTAATTTAATAGAAATCATTGACGTAAAAGGACTTTACATGTAGTATATCTATGTTATCAGCCCTCTTGTCGAGGTCTGTAACCGCTCAGGAAAGGGTTAAGTACGTAAGTCCCCTTGATGGCGCGTCTTATGATAAATGTCAGGAGGTGTTCAAATTGTACGCAATTATCGAAACAGGCGGAAAGCAACTTAAGGTTGAAGTAGGTCAGTCTATCTTCGTTGAAAAGTTAGATGTTGAACCAGAAAGCACAGTCGTTATCGACAAGGTAGTTCTTGTTAGTGACGCAGCAACAAAGATTGGTACTCCATATGTAGAGGGTGCTAAGGTTACTTGCAAGGTTGTAAAGCAAGGCAAGGAAAAGAAGATCCATATCTTCAAGTATAAGGCTAAGAAGGGCTCTACTCGTCGTAAGCAGGGTCACCGTCAACCATATACAAAGTTGACAGTTGAAGCTATCGAGGCTTAAGTCTCATGATTGATATCCGTTATACGCAGCATGATAATCACATTACTTCATTAGAAATTAGCGGTCACGCTGGTTCTGCAGAAAGTGGTAAAGATTTGGTATGTGCAGCAGTTAGCGGTATTACATTCGGTTTGTTGAATGCATTAGATGAATTAACTGATGTTAAGAATATTAAAGTTGGTGATAATCTAATTCAAGTTAAAGTTGATAATCCTACAGCAGAGAGTGATTTACTACTATCTGCAGGGATTATTCAATTAAAGACAGTTCAACAACAGAATCAACGTTTTATTAAAATTAAAAAAATGGAGGTGTAAATACTATGAAGTTCACACTGGATATTCAGTTCTTTGCAAGTAAGAAGGGTGTATCTTCCACAAAGAACGGCCGTGATTCTGCCGGCAGAAGATTAGGTGCTAAGAAGGCTGATGGTCAGTATACAAACGCTGGCTCTATCATCTATCGTCAGAGAGGCACAAAGATCTACCCAGGCAAGAATGTTATGCGCGGTGGAGATGATACATTGTTTGCAACAGCTGCAGGTATCGTTAAGTATGAGCGTCTTGGCAAGGATAAGAAGCAGGTTTCTGTTTATCCTCAAGAAGCTTAATTTAAACAGTAATGGAATGCTCCTGACAGGTTCAGGAGCTTTTTTAAAGGAAAGGAGATTCCTTGATGATTGACTTTGTAAAACTACATGTAAAAGCAGGTGACGGTGGCAGAGGTTGTGTTGCTTGGCGCCATGAGAAGTTCTACGCTAATGGTGGACCTTTTGGTGGTGATGGAGGTAAAGGTGGCGATATTTGGTTTGCTGTTGATACCAATGAAACAACATTAATGAAGCTAAAGTTTACACGCAAGATTAAGGCTGGCAATGGTATGCCAGGATTAATCAAAAAGATGCATGGTAAATCAGGAGATGACATCATTGTGCCTGTTCCACTTGGAACGATGATTCGTAATGCGGCCAATGGTGATCTTTTAGCTGACCTTACAAAACCAGGACAAAAGGTATTGATTGCTCGTGGTGGTAAGGGTGGTCTAGGTAATATGCACTTCGCAACTTCGAGAAATGATGCTCCTGAATATGCGCAACCAGGTGAAGTTGGTGAGAGTTTAGATGTTCAAGTAGAATTACGTCTTTTGGCGGATGCTGGGCTAATTGGTTTTCCATCCGTTGGTAAGTCAACATTCTTATCCGTTGTAACAAGAGCGAATCCACAGATTGCTGCATATCCTTTTACAACACTGGAGCCAAATATTGGTGTTGTACAGATGCCAAACGGTCGTAGTTTTGTGCTAGCGGATATGCCGGGTTTAATTGAAGGTGCTGGTGAAGGCAAGGGTTTAGGACATGAGTTCTTGCGCCATATTAAGCGTTGTCGAGTATTGATTCACGTCATTGATATGTCTGGTGCGGAACGTAATCCTGTTGAAGATTATGAAATTATCAACAAGGAGTTAGCTACCTACGATTTAGCACTTGAGAAACGTCCACAGATTGTTGTCGCAAATAAGATGGATGACGAATATGCACACATGTATTTGGAGGAGTTTAAAAAGAAGTATCCAGATATTAAAGTCTATGAAACAAGTACGTTAGAACATAAAGGTTTAGATGAAGTTCTCTATGCGGCACTTGCAGAAATTGATAAAGCTCGTGAGGTCGAAATGGAAACTCCTGAAAGTACAGAAGAGACGGTTGTATATCGTTATGAACCGAAGAAACCAGACTTTAAGATTGTCAAACTTGGACCTGGTAGATTTAAGGTTGACTCTGAAAAGATTGATCGTCTATTTGATACAGTTGACTTCGAAAAGGAAGAAGAAACATATCAGTTTGCGATGACACTACAGAAGATGGGTGTTGATAAGGCTCTTTATGAAGCTGGAGCACGTGATGGTGATCAAGTTATTGTTAATACCTTTATCATGGATTATAAAGAGTGAGTGATATGATAGCATTTGTAAAAGGAAAAGTGGCATCGTATGGTGCTGATTGGGTTGTGGTCGATTGTCATGATATTGGCTATCAGATGGCATATCCACATCCTGAAAACTTACATCTAAATGATGAAGTATTTATCTATACATATCTTCATATTACGGAAAATGATATGAGTTTATTTGGTTTTGAAAGCCAAGATGAAAAAGCATTATTCTTAAAGCTTATCTCTGTTAAGGGACTAGGTCCTAAGACAGCGATGGGTATGCTAAGCAAATGTGGCTATCAGTCTATTGTTTCTGCGATTGAATCTGGTGATGTAACTCTATTAAAGAAGATGCCTGGTATTGGGGCAAAGTCCGCAAGTCAGATTGTATTAGATTTAAAGGGCAAGTTAGTTGCTGTACCTACATCTTCACCAAAACAAGATACAGTTTCTTATACTGCGGAAATTCGTGAAGCGTTAGAAGGCTTAAAGAATTTAGGCTATAAACAGGGAGAACTATCTGCAGTCGCAAATATGATGAGTGAAAACCCTGGATTAACGACCGAGAAGTATTTGAAACTCGGATTACAATTTTTGGTTAAACAGAAGTAAGGGAGGCATATGGAAGAGAGTGATCGTTTATTATCTGCAAATGCAGAAATGGGTGATGATGAAGAAAGTCTTCGTCCGCAAACACTTGATGAATATATAGGTCAAGATACGTTAAAAGAAAACTTACGTATCTATATTCAGGCGGCTTTGCAGAGAAATGAATCTTTGGATCATGTTCTTTTGTACGGGCCTCCAGGATTGGGTAAGACTACACTTTCATTTATTCTAGCCAATGAGATGCACTCTAAGGTTAGAGTAGCTTCTGGTCCATCTATTACAAAAGCTGGTGATTTAGCAGCGATATTATCTGTGCTTGAGCCAGGAGATGTATTGTTTATCGATGAAATTCATCGTTTGCCAAAGCAAGTAGAAGAAGTTTTATATCCTGCGATGGAGGACTTTGAATTAGATATTATGGTTGGTGGCGAAAATGGAGCAGGCGGAAGAAGTGTTCGCTTGGATCTACCTCCATTTACTCTTGTTGGTGCGACGACTCGTGCTGGTGATTTATCAGCACCGCTAAGAGACCGCTTTGGTATCGTGGCGAAGCTTGAGTATTATAACCAAGAGCAGCTATGTTCGATTGTTAGTCGTACAGCACGTGTGTTGAATGCACCAATTCATACTGCTGCAGTAGATGAAATTGCACGTCGTTCTCGTGGAACACCACGTATTGCGAATCGTTTGTTACGTCGTATCCGTGACTTTGCACAAGTACTTAATGATGGTCATATCTCTAGGGATATTGCACAGACTGCACTAGACCGTTTGAAGGTGGATTCCCTTGGATTAGACGAAGTCGATATTCGATACTTACGTGGCATTATCGAACGTTTCCATGGTGGTCCTGTTGGTCTTGAATCTCTTGCAAATGCAATATCGGAAGAGACTACAACACTAGAAGATGTATATGAGCCATATCTCATACAGATTGGATTTGTGAATCGTACCAGTCGTGGTCGTGTGGTAACTGAGAAGGCTTACGAGCATTTGCATATCACACATACAGATACATTATTTTAAGAATTTGTTAAGCACACATGGTTAAAATGTGTGTTTTTTTATGTAAAATGCTCTGAAAATTCGTGAATTTTGTGTGAAAAATATCCGTTTTCTTGCAAAGAATACAAAGAATCATATAAAATAATGATATGTTTAACAAGAAAAATAAGAAGACAAGTCTTGTTGCAGCAGCGTATATCGCCACAGTACTGCTTGGTGGATATGCTTCTGTACAACATGTATATGCGGACAATACAGCTCCAACAATCGACACAGAGATTTTACCAGTCATCGAAGTTAGCTCAGCTGATTTAAATCCACAAGAGACTATCAAGCATTCTATCTTACAGGAAAGAAGTCAATCTTTTGCCGATATGGATTATAAGAATATTGATGTAGGTAAATCAAAGTTAATTTTAGAAGGCTTTGATCGTAACCTAACCGGTATTCAACAGGCAACTGCTCGTGTGACTTTGGTGAATAAAGATGCAGATGATAAGACACTTGGTTATTCCTTTATTCAAAAGGTATTGATTAAGGTTGTAACAAGTACTGCTCCTGTTATTAAGTTAAAGTCTGATAGTGTAACTGTTAATAATGGTGATACTTGGAATGCATCTAACTATATCTCTTATATCAATGATGATTCTGGTGTGTTACCAGCATTAACTATCACTGGTAATGTTGATATGGCTACTGATGGAAACTATACAGTTTTATATACTGTTGTAGATACAACTGGTAATAAGTCATTTGCACAGTTAAATGTTACTGTAAAGACTCCTCAGGAAGTTATCGATAACAAGATTGAAGAAGAGCGTAGAGCGAAAGAAAACGAAAAGATTCAAGCTGCGAAACAAGCACTTGAAAATAGTTCAAGTTCAAGTGCATTTATCAGTACTGCTCAGTTACTTGCGGACGCTGATGAAGTTTGGAAGGATTATGTAAAAGCTGGTTTGATTACTGACCATCCAACTGGTGATACTGGTAATAACTATTCATTCAGCCAATGTACCTGGTGGGTATATATTCGCCGTCATCAGTTAGGCTTAACTGCTGGTAGCTTGATGGGTAATGGTAATCAATGGGCAAATACAGCTCGTAGTTTAGGATATACTGTTTCTAATACACCAATGGTTGGAGACGTTATGGTATTTGCTGCTGGACAAGAAGGTTCTGATGGTTACTATGGTCACGTTGCTATCGTAGAAGCGATTACAACAGATGGTTCTGTTATTACTTCTGAATGTGGTGCTAGCCGTAATGGTCAGCCATATTCACGTGTTATCTCTGATCCATCAAGATTCGAGTACATTCACTATTAAGATTTAGGAAGATACAAAGTGTATCTTCCTTTTTTGATAGTTGAAATCAGTTGTTGTTTTGAATAAAATACCTATATGAGCAGAAGAGATGAACAAAGAAATTTACGTATGAATCAAATTGCTTACTTCTTAATGACCTTTGCGGTATACATAGCGATATACATGGTTTTTGTGTTCTTGTTTAGTATCGTAAATGGATTCTTGAGTTTACATCCATATATTAAATTAATCATCTATATTCTATTCTTTGAAGCAGATCGTAGAATCACAGCATATGTGATGCGACTACCAATAGTTAAATCAATAATTCGTTTATAATCTGGTTAAACGGATTTTTTTGATAATAGGAGGGTCATTATGGAAAAGTGGGATTTATATACACTTGATCGTGTAAAGACAAATCGTGTAATAACACGTGGGGATTATATTCCGAAAAATCTCTATCATTTAGTTGTTCATGTATGTATCTTTAATGCAAAAAACCAAATGTTGATTCAGCAAAGACAAACCTTTAAAAAAGGGTGGCCCAATATGTGGGATATAACTGTTGGCGGTTCTGCTATGATTGGTGAAAATAGTCGTCAGGCAGCAACGCGAGAAGTCGCTGAAGAACTTGGATTAAAGATTGATATAGAAAATATACCACCTGTTATTACAAAGTATTTTAGTGAAGGTTTTGATGACATTTATATTTTAGAAAAAGAGATAGATATTTCAAAGCTAAGACTTCAGTATGAAGAAGTACAGGCAGTAAAATGGGCAAGTATTGATGAAATCTTAGATATGGTTGGTTCAAAGAAGTTTATACCGTATGATGAAAGCTTTATCCATTTTTTATTTCATCTTCATCAAACGAACAGTTTATATCAAAAGTAAGTGCACGCTGTAGAGCCTGATTCTGTTTATAGTTGGTAATTCGGCGTTTTTTCTAAAACCCCAAATTATTTAACATTACTGATAATTCTAGATTATAATAAATATAAATAGTGTGTTTCAGGAGGTGTTGAATATGTTTGGCTCCACAAAAAATAAATACAATAGGGAATCGGTTTTTGCAAAATTAATTGATAAAAAAGTGAGTAAGTATTTTGCTGTTCCGGGTAAAATTCCAACTCCAGAGGCGTTATATGAATTGGTTTTTATGACAGAAAAAGGAGAAAAGAATTTTGAGGTAAGTGTATTTTTCTATAATGTTGTAGATATTGGTATGGAAGGGCCGTTAGTGTTCCAAGGATATCAATTGATATCTTTTGGTGATTGGATAAAAGAGTATAGTGAGTAGCAGAATTTTTTGGAACTACAATATATTTTCTAAAATCAATATATAACGTCTCGCAGTCATTTCTTTTCTCATGAAGAGATATGCATTGATAGCGAAGGAAATTATCAAAGTTAACTACAAGGATGAGAAAAAGCTGAATAATATATATTTATAATCTAGCGTAATTCATTAAATTATTTCTTATTGAAAATGATGAATACAATGGTATAATCTAACCAAAGCAAAGAAGAGAAGTAGTAATATTAGTTGTTTTGATAGAGAGTCTGTAATTGGTGGAAACAGATAAAACGAAGATATGAAGTAGTCTTGGAGCTGTGTCTTTGAACTAGTAGTAGAAGATACCGTAGGGAAGCACGTTACGCTGTTGAGAAGTAAGCAAAGGTGGTACCACGTTTAT
Organism: uncultured Solobacterium sp.; assembly: GCF_963550625.1. Classification (GTDB taxonomy): domain Bacteria; phylum Bacillota_I; class Bacilli_A; order Erysipelotrichales; family Erysipelotrichaceae; genus Bulleidia. The sequence goes on from NZ_CAUVCV010000004.1 coordinate 81,685, forward strand.
ACACGTCCTATGCATAGGACGTTTTTTTATGTTTAAGGAGAAGGTAAGATGGAAAAGAATTTAGCACAAAAGTATGACCACAAAGCCGTAGAAGAAGGCAAATACAACCGATGGATAGAAAAAGGATATTTCACTGCAGGTGATAAGTCTAAAGATCCTTTTACAATTGTAATTCCTCCACCAAACGTTACTGGTATTTTACATATTGGTCACGCTTGGGATAATACATTACAGGATATTATTGCACGTTATAAGCGTATGCAGGGCTATGACATGTTGTTTTTACCAGGTATGGATCATGCAGGTATTGCAACACAGGCAAAGGTTGATGCTCGCTTAAAGAGTGAAGGTATTTCTCGCTATGATTTAGGACGTGAAAAGTTCTTGGAACGTGCGTGGGAGTGGAAGGCAGAATATGCCAAGACAATCCGTACACAATGGGGTAAACTTGGAAACTCATTAGATTATAGTCGTGAGCGTTTTACAATGGATGATGGTTTTAACGATGCAGTTCGTCATGTATTTGTAAAACTCTACAATGAAGGTTTAATCTATCGTGGTTGGCGTATCATTAACTGGGATCCAGAGGCACGCACTGCATTAAGTAATATCGAAGTTTATTATCAAGATGATCCAGGTAAGATGTATCACTTCAAATATGTTGTAAAGGAAACTGGTGAAGAATTCGTCGTTGCGACAACACGTCCTGAAACAATGTTCGGTGATGTTTGCGTTGTGGTAAATCCTAACGATGAAACACTGAATCATTTGATTGGTAAACATACTACAAACCCAGCTAATGGACAAGAATTACCTATCATCGGTGATGATTATGTAGAAATTGGTTTTGGTACTGGTGCAATGAAGTGTACACCAGCACACGATCCTAACGACTTTGCGATTGCGGAAAGACATCATCTAGAAAAGCCAATCTGTATGAATCCTGATGGAACAATGAATGAACTCTGTGGTCAGTATGAAGGAATGGACCGTTACGTAGCACGTGAAGCTCTTGTAAAACAAATCGAAGCAGATGGAAATCTCGTTAAGATTGAAGAGATGACACATAACGTTGCGCACTCTGAACGTACACATTGCGTTGTAGAACAATATCTATCCCAACAGTGGTTTGTAAAGATGAAGCCACTTGCGGAAGATGTATTGAAATATCAAGCAGATGAAGAGACAAAGATTAACTTTTATCCAGAACGTTTTGAAAAGACATTTAATGGTTGGTTAGAGAATATTGAAGACTGGTGTATTTCTCGTCAGTTGTGGTGGGGCCATCGCATTCCTGCATGGTACAACACTGTGACTGGTGAAACATACGTTGGTGAAACTGATCCAGAAGATACAACAAACTGGGTACAGGATGAAGATGTACTTGATACATGGTTCTCCAGTGCCCTATGGCCATTTGCGACATTGGGTTGGCCAGAAGAAACTGCAGATCTTGAACGTTATTACCCAACCAATACAATGGTTACAGGGTACGATATTATCTTCTTCTGGGTTGCACGTATGGCATTCCAGGCAAGACATTTTACAAAGAATCGTCCATTTAAGGATGTACTAATTCACGGTTTATTACGTGATGCACAAGGTCGTAAGATGTCCAAGTCGCTTGGTAATGGTATTGATCCAATGCAAGTGATTGAAGAGTATGGTATTGATGCATTACGTTTCTTCTTAACAACAAACTCAACACCAGGACAAGATATGCGCTATATCCCTGAGAAGGTTGAAGCAGCTGGTAACTTTATCAACAAGATTTGGAATGCATCCAGATTCGTATTCATGAATCTTCCTGAAGGTATGAAGGTGGAAGATGTTGATTTAACACAGCTATCACTTGCGGATGCGTGGATTATCAATCGTCTTAACGAGACAATTACGCATGTAACGGAAAACATGGAAAAGTATGAGTTTGCCTTAGTTGGTAATGAACTATATTCCTTTGTATGGGATGACTTCTGTAGTTGGTATGTTGAGATGAGCAAGACGGCATTAAATGGTACAGATGAAGTAGCTAAACGTGCTGCACAATCAACACTGTACGTATGCTTAAAGGCTATTGTTGGTTTATTACAACCATTTATGCCTTTTGTAACAGAAGAGATTTATAGCTTACTGCCATGTGCTAAGGAAAGTATCAACTTAGAATCTTGGCCAACTGTAATTGAAAATGTAACTGCTTGTGATTTAACAGCGATGGCTAGAGAGATTTCTGCAATCCAAAAGATTCGTGAAGTTAAGATTGTAAATGATTTGAAGCCATCAACATTAATTCATATCGCATTAAAGGATCTTGATGGTAATACAATTAAGGCAGATGAAGCGATGTCTGCAATTATCATGAAGCTTGCAAAGGCAGAGTGGCAGGATACACTTGAAGGAGACTTAACAGTAGAAGCAATCCAAGGTGGTAGCTTATATATTCCATCTAGCGAATTAAGTAATCCAGAAGAAGAAATTAAGAAGCTTGAAGCAGAGATTGAAAGACTTAAGTCTGAGATTGCACGTTCTACAGGTATTCTTTCTAACCAAGGATTTATTGCGAAGGCTCCAGCAGCAAAGATTGAAAATGAAAAGCAAAAATTAGAAGCATATCAGAAACAATACGCTGTTATTGAAGAGCGCTTAAATGTATTGAAAAAGTAGTGGACATGTTATAATCATGATAACAATTCATGATTGACGGAGGTGCAGTATGTCAAATAAAGAAAACAAGCATACGCTATTAAAAGTATTAGGTGTTACTGCTGTCGCTGGTGCTAGCGCATATGCAGGAGCTGGATATTATGTTTTCCGCAATGCGTTTGATTTACAGAATAGTAGATATTTACAAAAATGTGGTGCAGCGATGCAGCTACCATTATTACAGATGGAAAGAAATGAGTGGTTTGCACACAGCAACCGTTTCGATGATTTTATTGATTCTTATGATGGTCTAAAACTACATGCATTACGTATCGTAAATCAAGAGGATTCTCATAAGTGGATTATTATCCAACATGGTATTGCTTCATATAGTGGAACTTTACTAGAACATATGTGGGAAGCAGATCATCGTGGATTTAATATTCTAGCACCGGATGCTCGTGGTTATGGAATGTCTGAAGGTAAGTACACTGGTCTTGGTTGGTGTGAACATTATGACTTAATTAGTTGGATTAACTATTTAGTTAATCTTGATCCACTTGCAGAAATTGTACTATTTGGTATGAACGTAGGTGCTGCTTCTGTCATGAATGCGGTTGGTGATTATTTACCACGTAATGTAAAGTGTGCAATCGCAGAAGGTGGATATAAAGAAATTAAAGATATCATCCAAACAAAAGTTCAAGATATCACGAAATTCAATGGTAAGTTCGTAATGCCATCCGTTGACTTCTATGTAAGACAAGTATTGCATTTTAGTCTCAATGATATCAGTACACAACGTCAGTTAAGAAATTCTGTAACTCCAATGTTATTCCTACATGGTTTACAAGATCGCATTGTACCAATTAGTCATGCGTATGATAACTATTACTCTTGTGCAAGCAAGAAGGAGATGTATGTATCTGAACAGGGTGGGTTTGGAAATCTAACAAGCGACCCACAATACTTCCCAAGATTCTTTGATTTCATTAAGAAGTATATAAAATAGCAATTTCATTAGGCGGTATCGTTTAGATATCGTCTTTTTTGTTTCATGCATGCATAGAAAAGATTAAGTTAATTTATTGGACATTCTCACAAAATTGACTCGTATGTATTGAGAAATGTAACCGGTTGCTTTATAATCAAACAGTAGATAAAGGGAGGCTATAATGGCTACTAAAAAGTATGTTTATAAGTTTTCTGAAGGTAATGGTTCCATGCGTGAACTGCTCGGTGGTAAAGGTGCTAACCTTGCTGAAATGAGCATTTTAGGTATGCCAGTACCGGATGGATTTACCATCACAACTGAAGCGTGCAATGCATATTACGCAGATGGTAAGAAAATCAACAAGAATATCATGGACGAAATTCACAAGCATGTTGAAATGCTACAGAAGGCAACAGGTAAGAAATTAGGCGGATTAGAGAATCCTTTACTTGTTTCTGTACGTTCAGGTGCACGTGCATCTATGCCAGGTATGATGGACACAATTCTTAACCTTGGTATGAATGATGAAGTTGTTAAGGTTGTTGAAGAGAAGACTGGCAACAAGAGATTTGCATATGACTCTTATCGTCGTTTTGTGCAGATGTTCTCTGATGTTGTAATGGGATTATCTAAATCCCGCTTTGAAGAAATCATTGATGAAGTAAAAGAAAAGAAGGGCGTTACTCAGGATATCGAATTAGATGCTGAGGACATGTTCGAATTAACAAATCGTTTCAAGGCTTTCTATAAGAAGGAATTGAAGGAAGATTTCCCACAGGATCCAACAGTACAATTAGAACGTGCAATCGAAGCTGTATTCCGTTCATGGAATAATGATCGTGCTATCTTCTATCGTAAGATGAATGATATTCCAAGTTCTTGGGGAACTGCAGTAAACGTTCAGACCATGGTATTTGGTAACATGGGTGATGATTGCGGAACAGGTGTTGCCTTTACTCGTAACCCTGCAACAGGTGAAAGAAAATTATTTGGTGAATACTTAATTAACGCGCAAGGTGAAGACGTTGTTGCGGGTATTCGTACACCTTCTCCAATTGCAGAACTTAAGAAGGCAATGCCAAAGGCATATAAGGACTTCACAGATATCTGTGCACGTTTGGAAAAGCACTACCATGATATGCAGGATATGGAGTTTACAATTGAACATGGAAAACTATTCATGTTACAAACACGTAATGCGAAGCGTACAGCTGCAGCTGCTTTAAAGGTTGCTGTAGATATGGAGAAGGAAGGTCTTGTAACAAAGGATCAAGCTTTACTTATGGTAGATCCTAAGCAATTAGATGACTTACTCCATCCACAGTTTGACGCAGATGACTTAAAGAAAAAGAAGAATGATGTAATTGCTAAGGGCTTGGCTGCCTCACCAGGTGCTGCTTGTGGTGAAATCGTATTCACTGCTGAAGAAGCTAAGACAAAGGCAACAATGGGACGTAAGGTAATCTTAGTTCGTCTAGAGACATCACCAGAAGATATCGAAGGTATGCATGTATCTGAAGGTATCTTAACAGTACGTGGTGGTATGACATCTCACGCAGCTGTAGTAGCTCGTGGTATGGGTGCTTGCTGTGTATCTGGTTGTGGAGATATTAAGGTTAACGAAGCTAAGTTACAATTCACAGTCAAGGGTGAAGTGTTCAAGGATGGAGATATTATCTCCTTAGATGGTTCTACTGGTTTAGTTTACCGTGGTGAAATCAAGACAGTTCCAGCTACAATTTCTGGTAACTTCAAGAAGTTCATGCAGTGGGCTGATGAGCGTAGAACAATGAAGATTCGTACAAACGCTGATACACCAGAAGATGCAGCAAGAGCTGTAAGTTTCGGTGCTGAGGGTGTTGGTCTTGTTCGTACAGAACATATGTTCTTCAATTCCCCTGAACGTATCAAGGCTATCCGTGAATTGGTAGTCGCACAAAACGTTGAACAACGTCAGATTGCATTAAAGCAATTAGAACCAATGCAGCAAGGTGACTTCGAAGGAATCTTCGAAGCAATGGGTGGAAGAAGTGTTACTATCCGTCTATTAGACCCACCTCTACATGAATTCTTACCAAAGGCTGAAGCAGAATCATTAGAAGTTGCTAAGGCTTTAGGAATCTCTGTTGAAGACTTGATGGCTGCAGCAGCAAACTTACACGAGTTCAACCCAATGATGGGTCATCGTGGATGCCGTCTAGACGTAACATATCCAGAAATCGGTGTCATGCAGACACGCGCAATTATCAAGGCTGCTATCAACATCAACAAGAAGCACCGTGGTTGGAAGTTAGTTCCAGAAATCATGGTTCCATTAGTTGGTGAAAAGAAGGAACTTGATTATGTTGCACAGATTATTCGTACAACTGCTGACGAAGTAATCAAGGAAGCTGGAGTGAAGCAGGATTATAAGATCGGTACAATGATTGAGATTCCACGTGCTGCGTTAAATGCTGACGAATTGGCACAAACAGCTGAATTCTTCAGTTTTGGTACAAATGACTTAACACAGATGACATTTGGATTCTCACGTGATGATGCTGGTAAGTTCTTGGATGATTACTACAGCAAGCATATCTACGATAACGATCCATTCGCGCACGTAGATGTAAATGGTGTTGGTAAGCTCATCTCTATGGCTTGTGAAAAGGGCCGTTCAACACGTAAGGATATTCACTTAGGTGTCTGTGGTGAACATGGTGGTGACCCTGTAAGTATTGAGTTCTTCCAACGTGTTGGATTAACATATGTTTCTTGCTCACCATACCGCGTTCCTATCGCTCGTTTAGCAGCTGCTCAAGCGGCAATTCGTGCTGGTGTTAAATCAGCTGTTGTGGCTAAAAAACCTGCAAAGAAAGCAGTATCAAAGAAGGCTACAAAGAAGGTTGCTGCTAAGAAACCAGTAGCTAAGAAAGCAACAACAAAGACAGTTTCCAAGAAAGTAGCTAAACCAGTGGCTAAGAAAGCTCCTACAAAGAAAACTGTTAAGCCAGTAGCAAAGAAGGCTACAAAGAAGGTTGCTACAAAGAAGGTAGTTAAACCTGCAGCGAAGAAGGTTACAAAGCCAGTTGCTAAAAAGACTGTTGCTAAGAAACCAGTAGCAAAAAAGCCAGCTGTTAAGAAAGTTACTAAGAAAGTAGTTGCTCCTAAGGCTGTGGCGAAAAAACCAGTAGCTAAAAAAGCTCCTGCAAAAAAGACAACTAAAAAGTCTAAGTAATTGATGATTAGGACTGCTATCATATTGGCAGTCCTTTTTAATACGTTATAATTGAGATATAACTACTATTATTAAATCTCTATGATAACGAGGTATACGCATGGAAAAATATATTATGTCGATTGATCAAGGAACAACAAGTTCACGTGTCATAATCTTTAATCATGATGCTAAGGTTGTTTCTTCTGCACAAAAAGAATTTCAACAATACTTTCCTAAACCTGGTTGGGTCGAACATGATGCCAATGAGATTTGGTTATCTGTATTGTCTTGTATGATACAAAGTATGCTTGATGCTAATATTAAACCAGAACAGATTGAAGGTATCGGTATTACCAACCAACGTGAGACAACGGTTGTATGGGATAAGAAGACGGGTATTCCTGTGTATAAGGCAATCGTTTGGCAATCTCGTCAAACCGCAGAAATCTGTAATCAGTTAAAACAAAATAATCATGCTAGCATGATTCGTGAAAAGACAGGGCTTCAACTTGATCCATATTTCTCTGCAACAAAGATTCGTTGGATTTTAGATCATATCGAAAATGGGCAACAGCGTGCAGAAAGTGGTGAATTACATGCTGGTACAATTGATACTTGGTTAATCTGGTGTCTTTCTGGAATGAAAGCACATGTAACGGACTACAGTAATGCATCTAGAACGATGCTATTTAACATCTATGATAAGAAATGGGATGAAGAATTATGTAGTCTTTTGAATATCCCAATGTGCATGTTACCTGAGGTAAAAGATAGTAGTTGTATCTTTGCGCACACTGCTACTGAATACTTCTTTGGTAAGCGTGTACCGATTGCTGGCGCTGCTGGTGACCAACAAGCTGCACTTTTTGGGCAACAGTGTTTTGAGCGTGGCAGCGTAAAGAATACCTATGGTACTGGTTGCTTTATGTTAATGAATACTGGTAATAAACCCCATCCAAGTAAGCATGGCCTAGTTACTACAATTGCTTGGGGTTATCAGGGTGAAATTACTTACGCACTGGAAGGTTCAGTATTTGTTGCAGGTAGTGCTGTACAGTGGTTGCGTGATCAGTTGAAATTCTTTAAGAATGCAAAAGAGTCAGAGAGACTTGCATTGTCCGCAAAGGAAGAACATGAATTAATTGTTGTACCAGCTTTTGTTGGTTTAGGTGCACCGTATTGGGATAATGATTGTAAGGGTGCAATGTTTGGTATTACACGTGGTACAAGTAAAGAAGATATGACAAAGGCAACATTAGATTCTATCGCGTATCAAAATCGAGATATTCTGGATGCGATGAAAGAGGACTCTGGTATTGTAATTCAATCACTACGTGTAGATGGTGGTGCTTCTGCAAATGATTATCTGATGCAGTTTCAAAGTGATATTATGCAATGTACAATTGAACGCCCTGAAAACGTTGAATCAACTGCGCTTGGTGCTGCATATCTAGCAGGCCTTGCGGTAGGATATTGGACTAATTTAGACGAGATAAAGAAAGAGAGAAACAGTCATATCTTTATGCCATTGATGGAAGTTACTGATGTAAATCATTTATATGAGCGTTGGCAAAAGGCAGTGACTTGTGCACGGATGTTTACAAAAAATGAGGAATAATCCTTAGTATAGAGGAATATGCTTGAAAATCCCTTTAAAATGGGGTATATTGTAAGCGAAATAAGGAGAGCGAAAGCTCTCCTTGTGTTATGTCTGGAGGCATATGGAAAACATTGATAAATTGACCGAATTATTTCAGCCAGTATTTGACGAATGCCACGTTCGACTTTACGAAATTGTTTGGCTTGGTAATGAGAAGACATTACAGGTCGCAATTGACAACGATGCACATACGATTGACTTAGATATTTGTGCAGAAGTGAGTGAAAAGCTTGGTGTAGTCTTGGACAAGTATGATCCAATCAAAGAAGAGTATAGCTTGGAAGTCTGTAGCCCTGGTGCAGAGCGAGAGATTAATGATTATGCTGAGTTTGAGCAGTTAGTAGATGAATATATCTATGTTGAACTCAAGGAACCATTTAAGAATATGGTTGAGATAACAGGATATGTTCGTGCTGTTGGTGCTGATGCGATTTCGTTAGAGTATCGTGATAAGGCAGTAAAGCGCACTGCTACGATTGAAAAGAACAATATTCGTTTTGCTAGATTAGCAATTAAATTATAAGGAGAAATCATGGAGATTAAATACACACAACTTCTCAATGCGATTCGCGGTGTGGAAGATGACAAGAATGTGCCTGAGAATATCGTATTAGAGGCATTAACAGAAGCTGTTGCAAAAGCATTTAAGAAGGATTCTGAATTACAGGATATTGAAGTAAAGGCAGAAATCAATAAGAAGAGTAAAACAATTGATATCTACCAGTACTACAATGTTGTTGAAGAAGTAGAAGATGATGAATTAGAAATCTCATTAGAAGATGCTAAGAAGTTAGATTCTAACGCTGAGTTAGGTGGACAGGTTCGTGAGAAGAAGGAAATCACTTCGATGTCACGTGCTGCTGCATCTTTAGCTAAGAACGTATTCCGTCAAAAGATTCGTGAAGCTGAAAAGGTTGCAGTATATAACGAATACATTGATCAGAAGGATGAGATGGTTATCGGTACTGTTGAGTCTGTTAAGGACAAATTCACTTTAATTAGTTTAGGTAAGACAGTTGCTTTACTTTCTAAGTCAGCTGAGATTCCTCATGAAAAACTAACAGAAGGACAAAGTATTCGTGTTGTAATTACTGATGTACAAAAGGAAACAAAGGGTTCACAGGTATTAGTATCACGTGCTGATGCGACTCTTGTTAAGCGTTTATTCGAAAAGGAAGTTCCTGAAATCTATCAGGGTGTTGTTGAAATCAAATCTATCGCTCGTGAAGCTGGCGAAAGAACAAAGATGGCTGTTCTCTCACACAATCCTGATGTAGATCCAATTGGTTCATGTATTGGTCCTCGTGGTTCACGTGTTCAAAAGATTATCGATGAACTACATGGTGAAAAGATTGATATCTTTCAATGGAATGATGATGTAACAGAACTTGTTAAGAATGCTTTAGCACCAGCAGAAATCCTTTCTGTTCTTCCAGGACAGGATGATAATAGCTTGCTTGTTATTGTTAGTGAAGATCAATTATCTTTAGCTATCGGTAAGCGTGGTAAGAATGCACGTCTAGCTGTGAAGTTAACAGGTCATAAGATTGATATTAAGACTCGTCAAGAACTTGAAGAAATGGGCAAGGATTATGATGAATTACTCGCTCAGGCAGAAGTAATGAAGCAGAAACTTGCGGAAGAAGCAAAGGCTAAGAATGTTGAACGTCAAAAGGCTGCTGCTAAGGAAGAAGAAGAAAAGAGACTTGCAGCTATCGCTAAGTTTAGAGCAGAGAATCCAGATTCTATCGTTGATGAAGACGAAGACTATATCCCTGAAGAAATGATGGAAAGAGTAAACGATACAATCATTGATGAAATCTCGAATCAACCAGATGAAGAACACGAAGAAGTAGTTGAAACACCAGTCGTAGAAACAGTTCAAGAAACTGTAGTAGAAGAAAAACCAGTTGTAGTTGAAAAGACTACAGAAGAAAAGGAAGCTTCACGTAAGCATGCAGACTTAGAAGAACTAGCTAAGAAAGCTACTTATGTATCACACTTTGAGAAATTGGTTGATTCATCTAAGCCTAAGAATACTGATTCTAAGTACAAGAAGAAAAAGAAGAAGGATGAGGAAGAGTACAAGGTTAGAAACAAGGATCTTGAAGAACAGATCAAGAAGAACTTGCTTGTTGCTGATAACCGTCCTATCTATAGTGAAGAAGAGTTGGCCGAAATTGAAGCTCAACAGGAATCTGAAGCAGAGAAGGAGTATGACATCGACTACGATGAGTATGAAGAATACTACGATGACGATGAAAACATGTAAGCATGCCTAAGAAAATCCCAATGCGTAAATGTGTAGCAACCGGAGAACAACTCCCTAAAAAGGAGTTGCTCCGTGTTGTTAGAACACCAGAAGGTACATTAGCTGTTGATACAACAGGTAGAACAAATGGCCATGGTGCATATTTAAAGAAAGACTTAGCAGTCATTGAAGTTGCTAAGAAGAATAATGCTTTAGCAAAAGCATTATCACAAAAGATTCCAGATGAATTCTGGGATGAAATTGCGAAAGCAATGAAGTAGTGGTATCCATTTTGAAAGGAAGGGATGTTACCGATACAGTATTTCGAGATGCAAATCTCAAACAAAGAAAGAGAGGTACATAAATGCCAGTTCCAACAAAACGCAAACCTGCAAATAAGAAGAATGTTTCCAACAATCGTAATAATACGAAGAAAAAACCATTTAACAAAAATGAGAATCATCAATCTAAACAACCAGTAGAGATTACAGAGATTACATTCAGTGATGGTATTACAGTTGGTGAATTAGCAGATAAATTAAATCGTCAATCGAGTGAGCTCATCAAAGCATTGTTTATGGAAGGTAAGATGGTTACCATTAACAGTGCACTTGAAGATGAAATGGTTGAACTTGTATGCATGAATTACAACATTGAAGCCGTTAAGGTGAAAGAAAGAGAAGCAGATAGTTTGGAAGATGAAGAACAAGATTCTGCTGAAGACTTACAAGAACGTCCACCTGTTGTAACTATCATGGGTCACGTAGACCATGGTAAGACAACACTATTGGATACAATCCGTCGTTCTAAGGTAGCTGCTGGTGAAGCTGGTGGTATTACGCAGGCAATCGGTGCGTACCAGGTTACAGTCAACGGCCGTAAGGTAACTTTCTTAGATACTCCAGGACATGAAGCATTTACTGCTATGCGTGCTCGTGGTGCTAGTGTAACTGACTTAGCTGTAATTGTTGTTGCGGCTGATGATGGTGTTATGCCACAGACTCGTGAGGCAATTGACCACGCCAAGGCTGCTGGTGTTCCAATTATTGTTGCTGTAAATAAGATGGATAAGCCGGACGCAAATCCTGACCATGTTAAGTCTGAGATGGCTGAACTTGGTATTATGCCTGAAGAATGGGGTGGCGATACAATCTTTGTCAATACCAGTGCGAAGAAGGGTGATGGTATTGATGAATTATTAGAAACTATTTTAATTGTTTCTGATGTGAAGGAATTAAAGGCTAACCCTAACCGTACAGCAACTGGTACAGTTGTTGAAGCAAAACTCGATAAGGGTAGAGGTCCAGTTGCGACATTACTTGTGCAGAATGGTACATTAAAACATGGTGACCCAGTTGTAGTAGGTACATGTTTTGGTAAAGTACGTCGTATGACAGATGAAAATGGAAATGAACTAAAGACAGCAGGTCCATCACGACCAGTAGAGATTATTGGTCTAAATGATGTACCTGAAGCTGGTGATATCTTCCGTTCTTATGAGAATGAGAAGGAAGCACGTGCAGTTGCGGATAGACGTAAGCGTCGTAAGATTGATGCCGATCGTCGTAAGACAAGCGCAATGAGCTTAGAAGACTTATCATCGCAGATTGAATCTGGTGACTTAAAAGAAATTCCAGTGATCATTAAGGCAGATGTACAAGGTTCTGCAGAAGCTGTGAAGTCCTCTATGGAGAAGTTGGATGTATCTGGTGTACGTGTGAATGTGATTCACGCTACAGCTGGTGCTATTACTGAATCTGATATCATGCTTGCAAGTGCATCGAATGCTATGATCATTGGTTTCTCTGTTCGTCCTGATGCGAATATTCGTAAGAAGGCTGAAGAAGCTGGCGTACAAATTCGTCTACATGACATCATCTATAAGGCAACAGAAGAAATGGAACTTGCGATGAAGGGCATGCTAGAGCCGGTATACAAGGAAGTTGTGATTGGACAGGCTGAGATTCGTGAAACATATAAGGCTTCTAAGATTGGTACAATCGCTGGTTGTATGGTTACAGATGGTAAGCTTGTTTCCCGTTGCAATATCCGCTTGATTCGTGATGGTATCGTTATCTATACTGGTAAACTTGCTTCTCTTAAGAGATTTAAAGATGATGCCAAGGAAGTACTATCTGGATTTGATTGTGGTCTAACGATTGAGAATTATAACGATGTTAAGATTGGCGATACAATCGAAGCATATGAAGATCGTGAAGTACCATTAGAAGGATAAAGTATGGTAAGTGTAAAACAAAAAAGACTGGAAGGAATTATTCGTAAGAATATTTCTGAAATTATCCAGTTTGGTGTAAAAGATCCTGACGTTGGATTTGTTACAATTACAGATGTTCAAGTTTCAAATGACCATAGTTATGCAAAAGTCTTTGTTACATTCTTGGGACAAAATCCGCGTATGCAAGCTGGTTTACGTGCGTTAAATCGTGCCGCAGGATTTATCCGTTCAGAACTTTCCAAGCATATGACAATACGTCGTGTGCCTGAGTTAAGTTTTGTTATCGATGAAACAGAGATGAATGGTCGTCATATTGATGAAATCATTGCTCGTATTCATCGAGAAGAACAGAAAGAGTCTGAATAGTTTATGAAGCAGAAGAGAAATCTTCTGCTTTTTCTTTTAGGGAAAGGTAAGTTTCACTCTCTATATAGAAAGTGAAAGGAGGTACTATGAGAAAGATAACCGTGGAACCAATGCAATTAGAAGCGTGTGCAATGCGTATGGAGGAACGTAATTCTTCCTATCTGAAGAATGTTGCGACACTATTTTCTGCAGTTGATGCGATGAATGCAGGTTGGCAGGGAAAAGATAACCAAGCATTTACAACGAAGCTTTCCGCATTACAATCTGACTTTAAACAACTATCAATTTTATGTACGGAGTATATTGAGTTTTTGCGTAATAGCGCGCGTAGTTATCGTAACACGCAAGATGAATTAACAAGTCAAGCAGGCATGCTAGGAATGTAAAGGAGGTAAGGATGAGTAATATTCAAATTTCATTAGCTGAGGTAAGTGATACAGCGGCCAAACTACGTTCAACAAATCAATTGATGTATGATGATTTAACTGCAATGCAAAAAGAAATTACATCATTAAATGGTACTTGGGTTTCTGATGGTGGTGAGGAGATTCGCAATCGTTTCCAATTATTCGCAAATCGTTTTGAGAAGTATCGTGTATTAATTGATACGTATGCAAAGTTTTTAGATACTACAGTATCTAGTTATGATTCACTAGAATCTACAATTACAGGAAATGCGTCCGGTATTCAATATTAAGAAGGTTATTACTCTGCTTGTGTTAAGCTTGTTAGTTCCATTTGTGGGTTGTAAAAAGAAAGTAACAGATACGATAACGAATGGTGAGTGGTTAACTGAACTAACCACACAAGCAGGTATTACTAGCTACCAACAAGATGAACCATATTACTTAAATATTAGTTCAAATTCTCCTTATTTTAGTGTTGTTCAGTCATCTGTTGAGTGGGAACTATTAACACCATCAAAAGCATTTGATCCATCAGCTACATTAAATAGAGAAATGGTTGCGTATACATTAATGAATCTTATCTCTAGAACACATGAAGGTTCTTCAGATGCTATTAAGGATTTACAAGATTGTAGTTATCCAGACCAGGTCAAGGCTGCTGTCGCGAGTGGTTTAATGAGCCTAGATGAGCGCCAACGTTTTTGTCCAAAAGAAGTCATTTCAAAAGAGGAAGCTTTTAAATATTTAGCACAGGTTATTGATATTGTTAATAACCGTAAATTTACTGATACAAAAACAACAGTAAAGCTAAAAGATGATGTGCAATTTTCAGACGAGGAACCTAAACAGTTTGATGAGGAAACATTAACTGCATACTTTCAATCAGACTCTTCTATACAAAGTGGAATGTATATTACATATGATGATGCATATTATCGTGTATTAAATTGTGAGTATACAAATCAAGGGATTAAAACAACCTTAGAACTAGTAAATATGGAAGATGTGATTGATCAGTTTGAGATACAGGGTGGTACGAATTTAGAGTTTAATCATGCAAGAATCTTTGATGGTAATGGAAATATTGTACAGGAAGGGACAGAGCAGAGTCATTCTCTGTCCCTAATGTCTACGACACTAATTAATCATACATTCGATATAAATGGATTCCGTGTATCGCTAAAAGGTACTACTAATTCTCTACATGCGGAAGTGTCTAAACAATTGAAAGTTGGTGGACTGTTATATGCAAATGCAGCATTAGATAATTTGCAAATTCAATATAAGTGGGATAAGGATGAAGAAAAAATTCAATATGGTTACTTAAAAGCAGATTTTACAACTTCAGAGAATATTGGCTTGCGAAATGGTATGTATAAGGAGTTATATGGTGATTTTTCAAAACTAAATCCGAAGGATTTCATTAGTACAGTACAAAATATCTTTCAAACAAAGCAGGAAGTTTTGACTGACACACTTACGCTTTGTACTGTTAAAATTCCTTTGCCAAATGCGCCTATGGTATCTGTAGTGATGAAATTGAATTTAAATATCTATGCAACAGGTAAAGCAGAATTAGCGTTTGTGCAGAATCATGTCGTGGGATGCGAAATTCGTAATGGGAATATGCGTATTATCTCTGATCATAGTAAGAAAGCTACCGCATCAATTCGTGCTGAAACAGGTATTACACTTGGTACGAACCTTGCATTACATGCATTCAATCAAAATATTATGGATGCGGAGGTTGATGCAGGTGTGAAAGGGTATTTTCGTACAAAAACATATCTATATAACGATGAAGGAAAAGCTGAAGCATACGATATAGATATCCAGCCAGACCTTGTAGAAGAGTTAGCTGAAGGAAATTCTAATGTAAAAGTTTGTACAGAATTAAATGCATATTGGCTATGTAATCTAAAACTAAATAGTTCTCATAGTCTTGCTGGAAGATTTGGCTTTGGTAAAAACATTACGATTCTAAGTGAAAAGAATGCACCACTATTTCCAAAAGGAAAAGTAACGTACGAAAATTGGATGAGTGTTGATCATTGTAGTTGTGAGGACAGAGAAAAAGCAGCGATAGTTGATCCAATACAAGTGAAAAAGAGAATTACTTTAAAAGACTATTCATTGATTACTGGTGTTGGTATTAGTACGGGTATACAAGTATCTGGACTTCCAGAAGGATATACAGTAGAAGATTTAATATATACAAGCAAGAATGAGGAGATTGCTGTAGTGAATGTATTTGGAGAAGTAATAGGAAAAAAGACAGGTGGTACTGATATATTGATTCAGACAAAGGATAAAAAGCACCTTGTGCACTGCCATATATTGGTTGTTGAGTTAAATCGAAAATGATTTTATATGCTGAGTATAAAGATGAACTATGTTTGATATTGGTTGATGAGAATCGAGTAGAACATACAATATTCGGTTCTCATTTTACGTTGTATCAAAAAGATAATAGTGTTGTCATTCAAGTTATAGAAAATGGTATTTCATATTTATTAAAGACAGAACAATCTTGTATAGTACAAGAAATTCAGTTCAGTGTAGTACCTTTGTATCAAGGATGGAACCAATTCAAGTCGTATCTTTATCAAGATACGATAATCATTGGTACAGTCATGAATGATATAACCGTTTCAACAGAGTTGTTAAAGAGAAATGCAATTACTATTAATTATGTTACAAAGGAAATCATTGTTGATGCATCCATACATGCATACATAAATCAAAGACGTTTCTATAAAACTTCTTTTAAATCAGGTGATTTATTAGAAACTTATTATCTTCGAATACAATTTGAAGATGATTTCATTCTTGTAAATCAACCTGCAAATAGTAACTGTCATTTAAGTTTGTTCAATCCAAAGCAAACAATACTTTCTCCAATCAAATATGAAGAAATAGATACGATATATCAACCTGATCTCATAGATGAATATACATTAACAGTAGAAGAGCCTGAACACATCAGTCATTACGAAAAACGTTCAGTAATCTTTTCTGTAGGTCCTGCGATTACAATGAGTTTAGCATCTATGAGTGGTGCTTCTATCTCTATGTATCGTGGTTATATGAATGGTAGAGATATTGTGGATATGTTACCAATGATTTTACTACCGAGTATGATGTTACTTAGTACAATTCTTTGGAATCCACTTCAACAACTACATGAGAAAAAAGATAATCAGAAAAAGGTTCAACTACGTAATAAAGAGTATAAAACGTATCTTGAACAATTGAAAATGAAAGTTGATAAAATTCATCAAATATATACAGTTTATACGAAGAAACTAGTCGCAAATCATACGCAGCTCCAAAAACAGTTATATCCTAAATATATTTATCTTCCAGTTGGTCAAACAAAAGGAGCGATTAAATATGTTTTTGAACAACCATTTCAATTTCAGAAGAATGATGCTGAATTTCAAGAGTGCTTAAATGATATTGTCGTATATGCAAATACATTAGATGCACCTTATATTTTAAAACTTCAAAGTGGATGTCATATTGTATTACAGTATTTAGATGAATATCTTTTCTGCATTCTTCGCTATTTATCAACAGCATATCGCCATCAAGATGTACTGATTGCATGCTTGATTCAAACAAAAGATGATGTTTCATATAGCTGGTTAAAAAAGATACCGCATATGTATCACAATGGATCACGTTGTATATCATCATCCATACAAGAATTAAACATTAAAACGCAAAACTTCAATGGAATAAAAGTATTATTTAACTTTTCAAATCAGTATTTAAGTGAATTGAAAGAATGGATTACATTTGATACTGTTGAACATTACAATGCAACACACATTCTGATGAAAGAAGGGGATGCTATCATTGTTCGAAATCATGAGAAAAAGACATTTCATCAATGTTATAAATACAATGATTTGATAAATGCGGATGTAAAACATCAAATATCTACTAAACAAAATTCTATAACAAATAATCACTCTTTCTTTTCCATCTATGACGTTGATACGATTGAAGACTTAAATATATATGATCGATGGAGTACTAGTGATATATCAAAGTCTATGCAGATTCGTTTAGGAAAAGACGTATATAATCAACCAATCTATTTTGATTTACATGAATGCAAGGATGGTCCACATGGTCTTATTGCAGGGACAACAGGTAGTGGAAAAAGTGAACTGATTACTACATTACTTTTATCTTTAGCTATTTCATTTTCACCTAATGATTTACAGATTGTATTAATTGATTTTAAAGGTGGTGGAGCGGGTTCTGTATTATGCTTAAAAGACCATCAATTACCTCATGTCTGTGGGAATCTTTCAAATCTTGATATTGATGATATGAAACGGTCATTGCATGCATTAAAGAATATATGTTCTTATCGTGAAAAACTATTTAAAGAAGTATCGAACACGTATGGATCTCCTATCATTAACTTAAACGCATATCGAAAGGCAATTACATCAAATACCGAATATCCTTCATTAGCTGAACTTGTCATTGTGGTTGACGAATTTGCTGAGCTTAAAAGAGAAAGACCAGAGTTTTTAGAAGAACTGATTGTTATTGCTCGTGTTGGTAGATCACTTGGAATACATTTAATTCTTGCTACACAGAAACCTGCAGGTGTTGTAAATGATCAAATTTGGGCAAATACAAATTTCCGTATATGCATGCGTGTTGCAGATAGACAAGATTCAATGGAGGTATTGCATGATGCTAAAGCTGCATTCTTACAAAAACCAGGAGAGTTCTATTTATGTAATTCGGGCGGAATTCAATACGGTATTGCAGGATATGCTCATGCAAAAAAAGCACCGCTAAGACATATCGAAATCTTAGACCAACAAGGAAATGTTGAAGTATCATCTTCTTTAAAACAAATACAACCTGCACAGATCACACAAGTATTGAATACTATACGAATGCTATACCCATCTAATGTAAAACAATTGTGGTTAAGTCCATTGTCGTTATATTCAATTCCTTGTGATACCGAGTTTTCAATTGGTTATATTGATGATTATTATTTATTTACACAACCCAAACTATTATTAAATTTTAAAATTAATCATAGCTATCTGTTTGTTGGTAAATCTTATCAAGAACGAGATAATATCGCAAAACTATTGTTGTATCGACTTCAACAAAGAAACCAAACAGTATTTATAATTGATGACTTATTCTTTAAGAATAACAGTAATCTCAATTTATTTCACAATGACAATCAAGAAGTTTTATGTGATCTATTTAGTAATCTAAAGCGAAACCAGAACTTATATCTATTCATTACGGATTTAACTCTATTTTTGCAGAATGATATCAATAGAGAATATTTAATGAATTTACTTGAGATGAATCAAAAGTATAATATTCGTTTATTGCTCCTAAATCAAAGCGTTGTTACGATTCCATATCGAATCTTAACTCTAATTTCATGTAAGGTTAGTTTAAGTAATGATAACGTACAGGAAATACAAGCACTATTTTCTACAACTGAAAAATGTATTCAAAAAAAGAGAGGGTATGGCCTAGTTATGTTACATCAGAATTTACTCGAATGCAGTTTCTTTCAAATGGGAGATATCCATGAGTCGTAGTGATATTCTATGTATTTATATTGAGTTTCCAATGATTAAAAGAGAATATGAATGTAGAGTAAATTTAGATAATCGTTTTCAAGATATTCTAGAGCAATTAGTTGTATTAAAGAGTGAAGATTTTGGTAATATGTATCAACTATCTGATTCGATAATCATTCAATGTAATGATACGAAACAATGCTGTAGTATGAATGAATCACTAAGAACTTTACGAGTAAAAGAGGGTATGACTTTCAAGGTTTATTGAACAGTGTTAAAATACTGCCATGGAGGTTTATTGCTATGACAAAATTTAATGATATGAAATATACCCGTCCTGACTTTGAAGAAACAAAGGCAAAGATGGAAGAACTTGTTTCAGAGATGAGACAAGCTAAGGATGCAGGAACATTTTTAAATGCATTCTGGCGTATGAACAAGTTACGTCGTCATTTATATACAATGATTGTGCTCGTTAACATTCGCCATAGTATCAATACAGCTGATGAATTTTATGATGCCGAAAATAACTATTGGGATGAAACAGGTCCACAATATTCTGTAATTGAAAATGAACTAGTTAAGGCAGTTTTAGAAGCACCATTTAGAGAAGAATTACTAAAGGAAATTCCAGAAACTTACTTCCAATTAAGTGAATGTTCTATAAAGGCGTTTGATCCACGTATTGTGCCACTTTTAATTGAAGAAAACAAATTAACAAGTGAGTATGGAAAATTAAAGGCATCTGCGAAGATTGAATTTGATGGTGAAGTATTAAATCTTTCTGAAATTAGTGCTAAGGTTGATACACCTGACCGTGAAGTGCGTCGCAAGGCTTATGAAGCGAAGATGGCTTGGTTTAAGGAACATTCTGCTGAGTTTGATGAAATCTACGATAAGTTAGTAAAGGTTCGTCATCAAATGGCAAAGGAACTTGGCTATGATAATTACATCCAATTGGGTTATTATCGTATGAATCGTTTAGATTACAATGCAGAAATGGTTGCAGGATATCGTAAACAGATTCTTGATTATGTAACACCAGTTGCTACACGTTTATTCGAAAAACAGAGAAAGCGTATTGGCTATGATAAGCTTGCATACTATGACCTAGGATTCTCTTTTAAGTCTGGTAATGCAAAACCTCATGGTACAGCAGAAGAATTAGTTGAGTATGCAGTGAAGATGTATCATGAGATGTCACCTGAAACTGGTAAATTCATCGATGTAATGAATTCTAATCAGTTATGGGATCTTGTTAGTCGTCCTAATAAACAGATGGGTGGTTATGAGACTGAAATTTATGAGTATGACGTACCATTTATCTTCAGTAACTTTAATGGAACATCTGGAGATGTTGATGTATTAACACATGAAGCAGGACATGCTTTCCAAGCTTACTTATCAGATCAAATTGAACTTATTGATGTAAAGTGTCCAACAATGGAATCAGCTGAAATTGATTCTATGTCTATGGAATTCTTTGCATATCCTTGGATGGAATTATTCTTTAAAGAAGAAACCGAGAAGTATAAGTTTGCACATATGGCAGGAACAATTACTTTCTTGCCATACGGTGCATTAGTTGATCATTATCAACATGAAGTATATGAACATCCAGATATGACACCAGCAGAGCGTAAGGCATGTTGGAGAAGATTAGAAAAGATGTATATGCCTTATAAGGATTATGAAGGCTGTGATATCTTGGAAGAAGGTACATGGTGGTACCAACAAGGTCATATTTTCGAAAGCCCATTCTACTATATCGACTATACATTAGCGCAAGTTTGCGCACAGCAATTCTTCATCCGTATGGATAAGAAGGATCCTACATACTGGGAAGACTATAAGAAGTTATGTAGACTTGGTGGTACGTTATCCTTTACAAAGCTTGTAAAGGAAGCAGGTATTCGTGTTCCATTTGAAGAGGGAACAGTTAAGGAAATTGTTTCATACCTTGAAGACCATCTTAATAGTATTGACGATACAGCACTATAAGAAAATGAAAAGGACTTGCATGCATGCGAGTCCTTTTGTTTGTTATAAAACAGCATTTAAAAATTCTTTTGTACGTTCACTCTTTGGATTTGTAAAGATTTCTTCAGGAGTTCCTTCTTCTTCAATCTTACCATTATCCATAAAGATAACTCTATCTGCAACATTTCTTGCAAAGTTCATTTCATGTGTAACAAGAATCATTGTGAGTCCTTCTTCTGCTAACTGCTTAATTACAGCTAAGATTTCATTTACCATCTCTGGGTCTAATGCAGAAGTAGGTTCATCAAACAACATGATTTCAGGCTTCATACATAATGCACGAGCAATAGCCACACGCTGTTTTTGTCCTCCGGATAAGCGTCTGACATCTGCAGTTGCGAACTCTTGCATGCCAACTTTTTCAAGATAATGCATTGCAGTTTCAGTAGCTTCTTGTTTTGAAACCTTTAATACTTTTACCTGTGGCATGATGCAGTTATCAATTACAGAGTAGTTACCAAATAGGTTGAACTGCTGGAAGCACATTCCTACACGATTGCGGAATTGATTTATATTTTTGATTGATAGAACATCTTCGCCAAACACATGAATCATTCCACTATCAGGGATTTCTAATAGATTTATACAACGAAGGAGTGTAGATTTACCTGAACCAGATTTTCCAATCAAACAAACAACTTCTCCTTGATCAACTGAAAAGTCAACACCTTTAAGTACTTCTAAAGGACCAAAATTTTTATGAATATTTTTAATTTCAACAAGTGGATTATTCATCTTGACTTTTCCTTTCTATAATTCTTTTCCACTGAACTTCATCTGTTCAGGCGTTGTTACACTTTGCGGAAGACTTGAACTTGTCTGGTTTAATTTCTTTTCAATCGCATTTAATATGATTGAAGTTACCGTAGTTAATATGAGGTAAATAAGAGCTTCAATAAAATATGTTTCTGAGAATTTATAAGTTGTTCCTGCAATTGATTTTGCTTGGAACATTAGTTCTGTAATTGAAATTATCATCAATACAGAAGAGTCTTTAATATTAACAATAAATTCATTACCAATAGCAGGGAAGGCATTGCGAATAGCCTGTGGCAATATAACATGTAACATAGCTTGTACATTTGATAAGCCAAGAGATCTAGCTGCTTCCATTTGGCCATTATCTACGGATTGAATACCCGAACGTACAATCTCTGACATGTATGCTCCTGTATTAATTGAAATAACAAAGATAGCAGCTTGTAGGTTTGTCCAATGAATGACATTTAATAATGCATAATAGATAAATACTGCTTGTACCATCATTGGTGTACCGCGGAATATACCGATATAAATACTAGATAGTATTTGGAATATTTTCTTTAAAATCTTTACATAGACAGGCGCTGTACGGTCTGCTTTAAGAGCGCGTAAACCACCAATTAATAAACCGATTGCTAAACCGATAACTGTACCAGATAGGGCAACAATTAATGTTGTTTGTACGCCTAGTAATAAACTAGGCCAATAACGTACTAATAACGCAACTATATTGTTCATAAATTTCATCATTCATTCACCGCCGGTTGTCTTTCTACTGCCTCTAACATCATCTGTTGACGCTCTTCTTCAGAAATGGCATTCAGTGCCTTCTGTAATTTATCTAATAGTTCTGTATTGTCTTTCTTTACAGCAATAGATACGGATGTATCTGCTGTGAATCCATGACCTTCTTTGAAGGTAACATATGTCAAATCAGGGTTAGAAGCGACAATACCTTCCGCAACTGGAAGTTCTGCTGTAATTGCATCGCATCCTCTGTTCAACAAGTCGTTTACAAGTGAAGGGTAACTTTCCATAGCTGTACCATGTTTTACGCCATTAATTTGATCAATGATTGTGTCGTACAGTGTATTGAGCTGACCCTTTACTGTTTTTCCTTTTAGTTCTTGGATATCTGTAATTGAAGTAAGGGTACTATCTTTACGTACAATAACCACTTCTTGACTAGTGTAGTATGGATCAGTAAAATCGACCACTTCTTTACGATCCTCTGTCGCTGTCATACCTGCAATAACTACATCAATTTCATTCTGCATTAACCCAGGTATTAAGTTATCCCAATCATACTTAACAATTTCAACTTCCATACCTAATGATTTAGCTAGCTTCTTGGCGATTGTAACATCATAACCATCACAATAGTCTACAGTAGAAATCTGTTCGGTATATTCATTTGCTGTTGTTGTAGACCAATTAAATGGAGCATAGTTACATTCCATTCCAACAGTTAGCTTATCATCATGCGTATTTTTTATAGATGAACCGCATCCCGTAAGGAATATCATGGATAACGTTATAATAGATACTTTTCTGATCATATTCATAAATACTCTCCTTATAAATAAAACCCGCATGCTATCACATACGGGTTTAGTATCCATAAGTTATAGCGCCACTTCATTTTCATGAAGGAGTGATATAGATATTCTCTATATCCCCACGAGATAAACTTGCCAGTTTATACGTTCGGCGACGGTTACCTTTCATACATATCATTGCCTGCCAGCTCCATGCATTACTATTTTGCGTCGCTACCTCTATTCGGTTTTTATGACTCATATAATCTTATATATAAGATTGAATGTCAAGTTATTTATTTGTATTTTCCCAATCTTCTCCTTTAACCCAGAGTTTAATTTGTTCTTGGTTGGATAGGGAAGTTAAGAAATTCTTTTTTGCAAACGGATACGTTTGGTAGATATTTGCAAGCAATTCCTTTGTGTCCTGACGTTTCGTGAAGCCATCGTTAGGGCATGTACTCTTTACAACTGGTAATTGCTCATGTCTAATTATATTTTTGATCTCATCCTCATAAACATATACAAATGGACGGATAAAGCCCATACCAGAATTCTTTAGGTACATTGCAGGTGTAAAGGTTGAGATACGACCACCATAAATCATATTCATGAATAGTGTTTCGATTGCATCATCTGCGTGGTGGGCGAAAGCAGTCTTATTGCAATTGTATTCTTGGGCAGCCTTTACAATCGCTCCCTTTTTTAAAGTGGAGCAAAGTGAACATTGGATGTTTCCATTTTTCTTATTAGGATGTAACTGTAAGATATCATATAATTTTGTCGGATAATCGATATATTCGATATCATGTTCTTTCATAAACTTACGAACTTCTGTAAAGTCCATATCAGAAAATCCCATTTCTAGATGGATTCCAATGACAGAGAACTCTTTACCACTAATGCGTTTTGCGGCTTTTTGGTAAATTGATAAGGCATATAGTAGTAGGATACTATCTTTACCTCCGGAGACACCTACACAAATTCGATCTCCATTTTGAATTAAGTTGTAATCTGTATCTGCTTTATAGATAGCACCTATAATCTTCTTTAATGACATAATTTAAGCTCCTCAAACTTTGCTATTATACCATGATGTTGCTATAATATTAACGCTATATGGATGCAGTTATACTACTAAATAAACCGGCTGGGATGACATCGTTTGATGCAGTTGCCAAATGCCGTAAAATATTTCATGAACGTAAGATTGGCCATACAGGGACATTAGACCCTGAAGCTTCTGGGCTAATGATTATTTTGCTTGGTAAATATACCAAGCTTTTACCGTATTGCGTGAAGAATCATAAAGCATACCAAGCAACTTTAAAACTTGGTGAAATGACAGACACAGAAGATATTTGGGGTACAG
The DNA here is from genome assembly GCF_963550625.1 of uncultured Solobacterium sp. Taxonomy (GTDB): domain Bacteria; phylum Bacillota_I; class Bacilli_A; order Erysipelotrichales; family Erysipelotrichaceae; genus Bulleidia. Next base: position 106,735 of record NZ_CAUVCV010000004.1, read on the forward strand.
TCATTGATACAAAGCCACCAACAATTCATACTTCTGAAGAAATACATAAGGCTGTTCAATCGCTGACGGGGGATATCCTACAAGTACCACCAATGTATTCAGCACTAAAAAAAGATGGTAAGAAGCTATATGAGTACGCTCGTCAAGGAATTGAAATTGAGCGTGAAGCTAGACCGGTACATATCTCTAGACTAGAAGTAGAGAAGATTGATGAAACGAATTATCGTATGGATGCTGTAGTATCCTCAGGCACTTATATTCGTACATTGATTGCGGATTTTGGAAAGCAACTTAATGAGTTGGCTATTATGTCTTCTCTAGTTCGTACTAAGATTGAACATCTAACACTTGAGGATGCTTGTAACTTTGAAGATTTAGAATCTGGCAAGGGTTTTTTATCACCAATACAGGTGATTGATCCTAGTTATAAATTTGTAGAGACTGATCAAGTAACCAATATTAAAAATGGAAAGCGTATCAAATTAGATATCACAGATCCACAGGTTATTTTTACATCGAATGGTGAACTTCTTGCGGCGTATGCGTTACAAGAAGATGGTTTATATCATTGTTTAAGAGGTTTATTTTAATGCGTGTAATCAATATCGGAGTTCATACAGTACAGAAGTATCAAAATCCAATGTGTGCTTGCATTGGATATTTTGATGGTATGCACCTTGGACATCAAGCTTTGGTAAAAGCAACTATTGAACTTGCAAAAAAACATGACTGTGAATCTGCACTGATTACATTTGAACCAGATCCATGGGTTACGATTAAGGGCTTAAAGGATGTTAAACACATTACAACAATGCGTCAAAGAATTAATCGTGCAGTTGAACTGGGTATTCAAAATATTATCATCTTAGATTTTGATAAAGAGATGAGTGAACTTTCTCCAACTGACTTTATACATAAGACCTTAGCAAAATTAAACTTAAAAGGTATAGTGTGTGGTTTTGATTTTCATTATGGTTTGCATGGAGCAGGGGATTGTAATACTCTCAAATCTGAAACAGATTATGATGTTGTTGTAGTTGATGCGGTTGAGGATGAAATTGGTAAGATTTCTAGTACACGTATTTGTGATGCTATCATTCAAGGTGATATGCCAGCAATCAAAAAGATGTTAGGGCAATACTATAGTTTAGAAGGTATTGTTCGCCGTGGTCATCAACAAGGAAGACTGATGGGTTTTCCAACTGCGAATATAGATTACTCTGATGAATACTTATTACCAAAACAAGGAGTCTATGCAAGCCGTGTAGAGATTGATCATCAAGTATATGGTGCAATGACCAATCTTGGCCATAATCCTACATTTAATACTTCTGAGAAGCTTTCATTAGAAACATATCTCATTGGTTATACCGGCACTTTGTATGGAAGAATTATCAAGGTTCAACTGTTAGAATACTTACGTCCAGAGATTCATTTTAAGAGCCGTGAGAATCTGATTTTACAACTTGAACAAGATGTTCGAGATATTAAGAAAATACTATTAAAATATGAATGAGTTATTTTTAGAACGAATGAAAGAAATGCTTAAGGATGAATATCCAGCATATCTTGAGAAATTAAATGATCCAGCTAGAAAAGGTTTACGTATCAATACCTTAAAGATTACGCCGGATGATTTTTTTGCGTGTACAAATTATGAGTTAGAAAAAAGTCCATTTGCGAAGAATGGATATTATGCAAATATAAAAAGTGGTGTAGGTTTTACACCGGAGCATATGTCTGGCTTCTTTTATATTCAAGAACCTAGTGCAAGCTCTGCAGTGACAATCTTAGATCCTAAACCTGGAATGAAGGTTTTAGATATGTGTGCAGCACCTGGCTCTAAGTCTACGCAAATTTCTGAAATGTTAGAACAAGAAGGTTTGCTTGTGGCTAATGAGATACATCCTACACGTTCTCGTATTTTATTAGAGAACATTGAGCGTTGTGGTAGTGCTAATACAATCGTATTGAATAACGATTCAAAGGATATTTATAAAGCATTTCCTGAGTTTTTTGATATGGTTCTGTGTGATGCGCCATGTTCTGGTGAAGGAATGTTTCGTAAAGAAGACCAAGCAGTAGAACAATGGAGTTTAGAAAATGTTCAAGCATGTGCTTTACGACAGTCATATATCTTAGAAGAGGCATATAAGTGCTTAAAACCAGGTGGAACTATGGTTTATAGTACCTGTACATTTGCGATGGAAGAAAATGAATTATGTATGCAGAAGTTCATACAAGAACATCCTGATATGCACTTGGTTCCAATTGAGACTGACTTTGGAAGAAAAGCATTTGATGTTGGATGTCATACAGATTACGCAAGAAGAATCTTTCCGATGGATGGTGGTGAAGGTCATTTTATCGCTAAGCTTCAAAAAGATGGTATATCAACAGAATCATCTGTTAAATTAATGCAATCTCAACCATTACCCAAAGAAGCCAAAGAATTCTTTGATGTATTCTTTGTAAACCAATATCCATATTATTTTGTTAAAAATAATAAAATATATGGTGGTACACAACCATTTTATGATGTAGGTAAATGTCATTTGCTGCGTCATCAAGTCTTTCTTGGTGAGATGGAGAAGAATCGCTTTACACCTAGTCATGCCTTATTTATGTCTGCCTATACCAAGTTTCAAAACACAATCAATCTACAGGAAGAAGATGTTCTTCGTTATATGCGAGGAGAACAACTAAATCTTTCTTGTAAGAAGGGGTGGTATGCAGTGTGTTATCATGGTGTTGTAATTGGTGGTGCTAAAAGTGATGGTACTGCATTAAAGAATAAATACCCTAAAAATTTACGTTTACGATGAAAGGATGAATCCATGAAATTAGACTTGTTTTCTTTTATTGATGAAACGATGGAATATTACAAAAGTAAGAGTGCGATATACCAATATGCCGAAGGTAAACTAAATAAATTCTTTTCGGATGAGTTTTTAAATGGTGAAGATCCAGTTATATCTATGCGTTCAAGAATCAAAGCGGAAGATAGTTTAAAAGAGAAGTTAATTCGCAATCAGTTCTATCTTCAATACGAAGCAGGTAAAGATGCAATCTCTCACTTAACTGATTTGATTGGTATTACAATGCAATGTCGTTTTATTCGTAATGAAGATCAGTTATATAAATCATTATTCAATAAATTCACACGAAAGAAGGGTACACCTTACTTTGTGGCAAATAATGATCCTGATATCTTTATTGATTTAAGTGTGTTTCAACCACAGTTACAAAGAAATGGTTTCACGATTTATCGCATAGATGGTTATTATACATTCAACGATGAGATGATTCGATTTGAACTACAGATTAAATCACTTGTACATGCATTCTGGAGTGAAATCGAACATGAAGTTGTTTATAAGAATCCTGACTTTATTCTCTACGATCAATTTAATAAAGATATGTTAGGTGCTATTCGTGATAATTTAGATGTCGTTGATCGACAACTTGAAATTATGTATGACGAGATTAGCCATCAAACAAGACAAACACAGATTGGCATGGATGAAGTTGGATTTAAACAGTTTGTAGCACGAAGTATCAACGAGCTGGTAAATCGTAAGATGAGAGAATCGGTTGGTTTTACATCTGACTTTAAAAAGTGTTCTGCGATGATTGCACAATATGTATATGTTCGTGATTTTATCAATGGAGAACATAATAAAGAGCGAATGATGGATTATCTAGAAACATTGAATATGCTTGCGACTAGTAAGCTAGACCTTTCAGAAGAAATCCATTTGGAAAGAGAATATCAAATGGAAGATGAGTTTTGTCGAATCTTTGGTAAGTATTGGCAAGCACAGTTAAATTCAAACTTCCAATGGCATATCTTCTTTGCAATGCTATTTAGTATTCAGCCTGGAAGTAATATTGATGACTTTACTGATTTCTGTACGATTATCAAACGCTTACTGATCGAACCAAATTGGTATCGTAATACTTTTCAACAATTTGGTGATGATAAAGCATTTGCAATACAGAAAGATTTAGAACTTGTATTGGTAAATACACTTGTAAAGATAGATGATATTGAAATAGTACATGAGGATAAAGTGTATTTGTGTATGCAGACATTCCGTCACTATGTGACACAATTAGAAAATGAGTATGATGATTACAACGAATTCATACAATACTATGAGAAAAATAAACTAGAACTCTCTAGGTTAATAACGGATCATTTCCATTGAGTCTGATATTTTGTTATAATAAACTAGTAAATAAAAGAGGTGAATAACATGGCACAGGATTATGTTGTTTTAAATGAGAAGAACGAAAATGGCTTAATAGCTATTAACAAGACTGTATTTAAGTCTATTGCAGAAATTAGCATTGATGATATTGAAAATGCAATTCGCGTACCACAGGCACGTTTTACAAAGCCTTTAACAGTAAAGGTGGATGCTAACCAATTACATATTACAGCTGATATTAAAGTAAAGTATGGCTCTAATGTTGCGGCTACTTGCGAGTTGGTACAGAATAAGATTTATGAAAACATCGTTTTTATGACTGGATTTAAGCCAGCAGATGTGACTGTTAATGTCATTGATTTTGAAATCTAGTATTGACATTTAAAGAGAAATTTAGTTAAATAGTATAGTAATTTGAAAAACGGAAAGAAGGAGCACCGCTTCTCACCTGATATCCTACGGATTTGGGTATATGCCGAGATGATCAAAACGATTATTTTAGCAGGTGCAATCTTCGTACCTGCTTTTAAATTTATAGGAGGTTTACTTGGGTAAAATTAAGAATAACAAAAACAGAAGACCAGAGTCTCATGACATGGTTAATGACGACATTCATTTCAAAGAAGTACTTGTAATTGGTCCTGATGGGGAACAATTAGGCACAATGTTACGCCGTGAAGCTTTAGAAAAAGCATACAGTATGGATCTTGATTTAATGTGTGTTGCACCTAATGCGACAGTACCGGTATGTAAGATTCTTGACTATGGCCGTTACCACTTCGAAGACCAAAAGAAGCAAAGGGAAGCTAAGAAGAATCAACATGTTACTGAAGTGAAGGCATTACGTCTTTCTCCAGTAATTGACCAGCATGACTTTGAAACAAAGTTAAAGCGTTCAAGAGAATGGATTGAAGCTGGCCAGAAAGTTCGTATCGATATGCGCTTCCGTGGTCGTATGATTACAAGACAGGAAGTTGGCCGTGATGTTTTAAATAAGTTTACTGAGCAGATCTCAGATATAGCAGATGTAAGTAAGTCCGCCGCAATGGAAGGCAATACATTATCTGTTGTATATTCACCAAAAAAAGGTAAGTAAAGGAGAATACTATGAAAGCAAAAGCAAGAAAGCCAAAGAAGATCAGAATGAAAACAAAGAAGACCTTCGCTAAGCGTAGCAAGCTAACAGCAACAGGTAAGTTGAAGGTACAGCACAACTACGTATCACACTTTGCAGCAAACAAGACACACAAGCAGAAGATGCATTTAGCTAAATCTACAACTGCACACAGTTCCGATTTAAAGCGTACTAGACAGTTGTTGCAAGGTTAATTAGGAGGTAAAGAAGATGAGAGTAAAGGGATCAACACCTACACGTAATAGACGTAAGAAAATATTAAAATTAGCTAAGGGTTATTTTGGAAGCAAACATTTACTTTACAGAACAGCCCATGAGCAAGTTATGCGTTCTCTCCGTTATGCATATATCGGAAGAAGACAGACAAAGCGTGAAATGCGTAAGCTTTGGATTGCTCGTATCAACGCTGCAACAAGACAGTATGATTTATCATACAGCCAGTTCATGCACGGTCTTAAGTTAGCAGAAATCAACGTTAACCGTAAGATGCTTTCTGAAATCGCTATTCATGATGAAAAGGGATTTGAAGCATTAGTTGACGCTGCTAAGAAGGCATTAGCTAAGTAAGAGCTTTAACCGATTTCGTATGAAGTCGGTTTTTCTTTTGCGCAAAAGAAAAAGGAATGTATCACTTGGATATCATCCCTTAATCATTATGGCACTTTAAAATCTCATGGGGTTGGGGATAGGCTATAAACTTTTGTGGGCACGA
>NZ_CAUVCV010000005.1:0-108672 GCF_963550625.1 uncultured Solobacterium sp.
ATTTATTTTCAAACTTTTCATTACTTTACTCTTGATTTATATATAGTTGTCTATATCTGCTCTTAATTTTCCATAAATTGCCTTTCTTCTATACTTTGGTATAAACACAATATGATACTTACAGTTCCATCTCGTATGTGATAAACTTGAATCGTCATTTGGCTTTGTTGCCATTGATATCTCCTCCTTATATTTTGAATTTCGGTTGTCAGCCTTATTCAATTATATACGGAGGCTTTTTTCATCGCTTAAGCTTTTCTCTTCTCATACGCATAGCGTATGGTTTTTATAGGAAACTTCGTTTCCTATAATAATAAAAATTATCCCTGTGTACTGCATTGTACACAGGGACTTTTTTACTTCATATCTGACGGTTTTGAATGATTTGGATTAAAGAATTGTGAATAAGAATTAAAACGAATGAAGAAATAAATACAAACCATCACAATCATTACTGTCTCGAAGAGACGATTAAACATTAGTGGATCATGGATATCAAAGAGAATTGCTTTTAGTATGCCTAATGGTAACGCTAGTAACCAAAGATACTGTTTTTTATCTTTGACAACGATCCAATTAAAGTAAGTTTTCATACTTTTTCCCCTAAACATATCCTTTCTAATTTCAATATAGTACGAATTGTTTAAAATGCAATCAATTTTATATCATTTATTGGGGATAACTATGTATTTAAATGTATATAGTATTAGGTTATCAACAACTTATTCACATCCCACAATGAGTAGTTATCCACAATTGTGGATAACTGTTGAAAAGTTTAAATAACCCTTTATTTATCATATATTTTTATAAACAGTATTCTGTGTATAATCTATTTTTATAAAAAGTTATCCACGATTTTTATACTTATCAACAATGTTTATAACTTCTCCACAATTTTATCCACATCAAATTTTGTGGAAAACTGTGGAAAACCTATATATTTCATATCTGTACTATATTTTTTACATTGCTCGGTTGTGGATAAAAAAATTATCAACATTTTAACTATGGATTTATCCACAATTGAGTCTTAAAATAATAGTACGACTTAATAAAGGGGATTTTTTATGGAGTACAGGAATGAACAATATTTGAAGGAAGTCTGGGATAAACTTCTTCAATATTTGAGTGATAACCAACTAGTTGATATTGTTATAATTAATAATTTTTTTAGACCTTGTTTTTTGTATGCAATTACAGATGAAAAGGTGATTATTGTCGCACCATCTATTATTAATAAACAAATTCTACAAAGCCAAAATAAAGAAATTGAGGCTTCTTTTATTGATATTTTAAATGTTGATCATAATTTCATTGTAGAAGTACTTTTAAAGAATGAACTTACAATCAATAAAGTCGTTACAACACCTATTTCTAAGATTGATACAAGTGACTTCGTTTCTTTACCAATTCAAAAAGATCGTAATTTTGATAATTTCGTTGTTGGTGACTGTAATCGAGAGAGTCACGCTGCCGCATTAGCTTGTGCAATGAGCCCTGGTAAATTCTTTAACCCTTTATTTATCTATGGTAATTCAGGATTAGGTAAAACACATTTATTGATGTCGATTGCAAATTATGTATTAAAAGAAGATCCTACTAAGAAGGTTTATTATACAGAATCTTTAAAGTTTGTTGAAACTGTTGTTAATGCAATCAGAAATAATAAAATTGATGAGTTTAAACAATATATGTACTCAGTTGATTTATTACTTGTTGATGATATTCAATTCTTAGCTGGTAAAGAAAAATCACATGAAGTATTCTTTACAATTTATAACGAATTAGTGAATAATCGTAAGCAGATTTGTATTGCTTCAGATCGTTTACCAAAGGAAATTAAAGGTCTTGAAGATCGCTTAATTAGTCGTTTCTCCAGCGGTTTATCTGTTGGTATCGATTCACCTGAATTTGAAACATCTCTAGCAATTCTTCAAATGAAGATTAAATCTAGTAGCTATTCCATTGAAGATGTTGATAAAGATGGATTAAATTATATTGCGTCTAACTTCTCAGGAAATGTAAGAGATTTAGAAGGTGCTTGGAATCGTGTATTATTCTATGCAATTCAATTCCAACCAGATGGTGGATGTATTCGTTTTGATACGATTATGAATGCATTAAAGAATCAGTCTGTTGTTTCTGACAAGACTGGTTTATCCCCAAAAAAAATTATCAAAGTTGTAGCAGATTATTATGGATTAACAAGACAACAAGTTACTTCAAAAACACGTACAAAGAATATTGCGAATGCACGTCATATTTCTATTTACTTATGTCGTAAATTACTTGATATTTCTTATATTAAGATTGGTGAAGAATTTGGTGGTAGAGATCATTCTACTATCATTAGTGCATGTACAAAAGTTGAATCACAAATTGCTAAAGATAAAGCAATGTCTGCAGCAGTAAAAGAAATTGAAGATTACTTGAAAGCTTAAGTTATTCACAATTTTATCCACTGTAAAATAACAAGTTACAATGCTAAAATAATATAGTAATTAAAGGCTTTCTGAGAGTTTTCCACATTATCCACATACTTAATAAGAATAAATACTTAAAATACTTTAAATACACGGGAGAAAAAAATATGAATTTAACAATTTCCAAAACAGAGTTTTATAACACATTACAGTTAGTATCAAGAGCTATCTCACCAAATTCTCCACAGACATCTTTAAGAGGATTAAAGATTGAAGTTAAAAATCAATCGATGGTTGTGACTGGTAGTGATGCGGATATTTCAATCCAACGTACAATCACAGCAAACGAGAAGAATAAATTAAATATTTTAGAAGAAGGATCTATCTTAATTGAATCTAAATACTTATTAGAAATCGTTCGTAAGATTGATAGTGAAGAAATTCATGTAGAAATTATTGATGGTTCACTTACTAAGTTCTCAGGTAATTCAGCTGTATTTAAAATCAATGGTATGAATCCACATGATTATCCAACAATTGATTTTTCTAAACCAGCGAACTCTGTTGTAATTTCTTCTAGTGTAATGTCAGATATTATTGAACAAACAACATTTGCAACATCTACAAAGGAAACAAAACCTGTATTAACTGGTGTTAATTTCCATCTAGCAAATAATACATTATGTTGTACAGCTACTGACTCTTATCGTTTAGCTAAGAAGACAATTCCATTTACAAGTTCAGACAGTTTCAATGTTACAATTCCTTCTAAGTCTTTAAATGAAGTGAAGGCTACAATGCTTGGGGATGATGGTGAAATTCAAATCTTCTTGAATGATAAGAAAGCACAGTTTGTAAATGAAGATATGATTTTACAAACTAGATTATTAGATGGTGGATATCCAGAAACAAATCGTTTAATTCCTAGAGAATTTAAATATACATTAGAAATCAGTCGTAGCGATTTGATTCACGCAATTGATCGTACAACTTTCATTAAGACAGATAATATGACAATTAACCGTCTACAATGTTCTACTGATGAAATTGTATTAACGAATAAGAGCCAGGAAATTGGTGAATCTCATGAAACATTGGTTGGTACATTTACTGGTGAACCTCTAGATATTAGTTTCTCAGGTAACTATGTCATGGAAGCTGCAAGATCAATTAGAGGAGATAAATTAAAGATTGAATTTGTAGGGGAAATGAGACCATTTATTCTTAGCAGTGAAGAAGATCCTACTATTTTACAACTTGTTCTTCCAGTTAGAACTTATAACTAATTAGAGTAGATAAAATCTACTCTTTTTTATTGAATAATTATAATAATTTATTGTCTGATTTTGAGATATAAAAAATGTTTATAAATGCCTTTGTATAAAGGATTTTTTGCATTTTTTATGATATAATTATTTTGGTTTTTTAAGGTTTTTTATGAAGGAGTTTAGGATGGAAAAAATCACAACAGAATACATTACTTTACAGCAATTTATGAAACTCTCTGGTATTGTTTCCACCGGTGGTGAAGCAAAGCTAAGAATTAAAGAAATGGATATTGTTGTGAATGGTGAAAAAGAGAATCGTAGAGGCAGAAAACTCTATCCTGGCGACAAAGTAAAAATTGAAGGAAAGACTTATGTGGTTTTCTAATGTATATCAAAAATATTCAATTAAGAAATTTTAGAAATTATGAAAATGCATATATAGAGTTTAATCCGAGTATCAATTTAATCACGGGTGAAAATGCCCAAGGAAAGACGAATCTATTAGAGAGTTTGGTTTATCTTTCATTAACTCGATCACATCGCATTGTTGATGATAAGAAATTGATTCGTAATGATGAGATGTTTGCTGGGATTGATTGTAAATTTGTGGATACAGATGAAAAAGATATTGAAGTTATCATTCATCCAAATGGAAAAACTCTGATGGTTCATAAAAGACCACTCAAAAAGAGTAGTGAATTCATTGGTTTATTAAATGTAGTTTTATTCTCACCAGATGATCTAAGAATTTTTAATGATCAGCCTAAAGAGAGAAGACGTGTAATGAATCAAGAAATCACTAAAGTTTCTACAAAATATTTATTATCGTTAAATCAATTTCAAATGTATTTAAAAGATAGAAATGCTTTGTTGAAGAGTGAAAAAATTGATTTGAATTATCTAGATATTTTAGATGAACAAATGTCTAAAGTAGAAGCATATATTATCCGTGAAAGAAGAAAGTTTATTGAAGTGATTCAATCTGTGATTTCTAAGATTTATCAGGAATTATCTGGTAGTCAAATTCAGTTGGAAGTTGCTTATAAAACTTTCGTTGATGATATAGATGAACTAGAAGATAAAATTCTTGAGATTCATCGTGAATCACGTCAGAAAGATATTGAATATCATATTACAAAAGTTGGTATTCATTTAGATGATTTGATATTTAAAATGGATGATCAAAATCTGATTTACTTTGCAAGTCAAGGTCAAAAAAGAATGGCAATGTTGTCATTTAAATTAGCTTTATTAAATTATATTAAGTTAATGACAAAGAAACAGCCAATTCTACTTTTAGATGATGTATTAAGTGAATTAGATTACAGTCGTCAAAAGAAGTTATTACAAATGGTACAGCGTGATTTTCAATGCATTATCACGACGACGGAAATTCCTGAATTTTTGAAACATGCAGACATGACGGAATTTCGTATAGAAGGTGGAAAAATATTTCCACTTACAGGAGGTAAGTAATGAGCGATAAATTAGAGCAGGTAACTGAAGTATCTGAAAATAGTGAACTTGTATTAGGACAAGAAATGGATATGAAAGTTACACACACTTATAACGACTCTGATATTCAGGTCTTAGATGGCTTGGAAGCTGTACGTAAAAGACCAGGTATGTATATCGCGTCAACTTCTTCAAAAGGTTTACATCACCTTGTTTGGGAAATTGTTGATAATGGTATTGATGAAGCGATGGCTGGTTATGCTTCAACGGTTACTGTAACTGTTGATAAAGACAACATTATTACAGTTGAAGATGATGGTCGTGGTATGCCTACGGGTATTCATGAAAAGACAGGTAAGTCTACAATTGAAACTATTTTTACTGTCTTACACGCTGGTGGTAAGTTTGGTGGTGGCGCTTATAAAGTGTCTGGTGGTCTACATGGTGTAGGTGCATCTGTTGTAAATGCGTTAAGTAGTTGGTTAGAAGTAACTGTTTTCCATGATGGAAAAGAATATTTTATTCGTTTTGAAAATGGTGGCCATCCAGTAGGAACTCTTGTAGAAAAGGGAACATGTCCTGCAGATAAGCATGGTTCTACAGTTCGTTTTAAAGCTGATCCAACTATCTTTACAGAGACAGTTGTATATGAACATGATATTCTACGTGACCGTTTACGTCAGTTAGCGTTCTTAAATAAGGGTATCTGTTTAAAGTTTAATGACTTACGTGAAGAAGATGAAGCAAAGCGTCATTACGTATTTAAGTTTGATGGTGGTTTGAAACAATATACTGAATTTTTAAATCGTAATCGTGATGTTGTAAATCATGAAATTATTTATAGTGAAGGTTATGAAAATAATATTCAGGTTGAAGTAGCTTGTCAGTATAACGATGGCTATAATCCTAATATTTATACTTTCTGTAATAACATCAATACAGCTGAAGGTGGAACACATGAAGAAGGTTTCCGTCTTGCATTAAACCGTTTTATCAATAAGTATGCTCGTGATACAGGTTTCTTGAAGGAGAAGGATGATAATCTTACGACGGATGACTGTCGTGAAGGTTTAACAGCTGTTATTAGCGTTAAACATCCAGATCCTCAGTACGAAGGACAGACAAAGACAAAATTAGGTAACTCTGAAGTACGTAAGATTGTTTCTGATATCTTTGGTACGCAATTAGAGCGTTATTTAATGGAAAATCCAGATGAAGCAAAAGCTATCTTAGAAAAGGTTGCTTTAGCTTCACAAGCACGTATGGCGGCTAAGAAGGCTCGTGAATTAACAAGAAGAAAGAGTGCTTTAGAAGTCAGTCCACTTCCTGGTAAATTAGCAGATTGTTCATCTAAGGATGCGTCTATCTGTGAAATCTATATAGTCGAGGGACAGTCAGCCGGAGGTTCCGCAAAACAAGGAAGAGATTCACACTTCCAGGCAATTCTACCGTTAAGAGGTAAGATTCTTAACGTAGAAAAGGCTAGACAGTCTCGCATTTATGAAAATGCAGAAATTCGTTCAATGATTACTGCATTTGGATGTGGTGTGAGTGATGAAATTGATCTTGAGAAGTTACGTTATCACAAGATTGTTATCATGACCGATGCCGACGTCGATGGTGCTCATATTCGTACATTATTATTAACATTCTTCTATCGTTATTTACGTCCATTATTAGAACAGGGTTATATCTATATTGCACAACCACCACTCTATAAGGTTCAAAAGGGTCAGACAGTGCGTTATGCTTATACAGATAATCAGTTAGAAGAAGTAAAACGTGAACTGGGTGATCGTCTCAGTATTCAACGTTATAAGGGATTAGGTGAAATGAATCCTGAACAGTTGTGGGAAACAACAATGGATCCTAAGAATCGTACATTGATTCGAGTTACGGTAGGTGATGCGGAAGCAGCTGACTATAACTTTACAATGTTGATGGGTGAAGAAGTTGAACCACGTAAGAACTTTATTGTAGAAAACGCACACTTTGCGGAAAACTTGGATATTTAGAAAGGAGATAAATTACAATGGCTTTAGATGATTTTATGGAATTTGACGAAAGTAATTTTGATCCTGGACATATTACAGAAACAGAATTAACAAAAGAAATTCGTCGTGACTTCTTGGAGTATTCGATGTCAGTTATCGTATCACGTGCATTACCAGATGTACGTGACGGTTTAAAACCTGTACAAAGAAGAATTCTTTACTCCATGCATGAGATGAACATTGGACCTGACAAGGCATATCGTAAGAGTGCACGTATTGTCGGTGATACGATGGGTAAATATCACCCTCATGGTGACTCTTCTATCTATGGTGCTTTAGTTTATTTAGCGCAACCATGGAATATGAGAACTGTATTAGTTGATGGACATGGTAACTTTGGTTCGATGGATGGTGATGATCCAGCTGCGATGCGTTATACCGAAGCACGTATGTCTAAGATTGCGGTTGAAATGTTACGTGATCTTGAAAAAGATACAGTTGATATGGTTGATAACTATGATGGTCAGGAAAAAGAACCTACAGTTTTACCATCACGTTATCCAAACTTGATTGTAAATGGTTCTTCTGGTATTGCGGTAGGTATGGCAACCAATGTTGCGCCTCATAACTTAGGAGAAACAATCGATGGAATTTTTGCGGTTATGGATAATCCAGAAATTACAGCGACTGAACTGATGAATTACATGAAGGGCCCTGACTTTCCTACAGGTGCATATATCTTAGGTAGATCAGGTATCCGTCAAGCATTTGAAACTGGTCGTGGATCAGTAATTATGCGTGCAAAAACAAAGATTGAAGAAATGCCAAATGGCAAATCGCGTATCATTGTCTATGAATTACCTTATATGGTAAATAAAGCTAGTTTGGTAGAAAGAATTGCTACTTTAACTAGAGATAAAGTAATCGAAGGTATTACTGACTTACGTGATGAATCTAATATGGACGGTATCCGTGTTGTAATTGAATTACGTAAAGATATCCAACCAGATGTTATGTTAAATCAGTTATATCGCTCTACACCTCTACAATCTAACTTTGGTGTAAATAACGTTGTATTATTCAATGGTGTTCCTCGCCAAGCGAGTATGATTGATCTTCTAAAGGGATATATCGCATTCCAAGATGAAGTTATTGTACGTCGTACACAGTTTGATTTAAAGAAAGCACAAGATCGTGCACATATCTTAGAAGGACTACGTATTGCGGTTGATAATCTAGATGCGATTATTCATACAATTCGTGATTCACGTGATCCTAATGAAGCGATGCCACGTTTGATGGAAGGCTTTGGTTTAGATGAGATTCAAGCGAAGGCAATCTTAGATATGCAGTTTAGAAGATTGACAGGTCTTGAACGTGAAAAGATTGAAAATGAATACCAAGATCTATTGATTAAGATTGCAGACTTCCAGGATATTCTTTCTAACCATGCAAGAGTATTACAGATTATTCGTGATGAATTGAGTGAAGTGAAGGCGAAGTTTAGTGACCCACGTCGTAGTGAGATTATTGATGCTATCGCTGATGTAGAAGATGAAGACCTGATTCCTGTTGAAAATATTATTATTACGTTATCTTCAAACGGATATATTAAGCGTCTAACAACAGATACTTATCACGTACAAAATCGTGGTGGTAAGGGTATCAAAGGTATGGAACTTAACAAGGATGATATTATTGATCAGTTTATCAGTATGTCTACCCATGACCACTTATTAGTATTTACAGATAAGGGTAAGGTATATCGTATTAAGGGATATAACGTACCTGAATTCAGTAGAACAAGTAAGGGTATTCCTGCTATCAACCTAATCAGTATGGAGAAGACAGAGAATATTCGTGCTCTTGTGCCATATAGTAAAGACCATGATTCCAAGTTCTTATTCTTCGTTACAAAGCAAGGTATTATCAAACGTACTACATTTGATGAGTATGAAAACATCAATAAGAACGGTAAGATTGCGATTAAATTAAATGAAGATGACGAATTAGCGTTTGTAAGAAGTACGGATGGTAATGCAGAAATTATCATTGCAGGTTCAAATGGTAAGGCAGTTCGCTTCCAAGAAAATACAGTTCGTCCTCTAGGACGTACAGCACGTGGTGTAAAGGGATTCAATGTTGATGGTGGTTATGTCATTGGTCTAGCTACAAATCTTGAAGGTGAGTATATCTTAACAATTACTGAAAATGGATTTGGTAAGAAGTCTGCTCTAGCTGATTATCGTATGACACGCCGTGGTGCACGTGGTGTTAAGACAGTTAACGTTACAGAGAAGTCAGGTAAGCTTGTATGTATGCGCGCTGTAAGAGGCGATGAAGACTGCATGATTATGACTGCTGGTGGTATTGTAATCCGTATCTCTCTAAACCAGGTTTCTGTATATAGTCGTTCTGCACAAGGTGTGAAGGTAATTAATGTGAAGGATGATATAGTGTCATCTGTAGCGATACTTGAACCAGAGGAAGATTCCGAAGTAGTAGATATATCTCATAACGAAGTATTAGATGAAGGTGTGTTTGAAGAAACACCGGATGATGAAGATATCATTGAAAATGATGAGGAAGATGTAACTGATTCTGATTCAGAAGAATAAAAAACTAGACAGAGTGAATAATCACTCTGTCTTTTCTTTTTGGATATAAAAAAACTTCCGTAGCAAAGTACAGAAGTTTTTTAGAGATTACTTTTTCTTAGTAGTCTTCTTAGATGGTTTAGCAGCTTTCTTTGTTACTGGTGCCTTTTTTGTTGTTTTCTTTGTAGTTACTGGTTTTGCGACTGTCTTCTTAGTAACTTTTTTTGCAGCAGGTTTAGTAACTGGCTTAGCAACAGCCTTCTTAGCTACTGGTTTTGCGACTTTTTTAGCCGGAGTAGTTTTCTTGGCAATTTTCTTTTCAGCCTTTACTGGAGCCTTCTTTGTAACTTTCTTTGTGGCAGTCTTCTTTCCATTCTTTTCCATATCTGCAAGAATTAGATCACATAAGTAACCCTTTACAGATTCTTTAGCTTCAAGCCAAGCAATAACTGTTTTCTCAACTTTATTGTTAAAGCGGACTGAGAATGAGCGGTAGTTGTTTCTGTTGTAGTTGTTGTTATACTCTAACTTCTGTTTGTACTGCGACTTCTTTGCCATACCTATTCTCCTTATTATTAAACATAACTGTGTTGTTTAATCACTATAAATATATCACTGTTTTGTAACATTGACAAATTTCTAACAAGATGATTAAATATTTTTGTAAAAACGTTGATAGAGAACAGTAGTACAAAAGCATTTTCAGAAAGGCAACGGATGATGTGAGTTGCCATTGTGATGTATGAATCCGCTCTTGAGTGAAACTAATACTTTCCGGTTGTCCCGTTATCGCTAATGAAGTGGTTAAATTGTTTCACGTGAAACAATTTAGCAAAAAGGGTGGCACCGCGTTGACATCGTCCCTTTGATGGATGATGCTTTTTTATTTTTAGAGGAGAGGTAAATTATGATAGATATTAATCTAATTAGAGAAAATCCAGAACTTGTTAAAGAAAATATCAAGAAGAAGTTCCAAGATGAAAAGTTAGTACTTGTTGATGAAGTATTAAGTATGGATGCTGAGTATCGTGCAGCGAAAACACGTGGAGATACACTACGTGGAGAAAGAAATAAGATTTCTAAGCAAATTGGTCTCTACATGAGAGATAAGAATATTGAAGCTGCAGAACAAGCGAAGCAATCTGTGAAGGACATGGATGCAGAATTAGAAAGCTTAGAAGTAAAGGAAGAAAAGCTTGCTGAAGAAATTAAGAATAGAATGATGGTTATTCCTAATATTATTGATTCTTCAGTTCCAATTGGAAAAGATGATTCAGAAAATGTGGAAATTCAAAAATACGGAGAACCAGTCATTCCTTCATTTGAAATTCCATACCATACAGATATCTTAGAAAAACTTGCTGGCATTGATATTGATAGTGCAGGAAGAACATCTGGTAATGGTTTCTATTACTTACAAGGAGATGTTGCTAGATTACATTCTTCAATTCTTGCATATGCTAGAGATTTCATGATCAATCGAGGATTCACTTACTTCATTCCTCCATTCATGATTCATAGTAGTGTTGTAACAGGTGTTATGAGTTTTGCGGAAATGCAAAATATGATGTACAAGATTGAAGGTGAAGATTTATATCTCATCGGTACTTCAGAACATTCAATGATCGGTCGTTTCATGGGACAAATCTTAAAAGAAGAAGACTTACCATATGCTTTAACATCATATAGCCCATGTTTCCGTAAGGAAGTTGGTGCACATGGAATTGAAGAAAGAGGTCTTTACCGTGTACACCAGTTCGAAAAACAAGAAATGGTAGTAGTATGTAAGCCAGAAGAATCTATGGAATGGTATGAGAAGTTATGGCAAAATAGCGTAGACTTCTTCCGTTCATTAGATATTCCTGTAAGAACTTTGGAATGCTGTTCTGGTGACTTAGCAGATCTTAAGGTTAAGAGTTGTGACGTTGAAGCTTGGTCTCCACGTCAGAAAAAATACTTTGAAGTTGGAAGCTGCTCTAATTTGGGTGATGCACAGGCTAGAAGACTTGGAATCCGTATCAAGGGTGAAAAGGGCAACTACTTTGCACATACACTAAATAATACTGTAGTAGCTCCTCCACGTATGTTAATTGCATTTGTTGAAAATAACTTAAATGAGGATGGATCATTAAATATTCCTGAACCGCTCAGACCATATATGGGTGGACAGGATAAGATTGTACCTCCAACAAAGAAGAAGAGTTTCTAAAATCACAAAGGATTGTTTCACGTGAAACAATCCTTTTAAAATACACTCTTGGACAAGTAAGATAAATTTGCTATAATCATACATGGCACAGCATATATACATTGAACCTGGTCAGGGCCGGAAGGCAGCAGCCATAGATGTCCCTGTATCGCGTGTGCCACTTTTATTTTATGAAAACACACGAAGAATATATGGAACTAGCCCTAGAAGAGGCTAGAAAAGCAGAAGAAATCGATGAAGTGCCTGTAGGATGCGTTGTTGTATGTGATGGAGAAGTTATTTCACGTGGGCATAATCTTAAAGAACAACTAAACCAGGCATACGCACATGCTGAAATGATGGCTATCCAGAAAGCTGCAGAAATAAAAGGAAACTGGTGTCTGAATGACTGCGATTTATATGTAACCCTAGAACCATGTATGATGTGTACAGGAATTATCAACCTTTCACGAATAAGAACAGTATATTACGGTACAACGGATCTAAAAGGTGGTTGTTTAGAGACAGTAATTGATTTAAAGAAGATAAAAAGACTCAATCATTATCCAAATATAGTCGGAAATATACTTCAAAAAGAGTGTAGTGAGATACTAACGAATTACTTTCGAAAAAAACGAGAAATCATAAAAGAGAAAAAACAGAAAAATAAAGCCAATATACAGTGAATTCCTACATGTGAATGTAGGAATTTTGTTATAATGTATATACTGGGAGAAAAATAATGTCAAAGCAAGCGTTGTATCAAAAATATCGTTCTGCAAACTTCGAAGAGGTGGTAGGACAAGAGTATATAGTTCAATCAATTAAGAATGCAGTGCGTGAACATAAGGTGGGACACGCATATCTTTTCTGTGGTCCAAGAGGAACAGGAAAGACCACAATGGCAAGACTTCTAGCGAAAGCAGTAAACTGTGAACATCCAGAAAAGGCTCCATGTGAAGAATGTGATAACTGTACAGCCGCAAATAGCGGAACTCATCCAGATATAATTGAGATTAACGCAGCAAACGAAACTCACGTAGAAGATATTCGTGACTTAATTGATCGAAGTAAGCTAGCTCCAATGCAAGGGCATCATAAAGTATATATTGTAGACGAGGTGCATCAGCTATCCAGTGCTGCATCTAGTGCACTGTTAAAGACATTAGAAGAACCACCAGAAAATGTTATCTTTGTACTAGCTACAACAGATCCACAGAAGTTATTACCAACAATCATTTCAAGATGCCAACGCTTTGACTTTACAAAATTACGCAAAGACCAAATTAAAAATCATCTATTAGATATCGCTAAGAAAGAGAATATCTACTTAGATGAAGAAGCAGCTGAGAATATTGCGGTGTTATGTGATGGCGGAATGCGTGATGCTTTGAGCATCATGGATCAATGTGCATCCTATACAAGTGACCATATTACAGCTGAGGAAGTAGACCATATTTATGGATTGGCATCAGTTGAAGAGAAGATTGACTTAATACATTCAATTCATGCAGGAAATCTAGAAGATATCCTAACAAGAATTAAAAAGTACGAACAGAAAGGTATTGACTTCCAGAAGTTTACAGATGGGATGATAGATATCCTGAAAGATGTTGTAATCTACCATTCTACAAAGAAAGATACTTTACTGAAACTGATCACAAAAGAACAAGCAGAATCATTATCAGAAACACTATCACAAAAAACATGCATGCATATAATTGAAAAGATGTTTGATTCTAAAGATAAGTTTAGAGTAGCAACATCTTCCGCAAGTTGTTTTGAAGTGATTTGTTTAGGTCTAGCAATCCAACCTACTGCAGAAACAGTAGTGGTTGAAAAGCATGTAGAAGTTCCTGTTCAACCAAAAGAAAGTGAATATGTTGTTCCTACTGTCGAACTAAAAGAACCAGAAAAACCTATGGTACAATCACAGGAAATTAAAGTGGAACAACAGCCTGTAGAACCAGTAAAGACAGTGGTTTCAACAAGTTCTAATGAATTATCAATTGATGAAATCTTAACATTACTTGTACAGTGCCAGAAATCAATCAAGTATGAAGATGATGAGAAATTCAACAAGATTCATAGCTTGTTTGATATGGAAAGCAAGAAGTATACGGCACTTCTCGAAGAGACAAGAATTGTCGCAAGTGGACTTGATTGTGTTGTGCTAACTACTGATTCAAAAGTACTTGCAAATCGAATGAATGAACCAAAGATGAATCAAGAACTATATCAATTTGCAAAAGAAACTCTAGGTATTGATAAGATGTTGTATATTGCCACAAATGAAGCAATGAAAGAGGCAACACTGAAGTTTATTGAACTAAAGAAAGCAGGTAATCTACCACATCCAAAATCAATTGTTCGATACACAATTGAAAAGCCACAAGAAGTATCAACAGAAGATAAAGTAAAAGCAATTTTCAATCCAGAAATATTAGAAATAGAGGAATAAAAAATGGATATTCAGAAATTAATGGAACAAGCACGCCAGATGCAAGATAATCTTGGCAGAATTGAAGAAGAACTTAATGCGACGGAGTACGAAGGTAAAGCTGGAGGAAATGGTGTTAAGGTTGTTGTGAATGGAAGAAACGAAGTTCAATCTGTAGAAATTGCAGATGATCTTATGACTATAGACAACAAAGAAATGTTACAAGACTTAATTTTAATCGCTGTAAATGAAGCGGTAGAAAAAGCATTCCAAGATAGAGAAAACAAACTTGGCTCTGCTACAAGCGGATTAAATCTTCCGGGGATGTAAAGAATGTACCCAAAGAGTTTAACCGAACTGATTGAACGTTTAAAATTCTTGCCTGGTGTAGGTGAAAAGACAGCAGAAAGATACGCGTTTTCCATTATGGAAATGAATCTTCAAGAGGCAAAAGAATTTGCCCAGGCAATTAATGATGTTCATGAGAAGATAACGCATTGTAGGATATGTGGAAATCTTTCTGAGAAAGATGAATGTGAAATTTGCCGTGATGAAAGTCGCAACCAAAAACAGATTTTCGTAGTACAGTCTCCTAAAGATGTTATCGCAATGGAAAAAACAGCAGAATACCGTGGTAGCTATCACGTATTAAATGGTTTGATTTCCTCAAGCAAAGGAATTATGCCAAATGACTTAAATATTGAGGCACTACTTGCAAGACTGCCTGAAGCAGAAGAAGTAATTTTAGGTACTAATATCACAATTGATGGTGAAACAACAGCGATGTATTTGGATAAACTCATTACATCACGTTATCCAAATGTATTAGTAACTCGAATTGCACACGGTCTACCATCAGGTGGAATGCTCGATTACGCAGATGAAATGACACTTGCGCATGCATTAGCAGATCGTCGCAAGATGAAATAGAAAAGAGGTGTTTCTATGAATACAGATTTAAAGATTGCACAAGCAGCTATCCTGGAGCCAATTGATACAATTGCGCATAAAGCAGGAATCCCAGAAGAGTACTTGGAATTGTATGGCAAAGAAAAAGCCAAAGTTAACATTAAACTCATGGAAACACTAGCAGATAAATCAGATGGAAAACTGGTATTAGTAACTGCAATCAATCCAACAAAAGCAGGTGAAGGAAAGTCTACAACGACGATTGGATTAGCAGATGGATTATCCAAGATTGGTAAAAATGTTATGGCATGTTTACGCGAACCTTCTTTAGGACCGGTATTTGGTTTAAAAGGTGGTGCAACAGGTGGAGGATATGCACAGGTAGTTCCAATGGAATCTATCAATCTACACTTCACAGGTGACATGCACGCAATCACAACAGCCAATAACTTAATCGCAGCTATCTTGGACAATTCAATCTTCCAAGGAAATCCACTCAATATCGATCCGACAAGAGTGACATGGAAGCGTTGTTTAGATATGAATGATCGTACATTACGTGACATTACAATCGCACAGAAGAAAAAATCAAATGGTGTTGAAAGAGAAGACCATTTTGTAATCACAGTAGCTTCTGAAGTAATGGCTATCTTGTGTCTCTCAAAAGACTTACAAGATTTTGAAAAGAGAATTGGTAGAGCGGTTGTGGCGTATACATATGATGATAAACCAGTAACTGTAAATGATATCCAAGCTGCTGGCGCAGCCACGGTTGTTATGAGGGAAGCTATCAATCCAAACTTAGTACAAACTTTGGAACATACTCCAACATTCATTCATGGTGGACCTTTCGCTAATATTGCGCATGGATGTAATTCGGTTATTGCAACTAAGATGGCACTTAAGTTAGCTGATTATGTAGTAACAGAAGCTGGCTTTGGTGCAGATTTGGGTGCTGAAAAATTCTTAAATATCAAGTGTAGATTAGCAGAATTAAATCCTTCTGCAGTTGTGGTGGTCGCAACAATTCGTGCCCTAAAGATGCATGGAGGAGTTGAACAAGAAAATCTTGATCAACCAAATGTTGAAGCTATGCTTGCAGGTGCGAAGAATTTGCAAAAACATATTGAAACAGTTCAGAGTTTCAAACTTCCATTTATTGTCGCTATCAACAAGTTTGCAAAAGATAGTAAAGAAGAAGTGGAAGCACTACTTACATGGTGTCATGAAAATAGCTATCCAGTTGCGGAAGCTGATGGATGGGCAAAAGGTGGCGATGGTATGTTAGATCTCGCAAATAAGGTTGTAGAGATTACAAACCATGCATGCAAGTATCAACCAATCTATGATGTGGAAGATTCCATTGAAACTAAAATCACAAAGATTTGTGAAACAGTATATGGGTCACCACTCGTGGAGTTTAGTGAACTAACAAAGACGAAGATTCAGGACTTTATCAAACATGGATGGGATAAATTACCGGTATGTATGGCAAAGACACCATTATCACTGAGTGATGATCCTACTCTTAAGGGAAGACCAGAAAACTTTGTAACACATATTACAGATATCTCAGTATCTGCTGGTGCAGGCTTTGTGGTTGTTTATACAGGCAATGTACTCACAATGCCAGGACTTCCAAAGTTACCAGCAGCAGTGAATATGGGAATTGATGAAAATGGAGAAACCTACGGCTTATTCTAATTAAGATAGAAAGGAGGAGTCATAATGGGATCTATTGCATATGTAACAGATGAAAATATGCTTGCATATCATCGCTTGTGTCGAAATCAATCGATACTCTTTTGGCGGTTATCCAATAAGAAGTTTACGGATTTCCGTAAAGGAGATTTACTATTCTTCTTTGCAAGACCAAATCATGGACGTAAGAAAGCACTGATAGGTTATGCGCATTATGATTCCGAAATAAATCTTTCACTTAAACAGATGTGGAATCGCTATGGTGATTCCACTGGATATGACACACAAGATGGGCTCTACGCAGCGATAGAAAAAGCATCTCGTGGAAATATACCACCACAGATGAATTGTTTATATCTAACAAACGTTGTGTTCTTCTTATCACCTGTCTATCCAGAAGATGTAGGTATTTCTATACAAAATAATCTTGAAAGTTATTGTTATCTAGATAAAGATAGTCCAAAGATAACTGCCAAGATTTTACAACAAGCACAAAAACATGGTATCGACCTCTGGAGTGCAAATCCAAATATCACTCCAGAAGAAATCTTTAAAGAAGATGCCACAAAACATTATCTAGCAGTTATCTCTCAAGAGATTGGCCAAGATAGTGGAAATGAAAGACAACAACGTACGCTTGAAAAGTATGCAAAACAGAAAGCGAAAGAATCTAGTTGGGAGTTAATTCGTGGTAGTAATACAGAATGTATTCGTATGGACGGAAGTGAAATACAAATTGCGATTCCATTTGTATCACAAGTAAAAGAACAACCCCAGAGGATTCGAGAATATATAGGAAGGCTAACGATGTATCGCTTGTTGGCCAAGCATCAGGGTTTGGAAGGCAAAATCAGATTTGAAATACTTTCCCCAAAAATACCTGACGTATTAAAGGAAATGGTGGAAGAAATAAACAATGAGTGATTTTGATATTATTGTCATAGGTGGTGGTCATGCAGGTATTGAAGCTGCACTGGTTGCTGCACGACTAAAAAAGAAAACATGTCTACTTACATTGAAGATAGAAAATATTGGAAAGATGCCATGTAATCCATCCGTAGGTGGCCCAGCGAAAGGCATTGTTGTAAGAGAAATTGATGCCTTAGGCGGTCAAATGGCGATTACCGCTGATAAGACAGCACTACAATTCAAGATGTTAAATGGCGCAAAAGGTCCAGGTGTACGTGCACTCCGTGTACAGTCAGATAAACTTGCATATAAACGTATGATGCAAGATATCTGTTTACATCAAGAAAACCTAAGCGTGATTGAAGGTATGGCAAGTAAACTTAACGTAACCAATAACAAAGTTACTGGTGTTACGTTAAAAGATGGGACAGTAATGAATGCCAAGATTGTGATTGTAACAACAGGCACATATATGGCAGGTGTAAATATGATTTCATCAGAAGTTACACCAGGTGGTCCAGATTTAGAACCAACAACCGGAGACTTATCAGAGTCTTTACGAGAACTAGGATTAAAAACCTTTAGATTAAAGACAGGAACACCACCAAGAATCCTGCGTTCATCCATTGACTTTAGCAAAGTCAAATTAGAACCAGGTACGGAAGGTTTCTTACACTTCTCAGAATTAACAACAAAAGAAGATGTATTACCATATGATAGACAAGTATCTTGTCATATGACCTATACAACCCCAGAGACACATGAATATATCTTAGATAACCTTAATAAATCCAGTATGTATTCTGGTGTCGTAAAGGGAGTTGGACCTCGTTATTGTCCATCTATCGAAGATAAACTTGTACGTTTCCAAGATAAACCAAGACATCTATTATTCTTGGAACCAGAATCGCTAGAATTAGATACCATCTACTTACAGGGATTCTCTACATCACTTCCACGAGATATCCAAGAACAGATGGTACATTCATTACCCGGTTTCGAAAATGCAGTAATCAAAAAGTATGCATACGCAATTGAATACGACGCAATCGATCCAATTCAAATGAAACCAAGTTTTGAATCAAAGATGATTGAAAATCTATTTACAGCAGGTCAAGTTAACGGAACTTCAGGTTACGAAGAAGCTGCTGGACAAGGATTACTTGCAGGAATTAACGCATGTATGAAACTTGATGGAAAAGACCCACTCATTCTAGCAAGAAATGAAGCATATATCGGTGTTATGGTTGATGACTTAACAACCAAGGGAACATTAGAGCCTTATCGCTTATTAACATCGCGAGCAGAGTTTAGATTGTTATTACGACATGATAACGCTGATCAAAGATTAATAGAATATGGACGTCAAGTTGGACTTGTTAGTCAAGAAAGATATGACGCATACCTTGCTAAGATGGAGAATGTAAAGAAGTTAATACAGCATCTATCTGAAACAACATTCGTACAAGATGAGGAAAAGATACATGCATACCTTACTTCACTAGGATATGAAAGTGATGCGCATATTGGTATTAATGGAATTGATTTAGTGAAACGTCCAAACGTAACAACAAAAGAACTTCTCGCCACGATTGGAGAAGAAGTAGATGAAGAAATTGCGAACCAATGTGATATAGAACTAAAATATGCAGGTTATATCGATAAGGCTAAACGAGAAGCCAATAAGTTAAAAGAGATGGATGGCATTAAGTTAGGTGTTGATTTCAATTATGATGAGGTTGATAACCTATCTATTGAAGGTAGACAGAAGCTAATGAAGTATAAACCAGCCACGATGGGACAAGCATCTAGAATTTCAGGTGTTAACCCAGCCGATATCGCAGTACTTGCGATTGCCATTAAACAAGGAAAAGGAAGATAAAAAATGAAATATACAGATGTAGTATCAAATGTAAATGTCTATGGTATGGATTCAGCAGTTATGGGCTCAAAATATCCCATGGCAGTTGATTTAACAAAAGTAGATGGAACAATCGTTCCACGTACACATGCACTAGCAAACGCAAAACTAGGTAGTGGTCATGATAACTTCTTAAATGGAATTATCGTACAGTTCGACCTCACATTTACAAATAAAGCATGGGTAGAGGCGGAGCGTTATCACTTCCTAGACTTTATTAGTTCTCAATCCACAATGCACCGTATCACAAAGTTCAACTTAGATGAGGTGTATATCTCTTATACAGATCCACGAATTATCGAAATCATGAAAGAAAAGGTTAATTCCTATAATGAATTAACACAGAAGATTTCTGATAAGAAATTAGCTGGAGAAGATGTTACAGCGTTGAATGAAGAAGCGAAAGTAAAATATCTTGAGATTCTCTATTCTAATCCAGCAGGTTTTAGAATTACAGCGCGTATGACTACAAACTACCGTCAGCTCAAGACAATTTATGCACAGCGTAAGACACACCGCTTACCAGAATGGCGTGCATTCTGCGATTGGGTAGAGACATTACCAAATGCATCATTTATTGTAAATAGTGACTTAAAATAAGGATTATTTGCAATTTGTGGAAAACTATTTTATCCACAAATAATATAAAATATTTACAAGATGTGGAAAAACAAATTATCCACAATTGTGGATAAAAAAGTTATCAACATATTTTCATCTTTCACAAGGAACGTGATGGTGATAGAATAGGTCACACAGAGATTATGACAATACAAGAACTTATAGAAAAAGCAGCAGAGCTACAAATTTCATTGTCAGAAACACAGGTTAAACAACTTGAACAATACGCTCAACTTTTGGTTGAGTGGAACGAGAAAATGAATCTCACAGCCATCACGGAACATGGTGAAATATTAGAGAAACATTTCTATGATTCTATCTTGCCATTAGGAAAGGGTAAGATTTTTGGAAAAGTAGCAGATGTTGGAACTGGAGCGGGGTTTCCAGGACTGGTTTGGAAAATCGTTAAACCAGAATTAGATGTGTCACTCATTGAACCAACAGGGAAACGGTGCACATTCTTACAAGAAGTAATAAATCAACTGCATTTAGAAAACATCCATGTTTATAACACGCGTGCAGAAGAACAGGTTAAAACAGACCGCGAAATGTACGACGTAGTAACTGCAAGAGCAGTCGCAAACTTACGAGTCTTATCCGAATTATGTATTCCACTAGTCAAAGTTGATGGATTATTCCTAGCGATGAAGGGTATGCAAGGCAATGCGGAAGCGAAAGAGGCAGAACATGCGACTAAGCTGCTTGGTGTAGAGCTAGAAGAAACACAGGATACATCTTTATATACAGGAGATATGCGTGTGAACTTATACTACCGCAAGCTGAGTCACACACCACAACAATATCCACGCAATTACGGGCAAATAAAAAAGAAGCCTTTATAAGGGAGGGTTATATGCCAAGTATTTTAAGTATATTTGATCGAAAAGATACTAATCGTATCGTAGATATCCCAACAGAGAAAATTGTTCCATCAAGATACCAACCAAGATTGGTATTTGATGAAGAAGCTTTACGTGAATTAGCACTATCTATTAAAGAGAATGGATTAATTCAGCCAATTACAGTCCGTAAGGTGAATGATATATACGAAATTATCACGGGAGAAAGAAGATTCCGTGCATGTAAGATGATTGGCTTCAAAGAAGTGCCATGTTATATCATGTCACCAAATGAAAGCCAAGCAGCACAGATGGCTCTGGTTGAAAATATCCAACGTGAAAACTTAACCGCAATTGAAGAGGCGAAGAGTTACTTACAAATCATGCGCCAATCTGGATTAACACAAGAACAGGTTGCACAAAAAGTAGGTAAGTCACAATCCGCAGTAGCCAATAAGATTCGCTTACTAAATTTACCAATTGAGATTCAGGATGCAGTCATGGAATCAAAGATTACAGAACGTCACGCTCGCGCACTATTGACGGTGCCAAGCGATAGACAAAAAGAAGTATTCCATCATATCGTCGCAGCTGAATTTAACGTAAGACAAACGGAAGACTTTATCGCAAGTCTAGATGATATTCCTAAGAAGAAACGTACACGTCAAAAGACAAAAGGTTTCTCAAGAAATACACAAATTGCGGTAAATACAATTCATCAAAGTATCAAGATGATTAATAAAATGGGTATCCAAGCAAAAGTAGAAACGGAAGATAGACCAGAAGAAGTATGCATGATCATCCGTTTCCCGAAGAATTCATAAGGGAGAAGTATTATGGGAAAGATCATTGCAATCGCAAACCAAAAGGGTGGTGTAGGTAAAACGACTACATCCATGAACCTAGCATCAGGTTTATCATATATTGGCAAAAGAGTCCTCTTAGTAGACTTCGATCCACAGGGAAATGCGACTCATGGCATCGGAGCACATAAAGTAGGCTTTGATAAGACGGTATACGACATCTTGATGCGAGATGAAAATGTGGAAGATGTAAAAGTTACACTACAGATGCCACCACTAGATGTACTACCATCAACTATCGACTTATCTGGTGCAGATGTCGATATGGCACAATACGAAACAGGTCGTGAACAATTATTAAAGAGAAAACTAGAAGCGGTGAGAGATCAATATGATTACATCATCATTGATTGTCCACCAGCACTAGGTCTATTGAATACAAACGCATTAACTGCAGCAGATTCTGTGATGATTCCGGTACAGTGTGAGTACTTTGCGCTAGAAGGATTAACACAGCTATTAAGTACAATTCGTTTGGTTCAGAAATTGTGGAATCCAAGACTATCTATTGAAGGCGTACTCTTAACTATGTTCGATGTACGTACAAAGTTATCGGTAGAAGTGCAACAGGAAGTACGTAAATACTTTAAAGAAAAAGTTTACCATTGTTTTATCCCACGAAATGTACGCTTATCAGAAGCTCCATCTCGTGAACAATCAATTTTTGAGTATGATACCCGTTCGGAAGGTGCGCGTGCTTACGCACAACTTGTAAAAGAAGTAGTTACACAAAACGAAAGGATCAAACGATAGAAAATGGCAGAAAAAAAACAAAAAGGCTTAGGACGTGGTTTAGATTCTATCTTCGGGTCGAATGTTGAACAGTTCCTTGACGATATTCAAAGTAGCGCAAAGGAAGTGCCAGGCAGAAGAGAAGTAGAAATCGCAATTGAAGAAATTAGACCAAATCCTTATCAGCCAAGAAAAGAATTTGATCAAACTGCGTTAAATGAATTAGCAGATTCTATTCGAACACACGGAATCTTTACACCATTACTCGTACGCAAGAGTGTCAGTGGTTATGACCTAATCACTGGTGAAAGACGTTTACGTGCAGCGAAGATTGCTGGACTTAAGGTTGTACCTGCGATTTCTGTAGATTTTACAGAAGAACAGATGATGGAAATTGCCATCTTAGAGAATGTACAACGTGAAGACTTAAATGCAATTGAAGAAGCTGCAGCTTATGACTCACTTGTAAAAAAACTAGGCTATACACAAGAAAAACTAGCGGAGAGAGTTGGTAAATCTCGTGAATATTGTGCAAATATCATGAGACTCTTAAAACTTCCTTCTGAGATTCAAAAATTAGTCGTAGATAAAAGACTAGCAATGGGACATGTTCGTCCACTTCTAGGCTTAAAAGATGAGATGGAAATGCTTGATGCGGCTGAGAAAATCATGAAGGAAAAGATGTCTGTTCGTGAAGTAGAAGCCTACATTAGAGATATTAATGCAGAAGAAGTAAAACCAAACAAAACAAAACCAGAAAAGAAACGTGATCCAATCATTCACGATTTAGAACATCAGATTTCTGTGAAGCTTGGCACAAAGGTAACAATTCAAAACAAGAAACTCACAATTCGATATACGGATACAGAAGATTTAAACCGTATCTTAGAGATATTGAATTGCTTGGATGAAGGATAAAATTCGTGAAAAAAATACTTTTTCACGTATACTTTAAAAGGAATATAATGCAGGTAGTTGGAAATAGAAAA
The DNA here is from genome assembly GCF_963550625.1 of uncultured Solobacterium sp. Classification (GTDB taxonomy): domain Bacteria; phylum Bacillota_I; class Bacilli_A; order Erysipelotrichales; family Erysipelotrichaceae; genus Bulleidia. Next base: position 23,853 of record NZ_CAUVCV010000005.1, read on the forward strand.
TGACAAATCATTCTTGGAAAATATACTATGCATTCGTTCTGATTAGTTTTGTTTTCTTGCCGTTCCACTGGCAATGGACGACAGGTTGGTTGTTGGGATCGTTAGCCGCATTCATTATTTATAAAAGAACAGAGAATTTTGCAAGACAAGTAGTAAGTATGCAGTCCTCATCTGGAACATATGGAAACTTCGCTATCAATTATTTCTTGATGGCAGCAGTGCTAGTAGTTAGTGCAGTCTTTCCGCAATATCTCAATGTTCTAACATGCGCAATTGGTCTTTCAACAATTAAATTAGCAATTATATTTCATGTGGCAGTCATAGAGAGAGGACGGTGAAGACATGACAATACAATCGGACGTATATGTAATCATTCTGATTACAATCGTCCTAGCAATCGCGATGATATTATTGTCAAAGAAAATCGAAAAGGCAGATCCATTAGAAAAACCAAAAGGTATCGTCGTACCGATTGTCCTTGCGACAGAAGCAGTATATAAAACGGTACGCACAAATGTAGGTAAGAAAGTAGCGGATAAGTTAACACCATATATCCTAGCATTATGGTTCTACATCTTTGTCAGTAACACAATTTCGCTATTTGGATTAAGTTCACCGACAGCTAACTTTAGTGTAACCATTACATTATCATTCTTAACCTGGTTAATGATTCAGGTTGCGGAATTAAAATACGGTGGCTTTAAAGCCTACATGCATGCATTCTTAGAACCGATAGCACCGATGTTACCAATGAACATCATCGGTAAGTTCTCAACGATGTTATCAATGGCATTACGTCTATTTGGTAATATCACCTGTGGTTCTATTATGATGTCCCTTGTATATATGGGGACAGCAAATCTATCAAATGCGTTAGCAAGTCTAGTTGGTATCCAAGGAAATGTATTTAATTTCATGGCCCCAATTATTGCGCCAGTATTACACATGTATTTCGATTTATTTGCAGGTTTTATTCAAACATTGGTATTTGTCACTTTGACAATCGTACTTTTAGGAAACGATATTCCTGAAGAAGAAAAAATTTAAAAAAGGAGAAAAAATTATGGAAAAGGGTTTAATCGCAATTGGTGCAGGTATCGCAGTATTTACAGGTTTCTTAACAGGTTTAGGTGAAGGTACAGTAGCCGCTCACGCATGTGACGCTATCGGTAAGAATCCAGAAGCAGAATCAAAGATTCGTTCGACAATGATTTTAGGTATCGCTTTATCTGAAACATGTGCTATTTACGGTTTGTTAGTTTCTATTCTTCTCATTTTCGTATACTAATTGAGGCTTTCAGGTAACTATGGAAGTCAATATTGTTGAACAGTTATTTCCAAATGGTTTGACAGCGCTGACTCAGCTTTGTAGTACACTTGTTTTATTTCTGATTGCAAAACATTTTCTATGGCCATCTGTAAAGAATTTTTTAGATGCTAGAGCAGAAAAGATGCAAGAAGAACTTGCGTTAAGTCAACAGGCAAAAGAAGAAGCCTTGGCAGATCGCAGGGTTGCATTAGAGCAGTTGAATACTGCATCTACAAAATCAGATGAAATTGTAAGTGCTGCAATTCAGCAGGCAAAACAAGAAAAGCAACAAATCCTTGCGCAGGCGGATAAAGAAGCTGCAGCTGTAAAACAGCGTGCACAAGAACAGATCGAAGCAGAACGCAGAGAAATGTACGCATCCATGAAGAAGGAGATGGTCGATGTCGCATTCAGTGCTGCCGGTAAGTTAATTGGCGAACATGAAGGCGAAAAAGTTGACCGTCAAGCAATTGATGCGTTCGTAAAGGAAGCGGTTGGCGATGGTGAATGAGATAGCTGAACGCTATGGACAAGGACTGTTCGAGTTAGCAACTGAAAATAACACAGTTCGCGAGAAGAAAGTACAATGTGAATCATTGTTAAAAATCTTAAAAGAAAACAATGAAGTTGAACTATTCTTACGCGCAGTAAAAATAACAAAAGAAGAAAAGAAGAACTTTATAACAAATGTATTTGGTAAAGTTGTTGATCAGGATATTTTAAATCTACTAAAATTACTTGTTGATCGTGGAAGAGTTTCATATATTGATGAAATTCTACGCAAGTTTGAAGTACTCGCAAATGAGGAACTAGGTATCGTCAAAGCGGTGGTTCATTCTGCACGTAAATTAAGCCAAGAAGATTTAAATAGAATTCAAGAAGCTCTGATTCAAAAGACAAAGAAGACAGTTACAATTGAAAACCATGTCGATCCACAAATTATCGCAGGCATCAAGGTAACCGTCGGCAACAACGTTACAGATATCACAACAAAAACAAAAATTGAACGCATGAAGAATGCGATATTGAAAGGAGGACAGGCATGAGTCAAATCAGACCAGAAGAAATCAGTTCTTTGATCAAAGATCAAATCAAAAACTATGAACAAAAGATTCAGTCCGATGATGTCGGCTACGTTATTAGTGTCGGCGATGGAATTGCCATGGTCCAGGGCATCGATAAAGCAATGTCCTCAGAACTTTTAGAATTCCCACATGGTGTTATGGGAATGGTATTGAACTTAGAAGAAGACCATATTGGTGCCGTATTACTCGGTCACGATACTTTGATTCGCGAAGGTGATGAAGTAAAACGTACTGGTAGAATCGTTGAAGTTCCAGTAGGTGATGCATTACTTGGAAGAGTCGTAAATGCGCTTGGTGAAGCAGTCGATGGTGGCGAACCTATCGTTAGCACAAAGTCACGTCCAATCGAAAGAGTTGCGCCAGGCGTCATGACGAGAAAATCTGTATACCAGCCATTAATGACTGGTTTAAAGGTAATCGACTCCATGATTCCAATTGGTAAGGGGCAGCGTGAGTTAATCATCGGTGACCGTGAAACGGGTAAGACTGCAATCGCAATCGACGCAATCATCAACCAAAAAGGAAAGAACGTAAACTGTATCTATGTCGCTATTGGACAAAAGGAAAGTACAGTTGCTCGTTTGGTACAGAAGTTACGTGAAAGTGATGCGATGTCATACACAACAATCGTTAACGCCGGTGCTTCCGCAAGTGCTCCGTTACAGTACATTGCGCCATATGCAGGTTGTGCAATTGGTGAAGAATGGATGGAACAGGGTAAGGATGTATTAATTGTGTACGATGACTTATCAAAACACGCAGTTGCATACCGTACAATGTCCCTATTATTAAGAAGACCACCAGGACGTGAAGCGTATCCAGGTGATGTATTCTACTTACATAGTAGATTACTTGAAAGAGCTGCGAAGTTATCTGATGCCTTAGGTGGAGGATCACTTACAGCACTTCCAATCATCGAAACACAAGCTGGTGATATCTCTGCATATATCCCAACTAACGTTATTTCGATTACAGATGGACAGATTTTCTTACAGACTGATTTATTCGCAGCTGGTGTAAGACCAGCCGTAGACTCTGGTCTATCTGTATCCCGTGTAGGTTCTAATGCACAGACAAAGGCGATGAAGAGTGTATCTTCAACCTTGAAGTTAGACCTAGCACAATACCATGAAATGTTGTCATTCTCACAATTTGGTTCCGACCTCGATCCAGTCACAAAGAAGATCTTAAGTCATGGTGCTAAATTAACAGAACTTCTCAAGCAAGGACAATACCAACCATTATCTATGACAGAACAAGTATTATCCTTGTTCGCTGCGAAGAATGGTTATTTAGACCGTGTTGAAATCGAAGATATCGCAAGTTTTGAAAAGAGTATCCATAGATACTTCAAAGAAAACGCAAAAGACGTATGCGATCGAATTGAAACAGAAGCAGTCATCAATGATGAACTACGTTCTAAGATTACGGAAGTAATGGATAAAGTAATCGAACAATACGTACTTGTTAAAGGGGTAAACTAAGATGGCACAATCTAGACAGGCTTTGCGTAGCAGAATTAAGTCTGTCAACTCCACCAAAAAGATTACAAAAGCGATGGAGATGATTGCCAACGCAAAGCTTCTAAAACAAAGAAAAAAGATGGAAGCCAACCGTGAGTATGCACAACGTTTACAAGATACAGTCAATGATATTGTCGCAAACAACCAAGATGTTGAAAGTAAGTATCTTGTACATAACAAGAACACACATACAATGACGATTATCTTCTGTTCAGATTTAGGCCTATGTGGTGGATACAATCAGAATGTCTTTAAGTTAGCAAGAGAAACATTGAATCCTGCTGACCCAGTATTCTTAGTTGGAACTGCAATCCATCACCAGCTGAAAGAAGCAGGATTTAATATCATTAATGAGGAACAAATCTCCTCAGATAAAATCTCATTTGCGGATTTAAAGAAATGTGTTGAGGATGGTGTAGCACGCTATCAGGCAGGTGAAGTTGGTAAGGTACAGATTTTATACACAAGATTTGTAAATACAATGACCTTTACACCTGAATTTGATGTATTACTACCATGTACAATTAAACCGGGTCAAAAGAAAGAAAAAGCCGGAGAACATCAAGAAACACTATTCGAACCAGATCCAGCATCTATCTTAGATAGTTTAATTCCAATGATGATCACTGACGTAACTTATTCTGACTGGATGGAATCCACAACCGCAGAACAGGGAAGCCGCCGTGTAGCGATGAAGGCAGCTTCAGATAACGCAGATGAGTTAAGCACAACGCTGAAACTCGAATACAATAAGGCAAGACAGGCCGCAATTACCCAGGAAATAACGGAAATTGTTGGTGGCTCAAGTGCCGTATAGAAAGAAGGTAAAACAATGAGTGTTACAGGAAAAATTGTACAGGTCATTGGACCGGTCATTGATATTCGCTTTGATCCGGAACACTTACCTTCCATCAATAACGCAATTAAAGTAAAGATTGACGATCAGACATCAATGACCGCAGAAGTAGCACAACACATCGGAGACGATGTGGTTCGCTGCATCGCGATGTCATCTACAGATGGACTGGTTCGTGGCATGGAATGTACAGATACAGGGGCACCAATCGAAGTACCAGTTGGTGATGAAGTATTAGGACGTATGTTTAATGTACTTGGTGAGCCAATTGATGGATTAGGTGAGGTACACGCAAAACACAAATTACCAATTCATAGAGACGCTCCAACATTTGCACAACAACAGACAACCAGTGAAATCCTAGAAACAGGTATCAAGGTTATCGACTTACTCTGTCCTTATTCAAAGGGTGGTAAGATTGGTTTGTTTGGTGGTGCCGGTGTAGGTAAGACAGTCTTAATGCAGGAATTAATCCACAATATCGCAATTGAACATGGTGGACGCTCTGTCGTTGCGGGTGTCGGTGAGCGTACTCGTGAAGGTAATGACATGTATCATGAAATGGAAGAGTCTGGCGTATTAAAGAATACAGTTCTTACATACGGACAGATGAATGAATCACCAGGTGCGAGAATGCGTGTAGCACTATCCGCGCTAACAATGGCTGAATACTTCCGTGATGAAGAACATCAAGATGTATTATTATTTATCGATAACATCTTCCGTTTCACCCAGGCAGGTTCTGAAGTATCCGCACTACTTGGTCGTATGCCATCCGCAGTAGGATACCAGCCAACCCTTGCGACAGAAATGGGTAGATTACAAGAGAGAATTACATCAACAGATCAGGGTTCTATTACATCCGTTCAGGCAATTTATGTACCTGCCGATGACTTAACAGACCCAGCTCCAGCAACAACATTCTCACACTTGGACGCACGTCTTGTATTAGATCGTTCTATCGCTGCGCTAGGTATCTATCCAGCGGTTGATCCATTAGGTTCCTCTTCACGTATGTTAGATCCACTTGTGATTGGTGATGAACATTATGAGGTAGCTCGTCAGGTTCAGCAGATCCTACAAAGATATCGTGAACTTCAAGATATTATCGCAATCTTAGGTATGGAAGAGTTAGGCGAAGAAGACAAGAAGATTGTCGCAAGAGCACGTCGTGTTCGTAACTTCCTATCACAGCCATTCTCCGTTGCGGAACAGTTCTCAGGAATTCCAGGTATTTATGTACCAGTCGCAGATACAGTTAGAAGCTTCAAAGAAATTCTTGAAGGAAAATACGATGATTTACCGGAAGCCGCATTCCTAAGCGTTGGAACAATCGAAGATGTTGTTAAGAAGGCAGAGTCACTGAAATGAGTATGATTCATTGCCGCATCGTAACACCACACGGTGTATATAAAGAGGTAGATACATCCATCCTCAATATTGAAACACAAGATGGACAAAGAGGTATCTTACCTGAACATATGCCAATTGTGACAATGTTGCGAATAGGTAAGATGACAACAGTCGAATCCGGCAAACGAATGGAATATGCGGTGACTGGAGGACTATTCTACTTTAGAGATAACAACGCAGAAATCATGGTCGACGCAATCGAAAATAAAGATGAGATTGATGTTGAACGTGCAATCGCTGCAAAAATCCGAGCAGAACAACGTCTACAGTCAAATGACAAAAACGTCGATCAAGTTCGTGCAGAAATCGCATTAAAGAAAGCATTGAACAGATTAAACGTCAAAGGATAAAAGAAACAGATAGTGAAGACATTCTTCATTATCTGTTTTTTATATATGGTATGATAAGACCATCGAGGTAACAATATGATTAAAAAATACTATCAGTCACTAAATAGTTTATTGTATGGGCCATTCATGACACCACTTGTATTCCTAGTATTCGCATTGGCGTTTTTCTATCAAAAGAAGGGGATTCAAGAATTACGTTATGCGATGATGGTAGGTACAGCTATTTTGGCTGTCATTCTAGTGATGTACTATACAAAGAAATTCAAAATATCACGGGCACTAAAATCAATTCATAATATTGAAGAATACGAAAAAGGCGGTGTGATTGACCGCAGTTGGATCTTAAATGACCGTATGATCGCATGCATTGGATTAGACATGCATGAAGAATCCACAATGGACATTCAAGTGATGAAGGTCGAAGAAGGAAAACATGGAAAGTTAACCATCTATCTTACAAATAAAGAAAAAACCTTCTCACTTAGCTGCCGAGATAAAGGCGAAGCGAGAAGATTTGCAGGATACCTACAAAAGAGAAACCCAAATATCAAACTAGAAAATATTCAGCCTGAAGGTAATGGTACATTACAAGATTTAGGTGCATTATAGAGAAACTACGATGCATATAGTTTGTATTTGTTGACAAGAGGGAAATGATGAAAGACTATATCATTCATAAATTAAGGAAAGATACATGGAAAGGAACACTGTTACCTATTGAATACACATCGAAAGAATACTACGATGTAGATTTGCAAAGAACAGATGATGGTTTTCAGATTTCAATTCAAAAGAAAAAATTTACGAAACCATTTATACATCGTTTAGAGGACTGCGAATATCAGGATAAACTTTACGAGGACTGGTGGGAAGATGCGGAAGCCTTTGGTATTACAGAAGATAACAAATTACTTGCGGCAATTGAAATTTGCCCAGAGAGTTGGACAAATCGCTTGATTATTACAGAACTATTTGTTGATGAGAAGTTGAGAGGGCAAGGGTATGGTAAGAAGTTGCTAGACATTGCCAAAAAGATTACAGTAGAAAAAAACTATCGTACATTGATTTTAGAGGCACAATCATCAAATATAAATGCAGTTGACTTCTACCTGCATGCAGGTTTTACTTTAATCGGTTTTGACAGTTGCTGTTATACAAACACTGATTTAGAGCGAAAGGAAGTTCGTCTTAATATGGGATGGTTTCCTATAAATACAAAATAATGTAACTTAAATATGAACCTCCTAAGTTATTATAGAAAACTTAGGAGGTTCACTTTATAATTGCATGATTATTTTTGTGGTAAATCAATTTGTGTAAATGGGACATTACTAACAAACTTAAATACTAAAGAAACTAGATTGCCATTTACTTCTACAGGAACAGATATAGTATCGTGATAAATATTCATAAGATACTTCTTATCTTTCGTTTGGATATAGTAGGAGTCTGTGTATTGTGTCTGTTCGTGTTCTAGAGTACCTTCTACATAAACCTTATCAAGGAAAATCTTCACAGAATTATCTTCATAGATTTCCATGTTGTATGTACCATTTGTATTTGAATCCATCGCAAGATAATGCCCTTTTCCTATAGAAATTGTAGAGTTAAACTGCATATAAAGATAAATACTAAAACAGATAGACGTAAATAAGATGAGTAAAAAACCTGAGATTAAAACCTTTGTGCTAGTTTTATGCATGCTTTCACCTCACAATTTTAAGAAATAATGATAAATAGTAGATGTATTGGTATTTTTAGTATATCGCTTTCATAAAAAGAAGTGAATATTGAAGCAAACTTCAAATATTTTCAAAAATCTACAAAATTTGAAGTATACTTCAAATTTACTGATTCAATAATTCGACTTTTCTGCGCTTTCCTTTAACTGTAAAATCTTCGAAACGAGATAAAATATCATCCTCTTTGGAAAGGATTGTGACTGTTGAGAAGCGGTCTTGAATTTCAAGTGTGCCAATTTCATCAAAAGAGAATATGGTACAAAGTGCACCAATGATATCTTTTGGACGTATCTTATCATTTCTTCCAGCACGAATAAGGATGTGCGTTACCTGTGTGGAAGGTGTCGCTTTCTTTTGGTATGGAATCGATAGATCAACTGGGTGTGTATCTTGTGCTGTATATAATTGACTATGCATGCGGATATACATGCCAACTTCTGACGTCATATCTTCAGGTGTTAGTAATGAAATAGAAATACCTTCATCACCTTGATGTGCAGTACGACCAGAGCGATGAATGAATGTTTCCGTATCAACAGGAATATCATAATGAATTACATGGGATAGTTCATGAATGTCGAGGCCTCTAGCAGCTGCGTCTGTCGCAACCAATACGCGAATAGCGCCTTTACGGAAATCACTCATGATTGCGATACGTTTTCTCTCGTCAAAATAACCAGAGAAAGCTGAACTAAGAATATTATTTCTTAGTAGTAGATCTGATAATTCAATGGCGGTACTACGATGATTTACAAATACAATCGCTGATGTGATAGGAAGCGATTGTAGTAGAGATAGTAAAGAAGCTTTCTTGTCTTCTGTCTCAAGATAGTAAGAATAAATCTTTTCATTTATCGCTACACTTCCTTGCAGCACTTCTTCAAATGGAGTATCAAAGTAAGTTTGAATCGTGTCATTTTTTGTGGCAGACAAACAAATTGTTTGAACACCTTGAATTTCTTTTCGTAATTGATTCACTTCTTCCGATTGGCCAGTTGAGTAAACTTGATCAGCTTCATCAATGACAAACAGTGATAACTTTGAAAGATCAAAGGCACCCTGTGTATAGAGGTCTAATAATCTACCAGGAGTTCCAATAATGATATGTGGACGATGGCGTAGTGCGTTGAGTTGCCTATCGGAATCCATACCACCAATTAACGTTACGATATGCACTTTTGTGTAGGAAGCTAGTAGCTTCGCTTCTAATGAGATTTGGATTGCGAGTTCTCGTGTAGGAGCGACAATTAAAACAGATGTAAAATCGTCATTCTCTTGAACCTGCTCAATTGCAGGAATGAGGTAGGATGCAGTTTTACCACTACCTGTTTTGGCTAGCACAAACAAACTTTTCCCATCTTGAATCATCGGAATAACTGTTTCTTGAATCGGTAATAGAGAATGATAGCCCATTTCATTTAGGGCATTTTGTATAGAATTTGATAGTTTCATGACTTAATCTTAGCACACAACAAAAAAACTGCTGAGTTAACATGCAAGGAGTTGATAAAACTAGTACAATAATAGTTGAAAACTGGAGGGACAACATGTTTCAGGATACTATAGCCGCAATCGCCACTGCTGATGCGATGGGAGCCATCTCCGTCATTCGTATTTCTGGTAGTGACGCAATTCAAATTGTTACCGACTTAACAGGAAAAGATTTTAGTGATGCCAAGGGATATACAATTCATTACGCAACCATCAAAGAAGGAAATGAATCTGTTGACGAAGTACTCGTCAGTCTTTTCCGTGCACCAAAATCCTATACTGGTGAAGATGTTGTGGAAATCTCTTGTCATGGTGGCGTCTATATTACAAGAAAAGTATTGTCCCTGATACTTGGTGCAGGTGCACGTATGGCACGACGTGGAGAATTTACAGAACGCGCATTCCTTAGTGGAAAGATGGACTTGTCCCAAGCAGAAGGTATCAATGATTTAATTTGGGCAAAGGATGAAATTAACGCGAAGAGCGCAATTCATTCATTAAAAGGATCTGTCGCAAAACTAATGCGACCATTGGAAGAAGATTTGACACAAATTATTTCGAATATCGAAGTAAATATTGATTATCCTGAGTATGATGATGTACATCAATTAACAGAGGAAGAAATTCTACCAAAGGCAGAGAAGTGGATTGATGATATTCATCAGATCATCGTAACAGCCCAACAATCTGCAGTGATTAAAGAGGGGATTAACACCGTTATCCTAGGTAGACCAAATGTTGGTAAGTCCTCCTTATTGAATGCATTGTTAGAAGAAGATAAAGCTATCGTTACGGATGTGGCTGGAACGACAAGAGACCTTGTGGAAGGAACTGTAAGACTGAATGGCATCACACTAAATCTAATCGATACCGCAGGTATTCGTAAGAGTGATGATGCGATTGAACAGATTGGCATTACCAAATCCTTACAAGCATTAGAAAAAGCACAGCTTGTGATTGTTGTATTAGATGGTTCTGAAGAATTGACGGAAGAAGACCAAGAACTATTAGAAAAGACAAAAAATCATAATCGTATCGTTGTATATAATAAGAAAGATAAGGATAGTATACATGCAGGTATATCTATCAGTGCTATTCAGAAAGATATTACAGAACTAACAAATGCGATTGTGGAGAAATATCAAAGTGAGTATATCGCAGCCAATAGCGATACATTAAATAACGAAAGACAGATTGGCTATGCATTACAGGCAGAACAAGCAATGAACGATGCAGTAAATGCATTACATGCAGGTGTGGAGCTTGATTTAGTAACAATCGATTTAGAAAAAGCGTGGACTGCATTACGACAGATCACTGGAAAGGCAGGCAAGGAAGATCTCTTAGATGAAATCTTCTCACGCTTCTGTTTAGGAAAATAAGATGAGTAAATTACATTATGTAGATACCCATTGTCATTTGATGGGAGAAGAGTTTCAAGAAGATTTAGAAGAAGTTATCGCACGCTGTAAAGAAAAGCATGTGGATAAATTAATGATTATTACATTATCACTAGAAGAAACAAAACAAGCAATTGAATTTGCGAAACGTGACCCAGAAAACTATAAGGTTGCGGCAGGTATCTTCCCAGAAGATGTGACGAAGATAGATGAAAAATATTGGAATGATTTTTGTGAGTTAGCTAAAGACCCAATGGTAACTGCAATTGGTGAAATTGGACTGGAGTATCACTGGGTTACAGATGAAGCTGATCGTGCTGTACAACGTGAGTACTTCGCAAAGTTAATCGAACTTGCTAGAGAAGTAAATAAACCAATCCTAGTACATTCTAGAGATGCCATGCAAGATACCTTCGACATTATGAAGAAACATCACTGGAAGGGATTATTACATTGTTTCCCTGGCTCAAAAGAGATGGCAAAAGAATTTACGAAGTTAGGCTATTACATCGCACTTGGTGGGGCGTTGACATTTAAGAACGCAAGACATTCTGTAGATGTCGTAGAGACGATCGACTTAAACTACTTACTCAGTGAAACAGATGCACCATATATGGCACCAGTTCCAGTGCGTGGCACTCGAAATGAACCATCCAATATTCCATACATCGTAGAAAAGATGGCAGAGATTCGAAATATACCAGTTGAAGATATGGCTTCACAAATCGATGCCAACTGGGCTAGATTCCTGGAGGAAGCTGATGGATCGCATTCATGAGATAATCGTTGTGGAAGGAAGACACGATACGCAACAATTAAAGAAGTACTTTGATTGTGAAACGATAGAGACAGGTGGCAGCAGTATTGATGATAAAGTCATTGAACAGATTCGCTATGCCGCAAGCACACGAGGTGTAATTATCTTTACTGACCCAGATACACCAGGCAATCAAATCCGACATATTATCAATCAACATGTTCCTAACTGTAAGAATGCATTTGTGGATAAGCATAATGCACGTACAGAAAAGAAGGTGGGTATTGAACATGCGGATAAAGATACATTATGGAATGCACTGCAAAATATTGTAACTATCACCGATGTACCAAAGGGTAATTTAACGATGAGTGATTTACTTGAACTTGGGTTAAGTGGTCAAACGAATAGTGCAGAATTACGACGTAAAGTTGGAGAATACTACCATGTTGGGGATGGCAATGCGAAAACCATGCTTGCAAGGTTAAACTGTCTTGCGATTACCAAAGAAGAATTACGAGAGGTTATAGATCAATGAAAAAATTAATTTCAACACCATCTCGCACAAAAGAGATACTAGATCAATTTGGATTACGAGCGAAGAAAGGCTTTGGACAGAACTTTTTAGTTGATCCAATTATCGTAGAACGCTGTGCTGAAATGTCACATTGCGAAGGTGCAGTTATCGAAATTGGTCCAGGTATTGGAAGTTTAACCGAACAGCTCGCAATGCATGCTCAACACGTTCTTGCATTTGAAATAGATGAAGGTTTAATTCCAGTACTTGAACATACTTTAGAAGACTATTCCAATGTAGAGATTATCTTGCAGGATTTCTTAACATGTGATTTAGATAAAGTCGTACATGCATTAAAAGAAAAGTATAAAACTGTATCTGTATGTGCAAATCTTCCATACTACATCACAACACCAGTACTATTTAAGATATTTGAAAATCCAGATATCTCTTATATTACAGTTATGGTACAGAAGGAAGTTGGTGATCGCTTTGTCGCAAAACCAAAAGATCCTGAATACAATGCCTTATCTGTAGAGGGACAATATCTATTCGATATCAAGCGTTTATTTACAGTTCCAGGAAGATCCTTTAATCCTTCCCCTGCTGTCGATAGTGTCATCATTCAATTCGCAAGAAAGAATCACGAGGAAAGTAATGAAGAGATTCGAGATTTCTTCGAACTTGTAAGAGCCTGCTTTAAACAGCGTCGTAAAACTATCTATAATAATCTGAAAGAATATGTAGGCGATGGTAATAAGGCAACAGAGATACTTGAGAAAGCTAATATTCCAGCCAATAAACGTGCACAGGAATTAACCATCGATGAATTAAAACAAATTCATGAGGTCAGGAAATGAAAGAGCGAGCATACGCAAAAATCAATTTGTGTTTAGATGTTGTAGGAAAACGAGAAGATGGTTATCATGATTTAAAAATGATCATGGTTCCAATCAATTTCTATGATGTTTTAGAAATGGAACTTGCGGAACAAACGACGCTGGAATTAAATCGAGACTATCTACCGATCAATGATAAGAATACAATCGTAAAGGCGATTCATATCATGCAGGAAAAGTACAATCTCAAAGAAGAGTTCCGCTGTCGTTTGGAGAAACATATTCCTACAAGAGCTGGCCTTGCGGGTGGTAGTGCAGATGCGGCTGCTGCAATACGTATGATAAATCGTATGTGTAATCTACATCTTACAAAAGAAGAGATGATTGCGGTAGGTAAAGAAGTTGGTGCAGATGTACCGTTCTGTATCCTTAATCGACCTGCATTTGTGGAAGGAATTGGAGAAAAGATTACAACCTTCTCATGTAATCCAGAATTCTACTTACTACTGATTAAACCACGTAAAGGTGTATCAACTGCAGAAGCTTTCCATATCGTGGATGAACAAGAAGGAATTCATCCTGATTGTAAAGCAATGCAAGAAGCATTAGAAAACAGTGATTATGACAGCATTATCCATAGTTTGGGTAACTCCATGGAAAATGCCGCAATGACATTGGTTCCAGAAATTCGAAAGGCAAAACAAGACTTATTGAACTTAGGCTTTGATGGAGTGCTGATGTCGGGTAGTGGTTCAACTGTGTTTGGCATCACAAAAGATACAGAATTGTTAGAACGTTCCATCGATGTATTAAAAAAGAAGAGATACTTTGTTAGAAAGACAACAGTATACACACGATAAATCATGCTAGCATGAAAAATAGGAGAAAATAAAATGAAGAACGCAATTATTATGGCGGGTGGTAAAGGAACCCGTATGCACTCAGAATTACCAAAGGTTTTACATAAGATTCTAGAAGTACCAATGCTAGGTATGGTAATCAATAGCTTGAAGAAGTCTGGTACAGAAAGAATTGTATGTGTTGTTGGTTATAAGCATGAAGAAGTTGAAGCTGCGATGGCTGGTAAGTGTGAGTTTGCTGTACAGGAGCCACAGCTTGGTACAGGGCATGCGGTTATGCAGGCACAACAACTCGCAAATGAAGAAGGTATTACTCTAGTTGCGAGTGGAGATACACCATGCGTGAAACCAGAAACATATCAGAAGTTATATGATTTAATTGGTGATGCAGACATGGCTGTATTAACTGCAGTACCAGAAGATAACGGTGCGTATGGTAGAGTCATCCGCAGTGCAGATGGAACAGTTGAGAAAATCGTAGAGTTCAAAGACGCAAATGATGCAGAAAAGGCTGTACGTGAAATCAACACAGGTACTTATGCTTTCAATAACCAATCCCTATTTGAAGGGCTCAAGCATTTGAATAATAACAATGCTCAAAATGAATACTACCTAACAGACCTTGTTGATATTTTAAAGAAATTAGGTAAGAAGGTAGTTGCGATTCCATGTGATGATTGGCAAGAAGTACAAGGTATCAATGGTAATGTGGAATTAGCACACGCCGCAAAATACATGCAAGAGAGAATTAATACAGAGTGGATGAAGAGGGGTGTTACAATCTATGACCCTAATACAACATACATCGGACCAAATGTAACATTTGGAACAGATGTTATTATTCATCCGAATACATACCTCTATGGAGATGTAACTGTAGAAGATTATGCAGAAATTCTACCAGGCACATGGTTAGAAGACACAAATGTTGCAAAAGCTGAAATAGTCGGACCATTTATTCGCCGTAAGGGTTGACGAATAGTTATAAAACATCTTTAATTAATAAGGATAAACAACATTCATATGGGAGAAGAGGAAAATCATGGTTAAGGAAACTGTCGTATTCGCTCTAACATCTAGCACCGATCTAGCAGCGTCTATTTGTAAACATTTGGGATTACCTTTAGGTAAAATCAAGGTTGAGCATTTCGCAGATGGTGAGATTTTAGTCGAACCACAAGAGTCAGTCAGAGGTCGTTCTGTTTTCATCATTCAGTCAACATGCAACCCAGTATCAGAACGTTTGATGGAAGTTCTTATCTGCATCGATGCATGTAAACGTGCAAGTGCGGGTGAAATTAACGTTATTATGCCTTATTACGGTTATGCTCGTCAGGATCGTAAAGCTAAACCACGTCAGCCAATTACATCGAAGCTAGTCGCAAACCTATTACAGGTTGCAGGGGCTCACCGTGTTGTAACATTTGACTTACACGCTGCACAGATTCAAGGTTATTTCGATATTCCTATCGATGATATTACAGCAGTACCAATGATCGCTAGTTACTTCAAGAGTTTACAAATTCCAAAGGATGAATTGGTAGTTGTTTCACCTGACCATGGTGGAGTTACACGTGCTAGAAGAGTCGCTGACTTATTAGATGCACCTATCGCAATTATCGATAAGCGTCGTCCAAAACCAAACATGGTTGAAGCACAAAACATCATTGGTGATGTTAAGGATAAAACATGCATTGTTATTGATGATATCTGTGATACAGCAGGCTCACTTGTGGCTGGTTGCGAAATCTTGAAGCGCTATGGTGCTAAGGATATCTACACTGGAATTACACATGGTGTATTCTCACGTGATGCGATTGCAAAGATTGAAAACTCACCAATCACAAAGATGGTGATTACAGATACGATTCCACTTCGTGAAGACCAAAAGACAAGCACAACAAAGATTCAAGTATTATCTATCGCAGAAATGCTTGCGAATACAATTGAATCAATCGAAAATCATACACCTGTATCCAAGGTATATGAAGAATACGCATTCGACAGTTTTAAATAAGAGATACAAAAAGATGGTCATATGCCATCTTTTCTTGTGCTTATCAACAATAAAAAAGAACGGATAAACCGTTCTTTTGTTCGTACAATGTTCTTAATTAGAGCTTTGTTACGTTGGAAGCCTGTGGTCCACGATTAGACTCTGTGATGTCGAAGCTTACTGCAGCGCCTTCATCAAGTGTCTTGAATCCTTCACTCTGAATTGCTGAGTAATGAACGAAAACGTCCTTACCTTCATCAGTTGTGATGAATCCGTAGCCCTTTTCAGCATTAAACCATTTTACCTTGCCTGTTGCCATTGTGCCTTTGAATCTCCTATTCTATGATACGGAAGTAAATCCTGTATTCTCTATTATGATATACTGGCAATGTTAAAAACACAAGGTTTATTTATATAGAGCGCTTGTATAAAGGGGATAGAAACGGCTTTAAACAACACAAAAGATGCATTCTGTGTATTTGCAAAAACATACTTTCAACGTATAATAATACCGATAACAGCAATGAAAAGAAGAGTACATTTTCTTTGATTCGTAGAGAGCGTGTGGTAGGTGAAAACATGCATGAAGGGAAAATGGAATATGGTCTTGGAGCTGGTCATGCGAAGAGTATGACCCGGAGACGTCCGTTACAACGAAGAGAGGCAGATGATTGATTCATCCGCAAGACAAAGGTGGTAACGCGTGCAAGACGTCCTTTCATTTGGGATGTCTTTTATTTTGAGGAGGTACGCAAAAATGGAAAACAAAAAACCGTATTACATTACAACCGCAATCGCATATACATCAGGAAAACCACATATCGGAAATGTTTATGAGATTGTACTAGCAGACGCAATCGCTAGATTTAAGCGTGCGGAAGGCTATGATGTACGTTTCCAAACAGGAACAGACGAACATGGTCAAAAGGTAGAAGAGAAGGCAAAGGCTGCAGGCAAGACACCAAAACAATTCGTAGATGATGTCGCAGCAGTTATCAAACAACAGTTTGATGTCATGAATACTTCCTATGACTACTTTATTCGTACAACAGATGAACCACATGAAAGACAAGTACAGAAAATCTTTAAGAAGTTCTATGACCAGGGTGATATCTATAAGGGATATTATGAAGGCTTATATTGTCAAGAAGATGAAGCCTTCTACACAAAGAGTCAGTTAACAGAAGAAGGAAAGTGTCCTGTCTGTGGTGGCGAAGTTGTACCGATGAAGGAAGAAGCTTACTTCTTTAAGATGAGTAAGTACGCTGACCAATTGATGAAGTATATCGATGAACATCCACATTTCATTCAACCTGAAAGTCGTAAGAATGAAATGGTAAACAACTTCCTAAAACCAGGATTACAAGATCTTTGCGTATCACGTACATCCTTCAAGTGGGGAATTCCAGTAGAGTTTGATCCAAAGCACGTTGTATATGTTTGGATTGATGCATTATCCAACTATATTACAGGTCTTGGATATGATGCGGATGGAAATCATGGACCACTATATAAGAAATACTGGCCAGCAGATCTTCATTTGATTGGTAAGGATATTATCCGTTTCCATACAATTTATTGGCCAATCATGTTAATGGCATTGAATGAGCCATTACCAAAACAGGTATTTGGACACCCATGGTTATTGATTGGTGATTCTAAGATGTCTAAGTCACACGGTAATGTGATTTATGCGGATGACTTAGTGAAGTTATTTGGTGTAGACGCTGTTCGTTTCATCATGTTACATGAGATGCCATTTGCACAAGATGGGCATGTTACATATGACCTAATGATTGAACGTATTAACAGTGACCTTGCGAACAATTTAGGTAACTTAGTGAACCGTACAATCTCCATGCAGAACAAATACTTTGGTGGAGTCGTAGCGAATCCAAACGTTAGTGAACCAATTGATGATGAACTAAAAGCAGTAGCTACAGGCACTGTAAAGAAGGTCATCGAGAAGATGGATGAACTCAGAGTGGCTGACGCAATCCAAGATATTCTTGATTTATTCTCTAGATGTAATAAGTACATTGATGAGACAACACCTTGGGCACTTGCGAAGGATTCCGAAAAGATTGAACGACTTGCGACGGTTCTCTATAACTTATTAGAATCTGTACGCATCGCAGCTGTATTAATGGAACCATTCTTCCCAGAGACATCCAAGAAGATTTTAGATGACTTAAATACACAACAAAGAGACTTCGAGACAATATCTGAATTTGGTAAGCTTGAAACTGGCATCCACGTTGCAGAGAAACCAGAGATCTTATTTGCACGTATCGATGAAAAGGCAATTCAATCCAAGATTGATATGATTAATGAAATCAATGCGAAGGCACGTAAGAAGGAAATTGAAAAGAAGCCAACTGTTACGGTAGAAGACTTCCAAAAGATTGACCTTCGTGTAGGTAAAGTTCTATCTTGTGAAAGACATCCTGATGCGGATAAGCTATTCGTCCTAAAAGTAGACTTGGGAGATGGCGAAGTACGCCAGATTGTTTCTGGATTAGCACAAAGCTATACACCAGGACAAGTCATCGGTAAGAGTATCGTTATGATTGCCAACCTACAACCAACAGTTATCCGTGGTGTTGAATCACAGGGTATGTTACTGGCTGGTAAGGAAGAAAAGACAATCGGACTTGTTGAAGTTAATGGCTTAACTCCAGGCACAAAAGTTCAATAAAAAAATACCTGTATTAGGAATAACCTGATACAGGTTTTCTTTTGTTTCAGAATATGAAAATCAAACATATAATATATATGGACTAGGAAAAGGAGAAATCTACCATGATTACTATCCACCAAGCAAGACAATCAGATATAAAAAGACTATTAGACTTGTCTTTGATGTGGGAAAAAGAAGATAGTTGTTATGGATATCGGGCAAATACAGAAGATGACTTAAAAGATAGATACATCCTAGCAGCGTATGATGATGAACTAATAGCTTATGTTTTTGGTAAAGAGGAAGTACAAGAGAAACAAACAAGCGTGATAGATAAAAACATGCATTATTTTGAGATAGAAGAACTTTATGTACATCCATCTTATCGCTCACGTGGGATTGGGAAACAATTGATGGAAAGCCTTGAAAAAGAACTGAAGAAAAAAGGACTGAAAATGATGGCGTTAAGTACTGCAACAAAAAACTGGAAAGCAATCATGCACTTTTATATTGATGAAATAGATATGAATTTTTGGAGTGCAAGATTATATAAACGTCTATAATCCATTTGGATTCAAGCAATGTGATGTATAATACAAACAAGGAAGTAATTTATGGAAAAATTTGCAATCGTAACAAGATTCGACGACCAATCAAAACAAATTGGTGACAAAATCAAACAAGTATTACAAAGCCATCAATATGAATATAATGAAGAAAATCCAGATACAGTCTTTGTGGTTGGAGGAGATGGAACCTACATCAAAGCCATTCATGACTACATGGAACTTATACCAGCTGTAAAATTCTTAGGTTTACATACAGGGACACTAGGTTTTTTTACAGACTATCAAGACAATGAAGTAGATGCTCTATTAGAGATGTACTTATCTGGTAAATATGAAATTAATGAATATCCATTACTAGTAACAGAAGTGAATGGAAATATTTATCATGCAGTAAATGAAATCCGTGTTGAAAACATTGCACGTACACAAATCTTAGATGTTTATCTAAGTGATGAATATCTAGAAACATTCCGTGGTACTGGTATGTGTGTATGCACACAACTAGGTTCTACGGCATATAATCGTTCATTAGGTGGTGCAGTCATTCAAGAAGGTTTAGATTTAATTGAACTTTCAGAGATTGCTGGTATTCATCATAGTAAATCACGTTCACTTTTTGCGCCAATTGTATTAAGTAAAGATACGAAGGTAAGACTGAGTTCCGAAAGTTTTGAAAAAGCTATCCTCGGTGTAGATTCAGATGTCTATCCAATTGATGAGATTAAAGAATTAGAGATTCGTGTATGTGATCAAAAACGTGTACGAATGATTAAAGGAAAGAAAGTATCCTATTTTACGAAGTTAAGTTCACTATTTTAACAGGAGGCTAGTATGCAATACATGCATTCATATTTTCAAATTTTGAAATTTCCACTCATTGTAATTGCATTTGCTTGCTTTCTTTGTGGTGTATCAAATATAATCCTTCATCCTGCATATGGATTAGTTACTATCATCGCAAATGATGGTGTCTTCTTGGTAGGGGAATTATTAGGAATTATTGCACGTACAATTTTGATGTATGCACCATTACTTATTTTATTAAGATTATTAACCCAAAAGAAAAATAGTTCAGTAACGGTTGCTGCAGGTTTGGTTGGATATTTCGCATTCCATATCGCAACAATGTTTGTGCCAGCACCAGTATTACCATCGTATGCGTATAATGCACAATTTAATATAGGTATCGCATCTTCATCTGTTAGTTATTTAACGGGTTCTGCGAACTATCCATTATTAACAGGAATGGTTGGCACAATTATCGTAACAATGTTAACGTATATCGCTTGTCGAGCAAATCATCATCTTGAGATTGGTCAATCATCCCCAATCAAACAACTAAATGCGATAGTAAAGACTGTTGTGTATTGTTTATTGGCGGGTGCATTATTTGGTGTGATATGGCCATACTTCATCTTATTTATTGTGCGCTTGGTAAACTATATTTCTTCTGATTTGGGTAGCCCATTTAATATGATTCTTTATGGAATCACAGATTGTTTCTTACAACTATTCCATTTAAATGCGCTGATTCGACAACCATTATGGTATTCATCATCTGGTGGATTGTGGACAAATATTGCAGGTGCTACGGTTGTGGGTGACGCAAATGTGTGGACTGCACAACTAGGTGCAGGAACACTTACGTCTGCGGCAGGAAGATTATTTGCACCATATTATGTCATGAATATCTTTGCGATACCTGCAATGATTTGGGGAATGTACAGTATCGGTACATCAAAAGCACAACGGGTAAAAACACAAAGATTATGTATTGTTGGAACACTCATTTCCATGATATCTGGTACAACAATCCCACTACAAATCATGATGTTTATGGTTAGTCCATTACTATTCTTTTTCCATCTTGGATATAATGGATTCTTATACGGATTATTTTCAACACTACATGTTAATCTAGGTTATGTTACAAGTGATACCAATGCAGTAACCGCAACGATAGGAACACTACCAGAACTATTAAGCTATTTAAAATATACAAGTTTATATCGCAACTTGATTATTGTAGTCATTGTTGGTGTAATTTCTGCGATTGTCTACTTCTTAGCCACAAGACTATACTTCCGTCATCTATCAACAGGATTAATCATCCGTGATGAAGGTGAAAAGATGGTAAAGCAAATCATCAAGCATATTGGTGGCCAAGAGAATATCAAACATGTCGAGGCTGACGCAACATCATTAGTAATTACGGTATATGATAAAGAAATTGTACACGAGAAGGAACTCATGGATCTTGGCTCAATCAGTATTACACGTCAGGAAAATGTATATACTTTACTATACGGTGCAAAGTCGTATTACTTGCAGAAGGGGATTATTAACTCCTTACGTACAGTGATGTAAATAAATATATTTCTCTACAGTGAATTTTAACTGTAGAGTTTTATTTATATTGGATTTTATAAATATGTTTCGAGTATAGTCGAAACATATAACGATTTTGACTTCTATTTCGACTATACTCGAAACTATAAGAAATAATTAATGTTATTTCGATTATAGTCGAAATAATATAATGCAGACGACAAATGCCAGTTTTACATTGGTCTTGGACCATAAGGAATGTGCATAACTATGCTATAATACATATGTTTTGAGAGGCGAATATGGCAGAAAATTATACACCGATGATGCAGCAGTATCTTGCAGTCAAAAAAGAATATGAAGACGCAATCTTGTTCTATCGTATAGGCGATTTCTATGAGATGTTCTTTGATGATGCGAAGATTGCATCGAAAGAATTAGACCTTGTACTAACAGGAAAGAATGCGGGTGTTGAGGAACGTGTACCGATGTGTGGTATTCCACATCATGCGGCAGCTGCGTATATCCCAAGACTTGTATCCCGTGGTTTTAAGGTTGCGATTTGTGAACAGACACAAGATCCAAAGGAAGCAGTTGGTTTGGTTACACGTGATGTGATTCGAGTGATTACACCAGGTACTGTGATGCAGGAAATCTCTGATGAAAAAGCCTCTGTATATTTAGCTGCGATTACCGATTATGGATATGGGTATTCTCTTGCGATTGTAGAAATGAGTACTGGTGAAAACTATGTACAGAATATTGAGCACAAAGATGTGTTGTTAATGCAGACACTACTACGTTCGAATGTACGTGAAGTTGTAGTAGCTAGTGATTTTAAAGAAAAGACACTCAAGAGTTTTAGAGAACTGCAGATTGTCATTTCTTATTGTGATGAAACACGTATCAAAGAGGAGTATCTACCATTGACGGAAGGTATCCGCAAAGATTATGACATGCAAGCATATGGACGTATGCTAAACTATCTGGAAAATACCCAGAAGCACATGTTAGGTCACTTACAGGTTACACGCATCGAACGTGAAGATGAAGTGTTATATATGGACTTTGCGACACGTCAGAATCTAGAGCTCGTCCAGTCTTTACATGAAAATGGTAAGGCAATTACACTATGGTCATTTTTAGATGCGTGTAAATCATCGATGGGCTCAAGACAGTTACGTAAATGGATTGAAAAGCCACTTGTTTCAAGAGAAAAGATTGAAGCACGTTTTAATAAGACTGAATGGTTAATTCAAAACTTCATGCAAAGACAACAGTTGCGTGATAGCTTTAGTAATATTTATGACTTACAAAGACTCATTGCTAGATGTGCAATGAATACGGCAAATGCAGTAGATTGTCAACGTTTGACAAAGACCTTAGCAGAAGTGCCATCTATCATGCATGCATTAGATGAGACAGTCTTTGATGAAAAGCGTAAAGTTGATCCTCTGCAGGAACTCTATCAGAAGTTGAAAGATGCGTTTGTGGATAATCCACCAGTACAAATTAGTGATGGTGGAATGTTTAGAGATGGTTATAATGCCGAACTTGATGAAGCACGTAAGATTCAACATAGCGGTAGAACTTTCATTGCGGAATTAGAAGCCAAGGAAAGAGAAAGAACCGGTATTAAGACACTCAAAATCGGCTACAACAAAGTCTTTGGCTATTATATTGAAATTTCTAAAGCAGCTGCACAAGCTGTACAGGATGATTGGGGTTATATCCGTCGTCAAACACTAACAAATAATGAGCGCTTTATCTCTCCTGAATTAAAAGAGAAAGAAGACGCAATCTTACACGCGGAAGAAAATGCGATTCGCATTGAGAAACAATTATTCCAAATGATATTAGATGAAATCCGTGCATACTTACCAAGACTACAGAAGTTAAGTAAGTTTTTGGCAGAGGTTGATGCACAGGTTGCCATGGCAGAAGTGTCTGCTAAGTATGGCTATGTTCGTCCACAGTTTGATGAAGATCGTCTCTTTATTGAAAATGGGAAGCATCCAATCTTGGATGACATGATGAAGAATCCAAAGTATGTCGCAAACTCTACAGATATGCATAAAGACCAGGATATCTTACTGATTACTGGTCCAAACATGGGTGGTAAATCTACCTACATGCGTCAAACTGCATTAATTGTCATCATGGCACAGATGGGATGTTTCGTTCCAGCAAAGAGTTGTATCATGCCTATCTTCGATAAGATTTTTACACGTATTGGTGCTTCGGATGATATCCTTAGTGGACAATCTACATTCATGGTAGAGATGTCAGAAGCTAACCTAGCCCTACAGGAGGCGACTTCCTCATCCTTGATTTTATTTGATGAGATTGGTAGAGGTACATCTACTTATGATGGTATGGCATTAGCACAGGCAATGATTGAATATATCGCAACTTGTATTCACGCGAAGACAATGTTTAGTACACACTATCATGAACTAACTGTGATTTCGGATAATCTTCCAAACGTGAAGAATATGCATGTAGTCGTAAAAGAAAACAATGATGAAGTCACATTCTTATATAAGATGGCAGAAGGCCCTGCTGGACATTCTTATGGTATTAATGTCGCAAGACTTGCAGGATTACCAGATGCAGTATTAAATCGGGCAAAAGACTTACAGAAGGAATTAGAATCAACCAAGAGAGTTGTACAACAAAACTATCAATTGGTAGAAATGCATAAAGAAGATCCACGTACGGAAGCTTTGATGGACAAACTAAAACAAGTTGACCCAGATAATCTTTCCCCACGTGAGGCTTGGGTGATGTTAAGTGACCTTTGTGAGGAGGTAAAGAAGTAATGGAATTAGATAAGATTACAATACGAGGTGCCAAGGAGAATAACCTAAAGAATATTTCCTTGGAAATTCCTCGCAATAAAATGGTAGTAATGACAGGTCTTTCAGGAAGTGGAAAGACCTCACTTGCCTTTGATACGATTTACGCCGAAGGACAACGACGCTATGTAGAATCCCTTTCCGCATACGCAAGACAGTTCTTAGGTGGCGTTGAAAAGCCAAATGTTGAGTTAATTGAAGGACTATCTCCAGCAATTTCCATCGACCAGAAAACAACGTCCAACAACCCACGTTCTACGGTTGGTACTGTGACAGAAATCTATGACTACCTGCGTCTTCTATACGCAAGAACTGGTGTACCATACTGTCCAAATCACAATATTCCAATCACAGGGCAGACTATTACAGAGATGGTTAACCAAGTGATGGACTTACCAGATCGTAGTAAGTTAACAGTACTTGCGCCTACGGTTAGAAATAAAAAAGGTAGCTTTAAAGACGTATTTGCGAAGCTATTAAAAGATGGTTATATCCGTGTACGCATTGATGGTGAAATTGTGATGTTGGAGGATGAACCAGAATTAGAAAAGAATAAACGTCATGATATTGATGTAGTCATTGACCGTATTGTAAAGACAGATGAATCCAGATCACGTGTATATGACTCAATAGAAACAGCACTGAACCTAGCAGATGGACGAGCAATCATACTTAACGGGGAAGAAGAATTAGATTTTTCTACGCACTTCTCTTGTCATATCTGTGGTTTTACAGTGCCAAAACTAGAACCACGCTTATTCTCATTTAATGCGCCAATCGGTGCTTGTGATAACTGTCATGGTTTGGGTATTACAGAAGAAGTTGATGTGGATAACTTAATTCCAGATCGCTCTAAGTCTATCCGCCAAGGTGGTATTCGCTACTACAAGAATATTATCGGTACAGATAATATCGAATGGCAGACATTCGCAGTTTTACTCAAACATTACAAGATTGATTTAGATACACCAATCAAAGATCTAACAAAGAAACAATTAGAAGTAATTCTATATGGTAGTGATGCGCCTATTCGCTATACCATCACCTCCTCTGGCGGTAATAGTTATAACCGTAATGACTTCATCGAAGGAATCAAGAATATGATTGAACGTCGTTACGTAGAAACAACCAGCTCTATGAGTAAAGAGTGGTATCACTCCTTCATGGTAGAGTCTGTATGTCCAAAGTGTCATGGACAAAGACTCAACCCAGAAGCACTCAGTGTACGTGTTGGAGATAAAAACATCTGCGAGTTTACACAACTATCCGTCGGTAAAGCACTAGATTGGATTAACAATCTAAAGCTAGATGTTGAAAAGACAAAGATTGCGGAGTTAGTACTTAAAGAAATTCGTAACCGTTTATCCTTCTTGAAGGATGTAGGTTTAGAATATCTATCACTTGATCGTTTGGCAGGAACACTCTCTGGTGGTGAAGCACAACGTATTCGTCTAGCAACCCAAATCGGTTCGAGACTATCAGGAGTTCTATATGTATTAGATGAGCCATCCATTGGCTTACACCAACGTGATAACAGTAAGTTAATCAAGACCCTACAAAATATGAGAGACCTAGGTAACTCACTTATTATCGTGGAACACGACGAAGATACGATGTTACATTCAGATTGGATTGTGGACATTGGTCCTGGTGCAGGTATTCATGGTGGCGAAGTCATCGCAAATGGCACACCAGAAGAAATCAAGAATTCTTTAAACTCCATTACAGGACAATACTTATCTGGTAGAAAAGTCATTCCAATGCCAGAAACACGTCGTAAAGGTAGTGGCAAGTTTGTAGAACTGAAGGGTGTAGCTGAACATAATCTCAAGAATATCAATGTGAAATTCCCACTAGGGAAGATGGTACTTGTGACTGGCGTATCTGGTTCTGGTAAGAGTACACTCGTCAACGATGTATTCATGAAAGCCGTCCAACAAAATCTTGGAAAACAAAAAGCAAACCCAGGGAAGTATAAGTCTATCAAAGGACTTGAAAATATCGATAAGTTAGTACAGATCGACCAAGATCCAATTGGACGTACACCGCGTTCAAACCCAGCTACTTATACAGGAGTATTTGATGATATTCGTGATATATTCGCTAAGACACCAGAGGCAAGATTACGCGGTTATGAAAAAGGAAGATTCTCCTTTAACGTCAAAGGTGGACGTTGTGAAGCTTGCCAAGGTGATGGTGTAAAGGTGATCTCAATGAACTTCTTACCAGATGTTTATGTACCATGTGAAGTGTGTCATGGTAAGAGATATAACGAAGAAACATTACAGTGCACTTATAAGGGCAAGAATATCTATGATGTATTGGAGATGACAGTGGAAGATTCTTTAGACTTCTTCGCAAATCATCCAAAGATTAAGAATAAATTACAAACACTCTCTGATGTAGGATTAAATTACATCAAGCTTGGACAGTCCTCTACAACACTTTCTGGTGGTGAGGCACAACGTGTCAAACTCGCTAGTGAATTACAGAAACGTCCAACTGGTAAGACAATCTATATCTTAGATGAACCTACAACCGGTCTACATACAGATGATGTAAATCGCTTAATCGCTGTACTTGAAAGAATTGTGGATAATGGTGATACAGTTATCATCATTGAACATAATCTAGATGTGATTAAGTGTGCTGACTGGATTATTGATCTAGGACCTGAAGGTGGTGATGGTGGTGGAACAATCGTTGCCCAAGGAACACCAGAGGACATCATTAAAGTTAAAGAAAGCTGGACAGGTCAGTATTTAAAGAAAACAATTGAGTGGACAAAAGAACACCAAAAGTAAAGGGATGCCAAGGCATCCCTTTTATGTAATTAAAACTCTGCGTATATCATCGCAACGATATCATATCCAGGACCATAGGCACCAAATATGAGGAGTGTGAATATACAAGTATAGATAATTGACCAGCGCATCCATGTTGGTTTTTGTTCGATTGTATTACGAATAGAACCATGGAATTCTTTATAGAAATCCACAAGGAATATAACCACAATACCAATAAGCACAATCATCCAGTCGGCTACATCTAAACGCAAGAATGGTAACGTTTCTTTAAATGTGGATAAATCAAAGTTAGTAAAGATACTACTAAACATTGCCCAACCAACTGCTAATGTTTTGGCTCTAAAGAATAGTTCACCAATGATTACAATGATCAATAGCTTTACAAATCTAAAGATGCGTAAGCCAATATGATTATTATCAATCTGATGTTTCTTTAAGAAATCATCAACTGGTTTCTTCAACAAAATTTCTAGAACCATAAAACAGAAGTAATATAGACCATAGAAGATGTAAGACCAATAAGGACCATGCCATAAACCGTTTAAGAACCATACTGCAAATAATGCGATGAATGGACCAATAAACTTACCGGCAGCCTTCCCAAAATATTTTGTGAAAAACTTTGATAGGCGACGAATTGGCTTGGCAAGTGAAACCGGATAAAAAACATAGTCACGTAAGAAGGTACCTAGTGTGATATGCCAACGACGCCAGAAGTCAGATGCATTCTCGGCAAAGAATGGTTGTCTAAAGTTTTCAGGTAATTTAATTCCGAAAATCTCTGCACTACCTAAGCAGATATCCACGATACCTGAAAAATCCATATATAGTTGGATTGTACATAATACAGCACCGATTAAGCTAAATAGTCCATCTTGTGTGTAGGATGTAAAGATTTTACTAACTGCAGGATCGAGTCGATCTGCGATAATCATCTTCTTCATTAAACCAAATAGAATTCGTTGACTACCAAACTTTAGATTTTGGTATGTGATTGGATTCCCTGCATGAATGCTATCTTTGATTTCATTGAAACGTGTAATTGGGCCTTGAATCAAAGTAGGGAAGAAACTTGCATATACCGCAAAATCTACAATACTATGATCAGAATGAATTTTACCACTTGATGTGTCCATCAAATAAGAAATCATCTGAAGAGTATAATAGCTAATTCCGATTGGAGTAATAAAGTGCACAGCTGTAAATCTTTGATGGAAGATAGCGAATATGTTTTCACCAAAGAAGTTGGTATACTTCAGTATCACTAGTACTCCAAGGTTTATTACAATCGCTGCAAAGAGAATAAACTTCTTGGTTTTCTTGCTTGTTGTATGGTCAATGATTTTCGCAGATACATATGTTATGACCATGGTGATCACTTGATATACAAGGAAGAACTTAGACCACGTATAGAAGAATACATAGTTAGCCACTAACAGTACATACTTTCTAAACTTCTGTGGACAAAGTTGGTACAGCATGATTACTGCTGGTAAGAAGGCTATAAAGTATAGCGGTGCGGAGTACATTAATTTATTCATTTTGTACCTCCGTAGAGTGTTTGATAATCTTCTTCCCAATCTGCGTATTGGCTATCGTTACGATGATCATTGAGATTGTAATTCTCCTGCAGATATTGACCTAAAGCCTTTATAAACTTTTTGGCACCCATAGAGTTTAGGTGGTCACCGCCATCACGATAGTCTTCTTGCCAGTTTAAGTTTAATTCATCTAGTTTTAGATTATAGTCTACATAAGTTACTTGATTCTGATCACACCATGCTTGAATGGCGTTGTGCTTAGCGGTATTCCAATAGAGTGGATTAGGTGCACTGACTAGCAAAAGCTTTGTGCCTTGTTTTTCTAAGGTTTCTTTGACTTGTTGCAAGTAGTCTAATGTCCATGTATCGATTGGATAATAGGATGAATCTTCCGTCATATATTCTAAAGAGCCAGTAAATGGTACAGCCTTATCAGTTGGGCTAAAGCCTTTAAATGCATCAGGCTTCTCAGGATTTAATAAATATTGTTTATATAATTCATGATAATTAAAAATTGGAAGATACTTTGCAAGAAGGATACGTCGTTTACGAAGAGTTGTAAAAATGAAACTAGCTTCCATCACAACAAGTTTAGGTTTTTGTGATGCATACATGTGATTTGTAAGTGCTACTGTATCAATAGCCCATTGGAAATTTGTACATAGATTATAGGAACTAATACCATGTTCATGGAAAAGACTGAGTGAATCAAAGGCAGCTTTTCCTTCGCTATCGCCTAAAAACATGACATCGATAGAATGATCCTTTTCCATGGAAAGAAACTTTAACTTTGTCATGACGTTTTTATATTGATACCCATATTCTTGTCCCTTATAAAAAGGGACCTGTATAAGCATAAATAGAATGGATAATATAAGTGTAAAGAGTATAAAGTGTTTGGAATGTTGACGGATGTGTTGCACTGGTAATTCACCTCTTCTAAAAATATTAAGTAGTTAGTCACCATTAATTGTATGTTTTATTTTCTGTTTTTTCGAGTACTTTTATAAAAATAAATGAAAAGATTAAAATACCCAAGTACCCTTAAGAGTACTTGGGTATTTATAGTATGCATACATACTAATTAAATGTATGATCAATATGATTTCTAGTTAAGAAAACACAAGCTGCTAGGATTAGTGATATTCCCAGTATGAGTGCATCACGTGATGTATGGCTGTTATCAGCTGTATTCGGTGTACGTCCTGGTGTATTTGGGACATGTGGTGTTGTTGGATCAGGAACTCTTGTATAAACATGAGTTCGATCTACCGCATTCTCGATACGATTATCATCGCGAGTACCTACAACAAGATTTACAAAGAGATGTTGTACAGAATCCATGCGATTTAAATCGTAGATGAGTGGTGATAGAGAATATGTTACGCGATACTCTCCGACTGCCAAGCTATCATCAGTAGCTGTTGTATATAAGATGTCTTGGAAAGTATTATCATAGTAGATAGGATTTCCATCACTATCTGTAACACGAGCTGAACCGTCCGTATAGTAGGAGATATCTTCAGAAAGGCCATCTTCTTTTAAAATAGAGATACTGAAAGTATTATTTACTGTTTTCGTGATAACAATATCATTTACTTGTGTAGCACTCGCAAATACCTGTGTTAAATCCTGTGCCTTAATCTGGTTTAATAAACGTTCTGTTACCGCATCAACATCTAATGTAGGGGATAAAACTGCTTCATCAGTATGGTCATATGTATAGGATGAAATTGTAGCTGGTGCAGGTTGTAGACCTTCATCGGTTGGTTGTAATGTTGTGCCATCATCACTCACATACGCTGTATGCGCCAGTTTATAGTAATAGTATGTACGTGTAACATGTACCGCAGGACGAACAAGATTCCCGTTACCTTCTTTTCCTTCTGGAATCAGATAGTGAACTACTTTCTTGTGGTCTAAGATATCATTTCCTAGCACTGCTGGTGCAGTGTAGAGACCTTGTCTTTCAGTTTCGTTTCCATTACTATCCACAAATGTAGTAATCTCACGGGAAACATCAGCGATACCTAAATTTAATTGATAGACATAATAGAAGCCGTGTTCAGTATCATAGGTTAATGTCTTGTCCAATGAATACTGTCCAAGTGGTTGTGTTGGATCTAGTACTGCTGTATTGTCACGACCAACTGCACCGGCTGGAAGTAAGCCGTTAGCAAGGTTTGTATCAAAGTAGTTATGGTAGCTAGCCAAATCATTGTCTCGATCAAATTCAAATACTGGCAGAAGGATGCGGCGATCAGTAACACCGGCTAATTCAGGATGTGTATTGATATAGTTTTGTACGGCATCTTCATCTGTAGTATATTTCATTGTCTCTTCAGAGAATAAGGAATGATCAAATGCATCAAAATCAGGTACTGTGAGCTCGGATACTTTTTGGAATGATGCAGTTGTAGGATTTTCTACAACAGATTCATAAGGTTTAATTTGATTTAGATTTGATAGAGATGAGTTATCTCCATGTAAAGTTATATAGTCACTAGAACTAGGTGTATATGTATATGTCTTTGTGGTCATCTTCCAATGGTCACTGAAACTATCTTCTGGTAAACCGACAGGAGAGTCTGCTGTGTACGCGATTATCGTCTCTGCTTGTACAGAAAGCGGACGACTAAAAGATGTACCAGCAACTAAAGTACACAACAGTCCAAAGAATATTGATTTTTGCAAAGGTCTTTGTATATTCATTTGATAAAATCTAGTATCCTTTCTATCCATCCTATTATATACGGGTGAGTCAATTATAACAAACCAATAATTATTTAGAAAAAAAGTAAGATTTATACATATTTTATCGAGACAAATGAATATGTACGTGATAAATAGAACTTATGTGTATTGATTGTTTGTTATACGTATTTATGTTTTACATAAATTTAGAAATATATAAAATGAACAAAAAAGGATTTGATGATTTTATTTGTATATTTTTGTATAGAACTAACATATCTACATGATTTATAAGTCATGTTATAATAAATGGTATTGATGGAGGACGATATGTCAGAAAAAACTTATGAGAAAAAAGTAGGGATTCGTGAGATAGTATCTTTCTTCCAGTTAGAACAACTAACAGGAGATGATTCTTCTTTAGATAGATGGACAGTTATTCAGGACTTAAATCGTCCTGGTTTTGAGCTTGCTGGTGTATTTAAGAGTACGGAACCTCGTCGTATCGTTATCATCGGTAATAAAGAATCAGAGTTTATTCGAACAATGGGCGAAGATGACCAAAGAGCTAGATTTCAGTTTTTAATGGACGGTCTAACTCCATGTATTATTATTACGGGTGGAAATGAGATTCCACATATATTAAAAGAAGTCGCAATGTATAACAACTTCCCAGTATTACGTACAAATTTAGAAACATATCGTTTAACTGCGGATTTAATTACATTCTTGGATGAAAAGTTAGCACCAATCGATACGATGTCTGGTGTTTTAATGTCAGTATATGGATTAGGTGTCATGATTCTTGGTGAGAGCGGAATGGGTAAATCTGAAACTGCTCTAGACCTGATTCGTGATGGGCAGGTGCTTATTTCGGATGACCGAGTTGATGTTCAACATATCCAAAATAGTATTTATGGACATGCGCCAGCAATCACCAAGGGTTTACTAGAAATCCGTGGTATCGGTGTAATCAATGTTGAAAAGATGTTTGGTGCTTCAGCGGTCGCAGATCGTGCGGAAGTAAAGCTTGTTGTTCGCATGGTGCCGTTTGAAAGAGATGCGGAATATAACCGCATCGGAGATGAAACACAATGCTACACAAAGATTTTAGGTGTGTCTGTTCCAACTATTGTGATTCCAGTTAGTGCAGGACGTAATACCTTTATATTAGTTGAATCAGCAGTTAGAAACTTTAGATTACAGGAGGCTGGCTATAGTGGGGCTGCCGAAATCAACGAACGATTTTCTCGTTTTGTAGGAAAGGATGAATAAAATGACATTTTTCCCCGATGATATAACTTTATTGAAGATAGGGAATTTCCGTATTCCAACATATCTCGTGGCAGCGCTATTCGCTGTAATTGTAGTATTTATATTCTTATTAAAAGAAAATAAGAAACATGGATATAAACGTATCGTAGCGGTTGAATTATTCTTATTCTGCGCTGCTGGTGGTTTTATCTTTAGCCGTTTATTCTGGGTATTAGGTAATCTTTCTGAATATATGAAATATACACCATACATCTTCTTGATTACAGATGGTGGCTATGATGCGACTGGTGGATTAATTGGTGTGGCGTTAGGTACATGGGTTTATACACGTGAACACTATATGAGTTGGCGTCGTGCACTAGATATGACAGCACCACTTGCACTGCTGATGATTACGATTACAAGAATTGGTCGAGCAATGGCTGATCGTACATTGTGGTTTGTGATCGCACTAGACTTTATCGGTTTCTTGATTATCTGGTTTGAAATCCACCGTTACCGTGAAGGTAGAAGACGTGGTGAAACAGCAGCTACTACATTTATGTGGTTCGGCTTAATTTCATTCTTAGCTACCGTATTTAAGTGGGATGTACGTGGTACACATGATGTCATCATGGCAGGTCTTAGTGTAGTGGTTGCCTTACTTGGCTATATCTATCTACATACACATCCATTAGATAAGCCAGTTATCTTATTTGACTTAGATGGAACACTAATGGATAGCCGTCGTATGGTATTGTTGTGCTTTGGATACTTCTTCAAAAAATACAGCAATATCAAGAACTTTACGATTGATAAACAAAGAAAGGTATTCATTCAGCCTCTACGCACTTCCTTCAAGGAATTCTTCCCTGAACAGGATGATGCCAAGTTAGCAGAAGAATATCGTACATACCAAGCATCATTCTCGTGGTCCAATGACGTAACACTATTCCCACATACAGAAGAAGTTTTACATGACTTATGGGAAGATGGTTATAAGTTGGGTATTGTGTCTTCACGTTTAACAGAATCTTGTGATTCTTGGTTGAGACAGTTTAAGTTATCTTACTTTGATGTAGTAGTTGGTCGTGACCAGTATGATAAGGCAAAGCCATCTCCTGCAGGTATCTTATATGCATGCAAGAGATTAAAGGAAGGTCATGACAACTGTATCTACATTGGTGATAGTAAGTCAGATATCTTAGCAGCCAAGGCAGCAGGATGTTATGCGATTGGTTTCTATCCAAAACGTAATGATCCAACAGCAGATGAACGAGACAAGTTAAAACTTGGAGAATTAGAATCTGCACAACCAAACGCAATTATCGGAGATTTATCTGAACTAAAAGAGATCTTAAAAGAAACACACGGTTGGACATACGAAAAGTTATAAAAACATACCAAGCTAGATGTTCTGGCTTGGTTTTTATATGCGTTGTTGGTTTTCCTCTAAAGATAGTTGATAGAAAATGATATAATTTGAATAAAGAATGTCCATCTCAAAACTTTTAAAAGATAAATGTAAACATATGTTGCGTATATGTAAAGTTCTTGTGATGGAAGTGAATTGATAAGGATAATAGAATGAAGTTGTAAAAGAGAGGGGAAGATCACAAATGAACGTCTCAGAGAAGATTAGAACCCTACGTAAGTCAAAGGGAATGTCTCAAGAAGAACTGGCAGGCCAAGTTAATATATCTCGCCAAGCAGTTTCACGTTGGGAAAATAGTACGGCTTTACCAGACGCAGATAATATTGTTCAACTGAGTAAGTTGTTCGGTGTCACAACAGACTATCTTTTAATGGATTCATATGAAAGTGACGAAGATTCACCAAAGATAAAAGAGAACAATAAAATACTACATGCAAATTTAACTCGTCTTGCAATCATTTTTCAGGCTGCATTTTTAAATGCATGTATCTATCCATGGGGAGATTCTAATACAATCGTGTTAGAGATGATTATGAAATTATTCCCATTGCTTGCATGTTCGATATGGATGGCAAGTAATCATCGATATGAAAAAGATCTAAAACAAAGAGCGAAGAACACGAAGATTGAATCATTGTATTGTTTAATCCAAACTGTTGTGTTTGTTTTGGGTTATACATTACATATAGGTTTATGGTCTACATTATTGATATTAATAAATACATCTGTATACATCTTTCTTGTCAATCCTAAGTATATGAATCGCAAATTAACAAGATAATTCTATTGGTGATAAGAACACACAAAAAGAGTAGAAAGAGATCTAGGAGGAAGTATGAGCGAACTTGAGAAATATCGGATGTTGAGTGCAGGGAAAGCATTTGGTGATCGTGCAAAAATTGCGATGGCATTACTTGATAGCCAAACAGCTTATGAAGAATTAAAAGATGAAGCAGGTCAAAGCATGGTGGCTGGAAGTTATAGTTGTGCTGGTGGGGATCCAAGTGTAATACTAGAACAAATCACAATCGAAATGATATGTAGAGATACGCGTAATACTTGGTATTTGCCTGATACTGTAAAATTTTGGGATAGACGTTTTGGGAGCCTATTAGAAGCGAAGTTTTTCTGTTATGACGATGATGCGGAAACTTGGAGTAAAATTTTATATAAATTTTTTGTCAAATTACAATGGATGCCAAAACGAGAAGACTACCGTTCCACCAGAAGTTACAACAATGTTTGGGGATTCTTTGCGGAAATTCTAGCAGTAGTAAAACAGAATAATCATCCTGAATTTGATAAGTATTATGAAATTGTAGTTCAAAACGGAATGGATCCAAGCGTGTTAGAGAAAAAGTTAAAAGAATTAACCGAAGTAAAACAGTCTTTTATTGAGATTGAAATAAATTAAGCTACATGTAAAAACCGAATTGGAGAATGAGTGATATATCGCATTGTATAGAAAGGAAGTGATAGAAATGTTTCAGTATAAAAATCATTTTGAAAAATATTGTAAAGAATATGGACTTTCACTATCACTTTCTTTTGCTATGCCGGCTGGATATGAAACGGCATTTGGTACATTTGATTCGAACTCACTAACGGTCTTTATAAATAAAAATCTATTAAATGATAGAGAAGAGTTTGAACAAGCATTCTATCTATTTCTTTGAACAAGCATTCTATCTATTTCATGAATTACGACATGCATTACAATATACCAATCCCCAATCATTTAATAATACTATTAATGAAAGCTTATCGTATATCATTATGTACGATGGCACGTGCTATAAAAAAGTTGGAGACAAATATTATAAATATAAAATCAATGGCGATGAGGAATTCCTGAAAAATTTGTATGCAAACCAACCGTACGAGGTGGACGCGAATGAATATGCATATAAGAAAGTGTGCGAAGTAATGGGATTTTCAAAAGAACTAGAACAGCTTTATCATAGATGGATACCAAAGCGTAAGATTCCAAATGAAACATATAGATTAATATATAAAGAAATTGACAAGAGTATAAAAGAATAATACTGCCAAGTCGGATGATGAGTTGGTCTTTCATTATAAAACTTAAAAATTATAATTAACGTTAAATGGAATAAAGAAGATAGTTTACAGAGTTTATTTTCTTATAGTAAAAAGTTAAACTAATCACAAAGTTCATATTGAATATACTATTTCTTGGCTGATATAAAATAGAACTCATATAAGTGATATCTATGCCATGCTAGCATAGATTTGCTTCTGGGCTTCTACTGGAAGAATTCTGAATTATAAATTGTATTATTTAGTGTAGGAAAAGTATTGTAATGAAAGTCAATATTTCAACTATAAGCATAATTATTCCAATCGATATTTTTTCATGGCTTATATCAGCAAATCCTGAAAGAAAAACTGTAAATAATCCAACTAATCCTATGATCAGTAGATGAATTATTATATTTGAGAAACTCCAAAAGGAAATATGAAATATGATTAAAAATACTACTGAAAGAAATGTGTATATTGAAAAATACAAAATATGAACTACAAAATTCGAAATTTTGCTCACATGCACTATTTCATCTATTCTCAGTCTACGATCAAGGATAATCTGGCGTAATAATATATCTGTCGCAATTCTGACAAATAGTGTAATCAATAACAAATTAGTGATAAATGGGAATGTTAATGATAATTGGAGTTCTTTCATAAAGAGTCCAGATCCAATAGCCATTAAAAGTAAATATCCAACTTTTTTTAAGTGTAGTGTATGGATTGTACAATTTTGAAGCAAGATTAAAATCCAATTATTAGATAGAAATCTTGATGGTTTTTGAACTTGATTATAAATGTGTTGACCTGAAAATAATACAATTGTGTAAAGAAAGAGTGTTGTAATAGTGCATAGGTAAATTAGCACGGCTAGAAACATGCCAAATGTATATCCCAGGAGATATATTAAAAGAACAATCAATCCGGTTATAAACGCTGAAAGGGTATAGGCTTCTCTTGTGATGATTTGATTAAATTTTAAATATATTGTAAGTGTAAAAATATTTGTTAATACAACAGTTAATATCCCAAAGGCTATATACCAGAAATTGTAGGGTATATAGTAGGCGCCTTGATTGAAAATAGAAAACAGGATATTATTCAAAAAAATACTCGAAAAAAATAATAGCACACCAATAAATACAGGTATTATCATTTTAGAGAACAGGAATACAGTTGGCGAAATTTTACTTGTCCAAATAATTTCAATCGTTTTCTGTCTATATTCATTATTCATCATCTCAAATATGAATTCAGTAGAATATGCACCAATTAATAAATAGCTATATGGTAAGAAAATTGATGGAGAGATACCTGTTATAAAAGAATGCGGGATATATAGGTTCAATAAGGGGAGAAATAATATCAGAATTGGCACAAGCGAGAAGATGCGTTTATGTTTTATTATTTCTTTTAATTCTTTTTCTAAGAAGATATGCAATGTTTTCATTCCATCAACCTTCCTTCTTGCATTTTTAAAAGAATTGAAGGTACTTCAGATAGTAGTTCCTCATCATGCGTGACAATTAGAATACATTTCTGTTTTAAATCAATCTCTTTAAATAAAGATATTATTTCGATTTTTGCATCGTGATCAATGCCACCTGTCGGTTCATCAAAAATGTATATATTTGCATGAACAAGAGTTGTAGCGATAATTGCGGCTTTCTTTTTCATACCTAATGATAAAGAAGAGATAGGTTCATCCCTTTTATCATAGAGATGATATTTATTTAATAGAGAATAATATTCATTTTGAACTGTACTAAAACTTTGCTTATATAAAGCAAGTCGAAATCTAATATTATCCGTAATGGATAAATCTTCGTATAATCCATTATGATCTGGCAAATATGAGATGATTGCTTCTTCTACAAATTGAATGCTTCCTCTTTCAGGTTTTAGAAGCCCCAGAATTAAGCGTAGTAACGTTGTTTTTCCGGACCCATTTTCACCAATAATTGTATAAATGTTGCTAGATAAGAAAGAGAATGATAGATCAGTAATAACGGGAGTTACGTTATATGAATATGTTACATCCTTAATTTTAATCATTTGAAATTCTCCTTCGGAGCAAATAAATAAAAGTTATTTAAATTATAATTATAAATAGATAAATAAGAGAAGATTTTTTTGACGTACAATCTTTTATTAGAATAAATATTTGCTTTTATTATATTGATATAATAACGAATAGCAAATGGTGAATTAGAAAGTATTTTTATAACAATTTCTTGCGGATATTTTCGTAGATGGTCTCTTCTGCAGATTGTAGTAACTCCTGTGTGGAGGAATCAATTCCTGCAAAGCGGATTGCATCAAAATCTTCACTTAGTTGATTGAGTTGTCTAGTGATTGGTTCTGCTTTTGAAGTTAGAGAATAGTAAGTTTCAAAATCATCTGATGTAACTCTTGTGACAAATTCGTTGAATACAAGCTTCTCCAACAAAGGTAACAATAGGAATTGGTTGATATCTGTAAATAGAGCCATATCTTTCGTGATATTTGAACGGTGGAAACAAGAAAGATAATGAATAATCATGAGTTCGTTAGTACTTAGACCAGTTTCTGTTGCGATACGTTGTAGTAAACGTTCTAGTAGTTTTATGGTGTAGTAGTTATGTAGTATCGCATCTTGTTTATGGTCACTTAGTTTTGCGACTGGTACAATTTCTTCTCCAAGTTTCTTTGTGGAAAAAGAGATGGCAGAGTCATCTGTCGCAAAGCCTACTAAGAAGCTAAGAATTTCTGGGCGCTTGCGAGCGTATTCCTTTTCATCGTAAATAGATTTGTAGAAGTTGTCATAGTATTTGATGACAGATAACTTCATATCAACGATGTTACGAATATCGAAACGGCTTTGCGATACAAGAGAACCTTCTGTTTTTACATAATAATAAATTGGTAACTGTAATGGTGCTACATGTTCTACATGGAGTAGATATTCAAGATTGAAGATAAAATCCTCTGACCAAGAAAGGCTAGTATCCATCTTAAGTTGATAAGTATCAATAATGGATTTCTTATAGAGTTTATTCCAAAGTACCCCATAATAATAGTCGGCTGGATTTTGAATCATATAGTCCGCGAATTCATCTCTTGTAAGTACCTTATCGGAGTCAATTCTACCTTTATGGGATGTGTTTTCTCCTACGACACGATAGAAGTCTGCGATGACTAGATCTGCTTTTGACTCTTCCATTGTACGTACAAGGGATTTAGTGGCGTCGGTTGTAATCCAATCATCCGCATCGAGGAATTGAATATACTTTCCACGTGCATTCTGCATCGCTAGATTACGAGTGTTTGATACACCTGAATTTTCTTTATGGATAACTTTAATACGTTCGTCTGTTATGGCATATTCATCAAGAATCTTGCCAGATTCATCTTTACTTCCATCATCCACAACAATTAATTCAAAATCACGGAATTCTTGATTCAAAATACTATCAATACAGCGATGTAATACAGTTTTATCTCCATCGAGTGGTTTTGCGGCATTATATACAGGGACAATAATACTAACAATTGGTGTGTTCATATAACTCTCCTATTAACGTTACTGTTATAAATAGTATAATAGTAATAGTGTAAAATAAGAAGAGTAGCGATGGCCTTTGAACAAGTTTAGGTCGAATCTCGGATGTTCAAATAGAAACGAGGTAATTGGATATGGAAGTTAGTAAGAGAATCATACTTGTAAGTGGGATGAGTGGTGCTGGTAAGAGTACAGCAACGCGCATTTTAGAGGATATGGGTTATCACATTATTGATAACTATCCTGTTGCACTTGTAGATCAGTTCGTAGATATGATAGAAGTTTCAACTGACCCAAGATATAGCTATATTGCATTAAGTACATCGGCAGAAGACTTCCCAATTTTCTCTCGTAAGTTAAATGGTATTAATGCGTCCGTAAGCGTACTCTTTATCGATGCCAGTGATAGTGTGTTACTCAACCGTTATAAGAGCACAAGACGTATTCACCCATTATTATTAAGTAATACCGCAAATACCCTTGAAGAAGCTATCACAGAAGAAAGACATAGATTCAAACAGAATCTTGATAATAATGTTATTACAATCGATACATCCTTCTCATCTGAAAAGGAGTTTAAGAAAAAGCTAGAATCTTACTTTGCAAAGAAGCAGATACCATCATTCTCCATTTCGTTTATTTCCTTTGGTTATAAGTATGGTGTACCGCTTGATGCAGATTTGATGATTGATGTGCGTTTCTTACCAAACCCATTCTGGGATGAGAAGCTTCGTTATTTCTCGGGAAATGACAAAGAAGTATATGACTATGTTATGGATAAGCCTGAGACACAGGAATTTATTCAGCGTTTATTAGCATTTACAGATTACGCATTTGAACAGTATACAAAAGAAGGTAAGAATCATTTTACTGTAGCGATTGGATGTACAGGTGGACAACACCGTTCTGTTACGATTGCAAACTACTTATATGATGTATATAAGGAAAGATATAACTGCTACTTGGATCATCGTGATCAGAAGGAATGGCTAACGCATGAAGAAGCATAAAGTTGTCATTATCGGTGGTGGACATGGACAGTCATTAATCTGTCGTGGTGTTAAGACCATTTCAAATATTGATTTAAACGCAATTGTTACGGTCGCCGATGATGGCGGTAGTACAGGACGATTGCGTAAGAACTTTCATATTCCTGCGATGGGTGATATTCGAAATGTCATGATCAGTATGGCAGAAAGTGAAAATATGTTAAGTTCCTTAATGGATTATCGCTTTGATGATCCGGATGGAAAAGAAGATGATATTCTAGGACATAATCTAGGAAATCTTATCTTAACAGCATTAACGCAACAGACTGGTTCTTTTATGACAGCCATTCAGGAAGTGAGTCATATCTTAAATGTAAAGGGTAATATTATTCCTGCTAGTACGGATGTAATCACTTTATATGCACGCATGGAAGATGGTGTTATTGTACGTGGGGAAGCGAATATTCCAAATCATAACCACCATATTACACGTGTATTCTATCAAGATGAGGTACATGCATGTAAGGAAGCGGTTGAAGCGATACAAAGTGCAGATTTAGTCATCTATGGAATTGGTTCTGTCTATACAAGTATATTGCCGAATGTTATCATTCCAGAAATCCAAGAAGCGTTATGTAGTACAAAGGCAGAGTTAGTTTACTTCTGTAATGCGATGACACAACCAGGTGAAACAGATGGGTATACAGTAGAGGACCATGTAGACGCATTGTTATATCACCATGCGCCTGTTGATAAAGTGATTGTCGCATGTGATGAGATACCAGAGAAGATACTAGAACGCTACTCCTTAAATGGAAGTACAAAAGTAAATCTTGTAAAGCAAGACCATCCGTATCAGATTGTAACGAAGGAATTACTAAGCTTCCGTAATGGATTTATTCACCATGATCCAGAAAAGATTAAGACTGTGATTCAAGAATTGCTGGAGGTGAAATAATGTCATTTGCGGCAGAGGTAAAACAAGAAGTAGCGCAAAAAATTATGGAAGGCAATGATATACGTGCAGAACTATCCGCATTAATTCAAATGACATCATCGCTTTCTTTATCTAATCGTGGTATGACTTTATTAGTGAGTTTAGAAAATGCGGCAGTTTCACGTACTATCTATCGTTTGGTAAAAGAAAGATACGGCGTAGAAATTAGCTTGTTTGTAAAAAGAAAGATGAATCTTCGTAAGAATCGTATTTATGGTATGCGTATTATGAGTGCTGCCCCAAAAATTCTAGAGGATTTAGGAATTTATAGCACACGTGGTTTACTAGATAAGCCACTTGCGAAAATCGTACAGACAAACAATAATGCGCGTGCCTATTTGGCAGGAGCGTTTATGGCAGGTGGCTCTATCAACTCACCAGAAAAATCATCCTATCACTTGGAGATTACAGCTACCAGTGAAGAACATGCATTATTTATGGCATCCTTGTTAGAGCGATTTAACATTCATGCAAAGATTACAACACGTCGTAAGAAAGTCATTTTATATGTGAAGTCAGCCGAAAAGATTGCGGATTTCTTACGTTTAATAGAAGCAGACCAAGCAGTTTTAAAGTTTGAAAATATTCGTATTTCAAGAGACTTTAGTAACTCTCTGCAACGTATGAATAATATGGACTTAGCCAATGAAGTAAAGGCAGTTGCGGCTGCGAGTGGACAATTGGATGATATTCGAATCTTAGAAGAAAATCAGAAAATAGAAACGTTAGATCGTAAACTACAAGATATCATCGCACTCCGCAAGGCAAACCCAGAGGCTTCCTTAATGGAACTATGTGGTATCTATGAGCGTCAAACTGGGGAGATTGTTTCGAAGTCAGGCATGAAACATCGCTTTGTAAAGCTTCATGAACTAGCGATGAAAGAGGTAAAACAAGATGAATAGAACACAACTACAGACAGCGGTATCCACAATTGTGTTGATGGTTATCGTTGCGCTAATCTTCCGCTACCTATGGTGGCTTATCCTATTATTACTATTACCAATCGTAGGATTTGTGATTTATGGCTTAATTCAAGCTAGAAGATTAAACAAGCAGATGGAAAATGCTACCGTTGAAGAATTAGATATCGATCGTACTTTCTATCAGTCATATTCATCCCCTAAGGAAAATCAAAGTGATATCATTGATGTCGAATATGAGGAACATACAGACGGAGAGTAAGTTTTATGGAGATCGTAACCACTGAAATATTAGAAAATGATTTTACAACCTTACAGGTGATGGATTGGCCTATGGTTCAAGCATATTTACAGCGTTGTAAATATGAAGAATCCAATCACAATATCATCAATATGATTATGTGGTTACAGACATATCCGTTGTTCTACTATAAGAAGGAAGAGTATTTAATATTGTTGGGTATTCATGAGGGATGTTTCTTCATGTATATGCCACTATGCGAAAAGCAGTATATCGCTGAAGCGATTAAAAAGGGTAAGGAAATCTTTGACCATTATGGACATGACTTTACACTCAGCTGTTTTACAAAAGAGATGGTGGATGAAGTCATTAAGTTATATCCAGAATATACAGCCATCCATGAAAGTTGGGCGGATGATTATGTTTATGATGGAGAACGTTTACGTACCTACGCAGGTAAGAAAATGCAAAAAAAGCGCAATCATTTGAATGCGTTCTATAAAGACTTTGAAGGTAGATGGTCATATGAAACTCTCGATGAAACAAATATCGATGATTGTATTGGATATTTGAGAGATTGGAAATCGGAAG
Source organism: uncultured Solobacterium sp. (assembly GCF_963550625.1). GTDB lineage: Bacteria > Bacillota_I > Bacilli_A > Erysipelotrichales > Erysipelotrichaceae > Bulleidia. The sequence continues at coordinate 67,488 of NZ_CAUVCV010000005.1, forward strand.
ATCCAGATGATTTCTTACAAAGTGAGAGAATTGGTACATTCCGTATCTTAGACTTGTATAATGAACTACCTTGTAAGGGTGGTTTGATTCGAATTGATGGCAAGGTGCGTGCCTTTGCGATTGGTTCAATGTTATCAGACCGAATGTGCCAAGAGAATATCGAAAAGGCAGACGGAGATGTTAGAGGCCTTTATCAGTGCATCATGAAAGAAATGTTAAGCCATGAATTCCCTGGTATTGAACTCGTTAATCGTGAAGATGATACAGGTCGTGAAAATCTAAGAGCTGCTAAACTGTCCTATCACCCAGTCAGTATTATTGAGAAGTATCGTATTAAGAAAGGTGTTGAATCATGATTACAAAAGCAACGAAAGAACAAGCTACCGAAGTAAAGAATCTTTGGAAAGTATGTTTTCCACAAGAGGATGAAGGCTATATTGATTACTACTTTAAGAATCTATTTGTGCCAGAGAATTGCTTTGTATATGTAGAAGAGGGGCATGTTGTCTCGGCAATCATTCGCGCTCCTCATGCGATGATGTTTAATGACAAAGTTCTACGTACTAGTATGATTTTAGGTGTAGGAACATTACCTGAATACCGCAAGCGTGGATATATGAAGCGTTTGATGGAAATTGTATTAGATGCATGCGAGCATACTGAATTAATTACTCTTATTCAAGCATATGATCAGAAACTATATGAACCATATGGCTTCCGTAATATCTACAATCGCTCTACCTATCGTCTAACACGTGATGATGTAAAGCGCAGCACAAACTTTGGTTGTTCCTATGAACCAACAGCAATTGATTTACTAAAGGTATACTCTGCATTTATCCGTCGGTTCAATGGTTACTATGCAAGAGATTTAGAATACTTTGTAAAGTATAAGAAAGAAATCAACGCACAAGGTGGTAAGATTGTAGCCTATTACAATGGTAAAGATCAAATCAGAGGATATGCGACAATGTTGCCAAAGGGAGATGTTTTAGAAATTGAAGAGTTAATTTACCTCGATTCCACTGCCCTTATGAAACTATGTAACGCAGCACTATTCGAAAAGGATGTTGTGGAATTACATGTATCAGAAGCAGAAGACTTAACACTCGTATTCCCAGAGACAAAGGTTGAGACATACGGTTCTACAATGGCAAGACTCAATGACGCAAAGCTATTCTCAAAACTTGTGGGTAGAGATATCTCTACGGTTGAACAAGCATTTGCGACAAGTATCAAACCACTTAATCTAAATGAATTTGCATAAGAAGGGTGTATATCCTTCTTTTCTTGTGCTATATAATAAGTAAAAACATACATGAAATGCATATCATTGAGGTGATTGTTATGAGAAGAGATCATGCCAACTTCTTTCATTTTGCAATCTACAGCGTAGTCATCATACTCGTAGTATGTATCATTCCATATTTACTTCCAAGAATCCCAGGAAGACCAGAGTTCTTTAATGAGAGAATCATTAGTTCTACCAATCAAGATGAAATCAAAGAACTCAAAAAAGAGGTATTGAAAGAATATCATTTGCGATTTGATTATGATGATGTGTTAGGTTGTAAAACAGGGGTTCCTCCTTGGGATTGTGGGATAGAGAACCTACAAATTATAAACATCTATGTTCAAAGAAATTATTTTGCACAGAAGCAGTATATTGGGAAATATTTTGAATATATTGTAAATTCATATCGAAATAAGAAGGGATATACCTTTCGATTGTATGTCACGAAGGAAAATTTACCGCATCAATTTACAAATTTACATCCTGTCGATTTTGAAAGAGAAGAGTACACCATAGGTGGGAGAATCGTAACGGTACAGAAGTTATCTGACGAGGGAGATAAAGCACTGAATTTTTATCTGACTAGTGACGATTGGTATGGCTATAAACTTATGGGACTTATCGTTTATGAAAACCAAGAAACAATTGCGGATAGTACATCGGATATTCAAGAGATTCTTGAAAAGTTATTAAAAGACCATTAAAAATAAGTATAAAAAGTCTTTAAATTCACATGGTATCAATTTATTCAAAAAGTTAGAAGAATTTTTAGTGAAATTCATCACGATAGCGCTTACATTCAAATGCTCTTAATTGACCGAAAACATATTAAAACATATAATATAAATGCAACAAAAGGAGGTCTTTGAAAGACAATATGACAGATGTAAGAGTTGCTATTAACGGTTTTGGCCGTATTGGCCGTCTAGCTTTTAGACAAATGTTTGTAGCTGAAGGTTATGAAGTAGTTGCAATCAACGACTTAACAACACCTCACATGCTAGCTTACTTATTAAAGCATGATACAACACACGGTAAGTGGGATCATGAAATCTCTGCAGATGATGAAAAGGGAACAATCACTGTAGATGGTAAGGAAATTACAATTTATAAGGAAGCTGATGCTAGCAACCTACCTTGGGGTCAATTAGACATCGATGTAGTTCTAGAATGCACAGGCTTCTACACAAGCAAAGCTAAGTCTGAAGCACACATCAAGGCTGGTGCTAAGAAGGTTGTTATCTCTGCTCCTGCAGGAAACGACTTACCAACAGTAGTTTACGGTGTAAACGAACATGTTGTTACAGCTGAAGACAAGATTATCTCTGCTGCTTCATGTACAACAAACTGCTTAGCTCCAATGGCTAAGGCATTAAATGATTTATATCCAATCCAATCTGGTATCATGACAACAGTTCATGCTTACACAGGCGATCAGATGATCTTGGATGGACCACAGCGTAAGGGTGACTTACGTCGTTCCCGTGCTGGTGCTTGCAATATCGTTCCTAACTCAACAGGTGCTGCTAAGGCTATTGGTCTTGTAATTCCTGAGTTAAACGGCAAGTTAATCGGTGCTGCTCAGCGTGTTCCTGTTCCTACAGGTTCAACAACACTCTTAATCTCTGTAGTTAAGGGTAAGGATGTAACTGTTGATTCTATCAACGCTGCAATGAAGGCTGCTGCTTCTGAAAGCTTCGGCTACAATGAAGAAGAAATCGTTTCTTCTGACATCGTTGATGAAACACATGGTTCTATCTTCGACGCTACACAGACAATGGTAGCTAAGATTGATGACGACACATACCAGGTACAGACAGTTTCTTGGTATGACAATGAGAACTCATATACTTCTCAGATGGTTCGTACAATCAAGTACTTCGCAAACGTTAAGTAATTAACCTACGCAAACTTAAAACACACTTCTTATGAGGTGTGTTTTTTATTTATTAACAATTACTTTTGGAAAACAATTCTGCCATTAACAATTGTCATAAACACTTCTAATTCACGACAATCTATTGGATCAGTGTGTAATATGTCTCCATCAATTACAGTTAAATCTGCAAGTTTACCAACTGTGATTGAGCCTAAATCTTTTTCGCGATAAAAATCGTAAGCACCACCGGATGTCCAACTTTCTAATACTTCAACAGGTGTTAAACAGTTTTCTTGATTGAAAGGAAGACCACCTTCTGGAAATAGACCAGTAACAGAGTAATAGATAGATTCAGGAATATTATCAATAACAAGTGGTAAATCTGTACCGCAACATAGTGGAACCCCATAATCTTTCATCTTACGACGATTCCAATAGTTTTTTCCGCGTTCCATCCCAATCATCTTTTTGATCATTCCAACTTTATCGTCATAACTAGTAATTGATTGAATTTGTGGATAGTATTCACAAATAATGCCTAGATCTGCCATTCGTTTTAAATCCACTGGATCACTGAACTCAGCTTCGGTTATAGCATGGCGATTAACAAGTTTACCGTTATGATCTTTTTCACATAGGCTAAAAATATCTACGGCTTTAGCTACAGCGCCGTCACCTTGCGCATTTAGTGAAAACCGTGTACCTAGTCTATCTGCTTCTAGTACTTCATCTTGAATTAAATTCCAATCAATATTTAGTTTGCAGTTATAAGTTTGATTCTCATATGGGTACTTTAATAAGCCGTTTCCTTGAGAAATAGAACCATCGGTCATACGGTTAAAACCAGAAAAGCGAATAAACTCAGAGTTAAATTCAGCCATCATTCTTTTTGCATATTCGAAGTCAGCATTTGAACTAACAGGCTGTGACATAAAATGTACACGAAGATTTAACTCGTTTTTAGATTCCAGTTCAGATAAGATATCTTGAAATCCACTAAATTGGTCAAAGCCAATTTCTTTTACGGAAGTAATTCCACGCGAATTCAGCATAGACGTATATTTTTTGAATAATGGTTTAATAAAACTCTTATCTTTTAACACTTCATCTAATAATTTCCAAAACACTTCGTTACAGTCTGCGGTTAAGTCAAATCCGTAATGATTGATTGCTGTTTTATTTATCCAGAAATGATCACCACTTATAGAAAAGATAACAAGACGGCAATTTGGAAATAATTCCTCTAATCTCTCTGGACTTGGAACCGTAAAATTATCAGATATTCCATGGCCGAAAAGAGAATCTTGCATCGTATATTGAGATTTTAGAATTTCAATTACTTCGGTTTCAGTATTTGCTGTTGAAAGATCAATTCCGATATGACGTAGAGACCATCCAGTGAAGAAGGTATGTGCATCAAAAAAACCTGGCAAGATTGTTTTGCCACTTAGGTCATATATAGGATAATTTTCTTGTAATGAAGAAGGGATAGGACCGTTTTCAACAGATTGAATTTTATTATTTTGTATGATTATATAGCCGTTGATGATTCCTTGTTCATCAGAGCAAAAAATATGATCTGATTTTAAGATATATTGCGTAATAGACATTTTTCCTCCTAGGCGAAACCCAAAAAAGCATATGAATATATGCTTGGTGTAGAGGATTTTGTTTCAAGTGTAGATCTTATTTTGAATATAACACAAAAAATTAATAAATTACAAATTATTCAGATTTAAAAGTTTCAAATCCGTATTCTGCTTTGTCACATGGCATATAGGATGTTGTGAATTCAACAATGCTTCCACTAGAGTCATGCCCAATATATTGAAGATTGTAAATATAACTATCAGAGGTTATACCCATAATTTTAGTAATTGGGTGAAATGCTTTTTGAATTGTAAGTTTTTGTTCAAATGAAATTGGAAAGTGCTCTTTCTGTTTCATGTAATCATAAAGCGAGGCCTTTGAGAAATCATGACCTTGGATATCACTAAAATATTTGAATGGGAGATAGCAGTATTCAAGAGCAATACTTTCACTATCAATCTTACGCAAACGGTGTAAAGCATATATTTTCTCGCCATGTTTTAAATTAAGCTTCTTCTCAATGTATGTTTGATCCTGAATAATACCTTCTTCTAAGATGTAATTTTTGAGAGTTAGACCATGTTTATTAATAAATGCACCAAGGCCAATACTCTTACCTGTAGAATGATCGTTCAAATACAAAATTTTATTTGTGATTTTCTTTGTCACAAAAGTGCCATTATTTTTAACTCGGAATAAATAACCCTCATCAATTAAAGTATTGATTGCATGTTTAACCGTCATACGATTTATGTGATAGAGTGCAGACATTTCTCGTTCACTAGGAATCTTTTCTCCAGGTAAATATTCACCATCTTTAATACGCTGGATAATTAAGTTTTTTAACTGAATATATAAAGGAATTTGGTAGTTCATAATTATCACCTAAATTAACTCGAATGAGAAGCGATCATACTTCATATAACTTTCAGTAAAAGCAAGAACATGGTTATGCTTGTCGAATATACATCCAGAAAGCAAGGCTACATTTGCGGTGTTAGAAAGTTCTAAAGAATCTCGATAACTGTTTTCCGCTTCAATGACACGGATACGCTGTGTTGTTCTATAGAATTCAAATTGAAATTTATCTATCAAAATGTCATTTAAATTTTCAATATCTTCTTTATAATTCACGAGTTCAGGGGCAAGATTCACAGGGATAAAACAATAGTCCATACATACCGGTTCATGGTCTGCGATTAATAATCGCTTTATTTCAAAAAACTTTGTTCCAAGTGGCAAATTTGTTTCACGGCATAAATATTTATCGGCTTCGATTTCAACAAATTTAAATAGCTTTGTCTCATATGTTGAAACGTTATCTTTTATAATTTCTGACATTAAACGAATAGAATTTACATTTTTTGAAATTCGTTGTTTTGCTACAAAATACCCAACTTTAGGTACAACATCAACAATTCCCATTTCTTCTAGAATTTTCATAGCCGAACGAAGGGTTAAACGCTGAATTGAAAAAAGATCACATAATTCGCGCTCGCTTGGGAGCTTGTCCTGATATTTTAAATGTTGATCAGCAATATATTGTCTTATTTCATTGCTTATCATAATATCCAATGTCATAACTTTCATGCACTTATTTTAACAACTTTGTATATATTTAATCAAATACAATAATGTAAGGGGTTGCAAACCTATTATCAACTGGTATAATAAAATTAAATAGTGGTATATATGTAAACCAAATGTAGAGGAAATAGGGTTTCAAAGTGTAGATATACCACAAGAAAAAGGAGGACACATAATATGTCTAATCAGAACACCCAAGATTTAAAACGCAAACTTGGATTAGGTGCAGTTATTGCACTTGGTGTTGGAACAACAGTAGGATCTGGTATTTTCTCATCTTTATCAGAAGTTGCTGGCGCTGCCGGAAGTAGTTTGACGCTAGTATTGGCATTCTTGATAGGTGGATTGCTACAGATTCCAGCAAACTTTTGTTATGCAGAACTCGCATCAGCATTTCCTGAAGATGGTGGACAATACGTCTATTTCCGTGAAGCTGGTTCTCGTCCGTTAGCTTTCCTATGCGGATGGATTAGTTTCTGGGCAACTGACCCTCCATCAATCTCAATTATGGCTTTAGCAATTGCAAACTATCTAGGATTCTTCTTGCCAGTTCATGGTTTAATTCTAAAATTAGTTGCAGTTGCATTAGTAATTGTATTCATGATTATCCATATTCGTAGTGTTGAAGGCGGAGGAAAATTTCAGACAATCATTACTGCATTAAAGATTCTTCCTTTTGCATTAATTATTGGAATTGGATTATTCAATATTAACTCTAATTTATTCTTATCAAGTAAACCATTAGAAGGTGCCGCAACAGGGTTTGCTGCATTATTAGCAGGTATATCTGCAACAACATGGTCATATGATGGTATGGGTGCAGCTTGTTATATGTCTGGTGAGATTAAGGATCCTGGCAAGAACCTACCTAAAGGTTTAATTTTAACAGCAGTAATCGTATTAGCATTATATGTTAGCTTAACTGTTGTTTCTTCTGGTCTATTATCAGTTGAAGAACTAGCAGCTTCTGAAGCACCTATCGCTTTATTAGCATCTAAGATTCCGTTAATTGGTAGTGCAGCTGGCGTAGTTGTAGCTATTATGGCTATTATCGTTGTTGTCGGATCACTATCAAGTTGTGTTATGTTCCAACCAAGAATCGAATACGCAATGGCAAAAGATGGTTTATTTTTTAAACATTTTGCACAAGTGCATCCGAAGTATGAAACACCAGCATTCTCAATTGTAGTGCAATGTATTGTAGCTATTATCCTAATTTTTGCGACGAACTTGTCTGATTTATTGGGCTACTTTACATTAGTGGCATTGTTAAAGAACTTCTTAACATTTGGAACAATCTTTGTTTTACGCAAGAAGGAGCATTACAAACCAGTGTATCGTATGCCGGGTGGACTATTAATGCCTCTTATCGCGATGTTTATGACAGGAACTCTTATTTGGTCAACATTTATTTGGGCTCCAATTCCTGGTTTAATCTGTGCAGGATTAGCAGTTGGAACAGGACTACCAGTTTACTATTTCTGGGAAAATCAAAATAAGCAAAGAAAAAATGAGGCAGCTGTATGAAACTAGCAGCAATTGGTAGTAATTGCGTCGACTATTATCAAAATATGAATGGGGGTACCGCCTTTCCGGGTGGTGGCCCCGTTAATATGGCTGTTTATACAGTACGATTGGGAGGGGAATCTTCATATATTGGTCCAGTTGGAAATGATGAATTTGGACATATAATGTATAACGCAATTCAAAATAAAGGTGTTGATGTCAGTCACTTACAATTTAAAGAGGGAAAGACAGCGGTTACTCAGGTCGAACTTCTTAATGGTGAAAGAGTCTTTGGTGACTATGACGAAGGGGTTCTAGCAGATTATAAATTGAGTGAAGATGATATTTCGTTTATTTGCTCGCATGATATCGTAATCTGCGATCTGTGGGGAAAAGTTGAAAGATACTTTGAAGAACTACATGGAAGAGGAATCAAAACGGCTTTTGATTGTGCGACAAGACCAGATGATGAAGCGTGTAAGGTTGCCATTCCATACAGTGATTATGTATTTTTTTCTAATGATGAAAGCTCAATAGAATTACTAAAAGAACAGATGGAGGAAATCTATAGCAGAGGGCCAAAACTGGTCGTTGCAATGCGTGGAGAAAAAGGCAGTATCTGCTATGATGGAACCGACTATCATGAAATGGGAATTGTTTATTGCGATAGTGTGGTAGATACAATGGGTGCTGGAGATAGTTATATTGCAGGATTTCTAAATGCAATCATACAAGGTAAATCAATTATTGATAGTATGCATGCAGGGGCTATGAATGCCACTGAAACAATAAAATATTTTGGAGCTTGGTAATGGCAGTTATCAGAATGACATTCTTCTCTACTGCTTTAAGGATGACAACAAACTGTAATATATTAATACCCGATAATTCAAATGATGTAACACCAATATGTAATGGTCAGTATAAAACCTTATATCTATTACATGGTTTATCCGGTAATGCAGAGGAATGGATTCGGTTTACAAAACTGGAATATTATGCAAAGAAATTTGGCTATATCATTGTTATGCCTGAAGTAGGAAGAAGTTTTTATACAAATATAGATGGGATTAATTATGCAAAATATATTGCGGAAGAACTTCCTAATTATTTAAGTCAGTGGTTTAAAATTCCAACACAAAAAGAGTGTACTTATATTGCTGGTGAAAGTATGGGTGGATATGGAGCATTGAAAATTGGATTTAGTTATCCAAAACAATACCAATCGATAGCGGCATTATCACCAGTAATACATTTAGAAGAACTACGTTGTATGGTTGAGAACAAAGTGTTCGAAGAAATGGGTGTTGATGAGATTGATAGAATCATTTCTCAAAATGATTACTTTGATATCTATAAATATCTTGATAACAAACCAAGTAAAGATTACCCTTCTGTTATTCAATTGTGTGGGACAGATGATTTCTTGGTTGATAGCAATCAAAAGTTCTATCACTATGCAAAGAATAAGATAGATATTACTTATCGAGAGTTAAGTGGTGATCATGAGTGGCCTGTATGGGATATTGCAATACAGAAAGCTATACAATATTTTGAAAAATATGACATTGATCATTTTCGGCTATATTGAGAAACGGAGAGATTAGATATGATAACAACAGAATTATGGAAAGAAAACGAAGGTGCTAATCTCCGTAACTTTCATGAAGAACAAGATTTAAAAAGTGTAAATGGTGCATTAGCTTTACGCAAAGATATTGAAAAGATTATTGATAAAATTTGGGATGAAGGATTTGATAATATTTTCTATATTGGTATTGGAGGGACATATGCGTCCGCAATGCAAGTTGAAGTATATATGCGCGGAAGAAGTAAATTGCCAGTATTTGTAGAAAATGCAGCAGAGTTTTTAACAACAGGGAATAAAAGATTTACAAATAAGTCTATAGCGATTCTATCTTCCGTATCTGGCAATACTTTAGAGATGATCGAACTAGTGGATAAGGTACATGAAATTGGTGGAAAGGTATTTAGTTTTATCGATACACCAAATACAATTCTTGCACAACCGGATAAACAAGATTATCTAATTTTGTATCCAAAAAATGAACAACTAAAATTCTACATGACCGCAAATTACTTCATGTATAAAAACGGGGAATTTGCAGAATATGATGACTACAACCAAAATATGGAAAACTATTTAGCAGAAGCATTGGTCAATGTAGAAAAGCAAGCAGATACATGGGCGTACCAGTATGCTATGCAGAAAGTTGAATTTTTAGATAAACATCCAGATTTACCTCACTATTTTATAGGTGCAGGTAACCAATATGGTGCAACATATTCATATGCTATGTGCTATTGGGAGGAACAAATGTGGATACGAACAAAATCTATAAGTTCTCCTGAATTTTTCCATGGTATGCAAGAAATAATAGTAAAAGATACACCAATTACCTTATTTATCGGTGAAGATGAACAAAGACCGTTATCCGAAAGGGTTGCACGATTCCTTCCACAAGTAAATTCAAATTACGTTATTATTGATACAAAAGAATTTGAATTAAGCGGAATCAAAAAAGAATATCGTGGCAGCATATCCCATCTGGTTATGCATGCAGTAAATAATCGCGTTGATGCGTATATGGAAAAATTCCTAAGACATCCATTGAGTATAAGAAGATATTATCGCCAGTTCGATTATTAATATAATTTTTGAGATTAACAATAAATATTATCGGTTTAGCCGATAATATTTATGTTTCATATCATATTTTTAATATACAGAGAAATATCAGCCTTCATAAAGAAAGATAGGAGAGAATTTTATGAAATTTGGGTTATTTACGTGCGGATATCAAAGATTTGATATTGAAAAAGCATTTCAAGATGCGCAAAGATTTGGATATGACTATGTTGAATTATGGGGTGCAAGACCACATGCATATCCTTATGATCTTGAAATATGTGCAAATAGAATCAATGAATTAATAAAAAAATACAACATGCCTGTAACTGTATATACACCAGAATTAAACGCGTATCCATTTAATTTGATGTGGGAAAATGAAAGCATGCGTGATAATTCTTTAGAATATGTTTATAAATCTTTGGATTTCGCAAAAGCCATTGGTGCAGAATATACTTTAATTTCGGCTGGACATGCTGGTTTTGAAGCTACTGAAGAAATAATAAAAGAACGTTTATATGATAGTTTGGAAAAGATAATAGCGTATGCAGAAAAAGTTGGCATAAAAATTGTGTATGAACCATTAACAATTTATGAATCTAATGTAACAACTACGTCTAACCAACTACTGGAATTATGTAATCACTTTAATTCTCCTTATTTCTTTGCAATGAATGATATTGTTGTACCGTATATACAAGGAGAAAATATCATTGAATTTAATAAGAAATTAGGTAGTAAATTAGTACATATGCATGTAGTTGATAGTGACGGGCAATCTGAAGATCATTACTGTCCAGGTTATGGTAATTTGCCGTTAACGAATTTCATGCAAGAACTCATAGATAGTGGGTATGATGAAACGGTTACAATTGAATTGGTAACAAAATATCTAAATGAACCTAGTATTTACGCAAAACTAGCAATTAATAATTTAAAAGAAGGGCTGTAAATATGTGGATGAAAGATTTATGGCACAAAGATAAAGTCATTATAGGAACGCTGCATCTAGATGCATTGCCTGGAGATCCAAGATATTCTGCTAGTGATAGTCTAGATATAATTATTGAACATGCAAGAATGGATCTAAAATCGTTAATTAATGGTGGCGTAGATGCCGTGTTAATATCAAATGAATTTAGTTTTCCATATCAAAGAAAAATGGACTATGTTACTGTTGCATGTATGGCAAGAATAATTGGTGAAATAAAAAAAGATATTACAGTTCCTTTCGGAGTTGATGCAATATCTGATGGAGCCGCAACATTGGAACTTGCTAGAGCTGTAGATGCAGATTTTTGTAGAGGTACGTTCTCGGGTGTGTATGTTGGAGATGGTGGTTTATATAATAATGATATTTCCAAACTCTTAAGAAGAAAAACAGAATTGCATTTATCTAATTTAAAGATGCTTTATTTTATTAATCCAGAATCTGACAAGAATTTAGATACACGAGATTTAACTGAAATCGCAAAATCGACAGTATTCAAAACGGGAGCGGATGGATTATGTATATCTGCCAGTGCAGCAGGACAAGATGTTAATGAAGTTTTAATTCAATGTGTTAAAGATGCATGTCCAAGTGTTGCAGTGCTAGCGAATACAGGATGTAGACCTGAAACAATAGAATCCAAATTAAAGTATGCAGATGCTGCAGTTGTTGGAACATATTTTAAGACAGACGGTAAGTTACAAGATAGTAATGGAAATAATGTAAGGGTAGATGTAAACCGAGTTAAAGAATTTATGGATGTAGTTAATCGATTCAGAAAGGAATAATAAGGTTATGACATCAAAATATTTTGTTGGAATTGATGTAGGAACAAATGAAACAAAGGGTATTTTGATTGATGAAAATGGACGTGAAGTTATATCAGCATATACAGCACATGGTATTGAGAATCCAAAACCAAATTATTTCGAGCATGATGCGGATGAAGTTTGGTATAAGGATGTTTGCATTATTGCTCAAAAACTAATAAAGCAATCGCAAGTTGATCCTAAAGATATTAAGAGTATCGGAATTAGTGCACTGAGTTCAGATTGTCTACCTGTAGATATTGAAGGAAAACCATTACGCAAAGCAATTCTCTATGGAATTGATGCACGTGCACTATCCGAATGTCAAGAATTAACCGAAAAATGGGGAAGAGATAAAGTGATTGAGCTTTTTGGCAGACCGTTAGGATCAAGTGATATAGCCCCAAAAATTCTGTGGATAAAAAATAATGAGCCGGATGTGTATAGGAAAACACATAAGTTTTTAACGGCATCCTCTTACATAACTTTTAAACTAACGGGAAATTATACGATCGATAACTTCTTAGGCCTAGCAAGTTTTAATCCTCTGTATAGACGTGATGGTTCAATTAATGAGCAATATGCAGAAGGAGTATGCTTGACGGGTCAACTTGCAGACCTTAAAAAGACTACAGATATAGCCGGGTATATTACAAAAGAAGCAGCAAAGGATACTGGGTTTGCAGAAGGAACAGCAGTAATCACTGGTGGAGATGATTCTGGAGCTGAGGCCATTAGTAGTGGCGTTATGACGCCCGGAGATATGTTAGTACAAATGGGTTCGACTGTGTATATGATTTTATGTACGGATAAATTGTATGATGATAATCGCCTATGGCGGGAAGAGTTTATAGTCCCGAATACATATGATATATCTGCCGGAACAAATACATCAGGTGCTTTAACAAAATGGGTCAGAGATACTTTCTATCCGGATAAAGTTAAAGAACAAGAACAAGGTGGTATTAATGCATACCAAGCTATGATGGAGGATTTAAAAGAAATTCCTATTGGCAGTGGAGGGTTGGTTGTTTTACCTTATTTTGCAGGAGAGAGAACACCAATTAATGATGCGCATGCAAAAGGAATCATCTTTGGATTGAATCTAGCACATACTCGAAAACATATTATGAGAGCAGCATATGAATCCGTATGTTATTCGATTAAACATCACTTTGAAATATTTAAGGAGTTAGGAATTCCTATAAACCAGATTATGGTAACAGGTGGTGGCACAAAAAATGAAGTATGGATACAAATGTTATCTGATGTACTAGGAATCAAACTACAGACACCATCTGTGACTATTGGCGCAAGTTATGGTGATGCGCTTATGGCAATGATAGGAGTAAATCATATTAAGGATTTTGCGGAAGCAAAAAAGCTAATTGAGACAGGCAAAGTATATTATCCAAATTTAGAGAACACAAAAAAATATGAACCTTATTATAAGATATACATTGAGCTATATAAAAAGAATAAGGAATTAATGTCTACGATGGATGAAATAAATCAACTTGCCTAAAAATCACACTTCTTATGAGGTGTGATTTTTTTAGGTCATGACACAGACCTAACTGGTAAAGTGTTTTTTCCGAAAAGTCAAATACCTAACTTGATTAAATGATAGAATATAAGAATATTGACATACTGTAAATCAGAATTGATTTACCAAAAATTGTGGAGGAACAGCAAATGAAAAAACGTATTGCTTTATTAGTTTATCCTGATTTTAGCTTACAAGAAGTAACTAACCTGATGTATTTCTTTCGGTGGGCTTTTGATACTTTTACGGATGTTATATATACAGATCTATCTCCTGTTAGGAGTGAAGAAGGAATATTAGTGCAGCCAGTAAAAACGTGTACTAAGTTTTGTAAAGAGGATTATGATTGCTTGATTCTTCCGGGATGCAGTAATTTAACGCAACCTATACGGAATAAAAAAATAAGAGAGTTTTTAGAGTCATTCGCAAATGATAATACTTTTGTTATTGGCGCAATTTGTGCTGGTCCAGTATTCTTGGCGCAAGCAGGTTTATTGAAAAATAAAAAATATACTGCTTCGTTATATGCTGAAATGATGGAATTGTTTAGTTTTGTTGAAGAAGATAATTTCTTGCCACAATCGGTAGTAGAAGATGAAAATATAATCACTGCTGTAGGCAGTGCATTTAACGAGTTTGCAGTACATGTTGCTAGAAAACTTGGTTATGAATGCCCGGATAAAATATTAAGTGGTTATATGGATTCAGATGATGCTAATGACTATATTCATCATCTAACGGAAGAAGATTTACTAGAATTTAAAAAGGAATTTAAAGAATTTATTGATTAAAAGTATGAATGATTATCAGATTTATTATTTCTGTTTATCAAAATATAACTGTTAAATCACACCTCATGAGAAGTGTGATTTTTTGCGTCTTCTCTTTAGGTCGTAAAAATATGTATCTTACATTGTAAATTATGCATCTTAGCGAAAATGGCGAGACAGTATGAAATACTTGCGGTAATATCACATTAGAAAAGATACGAAGGGAGAATCGAAGATGAAAGTGAATGTAGAACTATCAAAAGAATTTTCTCCTCCACATGTAACGATTTATGCGGATGCGATTACGGATGAAGTTCAGAGAGTGATTGATGTACTAGACTCTAAGGATATACCACTGATAGTGCAGAGCGAAGATCGGATGGTAGTCTTGAAAGCGGAAGAGATATATATGATACGTGTGGAGGGTGGAGACACTGTTATCTATACTGAAAACGAGAGGTATTATTCCCGAAAACGTTTGTATGAGATGTTTGAGCAGATCGGGACTGGCTTTATGCAAATATCGAAACAAACTGTTATTAATCTTTCTTGTATAAAAAGTATAGAGACAGGCTTTGGTGGGACATTATTACTAAAGTTAAAGAATGGTTCTTCTGATTATGTATCAAGAAAGTATCTACCTGATCTAAAAAGATATCTAGGAATTTAAGGAGGCAAAACATGAAAACAAAGAAACAAACACTGCTATTTAACATATTCATATCAATGGGTATTGCCGCAATGATGTTTATTATCGTTGGAGTTATTATTGATTGTATCTTCCATGGAAATATGGAGATGACAAATTACGCATTTTCTAAGATGGCTATCGCAACCGTGGTAATTGGACTTGGCTTTGGGATACCTGCAATAGTTTATGACAATGAGAAGTTATCACTTTTTACACAGACAATTATTCATATGGGAACGGGTTGTATTGTTATGACTGTTACTGCGTATCTTGTGGGTTGGATTCCTATGAATCATGGGCCACTACTAATGATTGCGATACTCGTAGAAGAGATTGCCGTTGCATTTGTTATTTGGTTTCTATTTTATCTACAACAGAAGAAACTGGTAAAACAGATGAATCAACGAGTGAAAGAAATAAATAATGAATAGTTTAACGGTCTATCATAAGTAGGCCGTTATTTTTTAGTTTGGGATGATAAATTATAATTTACGTATTAAGATAGAGAGGTGCTTTTAAGGAGATTTATTATGAAGTGGTATGAGAATGCGGTGTTCTATCATATTTATCCATTAGGATTAACGGATGCACCGAAGAATAATGATTATCAAATTACAGAACATCGTTTGAATCAATTGGGTCCTTGGATTAAACATATCAAGGAAATTGGCTGTAATGCACTATATATTGGACCATTATTTGAATCGGTTGGACATGGATATGAAACAACCGATTACTATAAGTTGGATTCTAGACTTGGGGATAATGAGGATTTAAAGAAGTTTGTGAAAGAATGCCATCATCAAGGTATTCACGTAATCTTTGATGGTGTCTTTAATCATACGGGAAGAGAATTCTTTGCGTTTAAGGATATTCAACAGAATCGTGAAAGCTCTCAGTATAGAGATTGGTATTGTAATGTGAATTTCCAGGGGAATAATGAATATAATGATGGCTTTTCCTATGATAACTGGGGTGGCTATAACTTACTTGTAAAACTCAATCAACAAAATCCAGCGGTAAGACAATACCTGTTGGATGTGGTGAAATATTGGGTAAGTGAGTTTGATGTGGATGGTATTCGACTAGATGCGGCAGATGTATTAGACTTTGGCTTTATGCATGAGTTACGTATGCTGGCGAATGAAATCAAGCCTGAATTCTGGTTGATGGGGGAAGTGATTCATGGCGACTATAGTCGTTGGGTAAATCCTGATATGTTACATTCTGTGACAAACTATCAATTATATAAAGCGTTATATTCTGGACATAATGAACATAACTATTTTGAGATTGCCCATACAGTGCGTTATCTATTAGATAAAGGTAATCTGCCATATCATCTTTATAACTTTGTGGATAATCATGATGTGGAACGTATTTATACAAGACTACTCAATAAACAGGAATTTGTACCAGTACATATTTTGATGTATACACTACCGGGTATCCCTTCTATTTATTATGGTAGTGAGTTTGGCATTGAAGGAAGAAAAGAGAAACATTCCGATGCAGTTTTACGTCCTGCAATTAGCTTGGAAGATTATCCAAATGCAGTAAATGAGAATGGCTGTACCAATATTATCGCAAGACTTGGAAAAATTCGACAGAAGAATCCAGTATTTACAGATGGAATTTACCACGAACTACGACTAACAAATCGTCAGTATGCTTTCTCACGTACAAATGAGATAACACACGCAATCGTTGTGGTGAATAACGATGAAGCGGATTCATCACTAGAAATCCCAGCAAATGGAACTTATACAGAGCTACTGAGTGGAGAAGTTCAGTCTGTTGAAGGAAGTCTACACGTTCAATTGCAAGCATGTTCAGGACAAATCTGGATGAAAGACTATGATGAAACAGTAACTAGGAAAAGAGAAGTTAAGATTCCGGAAGTCAAGCAAGTTGCAGTAAAAGAGGAAGCAATCAAGCAGGCAACTGTCGATCATAGTAAATCTTATGAAGAGATGAGTGTTGAAGAACTACAAGCATGTGTTCTAGAAAAACTTGCAAAGAATGGCCCTGTAACAGAACAAATGAAACGTGATGTCGCAAATAATGTTTATCATGATTCATTGGTTAACTGGGTAAAGAGCTTTAGAAATTAAAAATACCGCAGCTGCGGTATTTTTAATATTTAGGCTTTACGTTCATGCATTAGAATAAATGGAATCAATAGAACAGCACAAGAAATCCAGATGGTTGGATAACCTAACTGTTTGGATATTACACCACCAAGACCAGCACCAATTGCGAATATTACGATAATTCCAAAGTAATGCATGGATTGGTGAAAGTATGTTTTATCATTTGTACGAAAGAAAGCAGATAATCTTGCGGTAGCACTCTTGATATTACCGATACACATGGTACTAGCATATGTGTTTCCGTTAACCTTACGGAAAGATTGTACTTGTAAGGCGCAAGAGAATGAAACAAGCATATTTGCGATGTTGTTAAGATTACCAGGAATAAAACCCACGATAAATAATGTAATGATTTCAATCAAAATGATATATTGTCTCCAGTGAAGAGAGTGCTTTTCTTTTAGTCTTCCCTGTAGTTGTTCTGCAACGAATACACCAACAATAAAGGCAAAGATTGGTAAAAGGTAATTTAAGCTATGACCTAGATTTCCTTCCATCAAGTTCTGTGTCATTAAGACGAGATTGCCTGTTTGTGCATTCGCAAAAACACGATTTCGTGTATTAAATGTATAGGCATCCTGCAAGCCTCCACTAAAAGCGAGGAAGGCAGAAGTGATAAATGCGTCTGACATCTGTTGTTCTTTCATAGTTCACCATCCTTCAAACTATTTCTAGAAAGTTCAGTCTAATATTAGGATGAATTGTAAATGAATACAAGACTAGTCAATAGAATGTAAAGGATACCATGTAAGAAAATATTCTGACATTAATTACGAAAATATGGGGAATGCTAAGTATCTAAAACTAGATCAATTAAAATGGAATAAAGATGGTAATCCAGTAGAGATAACTTTTGGATATCAAGACTACATTATTACAATTGCAAATCAAAATGAGTGATAAATCCTAATAATGGCTAAGCGTGTAGCTTAGGATATGGTTACTATTGTAGGTAATCTGTCAATATAATACAATTTGTTGTATAAATAAATTCATTAAGAGATATATTATGTATGATGCAAAAAATAGTCAAATTAAATTTTACGATGACACAATCAATTATGTTTCATTTGGTTATGGAAACAAGAATTTATTATTGATACCAGGTTTGAATACCGAGCGAATAAAAGGAAAAGCTTTACAACTTGCTTTTTTCTATAGAAATTTTTTGAGAGAATATAAAGTTTTTATATTTGACCATAAAGAACATATCAATGAGAATTATGAGATAAGTGATATGGTGGAAGAAATTGCTTATTGTATAAAAAAGTTGAATATAGATAAAGTAGATGTTGTAGGGGTATCTCAAGGGGGGATGATTGCACAACTATTAGCTATAAATTACCCTGATATTGTTGACAAACTAGTATTAGTGGCAACTACATCAAGAAATAATCCTACAACAAACAAGGTCATAGATAGATGGATTGTTCTAGCTGAAAATGGTAAGTTACAAGAACTGCAAAAAAATATGATTGAAACGGTTTATTCAAAAGGATATATAGCAAAAAATAAGTGGTTATCTATATTAGTACAAATTCTAACTAAGCCAAAATCAGATCAACTTAATAGATTTATTATTTTAGCTAAATCATGCTTAAAATTTGATGTTTTTGATAAATTAGATAAAATTCAATCTAAAACTCTGGTTATAGGTGCTGCATTAGATCAAGTTATACCAGTAAAATTTTCTAATGAACTTGCTGAAAAAATGAATTGTCAGAAAATTATTTTTGAAAACTCTGGTCATGCAGTACATCAAGAAGTTTCTGATTTTAATAGAATAGTTTTAAATTTTTTGAGAAATAGTAATTAAGAATTTAACTTTTCACTTGCACATAGCTTAGCATTCACTAACCCTTTGAGGGAGGTATATTGAAAACTGTACTTTTAACCATTAAAATAGAAAGGCAGGAGGTAAACACGAATGCTAAATAAATTACCAGAAAAATTAACACTTCTACGAAAACATTACGGTCTTTCACAGGGTGATGTAGCAACAAAAATCAGTGTAAAGTTTACCGATTATATGAACTGGGAAAATGGCAATAGTATCCCATCAATATCAAATATTCGTAAGTTATCTATGTTGTTTGGTGTTCCGGTTGAATCTTTTATTGATAACAGAAAGGTAATTGAGTTACCTGAGATAAAGGTAGTACCACCAGTACAACCAGAGTCAAGACCAGAACCAGAACAAAAACTAGATGAAACATTAAAAACAAGTACAATTCATACACAAAGAGTTAATTCTGTTAAGAATGACTTAGGAAGTACACGTGTCATGGATGCAGGAAAGATTAAGACAGCCGCAAAGGCAGCAGATACAAATCAACCGAAGAAACAAGATACTCAAAACAATCGCAAGAAGATTTCTTATGCGATTATCGCCGGATGCTTGGTTGCGGTTATCGCAGTTGTAGCACTTATCTTACGTATGACAACAGGTGGCGGTAAATCAAACTTTACTGTAGAAACTTCTGAACTAAACTGTATCGCAGAAGGTGATACCTATACATTATTTATTAATAAGAATAATGCCTTAGAAGTTTATGGTGATTTCCAGTATAAGAATGAATTCCAGGATGTTGTACAAGTCAGTGCTTATGGAAGTCATGCGGTAGGCCTTAAGAAAGATGGTACAGTCGTAACGACCGATAAGAATGAGGAAGTTACGAAATGGAAGAACATTAAGGCGATTGCGGCTGGAAAAGACCATACAGTTGGTTTAACAAGTGATGGTAAAGTTCTTTGTGCAGGTAGTGAACTTGCGTGTCAAGTCAGTGATTGGACAGATGTAGAGAGCGTCTACGCTGGTGATGATGCGACATTTGCGATTGTAAATGGACAGGTGAAAGTATCAGGTAACTCTGCAAACTTCAGTACAATTAGTGACGCAAAGAAGTTGGCTGTTGGTGATTCACAAGTACTTGTATTAAAGAAAGATGGTAGTGTAGCTGCTGTATCCTTAAAGGGAAACAGTACAAGTGATGTATCTAGCTGGGCTAAGATCGCATCCATTGCTGTAGGAAAAAACTATGTCGTTGGTGTACATGAAGATGGCACAGTCAGTGTTGTCTCAGATGATAAAGATTTAAAGGAAACAGTCGAAGCTTGGACAGATGTAAAATATATCGCAGCGTATGATGATACACTCGTTGCCTTCAATCGCTCTGGTAAGATGTATGGTTATGGAGATAACTCCAGTAGCCAATACGATAATTCATTTAAGGCAGATGCAAAACAACTATCACAAGTGAAGAATATTACATTCACAGTCACAACAGCGAATGTAAATATTGCGTGGGATCCAGTTGAAAATGCAGATTACTATGAATTAACAATTAACACGAATCCAATTACAGAACATAAGAATATTATTTCAAATAGTGATAGTATCGCATCCTCATCCCTCAAGGATGGAGAGACATACGTCGTAACAATCACAGCACATTCCAAGAAGGAAGATAAGTATAAGACAAGTGAGAAGACTTCGATTAACTTTGCATATAGTGCAAAGACAGTACAGCTCAACTCACCAACAGATATTACAGCGAATGGGTTACAGAATGCTTGGCATTTTGCTTGGTCAGCAGTAGAGAATGCAGATAAGTATAATATCTCAATTGATGGAACGGTTGCGGCATCTAATGTTGAAGGAACATCCATTACGATTGACGGTATCTCATTTGCGGAAGGCTCTGAACATGAAATTAGTATTACAGCTCTATCATCGAACCCTGCATACACTGAAAGTGTACCAACAAAGGCTAAGATGAAGTATACTATCAGCAAAGGTAAGATTAAGGTTAATCTTGAAAAACCAGATGGTAGCAGTGCCGGTTCAAAGACATATGAGCTCAATGTAGGTTCGTACTATATTCAAAATATTATCAAACCTAGTGATATCCCAAGTGGATTCAAACTGTCAACTGAACCTGTTCAAGCTGAAGTTATGAATGGGCAAACAACAGAAGTAACGATTAAATTAGAAGCAAACTAAGTGCAAGGAGAAACACATGGACAGACTTTGGTATTATACAAAACGAGGTAGCACAGAAAAATTTGGCCCATTTACAGATGCGGAATTAGTGCAGTTCATCAAACAAGAAATTCTTTGCAAGGATGACTATATCTGGATGCCAGATTTGAAGAGTTGGTTAGAAATATCAAATTCAATCTATGCAATCTACTTGCCGGCTTCAGATACAACAGTAGAAATATAAAGAAAAGAATGTATTTGTAGGAAAGCCCTATAAATACATTCTTTTTGTATACATGCATTATTTTCTACGAATGCTTTGAAGTGTTGTTGTACCAATGATTGTACCAAGACTAAGTGCGACAAGAGATAGAATACAATCAAATGCTTGTACTTCTGCTAGTCGGATATTGCCAGTTACTAGTGATGCGATCATATAGTGGAACATGTCTCCAGGAATCAATGGAATAATGGATGGGTAGATAAAGTAAGCAGTAGGAACCTGAAGCTTACGAGACATAAATTCACCGTAAAGCGAAGCAGCAAGTGCAGAAATTAAAATGATGACAAAGCGATTATCCAGAAAACTAGAAAGTGAGATATTTACTAAGCGCACTAAGAATCCACCAAGACCTGCATATAGTAATTTATCTTTGCCATGAATCCCAAAGGTAACACTAAAAGCTAGTGAAGCAATAAAGGAAAATAGTAGAATCAATATGTTGTTTACCATGCGCCTGTACCTCCCATTAGAATTACAGCAAAGTACATGCCAGCTGCTAGAGAGGCACTTTCTAAGAATACATTTAGTAATTGTAGGATACCATTGAACTCATGGCCACAAATCAAATTACGAAATGCATTGACTAAAGGGATACCTGGAATCATGAGTAAGCTGATAGAAATCAAAGTCCACTGTGTATCTGCAATCAATCCTACTCTAACTAATAGAAAGGATAGAATTGTGCCTAAGAACATACTAATAATATTGTTAATAATCTTCTCAGTACGTAGTTTGGAAAGACCTAGATTAATCCAGTATAGACAGAAAGAAACTAATGCAGTCGCAATCATATCAGTTGGTTTACCACCTAGAATAAAACAAACACAAGTAATTGCGAGTACTTGGCAGAATAAAGTAGTTATAACACTATATTTCTTTGTGTTTTGAGCTTGGTCTAGCACATTCTGTAATTGTTCAGCAGGGATAGGGTGGTTAGCAACTTGGTGCATAATATTGTTTAAAATACGTAGCTTTTCCAAGTTAATAGATATTGTAGGAATATCTAACTGTTTCATATATGTATTTCCATCAGTACCACAGAAACAAACACTTACATACTGATGTGTCATAACAGTACTTAGCTCAGTTAACTGATACGCCTCTGCATTCTTTTCGATAGCGAACTCTACATGTTCAAGAGTTGAACCGTTTGATAGTAGTGCATGGGCTAATTTTGTTAGATAATTTAATATCTGTTCCATTTCTAAACGAGTATTCATCGGATTCTCCTTATTAGGCTTATAGTATATATTCAATATCCACACGTTAGCAAGAAAAAGTAGAGATAGTAATTTCAAGGGTTGAGATGAAACAATGTTATAGTAAAACAGGGTGATAAAATGAAAGAAAAAATAGGTTCAGTTTATTCGATTGCAAAGGATAACCCATGGGTAACAAGCTGTACAGTTTCAAAAGAAGTGATGAAGAATGTCAGTTATTATTCCTTGGCAGAGAATACTGATATCAGTGCAGAAATCTACCCGTATTACAAATTGATCTATGTTCATACAGGAAGAGCAGTTGTCTATACAAATGAAGATGAAAAGACGGTTAATGTCGGTGAAGCAATCATTGCGAAAATCAATATTCCTGTAGGAATTAAAACAGATCAAGGAACCATTTATACAGAAATCATGATAGGAGAAAATAGTATGATGAACAGCGCAGTAAAACCAGGTGAAGTATTTGGCTTAAAGGATTTAGTACCATATCAGGATGGTAAGATTGTAAACATGGATGTTGCACACAATGAAAAGATGAAGTTTGTTGTGATGGCATTTGATGCAGGAACAGGCTTGTCTGAACACGCAGCTCCAGGCGAAGCGCTAGTATTTGCGTTAGACGGTAGTGCAACAATTATCTATGAAGGTGTAGCACATGAAATCCATGCAGGTGAACAGTTCTGCTTTGCAAAGGGTGGCTTACATGCAGTAACCGCAACAGAAAAGTTCAAGATGGCTTTATTATTAACATTATAAGAATTCTAAAATGTCTCAGTGATGAGGCATTTTCTTTTTGCCAAAAAGAAAACTGTACTCTCCATTATAGAAATACGGAAAGTACAGTGAGGAAGAAACCAACAAATATAAACCAACCTAATAGATATCCCTTTAGATAATGCTTGCATAACGCAACATATTCACGAATCATTGCGCTTGGCCAGAAGTAGAATGCGATAGGTGCACCAATGCCGATTGCTGGAATATCTAAAGAGCGACAAAGGAGTAATGCACGATAGACATGGAAGTTGGAAGTGACTACCGCAATACGCATGCGGCCACCTCTACGCTTAATGATTTCATAGGAATTACGCATGTTTTCGAATGTATTAACACTCTTATCTTCCATGATGATTTGATGATTCTTAATGCCTTTATCAATTAGGTATGTACGCATGGCTTCCGCTTCAGATACTTTTTCATCGGAACCTTGGCCACCAGAAACAACGATATAACAAGAAGATACTGACTTATTAAATACACGAATCGCCTTATCAAGACGATTGGCAAGTAGTTTCGTTGGTGTTAAACCATCAATTAATCCAGCACCTAATACAATAATGTAGTCAAAATCAACATGTCGTGGAAGAATCTGGATGAATATGGAATAAAACATAAATGCGACGAATACAAGTGAAATATATAAGACACTAAATCCAAATCCCATTTTAAGCAGAGTTGGAAAATCTTGTATTAGATGAATCGAATGATCTATATAGTTGTTAACAGCCACTATCATTGAAGTTATGAAATAAAATTCACCAACTAAGATAAAGATTCCAAACGCTATGGATAGGAAACTTGTAATGTGGAAACCTTCCTTACGAAGCATCTGTACACTATTTACCATCAATAAGAATGGAATGATAAATATCAAGAACATAAAGGTGGTGACAAATATACTGGAATATATCGTCGCAATCCTGGATATACCTGAATACTGCACAGATAAAACAAAGAGTGCAAATAGTAGGATTAATAAAAATACTGCATTACGAAAACGTCTAGAATCCTTGAAGAAGGAGCATAAGAATATCGCTAGTGATATGATCACCATAAATTCTGGTGTAAGAATATAATTCATGAATGTAAACATAGCAAAATAGTAACATGAATAAAAGTATCTGTGTGTGAATAATATTAAAAACAGCTTAGTATTCTACTTTTAAGCTTCTTAGAATTACGCTATAATCAAATAAACCGTTGATCGGAAATAGTACTACAATATACCGGCTTAAGAGAGAGGCACATTTGGTGAGAGTGCTTTGGCAGATGGTGTTGATGGGAATGCCTCCGAGAGGGTCTTCTTGATATGTAGAGAAGGACGTTGCACTAATGTTATCAGTGAAATTCTAAAGAGTGGATACGCATAGCGTCTTTTTAAGAAAGACGCTTTTTTAACAGGAGGAAGAATATGATCAGACTGTATAATACAAAGACTTTACAAATCGAAGATTTTAAACCAATTCATGAGGGACATGTAGACATGTATGTATGTGGACCAACTGTGTATAACTATGCACATATCGGTAATGCACGACCAATGATTGTGTTTGATGTGCTGAAGCGATTATTTGAAGCAGAAGGATATAGCGTTACGTATGTATCTAACTTTACAGACGTTGATGACAAGATTATTAAGAAGGCTGCCGAAGAAAACACAACCGAAGCGGTAATTGCACAGCGTTATATCGATGCGTATCAGGAAGTACGTACATTACTGAATACAGAACTTCCTGATATTACACCACGTGTTACAGAAACAATGGATAAGATTATTGAATTCATCGATAAACTTGTTAAGACTGGTCATGCCTATGAAGCAAACGGTGACGTATACTTCTCAGTTGAATCTGTACCAACGTATGGTGAGATTTCTCATCAACATATGGACCAACTAGAGGCTGGTGCACGCATTGAAACAAATGACCAAAAGAAAAATCCATATGATTTTGCATTATGGAAGAAGACAGATATGGGTATCAAATGGAATTCTCCATGGGGAGAAGGCCGTCCAGGTTGGCATACGGAATGTGTTGTTATGATCAATGATAATATTGGTGATTGCATTGATATTCACGGTGGTGGTATGGACTTGAAGTTCCCTCACCATGAAAATGAAGCAGCTCAACAGGAAGCTATGCATGGCAATACACTTGCGAATTATTGGGTACATAATGCCATGGTAAATATCGATGGACAAAAGATGTCTAAGTCATTAGGTAATACAATGTGGGCAAAGGATGTTGTACTATCTTTAGGTACAAACCTAACAAGATGGTTAGTATCCTCTGTACATTATCGTAAGGAATTAAACTTCTCTGATGAGACAATTGAAACTGCTCGTAAGGAATTAGATAAGGTGTTAACACCACTCAAACAAGCATATATCAAAGCTGCTCTTGCGGATTATGTTATGGGTGATGATTATGACAAGGAATCTTATCGTGCATTCTTAGATTGTTTAGATGATGATATGAATACACCAAATGCATACGCAGTCATCTTTGAGACAGTTAAGAAATTAAATCAGACATTACGTCAAAGAGAGATTGACTTTGCACAACTAACACTTTACAGCAACGCTGTGGAAAAGATGTTGAATGTATTGGGTATTGTTGTGGATAAACCAGTGATTGGTGAAGTAGAGAAGGAATTATTTGCGAAGTGGAATCAAGCTAAGGCAGATAAAGACTTCGATAGTGCGGATAAATATCGTAATGAATTAGCAGAAAAGGGCTTGTTGTAATGAATCCATTAGAATGTAATGGTAGAACACTAGCGTTTCTTGGGGATGCGGTGTGGTCTCTTGCGGTGCGTGACTTCTTGGTTCAAGAAGGTCAGGGAAAAGGAAAGATGTTACAAAAACTCAGTATTTCCTATGTCTCTGCAAAATCACAGGCAAGATTCTATTCACTGCTTCATGAAGAAAACTTCTTTACCAAAGAGGAAGAAGCGACGTATCATCGTGGACGCAACGGTAATACAGGTAGTGTTCCAAACAACACAGATGTTATGACATATCGTATGTCGACAGGATTTGAAGCTATTTTGGGTGCTTTATATCTTGAGAATAATCAAGAAAGAATAAGACAGATTTGGGACAAAGTACGGACACTTTAGGGAGGACTTCTATGGCACAATTTGTGTACGGGAAAAATGTTGTAAAACAGATGTTGATGGATAACTCCAAGATCAAACAAATCTACATGTCAGTAGACGATAGAGATTTAGAACAGTTGGCTCGTAAACAACGAGTACAACTCAAAAAAGTGGATAAGAAGACATTAACCCAGATGACAAAGACAGACCGTCATCAAGGTGTTGTGGCTGAAGTTGATCCATATCGTCTATATAGTGTGGATGAAATCGTACAGAGTGTTTCCGAGAATGGTAAGGGTCTTATCATCATGCTAGATGAATTAGAAGATCCACATAACTTAGGAGCGATATTACGTACAGCAGATGCGGTTGGTGCTACTGGTGTCATCTTTAAGAAGACAAATGCAGTTGGCTTGACGCCTACGGTTGCCAAGGTTAGTGCAGGTGCAATTGATACAGTGAAATGTGCTTCTGTAACCAACCTTTCCAGAACGCTAGAAGGCCTTCAGAAAAAAGGTTGGTGGGCTGTTGGAACAGATATGGATGGACAGGACTATCGTTCTGTAAAGTATGATTTCAATACAGTGTTGATTATTGGAAATGAAGGTAAGGGTATCTCAAGACTACTACGTGAGAAGTGTGACTTTGTGGTATCACTGCCAATGAGAGGAAAGATTGAATCGTTAAATGCGGCGGTTTCTGCTGGTATTCTAATGTATTCTATTTACAACATGCGTTTCCCACTATAGGGGGAGTGTTGTATGGAAAAGGACAATCCAAGTGAACTATTATATATGTGCAGGATGGGTGATGCGCATGCGCAATATCGCTTATTTGCCCAATATGAAGGTTTACTTACATCACTGGTGAACCAAACGATACAGGTGTATCCACCAGTGAAAAACTATAAAGATGATTTATTGCAGGAAGCACGACTTGGTTTACTTGTAGCGATACATTGTTATCGGGAAGATAATCAAGCTAGTTTTAAAACCTTCTTGTGTATCATCGCAAAGAGAAGAGTTTGGAATGTCCTACGACAACTTTCAACGATTGGAAGAAATGAAGGTGCAGATGTACTGGCATTAGATGCGATGATGAATGAGGATGAAACATTCTATGATGTTGTTGAACAACAAAATAAGATGTTTAATCCAGAATATTATTATCAGTATGTAGATGCATTCAAACAAATGACACAGGGTATCATGTCATTATCACATCGAGAAGTAGATGTAATGCGGTCTTGGTATGATGGCGATTGTTATGAAGATGCAGCTCGCAATCAGAACTGTACTGTAAAGGCATATGATGGAAGATTACAGCGAGTTAGAGCCAAGATAAAAGATTACATATATCATAATCAATGATAAAACTTGACAGATAGTGTATGATAATAAAGTAAACTGAAACAGAAATAGTAAATGCATGTCAGCGATGATTGTCGATGGCATGCATTTTGTTGTTTTATAGAAGATTTGAATATTCGCTCAAGTGTGCGCTTATAAAAACAAACTGCTTCAGTAGAGTTTGAAAAGGAGAATAGTATGAAACTCAAAAAAATCATTACAGGAGTACTTGCGGCATTCATGCTTGCAGGTTGCGCTCCAAAACAGCAGCAGAACACTACAAAATTAAAAATCGTAGCTACAACATTCCCACAATATGATTGGATCCGTGAGATTATCGGAAAAGACAATACAAATGTGGATTTACAATTATTGATGAAGAACGGTAGTGACTTGCATAGCTATCAACCAACTGCAGGTGATATCGCAAACATCTCTGATGCAAATCTATTTGTATACGTTGGTGGTGAATCTGATGAATGGGTAGATGATGCATTAGAAGAAAAGACCAACAAAGATATGAAGGTAGTCAATATGATGCAGACACTTGGTGATGACATCGATGAAGAAGAGGAAGGTTTAGAAAAAGAAAGCGAAGACCATGACCACGATCATGATGATAA
This sequence comes from uncultured Solobacterium sp., assembly GCF_963550625.1. Lineage (GTDB taxonomy): Bacteria > Bacillota_I > Bacilli_A > Erysipelotrichales > Erysipelotrichaceae > Bulleidia. The sequence goes on from NZ_CAUVCV010000005.1 coordinate 96,296, forward strand.
AGATCATGACCATGACCATGAAGAAATTGAATATGATGAACATGTTTGGTTATCACTCAAGCGTGCACAGAAAATCGTAAAAGCAATTGCGGATGAATTAGGAGAATTGGATTCAACAAATGCAAAGAAGTATCAGGAAAATGCAGAAGCGTATATCGCAAAGTTAGCTGCTTTAGATAAGTCTTATGAATCAACAGTGAATACTGTAAAAGATAAAACTTGGATTTTTGCAGACCGTATGCCATTCCACTACTTAGCAAAAGACTATGGTATTACAACATACGCTGCATTCAATGGTTGCTCAACAGAAACAAATGCGAGCTTTAACACAATAGTGACTCTTGCCAAGTACGCAGATGAGTTGGGAATCAAACATATTATGACAATTGAAGGTTCTGATAAGAAACTTGCAAAAGCAGTCATTGAGAACACAACAGATAAGAATCAAGACATATTAACATTGAACTCATTACAGTCCGTTAGCCAATCAGATATCGATAAGGGCTTAACATACTATGGCGCAATGGAAGAGAATTTAAAGGTATTAGCACAAAGTTTTAACACGGAGGTTAAGTAAGATGACACATTTGATTACATGTAAAAATCTATCCGTTGGACATGAACGCATAAAAGTTGCGGGACCTTTTAACTTGGAAATCAACAGTGGAGATTATTTATGTGTAATCGGTGAGAATGGATCGGGTAAATCCACGTTCATGAAAACCATCTTAGGTTTAATCAGTCCAATTGAAGGAACGATTGAACATGATGAATCCTTCAATGCAAGAGAAATTGGTTACCTTGCACAACAGACACAAGTCCAAAAAGATTTCCCATCTTCAGTTGAAGAAGTTGTTTTATCCGGTTTTGTAGGTCACTTAGGACATCGTTGGTTCTATAACAAGAAAGAGAAAGAACTTGCGAAGGAGTATATGGCCAAAACTGGCGTCGATAGACTCGCAAAGCATTGTTACCGTGATTTATCCGGTGGACAACAACAGCGTACACTACTTGCTAGAGCGTTATGTGCTGCTGATAAGATGATTCTATTAGATGAACCGGCAGCAGGACTTGATCCAGATGCAATGCAGTATATGTATGATCTCATTTCAAAGTTAAATAAAGAAGGCATGACAATTGTAATGATTACACATGATGTACCTGCGGTGGTGCAGTATGCAAATCGTATTGTTCGCTTCGTGGATGGTAAAGTCAAGGAAATTTCCACAGATGAATATCGAAAGGTGGTGGAAGAATGCTAGCTGAATTACTACGCTATCTTGGATATCCCTTTGTAAGATATGCCATCGTTGCGGCGATGTTAATCTCACTATGTTCTGCACTTGTAGGTGTTATCCTTGTATTAAAGAGATATTCCTATATTGGAGATGGTCTATCGCACGTTGCCTTTGGTGCGATGTCGATAGCACTTGTATTAGGGATGATTCAACAGAAGATGTATCTTGTCTTTCCGATTACAACAGTAGCGGCGATATTGATTCTAAAATCAGGACAAAATAAAAGAGTTCAAGGGGATGCGATTGTCGGCATGATTTCGACTGGTGCACTCGCACTTGGATATCTATTAATGAATCTATTTCCACCAACTGCAAATATCAGTGGTGATGTATGTAGTACACTCTTTGGTTCTACATCGATTCTGACACTTTCCAAAGCAGAGGTTTGGTTATGTGTAATCGCATCTATCATCGTTCTAATCATATTTGTAATGTTATATCCGAAGATTTTTGCGGTAACGTTTGATGAAAACTTCTCTAAGGCAATTGGCCTAAAGACAAATCAGATTAATTTAATCTTGGCGGTTATTATTGCGGTTATTGTTGTTTTAGCAATGAATCTTGTAGGTTCATTATTGATTTCTGCATTAGTAATCTTCCCTGCATTATCAGTTATGCAGTTGTTTAAGAGTTTTAAAGCTGTATTGATTGGTGCGGCAGTACTATCAGAAATCTGTACCATTACAGGTATGCTTGTGGCGATTCTATGTAGTACACCTGTAGGTGCTACGATTGTTACTGTAGATATTATTGCGTTTATTATCTGTTGGTTGATTCGTACAATGAAAGCGTAAGTAGTAATGAAATATATCAAGAAATTTATCCTAATCTTTCTTAGTGTAGGAATTATTACATTAGCTTTTCTATATACACACCAACCAAACGCGGTAAAACCAGAGCAGAGTAAAGAGACCGAAGTGGATTATGACTTATCTAAGCTCAGTGGAAATGTTGTGTATTCGCAAGTATATGCGATGATGACAAACCCAGAAGAGTATGTGGATAAAACATTTAAAATCTCTGGAGTCTTTGCGCTAGGCAAAGATAAAGATGGTAATACGATGTATGGTTGTATTATCAAAGATGCGTTGGGTTGTTGCCAACAAGGGATTCAATTCCAATGGGAAGGAAATCATAAATATCCAGATGATTATCCAGATCTTGGAACAGAAATTACAGTTGTAGGAACTTTCAGTTATCAAAAGGATGGAAACATCGTTTCCTTATTATTAAAGAATGCAGAAATGAAGGTGGGTTAATAGCCCACCTTTTCGTGTGAAGATATTATTTTATTTGATTTATCATCTCTTGATAAATATTATACAGTTCCTGTTTTTGACTTTCGGATAGTTGGTCATTTTTGTGAATGTCGTAATCATCTACTAAAGATACGTGATAGGCTAGCATTTTTCCATTCTTTACGGCAATTACATCAGGGACAAACATGCCTTTTTTACCATTGTCATCTTCTTGGAAACTGTCTGAAATATACTTTGAAAGATTTGCGTAGTTTTCTTCTCTTTCTCTCTTTGTTTCTCCCATACCTTTGTTTGCGTCAATATAATAAATCGAAATATCATTGTCTTTTGCGACGTCATTCAAAATAGGTACAGCGCGTTCACACCATGGACAGCCAACTTTTCCGTAGTATAGAATTCCTGAATATCCTTCTGTAAAAAACTTGATTGAACTTTCAAATGTGATTTCCTTAAATGCAGGATTGTTATCGGTCAAAAATGAATATTCTTTTATATCGGAATCTTTTTGATCAACATACTCTAAGTTGAATATCTCTTTAGTGTTAGAGGTTTGACTTTCTGGTGTAGGTTTACAGCCAAGTAATAGTGTAGATGATACTAGAAGATAAAATAACTTTCTGAGTTTACGCATAATACCCCCGTGATTTAATTATTCAACAACAATCAGAAATATTAATATAGTTTGATATGAACTGTTTTGAATATGACATATCCAATCATAATTCCAATTGTATTGATCAAAATGTCTACAACATCAAAGATTCCTCGATGGCTAACGAATTGTAATAATTCAATAGAAGTTATCAGAAATAAGGATAGAAGTAGTACAGAACTAATCTTTAAATGTTTGATCCAGTATCCGATAGGAATAAATAAGATCAAATTTAATATAGTTTGAGAAAGATTTGTTGTTTCAAAATTAAAGAGTTCAAGAAGATTTAGGTTAATGTTGTTGTCATGATAGACTCTAAAAAATAGTAATAAAATCATCACAAGAAAATAAATTACCTAGAGTAGTCGTAATACAAATGTTGGAATACGATGAGATGGATTCAATAATAAATAGCTACTGCCATAAAATATGAGAGTTTGACCAAACAAAATCAAAAGATATAAAAGGGGCTCGATTACATATAATCCTTGGAAGTGAGAGTCCAAAAAATCACTAGTAACATAATAGAAAACTAGGAAACTAATAATACAAGTTAAAATGATATGTAGTATTCGGGATGATTTTCTCATATTAATATCCTTAACTGTTATTATCATATATCAAAATGAAATTGATTTGTGATTTTAATATGAAACAGGCGGTTGGCTCGTTGCGAGTTTGCAATTTTTGTGCTATTGTAATCAAGACTTTGAAGGAGTTTTTCGTAATGGCAAAAGAGGCGAGAAAAATTATTCTTGCGTGTGAAGAATGTCTTGCACGCAACTATACAACAAACGGTTCGAAAAACAGCACAAAGAGATTGGAGCTCAAAAAATTCTGTCCAAAATGTGGTAAGATGACGCTCCATAAAGAAACAAAATAGAAAGTAGGCAAGGCGATGTCTGAAGAGATGAAAGATAAGAAAGCTGCAAAGTCTGAAAAGCAGCAGGCTAAAGAAGCTAAGAAATTAGCCAAGAAGAATAAACCAGCAAAAGACCATTGGTTTACAATCAGCGGTATTACAAAAGAAGCAAAGCGTGTTCGTTGGCCACATTGGACTAACCAAGGCAGCGAAGAAGGAACACTACAAAATACTGCTGAAGTATTAGCATTCACAATATTCTTTGCACTATTCTTTGTGTTGTGTGATTTAGGTGTTGCATATCTAATGAAAGTTTTCGGGATTGGAGCGTAACAATATATGACAACAAACGAGAAGGCAGTAATTTCTGCAATTGATGATGAACATGAAACTAGATGGTATGTTGTAAATACATACGCTGGTCATGAAAATAGAGTTAAGGAAAATCTTGAGAAGCGTGTTGAAACAATGGGCATTCAGGATTCCTTATTCCGTATTGTAGTAGCAGAAGAAACAGAGACTGTTATTGGTAAGGATGGAAAACCAAAGGATGTTAAGACAAACGTATTCCCAGGCTACCTGTTCGTTGAAATGAAGATGACAGATGAAGCTTGGTACGTTGTGCGTAATACTCCAGGTGTTACAGGATTTATCGGTTCCTCTGGTGGTGGTGCAAAGCCATTCCCAGTTGCACCAGATGAAATGGAAGCTATCTTACGCCGTATTGGTCAAAGTGATAAGAAGATTTCAATTGATTTCGAGATTGGTGATACAGTGAAGATTCTTGCTGGTCCATTCAGTGGAATGGAAGGAAGAGTTGCGTCATTGAATGATCAGACACAGACAGCTAACGTATTAATTATGTTATTCGGTCGTGAAACACCAACTGATATCAACTATGGTGATTTAGAAAAAGTAGAATTATTCTAGGAGGTTGACATGACAGTAGAATTAACAAAAATCCTAACAAGTTATGCGATTTTCGCGGTAATTTGGTATGTCCTACAAACCTTCGGATATTTAAAAGTATTACGTAAGACACCTGAAAATAAGATTCTTGCATTTATTCCGGTACTACGCGAACTTGTGATGTTTAAATTAGTTTGGAAATCTAAGTATGCTGGAATTATCTGGTTTGTATGTGCAATTGGTGGGCTAGCATTGTTCTTGGCTGCTGCTAATACAGGCATACAGATTATTGGATGGATTGGTCTTGTGATGATGATTGCTTCAATCGCAATTCACATCAAGAGATCTGGAAAGCAAGCAAAAGCATTCAACATCAGTGGTGGTATTACAACATTATTAATTTTCGCTAACCCAATCGGAAATATCGTAATCGGTATGGGACAAGCTGAATACAAAGGTGCGAAATAGGAGTGTAGGAAACTACACTCTTTCCTTTTTGGAGATATGTAATGAAAAAACAAAGGATAAGTTTGAAGTATTTAAAGAAATATCAAAAAGAAAGTATTCTTGCGCCTTTATTTAAATTATTAGAGGCGTTAATGGATTTAACAGTTCCATTAGTGATTGCCCAAATCATTAAAAACGGAATTGGGAAGAATGATATGGGTTTTGTCTTAAAGATGTTTGGACTTTTGTTGTTACTTGCAGTATTAGGGATGACATTCTCCTTTACGGCACAGTGGTTTGCGGCTAAGGCAAGTACAGGGTATGCAACAGATTTAAGACAAGAGTTATTCGATAACATTCAAGATTTAACGTATGCTGAACTAGACCAACTTGGAACGGATACATTAATCACACGTATGACAAGTGATGTATTGCAAGTACAGACAGGATTAAATCTTGCTTTACGTCTACTACTAAGAAGCCCATTCATTGTATTTGGTGCAATGGTTGTTGCATTTACTATCGATGTAAGATCAGCACTTATCTTTGTGGTAACGATACCAGTCCTTGCGGTCGTTGTATTTACCATCATGTGGATTAGTATTCCCCTTTATACAAAAGTACAGAGTGCATTAGATAAATTATTAGGAACATTACGTGAAAACTTATTGGGTGTCAGAGTTATTCGAGCATTCCGCAAGGAAGATGCAGAGATTCAACAATTTAACCAAGAGAATGATATCTTAACAAAGTATAACGAACATGTAGGTCGCTTATCCGCATTAATGAATCCACTCACATATATTTTGATTAATGTGGCTATTATTACATTAATTTATGTAGGTGCAATACGTGTTGATGGTGGAATTATTGCACAAGCAGATATTGTTGCGTTATACAACTTAATGGCGCTCATCATTGTAGAACTAATTAAACTATCTTCCCTTATCATCACAATTAACAAATCACTTGCATGTCTTGAACGTATTGAAGCAGTGCTTGTAGTAAAGCGTGAGATGGTTTATAAGACAGAACCTGTAAAACAAGATGAAAGTGCTCCAGCAGTTGTCTTTGACCAAGTTTCCTTCTCTTATCCACAAGCTGGTGCAGATGCGATATCGAATATTAGTTTTGTGGCAAATCGTGGAGAAACAATTGGTATTATTGGTGGAACAGGCTGTGGTAAATCAACTATTGCACAACTAATACCACGTTTCTATGATGTGCAAAATGGGAAAGTATGCGTGAATGGTGTAAATGTAAAAGACTATCCACAGAGAGAACTTGTAGCGAAAGTGGGAATGATTCCTCAGAAGGCAGTTCTATTTGAAGGTACAATTCGCGAGAATATGCAGTGGGGTAAAGAGGATGCGACGGATGAAGAAATCTGGCATGCATTAGAAATCGCACAGGCGGCAGATGTAGTAAGAAGTAAGAATGGATTAGATGCGATGATTGAACAGAATGGTCGTAATCTATCCGGTGGGCAGAAACAACGTCTTACAATTGCTCGTGCATTACTAAAGAGCCCTGAAATATTGATTATGGATGATTCCGCAAGTGCATTAGATTTTGCGACAGATTTAAAGTTGCGACGTGCAATTCATCATTTGGGAAATCAAATGACAGTCTTTATCGTTTCACAACGTGCTTCTACAGTACGTGCGGCTCATCAGATATTAGTATTGGATGATGGTAATCTAGTTGGAAAAGGGACACACGATAAATTAATGGAGAATTGTAAGGTTTATCAGGAAATTTATTACTCTCAATTTCCAGAAGAAAAACCTGAGGAGGTTGTGGCATGAAAAAGAACACATCATTCCAGACCTTAGGGAAGGTTTTAAAGTTTATTGGAAAGTATAAAGTTTTACTTGTATTTAGCATTAGCTTATCGATTGTGGCGGCGATATTACAGTTGTATGTACCAATCTTGTTTGGTTCCGCAATCGATACAGTTATCAAACAAGGAGAAGTACATTATTCAAAACTTCTTTCAGTCTTAATCCATATTGGAATCTGTATTACGATTGCGTCAATTGGTCTATGGGTTATGAATCTAATCAACAATCGTTTAACATATCAGACGGTTAAAGAGATTCGCGCAAAGGCAATGCGACATCTTCAACATATTCCGCTCTCTTATCTAGATGTACATAGTACCGGGGATATTGTTCAGAGTGTTATTGCGGATGTGGATCAATTGTCGGATGGATTATTGTTGGGATTTACACAACTATTTACAGGTGTTGTGACGATTATTGCGACACTAGTATTTATGTTATCGAAGAATGTACTCATTACTTGTTGCGTGATTGTGTTAACGCCAGTTAGTTTCTTTGTGGCAAGATTTATCTCGACACGTTCGTATCGTTTATTTCAAAAACAGACAAGTACGCGTGGGAAACAGACTGCCTTAATTAATGAAATGATAGGTAGTGAGAAGGTTGTAAAAGCATTTGGCTATGAGAAGCGTGCTTCAAAGCGCTTTGAAACGATAAATAAAGAACTACAACAGTATAGTCAGAATGCCCTGTTTATTAGTTCCTTAACAAATCCATCTACACGTGCAGTCAATAATGTGATTTATGCGATTGTAGCAGTACTTGGTTCTTATAGTATTATGAATGGTAATTTGACTGTTGGTGGATTGACGGTATTACTTTCTTATGCAAACCAATACATGAAGCCATTTAATGATATTAGTTCTGTAGTAACAGAGTTACAGAATGCGATGGCCTGTGCAGACCGTGTATTTACACTAATCGAGTCTCCGGCTGAAAGTGTAGATCCAAAATTAGATTTAGTGGAAAAGGAAGGTGCGATTGATATTCAAAATGTATTCTTCTCTTATCTACCAGACCAAAAGTTGATCGAGAATTTTAACTTTAGTGCGAAACCTGGCACGACAACTGCTATCGTAGGACCAACAGGTTGTGGTAAGACGACGTTTATCAATTTGTTAATGAGATTTTATGACGCAAATCAAGGCGCAATTATGATTGATGGGCAGAATATCTATGAAGTAAGCCGTAAATCAATTCGTAAGAACTTCGGTATGGTTCTCCAGGATACTTGGCTAAAGAATGCAAGTATTCGTGATAACATTGCCTTTGGTGTCGAGAATGCTAGTGATGAAGAAATTATCGAAGCCGCAAAGGAAGCGCACAGTTGGGAGTTTATTCGCCGTATGCCGCATGGATTAGATACAATCGTAACAGATGACAGCTTAAGCCAAGGACAGAAACAGTTACTTTGTATTACTAGAGTATTATTGAGTAAACCTAACATGTTAATTCTTGATGAAGCGACCTCTTCTATCGATACGCGTACGGAACTTGAAATTCAAGCAGCTTTCAACAATCTTATGAAGGGACGTACTAGCTTTGTGGTTGCGCATCGTTTATCAACGATTCGTAACGCTGACCAAATTATTGTCATGAATGCTGGTAAAATTATTGAACAAGGCAATCATGATATACTAATGGCACAAAATGGATTCTATAGTCAGTTATATAACTCGCAATTTGTGACAACAAATGAATAACACTTAAGCGAAATCAGTCGTGAGTTTGACTAAAATGCGCAACGAAATCAGTTGTGGGTCAATCATATACAAAATAAGGATATCTATGTCATCATAGCTGGTGACTAAGATATCCTTTTTTAGAAAAGATTGAAATATAGTTTGATTTTATTTGTTTAATGTATCGATTATTTGTTTGGTATATGTGCCACGTTTTTTGTGCTCTCGTTTTCTGGAATATAAACATGTCGTCAAGCAATAGAATAGTTTGTCGTTTAGGCAGTATAGTGCACGGGCACGAAAACGTTCTAGGTTTGTATATCCATTGGATACCTCGATCAGTAACCGAAGTTTCCGATTGATATTTTCAGCCAGTGTGTTGGATTGTCGTCTATCGTCATACGGTCTTCTAAAACTATTGATGATTTCTGGTTTCCAGTGCTTCAGTAAAGATATAAATTCCTTATAACAGTCTAAGTCTGAGTGTTCAAATAGCTCAATCAGATAATCAAGTTTCATACTAGCTTCCTCAAAGGAGCAGCGTTTATTGAAGTCTCTATATAGTTCCTCTAATTCATATGCAAGCTTTAAATCAGGACTTATCTCCAACAACATGTTGTAAAGGTCCCTGTAATTCATCTTCTGACGAAATTTCGAGTTGTATCTTGGCTCGTTATCGAGGTCGAATGAATCGGTTTCTAATAATTTATGCCAGGTCTTCAGCAAATAGTAACTGGGACTATCATAAACACACTGTTTCATGATTCCTACACGTATGCGCGTAAAGCACTCCGTAAGGTGTTTGTTTAATGATATGGAAAGGTTCTTCTGCTATTTCACAATGCATTAGGTACTTTTTGCACACATCCCTATAAGGTTCCCACATATCGATCGTCACGTACTTTACCTTGTCTCTCTCCGATTGTGGAATCATTTCAAAGTGTTTCGATAGTGTTACTTTCGAACGGTTTGGAAGTATCTCGTTTAATGTCCTGTTATTGTTGTCTACGAATACACACAAGTATGAACCACCGTATTTCGCCATGGAAGAAGATATCTCATCGATACCAAGATTCTCTGGAAGTGTTAATCTAGGTGCACGGATGAAACTATCTGCATACATCCTTACTCTCCAGACAAAAAGACAATCCCGTAGAGAATCACTCTTTGGAATTGTCTTTTATAAAATCTATCCCCATGGGATTTTATTGCGTGTTTTTTGAAAACCCCACGCTATTTTAAATTACCTTAATTTTTTTCTAACACTCTCATAGGTGACACTATTTTCTTTTGCGTATTCTTTCAATGTAATTTTCATAATCATCTATTGAGTGTACAAAACTTATATTGTACAACGGTTGTATTTGTTAGTTGTATTTAATTTTAGCAACCAGATGCTACCGTTTCAGTCCATGCTTGCTGGTCTACAACCCATACATTGTCAAACTGTGCAGGAACATACTCTGCGCCAACCTCAACTTTTTTGACGGTATAACTGGAGTCCTCATGTTGATTATTAAATTCATCTAGGTTGTTATAAATACGACCCGTCTGATCCCCCACAAATTTATCTTCATAAATACCACGGATATGTTCAGGCACAACCTCACGTTGCTCATAATGGCCTACCTCTGGGTGAGTAACTGTTGTATAAGTAGGCACACATGGTGTAGGTGTCGGCTGACTATAAGTGTCTGTTTGAGTATTAGTAGGAACATCATTCTCAGGAGCAACTGGAGTAGTTGTTTCAGTAGGAGTTGGTGTCGGCTCTTCCTTAGTTTCATCCTTCTTATCATCAGCCTTTACTTCTTCCTTCTTATCAGACTTGTCTTCCTTAGTAGTATTGTCATTTTTAGCAGTTTCAGTGGTCTTAGACTGTTCAACTGTCTTAGAGCGGCAAGACTTAATAGCGAGGATTACTGCACAGATTAATGCCAATAGAAGTAAAACAATAATTAACTTTTTCTTTTTATTCATAACCCATATATCCCTTATTAAATTATATTTTACATATTATTAATAATAAAACAACTATAGAAACGATAGATTGATTCTTTTTTCACTTGAGGATAGTCTAAATACCATCTTTATCTTGACGCAAAACCTATATTATCCTATTATATAAAGGCACTTTTAGTGCACTCATGCGTGGGAGGATAGCAATGTCCGCTGACCACTGCATGTGGATTCTAATATAAGGAGGAAAACCACATGGCAAAGAAAATTGCAAAAGTAGCGAAGCTACAATTCCCTGCTGGTGGAGCTAAACCAGGACCAGCTCTAGCATCTGCAGGTATCAACATGCCTAAATTCTGTACAGAATTTAACGACAAAACTAAGGACCGTCACGGTGATATCGTTCCTGTAATCATTACAGCTTACGAAGATAAGTCATTCGACTTCGTCATCAAGACAACTCCAGCTGCTATCTTATTAAAGAAGGCTGCTGGTATCAACAAGGCTTCTGGAACACCAAAGACAGTTAAAGCCGGTAAGATTACAATGGCTCAGTTAAGAGAAATCGCTGAGTATAAGATGCCTGACCTCAACGCTAATGACGTTGAAGCAGCAATGAACATCATTGCTGGTACAGCACGTAACATGGGTATCGTAGTAGAAGGCGAGGCTAAGTAACAATGGCAGGAAAGAAGTACAGAGCAGCGTTAGAACAAGTAGATAGCGCTAAAGTTTATGATTACAAGGAAGCGATTGCTTTAGCTAAGAAGATCAGCACAACTAAGTTTGATTCTTCATTAGAAGCTAGCTTCGTATTAAACGTTGACCCACGTCAGGCTGAACAGAACATTCGTGGCGCAATGGTATTACCACACGGTACTGGTAAGACACAGCGTGTATTAGTAATTACACAGGGTGCTAAGGAAGATGAAGCTAAGGCAGCAGGTGCTGACTTCGTTGGTGGCGTTGATATGATTCAACAGATCCAAGGTGGCTGGTTCGACTTTGACATTATCGTAGCTACTCCAGATATGATGGGTCAGTTAGGTAAGTTAGGTAAGCTATTAGGTCCTAAGGGATTAATGCCAAACCCTAAGACAGGTACAGTTACAATGGACGTTGCGAAGGCAATTGATGAAATCAAGAAGGGTAAGGTTGAATACCGTGTAGACAAGGATGGAAACATCAACGTATTATTCGGTAAGGTATCTTTCACAGAAGAAGCTCTTGTTGAAAACTTCAAGGCTTTATATGACCGTATCTTAAAGGCTAGACCTGTAACAGTTAAGGGTACATACCTCAAGGGTGTAACAGTATCCACAACTATGGGTCCTGGTATCAAAGTTACAGTTGAATAAGTAATTTAAAAAACTCACAGTGATGTGAGTTTTTTTGTTTTCGCTATAATTTAATGGCGCTCTAAAATTACTTGGGGTTGGGGTACCACAATGAGAAATCTTGGGGTACC
>NZ_CAUVCV010000006.1:0-107196 GCF_963550625.1 uncultured Solobacterium sp.
ATAATCGCTCAAATTACTTGTGCATCCATCATCCACAGTAACAGCAAGTGTTTTTCCTTTATTTTTCTCTTTACATGCAATCAAAGTATTAACGTCCACAGTAGCAGATTCAAATATTTTATTACCTGCATAATCAATCAATTTTAAAGGATTGCAATTATCTGCTAAATATCCACGCAACTTTTCACCATAACCAGCTCTCATCCATTTGTTTGAAGTAATATAACATAATATGCCTTTATCTTTTAGAAGATTTAAACCTTTTTCATAGAAAATACAGTATATATCACCAGTTCTTGCAAATGTTGCATATCCTTGATCTTCTAATTCGTTTGCCAACTTACCACCATCTTTTTGTAACTGAACATAAGGTGGATTAGCGATAACAATATCAAATCCATCGTTTTTATAAACTTCTTCAAATTCTAGTTCCCATATGAAGAAAGGTTTGGTTTTATTTTTAATCATGTCTTCAATTCTGTAGAAAACATCATATTTTCCTTGTGCGACCAACTCAGCTCTAATCAATTCCATCTGTTCAAGTTCAATTTGACGAGATAATTTTTGTTTTTCGTGTTCACCTGATGTATTGAAAAATTTAACCTTCGCATCCTTCAATCTCTTTAAGATTACTTCTACAGTATCCGTATTAAATAGATTCATCTGAAGATCAGCTTTAGATTCTTTCTTTGAACCTCTCCATCTAATATTCCATAATTTTATATTTTCAAAAGTATCAACCAATGAATTTCCTACTCTCAAATGAAAATTTAAATTTGGAAGAGGTTTTGGCGCATCACCATTTGTTTCTTGATCAACAATCAAAGATAGCCACAAACGTAGTTTTGCAATTTCTACCGCATCATATTCTAAATCCACTCCATATAATGAATTTTGAATAGTTTGTAGTTTAATTTCGTACTTATCTATTTTTTTGTTTGTTAATTCAAGTAAATTAGTACGTAATTTAACTATTTGGTTCAACATACCAACAAGAAATGCACCTGATCCAACAGCTGGATCAACTATAGTGAATTCACTAACATACTCGTCAATATCCTCTGCCAATCCTTTTACAAAGTCAGTTTCTTTAAGAGCATCACCGTAACGTACATAATTCAAAATAGAATCATAATCTAAATTCAACATTTTAGCTAATCTAGCTGCTAAAGACTCTTCACACATGAAATGCACAATTTCTCTAGGTGTATAAAACGCTCCTAATGAAGAACGATCATTAGTATCTAATAAAGATTCAAAAATTTTACCTAGCATTTCTGGATCGATAGCAACTTCTTGTTCTTCTGGATCAGCTTCATCAACTGTGAAATTATATTGAGATAAAACATTCAGTAAACCAGTTTCTTTATCGTTAAACCAAAAATCATTAGGTATTTCAAAATCAGTATTTTCCCAATCATAATTTTCAATTGCTTGGAATAGCCCACCATTTAGAAAAGGTATCTTTTTACCTAAATATTCGTCATTATCTCTTTTAGCATTTAAGGCGTTATAAAATAGTGGCTCTAAAAAGTCATTGAAGTAGTTCCCTGTGAAGTTTTTTGTACTATTTAGCAAATAAGATTTGTCACCGTCACCCCATTCAGAAGTAACGCCAAGCCATCCCTTCTTTTGAATAAAGTGAAGAAACATTATTTGTCCCATAGTCTTTTTACAGAAAGTTGTTGTGAATTTTTTTACACCATCTTCTCCTCTATAACCAACTCTATTTGCTTCATTTTTAAAAACATTATTTGTAGATAAGTAATCATATAATTCAAAGAATTTATTTTTATATTCCTCATAAAAGTCTTTAGATAACCTTGAAATACTAAAAGCTTCAGTTATTTGTTCCAAAGAAGGATTGGTATTTGATTCATATATTGGATTTAGTTGCTGGAAGTAAGTTCTAGTCGGCTCATCTTCTCCTACTAAAAAAGAAAATCTTTTTGCTGGTTTAAATTGTAATTCAACTCCATTTTCATTAAATTCATATTCAATTGTTACAAATGAAAGTTTCCAGTTCTTCCTAGCATCGTCAAAGTATGCAACTAAAGCAGCATTAAAATCAGTAAATTGATTTTCTAATAAATATGCCACAAAATTTCTTTGAGCTTTTGGAGCAGAACTATTATTTTTTACTTTAACAGATAAAACTATTACACTTTTTCCCACGTTATCTTCGTATTTACCAAATATCGTATATGATTGAATAGAATTTTTAAACATCGATGGAATATCTGTTTTTTCTTGTAAAGGAACAGCCTCCATGTCATTCAAAAAATCCGCGGTAAACTGTTTATAGTTCTCTTGTCTATAAGGAACTGTTAATAATGATTTAAGATTCTCCATATCTATTTTTCATCCTTTTCTAGATATTCAGACAAAACAATCACTTTTGGTTTATTAAGTGAATTTTGCACATCATAATTTGTTCTTTCCATTAAAAACACTTCATCAATTGATGATTTAAATGCATTAATAATAGCATCAAAAGACTTAGAATCTTTATCTATTGCATTTTTTACATCTTTTAGAACTCTTGAATTCAATGAACCACGTTTTATAGCATTTTCAACTTTCTCTAAATATTCTCTGTAAGCAGTTTTTAACGAAGAATTTGTTAGTAATGCTCTTAATGTATTTCTAACTTTTTTTTCATTAGGTGAAGCTGTATTTGAAAAATTGCTAGTTTTAGAAGAATCTAATATTGATGAATATAGGTTTTTATTTGAGGTAAAGCCTTCAAAATAGTCATTTGGAATTTCAATTCCTTTATCATTTTCTTCTGCTTCTAATAATTTTGCAGCTTCTTCAAATTCTATTTCACTTGAAGTACCATTTTCATACTTAACAAACTTCTTAATCCAGCCTTGTTTTATAAATGTTATTATAGCATTTGTATCATTAGACTTTCGTGCTACCCTGATCTTATCAGGCAAAGATTGTATTTTATTGGCTAAGTTAGGATTATTTGAAATAATATCATTAAACATCTTGATGTAAGACATTTGTTTTCCATTTGACATCATATCTTCTTCATCATCCAACTTATTAGCCATCATCAAGAAATCGTACAAGTTATATGAAGTAACATGCTCGTCATCCGTTATGGTTTTAGAATCCTCTCCTAAAAGTTCATTAAACATTTGAACTTTTGCTCTTATTGAATCTTCTAAAGATAGGTGTTCTCGTGTATTAGCTCTTGGAAAGAAGTTATAAACATATAACTGTTCATTTTCTGATCCAACACGATTTATACGACCGACTCTTTGCATTACCCTTGTTGGATTCCATGGCAGATCGTAATTAATAATTATTGATGCTTTATGCAAGTTGATACCTTCACTCAACGAATCTGTAGTAATCAAAATACGTTTATCATTTATACCTTTTGAGTTAAAATGTGGGTCGAAATTGTATTGAATATACTGTTTTTTGGACATGGAATCTCCACCTCCAAAATCAATTACAACGTCTCCATAATCTCGTTCCAATTTTTCTTTTAAGTAATCAACAGTGTCTTTAGCTTCTGAAAAAACAATTAATTTTGTATCATTTCCAAAAGAATCAATATTGTGTTTTAACAAATTATATTTTGCATCCCTTGTTTTGATGTCATATTTACTCCACATATCAAAAATTTCTTGAAGAATCTCGTCATCAGCTTTAACTTTATCAATGTAATCATCCACAAATTCATCAGGTTTAAAACAATCGATATCATTTGAATCAATAAAAACATTAAATGCTTCTTCTTCCATTTGATCAAAATCATTGAAATTATATTTAGTTCTTGAAGCAGCACCTACAACAACTTTTCCTTTATTGTATAAATTGATAAAACCCTCAGATGATATTTTCAATCTTTCTACAGATTTAAGAAAAGCGTAGATAGAACTTTCTAGACGTTTTACAAGCATTGTTTTAACAAATCCAATCATGTTTTGCTGTCTAGCTTTATCTGATCCGACTTTCTTTTGATTTTTCAAATATAGTAAAGGAGCATATCTTGCATAAGAAAATTTTTTAAGCAATTCTATTGTATCTGTAAAAGTTTGTTCCATCTCTTCGTCATACATATAATCCAAACGGATAGGATCATTTACTGTTGGAAATTTTAAACCCTGTTTTTCTAAATCCTCTTTATAATATTGAGTTATTTCACTTCTAGTTCTTCTTATCAGCACATGCCTTAAAACATTGTCACGAATCTCCGCAGCAATATTTGATACAACTGTGGGATCATTTTTTGAAACTCTGACTTCTTTATATAATTCGTTAAAATATTTTTCAAGATTATGATTTCCGGGAATTATTGAGGAATTTCTTGAATCCTGGAATAAAGTAATTAGATTTGCTATATCTAGAATCGTATTATTCTGAGGTGTTGCGGTAATCAAAATAACGCCTTTACCATAACAAATTTTCTTCAAATACTGAAATTCAGTAGAAGATGCATTTCTAAATCTATGGGCTTCATCAATAAAAACATATTTATATGAAGCTATATCATCCATTTCCGATAGTTGATCAATAATACCAAGCGATACAACTTTGTCAGACATTTTATATCCAAAATCAGCCAATACACTTTCCCAGTTATCTTTTACTACTGGTGGCACAATAAAAAGCTTTCTGCCATCTAATAATTTTCCAAGCATTGCTGCAATATATGTTTTTCCCAAACCTACCACATCAGAAATGATCACACCACCATGACGAGCTATAATTTTTCTTGCTTGAGTAACAGCATCTGATTGATATTGTAGATTCATATAACCATCTGGCCATTCATAGTCATTCTGTCTAGAATCGATCTCTTCCTCAAAATAAACAAAGAGAAGCTTTAAAAACAATTCATATGGAGTTATATTTTTATTCATCCAAGTATCGTTGTTTATGGTTGTTAGAATATCTTCTGTTATATCTTTAGAATCTTTCCATAATTCTTCAAAAAAATCCAAGCCATATTGAACATCAGATTGATTTTTAAGTTCTACATTAAATTCTACATTTTTATCTAGACCATTAAATGTAAAATTGCTAGAGCCTGTAATTAAGTTTCCAAATTGATCAGGTACTTTATCTGGATCCTTCCTAATAATATACAATTTTGCGTGTACATTTTTTTCATAACACATGCGAATTTTAAGTTTTCCAGATTTAATCCACTCACAAAACTTAAATACTCCATTTTCCATTTCTAAATTATCATCTTCTGTGTTATTAAATTCTTCTGTTATTACTTTTTGTACTTTACGAGTAGCATTGGCTCCAGAAAGTTCGAAAATATCCATTGCTCGGACAGTTTCTATATCCGCTCCTAATCCAATCAATATTCGTATTTCTTTCACATCTTCCAATTGTTCTTTTAATAAGTAAAACCCAGTAATTCTAAAATATCCAACTAATACATCAAAATATTTTGAATTAGTTAAAACCGTATTCAAACGATCAGACAGTTTAATTCCATTCTCGTTCTTATTAGTAAATATTGACAAATCATTATTTGTTACAGCCATCATTCCAACCCCAATCTTTGCTTTCAATTATTCTCTTTATTGATTATCTCTACCAAATCATCAAATGTGCAATTTAAATACTTACAAATGCGCACTAGAAGTTCCATGGAAATGAATTGTCCTTTTCCCATTCTAGCTAACGTATTCTGACTAATACCTGCCTTTGCAGCAAATTCAGTCTTCTTTAAATCCTTATCAATAAGTAATTTAAACAACTTTTTATATGATACTTGTTCCATAACATGTTCTCCGTCATTACAACTATTATAACCTATTCATATTTCATCATAAATAGATAACTTGCATATCTGCAAGATTTTCTTAAACAAATACGATATTCAAAAATTTCACTTGAGAGCACTTTATATCGTAATGATAGAAGTGATTTTTTCTTTACTTTTGGTTAGGGAACTGGTACTATATTGTGGCGAGTGGGTTACTCCCGCTCCTTGCCAGAAATGGCCGTTAGACCAGAAGGAGGTGTACGGAATGAAGAAGTATGAAGTCATGTACATCATCAACGAATCTGTTGAAACAGAAAAGAGAGCTGAATTAATCGAAACTCTCAGCAAGATCATCACTGACAATGGTGGTAAGATTGCAAAGACAGACGAATGGGGAATGCGCGAATTTGCTTACCCAATTGATGACATGAAGAAGGGTTACTATGTAGTAACAGCATTTGAAGCAGAAAATGACTGCTTAAAGGAATTCGATCGTTTGATGGGAATCAACGCAAATGTTGTTCGTTTCATGATTACCCGTGACGAAGCTCCGGCTAAGGGAGCTAAGTAATGATTAACCGCGTTGTTTTGGTTGGTAGACTGACACGTGATGTTGAAGTTCGTAAGACAGCTAGTGGCTTATCCGTTGCGACATTTACTGTTGCATGTGATCGTCGTGTGGCTCGTGGACAGGATGGAAACAATCAGCAGTCTGCAGACTTCATCAGTTGTGTTGCTTGGCGACAAGCTGCCGATTTCTTAGGCTCATATGCACATAAGGGTGCATTAGTGGGTGTTGAAGGAAGAATCCAAACACGTAACTATGATCGTGATGGACAAAAGGTTTATATTACAGAAGTCGTTTGTGATACTGTAAATTTACTTGAATCTAAGAGTCAATCACAGAGTAGAGCACAGAACAGTGGTTATCAAGACAACAGTTATCAACAGCCGTATTCACAACCAAAGCCATCTGTAAATGATGATTTTGTGAGTGATGACTTCGGCGCAGGAATCGGAATGGATATTTCCAGCGATGACCTGCCATTCTAAATAAAGGAGAACAGACAATGGCATTCAGAAAACAAAGAATGGGCCGCAGAAAGGTCTGCTACTTTACAAAAAACAACATCACTTATATCGATTATAAGGATGTAGAGCTCTTGAAGAAATTCGTTAGCGCAAATGGAAAGATTACTCCACGTCGCGTTACAGGAACTCGTGCGAAGTACCAGAGAATGTTAGCAATCGCTATCAAGCGTGCTCGTCAAATGGCTTTATTACCATACGTAGAAGACTAATGACATAAACGACTATCTAAGATAGTCGTTTTTTTGTGTACATAGAAAAAAAGAAGCGTTTTACGCTTCTTAAATTGTTTAGATAATACCAGCGAAGATTGTTGCTAGGGCAACTGTGATAATACCAGAAGTACAGATTGCAAGACCTGCCATAGCACCTTGTAGGTCACCGAGTTCGATTGCCTTGGATGTTCCGATTGCGTGTGCACTAGCACCAAGTGCTAAACCTTGGGCAATAGGGTCGGTGATATGGAAAATCTTAAATACAATATCTGCGATGATTGCGCCAAAGATACCTGTAACGATAATTGCCGCAACAGTAACTGGTACAATACCACCTAACTCTTCTGCAACACCCATACCAATGGCTGTTGTGATGGATTTTGGTATGAAGGTAACGTATTGCGCATGGTTGAAACGGAATACAAATGATAGAACAAGTACTGTTACAACGCTGCTGACACAACCACAAGCGATAGAAATGAGTATCATCTTCCAATTCGCTTTGAGCTTATCGATTTCTTTATAGAGTGGTACTGCCAAAGCGACTGTTGCAGGGGTTAATAACCAACTAAGATACTTTGCGGAGAAAAAGTAAGAATCATAATCAATACGGAAGATAGATACAAAACCAATTGTAAAGATAATCGCAATTAGTAAGGGATTAAAGATTGGCAGTTTAAACTTCTCACGACAGAGGATACCAATAAAGAAACCAATTAGGGATATCACCACACCCATTGTGGCACTTGTTAACATAACATTATTCATTGCTTGATTTCTCCTTACCTAATAGCATCGATACTTTACCAGTGACAACCATAACAATCACTGTAGAAACCATCATGATTATGATGGATTGTATTAAGATTGGTTGTAAGGAAGCCATAGACCCAATTAAACCTACGGCTGCAGGAATAAACATGACTGGCATGATTTCGATTAAGAAATCTGCTGTATCGTGTACTTCATCAACTTTAAAGATCCTGAGATTCAGTGCGATAAATAAAAGTACAAGGCCATAGATTGAAGCAGGGATTGGTAGTGGTATAAAAGTATGTAATACTTCACCAATACAGGTAAATAGTAGGATAATTAAAAACTGACGCATGTGCTTCATAGAAAAACCTCCAAACGTTAGTTATTATCCCACCATTTCCCTTAGAATGATACGGGTATTATTGATTTTTTTGATGATAGTGCTTTCATTAAGGTGAATATATACATTTTGCGATAAATGTTGGAAAAATTGGTTTTTTAACAAATTCCCTTTGTAAATGGTGTGGTAATTTCATATAATACCTATGTGCCACATATCGTATATGCTTCCGAATTGGCGGAAGTGTCTCTACCCTGCTACCTTAATGGCGGGACTACGGTTGTCTCTATTCTTTTTTAGTGACTTCCTGTTGAGATGCTACTCGGCAGGATTTTTAAATTTTAGGCGGCGATGTGTGAATGAAAAAAGGGGGATATTTATGTTAGAAAAGTTATTTCATTTAAAGGAAAACGGCACAACAGTTAAAACAGAAGTGATTGCAGGTATCACAACATTTATTACAATGGTGTACATTCTTGCTCTCAATCCATCCATCTTAAGTGCTTCTGGTATGGATGCAGGTTCCATCTTAACAGCGACTGCAGTCGCATCCGCTATTGCATGTTTCTGTATGGCTGCGTTCTCAAATATGCCATTTGCATTATCTGCTGGTTTAGGTTTGAATGCTTACTTCGCATACACAGTATGTGGTGTTATGGGTTATCCATGGCAGGTTGCTTTAACAGCAGTACTTGTGGAAGGTATTATCTTTATCATCATGTCACTAACAAGTGTTCGTGAAGCAATCTTTAATGCGATTCCAGTACAGTTAAAGGTAGCTGTATCTGTAGGTATTGGTTTCTTCATTGCATTCATCGGTGTACAAAATGCACATATCATCGTTGATGGCCCAACACTCGTTAGTCTATATTCATTTACAGGTGGTATTGCGAATGGAACATTCTCATCACAGGGTGTAGGTGTTATCTTGTGTATGATTGGTGTTATCTCTATTGTGATTATGTTAATCAAGGGTGTTAAGGGATATATGTTATGGGGTATCTTACTAACTTGGGTATTAGGTATTATCTGCCAATTAGTAGGTATCTATGTACCAAATCCAGAATTAGGTTACTATTCATTAATCCCAACAGCGTTCTTCTCAATGCCAAATTCTATCGCTCCTACATTCTTCCAATTTGACTTTACGTTTGTGGCAAGTCACCTTGCGAACTTTATTGTAGTTGTATTTGCGTTCTTATTCGTAGATGTCTTCGATACACTTGGAACAGTTATCGGATGTGCTTCTAAGGCAAATATGTTAGACAAGGACGGTAAGTTACCAAGAATTAAGGGTGTATTATTAGCTGACGCTGTTGGTACAACAGTAGGTGCTATCTTAGGTACATCCACAATCACAACATTCGTTGAATCTTCTTCTGGTATTACGGAAGGTGGTAGAACAGGTTTAACAAGTGTTACTACAGGTATCTTATTCTTAGCTGCTTTATTCTTATCTCCATTATTCTTAACAATTCCTTCCTTTGCGACAGCACCAGCATTAATCGTAGTTGGTTTCTTGATGATGCAGCAGGTTGTTAACATCGAATGGAACGATATTACAAAGGCATTCCCATGCTTTGTATGCATTACAATGATGGGCTTTGCATATTCAATCTCTGAAGGTATCGCATTTGGCTTTATCTCTTACACATTTATCCATGTAATTACAGGTAAGGCTAAGGAGATATCACTCTTGATGTATATTCTTACAGGATTATTCATCTTGAAGTTCTTCATTATCTAAAGAAATTACGAGGTTCACTTTATTGTGAACCTTTTTTTCATTTATAATACTTTAAAGAGGTATACGTATGATTTATACAGTAACAATGAATCCATCACTTGATTACATCGTACAATTAGGAACGTTTGAAGAAGGAAAGTTAAATCGATCCATCTTTGAACAAATTGATGTCGGTGGTAAAGGTATTAATGTGTCGGTTGCACTAAAGCATTTAGGGAGAATTAGCACACCACTAGGTTATGTGGCTGGTTTTACAGGTGATGAAATTGAGAAACGCGTAAGTAATCATGGACTAATCCCTGATTTTATTAAGTTGGATCATGGCCAATCTCGTATCAATATAAAAATGAAACACGTAGAGGAAACAGAGATTAATGCGAGTGGTCCTACGGTTGAAAAAGAAGATATAGAAAAGTTGTATGTAAAACTAGAGCATCTTACAGATGGAGATATCCTCATTCTTTCCGGCAGTATGGCTTCAGGAGTTGATCATAACTTCTATGCGGATGTGATGAAATACCTTGAAGGTAGAAAGATACGGATTGTCGTTGATGCGGTAGGAACTATAATAAAAACGGTCCTACCATATCACCCATATTTAATCAAACCAAATCAACATGAACTATCAGAAATATTTGGTCAAGAGGTATTAGAAGAACAGGTAGAAGAGTATGCATGCAAGTTGGTATCGATGGGTGCACAAAACGTACTTGTATCACTGGGTTCAAAAGGAGCTTTACTAGCAAACCATAAGGTATTTCATTGTAATGCACCAAATGGAGAAGTGTTAAATTCTGTAGGTGCAGGAGATTCCATGATTGCGGCTTTCTTAGCTAGTAAATTAAATGGAGAAGATGATCAAATAGCACTAGAGAAATCTGTGGCAATGGGGTCAGCGACAGCATTCTCCTATGGTATTGCTGAGCAAGAAGCGGTAGATATCTTGTATAAAGAAATGGTGAAGTAGATGAACGAATTTCAAGAATATTATTATAGTCATCCTTATGCAAGAGAGTTATCTACGATTGTTGTATCTTGCCATGCATGCAAGGAAGGTTATGAGATTGTTTTAAAGGATACAATCTTTTATCCAGAAGGTGGTGGGCAACCTTGTGATAAAGGTACAATCCAAGATATTACAGTACTTGATGTACAACGGAAGAAAGATAAGATTATACATATCTTAAAACAACCACTTCCGCTAGGAGAAAAAGTACATTGTGTAATCAATTGGGAATATCGTTATGACTTAATGCAGAATCATACGGGAGAACATATCTTTTCGGGCCTAGTAAAGAAGTTGTATGGATATTCCAATGTTGGTTTTCATATGGGTGAATATATCTGTGCAGATTTCCGAGGTGATTTAACAGAGGAAATGATTCAAGATGTTGAGCAACAAGTAAACCAGGCAATCTGGGCAAATCTACCAGTACGTGAAATCTTTTGTGCCCCAAGTGAAACCGGAAAGTATGAGTATCGCTCTAAGATTGAGATTGCAGGAATAACACGTATTGTATCAATTGAGGATTATGACATGTGTGCATGTTGTGGTATGCATGTTAATCACACTGGAGAAATCGGAATTTGCAAGGTTATCAATTTTGAAAAATCAGGTAATAAAACAAGAGTATTCTTGTTAAGTGGAAGAAAAGCATTTGCCTATCTCAATCACATCCAACAAGAAAATAGTAAGATTTCAAAACTGCTTTCCGCAAAGCCATTAGAACTATCAAGTGCGGTTAGTAATCTTGGACAACGCTATTTAGATCTGCAAAAATCCTATCGTCAATTATCTACCGAGATAATGTTAAAGGATGCAAAACACATTCCTATGCATGATTCGATTCTATATACTGCTGTGTTAGCGGACTATGAAGCAATGCGCGTATTCTGCAATTGCTGTATTAAAAAGGGTATTTCAACAGTTATGGTACTTGCGAAAACTGAAGTAGGTTATGCCTATGTCATCATGAGTAAGGCTGTTGATTTACAATCAATTCGTGCTGCATTTAACACACGGATAAACGCTAAAGGTGGTGGAAATTCTGAAATGATGCAGGGCAGTTGTACAGCAACCCCAACAGAAATTTCAAATGTATTTGGTACTCTAACAGGGGTTACAATGCATATTGTTTCCTAACATTTCCTGGAAATAATAAATTCTTTAAAAACTATCACAAAAAGCGTAAGTAGATGTGAATATTTTCGTTTGACATCATAAAGTCATGTGATACGATTGATTTGTTAAAAAGCGAAGGAGGCTTAAAATGAAACTTGTTTTAATTAGACATGGTGAAAGTGAATGGAATAAGCTCAACCTTTTCACAGGTTGGACAGACGTTGAACTTTCTGAGAAAGGTGTAGAGGAAGCTAAGGCTGGCGGACGTTCTTTAAAGGAAGCAGGATTTGACTTTGATCTTTGCTATACATCATATTTAAAGCGTGCAATCCACACATTAAACTTTGTATTATCTGAAATGGACCGTGAATGGTTACCAGTTACTAAGACTTGGAAGCTCAATGAAAGACACTATGGTGCTTTACAGGGCTTAAATAAGGCTGAAACAGCTGAGAAGTATGGTGAAGAAAAGGTTAAAATCTGGAGAAGATCATTTGACGTTCAGCCACCTGCTTTAGATCCAACAGATGAAAGAAATCCAGCATTACAGGAAGCTTACCGTAATGAAAATAAGGATGAACTTCCATTAGCTGAATCTCTAAAGGATACAATTGCTCGTGCAGTTCCTTACTATGAACAGGAAATCTTACCACAGATGAAGGCTGGTAAGCGTGTAATCATCGCTGCTCATGGTAATAGCTTACGTGCTCTTGTTAAGTATTTTGAAAACTTAACAGATGAAGAGATCATCGGCGTAAATATTCCTACAGGTGTTCCACTCGTTTACACATTCGATGACAACGGAAAGTTCATCTCTAAGGAATACTTAGGTGACCAGGCTGCTATCGAAGCGAAGATGGCTGCAGTTGCTAAGCAAGGAAGCGTTCAAAAGTAATCAAACTAAAAAGAGCCAAATGGCTCTTTTCTTATGCAATTGCATCAAGTTGTACTTTACGTACACAAGAATGTTTGAGTAATTGTTTTAATAGATTGTCCGGAGTATTTTCCATCTTAGAGATATCTAAGCTAATCAATACTGTTGCGTATCCATCCACTGGAATAGCTTGCGAGATTGTTAAGACACTTGCTTGTGCTTTACTCAATGTTTGTAGTACTGCTGTTAATGCGCCACTTTCGTCCTTTAGAATGAGAGAGATTGTCATCGTGCGCGAAGTGGCGTTATCAGAAATTTCAAATAGATAATCTTTATAGCGATAGTAGGTATTTCGAGAGATGCCTACTTTTTTGACAGCTTCCGTGACTGTTTCAACTTCATGATTTTCAAGCAGAGATCTTGCTTGGATAACCTGGCTAAAATATTCAGGTAGAATCTTCTTATGAACAATTAGATATTCAGAGTTTTGCATGTGCTTACCTCTCTATCTCTGTGCCGTGATAGGCAACGTCTAATTGCAAACATTGCCAATGATTTGGAAGTGATGCAATCTTCAAACGTGCTGCTGTACTTAATTCCTTTTTCGCAATACATAAGCAAGTTGATCCAGAACCACTGATAAGTAAGATGCCATCAGTGTCTTCCTTTACAATCTGTTGGATGACTTCAAAGTTAGGGATTAACTTTTGACGATATGGTTCATGCACAATATCGCGTGTTGCGGCTGAAAGTAGGGAAAGATTTCCTTCTTGCAATGCTTGTGATGTGAGAATTGCGTTACTAATGGCTGTGGCAACTTGAGCACGTGGATATGAATCAGGTAATGCACCACGGGCCTTTTCTGTACTAACTTCAACATTAGGTACAAGAGCTGTATATTCCCAATCTTTGTGGATTGGTAATCTATGTGATAGGAAGTGTTTCTTATCAATTGTCATGCCAGCACATAGACCTCCATATAAACATGGTGCGATATTGTCCGGATGACCTTCAATACTGCAAGCTAAACGATAGATTTCTGCTTCACTTAGAATATTGTTATGTAAAACACTAGCAGCGACTAATCCACCAATGATAAAGGAAGCACTACTTCCTAATCCACGGCTAATTGGAATATGACAATCAAAGATAACGTGAATTGGATCATATTTACCGATTGTCTCGCAACCAAGGCGATATGCCTGTAGGAAGAGGTTGTTGTCGTTATTGTATTCCTCCTCTACATTTTCTAAGAAGTTGTGGTCATACTTTTCAACTTGGAAAATGTTATATAGTTTTAGTGCAATACCAAGACAATCAAATCCAGAACCAAGGTTAGCAGATGTGGCAGGAGTTTTAATTGTGATCATGTTGTAGACCCTCCAAGCGCTTTGCGATTATGGCTAATGCGTCTTCTTTTTTAACCGTATTTGTAAAACGTATTTCCATATCTTTTAAGCATGCAAGATTCTTTGGTATGACTACGGATGTGTAATCATGTAATGCGTTCATCGCTTCAAATTCATCAGCACAAGACTTTCCTGTTAAAGCTGTATAAACATCCTTGGCAAACTTGTAGGCACTTGCAGTACATAATACGATACATGGTGTAGTGTCATTTGATTCCTGTTTGTATGCATGACATGCATGTACGGCTACCGCTGTGTGTGGGTCGATGAGGATATGTTCTTTATGGAAAGTATCATGTATTACTTTCTTGCATTCATCTTCTGAACAATCATATGCCGCAAAGCTTTCTTGTAATTGTTTGCGTAAATCATCAGAGATTGTGTATTGGCCATCGTTCTTAAGAGAAGACATATATTGGTTAATTAACACATCATTATGATTGCTGAGAAGGAATAATAGACGCTCCAAGTTACTAGAAACTAGGATGTCCATTGATGGGGATATCGTTGGGATAAATGCTCGATTCGCATTGTATGTACCTGTTCGAATAAATTCTGTTAGAACATTGTTGGAGTTTGAAGCACATACTAGCTTCTTAACTGGTAAGCCTAGCTGTTTTGCAAGATATCCAGCAAGGATATTGCCAAAGTTGCCACTTGGTACAACAAAGTTAACTGCATCTCCCAATTGAATATCACCATGATTTACAAGTTTTGCATAAGAGTCAAAGTAATAGACAATCTGTGGAAGTAAGCGACCGATGTTAATGGAGTTTGCAGAGGAAAGTTTCATGTGTTTGCATGCCTCAAGCACAACTGGATCTTTCATCGCCTCCTTTACAATACGTTGGCAATCATCGAAGTTACCTTTGACTGCGATGACTTCAACATTTTTACCAAGTGATGTTTGCATTTGTCTCTTTTGGATATCGGATACACCGATTTCTGGATAGAGGACTGTAATAGCAGTATTTTTAACATCTGCAAAACCATTGATTGCGGCTTTGCCGGTATCACCGCTTGTGGCAGTCAGAATGGAGATGAGGTCATGTTCATTCTGGTTTTGGTATGCGGTTGTTAATAAATGTGGTAGTAGTGTCAAGGCTACATCTTTAAAGGCGCTGGTTGGACCATGCCATAATTCCATAAGCCAACCATCGCTGTATTTACGTAGTGGTGCTACTTCGTTGTTTTCAAATGAGTTTTGATAGGCATTTTGAACACATTGTTGGATTTGTTCGTGACTAAAGTCACTTAAAAAAAGAGATAGAATGTATTGGGCTAGCTCTAAATAACTCATCTTGAGGGTAGAAGCTAAATCTACCTTTTGATCAAGTGCTTGTGGTGTATAGAGTCCGCCATCATCAGCGAGACCTTGGATAATCGCTTCAGAAACGGATACGGTTTTTTCTTTATTTCGTGTACTAATATATTTCATAGGGCTTCCTTCTTGTTTCAAATATAGAAAAATGATACACTGTTTGTGTTTTAAATACAAGTGTATCTATTTTAGAAACAGAGGTTTATATGAAGATTGGTTTATTGGGACATGGAACTGTTGGTTCTGGCGTTAGAAAAATTATTGATGGAAAGAATACGAAAGAAGTATCGCAACTGGAGATTTCCAAGATATTGGTGCGCTATGAAAAGGATATTACGGATGAGCGCATGACAGTGGATATCCATGATATTGTGGAAGATCCTGATATTGATGTGGTAGTGGAATGTATTGGTGGTGATGAGCCAGCATTCAGCTATGTCAAAGCAGCGTTATTCAACGGAAAGCACGTTGTGACAAGTAATAAGAAGATGCTGGTGAATCATTTGGAAGAACTATTAGAAACAGCACGTACGCGTGGTGTTAGTTTAAAGTATGAAGCCGCTTGTGGTGGTGGTATTCCTTGGATGAGCAACCTAGATCGTACTAAGCGTATCGATGATATTAATAGTTTCCGCGGCATCTTCAATGGAACAACAAACTACATCTTAAGTAAGATGAGTGATGAAGGTTCAGAGTTTGCGGTTGCATTAAAAGAAGCGCAAGCTTGTGGCTATGCGGAATTTGATCCATCAGACGATATTGATGGTATGGATACAGCGTATAAAGTAGTACTTTCAAGTTGTAAAGGATTTGGTGTACTTGCGAATGTTGGTGATATCGATATCTACGGGATTCGTCATATCAGTGCAAAGGATATCGCGTATGCATGCAAGCATGGTTATGTGTGTAAATTAATCGGCTCAGGTGTAAAGTCTGATAGTGGTGTAAGTGGTACAGTTATCCCAACATTTATTCCAAAGCAGAATATCTTTGCGACAATACCGGCGAACTTCAATGCGATTGAAAGTGATTCGAAAACACTTGGTAAGATGACTTATGTTGGTCAGGGTGCAGGCTCTTATCCAACTGCACATGCGGTTGTACAGGATTTAATTGATTTAGTGCTTCATCAAGATACTGAGGTTTCATCTGGAGTAGGTGTTCATGTGGATAATAAGAATCGATTGTCCTCATTCTATATTCGTTCTGTCAATTTAAATCGCATAGAAGATGTAATAGAAGAAAGAATTGATGAAGATACATGCATTACAAAGAAAATATCTTTTGTGGAATTGGATTCTGTGATAAAGGTATTGGAAGATGATGCGGTATTTGTAGCGGAGGTAATGTATGATTGTAAGTAAGTTTGGTGGTTCTTCTGTAGCCAGTAAAGATCAGTTTGAAAAAGTAAAGCGCATCGTAGATGCGAATGTGAATCGTAAGTTTATTGTCGTTAGTGCATGTGGTAAAGAAAACCGTGATGATTACAAGGTGACGGATTTACTATATCTTTTACATGCACATATAAATTATGGTGTATCCTATGAAACAATTTTTAATCTTGTAAAAGAGAAATATCAACGTATCTGTGATTCGCTTAGCCTGAAAATTGATTTAGAAAAAGAGTTTACTAGTGTTAAAGAGATGTTAGATGCGCATGCACCTGTAGATTATATCGTTTCTCGTGGTGAGTATTTAACAGCACGATGCATGGCAGAATATTTAGGCGCAGAGTTTTTAGATGCGAAAGATGTTATCGCGTTCAAATATAATGGTGATTTTGACTTTGATAAGATTAAGCAGAATTTAGACAAGGTTATGGACATGGATAAGAAGTATGTTATCCCAGGTTTCTATGGTGCTTTACCAAATGGACAAATCAAAGTCATGAGTCGTGGTGGTAGTGATATTACGGGTTCAATCTTAGCCAATATTGTGGATGCAGAAGTCTATGAAAACTGGACGGATGTATCTGGTATCTTGGTTTCAGATCCACGTATCATTGATAATCCTCAGCAGATTCCAGTTATTACATATAGTGAACTTCGTGGAATGAGCTACATGGGTGCGAATGTACTCCATGATGATGCGATTTTCCCAGTACGTGAAAAGAATATTCCAATCCATATTTTAAATACAAATGACCCAGAGAATCCGGGTACATTTATTCAAGATGATTGTGAAGAATACGATAAAGCAAACGGCACTTCAACTGTAACTGGAATTACAGGACGTAGAGACTACGCTTCCTTTACGGTTGTAAAGAGTCATAGTTCAACAGAAGTTGGTTTCTTACGTAGATTGTTGTTTATTTTTGAGGAGTATCATATCTCAATCGAAAGTGTTCCAATTACAGTTGATACATTTACTGTGATTGTACAAAAGGGTGCAATTGAACAGTGCAAGTATGAGATTCTTGCAAAGATTAAGAAAGAATTAGAACCTGATGAGTTGATGTTAGAAGAAGACTTAGCAATGGTAGCCATTGTGGGTAGAGGTATGAAACAAGTACCTGGTGCTTCAGGACAACTTTTAAGTGAGTTTGGTAATCATAAAATTAACATTAAAGTTATTAACCAGAGTGCAGATGAATTATCTGTTGTGGTAGGTGTATCCAATCATGACTTCCACAATGCGATTCGCTGTATTTATGATAGATTTATTCAAGAAGAGAGGGAACATGCATGAAAATTGGAATTTTAGGTGCGACAGGTGCTGTCGGTAGACAGATGCTAGAATGCATTGAAGAACAAAACCTTGCAGTAGAAGAATTACGTCTATTCTCCAGCCCAAGATCAGCTGGACGTGTATTATCATTTCATGGCAAAGGAATCACAGTACAAGTTGTAGATGAGCATTCCTTTGAAGGGCTAGATTATGTGCTTGGTGCTGTATCCAACGCACTTATAAAGGAATATCTACCTTTGATTCAAAAAGCAAATGCAGTACTTATTGATAACTCTAGTGCTTTCCGTTTACAGGATGATGTACCGTTAGTTGTACCAGAGATTAACGGTGAAGATGCACTAGGTCATCATGGGGTTATCGCCAACCCAAACTGTTCTACAATTATTGCGTTTATGGCACTTGCGCCAATTCATCGCTTATCTAAAATCAAGCATGTAACTGCGACAACGTTTCAAGCTGTTAGTGGTGCAGGTGTTGAAGGTATGCGTGAATTACGTGAGCAAATTTTACAGCTTGATAAGGGTGAAGAGGTTCATCCAAATGTCTTCCCAGCACAGATTGCCTATAACTGTATTGCGCAGATTGGTTCATATCTAGACAATGGTTATACAGCAGAAGAAATGAAGATGCATAATGAGGGTCGTAAAATCATGCATGCGGATGATTTACAGGTAAATTGCACTTGTGTACGTGTACCAGTATATCGCTCCCATTCAATTTCCTTGACAGTTGAAACTGAACAAGAACTATCCTTAGATGCGATTCGCCAAGAGATGAAAAACTTCCCTGGTGTTGAACTTATTGAAGACCATGTGCCTACACCGGTAGAAACTTCGAATCAAGACATTGTATATATAGGACGTGTTCGTAAGGATACAACTTGCGCAAATAGTATTAGTCTTTGGTGTTGTGGAGATCAGATCCGTAAGGGTGCAGCTTCTAATGCGGTTAGTATTATGACCTATTTAGAAAAAAGTAGATAATGTTTCCGTTAGGGTATTTTAGCTAGATGTGCTAAAATATGGCATATAGAGACAGAGAGGAGACAACTATGTTAAATAGACTATTTGGTGCTCTTGCGGTGGCTGTCGGTGTTGGTGCAGTCGTTGCAGTAAAGCTATTAAAAGATCAGAAAGAAACAGAAAATAACGAAGTAGAAGATGATAATGAAGTACATTTTATAACCTTGTCAGACGGAGATGGAGTAGCACAGCCTACTTATGACGCAAGTGATCGTTCTCCAGAAGTACAGGAAGTATGTGGTGTATATCCATATCTTAATCCAGACTTTGTAGAAGAATTGCTAGCAGAAGCTAGTTCCTTAAACGGTATGTTTGAACAAGATACACTCGTGACAATTCATCACTATGTATCATTCGAAAGCGAAAAAAACCGTGAGGCTTTCTCTGATATCATGACGGCTGCTGGCTATGAATGTGCAGAAGAAGGTATCACAAAGAAGCTATTCGTGGAAGATGGTGCTATTATTAGCGATATCTTAAACGTTGCCAACCAAGCTTCTGTATTAAACGGTAACTACCAGAACTACTCTATTCAGAAGTAGGAACAAACAAGTTTTCATAAGAAAAAAGTTGGAGTGAAAGCTTCAACTTTTTATACGATTTTATGAATTTGATGTAAATTCACTAGATTCAGGTTTGTAGTTTGAGTGTAATGGAAAAAGAATGATATAATATGCACGCTTTGTAGATATACAGAAGCTGCGTAAGAAGTACAGGAGATAAGAGCACATGGGGATTATCGAAGTAAAAAATCTCAGTTTTGCATATGATGAAAGTGCTAAGACAATTGATGAAGTTTCCTTTTCAATCGAGGAAGGGACCTATACAACAATTATTGGACACAACGGTAGTGGAAAATCCACGATTGCGAAGTTGATTGCGGGTCTTTTAGAGAAGGCTTCCGGTTCAATCATGGTTGATGGCATGGAATTAAATGTAGAAAACTTAAATAAAATTCGTTCTAATATCGGTATTGTTTTTCAGAATCCAGATAACCAGTTTATTGGTTCAACGGTGAGAGATGATATCGCTTTTGGACTTGAAAATCATTGTGTGCTACAAGAAGATATGGACCGTATCATCGAAGAAAACGCAGCTCTTGTTGGAATGACGAAGTATCTGAATCAAGAACCTACACGATTAAGTGGTGGGCAGAAACAGCGTGTTGCGATTGCAGGTGTACTTGCAATGAAGCCAAAGATTCTCATCTTTGATGAAGCAACATCAATGTTAGACCCACAAGGTAAAGATGAAATCAAACGTGTCATCACAGAATTACATGGTGAAAGCAAGTTGACAATTCTTTCTATCACACATGATATTGATGAAGTCGCTAAGAGCGATTATGTGATTGCGATGGATGGTGGTCATGTGGCAATGACAGGAACACCAAAGGAAATCTTTAAAGATCCAGAGAAGTTAAAGAAGATGAAGTTTGATATTCCTTTCAGCTTAAAGTTGAGTGAGGAATTGCAGGCATGTGGTCTGCATGTTTCATCGCATATTACACAGGAAGGACTGGTGGAAGAATTATGCCAATTACATTCGAGCATGTAAAACATATTTATAGCACCGGTACACCTTACCAATATGATGCTTTAAAGGATATTAACCTGAATATTACAGAAAATAAAATTACAGCAATTATCGGACAGACAGGTTCTGGTAAGAGTACACTGATTCAGCATTTAAATGCATTACTTTTACCAACCGAAGGCACGATTCATATTCTTGACCGTACAATCGACGCAAAAGAAACACCGAAGAAATTGAAGTCTTTACGTGGTGATGTTGGTCTTGTCTTCCAGTTCCCTGAATATCAGTTATTTGAAGAAACTGTTTTGAAGGATGTTGCGTTTGGGCCAAAGAACTTTGGATGTACGGAAGAAGAAGCTATTAAAAAAGCAAAGGACGCATTAAAACTAGTTGGTCTTGGCGTTGAGAACTATGAAAAAAGCCCACTGGAATTATCTGGTGGACAAAAGAGAAGAACGGCGATTGCAGGTATCCTAGCGATGGATCCAAAGATTATTGTTTTGGATGAGCCAACTGCTGGTCTTGATCCAATCGGTACGGTACAGATGATGGAATTATTCTATGCATTAAACCGTAAATATAATAAGACAGTGCTAATCGTATCACATGATATGGAGCAGGTTTATAAATATTGTGATGAAGTAGTTGTAGTGGAAGATGGAACAATCCGTTTCCATGATAGTACAAAGAAGTTCTTTGATAATTCTGAACTATGCCGCAGTATGAATATTTTACCTCCAGCACTGATTCAGATGAAAGATAGCTTACGTAAGAAGGGATTTGAGATTTCAGATGAAATTAATGATATTCCAACGCTTGCGAAAGAAATCGTAAGGCAGGTGAAGAAACATGGGTAATTTTACACTTGGACGTTATCTGCCATTAGACTCCCCAATCCATAAGATGGATCCACGCGCGAAGATCATTGCGATGTTGGTGATGTTAATCGCAGTGTTTATTCCAGCGGGCTGGATTGGTTATGGTGTTATCTTTGTAGTGGCCGCTAGTACGATACTCATCTCGAAGTTAAGTTTTGGTTTTATTTGGAAATCTATGAAGCCAATGTTGATGATGTTATTCTTCTTATTAATCATCAATGCATTTGTGATGAAGACAGGCGAACCATTACTAACACTTGGAAGTTTTGTCATCTATAGTGATGCAGTATTCCAAACACTTTATATTGCGATTCGACTCATGTTGATGATTATGATTACAACATGCTTGACTGCCACAACAAAACCTTTAGATATGACTTTGGGTATTGAAGATTTACTAATGCCTTTAAAGAGATTCCATGTACCAGCACATGAAATTGCGATGTTAATTAGTATTGCGCTACGTTTTATTCCAGACTTAATTGAAGAAACACAGCGTATTATGAAGGCGCAACAATCGCGTGGGGTTGATATGAAGGAAGGTAAACTCATGGAGAGAGTCATGGCGATTCTTTCCCTGATTGTTCCATTATTCGTATCTGCTCTCCAACGTGCAGAAGATCTTGCGAATGCTATGGAGGCTAGAGGTTATGCACCAGGAGAAAAGCGTACACGTTATAAAGTCTTAAAGATGGAAAAGCGTGATTACTTCTTATTACTTGGTGCCTTTACAACTCTAATTGTGATGATTGGATTGGCGATTCTATTATGATGCGCTATAAATGTGTTGTATCTTATGTTGGAAGAAATTATTCTGGCTGGCAATCACAGCGCAGGGGAGATTCCATTCAGGAAATCCTCGAAGCAGTGATTGAACGTATTACACAGGAAAAGGTAAACGTTATTGGATCTGGTAGAACAGATGCAGGGGTAAGTGCTAGCGCACAGGTATTCATGTTTGATACAAAGCGCAAGATGCCAGCTCGTAAGTGGATGGGCGCAATCAATGCCTTTTTGCCAGATGATATTCATATCATGGCAGTTGAAGAAGAGGATGATTGTTTCCATGCAAGATATAACGTTCGCTTTAAACAATATAACTATCGTATCAATCATGGGCCATACAACGTATTTACAAAAGATACAGTTTTCCAATGCCCAATGCATTTGGATGTAGAAAAAATGAGGGAAGGTATTCCTTATCTTGTTGGAACACATGATTTTACATCCTTGAATTCCAGTTCTTTGGAAGAATATCCAGATCAAGTAAGAACTGTACGTTCCATCACATTAACAGAAGAGGATGGCGTTATTACGCTATCTTTTGTAGGAAAGGGCTTCTTACGATATATGGTTCGCATGATGGCTTCTGTATTAATTGAAATCGGACAGCATAAGTATGAACCAACTCATATTCAAGAGATTCTAGCTGCGAAGCGTAAAAGCTTCCCACATAAAAATAGTCCTGCTGAAGGACTGACATTAGAGTATGTTGATTACTTTAAGACATTGGCGCTTGATGAAACAGGAATGGTTCGTGAGTTTTTAATGGGAGATGATACCTCTTGTACAAACCAAGAGCTTTCTATATTAGAGCAAGTAGTCAAAGAGAATGCTAGCCACCAGTTCTATGCGATGACGACAAGACATAGTCAAGAATTATTGGGATATTATGAAATCAATCAAGGGGACGCTTCATTACATATTCTTGAAGAAGAACGTGGTATCCCGCTTGCAAAAACACTACTTCCACAACTTGAGAAACGCTTACAAAAGCAAGTAAACTTCAAGCCGATTCAGATTTATACAAAAAGTGGAAAAATTGTATCAAATTTAGTAGAAGAATCGAAATAATCTAATTGACTTGCGGGGTATCAACGGCTAAAATGGTAAATGGCACTTCATGCCAATGTAGCCCCGGAAACTACATATGGAGGAAAGTAAAAATGCGTCAAACAACTATGTTAAAGCCAAGTGAAGTTGTTCGTCAGTGGTATATCGTTGATGGAACTGACTGCACATTAGGACGTCTAGCTACTCAGGTAGCAACATTATTAAGAGGCAAGCACAAGCCTGCCTACACACCACACGTTGACTGTGGAGATTATGTAATTGTAATCAATGCAGACAAGATTAAGATTAGTGGTGACCAGGATGCAAAGAAGTTCTACTATAGTCATTCTATGTATCCAGGAGGACTTCGTACAAGAAGTACAAAGGTTATGCGTGAAAACTACACTGTTGAATGGGTTGAAAAAGCCATCAAGGGTATGTTACCACATAACAAATTGGGTGATGTACAACGTAAGCATGTATTTGTTTACACAGGTGCTGAACACCCACACGCAGCTCAGAAGCCTGTTGAGCTGAAGGTAAAGTAAGGAGGATAAGACAAGATGGCAACTAAGAAGAAAGTAACTTATGTTGGAACAGGACGCCGTAAGCAGTCCGTTGCTCGTGTCTTCATGACTCCGGGTACAGGTGTTGTAACAGTTAATGGTCGTACTTTAGAAGAATACCTACCACAAGCAACATTACGCATGGTAGTAAATTCACCATTAGTACTCACAGAAACTAAGGAACAGTTCGATATCAAGATCAACGTAGCAGGTGGCGGTTATACTGGCCAGGCTGGTGCAATGCGTCATGGTATTGCTAGAGCTCTTCTAGAAGCTTCTGCAGATTACAGACCAGCATTAAAGAAGGCTGGTTTCCTAACACGTGATTCCCGTGAGAAGGAAAGAAAGAAGTACGGTTTAAAGGGTGCTCGTCGCGCTCCACAGTTCTCCAAGCGTTAATTTGCTGGATTGGACAGTACAACAAACAAACACTTTGCATGTATTTGCAGGGTGTTTTTTTAGATTAAATAATAACAATAAGAAAGTAGTAGAATTTACTTTCTAGATAACAGACAGGAGCTTGCATCAATATAGTACTGAAAAAGAATTTTGAATTTGAATTGGTACATAGAATTCATATAATTTATTAGAAACTATAAATTTCATACATTGTATAGGGAATCAATAGAATATCTTGGTTTCCTTTTTTGCATGTTTAAAAATGTTAAGTTTTCCTTAAGAAAGTTTAGAAAATTGATTCAAAAAATAGTATTTTTGTATAGGAAAATTTATCAATTTAAAGACTAAAAAATAATATTAATTTTTTTCTTTATCATGATGTCGAAGCCTTAAAAATATAGACACAGTATAGAGATTTTGAATATAGTGTATAAAATTTATCTTTTGATGTATCCGGTTTTTGCGTCAAAAATGATATGCATTTTAATCATAAAATAATGTATTTTTGATGTAAAAAATGGTGAGTCATCATTTTTGACGATTACAAAATTATCTTTTAAAATTTAACATGAATACAACTGCGAAGTTTCATTAGTCGATACATATAAAGTCATGTAGGAACAAGCAAATGTATGTGAGTTAAATGCAAATTGATGAATCAAAATAAAAAGTTAATTATTCTGTTTGTATCGTGAGATATAAAAAAAGTAAAGGGGGATTTATGAGTATGAAGAATAGGAAGATGAGATGGTTTTCTCATGTTATGACTGTTGTTTTGATGATGAGTATGATGTTGGTAAATATTTTACCAACACATGCAGTTGGTTCTACACCAGCACCTGTCTCGGAGACGATTAATTTTGGGGCTAATGGTACTTTGAAAATTAATGTAAAACCAACATCACAAACGGAAGTTAGTGGAACAGATAATATTTCAACAGGTATCGAAATTGACGGTACTGGTTTAACACAGCCTGTTGATGGTTTATACCTAGAAGTTGAAGTAAATACAAAACAGTCTTCTAAGAATTTTAATGACACTAATAATATTGAAAGTAATACATACTTGGATAACTTCTCTACTCCGGCTGCCAAGACACAGCCTATTATCAAATCTGAGGAAACTATCGTAACAAACGATGGAAGAACTATTAAGCGTATTTATCTTAATGAGATTGATAATACCGTTAAGTTAGAACTTCCTTATGTTATGAGTTTTTCCAATGGTATTACGCCAAAGGATTTTGAGTTGAAACCTATCGTACGTGTTTATGATAGTTCAAAGACAAATCTTGCGACTCTTAAAGAGCAGACATATACAATTAAGTATAATAATCCATGGTTAATTAAGCAGGTTGCAGGTGAAGAAACAGATAATCAGCTTGTTTATGGTGGTATTAATAAGCAAGGGGATCCAAATTCTTTATCAGATGATAGAACATCTGACGTCATCTTTAATTTTAGATTGAATAAATACGATCGTGCATATCGTTCTCTTGTCATCACAGATACACTTCCAACATATATTAACTATGCTGGCCAAACGGTGACAGCACACTTTGATCCTGCAAAGAATCCAAACTGGACACTAGGTGCAGATGGTAAGACAGTAACATTGAGATATGATGTTCCGACTGGTACACCGCATTTATATGACAATTATCGTGATAACCTACCAGGATATTCAGAGTTAAGACTCTCTTTCCCGGGGGCGAAATACTTAAATGGTTCAAATCGTGTCGTATTTGAAAATAATGCGACTTTACAAGGATTACCTTATAACCCTAGTGCTGCGGAAGATACGATTGGTAAGGTTGCAGGAAATGAGCATAACTTTGCGTCAGATAAAAAGAAGTTCTGTTTGGCAGGTGATGACTTTAGTGGTGACGGTATGCTTTCAAAGCGTGGACTTAAAACACTCAAGTTTGATAAGAATAGTTTAGCGGTACAAGAAGTTGACTACGGGGTTACATTAATCAATAAACTTGATAAACCTTTGACAGATATCGAATTTATTGAAGATGTAGCAAATACAGATAACCGACTATTCTTAACAAAATTCTACGGTAATCTGGTTGCTTTCGGTTCTAAGATTGGTTTCCAAATGAGCCAGGTTGAAATTAGAGGTTATAAGGATGATGGGACATATGATATTCTTCCTGTGACACCTGATGGTCAAAATTGGTTGTTTAAGAGTGAAATGAATCAAACTGGTAAGACGCAATTACGGTCTTATCTTGATCAGATTAATGATGGTACTTTAGACCCTGCTAATGCGGCACCGATAGTACCTCAGTATAAGAAGGTAGGTTTATATCTAAAGGATGTAACACTTCAGCCAACAAACAGTATCATATTCAACTTGAAGATGATGTTTATGGATCCATTCCATGAGGAATATAGTGCGACAAAACCGTTAACGAATGTCATTAAAGTAACTTCAAATAAGGTGAACGATGATGGCTCTAAGACACCACTAAACTTAACTGGTGCGTGGAATACTTACTTTACACCACTTAATGAAAAAGTACATTTATGGAAGCAAACGTTCTTCCAAAGAGTAGGTATGCCAAATGAACGGTTTACTGCACGTGTAAACTTTAGTCTTACAGAATTATCAAGTGCACGTTATTTCAAGAATCCAACATACATTGATTTATTGCCTACAGGCGTTTCTTTTGATAACTTAACAAATGTAGCACGTGTAGTAAATAATATTGAAGGTTGGTCGTCTGAATTTATAAAGAACTACAATAATACAGGCCGTGATGCGATTAAGATCAAGATGCCTTCTGGTTATGCATATCAATTTGATAATATGGCCTTTGATATTAAGGAACTGGTCATCAATGATGATATTATCCCTAGTAAGGCTGAAAATGATACTTTAAATAACAATAACGAAGTATATTTCTATGCAGACAATTGGACACATGGTGTTCCACCAGAATTGACTGCACAATATGATCCAAACATTTTTGTAAATGATGATTTGGATATTAATATGAACGGTATTACCAATGAAAAGATTTTGAAGGCAACTTCCAAGGTTTTGGGTAATAACGTAGAAAGCATTCGCTCAGATAAGCATATCCGTAGTTTGGAGCCAAATGTAGAAGGCGGAGCTGCCGTTTACGGTAGAGCATTCACCAATAATACAATTACAACTGACTTTGCGGATGTTACAAATACAAGTGGTCTTTTCCAATATCGTATTAGTGTTCGTAACTACTACAACACACCAATGAATAAGATTGTGATGTATGACGTATTCCCATTTGTTGGAGATGGCAGAAATTCTGCTTTCAGTAATACATTACAAGGCCCAGTTGAACTAAAGATTGGTTCAGATGATGTTAGTAGCCTGTATGATATTTACTATCGTACGGATAAATATCCAAATCTAAACGATGTAAACGAATTAAATAGTCCACTTTGGACAACAACACCTACAGATTATTCACAGGTAACTGCAATTAAGATTGTTGGTAAGGATGGTACGATTTTGGAACCATATCGTGTATTATCGGCTTACCTAACAATGAAGACTCCAACGTATGATCCATCTTTGATAGGTGCAATTGCATATAACTCTGCAAATGTCATTTATAACAATGAGTCAATTATGCGTAAGGTACCTCCTGTTGCGAACCAATTGATTGATGTAATGGATGTATCTGTATCAAAGAAGTGGATAGATGCAGATGGTAATCCAATCACTACACCAGATGTAACCTCTATTACAGCGAAGTTATTTGCGGATGGTGTAGATACTGGTAAGACTGTAGATATTACAGCTGCCAATAACTGGAAAGCAACATTCACACACTTACGTCAATACAATGTTGAAACTGCATCAGATGGTACGACAATAAAGACACCAATCGAATACTCTGTAGAAGAAGTTGGAGTAAATGGTGAAGGACAGGTAACCTATAGTGGAAAGAAGTATCAGGTAACTTCTACTTCTGGTAAGGTCAATCAAAATTCCCCAACAGATGCAGTGGCACTAGAGATTACAAATAAACTCGTACAAGAAAAGGTTTCTGTTTCTGGTAAGAAGTTCTGGGTTGATGATGATGATAACGATGGAAAGCGTCCATCATCTATTACAGTTCGATTACTTGCAGATGGTGTTGAAGTTCAGAATAAGACAGTTACAGAAGATGATAACTGGGAGTTTACATTCACTGATTTACCTAAGTTTAAAGGTTCAACAGAGATTGTTTATACAATCAGCGAAGATGCAGTAGCAGATTATTCTACAAGCATTAGTAATTATGATATTGCGAATACACACGCACCTGAACAGATTGTCATTCCTGTAAAGAAGGTATGGGTAGATAATAATGATGCACAATCATTGCGCCCTGCTAGTGTTCATGTGAAGTTATTTGCGGATGGCGAGAAAGTTGATGAAGTTGACTTAAATAGTGCCAATAGTTGGCAGTACATCTTTACAGGCTTATCAAGATATCGTAATGGTCATGAAATTCAGTATACAGTGAAGGAAGATGCAGTAACAAACTACTCTACGGCATATTCTGGAGATATGACTTCAACTATTACGATTACAAATACGATTGACGGTAAGGTTTCGATTCCTGTAACAAAGAAGTGGATTGGTAAGGCAGCAGAAAGTGCTACAATTCATCTTTTAGCGGATGGACAAGAAGCAGCAAATGTAACACTAAACGCTGATAATAACTGGCAATATACCTTTACAGATATGCCTAAGTATAAAGATGGTAAGCTCATCACTTATACAATTTCTGAAGATGCGATAGCTGGTTATACAACGACGATAACAGGTGATGCGACAAATTATGTTGTTACAAATACCAATATGAAGACCATCGATATCCCAGTTACTAAGAACTGGGTAGGAACTGAAGGGACTTCTGCAGAAATCATTCTATCGAAGGATGGTAATGAGATTGATCGTATTACACTGAATGCAGCAAATAACTGGACACATACATTCACCAATCTTGAACTATATGACAAGACGGATGGACATGAATATGCATATACAGTTAAAGAAACAGATATTGCAGGATATGAGAAGAATATTACTGGTAATCAAACAGATGGGTTCACTGTAACAAATACATACAAGCCAACACCAGTAACAGTAAATCCTGACCTTAAGAAGACAGTAGAAGGCAATCCAGCAAATCCTGCGAAGTTTACATTTAACTTTAAGGCATTAGATGCAAATAATCCTATGCCAGAAGGAAGTGTAGATGGAATAAAGGAAGCTACTATTACAGGTTCTGGTACAACTTCTATCGGTAATATCGAATTCAAACTTCCTGGAACTTATGTATATGAACTAACAGAAGTACAAGGTGCAGCAAGAGGATATACTTATGACCAGACTGTATACACATTCACTTATAAAGTGAAGGATGTTAATGGTGATCTACAATCTGAACTTGTCATTACAAAGGGTACGGAAGAAGTGAATACAGCTGAATTTACAAATGTGTATAAACCAAATCCGGTTAAGGTAGATCCACCTGTCGAGAAAGTAGTTGTGGGAAGCCCTGAAAATCCATCGACATTCACATTCCGCTTAAAGACATTAAATCCAAATAATCCAATGCCACAAGGTTCTTCAAATGGTGTGAAGGCAGTTACGATAACAGGCGCTGGTGAAACAGAATTTGGTGAGTTTGAATTCACTGAAGAAGGTACTTATGTTTATGAAATTAGTGAAGAGGTCGGTAGTGACTCTAACTATGCATATGATGCGTCTACATATACGATTACTTATACAGTAACCGATGATAATGGACAGTTAGTTGTAGATACTATGGTTGTAAAGGATGATGGTACACAGATACCTGTTGCGACTTTCGTAAATACCTATACAGAGCCAAAGAAACCAACTCCACCAACATCAGATTCAAATGGAATAGCTTCATTTGCGACAATGTTGTTGGTATCAATCTTAGGTTTTGCGGCTGCTGTAATTAAGAAGAATCAATTGTCTAGATAAAGTAGTTGATACAAATAAAAGCGATTAGCAATGGATGCTAATCGCTTTATTACTTAGAATTTGTTTTAAGTAGATATATTTGATAGAGATATACACCAATACAGGTGCCGATGGTATTAGTAATTACATCACTGACGTCACTAACGCGATCAAATGAAAGTAATGGTTGTAATACTTCAATACCGATGCTTGAAAATAACCCGATAAGAATAACTTGCCATGGTTTGAGAGTTGTATTTTGTTGAATTAAAAAGCCAAATGGTATAAACAATGATATATTTAATAATGACTCAGTTAGATAATCTCCACGCTGTAACTGCCAGTCGATAAACGGATAGAAGTTTGTCTTTGATGAGAATCCA
Source organism: uncultured Solobacterium sp. (assembly GCF_963550625.1). Classification (GTDB taxonomy): domain Bacteria; phylum Bacillota_I; class Bacilli_A; order Erysipelotrichales; family Erysipelotrichaceae; genus Bulleidia. The sequence continues at coordinate 30,911 of NZ_CAUVCV010000006.1, forward strand.
CTGAATATATTAGGGATGTGTATGATGATAGGCATCAGTGTTAACATCATCATGACACATATATACAGATAGAGTGCACTATACCAAATCAATTTTTTCTTTGGTAGTTGTTTCCATCTTTGTAAAAAGACAAAATAATATAGACATCCTAAGGCGATGAAATCCGGTAACATGGGTAGAATTTGAATTTGCATAGAAGAATTTTAACACACATGGTGGAAAGTATGTAAAAATAAATGATGTGTGGACGGAGGTCAAATGAAATTTCTTGAACAGTTTACATTAATCACCGATATTATCTTTGGACTAATGATCTTGTTATATCTATATCAGATTGTTTATATTGCGGTAAGTGTATTTAAACGCAAGGTTCCAAAGCTACCTGACGCAAAAAAGAATCATCGATATGCAATCTTTATCTCTGCCCGTAATGAAAAAGGTGTTATTGGCGAATTATTGGATAGTTTACGCAATCAGACCTATCCAGATGACATGTATGATATGTATGTCGTTGCGGATAACTGCACAGACGAGACAGCTGAAGTAGCACGCCAACACGGAGCAATTGTATATGAACGCTTCAACCAGGAAGAAGTCGGTAAGGGGTATGCATTAAACTTTCTTTATCATCATGTGATTGAGTTGAAGGGTGAAGATTACTATGAAGCTTTCATGGTATTTGATGCGGATAATATCATCGATAAGAATTTCTTATATGAAGTAAATAAGACATTTGATACGGGCGAATTTGATGCGATGACAACGTATCGTAACTCTAAGAATTTTGATGAAAACTGGTTGACGGCAGCGTACTCTATTTGGTTTATGCATGAGGCTCGTCATTTAAATTACCCTCGTATGCTACTGGGAGCACAATGTATGATTTCGGGTACAGGCTTTGTCGTTTCTGCGAAAGTAATGAAAGATAACGATGGCTGGCCATACTACCTTTTGACAGAAGATATTCAATTCTCAGTTGTAAGTACGATTAATCAATTAAAGATTGGCTATTGTGATACTGCAATTTTATATGATGAACAACCATCTACTTGGAAACAATCTTGGAAACAACGTATGCGTTGGGCAAAGGGCTTCTATCAGATTGATGGTAAATATTTGGGCGATCTTGCAAAAGGTGTCATTACTGCAAAGGGAAGACGTCTTGCCTTCTATGATATTTTGATGACAGTACTACCTGCCGGATTATTAACAATTGCGATTTTTGGCTTTGTATTATGGATTCTAGCTTCGGCTGGTTTAATGCCATACTATGTACGTCTTGTCTTCCAAAGAGAGATGTTGTGGTTTGTATTTAAGACTATCGGAAGCTTATGGGTCTCCTTAATGATTATTGGGGCTATTACGGTTGGTATGGAGTGGGATCGTATCGAGACCAATAACTGGGCTAAAATTAAGCATTTATTGTTGTTCCCGTTGTTCTTGTTGTCATATTTACCAATTTCTATACAGGCATTGTTTACAAAAGTACATTGGGCACCAATTGAGCATCACTCAACAGAAGAATTAAATAAAAAGAATGAACAGTAAATGAAGTGAACCGGAGAGAGTTCACTTCATTTTTCATATAATGAAATTATTTGGTATTAGGATTATGATGGTAATAGAGATGTTTGAATCACTAGGAGGATTCTACAATGAAATATGACTTTACAACAATTATGGATCGTCATGGCAAAGATGCGATTGCGGTCGATGGGATAGGAACAACTGGAAAACCTGAGTTGCCTGATGAGGGCTTTGATGTAATTCCAATGTGGATTGCAGATATGAACTTTCCTACAGTTCCTTCTGTACAGGAAGAAATCATAAAGCGTGTGAATCATCCTGCATTTGGATATTTTGCGCCAAGTGAAGAATACTATCACAGTATTATCGATTGGCAAAATAAGCGTAATGGAGTAACAGGATTATTACCAGAACATATTGGATATGAAAATGGTGTTCTGGGTGGTTTATTGTCTGCCTTAACAGCTTACGCTGCCCCTGGAGATGCAGTGTTAGTACATAGTCCAACATATATTGGTTTTACGCATTGTTTAAATAATAATGGTTTTCATATTGTACATAGTCCGCTCATAAAAGATAAAGATGGTATCTGGCGGATGGATTATGTAGATATGGAAGAGAAGATTAAGCAAAATCATATTCATGTGGCAATCTTCTGTTCCCCACACAACCCTTGTGGTCGTGTGTGGCAATTGGATGAAATTCAAAAAGCAATGGAAATCTTTGAACGTCATGATGTAGTTGTTATCTCAGATGAAATCTGGTCAGATATTATATTAGAGGGATATAAGCATATTCCTACACAATCTGTGAATGCATGGGCACATGAACATGTAGTTGCATTATACGCACCAAGTAAGACGTTTAATCTTGCAGGACTAGTGGGAGCATATCACATCATCTATAATCAGACGCTACGTGATCGTATCCATTCAAAAGCCTCAAAATCTCACTACAACAATATGAATGTATTATCCATGCATGCATTAATTGGTGCCTATAAACCAGAAGGGCATGCATGGTTAGAAGAATTACGTGAAGTGATCACTGGTAATGTAAATTATGCAGTAGAGTATATCAATGAGAACTTCGAAGGTGTAGAGTTAATGAAGCCAGAAGGAACCTACATGTTGTTTATTGATTGTGAGAAGTGGTGTAAGCAACATAATAAAACAATCGAAGAAGTTGAAAAAGCAGGATATCGTGTTGGTGTAGCTTGGCAAGATGGACGCATGTTTCATGGACCATATAGTATTCGTATGAATCTAGCACTACCTTTATCACGTGTACAAGAAGCGTTTGAACGTTTGAATCAATATGTATTCAACGCAAATTGGTAATAGTATAAGTTTAGAACAATAGAGGTAAGAGACATTTACACTTATGGGCACGAAGTATTCGTGCCCATAATGTGTTATACATGAATTTAAATATCTATTCTCTCACCGATGGTTAGAACTTTATATCCTGCGGCTATAACTTCTTTTTTTGTTGTCTGATAATGGCTATAGTCATCAATATGAATTGGATAAATATTTTTGGGATGTAGTAAATCATTTAGTTGACTTAACATTTTCAAATTCATTGTGAATGGTCCGCCAAATGACTCAGATTTCACGGCTCCTAAATTAGCAAAAACAGCATCTATATTTCTCGAGATATAGTTTGTTAATTTTGGATAGAAAATAGTATCGCTTGTAAAATAAAGCACTTTGGTTTCGGATGGTCCAACAATTGAAATTTGATATCCATTTACTTTTCCTATAATTACCTGCATGATGAAATTACTTGCATGATATGCTGGTATGGCTTTGATGATGATATGATACTCATCAATAGTAAATTTCTTCTCATCATCCCAATTTAAGATGATACTATTTGAACATGACAAATCTTTTATGATTTTTTTATTGGGAGAAATAACAATTTTCTCACGCATGTAGTTTCTTCCAATATCGTCTAGATGATCTTGGTGATTATGTGTGATTAACCAGATATTAACTTTGTTTAGGAGAGTTGTATCGTTGTAGACATCATTTTGTTTCTCAGATACGAACCCTTTGAACTGAACTTTAGTTCCTTTCGGAGATAAATCGGGATCGATGCCAATATAGAATTTATCATCAATGGAGATTACTCCACAGGCAACTCCACAATAAGTAAATGAAATAGACATAAAACCTCTTTTTCTAGCGATTCTAGTTCATTTAGAAATGAACGATTGTTTAGATTCATTATAAAGCATTCTTAGGAATATTGAGTGGTATTCATGTTCCTGATGATATTCAATATCTTCAAAATAAAAATCCGCTATACGGATTTTTATAGTCGGGGTGACGAGATTCGAACTCACGACCTCTTCGTCCCGAACGAAGCGCTCTACCAAGCTGAGCCACACCCCGATACCCTACTGCATATTATATCAAATAGAGAAAAAGTGGAGAGTGAAAATTTATTACTTTGATTGCTTTATGAGATAGAGAATACCACTAATAACACTCGTAATAATTGCTAGCACAATATACATTAATAGAAAACCTGCAATACCTGCCACAATGTCAACGAAGTCCATTGTACCGGTGTGGGTAATGCCTTGACCAATTTCAATTGCAAAGGTAATCACAATAATGAGTGTAAATACATATATAAAGGTTAATGTGAGAAAGTGATGTCGCTTTGCGAGGAATTTGAAGAGTGGATATATAATCGCAATCATTAAAATTCCTAATATACCAATGACTACAAAGTGCAAGTCTTTATCAGATAATCCAATCAGATTATTGTCATTCCATGTCAAAATTGTATTATGAATAGAAGTGATTAGTTCAATCAGAAAATAGAGAATTTTTGTTAACATAGGGACCTCCTTGGGGAGTATCATAGCAGAATTTAATACTGTAATAAAAGTGATAAAATGATGAGACTTTCCATGAAAGTGATTTAGCAAAACCTAAGGGAATCGAATTTGGTTGGTTATGGTATAATATTGGCATGCGAAAAGCAACTTTTCATAGTGCTTTTTGGGAGATTATTATGAATCAAAATGTAAGAAAGATTACCGAAGGGGCAATGATGGTTGCCTTAATCGGCGTATTTATGTTAATCGATAGACAGTTCCAAGGAACATTCAGCAGTATGTTTGTGTTCCTATTACCATTACCAATGGTATATTTTGGAGCGAAATATGGACTGCGTGATAGCTTGATGGTTTTAACTGCTATCATCTTTGTGTCCTTTATTTTCGCAAGTCCATTTGCAGTATTCTTCTTTGTCGCTGAAGCGATTATTGGTTTGGTATATGGATGTGGTATCTATCAAAATGTAGAGAGTAAGAGGTTATTGTTAAGAACGATGGTTCTTGGAGGTCTTACAGAACTACTTGCGGTTGTGATTAATGTGGCTATCTTTGGTGTAAGTTTTGACCAACTTGTATTAGAATTACGTGAAACTTTTGATATGATGCAACAATCAATGGGTTTAACGGTAAATACAAATGTGGATATCAATGTATTATTGCGTAATGTATTCTTCGTAAGTACGCTGATGTTAGGTGTATTAGAAGCGATAGTGACACATATTTCATCAAGATTATTACTCAAGAGATTGCGTATGAAGATTCCTGAAACAACACCGCTCTATCTATATTTTCCGCCTAAGTGGATTGGATATGTGGCACTAGTTGGAATGTTTGGGTATCTCTATATCGGTTCTGGTTATATTAAAACAGAACCGGCTCTAACGATTATTTCAGCGTTAGGTACGTTTGCTTATTTCTATCTGACAGCGATGGGTGTTGTTGGATTACTTGTTATGATTGGATTAATGGCAAAGGAAAGTCGCAAAATCTTAACATTTGTAGTGTTTATCTTAGCGATAGTTATGTCATTTCCAGTTGCAATTTATGGATTTTTATATATCACGACAAATATGCATCAACGAATAGTAGAGGAGGGATATCATGCAACAAAAAATGAATCGAATTAAACAGCTTGTTTTTGTGGCACTTGCTATCCAACTTGCTGTTGTTATCTTATTGCAGTTGATTTTCAAATTAAATATCTTGCCAGGTATCTTGGTATTGATTGCAGAGGCTCTCATAGCAGTGTATCTCTTAGAGTTTTTTCAATCTGCGAATGAAGAAGAGGCCATTGGTCTAGAAAAGTATTTAGGTGGTTCTTACGCGGATGCGTATCTAGTTGGTGGCGTAGGTATGATGAACTATGATGAAAACTATGTCATTACTTGGCAGAGTGAGCTCTTCAAGGAGAGAGGACTTGATCGTATTGGTTCTAAATTACTGACCTGGTTACCTGAAGCAAATGATATTATTTCCGGGGAAACAGAAAAGGTTAATGTTCAGATTGACCAATATGTTTATGAAGTAAGTAAGCGTGAAAATGCACCGACGATATTCTTTAAAGATATTACACTTTTAGATAAGTATCGTGGTAAGTATAACGAAGAACATGTTGTACTAGGTCTAGCTAGTTTTGATAACTATGAAGAAAGTACGATGTATGCGGATGATGCGGATATTGCAAATATCAATGCGACAATTCGTACACCGCTCAACGAATACTTCCAGCAGTACGGTGTATTCTTAAGAAGATTAAATAACAATCGTTACTTATTAGTACTTAATGAAAGAATCTATCGTGAGATTGCGGCAGATCGTTTCTCAATTCTAAATATTGTACGTAAGGCTTCACAGAAGGCTGAAGTATCTATCACATTGTCTATGGCTTTCGCCAAGGGTAGTTCAAACTTTGCGGAACTTGATGAGACAGTTACAAAGTTAATGGATCTTGCGCAAACGCGTGGTGGTGACCAAGTTGCGATTCAGGTAGTTGGCGAAGATGTTAAATACTTTGGTGGTTCAACTGAAGCTGCCGAGAAGAGAAGTCGTGTACGTGTACGTGTAATGGCACATGCATTACGTGACCTTATTCAACATTCTTCCAACGTAATTATCTGTGGACATAAGAATGCGGACTTTGACTGTATTGGTTCTGCAATTTGTTTATCCAAGATGGCATCTGCTTTCAATAAACCGGTCAGCATTATCGCTAAGACGGGTGGTATTGAAGAAAAGTTAGAAGCTGCAATGAAAGAAAATGAGCAGGAACTAGCAGAAGGTGTAACATTTGTGACGGAAGGTGAAGGAATCAACCAACTTAAGGATGATACACTTGTTATCATGACAGATCATCACAACATTCTACAGTCTAATGGTGCAAAACTATTGGAGATGGCGAAACGTATTGTGGTGATTGATCATCACCGCAGAAGCACAGATATGGGTGTAAAGCCTATTCTAATATATATCGAAGCTGGTGCTTCCAGTACTTGTGAAATCTTGACTGAAATGATTCCATTTATATCAAGTAAAGTAGATATTTCTGAATTAGAAGCTACATTCATGCTTGCAGGTATGACGATTGATACACGTAAGTGGCGTGAAAGAACAGGTGTACGTACCTATGATGCGGCGAGTGCTTTACGTAAACTCGGAGCTGATCCTCAGGTTGCATATGACTATCTGAAAGATACATATGAAGAGTTTGCATTAAAGAGTGCAATTATGAATGCAAGTGAAAGTTATCCAGATGGTATCGTAATTGCAGCTGTAGAAAACGAGAAGATTACGCGTTCAATTATGAGTCAGGTTGCGGATAGTTTATTAAGTATTCAAGATGTAAAGGCAGCCTTTGTTATCGCGCAGGATAAGAGTACAGGAATCAATAGTATTTCTGCACGCTCAAATGGTGAAATTAATGTACAGGCAATTATGGAAGCTATGCATGGTGGTGGACATATGACAGCTGCCGCAACTCAACGTAAGGATGCGACAGTAAAAGAACTCAAAGAAGAGTTAATTCATATTATTGAACAACAGAAGAAGGAGGCAGATGATGAAAGTAATTCTTAAACAAGATGTTAAAAAAGTAGGGAAGCGTGGAGATATCGTTGATGTTTCTGATGGTTACGGAAGAAACTTCTTAATCGCAAGAGGACTTGCAGTGGCAGAATCTAAGGCTAGTTTAGAAATCTTAAAAGAACAGAAATCAGAAGAAGCTGCACTAGAAGCACAACGTGAACAAGAAGCACGTGAAAAAGCTGCGTTATTAGAAAATACAGTAATTACTTTCACTGTGAAGTCTGGTAAAGAAGGAAGAGTCTTCGGTTCTGTTTCTACAAAGCAAATTGTTGAGGCTTTGAATAAAAAAGGTATTACAGTCGAAAAGCGTAAGATTATTGATACAGAACCAATTCATAGTCTTGGCACAACAAGAGTGAAAGTTGAATTGCACAAAAATGTTATCGGTACAATCGTTGTAAAAGTACTGGGAAGTGAGAACTAAATATGCCACGCGTATTACCTTCTGCACCTGAGGCAGAAGCTAGTTTACTTGGAACCATGCTTGTATACCCAAGTTCTTCTCGTACAGCATTAGAAGAAGGGCTTGAAGCTGACGATTTCTTTATCGAAGCCAATCGTCGTATCTATCATGCATGCGAAGAACTGTATCAAGAGGGTACACAGATTGACTCTACAACTGTTGCGACACGTTTAAAGGATACGGATTTATTAGACAAGTCTGGTGGAATGGAATACATTCTAAATTTAATGAACGCTGCAGTCACAAGTGCGAATACATTAACCTATGTTAATTTAATTCGTGATAAGGCGATGATGCGTCGTATGATTGAAGCTGCTGAAAGAGTTGTGGAAGAAGGCTTTAATGGACAGACGGATTTAAATGATTATCTTGATCGTTCAGAGAAAGAAATCTTGAATGTATCTCGTAACCGTAAAGCGGGTGAGTTTAAGAATCCTAACGATGTCTTAAATGAAGTGTTAAAAACAATTCGTGCAGCATCGCAGAATTCATCTGAGATTACGGGGTTAAAAACAGGCTTTAATGATTTCGACCGTATTACACATGGTTTACAGCGTGGTGATATGATTGTCTTGGCTGCGCGTCCATCTATGGGTAAAACAGCGGTTGCCTTAAACATAGCGATGAACGTTGCACTCATTCCACAAGCTCAAAAAGGTGCGATTGCGATTTTCTCACTTGAGATGGGCGCAGAACAGTTAGCGATGCGTTTGTTAAGTGCGAAGAGTCACATTCAAGGTGATAAGTTAAAGACAGGTCGTTTAACAAATGAAGAGTGGAATCGTATAAACGAAGCCTCAGCAGAGTTAAAAGCTTCGAATATTTATATCGATGATATGGCAGGAATCAAGATTCCTGAAATCTTCTCAAAGTGTCGTCGTTTGCAGGCAGAGCATGGTTTAAATATGGTTATGATTGACTATATCCAGTTGATTAGCGGGCCATCCGATCGTTCTGGCGTAAATCGTCAGCAGGAAGTATCTGATATCTCTCGTAGCTTAAAAGCACTTGCACGTGAACTAAATGTTCCGGTTGTAGCCTTGTCACAGTTAAGTCGTAGTGTTGAAGCACGTGAAGATAAAAGACCAATGTTAAGTGACTTACGTGAATCTGGAGCGATTGAGCAGGATGCCGATATCGTTATGATGTTGTATCGTGAGTCATACTATAACGAAGAAGCAAAAGAACAAGCTAGAGAGTCTGGAACAGAACGTTTAGAAATCAATCTAGCAAAGCATCGTAATGGTGCAACAGGTAGAGTTTATGTAGCGTTTGAAGCAGATACGAACGCACTATATAACATTGCCCCAAATAAACCACAATAATGAAGGAGGAAGGCATGAAAAATTTGATTGCTGTAACGGTATGCTTAGTGTTATCAATCGCAATTGTAATCGTGCCTTCTTTTTTCTATCCTTCCTATGAGGGTGTTGTGGCTGGGACAGTTGGTGATTTTAATCAAACTGTTGAAATGATTACTTCTGATGTGCATAAAGTATATAAGTTGTATCAAGATCAAAAGTTGATAGGTATTATAAAAGATAAAACTTATATGGATGAACATCTAAATACCGTTTATGATAAAAAGTATGCGAGCATGTTTCCAAATACACATATTAGTATTGCTAGTAACATGTATCTTGTTGAAGAGATGAGCTCAAATGTCTATACAGATGTAGATGCTAAAATCATGCAGTATTTAGATGACCATTCTCTATATAGTATTGCTTGTAAATCAATCTCTTTCTCAAACGAAGATGAAGAGTATGCAAGAATATTTGTAAAATCAGAAGAAATTTATCAAGAAGCGTTACAAAAGTATTTATCCTATTTTATTGATGAAAGTACCTTAGAAGCCATTCATGAACACCAGACAATTTCGAATCTAATGGAATATGGTGAAATGACAATGGGTTTTAAAATCAATGAAACAATACAGATTGCGGATGCGTACGCATCCGTAGGAGAGATTAAGACTACGGAAGAAGAAGTATTACGTTACTTATCCTATGGTGATAATGAGAGCCTTGAATACTATACGGTTGAAGAAGGAGATACACTAGCTTCAATAGGTATACAGAATTACGGTTTAACTGTAGAGCAGTTAATGCGTATCAATCAAGATGTAATTACAGATGTAAACCAAAAATTAACTCCAGGCACAAAACTATGTGTAACTTACTTTACTTCACCAATCGATGTATATGTTTATAAACAAAGATTACAGAAGGAAACATTGTTCTATAAGACCTCTGTATTAGAAGATAATACGGTTGAAACTGGTAAAACAGTGGTTAGACAGATTGGTGCGAATGGTTCAAAGAATGTACTCTATCATGAAACATGGGTGAATGGAGTATTAAATGCTGGACAAGAGTTATCTTCGGTTGTAACAGCAGCAGGACAAGATGAAGTGATTGCGATTGGAAAGAATAGTGATTTAGGTATTGGTAGTGGGAACTTAGCCTATCCTGTTGAACATCCTGAAATCATCTGTGAGTATGGCTGTTATACAGGGTTTGAGTCGATTGATTTTATCAATCGATATAATCGATGGGGAAATGTACTGGCTGTTGATACAGGAAGTATTAAAGAAAAGGGTTATACAGATGAGTTGGGTAACTATGTAATCATTGACCACCATAATGGGTATCAGAGTGTATATGGGCATATGTACTTACCGTGCTCATTAGAAGTTGATACCATTGTTAGAAAAGGCGATGTAATCGGTAAGATTGGTATGACTGGTAAAGCGACGGGACCACATTTAACATTTAGCATATATAAGGATGATGAGCCAATAAATGCATGTTCTACATTGATGAATTGTGAGGATTTGAACTGATGATGGAATTTGCATTATTAGCGAGTGGTTCAAAAGGGAATAGCTTTGTGATTGTGGACGGTACTACAAAAGTTATGATTGATTGTGGTACAACAAAGAAATATATATTTGAGCGCTTAAAAGAACTTGAGATATCATTAGATGATTTAGATGCGGTATTAATCACACATAATCATTCTGATCATATCTCTCAAATTAAACATTTCTCATCATTACCAATCTACTCACCGATTGAGATACCAAAGATAGATACCTTTTATGTAAAACCTGGTTCCTCCTTTACGATTGAAACTTTGCGCTTTACACCAATTGCACTATCGCATGACGCGTTAAATACAGTTGGATATATTGTTGAAAATGGAATTGAAAAACTGGTATATATCACAGATACGGGATATATCAATGAGAAACATATTCCACGTATTAAAGATGCGGATTACATCGTGTTAGAGTCTAACCATGATGTACAGATGCTAATGGCGACTAGTCGTCCACAATTTACGAAACAGCGAATCTACAGTGATACAGGGCACTTATGTAACGAAGATTGTGCAGCTGTAATAGATCAAATTGTTACAGAGAAAACAAAGATGATTATTCTTGCGCATTTAAGTGAACAAGCAAATACACGCAAGAAAGCTTTAGATACAACAATACATGCTTTACAAAATCATCGGGGTTCACTGCATGAAAATTTACTAGTATGTGCAGCAGGACAATATGAGATGATTAGAAAGGGTATATATGATGAAAAAGTTGATGCCGGTAGCGTTAGCGCTATTATTGGTATGGAATCTAGTCCTAACAATGATGCTGATTAGGAATCTTCAAAAGAATAATATAGGTAATAATTCTCTTGAGGATATGAATAGTACAAACTATACAACATCAGACTATACTAGTGCGATAGAAAAGAGCAGAAGTAGTGTAGTAACTGTAGAAAGTGATGGATCTTACTATAGTGGTATTATCATTGCAAAAGAGAAGGAAACAGTACATATATTAACAACAACAAAGGCTATAAAGAATGGAAGTCCTAATGTAGTGTTTGATAGTGGTGTGCGTGTTACTTCTACAATTATTGGAGATGATGCTGATAGTGGATTAGCTGTTATTCAGGTTACAACAAACTTTGAGGTAAAACCGTTTACAATTTTAGATACAAATGTTTTAGCGCAAGGTGCTAATGTCGTAGTGATGAGTGGTAGAAATCTAACGACGGGTAGTGCTGTTGTTAGCAGTGGTATTACTTCAGAACCAGGTGTATGGCGTATGAGCAGTACAACTACTTGGTTATCTTCCATGCTAGAAATGGATACACCAATTACTTCGATTCAAGAAGGTGGTGCAGTAATCGATTTAAATGGGTCACTTGTTGGAGTAGTGGCAAGTCAACCATATCAAGGAAATTCTCGTATGGAGTATGCAATTACTGCAAACGAAATTAAACTGATTTATAATGCAATCAAGTCAAATGGAAAAGTGATGCGTGGTGCACTAGGTATTGTGGTACGCAATGTATCAAGTATGCTTGCATATGAGAAGAGTGCGCATGGCATCAACATTGATATGAAGTCAGGATTATATGTTCAAACAGTAGTTGAAAAGATGGATACAGAAGACGGCCTTCAGGAAGGAGATATCATCACAATGATTGATGGTATTGAAATGACATCTTATCAAGATGTGCTTACAAGATTGTACATGCATTCTGCTGGTGATACTGTGAATGTATCTATTATCCGTGGTGGTGAAAGCAAGCAGATAGGTGTGGTTCTGCAATGATTAAGATTATTGCCTGTGGCAAACTCAAAGAGAAGTGGATGAAGGAAGGTATCGCTGAGTATATAAAGCGTATCCGTCCATACGATAAGATTGAAGTAGTTGAAGTTCTGGATGAAAAAGCACCAGAGACAAATTCTGCTGCTGAAAATGAGCAAGTAAAGATTGTAGAAGGACAGCGGTTGTTAAAGAATGTACGTGATGATGAATATCTCATCTTGTTAGATCTTGCAGGACAAGATATCGATTCTGTGGCTTTGGCAAATAAAATCCAGGATTGTTATAACCATGCTAGAAGTAAGATTACATTTGTGATTGGTGGTTCTTTGGGGTTGAGTAGTGAACTGATTGCGCGGGCTGATTTCCGTTGGCGTATCTCAAAAGCAACCTTTCCACATCAACTTTGTAGAATATTAGTGGTAGAACAAATTTATCGTAGCTTCCGCATTCTACATAACGAGCCATATCATAAGTAAATTTCTAACATAGAAATATTGTATCGAATTGCAACTTCCTACAATGTAAACGCTTGTATATGAAACAAGTATGTTATAAAATACAGATATAGTAAGTAAAAATGATCAGGAGGATAAACCAATGAAAGAGATTACTGTTACAGTTGTTGACCCAGTAGGATTACACGCACGTCCTGCTACAGTAGCTGTAAATGCTGCAAGCAAGTTTAAGAGTGAAGTAAAGGTATCCTATAAGGGACGTACAGTGAATATGAAGTCCATTATGGGAGTTATGTCACTTGGTATTCCTACACAGTCTGAAATTACAATTTCCTGTGAAGGTGATGACGAAGACTCAGCTGTTAAGACAATTGAAGATGTTCTTCGCGCTCAAAAAGTTATTGCTTAATAGATAACGATAAGGGGAGAAAGATGTTTTGACATCTTTCTTTTTTCTTATGTTAAAATAAGAATAAGGAGCTAAAAATTATGTATTTAGATGAATATAAACGTTGGCTATCTGCAAATTTAATCGACTTTGATTTACACGCAGAATTAGCTGGTATTGAAAATGATGAAGAAGCAATCAAGGAAAGATTTGCAGTATCTTTGAAGTTTGGTACAGCTGGTTTAAGAGGTACTCTTGGTGCTGGTACAAACCGTATGAATATCTGGGTTGTTCGCCAGGCTACACAGGGTGTCGCTGATTGGGTTAAGACACAGGGTGGTACACAAACTGTTGCAATCAGTTATGACAGCCGTTTAAAGGGTTGGACATTTGCGAAGGATGCGGCTGCTGTATTAGCAGCAAATGGTATTCATGTTCGTCTTTATGATGAACTAATGCCTGTACCTGCCTTGAGCTTTGCAACAAGATACTATCAATGCAACGCAGGTATCATGATTACTGCATCTCATAACCCTGCAAAATATAACGGTTTTAAAGCATATGGACCAGATGGTTGTCAGATGACAGATGACGCGGCTGCGATTGTATACGATCAGATTCAGAAGACAGATGTATTAACAGGTGCAAAATATATTTCCTTTGCGGAGGGTGTAGCGAAGGGTCTTATTCAGTTTGTTGGTGAAGGTTGCAAGGAAGCACTCTATCAAGCAATTGAATCTAGACAAGTTCGTCCAAACCTATGCAAGACCGCAGGTTTGAAACTTGTTTATTCCCCATTAAATGGTACAGGTCTTGTGCCTGTAACACGCGTTTTAAGCGATATGGGTATTACAGATATTACAATCGTTCCTGAACAGGAATATCCAAATGGATACTTTACAACATGTTCATATCCAAACCCTGAAATTTATGAAGCCTTAGAAAAGGGATTGGAACTTGCGAAAAAGGTAGGAGCAGACTTGATGCTTGCGACTGACCCAGACGCTGATCGTGTAGGTATCGCAATGAAGTGTCCGGACGGTTCATATGAACTCGTATCCGGTAATGAGATGGGTGTACTTTTATTAGACTATATCTGTGCTGGACGCATTGAAAAGGGCACAATGCCTAAGAATCCAGTAGCCGTGAAGTCTATTGTATCTACACCTTTAGCAGATTTAGTTGCGAAGCACTATGGTGTTGAGTTACGTCATACATTAACGGGTTTCAAGTGGATTGGTGATCAGATTGCACAACTTGAAGCAAATGGCGAAGAAGAACGTTTCATCTTTGGTTTTGAAGAGAGCTATGGTTACCTAGCGGGCTCTTATGTACGTGACAAGGATGCGGTTGTTGGTTCCATGTTAATCTGTGAGATGGCTGCGTACTATCGTAGTATTGGTTCTTCCATCAAACAGCGCTTGGAAGAAATCTATGCACAGTATGGACGTTTCCTCAATCAGGTAGATAGTTATGAGTTTGCAGGTCTTTCTGGTATGGATAAGATGGCTGGCATTATGAATACTCTACGTACAAATCCACCAGTAGAATTTGCTGGACGTAAGGTTGTATCTGTAACAGACTATAACAAGCCTGAAGAGACAGGATTACCTAAAGCAAATGTACTGATTTTCGGTTTAGAAGATGGTGCGACAGTAGTGGTTCGTCCTTCTGGTACAGAGCCTAAGATCAAGACATACTTTACAACTTTAGGTAAAGACTTGGCTGAAGCACAGAAGGAAAAGGATGAGTTAGCAGCAGTACTTAAGCCTTTATTCTCCTAAGAAATTTGAATACAGATAGATGCAGGTTGATATCTGCATCTTTTTGTTTGGAATTCTATGTTTGTTTGTACGTTTTTCGTCATCTATCTGTATCTATTCAATACTGGCAATGTTAAAATAAATGTAACGTAGTTACGGAGGATCACATATGAATTTAGAACGTATCATTGAAGAGTTTCATCAGGGTCATTCATTGAATGCATACGAGGTGTTTGGCGCCCACTTTGTGGACGGTGGGGTTCGCTTCACAGTATATGCGCCTCATGCGGAAAATGTATGGGTTGTTGGATCATTTACAAACTGGGATGAAAATCAAATTTTGATGGAAAGAATGAACTTCCAAGGTGTATGGACAATTACAGTTCCATATTTAAATGAGTGGGAAATTTATAAATATAAGATTCAAACAAGAACAGGAAATATTCTATATAAGGCTGACCCATTTGCTTTCTATAGCGAAACAAGACCAAATACGGCTAGTAAGCTAGCTGATTTAAGCAAACTATCTTGGACAGATGAAAAGTGGCTACAAGAGCGTAGTTTAAACTTTGATAAGCCAATGAATATCTATGAGTTATACGTTGGTGGTTGGAAACGTAATGGTGAGCATCCATACTCCTATGACATGCTTGCAGATGAATTGATTCCATATATCAAAGAGAATGGTTATACGCACATTGAGTTAATGCCTTTGAGTGAGTATCCATTTGATGGATCCTGGGGATATCAGGTAAGTGGATACTATTCCCTAACAAGTCGTTATGGAAATCCACAGGAATTTAACCGCTTTGTGGACCGCTGCCACGCGGCTGGAATTGGTATTATCATCGACATGGTGCCTGTTCACTTTGTAAAGGATGACTTTGGGTTACGTTACTTTGATGGAGAAGCATTATATGAATATCCAAATGAATATGACGCAAACTCTGAATGGGGTACGATGAACTTTAACTTATGGAATGAAGAAGTACGTTCCTTCTTAATGTCATCAGCTGCTTTCTGGGTAAATATGTATCATATGGATGGTATCCGCATTGATGCGGTTTCTAACCTCATTTATTGGGCTGGTAATCGTGATAGGGGTACGAATGATGGTGCTATCTACTTTGTAAAACGCTTGAATTACTACATGCATAAGGAATTTCCAACTGTCATGATGATTGCGGAAGATAGTTCTGATTTCCCTAACGTAACAGTAGCGACGGAAAAAGATGGATTGGGCTTTGACTATAAGTGGGATCTTGGTTGGATGAATGATACGCTCAAGTATTATGGAACAGATCCTATCTACCGCTATTATGATCACCACAAGTTGACTTTCTCAATGGCATACTTCTATAGTGAGAAGTTCTTAATGCCATTTAGCCATGACGAAAATGTACATGGTAAACATACTGTCATCGACCGTATGTGGGGTGATTATGATGCGAAGTTTGCACAAGCAAAGAACTTGTATGCATACATGTATGCGCATCCTGGTAAGAAGTTAAACTTCATGGGCAATGAGCTGGGCTCCTTCCGTGAGTTTGATGAAACTCGTGAAATTGACTGGGAATTACTCCAGTATCCAAAGCACTATTCCTTCAATTTATTTATGAAGAAGTTAAATGAGTTATATTTATCGCATGCATGTTTGTATGAAGCAGATTATAGCTATGATAGCTTCAAGTGGATTGATGCGGACAACAATGTACAAAGTGTATATTCCTTCTATCGTAGTAGTAAGGATGAATACCTTGTGTGTGTATTGAACTTAAGTAATACAACATATGAGAATTTTGAGTTAGAAATGCCACAAGGTGGATTCTATAAAGAAATATTAAACTCAGATGACCAAATTTACGGTGGTAATGGAATGATCCATCCTAGAGCAATTCGTACTTCGAAGAAAGATGGAAAGAATATCTTGAAGATGAATCTTGCACCATTTGCGGCAGTTTGGTTTGTAGCAAAAAAAAGAGGTAAGAAATAAAGATGTCAATATTTAATGCGTATTTAGATGATTTTGGAAAAATAACTGTAACGATTGATCGTAGCTTTTATCATGGTGAATCGAGTCGTTTTCAATTGACAGGACTTGGTGGTTATGTCGAGGAACTATCAATAGAAGGTGTAGAAACTCACGACAGTTTTATCCTATATCGTCTAAAGGGTTTATATGAACCTAACTTCCGCATGGATTATCAGGTTCGTGAAAGTCATGGTAGATATACACCGCTGATTGCACGTTTAATTGTAAAGCGGGAACGTTTTAATGCCCTGTATGGTTATGAGAAAGATGATTTAGGCTCACACTATACACCTGAATATACATGGTTCAAGGTATGGGCACCAACTGCGGTAAATGTATCACTATCCTTAGACGTTAGTGGTGTTCAAATATTAAAGGCAATGGAACCTAGTGAAATGGGTACTTGGTATGTAAAGGTACCTGGTGACTTTAAACATGCGACATATACATATTTAGTAGAGCGTAATGGTAAAGTGGTTAAATCCTTAGACCCATATGCATATAGTTGTAATGGAAATGCAAAGGCAAGTGCAGTGATTGATTTATCTGAACTAGATAAGATTAAAGATTATCCTTTTGAAGATACAATCGCACCTACAGAAGCAATCATCTATGAATGCAGTGTTCGTGATATGACTATGCATCCATTTACTGGTACTACAACACATGGAAAGTTTAAATCATTGTGTGAGGATGGAACAGAATATAGAGGACTTCCAACTGGATTAAACTACATTAAGTCCTTGGGTGTAACGCATGTTCAGTTCATGCCATTAACAGACTTTAGTACGGTTGATGATTTCAAGCCAGAACTCAACTACAACTGGGGGTATGATCCTCGTCAGTATCTATCGTTAAAGGGAAGTTTCAGTTCTGATCCAGATCATCCATATGTACGCATGAAAGAATTTAAAGAACTAGTAGCATGTCTTCACCGCAATCATCTACGCGTAACATTAGATGTTGTCTTTAACCATGTCTATGATGTTGCGGAAACTGCATTTGACAGCCTAGTGCCATATTACTACTTCCGTTATAACGAAGAAGGTTATATGTCTAACGGTTCATATTGTGGTAATGACTTCGCTTCAGAGATGCCGATGGCTTCTAGGTATCTTGTATATGTTATTCGTAGTTTAATGCAAATATATGGTATCGATGGCTTCCGTTTTGACTTAATGGGAATTATAGATGTTGCTACAATGAATAAGATTCGTAATGAAGCAATTCGCAATAACCCAAGTGCCCTAATTTATGGTGAAGGTTGGGATATGCCAACGATGTTACAAGGATCACAAAAAGCAAATATTCATAACCAAGGGGCAATGCCTCACATTGGTCACTTTAACGACTATTTCCGTGATGTAATTAAGGGCAAGACAAGTGAAAGTGAAAAGTATGAACGTGGTTATGCGACTGGTAAGTGGGAAAATGCATTTGCTAGTTTAGCAGGTTTAACAGCAAACGTTCTTGATACACCACATTATAAGCGATTCTTCTCTCCAGATCAGTCTATTAACGGATTTGAAACACACGACAATAGTACAGTTTGGGATAAGATGCATGCATGTTGTAATAATGAAGATAGAGCAACACGTATTCGTCGTCAGAAGATGATGATTGCGATTACGATGGTTTCACAAGGTGTGCCATTTGTGCATGCTGGTTTTGAATTCTGTGATACAAAGAAGGATAATCATAATTCTTATAACGCTCCAGATGAAATTAACCGTATGGATTGGGAAAGAATGGAATATTATCAAGAAGTTGTGAAGTATTTCCGTAAGGCAACAGCACTTCGCAGATCAGTAAGTGAATTCTGTCTGAAAACTGCGTTAGAAATTAATGAAAAAGTGAAGGTTTGGGTTGCGGATGACCAAAGTGTATTCTATGATATTGCAGGTTCGAAGGGTAATGCAGAAACGATTCGTGTCATGATTAACCCATCAACAGGTGATCGCTTCTATAGTTTTGATGAGAAGTGGCAAGTCATCTTTGATGAAAATGGTAATAGCCAAACAGGCAAATCAAATCATGTTTGTGTTCCAGCATTAAGCCTAATCGTATGCAAGAGGTAGAATATGGGATTATTTGGAAATCTATTCGATAGTGAAAAAAGACATTTTCATCAAGCTGAAGTACTCGCAGATAAAGTTTTGAAATTGGAAGAAACATATGCGCAGAAAACAGATGATGAATTACGTGAAGTAACAAGACAGCTACAAGAAAAAATACAGGCAGGAACATCTTTAAAAGATGTACTGCCTGATGCTTTTGCGAATGCTCGTGAAGCAGCAAAGCGTGTATTAAATGAATTCCCGTATCGTGTTCAGGTATTAGGTGGTGTCCTACTACATGAGGGTGATATTGCGGAAATGAAGACTGGTGAAGGTAAGACATTAACAGCAGTTATGCCAATTTACTTACATGCCTTAGCAGGTAAGGGTGCACATGTTGTAACAGTCAATGAATATCTAGCAAAGCGTGATGCGGAGTGGATGGGTCGCGTTTATACTTTCCTTGGCCTAACGGTTGGATGTAACTTACATTCTCTTTCTGAAAGTGAAAAGAGACAGGCATATGCTTGTGATATTACATATACAACAAACTCAGAACTTGGATTTGATTATCTAAGAGATAACATGGTCATGCGTAAGGAACAGCGTGTATTACGCGGTTTACATTATGCAGTATTGGATGAGGTTGATTCTATCTTAATCGATGAAGCTAGAACACCATTAATCATCAGTGGTCCAGGACCGGTCTTGGATCAACAGTATATTCAAGCAGATCGTTTTGCGAAGAGTTGTAAGAGAGATATCGATTTTGAAATTGACCGCGAAGATCGTACCGTTGTATTAACGGAGGCTGGTTTAAAGAAAGCTGACCGTGCCTTTGGCATCGAGAACATCTATAATGGTAAACATGCAAGCATAGTGCACTATATTCAAAATGCAATGCGTGCAAATTATCTAATGACAAGAGATGTTGAATATGTTGTAGGGGATGATGAAATTATTCTTGTTGACCAGTTTACTGGTAGAAAGATGACAGGACGTGAATTTAGCGATGGATTACATCAGGCTATTCAAGCTAAAGAAAATGTTGGTATCAAACAAGAAACAATTACGCTTGCAACGATTACATATCAGAACTTTTTCCGTTTATATGATTTGTTAAGCGGCATGACAGGTACAGCAAAAACAGAAGAAAATGAATTCTTAAATACCTACAATATGCGGGTATATGAAGTACCTACAAACAGACCAGTAGCTCGTATTGACGAACCGGATTTGGTATTTAAAGATAGACATGAGAAATATGAAGCTATCGTTGCACATACAAAAGAACTGTATGAAAAGGGTCAGCCAGTATTAATCGGTACTTTATCTATTGGTATTAACGAAGCACTCAGCGAAATGTTAAAGAAGCAGAATATTCCTCATCATGTTCTAAATGCAAAAAATGATGAGAATGAAGCGGAGATTATTGCAAAGGCTGGTCAGAAGTTTGCGGTAACAGTTGCGACAAATATGGCTGGACGTGGTACAGATATTAAGCTAGGTGATGGTGTCAAAGAACTAGGTGGCCTTGCGGTACTTGGTAGTGAACGCCATGAAGCAAAGCGTATTGATAATCAGTTACGTGGACGTTCTGGTCGACAAGGTGATCCAGGATTTTCAAGATTCTACTGTTCGATGGATGATGATTTAATTGTGGAATATCATACAGACGAAAGTGAAGGTTTGATTGAGCGCTTCGAACATGATAAGGAAAATATCAATAAGATGAGAGCACTGATTGACCGCACACAAGAACGTGCTGAGGGTTTACACTTTGATACACGTAAGAATACATTAGAGTATGACGATGTATTAATGACACAACGCCATCTAATTTATGACCAAAGAGATAAGGTGCTCGATCTTGAAGATATGGAACCACTTGTTCGTGAGCTTATCAAAGAGAATGTATCTTCTGCAATTGACGAATATTATCAGATTCCTAACAAGAATGATGCAAAGCAAAAACTTGCAGAGTACCTGAATGGCATGGGAATTGATGGTATGCAGTATGCGGAAGCAATCCATAGAGGATCACAAGAAGAGATTACTGACGCAATCATGGATGTATACCATACAAAGACCGCAGAGCTTCCACAAGAAGAACTACAAAGTATGGTGAAGTTTATATTCCTACAGATTCTTGATCGTGAGTGGATTCATCATGTGGATGTGATGGAACATTTGAAAACAAGTGTACGCTTACGTAGTTATGCAAATGTGAAACCGATCGATGCATATCGTGAAGAGGGCTTTAATCGATTTAATGCAATGATGCAGAATATTTCTGAACAGACAGTTTCTACATTAATGAAAATACAATCTAATGTAATATCAGAATAAAATATGTATAATGAAAGACAGAATGATATAGAAATATACATTCTTTCTTTTTGATTTTTACAAAAATAGAGAAATTTTCTTAGTAAATGAATTATAATAATATAGATTATATATTTAGTTTGGAGGGGTAAGATGTTAAAGAAGCTATGGAAATATTTACAGGTAGCAATAATAACCATGTTACTGGCAATATCATCAATTTCTACATTACACGTGGCTGCGCTTGATGAGGTGAAGGATGATACAGATTTATCAAAACTAGAGTTGTACCAGTTCTCACTCACACAAGAAAACATGGAGATTATTTCACAATCATCCTCAGTCGTGAAAGATATTGTTGATCCAAATGGAACATGGAAACAGGCAACAGTATTTTCATTGAAGGTTGATAAAAATAATACTGCAGAAACATTCAATGAACCACTTAAATTGAAATTCTCCAATGCAGGTACTTTGTATGGGAAGAATGTAGATGTTTTTGTGACTATCAATAAAGTAAATACAGCTCTCCTTGCGAGAAATAGTGAGTATAACGATCCAAATAAGACAGTTCTCCCATTTTTAACAGTTGATGAAAATTGGGGTACAAAGTCTATTCAGATTATGGATTACATCTATCCAACACATCCAAATATTACGCATAATTTGGAAGGTGCATATGCATTTGATGCGGATGTAACTACAGAATTTAAATATCAGGACGGTACTCCATGTGACATTAAGATGGTTATGTTGCCATCAGATATCGATGTCGTTAAAGGTAGTCGTAAAGAAACATTCTCAATCTATGATATGAATAATTCTGTGGATAAGATTGTTATGAATAATGCTAACTATCTTACACGTACAACCAATGGAGATAAAACAACTTGGGAACCATCAGATGGTAGAGGAACAAGTGGAGATGCTGAGTACAACGCATCTGGATTTGCAGTACGTTCAACAGACAACAAGATGCATTTTGAATATACAACAACAGCAATTTGTGGTGGACTATTTGGCTTCTTTGCGGAAGCAAAAGCTCCAGAACCTACAAAGCAAGTAGATAAAGCAGAAGTTCCTGCTAAAATTGGGGAAGAACTCATATATACAACAGAATATACAATCCCTACTGCAGGTAAAAATATCATTGGTTCTTTCAGTAAAATGAGCATGACCGATGAATTTGATGAAAGATTGGATTTCCAGAGTGCTACTGTAAAACTTGCTGGACAGACTTTGACAGAAAATGATGATTATACTGTTGAAAAGAATGGGCAGAAAGTAACTATTCATATTGATAAAAAGCACTTAGGAAAAGCGAATAGTGGCAAGAAGTTTGAGATTGTCTTCAAAGTTAAGACAAATGAAAAGATTGTAGATAACGGAACTGTAATTAAAAACAAAGTAACGCAAACAGTTGATAATGTAATTACACCTTCTAACGAGGTGGAAACTAAGGTTCTCTACAACAAGACTCATGAATATATTAGTGGCACTCCTGGAAAAGAACTACCAACTGAAGTGAAGGTTTTATTACCAGATGATGTTCATAATATTCCTAATGGCACTACAGTCACTCCAGATACTCCAAAAGGAAATGTCACAAAAGTGAGTGTACCTGAAGGAAACTGGGTATTTAGAGGATATGATAAGCAGCAAGAAGTAATCAATAATAAGGATGCACACTTTATTGGTGTATGGGTGATTGAACCTTATGAATCACCAGTTAAAGATGTAGCATTCGCTGCAGATCCAACAACAAGTATTGATAATAAACCTGTTAAACCAGGGGATGAATTAGAATATTCCATCAAATATAAAAATACAACGACATCACAACGTGATGTAACCATGACAGATATTATCCCTGAAAATACAACGTATGTAGATGGTTCTGCTTCTCCTGCAGGTTCATATGATGCAATAACAAGAACATTAACTTTACAAAAGAATGCATTGGCTGCTGATGCGGAAGTTGTATTCCGTTTCAAGGTTAAAGTAAATGAAGATGTAAATGGTGCTGTGATAGAAAATACCGCGACGGTTAAATCTGGTGACAATACATTTACAACAAATACAACAAAGAATCCTACTCCAACACCACCGACAAAAGATGTTCATGAAGAAGGAAGATTAGATAGAAGTATTAATAATCAACCTGTAAAGGCTGGACAGATTTTAACTTATACAATCACCTATCAGAATACAACTGGTGAAAAGCGTACTGTGGCTGTTAGTGATATGATCCCTATGCATACACAATATGTAGATGGAACAGCAAACGAAGCTGGTGTTTATGATCCGTCAACAAAAACACTACGTTGGCAGAAAGTTGATTTAGATGCTGGAGACAGTGTAACATTCCAATTCAATGTCAAGGTTGATAATAATGTAGATGGTCAGGTAATTGAGAACCATGCCGATGTAGATGATGGCATTAATCATTACATAACTAACACAACAAAGAACCCAACCCCACAAAAAGTTACTCCAAAGACATCAGATAATACAAATATCTGGATGTATACAGGTGTACTTCTCTCTACAATAGTCATTGGTGTAATTGTATTAAAGAAGAGAGTTAAATCTGCTTAAAAAATTGAAGAGAATTTTCAAATATTGGGAATTCTCTTTTCTTACACTTTATTAAAAAGGTAATTTAAAATAGCATGGGGTTTCAAAAAACATGCAATAAAATCCCGTAGAGGGGATAGTTTTGATAAAAGACAATTCCAAAGAGTGATTCTCTACGGTATTGTCTTTTTGTCTGAAGAGTAACATTGTATTTATTATTTTTTCTGTTTCCTATTGTATGCTTGAATGTTTGATGTCAATGAGAAGCCAATCCTGTAAATTAGCGCGTAAATAACACGTGGTCTGAATCTTTCGGAATACTTAAGCAAAATTAGTTGTGGGTCAATCATATACAAAAAAAGGATATCTATGTCATCATAACTAGTGACTAAGATACCCTTTTTTAGAAAAGATTGAAGTATAGTTTGATTTTATTTGTTTAATGCATAAACTATTTTTTGGTATATATGCCTCGTTGCTTGTGCTCTCACTTTCTGGAATATAGACATTTCGCCAAGCAATGCCGATGGCTGAACATAAACTAGAGATGGCTAAGATACATGCAGGTAAAAATCAACCTGTTTATACATGTTGATTTTTTTCACTATCATTTGCAGTTCTTGCTGGTGTTGGAATCTACATGGCAATAAAGAAACATTAAGTAATAAAAAATTACAAGTGAGAATAAAAACAAAAATTAATTTGTTAAAGGGGGTGTTAATTTGTGAAAAAATGGTTTATCATAAAATCATCATATGGAGGGAAAAACATAATGAAAAAGTTGAGTATTTCTTTAGTTACTCTTGTTTTAGCCGGATCGTTAATTGGCTGTAACAAGGCAACTGAAACAACAACTTCCGCAAAGATGAAAGCCGGAACATACACAGCTTCAGCTACTGGTATGAATGACGACGTCACTGTAGAAGTTGAAGTAACAGAAAACGAAATCAAGTCAGTCAAGGTTACTTCTCACGCTGAAACACCTGGTATCGGTGGAGAACTTGTTGACAAGGCTGGAAAGGTTGTTACAACTGGGGGTGTAGCACCTGTTCAATTAATTCCAGAAGAAATCGTTAAGTATCAAAGTTTATCGGTAGATAACGTAACTGGTGCAACAATTACATCAGGAGCTATTAAGACTGCTGTTAAGGACGCTATCAAACAAGCAGGTGGCGATCCAGATGCATTTAAGAAGGACGCAACATACGAAGAAAGAAAAGACGTTGAAGCAGACGTTGTCGTAGTAGGTGGCGGCGGTGCTGGTCTTGCAAGTGCTGTTGAACTCTTACAAGGTGGTAAGAGCGTAGCAATTATCGAAAAAGCCGGTGAAGTCGGTGGTGATACATTAGTTTGTGGTGCTATTTATAATGCACCAGATCCAGCATTACAGCAACATGCTGAAATGAGTGATGCAGTTAAGACTACTATTGAGAAGGCTTTAGCTGAAACACCAATTAATGAACAACATGCAGCATTACAAGCAGAAGTTCAAGCTCAGTGGGATGCATACAAGGCTGCAGGTAGAACAGACTTATTCGACTCCAAGGAATGGTATGCATTACAGACTTGGATCAATGGTGATAAGGTTGCTAACTTAGATTTAGTTAAGGCATTATGCTACAACGCATTTGGTGGCTATGAATGGATCGAATCCATGGGTATGGAATTCCAGGATAAGATTTCTCAGGGTGCTGGTTCTCTATGGCAACGTACACACACATCTACAATGAAGATGGGTACAGGCTTTATCTCCGTATATGCTGATATGCTTGAAAAGTATGGCGATAAGGTTACATTATTAACAGAAACAACAGCTACTAAGCTTGTAGTTGATAATAACCAAGTTAAGGCAGTTAAGGCTACAGATAACCACACAGGCAAAGAAATTACAGTTACTGGTAAAGACGGTGTCGTATTAGCAACTGGTGGTTTCGGCGCTAACGCTAAGATGGTTCAAGAATACAACACAACAGGTAAGTGGCCAGATCTTTCTAAGACAGGTACAACAAACCGTTTCTCAGCATCACAGGGTGATGGTATCACAATGGCTAAGGATATTGGTGCTTCATTAACAGATATGGAACAATTACAGCTTCTATATTTAGGTAACTTAGTTGACGGTCAGATTTCTAAGTTCCCAGCACGTGATGTTAATGGTACAGACCAGATTATCTTCATCAATAAGGAAGGTAAGCGTTTCGTTCGTGAAGACGGTCGTCGTGACCAGATTTGCGGTGGCGTTCTAAATCAAACAGATAAGATGTTCTATATCCTTGAAAGTGGCGATGGTGCTGGTTATAAAGATATTAAAGATCCATCATGGAGAAGTGGTGACGGATTTACATTTGAATATCTAGAAAAGAATGGTTTCATTGTTTACGCGGATACATTAGAAGAACTCGCTAAGAAGTTAGACATGGATCCTGCAACATTACAGGCAACTGTAGATGAATTCAACAAGAGCGTTGAAAGTGGAAACGATGAATTCGGAAGAACTCTATACTCCACAAAACTTGAAAAGGGACCATGGGTTGCAACTCCTCGTCAGGCTTGCGTTCACCATACAATGGGTGGTGTAACAATTGACCCAGAAGCACGCGTACTCAATGAAAAGGGCGAAGTAATCAAGGGCTTATACGCTGCTGGTGAAGTAGTTGGTGGTATCCACGGTGCTAACCGTTTAGGTGGTAACGCTGTAGTAGATACAGTAGTATTCGGTAAGTTATCTGCTGATACATTACTAGCTGATACAAAAAAGTAAGTAATTAGAATAAATAAGCTAAGGTCTGAGTTCGCTCAGACCTTTCTTGTAAATCAGGAGAAATAGATATGAATAAACTGAAAAAGGTATTTCTTACGTGTACGATTATTTTTATGACAGGGTGTAAACTATTCTGGGAACCACCTACTGAGAAGCCTGTTATTTATCTATATCCAGAGAATACAACTGAGGTAGATGTAAAAGTAAATCTCGATGGGAAATTTACTGCAACTTATCCAAAGTATAATGATGGCTGGAAAGTTGTGGCAGAACCGGATGGAACATTACATGCATTAGATAATAAGAATTCATATTACTGCTTATTCTGGGAAGGTGTTGTAAACTATACTCCAGATTTTTCGACTGGTTTTGTTGTGAAGGGGTCTGAAACAGAGGCTTTCTTAGAAGAAGCACTTACCAAACTAGGACTAAATGATCGTGAGAGAAATGAGTTTATTATCTATTGGTTACCTCACATGCAGGATAATGCATATAACTTAATTTCCTTTCAGAATGAAAACTATACAAATCATGCGGCACTCGACATTTCTCCAAAGCCAGATACAGTCATTCGTGTCATGATGGCATGGAAACCATTGAAAGAATCAATAACGATTCAACCCCAGAAGTTAGACAGTGTAGAACGTAATGGATTTACAGTTGTTGAATGGGGTGGAACAGAATATAAATCGTAATATTTCTCAAAAAGCATACTTCTGTTATACTAAGGAACAAGGAGAATGAATAAATGAAGATAAGAAAGTTTTTACTTGGCTTAATTGCCATGGCACTTCTTTGTGTAATTTCACCTGTACATGCAGAAGAAACAAATGCGGATTTTGATCAGTTTATGAAAGATGAGTTCATCGAACTGATGGAGAGTGATTATATATCACTACATTTCGCATTAAAGGATTATGAGAAATATGGTATTACAAAGCCAGAACCAACGATTGGTGAACCACCTACGATTGATAACTCAGAGAGTATTGCAAAGGTTGAAAAGAGTTTAAAGGCATTAGAACAGTTTGATTATGATACATTGTCTGATGTACAACAACATGACTACGATACATATAAGTATTACTTAGAAAGTACTCGTGAGTTATTAAACTATCCAATGTTTGATTTCCAGTTCTTACCAAACCGTGGTATTCAAAGCAATCTGATTACAAACTTTACAGAGTTTATTTTCTATAAGCAAGAAGATATTGACGACTATCTATCAGTATTAGAGAGTGTTCCAGCATATATTGAAGGAGCATTAGAAGTCACTCGTACACAGGTAGCAAACGGATACTTCATGACAGACGCTGCTTTGGATAGCACATTAGATGGTATAGCAAAGTTTGTTGCGAAGACTGATAACAATCCACTTATTCAAATTTTTAATCAAAATATTGATAAGTTTGAAGGTTTGACAGAGGAACAACGTGTTGCATATAAAGAAAAAAATCGTGACTTTATCTTAAATACATATATTCCTGAATATCAGAAACTTGCGCAAGAACTTGAAACATTCCGTGGAACTCGTACATCTTTAAGCTTATATGACTTGCCAGATGGAAAAGAATACTACGCAGCATTATTACGCTCTAAGTCTAGTTCATCTGCTTCTTTACAAGAGTTATTTGAATTAACAGATGAGCAGTTAAAGAAGTTAATTGATGAAGCTAGAAGTTTATACTTGAACGCTAAGAAGTCTGATAACTTAGAAGAAACATTACCAGAAAAAGATCCAACAGAGATTTTAAAAACATTACAAGGACAATTACAGGAATTCCCTGAAGGTCCTGAAGTAACATTTACAGCAAGTTACTTAGATCCATCTGTTGCTAATGATGCGATTGTTGCATATTACATGCAGCCACCAATCGATGACATCGTAAATAACGTTATCAAGATTAATGGTGCTAACGTAAATTCAACGAATGAAATGTTTACTACTTTAGCACACGAAGGTTTCCCTGGACACTTATTCCAGATTACTTGGTATTTGAATACAAATCCAAATCCATTACGTACACAGCTCAGCAATATTGGTTATACAGAAGGTTGGGCAATGTACTGTGAAGATGTTGCTTGGGCATATTCTGAGTTAAATGATGGTGCAAAGGAAGAAAATCGTATCAATACAAACCTTAACTACATCTTACCTGCACAGGCTGATTTCTTAGTAAATGGTATGGGATGGGATGAGAAGAAGTTAGGAAAGTACTATGAATCATTAGGATTAAATGCGGCAGCAGCATCCAATGTTATTGCGGCTGTAACACAAGAACCAGCTTCTATTGTTCCTTATGGTATAGGTCTAACATATTACCTTCACTTCCGTGATCAGGCGAAAGCTGCACTTGGAAGAAAGTTTGATGTAGTAGAATTCAACCGTATGTTATTAACACATGGTGATCGTCCATTTGATATCGTACAAAAGGACTTAGAAAAGTATCTTGAAGCTAGTGGTGTAAGTGCTACAACATCTACTTCTAACAAGCCATTTATCAATCCAGGTAAGATTGGTCTTTGGGTATCGTTGGCAGCTACAGTATTAATTTTAGTTGTTGTATTTATCCGTAAGAAAAAAGAAAATAACTATCAATAAACTAGTAAAAAATCATACCGAAGTGGTATGATTTTTTATATAAGAGGAGTACATATTAAAATGGATAATCAATGGACAGAATGGTTGCATCAAGAGTGGAAGAAAGAATACTTCTTGAAGCTATCTGACTTTTTAAAGAATGCCTATGAAACAAAAGAGATTTATCCACCAAAACAACAAGTTTTCTCTGCCTTTCATCATTGTGATTATAAGGATATCAAGGTAGTTATTCTTGGCCAAGATCCATATCACCAAAAAGGACAAGCTCATGGTTTGTGTTTTTCTGTAAATCCAGGTGTAAAGATACCACCAAGTCTTTTGAATATGTACAAAGAATTACAAGCAGAATATGGCTATCCAATTCCAAACAACGGATATCTTGTGCCATGGGCAAAACAAGGCGTATTCCTATTGAATACAGTGATGACTGTAGAAGATTCTCATCCACAGAGTCATGCTGGCATGGGATGGGAAACGTTCACGGACCATGTGATTCAAAAAATCAATGAAAAAGAGGAGCCGGTAGTCTTCTTATTGTGGGGAAGAGCAGCTAGAAATAAAGCATGCATGATTGATAAAACGAAGCATCTTGTACTGGAGGCTGCACATCCATCACCTCTGTCTGCATACAATGGCTTTTTCGGCTGTGATCACTTCAAGAAAGCCAATGAATTTCTGGAAAATAATCATCGTAAGGGAATTGATTGGCAGATTAAATATATTTGATAAATTCACCAAAAAAATGAGTAAAAATCTATTTATTTTGCGGATTGGTAATGTTCTGATTATCAATATTAGTTTATAATGTAAGCGTATCCATAGTTTTAATAAGGAGGACTTTATGAGATCTAATGCAATGGTTGCGATGATTCTTGCCGGTGGCCGTGGAAGCCGTCTGCATGACTTAACAAAGAAGGTCGCAAAGCCTGCGGTGCATTTTGGAGGAAAGTATAGAATTATCGATTTTCCACTGAGTAATTGTGCAAATTCAGGTATTAACACAGTAGGTGTTTTAACACAATATGAATCAGTTTTATTAAATGCTTATGTTGCAAAGGACCAGTTCTGGGGTCTTGATACAAACGATGGTGGTGTATTCGTACTTCCACCACGTGAAAGAGATCAGAAGGGTTTTGAAGTATATCGTGGTACAGCAGATGCAATTACACAGAATATTGACTTCTTAGATAGTATGGCACCAGAATATGTACTGATTTTATCAGGTGACCATATCTATAAGATGAACTATGAAAAGATGTTAAAACATCATATCGCAAAAGGTGCTGATGCGACAATTGCCGTATTACAGGTACCACTAAAAGAAGCTTCTAGATTCGGTATCATGAACTGTGATAAAAACGACATGATTCAAGAGTTTGAAGAGAAGCCTGCACATCCAAAGAGTAACTTAGCTTCAATGGGTATTTATATTTTTACATATAAGACATTGCGTAAATACTTGCTTGAAGATGACAAGAATGAAAATTCCTCACATGACTTTGGTAAGGATATCATTCCTGCATACTTAGATGATAATAAAGTTCTTGCGGCATACCGCTTTAAGGGATATTGGAAAGACGTTGGAACAATTGATTCACTTTGGGAATCCAATATGGATCTGTTGAATAATGACAATACACTCAACTTAGGTGACCCTGATTGGAAGATTTATACAGAAGATATCAATGCATTACCACAATTTATTGGTGAAAATGCGGTTGTACATAATAGCTATATTACACAGGGGACTGTTGTATTAGGACAGGTTAAGAATTCGGTATTAGGTACAAATTCCTTTATTGATGAAGGTGCTAATATACAAGATTCTGTCATCTTAACAGGTGCTAAGATTGGTGCAGGTGCGAAGATTACACGTTGCATTGTCGCGGATAATGTGGAGATTGGACCGGGTGTTGTCTTAGGCTCAGCAGATAGCGATCATATTGAATTGATTGCCAAGGATGTTATGGAGTAGGGGGAGAAATCATGAAAGCTTTAGGTATTATTTCATTTGAAGACAGTTCCGTAAATATTGAGGGACTTGGTGATTTCAGACCTGTTCCAGCAACAGCGTTTATGGGAAGATATCGTATTATCGACTTTATTCTCAGTAATATGACAAACTCTGGTATTGATAGTGTTCAGGTTTACTGTAAAGAAAAACCTCGTAACTTAATTGAACACTTAGGAGATGGTCGTCATTACAACATTAACTCTAAGCGTGGTAAGTTACGTATCTTATTTGGTGAAAAGACATTCTCATCACCAGTATATAATCATGATATTGCAAACTATATCTTGAACATGCAGTACATTGAGAAAGATAAGAACCCATATGTTGTCATCGCACCAAGCTACTTTATCTATAATATTGACTTTAGCGAAGTATTAGATACACATATTGAAAGTGGTGCAGATATTACAGCACTCTATACGAATACATCTGATGCTAAGACAGCATTCCATGGATGCGATACATTCACAATGGATAAGGATAAGAGAGTTCTTTCTATCGATAAGAACCGTGGAAAGTACAAGACACGCTCTGTTTCCTTAGAAGCATATGTAATGAGAAAAGACTTGTTTATTACATTAGTAAAGACTGGTGCTGAAATTTCATCACTATATTGGTTTAAGGATGTATTACGTGAAGTAGTAAACGAAGTAGATATTCGTGGATATGCAGTTAAGGGATTTGTTGCATGTATCAACAATCAAAAAGAATACTATCGTATTAATATGTTGTTGAAGGATTACAAGGTTGCCTTTAACTTATTTAAGTCCAATTGGCCAATCTATACACATACAAATAACTCTAGTCCATCCTTGTTTACAAAGGATTCAGATGTTAGTGCAAGCGTAGTTGCGAATGGTTGTGAAGTAGATGGTACAGTTAAGAATTCAATTATCAGTAGAAACGTAAAGATTGGTAAAGATGCTGTAATTGAAAATAGTATTGTTTTACCGGGTGCGGTTATTGGTGATGGCGTTCACCTGGATCATGTCATCGTTGATAAGTACGCGACAATCCATAAGGTAAAAGAACTTGTTGGAACAGAAGATAATCTTATTTACGTAAAACGTAGAGATTGCATCTAGGAAGCGAGGAGTATTCAATGAGCAGATCAGTATTGTTTGTGGCAGGAGAAGGCTTACCATTTATTAAAACGGGAGGTCTAGCTGATGTTATCGGTAGTTTGCCAAGAACATTAGCGAAGCGTGGTCATGATGTACGTGTAGTTTTGCCTTTGTACAAAAAGATTATTGAAAAACATTATGATAAGTTAGAAAGACTTGGTACAATTCAAGTTCGTTCTGGATGGATTGATCAACCAGCCACTTTCTATCGTTGTGATGTAGATGGAGTTGTATATTACTTCGTTGAACACCAAGGATATTTTGAAAGAGATGGACTATATGGCTATGAAGATGATGGCGAAAGATTTGCCTTCTTCCAACGTGCTGTATTAGATATGATTTATTTCATTAATTGGTGGCCAAATATTATTCATGAAAATGATTGGCAGACTGGTATGATGCCATTAATAGCACATGCATGCTATGCAGATGATTATCGTTATCAACAGATTAAGCATGTCTATACAATCCACAACTTAGCATTCCAAGGTAACTTTGGTGTCGAAATGATGGAGAGTTGCCTAGGGCTTGATTACAGTTACTTCGATAATGGTTCCATTAAATTTGATACAGGTATCAGCTTTATGAAGGCTGCGATTGTATACGCAGATAAGATTACAACAGTATCTCCAACATATGCTGAAGAGATTTTGACACAAACCTATGGTGAACGTATGGATTCTGTACTGCGTTATCGTCGTGGAGATCTTTGGGGTATCGTAAACGGCATTGATACTGTAGCTTGGGATCCAAAGACAGATATACATATCGCAAAGAATTTTGATATCAGAAACTATGTGTCTGGTAAGAAGGAAAACAAGAAGGCTCTACAGGAAACACTTGGCTTAGAGGTGAAGAGCGATGTTGCGCTTATCGGTATCGTATCTCGACTAACAGAACAAAAGGGCATGTACATGGTCACAGAGAAGTTACGTGAGATTATGGACCAGAATGTTCAGTTTGTTGTGCTTGGTACAGGTGAAGCTAACGCAGAGAATGCATTTAAGTGGTTAGAGTCAGAATATAAAGGTAGAGCAGTATACTATTGCGGTTATAACGAAGATCTTGCACACCTAATCTATGCAGGTTGTGATATGTTCTTTATGCCTTCCATCTATGAACCATGTGGAATTGGTCAGTTAATTGCCATGCATTATGGCACGCTTCCAATCGTACGTGAAACTGGTGGTCTAAAGGATACTGTTCATCCATATAACCAATATACAGGCGAAGGTAATGGCTTTAGTTTCTGGGCAGCAAATCCTAATGACATGATGTATACATTACGTTATGCATTAGAGCAGTACTACAACAATAAGACTGGCTGGAAGGGCTTAGTGAAGAGTGCGATGAATACTGACGTTAGTTGGGAACAAAGCGCAAATCAGTATGAACAGTTGTATTACTCAATTTGTAACTGGGATTAAGTGATTTATAGAATATCCGATTAAAAAGGCAGAGAATATCTGTCTTTTTATGTTGATTGGTAATAAAATGTGAAAATGATTAAAATAATATTAGAAAGTTGGTACTTGGCATGAAGAAAGCAATACTATTTGACCTCGATGGTACATTATTACCAATGGATCAGGATATATTTGTGAAAACATATTTTGGATTAATGGCAAAGAGAATGGCGCAGTTTGGATATAAACCAGATGAGTTAATCCATACGATTTGGACTGGTATTACAGCTGTTATAAAAAATGATGGAACACTAACAAATGAGGATTTATTTTGGAAGTGCTTTGCGGAAGTGTATGGGGATGAAAAAACACGAAATGACCGTGCAAAATTTGATGAGTTCTATCGGGAAGATTTCCCGAAAGTGCAGAGTACTTGTGGTTTCCAACCACTTGCAAAAGAGATTGTTCAGTATGCAAAGCAGCAGGGATATAGGGTTGTGCTTGCAACGAATCCTGTATTTCCAAGAATCGCTACTGAAGAAAGAATTCGTTGGGCAGGACTAGAACCAAGTGATTTTGAGTTAGTTACTACTTATGAAAATAGTCATTCATGCAAACCTAGTCTATTATATTATCAAGAGATATTAGATACATTAGGTTTAGACGGTAGTGAATGCCTTATGGTTGGTAATGATATTGATGAAGATGGTGTTGTAAAGCAGTTAGGTTTGGATATCTTTTACGTTACAGATTGCTTAATCAATCCAAAAGAGATTGATATTGAGCATGAATTACATGGAAGTTTTGAGGACTTGAAAGAGTATATTCGACTAGATTAAAGGAACAATATGAATAAGTTAAAAAATAGAGCAATAGCGATTACTTTAATAGTAGGCTTGTATCTTATATTTTCTTATATGGCATTAGATCGTGCGATTTTCTTCTTTGGTCTATTAATCGTGAATCCAATTGTATTTCTTATAGGTGGATTGTTATATGGAAGAGTACAAGGTTTTGATTGGTTGATTTTAGGTTTAGTGATAGTACTATTCATTCCGGTTAGTCTCAATCTATTTGCTGGCTGGGGCATTATGTCTTTTGCAGGAATTTATGTAGTTATAATGGGTCTTGGAATGGTAATTGGGAATAAATTTTTAAAGAAAAAAGAGGTCTAATCAGAAAGTTTGATTAGACCATTTGTTATTTTTTACACAAAATAAATTTTACGGAAATTTTGGAAACGCTTACTTTTTGATAATCTTTAAAAAATGTCTTAAAACCCTCATTATTTGCGTTTCTTCATTTTCAAGTTTGGCTCGCAAGTGTTATAATTTCTGCAGTACATAGGAGGATAATTCAAATGTCTAAAGTTACTGTAAAAGACTTAGATGTTAAAGGAAAACACGTCATTGTTCGTGTTGACTTCAACGTTCCACACAAGGGAAATGTAATCACTGATGATAATCGTGTTCGTGCAGCATTGCCAACAATTAATTATCTTACAGAAAATGGAGCAAAAGTATTACTTTTGAGCCACTTAGGTAAGATTAAGACTGATGAGGACTATGCAAAGAACGACATGTCTATCGTTGCGGATTGCTTAGCTTCCCTACAGAGTGCACCTGTTAAGTTTGTAAATGCAACTCGTGGTGCTGAACTTGAAGAAGCGGTTGCTGCTCAAAAAGAGGGTTCTATCGTATTGATGCAGAACACTCGTTATGAGAAAGGCGAAACAAAGAATGATGAAGAGTTAGGTAAATACTGGGCTTCATTAGGCGATTTATTCGTAGAAGATGCATTTGGTTCTGTACACAGAGCTCACGCATCAACGGTTGGTATTCCAACACATATTCCTTCAGCTTTAGGTTTCTTAGTTGAAAAGGAAGTTAATGTTTTAGGTAAGGCAGTTAATGATCCACAAAGACCATTCGTTGCTATCTTAGGTGGTGCGAAGGTTTCTGATAAGATTGGTGTTATCGAAAATTTATTGAAGATTGCAGATAAGGTATTAATCGGTGGAGGAATGGCTTATACATTCTCAGCTGCTAAGGGTGGCAAGATTGGTACATCTTTATTAGAAGCTGACAAGATGGAATTAGCTAATGAGTTCATGAACAAGGGTGAAGGAAAGTTGTTCTTACCTGTAGATACAGTTGTAGCAAATGACTTCTCTAACCCAACAGAAATCAAGACAGTACCTGCTGGAGAAATTCCAGATGGCTTTATGGGCTTAGATATCGGTCCTGAAACAATCAAGAAGTTCCAAGATGAATTAGTAGGTGCTAAGACAGTATTCTGGAATGGACCAATGGGTGTATTCGAAGATGAAAGATTTGCTAAGGGTACAATCGCTATCTGCGAAACATTAGCTAACCTTGAAGGTGCTACAACAATCATCGGTGGTGGTGACTCTGCTTCTGCTGCTAAGAACTTAGGTTTCGCAGAGAAGTTCAGCCACATCTCTACAGGTGGTGGTGCATCTCTAGAATATATGGAAGGAAAGGAACTCCCAGGAATCGCTATTATTCCTGAGAAGTAAGGAAAAGAAACATGACAAGAAAACCAGTAATTTTTGGTAACTGGAAAATGAACAAGACACCTTCTGAAGCTGCTGAGTTCATGAAGGGTATTGAAGAAGTGTTAACAGGCACAGAAGCCGCTGATTATGGTATCGGTGCTCCATACGTAGACTTAGACGTTTGCGTTAAGGCTGCTAAGAACTTATTAATCGCTGCTGAAAACTGCCATGAAAAGGATTCTGGCGCATACACAGGTGAAGTATCTGTACCAATGTTAAAGGAAATCGGTATT
Source organism: uncultured Solobacterium sp. (assembly GCF_963550625.1). GTDB lineage: Bacteria > Bacillota_I > Bacilli_A > Erysipelotrichales > Erysipelotrichaceae > Bulleidia. The sequence goes on from NZ_CAUVCV010000006.1 coordinate 67,784, forward strand.
ACATACTGCATTATCGGTCACTCCGAAAGACGTACATATTACAACGAAACAGATGCTGCTTGTGCTGCTAAGTGCAAGAGATTATTCGCTGACAACATCACACCTATCTTATGTGTAGGTGAAACAGAAGCTGAATACGATGCTGGTAAGACTGAAGAAGTTGTTAAGTCTCAGTTAGCTGGTTCTTTAGCTGGATTAACAGCTGAAGAAGTATCCAAGATGGTTATCGCTTATGAACCAATCTGGGCTATCGGAACAGGTAAGAGTGCTGATGTAAATACAGCTGAAGCTTGCTGCAAGCTAGTTCGTGAAACAGTGAAGGGCTTATATGATGAAGCAACTGCTCAAGCAGTTCGTATTCAATACGGTGGATCTGTTAAGCCAACAAACATCAAGGAATATATGGCTTGCGAAGACATCGATGGTGCGTTAATCGGTGGTGCATCCTTAAAGGTTGAATCCTTCAAGGAAATTATTGACGCTACAAAATAGGTTCTTACTCAGCTTAGCTGAGAGAATATGTTTTAGGTTATCATAGGAGGAAAATTTAGATGCCTAATTTTATTGATCCAATTGCTGAAGTGCATGCACGCGAAGTCTTAGACTCCCGTGGAAATCCAACAGTAGAATGTGAAGTTACAACTGAGTCAGGTGCTTGGGGACGTGCTATCGTTCCATCAGGTGCTTCTACAGGTGAACGTGAAGCTTTAGAACTTCGTGACGGTGACAAGAGCCGTTTCTTAGGAACAGGTACATTAAAGGCTGTTGCTAACGTAAATGAAAAGATTGCTCCAAAAGTTATCGGTTTAAATGTATTTGACCAGAACTTAATTGATAAGACAATGCTTGATCTTGATGGAACACCATTCAAGAGCAACCTTGGTGCAAATGCTACATTAGCTGTTTCATTAGCTGCTGCTCGTGCTGCTGCTGATGCTTGTGGCTTACCATTATACAAGTATATTGGTGGTGCAAACGCTAAGGTATTACCAATCCCAATGATGAACGTATTAAATGGTGGTAAGCATGCTGATTCTTCTGCAGACTGCCAAGAATACATGATTATGCCTGTAGGCGCTAAGAACTTACACGAAGCAGTTCGTATGGGTTCTGAAGTATTCCATAACTTAAAGAAGGTATTAAAGTCCTACAAGTACAATACAGCTGTAGGTGACGAAGGTGGATACGCTCCATCATGCGTACCTGGAAATAACGGTCCATTAGAGACATTAGGTAACGAAGGACCATTAGCTTTAATGGTTGAAGCTGTTGAGAAGGCTGGCTACAAGTTAGGTGAAGAAATCTGCTTCGCTATGGACTTAGCTGCTTCTGAATTCTATAACGCTGAAAAGGGTGTTTATGAATTAACACGTTCTGGTGAAGGTGATAAGACATCTGAACAGATGATTGACATGTTAGCTTCATGGGTAGAGAAGTATCCATTAATCTCAATCGAAGACGGCTTAGCTGAAAACGACTGGGATGGTTGGGTTAAGTTAACAGAACGTTTAGGCGAAAAGGTTCAGCTTGTTGGCGATGACCTCTTCGTTACAAACACAACATATATCAAGAAGGGTATTGAATTAAAGGCAGCTAATGCTGTATTAATCAAGGTTAACCAGATTGGTACATTAACAGAAACATTAGATTCTATCGAAATGGCTAAGGAAGCTAAGTACACAGCAGTTGTATCTCACCGTTCAGGTGAATCTGAAGATTCAACAATCGCTGACTTAGTAGTTGCTACAAACGCTGGCCAGATCAAGACAGGTTCTATGAGCCGTACAGACCGTATCGCTAAGTACAACCAGTTGATGAGAATCGAAGAAGAATTAGGTGAAGTTGCAGAATACCGTGGAAGACAGGCTTTCTACAACGTTAAGGCTCTTTCTTCAAAATAAGAATGATTTGAAAAAGTTCACTTCAATGTGAACTTTTTTCATAAATATAGATTTTGTATAGACTATGAATTTAGTATTGGTATAAATTCATAGTAATCCTCTCTAGTTCATTTCTTTTTTAACAAAAAGATAATAATATGAGAGGTTTTTATTTTTGCAGGTACCCCAAGTGTCTTTATATATTATTTGTGTTGTTTATTCTTTTCAATACTCCATCCAATGATCCAACCAATCACGAGTAGATAATTTTCGATTGCTCCTACTAGATTAACGGTTTCATGCATTTGTAAATAATGGATAAAATGGTTTGTGCCAATACCTATACCACCAAGAATCAAAGCGAGTAGGATGGATTGTAAATAGATCCAATTGTAATGACGATATGTAGTAATTAATATTACAAGGACTGCTATATTCCAAAAACCAATTTCTCTTTGCCATCCTGTTGAGATACCATATGCCGCATGACTACCCATATATTCTGGTGCGAAGATTTGAAGAATTGCTGCACCAGATATCGCAATGATTAAAACAATAAATAATATACGTAAGAGAAGATTCATTCGCTGTTGCTTCATGTTGCAGACCTCCTAAAAATATAGAAAATAGTAATCTTACATGCAAGTACTTGTCAAGACAGGCCAAATGATTCGTGTCAAATTCCAAAAAAAATACAAATAATTTATCATGTGGATTCCCTTTAAAAAAGAATTGAATGATACTATTAGAGTAGGAGGATTTCAATGATGAAATTTATTGATGAAGCACGTGCGTATCAAGATAATATGATTGAAGATTTACGACAGCTTGTAAAGATTGAATCCGTACGTGATGATGCTGCTGCAACAAAAGAAGCACCTTTTGGACCAAACATCGCAAAGTGCTTAGACAAAGCATTAGAGATTGGTAAACGCGATGGTTTTAAAGTTGAGAATGTAGATGGTTATGCTGGTGTGATTCAGTATGGTGATTTAGAAGAATCTGTTGGTGTACTTGGACATTTAGATGTTGTGCCTATCGGTGACGGCTGGACATTTGATCCACTTGGTGGAGAAATCAAAGATGGCTATATCATGGGTAGAGGTACTTGTGATGATAAGGGTCCTGCAATTGCGGCATATTACGCAATGAAGATATTAAAAGACAAGGGCTATAAGTTAAAACATAATATTCAAATGATATTGGGTACAGATGAAGAGAACACATCTGCAGGAATTCTTTACTATAAAAAAGTACGTAAGAATCCAATTATGGGTATCGTACCAGATGCAGACTTCCCATGTATCTATGCAGAAAAGGGTATTTTAGACTTTACTGCACAAGGCAAGATTGACTCTTGTATCAAGTATATGAAGTCTGGTACTGCATTTAATGTAGTTATCAGTAAGGCTGATGTAATCGTTGATAAGCCGCTTGCAAAAGAATACTTTGAAAAGTTCTTACTTGCCAATGAGTTAACTGGTGAATGCTATGGAGATGAAGCTGGAACACATTATCATATCGATGGTAAGCCATTCCATGCGTCTCGTCCTTATATGGGCGTAAATGCGGCTGTGAAGATGTTTGAATTTGTTGGTAGTTGCTATAACGATGAATTCAGCTTAAATGCTGTGAAGTTATTTAAGGATCCATATGGTGTTGGATTAAAGGTTGCGTATGATGGTGCATATATGGGGCCTTTAACTTTCAATATGGGTAAGGCAAATATTGAAGATGGTCAGGTGTATTTTGCATTAGACTATCGTTATCCAAATGAGTGCGAAGGTAGTGATTTACTAAAGAGAAGTGCAGATATTATCAAGGAAGTATTACATATTGATACAGAATTAGTAGATGATTCTAAGTGGTTATTGAATGATCCTAACAGTGAACTGATTCAAACTTGCTTGAAGCACTATCGTGCATTTAGTGGTGATACTTATACACCTCCTCTACGTATCGGTGGTGGTACATATGCTCGTAGTTTTGACAACTTTGCGGCATTTGGCCCTATCTTCCCAACACGTGAATATGCGTCATGGGTAGGTGCTGAACATGAAGCAGATGAAGGATTTGAAATTGAAACAATGATTCTTGCTTGTGCAATTTACGCAAACGTACTCTTTGATTTAGCTTGTGAACAATAAGAACTAAATGATTTAAATTAGGAAGTATCTACGGATACTTCCTTTTATGATGGATAATCCATGTGCGAATGGTGTAATTATGTGGTTAAATAATATGTATGAAAACAACCAAGAAGTTACCGGCACAAGATAGAGTATTTTCATTACGCTATTATTGGCATGGGTTACCAGAAATCTTATATTATCAGATTCCTGCAAAAATCATTCTTTTTATGATGGTTTCTTTTGCGGAAGGCATCCTTGGCTCTATCATGAACCTAACGGGTATATACTCTGTCAGTAGTGGGGAACTTCCATCATTGCTACGTAGTTGGTATGGTTGGGTTGTTTTAATTGCTTTAACAATATTATTTACGATATATATGGCACTTGATATTATCATACTGATTTTATTAAGCCGTAATATTCTATACAATCAAAAGAAAAAGATGAAGGAAATCATTTCTACTGCAGTTCGCATATCTCGAAAGTTCATTAACTTTAGAGGTTGTTTAGTTGGAATGTACTTTGCGGTGATTATTCCACTAAATACCGCAATGATAGGCTTGCGTCTAACAAAACATGCAGTACCACAGTTTATTTATTCTGTCATACGATCAAACCACGTATATATGCTTGCATATGTTATTTTAGTATTACTTTTAGACTTTGTTGGCATTATTCATGTATTTACTTTCCATGGAGTTCTTTTTGATAACTATTCACTAGCTACATCCATGCATGAATCCCGAAGTTTATTTTTCAAGAATTGGAAGAGAATTGTTTTGTCGTACTTAAAATTCTTTGGAATGTTCTTATTGATACTTGTGGTAGGGGTAGTAAGTATTATTGTTATACCGTACTATGTATCACATTGGTTTATGCAAGCGAAATTCTGGTACCACTATCTGATTATTATGGTAGTGATTATGGGTCTGATTTTTATCTTCTTATTTACAATGATATTTATTCAGGCACAAGCAATGTGTATCACTCGTGTCTATGATGAATGTACACTTGCGGGTTATCAAGAAGAAAAGTTTACAACTCCAGTTCTTTTCCAAAAGAGTTTCCGCTTTGTTATAACGATAAGTATCTTGGTATCACTTGTATTAGGTTATGTTGGTGCAAGGATTTTTGATGACTTATTCCCAAAGGAATATGCAACAGAAGTAATTGCACATCGCGGTGGCGGAGATTTATCGACAGAAAACACAGTAGAGTCAATTCGTGCTGTAATAGAGGCTGGTGCCTCTGCATCCGAAATAGATGTTCAAAGAACTGCAGATGGTCATTATGTTATCTTCCATGATAATACGCTAAAACGCTTATGTAATGATCCGCGTACAATACAGGAGCTCACGCTAGAGGAGATAAAAAAACTCAGAATTACAGCTCCTGATGGGCATCAGGTGAGAATCGCAACCTTAGAAGAGATACTAAATACTGCAAAAGATGAAATTAAACTCTACATTGAATTAAAGGGAAAGAGTGCAGGTATGCAGATGGCAAATGATGTCTATCAAATGCTTGTAGAAAGAGATATGGTTAATCAAGTACGTATTATCAGTTTGAATGCAAACTTGATTACACAAGTTGAGAGTACCTATCCTGATGTAGAAACAGAGTATCTATGCTTTATTGCCTATGGAGAAATAGAGACAATGGAAGTGGATGCGGTTGGGTTGGAAGAAGAATTAGCAACGTCAAAAAGGATTGATAACCTACATGAAGCAGGAAAGAAAGTGGACGTATGGACTGCAAATTCCTTTGGATCAATCATACGCTTTATGGTGTCAGATGTAGATGGTATTATCACAGATAGTGTTCAACTGGCCTTGAACATTAGAGATGGAAAGAGTGATTTACCTGATTTTACAAGGTTGCTACGAATTTTCTTCCCGCAATTCTAATATGCATGCATGTATTTGTGAGTGATATATATCTAAATAATTTATAATGTATTAATTTTCTTACAATCAACAATGATGTATAATAAAACCACTGTAAAGATAAGGTGAATCATTCCTGGCTTTATAGTGGTTTTATAAATATAAAAGGGAGATAATATGGAAAACTTCATTCGTAATTTAACAAAAGAGAAAACTCTGATTAATAAAGTATTCCTTGCATTATTATGCAGCCAGTTGGCAATCATTATAGCTTCATTCTTTAAGATTGCAGTATTGCCAAGCTTCGGAAAATTAAATCTATACGCAATGGCTAGTATGGCAACACTATTTTTGATTTCATCAGTCATTGAAATAGTGTTTACATTAAAGAAAAATGAAAAAGTATTCATTACACTTAGAATTGTTAACTTGTTATGGCTATTTAGTTTAATTGGAAATCTCGTAAAGCAAATTGAAAATTTACAAAAGACAGAAGCTCTTGTAGATTTTGGTACTGGTGTGGTAGAGAATCTTTATTCATGGTTATCATTTGGAATTGTTAATTTCTCAATCCCTAGATCTGGATATTCTTATTTATTAGGCACAGTCAATGTTATTCGAATTCTAGCGGATATTAGTTTGGTTATCTTACTAATATTTGTATATTTAAGATTTTTCAAAAAGGATGAATTTGATACGACACCATGTTTTGAAGGTAGTTTAATTGCAAAGTTACAGGCTGCATATAAAGCAGATAAGGTTGTAACAGGAGCGAGTATTGCATTAATTATTTCACCATTCTTGAGATTTATGAGTAATGGTCGTATTGAAGTACCTGCATTCGGTACAAGACCATTCGTTGCATCAGCGATCATAGCTCTTGGTGTATTTGTGATTCGTGGTGTACTTGTAAAAGATGAACAGAAATTAGAGAAATCTATCCTTATAGCGCTAATTTCATTTATCATTTGGAATCCAATCTTTGCGTTTCGTCAGGGTGTTGGTATAGGATATCTATTATATTTAGTTGCGATTATTACACTTGGTGTTGTCTATATTAAACGCCGTGATGCAAAGAAAGTAGTAGAACCACAGCCTGTAAAGCAAGAAGAAACTACAAAACCTGAAGAGTCTATAAAGGAAGCAGAAACTGTTACAGTGGAAGAGCAGTCTGTTAAAGACGAGCACTCAGTTGATAAAGAAGAATTACAGCCTGAAGTAACTATCCAGGAAGAGAAAACTGTAGTAGAAGAACAGCCTGCTAAGGATGAGGGTGTTGTAAATGAAGAAACTTCTAAATCAGAAGAAGAGGATCCTGAGAAGAAGTAAAGTGGTATTGGACATCAATATAAAGCGATGTTATAATACTGTGGCAAGCGAAAGGAGCTTTTTAGATGCTTAACGCTATATTAATGGTTGTATCGGCTTTGCTGATTATTTTATCACTATTACAGGGTGGAAAATCTGACGGTATTTCTAGTGCATTTACTGGAAATGGCGGTTTAAATCTATTTGCCAACACAAAGGAAAGAGGATCTGAGAAGGTCATTTCTAATCTAACGTTGGTACTTGGAATTGCATTTTTTGCTTTAGTTATCGCGATAAGAGTGATTAAGTAACCGGTGAAAGCCGGTTTTTTCTTACGAAGAGACATTGGTTGTTATCAGATATTGCTTATTTACAGAAGATTAAGAACAGATACAGCTTCAATAAGCTGTAACAGAAAGAAGAATTATGGAAAATTTAAAAGAGAAGCTATTAGAATATATTGAAAATCATCCAAAGAAGAATCGTAGAGTGGACGATATTTTAAGTGCGCTTGGAATGACTTCTTCATCAGATTTCGTAAAAGTAAGCCAAGCATTATCTGAATTAGAACGTGAATTACTATTATTTAGAGCAGATGATAACCAATATTTAACACAAAAACAGGCTGGTGTAGTGACGGGTAGAATTTCTATCAACCGTTCAGGACTAGGTTTTGTAGACCGTGAGGATAGGGAATCAATTAAGATTGATCCTACAGATCAAAATACTGCATTGGATGGAGATACTGTTCTTGTCCGCTGCAAACCTTGGGAAACGTATGGTGAAGTTTTAAGAGTTATTTCGCGTGCAAAGGATTTCATGATTGGTACCTTCTTACCACGAGGAAAGAGACTAAAGTTTATTCCTGATGATGAAAAGTTACAGGATAAATTAATTACAGTGAAATATGATCAAGATTTTCTGCCTGTCGAGGGGATGAAGGTTCTTTGTCGTATACAGAAGTATGGTACTGCCATTGTTGTATACGTTGAACGTGTTATTGGATATAAGGATGATCCAGGAGTAGATATTCTTGCGATTCTTTTGGATCACGATATTGATCCACAATTCCCTGAAGCTGTTATGGAAGAAGTTAAAACAATTCCCCAGGAAATTCAAGATAGTGATAAGAAAGACCGCGTTGATTTAACAAATGAAACAATCGTTACAATTGATGGTGATGATTCGAAAGACTTTGACGATGCTGTGGGTGTAACTCCTGTTGAAAACGGTTGGGTATTAAAGGTATCTATTGCGGATGTATCACATTATGTAACAGAGAATAGTGCTTTAGACAAAGAAGCTCTTGCGCGTGGTTGTTCAACATACGTAACTGATAGAGTTGTGCCAATGTTGCCGCACGAATTGAGTAATGGTATTTGTTCCCTAAATCCATATGTAGAAAGATTGACAATCACATGCCAAATGAATGTTGATTTTAATGGTAAGATTTCTGAATACTCTATCTATCCAAGTGTTATCCGTTCTACAGAGCGTATGACATATGCAAATGTAAACAAAATTCTTGATGGTGATAAAAAACTTCAGGAGGAATATAAGCATTTAGGAGATCTATTCTTCGATTTAAGAGATTGTGCTGACGCAATTCGTGCGAATCGTACAGCGAAGGGTGCTATTGACTTTGATGGCACAGAGACAGTTGTGGAAGTTGATGAGAGTGGTCATCCAATTGATGTACATGCACGCATGAGTGGTCATGCGGAAAGAATCATTGAAGACTGTATGATTGCGGCTAATGTGTCCGTGGCCAACTATATGAAGTGGTTAGATGTACCATCTATCTATCGTATACATGAGTCTCCAACCGCAAAGAAGATGAAAGAATTTGTTCGTATCTCTGAAGGAATGGGACATAAACTAGTATTAGGTAAAACAGCAATTTATCCAAATGAATTACAGAGATACTTAGCATCAGTACACGATATTCCTGAATATCCAGTATTAAGTATGATGCTACTAAGATGCATGCAGAAGGCAAGATATGACGCTTCTTGTATTGGACATTTTGGTCTAGCAGAAGATGAGTATCTACACTTTACATCTCCAATTCGTCGTTATCCAGACTTGATTGTGCATCGTATGTTACGTAAGTATTGTTTCCAAGCAAATGACAACTTAGAGCAGCGTGCAATTGATTTAGAAAAATGCAAAGAACAAGCTGAACATGCAAGCATTCGTGAAAGAAACAGTCAAGATGCAGAATATGCATGTGAAGATATGAAGATTGCTGAATACATGCATGAAAGAATTGGTAAGACATACCCTGGTATTATTTCAAGTATTACAAGTTTTGGAATGTATGTAAAACTAGAGAATACTGTGGAAGGCATGATTCGTGTTGCAGACTTGGATGATGACTATTATGAGTTTAATAAAGATCGCTTTGAACTTGTGGGTCAAAGACGTAAGAAGACATATCGTATTGGTATGCCTATAAAGGTAACAGTTGTTGATGCGAATAAAGATGCAGGTACTGTTGATTTTGCAATTGCAAAAAAACCTTCTAAATTTACTTCGGGACGTAATCGTTTTTCAAACGACCATCGTTCAACATCATCACGTAAGCCAAGAGATGATAAGAAGTTCGGTGATAAGAAATTCGGTAATAAGAAGTTTGTTGATAAAAAATTTGGAGATAAGAAGGATAATAAATCATTCTCATCTTCTAAACGTGGTAAATTTGATGGTTCAAAACCAGGACATGCAAAACAAGGCGATAAGAAGCCTTTCTTGAAAGGAAAATCAACCGGAAGGAAGATGACGCATGGCAGAAAAGACGCATGAAAAAACAGTAGCCCTAAATAGACGTGCCTCACACGACTACTTCCTTGAGGAGAAGTTCGAGTGTGGTATTGTGTTGACAGGTACAGAAATAAAATCAGTTAGACAGGGAAAGATTCAATTCCAAGATTCCTATATCTCAATTTATCGTGGTGAAGCTTGGATTAAGGGAATGCATATCTCTCCTTACAAGTATGGAAATATCTTTAACGTTGATGAAACACGTGATCGAAAGCTACTATTACATAAGTTAGAGATCTTCCGTTTACATCAAAAAGTAAAGTTAAAAGGTTATACGCTAATTCCTGTACGCATGTACTTGAAGGATGGAAGAGCTAAACTCGAAATTGCATTAGCAAAGGGTAAAGATCTGTATGACAAACGTGAAACAGAGAAATTACGTGATGCAAAACGTGCAATGGAGAAAGCGTTAAAATTACATTAATTAAAAATAAAATCCCTTTTTTGGGATTTTGTTTTTAAACCTATAGTTTCATTTTTAGCAAGGTACTTGCAATGAAACTTGTAGCGTGATATATTCCAATTGCGTTACAAATAACGAATGGGGCTGTCATGGTTTCGACAGGTTTATGTTTGATTTGTGCGGCAGTGGAGTGGTGACCTAATCACTAAATAAATTTAAACGCAAATAGAACAAATAGTTTCGCTTTTGCTGCCTAAGAACGCTTGATGCGTTGCAGCAACCCAATCAATGCTTTAGCCATTCTGTATTGATTGCGTAAATAAATGGATACGGTGAACCCAATGCCTGTAGGGGGAACCCGACAATTTACAGGTAAATTCAATAACTTGTTCGCTCACTGTCGTGGTTATTGTCTTACTTTACAGTGAGATAAACTGTAGATGCGCAAATGTGGGACTATTCTTGGACAGGAGTTCGACTCTCCTCAGCTCCACTAAAAGATAAAAACGACCTTAGAGTCGTTTTTATTATGACTATGTGGAAAAAATTTGAATATTGTGAATCACATTGTTAGTTATAGTGAACTGTGCTAATCTAAAACTGAAGTTAGATTAAATTTTGAGCTAATAATGAAGTTGTTATGTGTGTTTTTGACTGTAAGTATAACCGAAAGGAATAGTGATAAGAATGCTAAGTCAGAAAGAAAAGGCAACAATTACAAGAAAATACCAAAAGAGAATGAAACGTGCATGTCAAAATTTACTTGCAAAAAGATATGGTATAGATAAGGTAGAACCTTATTGGCAAAAGGTAGAAGAACGATATAATCAAATCTTGGATGAAGCACCAGATATTGGCGGTGAAGCAAATTCAATGAGTCACAATCTCTATGAAGTAGCGTGGATAATTGCTCTATATGATGTGGTAGGAAGAAACCTAACAACGGAAGAAATCAATACTGTAATTCATGATGTTATGGAAGATGGTTTGAATACACTTCGAAAAATTCCAGGTAAGTTTTTGATAGAAAGAAAATTTGTGCGGAATCTTATCATTAAATCGTTAGATAAATATCAGAAAAAACTAGAACCACATCTTCATAATGATTGGAACAATACTTGGGGAATGGAAGTACAACATGATATCGATGATGGTATTCACTTTGTACTAAGAGGATGTCCGATTAAAGACTATTGTGAGGAACATGAAATGATGGAGATCTTGCCACATTTTTGTAATATGGATCATCAGATGATACAGGCATTACAACTATATCTAATACGATCAAAAACATGTTCAAACGGTGATGATATTTGTGAGTATACAATCGTCACAAATGAAAATCCTTTGGTAGAAAATAATCCTATTTTTGTTAAGGACGATGGATTGATTCTGACAAAGAAAATATAAGTTCAAATACTGAAAAATATAAAGAATTTTTTAGTAAGATGTGTTTCCTATTATTTCTTTTGTGATTTTGGTGATACTATAGTTCTATGGAAAAGGGGTTACTATGTTAAAACAAATTAAATGGAGATCTATATTAGTTGGAATTGGATATATTCTTGCAGGTTTATTACTAATCGTTTATCCAGAAAGTAGTAGAGATCTGATTGCTTATGTATTAGGTATTGCATTAGTTGTATATGGTATTGTTTCTCTTACAACATACTTTGTTATCAATGTAAAAGAGAGTTTGCGTCGTAATGAATTCTCAATCGGAATCATGGCAATATTTGCTGGTCTTATTATTATCTTTAAACAACAAATCTTGCTAGATATCATTCCAATCCTACTTGGACTTGTTATCGTTGCGGATGGTTTTGATAAGTTACAGAATGCAGTCGTTGCGAAACGAATAGGTTCATCCCAATACGCAACGTACATTGTATTAGCAGCTGTTTCTATCGTACTTGGTTTTGTTGTTATGTTTGTTTTGACTGGAGCAGAACTACAAAAAATCTTGTTTGTTGTAATTGGAGTAAGTTTAGTTTACTGTGGAGTTTCTGATATCTTCGTAGTCTTATTTATCGCAGATAAATTCCATAAGTTCTTAAAGAGCTTTGAAGTAAATGGAAAGATTATTGATGCAGAAGTTGAAGAAGAAAGAATAGTAGAAACTGAAAAAGAGAATAGTGAAGAAGGGAAGTCGGAATAGCCTGACTTCTCATTTTCAATACAATCACTTAAAATAGATACATGGAGGAAGTTTTTAATGTTTAATGATTGGTTTAAAATTGGTCCTGTAACTGTACATGGATATGGATTCATGATTGCAGTTGGTATTTTGTTCGCATTCTGGTTATCAGAACGTCTAGCAAAAAAGCAAGGACTAGAATATGAAAAGATTGATGGAATGATTTTCTTTATCATCATCTTTGGATTTATTGGAGCGAAGTTACTCTATATTGCGACGGTATGGGATACATTTGTTAAGAATCCTGTCGTAATTTTGAGTAATGAAGGATTTGTAGTTTATGGTGGTATCATCGCTGGTATTATTGCGGCGTGGATCTACTGTAAGTGGAAGAAGTGGGACTTCATGAAGTATGCAAATGTATTAATGCCTGCAGTTTCACTTGGACAAGGCTTTGGACGTATCGGTTGTTTCTTTGCAGGATGCTGTTATGGTATTCAAACAACAGCTTGGTATGGTGTAGAATTCCCAGCAGAGTCTCTTGGACCTGGTGCTGGTATCAAGGTTGTTCCTACAGAGTTAATTTCTTCTGCTGGCAACTTCTTAATCTTCGCATTCTTATTGAGAAACTTATTGAAGGGCAAGCATCCTGAAGATACAGCAGCATGGTACTTAGTTCTTTATGGATTAGGTAGATTCTTAGTTGAGTTCTTACGTGGTGATTTAATCCGTGGACAGATTTGGATTTTCTCTACATCACAGTTTATTTCTATCTTTGTATTCTTAGCAGGAGCATTCTTGTTATGGAATAGACAGAATCATTCAGATTTGAAAAAAGAGGTAGCCGCATGAGAATCGGTATTGCAAATGATCACGCATCCGTAGAGATGAAGAAGGAACTTGTTGCATATCTTGAATCACAAGGTCATGAGGTTATTAACTATGGTACAGATTTATCTGAAAGCACAGATTATCCTATCTGGGGTGAAAAGGTATCAATGGCTGTTGTAAATGGTGAGGTAGAACGTGGTATCGCCATCTGTGGAACTGGTGTTGGAATCGGTATTGCATGTAATAAAGTTAAAGGTATTCGTGCATGTATCTGCTCTGAACCATATAGTGCTAGATATTCAAGATTACATAATAACGCAAATATCATTGCGTTTGGTTCAAGAGTCATTGGAATCGAAACAGCGAAGATGCTTGTAGATGAATTCATGAATACTGAATTTGAAGGTGGCCGCCATGAACGTAGAGTAAACATGGTGATGGACATTGAAGCGAGAAACTTTTAACCGGTGAATACCGGTTTTTTCTTTTGGCAAAAAGAAAAACCTTCACGAATGTGAAGGCTATTGTACTACTGGTAATTCAAAGTCTTCTTTCTTTTCAAGAATCGCCATGAATTCTTCGCCAGTAATTGTTTCTTTTTGATATAAGAACTGTGCAATTCGATCAAGATCTGCTTTGTGTTCCGTTAATAGTTGTTTTGCTTTTTCGTGTTGTTGTTTCACGAGTGCTACAACCTTTTGGTCAATTGTTGAAGCTGTACCATCTGAACATGCTAGTGAAGCATCGCCACCAAGGTATTTGTTATTTACAGTTTCCATTGCGACCATATCGAATTCATCACTCATACCATAACGTGTAATCATAGCACGAGCAATCTTTGTTGCTTGTTCGATATCATTGGATGCACCTGTAGTAACTTGTCCAAATTCAACTTCTTCTGCTGCACGACCACCTGTAAGTGTCGCAATACGGTTTTCTAATTCAGACTTTGTGTAAAGAGGATGATTACCTTCTTCTACTTGCATTGTATAACCTAGAGCACCACTTGTACGTGGGATGATTGTAATCTTCTGTACTGGTGCACTATGTGTTTGTAATGCCGCAACTAATGCATGTCCTACTTCGTGATATGCAACAACTAGTTTTTCTTTATCCGTTAGAATTGCATTCTTCTTTTGATATCCTGCAATAACAACTTCAATACTTTCTTCTAAGTCTTTCTGACTTACTGCATTTCTCTTTTCGCGTACAGCGCGTAGAGCTGCCTCATTGATAATATTCGCAAGTTCTGCACCAGAAGCACCAGAAGCCATGCGTGCAACTACGTTATAATCAATACCTGGCTCGGTTTTAACTTTCTTTGCGTGTACTTTTAAGATATCTTCACGACCTTGAAGGTCAGGTAACTCAACTGGAACACGGCGGTCAAATCTTCCTGGACGTAGTAGAGCAGGGTCTAGATTTTCAGGACGGTTTGTAGCTGCTAGTACGACAATACCGTTATTACCTTCAAATCCATCCATTTCTGTGAGTAACTGGTTTAATGTTTGTTCGCGTTCATCATTACCACCAAAGTTACCTGCATTACGTTTGCCACCAATCGCATCGATTTCATCGATGAATACAATACATGGTGCTTTTTCTTTTGCATCTTTGAATAAGCTACGAACTTTGGAGGCACCCATACCTACGAACATCTCTACAAACTCTGAACCCGAGATAGAGAAGAATGGTACGTTTGATTCACCAGCAACTGCCTTTGCAAGCATGGTCTTACCTGTTCCTGGAGGACCAACTAAGAGAATGCCTTTTGGCATTGTCGCACCAATGGATTTAAACTGATTTGGATCATGTAGGTAGTTTACAATCTCCTGAAGATTTTCTTTTGCTTCATCTTCACCAGCAACATCATGGAAACGAATCGTTGTTTTATCTTTATCGTATACACGAGCATTTGACTTACCTAGGTTGAACATACCACCTAGACCGCCACCTCCAAGTGGCGAATCCTTTCCGCCTTGCATTGTACGGTTAACATAACGCATTAACATTACCGCAATGATGATTGGAAGAATCCAACCAAAGAAGATGTTCATAAATAGCGAACCCTGTTGTACACGTGTACCAGAAAATTTCACATCATGAGTTTCGAGACGATCAACTAAATCAGGGTCATTTACTTTTACAGTAGAGTATACTGTATCACCATCTTTGAGCTTATATACAATCTGAGAAGACTCAATTGTCACCTCATCAATTTTGTCATCGGTGGTTTGTTGAATAAATGTACTATAAGGAACTTCTTCAATTTGTGCCTGCTGAAGTACAGGTCGTAAAACCAAGTTGAGTAATACTAATACAATTGCGACAAATGCATAGTAGTACACAAGAGGTTTTCTCTTCTTGTTATCATTCATATATAAAACTCCTTTCGGATAAAAAGATTTTAGCACATTCATTTAGAGAGTGCTAATAAAATACTATGTGATTTGATGTGAAATGAATTTATTATTGGTTTTAAAGACAGAATCAAAATAATAAGTGTAGTATCAGTGCATATCATTATGATGATTTTATAATCGTGCATTGAAAAAATGGGGTATTTTTAATAAGATTTAGAATATACATAGTTAGTTAAAGGGGACATTATGGGGATAATTAAAGATGCTTTTAAGGGTGCTATGAAAGAAGTGATTGTAGGGACAACTGTTAGTACGGGACTAACCGTTCTTGGAGGTGCTTTTAGCATAATTGAAAAAAATACTACTAAATCAGAACTGGGTAAGATTGCAAAAGAAAATAAATATTGTTTATTTGTAGATTGTGATAAAGAAATAGGTGATGGCATATATAGAGTTTATACGAAAAAGAACGAAGAGCTATATAGTACTTTATTAACTACAAATAAAGATGGGTATACTTTGGCTTTTTACGAAGTATCAAAGGGAAAGATTGGTAGTATTCAGAAAAAGGTAATTGAAGATAAAACACTCTTCAGTAAGAAAGAATATGTAAAATATTCATTTAATCTAGGTCATTCTTTTGGGGATATCATCATTGCAACAGAAGGGAATAGAAGGGTTTATTAGACAAATTTTAATTCTTGGGTAGCAATGGGCGATTTCAATTTGGGGAAATATAGGGTGATCGATACAGCCTCCGGGAAAACGATTGGTTCTATAACAAATACTACATATAAAAACAAGAGATATGGTGTGGTTTGTGAAGATGATGATAACAAATCAGTGCTTGTATTCCTAACTATTTTTATTGATTATTTAAACAAGTATCATTAACAATCTGAATCTCGAGCAAATGATGTATGTGAATGCTTCTGAAGTATTAGTAAGCTAAGTACAGACAAATCATGATTATTAAAAATAAAAGTGTAGGATAAAATGAAAACAATATATTTAATGAGACACTCAATTCCTGAAAAGATTAATCTAGAAACATCATTAATCCCTCTTTCGACTGAAGGTTTGAAACTTGCAGAATCTAAGCGTGCATTGTTTTTAAATATAGATTATTGCTATACATCTCCATATACTAGAGCAGTAGAAACTGCAAAGCAAATAAGTAATAAAATTGAGATTTTATATGATTTGCATGAGCGAATTATTGGGGAAGCTTATGAGGATTTTTGGCTAAAACAATATTTAGATTATGATTATGCTAATAAGAATGGAGAATCTTTAAACCAAGCAAAAGAACGGATGAAAATTGTTATTAATAAAATTTTGAAAAGCATAAATGAAGGTGAGCAGGTATTGGTTGTTTCTCATGCTACGGCTATCTGTGCATATTTATTGAATTGCTGTCAAATTATAATAACCAATGCTTTGGAGAAAAGTAGAAGAATCACCTTTAATAATGATATTATTTTGAATGGAAAAATTGAACCGACCAGTTTTTTTGAAATTAAATATCATGAAAACAATATTTATTCTATTATTTTTCACAAATAGATGTTTTGAACTTAAAAGGTTGTAATAAAAAATAGAAATAGTATTGTTGCTATTTAATATTGGTTACTGTTTTCTCTTTAGAGCATATTTTGCAATGTATAATATTTTATAAAGATGCTATATTAGATAGTTATTTTTAAAACTCATATTAATAGATAGGGATTATATGAAAATAGATGCTAGAGAAATTAAAAAAATAACATATGATTATTATTCTTACTTTTGTGGAGTAGATATAAGTAATTTTGAACATGGTATACAGTTTGTTTGTGCCGATGAAAGAAGTCTTATATTAAAAGGATTTGGATGTAAATACTCGATATATATCTTGTGTAAAGGAGATGCTTGTATCATAGCTTATTCACCTAAATACCAGTCTTATTTTGATGAACTTACGAAACTAACAGATGCTAAGGAATTGATTACTACAATCAACCAGACTTATCCTTTAAAAGCATACCAATTAATGGAGTTTGTAAAAGAACGTGTTTTTGATTATAAAGATGCAAGAATACTAAAAAGAGATGATTATCCACTGTTTGAGACTTTTTTCAAAAAAGCATATCCATCAGTTACTGAAATAGGTTGGCTTAAAGCCTATTTTGAAGGAAAAGTTGATAAAGGCTTTTTCTTTGGATATATCATTGATGATGAACTTGTAGCGTTATGTGATGCACCAGATATGCCATATATGGAGGGGGATATTCAGCATACAGGAATAGTAACTTTACCGGAGTATAGAAGAAAAGGCTATGCAAAATTATGTGCAGCATTAGCAACACATCACCATATTCAATCAGGTATTGTTCCTCAATGGGAATGTGCTTTAGATAACATTGCATCGATTCAAGTAGCAAAATCAATCGGTTATAAAGAGTTTGCTCAAGCATTTATCTTTGAGGAATCGTAAATCGAAAAAATATATAAATGAAGGAGAAGGGAAACGAAGGTTATCAAACTAGTATACTGCTGCTAAACATGCAAGAATGGTGATATTACGTATATGTGGTTAAATATTTAAAAATTATGGTTATTAAGTTCAGAAAGTAGGATAAAAAATTTAATATACAAATTAATTTATTGATTTTAGGTAATATAGGAAAGTTAGTGGGTTAATTCCAAGGGGGTGATACCATGAAAATAACATATCTAGTTCATAGTGGTATATTGGTTGAACTCAAAGATTACTATTGTATCTTTGATTATTACAAGGGAGAGCTACCACCTCTCGATAAGGAGAAGGACGTAATGGTCTTTTGTAGTCACTCTCACAATGATCACTATAATCCGTTGATATTTGACCTTCTCAATCAGATGGAGATGCGTTATCAAGCCATATTAGCAAACGACATCAGTGATGAAAATAGATTATCGAAGATTAAGCATCGCTTTGTTAAACCTGATGAATGCTATCAGTTTGATGGTGGAATTCAAGTTGAGACTCTATTTTCAAACGATAGTGGTGTCGCTTTCATTGTTATTACTGATGAAGGAATGATTTACCATGGTGGCGATTTAAACGATTGGTATTGGGAAGGTGAACCGGAAGAGGAAAACCTAGAACTTCGCACTATATATCACACGGAGATTGGAAAAATTAAGGGTAGACATTTTGATGTTGCTTTTGTTCCACTTGACCCAAGACTGGAAATGCACTACGCTGACGGGTTATTATATTTTTTAGAAAATGTGGACTGTGATGCCATCTATCCAATTCACTACTGGGGAGATCCTAGCGTGATTCAACGTTTTATCATGGAATACCCAGAGTATCAGTCACGCATTAGAAACACAGAGGTAGCGAGAGGAGAAGAGATATGAAGTTTAAAATGATTCATGAGAATTTAAATGTTTCAGATTTAGAAAGATCCATTCGTTTCTACAATGAAGCCCTCGACTTACACGAGGTGAGAAGAAAGACAAGTGATGATTTTATTATTGTTTACTTGAAGAGTGAGGTTGGTGAGTTTGAATTGGAACTCACTTGGCTCAAGGATCATCCACAGCCATATGATTTGGGTGAGTGTGAATTTCACCTTGCATTTAGGGTAGATGATTTTGATGCAGCTCATAAGAAGCATGAGGAAATGGGTTGTATTTGTTTTGAAAATGAGGAAATGGGTATTTACTTTATCGAAGACCCAGATGGATATTGGTTAGAAA
The DNA here is from genome assembly GCF_963550625.1 of uncultured Solobacterium sp. Classification (GTDB taxonomy): domain Bacteria; phylum Bacillota_I; class Bacilli_A; order Erysipelotrichales; family Erysipelotrichaceae; genus Bulleidia. The sequence continues at coordinate 87,276 of NZ_CAUVCV010000006.1, forward strand.
TCTTGCCATAAAGTAAAAGGACAGAAAAGCTTATAAGGCTTTTAATACGGATTACCTTTCCTCTAAACAACTTCTATATAAATATTTGTGTGATTTATCAGAACAATCGAAGCAGACATATTTTAATAGCAATGGCGGCAGGGAAAATCCTTGCCGCCATTATTTGTAATTGTTAATTAGTTGAGGATACTTTTAATCCTTCTTCAAAAGAAGTTTTGAATTTTAGCAAGCTCTTTCGTGCGATTTTCATAGCTTCGACAGACTCTTCTGTCTTTTTGATTTTGTCCTTTAATTCTTTTTTCTCTCTTCCGCTTGCTACATCTGCCTTTAGTCTTAACTCAACCAAACCTTTTTCAATATCTGTGATATTCTGAACATACTTTTCGTAAATGCTGTTTGAGTATTCAACATCGTGTTCATCATTAAGGAATATTTCCCTAATTGATACGAGTAACTTTGCGGACTGCATAATGGTGTTTTTCTTACCCATCAAACCTGCTGCACCAACAGCACCACCTACACCTGCACCGACGCCAAGTCCAAGAATAGCACCGCCGCCAACAATAGCTGCTGTACCTCCTACCATTCCTAATCCACCTATCGCAATCGCTCCGCCGCCAAGATAAGCCAAACAAGCGCTGGTTAGGGCTGCACCGCTGAGTCCTGCAAAATTTGATCCGACCAAAGCGACGGCGATTGCAGGTGCAAATACTCCTGCTGTTGCAGTAGCAACAATCGCAATGCCTGCAGTAACGGTTATCGATGTTAAGACGGTTTTTAGAACTTCATTTAACTCACGCAGTACTTTATCATAACATTTTCTAAGTCTGTTTATATAGCCTTTTGTATAATAATCACCGCTGAAAATCAAATCAAGATAGCTATCGCCAACACCTTTTTTATAACCACTAATGATATTTTGAAGTTCCTTATATTTTCGACTCGGTATATCATTACCTTTTTTATCTTTTTCAAGACTTAACGGATAGTATGGCTCAAAAAGCATAGCCTCAAGTAGCACTAAACGAAACCAAGTATTATTCGGCTCGTTTTCTTCCACTTTTTGTATTAGTTCTTTTTCATCGCTATACCAATGGAGTTCCACACCCTCAATTTGCAAAAAGCTCGCAAAACCTCTTGCTATATACTTTTTCCACTCATCAAGCCATTCCTGCTTTAATTGTTTTACACCGTCGTTGTTAATTGGTAGCTTAGTGTTTTTTATATCGTTCAGTGTTTTATAGTATTCAAGATTATATAAAATCTCTGTTTGCTCAACTGTTAAGCCAAGTTTATCTATATCCATATCATTACCTATTCTTTCATAAATTTTTTCATCTGATTGTGAAAATGAAAACCGTTTTATATCCTCATACATTTGCTTTACTTTTTTGACTTTTCTTGCCTTTAAGCACCAATTAACATCTTCGCCTATGGCAATAGCAAACCGTCCAACACCTATATAGTTAACAGAAACCCAATATTTTTGAGAAATTACAGCTTCACCTATATCGAGAGTGGTAAAAACTCCAGTTGAAATTGTAAGCATTCTCGCAATCGTCGGATTGTTCGATGGCTTTACTTTTGCCCAGTCAATATTCTTCATATCAGAGATTGAATGAACATTATTTGCATGCATTTCCATTGCAAGACGGCGAAGAAAATAAAAAGTCCTTACGATACATTCATTTGCAATAACAGGAATAGCTTGTCGTCCAAGTTCAATTCCAACACCAAGTTCTCCACGCAAATCGAACTTTAATACAGTGTCTTTGATAATTTCCCCAGATTTATCGTGCTTTGCAAGTAAAGTTCCGTTGAAGAGTTTTGATAAAAACATAGATAGAGAATTATCATCAACCTTTAGATTTTTAAAGACTGGAAGTACCGATAATTCTTTTGCTAAAGCCAGTATCGGACCGGGTATTCCTGTGCCTCCGCTTTTTCCAACAGAACTGCTTGATCCAGCCATATCACTAACAAGATGGAAAAACCAAACCAAAGTGCCGAATAATATTTTTGTAGGAACATCTTTACCGATAAAAGCCTTGCTCTTTTCAGGAACATTCACAACCATAAAACAACCGTTTACATCTGTGCCATATGATTTTGAAGTAAATTGAGTGAGTAGCGAAAACATCAATCCCACTATTGTTGGATGATGAGCAAAATCACGCAGATGATGTTGCAATCCGCCACCAAAATCAGGTGTATTGCCGTCACTCGGTATAGGAAATTTTTTTTCAAGGAATTTAACTGAAGACTGCAAATCATTATCTTTACAACCAAACATCTTGGCGGTCTTTTTAACGAATTCGTCAACTTTATCGTTCGCTATAGTTCGTCCTCGCTCTAAATTGAACTCTCCAACCCAAAGAATATCAAGCAAGCCGCAAAGTATTCCGCTACCAACAGATACTAAATAATCATATTTATCCGCTTGGCTGGATAACAAATCAACTTGACTATCTAAGTCGAAAATGATTTTATCAAAGTCATATTCATTCGCAATAGCCATTTCATTATTTGGCACAAGTTTAACTTGAAGTTCTTTTTTATCGTCCATAGCAATTATTTCCTCGTGAATTTCAATATCTATTGGTATCTACATAAAATTATACCATAGCTATTTGAACAAATGAGAGTGACAACTGAATACGAATGAAACTCGATTTTAGGAAGTGCCTGCGGTAACTGATAATTGCCGTACCAACCGTTACCGCATTGCCTGCTTGCGTGGTTAGTTAAGGAGCAGACGACACGGATTTGAATTTGAAAGCCGATATATAGTTTCATCAGAATGAGCGAGAGAAAACCTCCCGTTGTTTTGGTGTGTGCTTTCTGTCATTTTATAATGACATTATCTAATAAATCATGTTTGGAAACTTGAAAAGAATAAACTCTAAGCCTGATGAATAAAGGCTTAGAGTTCATATACTATGGCGTCCTCGATGCGATTTGAACGCACGACCTACTGCTTAGGAGGCAGTCGCTCTATCCAACTGAGCTACGAGGACGTAGGGAATCATGAATGATACATTTTGGAATGCATATTAAGACCACCATATTTAATATTATACTTTTTTTGATTTATTTGTTATATTTAACTATTTTCTATGATTTAAAAATACTTAAGCTAGATATGTTTTTGAAAACTTATTACAAAGATAATGAAACTATAATATTGATAAAAACAATATTAATATTAAAAATGTATGCTTAAATAAGCATTTCTAATAAAAAATATAGAAAAATTATATGAAAAATACACTTTCACAATACTTTCACTATTTCACCATATATCTAACACATGGTTTGGGTATATTATAAGTGTCTTAATTGACAGAGAAATTATAAATTTCTTTCCCTCCCAAAAAAATAAAAAAGAAATCGAGATCTGTGCCAGCGGATCTCTTTTTCATGTATTCTTCATTAGTTTGAAAATTAGAAATGATATAATGTTGAAAAATACGATTAGAATTCGAACTGGAGGTTTTTATGAAAACAGTTGAAATAAAAGTGGAACAGGGTATATTGCGTGGTGAAGAGACAGAATCTAAATTAATTTTTAAGGGTGTACCTTATGCGAAACCTCCTATTGGGAATTTACGTTTTAGTTCCCCACAGGCACCTGATCGTTGGTTAGGCGTTAGAGATGCTTTGGAATATAGTAAGATTTGCCCACAACCTAAGGCAGCGAATCCATTTTATCGGAAAGAGTTTTATAACTATGAGCAGTATCCTTATCCAGAAATGAGTGAAGATTGTCTGTATTTAAATATCTGGGCACCAAATCGTAAATCGGAACATGGATATCCAGTCGCAATCTGGCTCCATGGTGGTGCTTTTGACCATGGATATGGAAATGAAGTTCCGTTTGATGGAGAAGCTTTTGTACAGAATGATGTCATACTGGTGACAATCAATTATCGTGTTGGTGTATTTGGATTCTTTGCGCATCCACAACTAAAAGAGGAAGATCCTGCACATTGCGTTTCTAACTATGGAATCTTAGACCAGGTATTTGCGATTCGTTGGATTCGTAAGAATATCGAGGCCTTCGGAGGAAATCCTGATAACATTACACTATTTGGACAAAGCGCAGGTGCAATTAGTGTTCAGACATTAATTTCCAGTCCTACAACACGTGGTATGATTGCCAAGGCAATTATTCAAAGTGGTGCTGGGGTAGATAATCCTATCTTTAAACATAAGACTGTTGAAGAAGCGTATGAAACTGGTGAAGAAATTATGAAGCTTGTGGGTGCGAAGAATATTCAAGCATTACGTCAAATTCCTGCTCAGAAGTTAGTGGATATCTTACCAAAGCTTTCCAAGCATGATAATCGCTTGTTGTTTGGACCAGTGGTTGATGGCTTTGTGCTTGAAGATACTTTGGATGAACTAGCAAAACGTGGTGATGTACAGAATATCCCATATATTATAGGTGCTAATGGCAATGACTTTGGTTTAGGTGTAGATGAGCCGATGCGTAAGTCTAAGTACTATCAGAGTATGATTGATTTTGCGAATTTAAGAAATGAATATCACGGGAAACCGACATACTTATATTTATTTAATCGTAAATTGCCATCAGATGACGCTGGTGCATTCCACTCTGCTGAGTTATGGTATATGTTTGGAACGTTGAGTCGCTGTTGGAGAGAGATGGAAGTGCGCGATTATAAGATTAGCGATGAAATGGTTTCTGCTTGGACGAATTTTATGAAGTGTGCTGAACCAGGTAAAGGTTGGAAACCTTATACGGAAGAAAATAGTTTTATTCGTATGTTTCTATAAGAAAAAGAACACATGAAGTGTTCTTTTTAGTTACTCTCTTTTCCTTCTGGATAGAATAGGGATGAAATGCGGTCAGAATCAAATACGTTATTGTATTGTAAGCAACGGTATGTATTGATATCCGCATCATCAATATCATATACAGATTGGTAGTATTTACCAGCTGCGTCATAACAACCATATAGACCAATTACAGGATACTTATCTTTTAGTTCATATAAAAATTCCTGGTATGGAGTCATTTGGTAGTTTGCGGTCTTCATAATGAGTGAAGATAGGTAGTTAATACTTAACTTATCAATTGTCTCATCTGGAATATCATAGTTTGCCCAAATGGAGAATGGGGTAATATATTGTGTCATGTCGTTTTCAGGCGTACCTGCATGTGGGAATAAAAGGTTATCACATTCTGCACCTAAGGATGGTTGGTGGTCACCAAACATCACAATCATGGTAGGTTCTTTTACCTTTGAGAAGTATTCAATCAAGTTCTTGTAGTCTTGATCAGAAATCTTCATTAATGAGAAGTAGTTTTCCGCATGACCATATCCACCACCAATAGAACTGAAATTGACGGTCTTCTTTAAGTCATCCTTATCATCATAACCACCATGGTTTTGGTAGGTGATATTGAAGATAAAGTTTTTCTTGTCCTTTTCCTTTTCATATGTTTCTTCTAGGACTTTGAAATTCTGTGCATCACTTGGATATCCATGAATTGTTTCCAGACCATCAAAGGTTTCTGCAAATACTTTATCTTGGTACTGCAGTTTTTTCCATGCAGAAGCACGGTTCCAGTTTGTGGATTTACCAAGGTGAATACCTGTTGTAGTAAAACCGCTTTGGTTAAAGTAGGAAATCATAGAAGGTACGTTTCTATGCATATACATGTTGAATGGATATACACCACCCGCAAAGAATGCAGTTGTATTACCTGTTAAGGATTCATATTCACTATTACATGTACCACCACCACGTACATCGACGTAGAGGTTTCCTCGAATCGTATTTTCTAGAGACAGGTAGTAAGGGATGATGTTATCAGCATAGTTTGTACCACCAATATTCATATCCGCAAAGGATTCGTTCATTACCATGATGATATTCGTTGGTTTAGTACCATTAGGATCAACGTTGGCTGCAGCTCTTTCAGCAAGCTGTTTACCCAGTTCTTTGAGTTCCTCTACAGAATATCCTTCAGGTTTCTTTGGTTGATCAGAGATGTATTGATTTACGAGACCTGTAAAGCTTAGTGCTGTACCATCTGTTTGGAAGATGGATAATAGGTTCATATCCCATAGATAGTATTGACCAACGCTATTTAAGAAGAGTGCTACAACAATAATCAAAATAGGGTATGTTGCGTAGTAAACATTAATCTTAGTGGTATCGCGAGGAACAGAGCGCATCAAAAGATAAATTAAGATGGCGATAATAATAGCGATAACCATGAAGTAACGAATCTGAACTTGATAGTTTGAGATGACATCTGCAGCTGTACCAATTGCGGTTAAATCCCATGGTGCGATTGGACGGTTACGGAACTGTGTTACGTACATGTTTACGATGCCGAAGATTACAACAAATAAGTTACTAATTAGAACTGAGATTGGTAATCGACGGAATATTAAGTAGATTACTTTATATAGAATAATATAGATAGCAACGTTATAGAAACGATTCATCAAGTTGATGTAGTAGTAGTTACCAGTACAGATTTCTGACATAAAGAAGCACCAAATCGGAGCCGCAATTAACATCATTTCATTTTCTGGAATGTGCTTTGACCATAAAAGCTTCTTGTCAATAAGATATGCGATAATCCAGCTTAGTACTAAGATAGAAAGATATACTGCAACCCAAGCTGTTTTTGGTAGGTACTCTTGGGTTTCAAGCTGGAGCCAGCCTTCAACACCGTTTACGGTTAAGTTAATGGTGCTGTCATTTGTGTTGATGACCATACCTTGAGAGGCGATGATCTTGTTAGAGATATTCTCTGGTGTATACTCTGCAAGTTTGAATGGTCCAAATGAAACGTCAATCTTCGTAATAGAGATGTCTGTCTTTACGTTATTAAAGCCTAAACGTAAAGAGTTTGTAACGATTGGAATGTTACTGAGGTGAATTACTTCCCAAGATGGTTGTGCATCTAGCCATGTCTTATGAGAGTTATAGTTATAGTTTGCAAAGATTTCTTCTCCACGGTCTGTATTGAAGTTTGAAACCACTACAGTACCTTGGATACCTTTTTTCATGTGTACATCAAAGGAAAGATGTGGCGCATAAAACAGTAAGAACATTGCCGAAATGAGTAAGAACCAAACGGCTCTACGAATATTTAGTTTTTCTTTTAAAAATTTCATCATTTTATCACTTCCCTGAATAATGGTAGCACAAATGAGTAAAGTGCGTTAACTAACATAGGTGAAAATTAAAAAAGTTCAGAATAAAAAAGGGTAATTCTTAAGAATTACCCTAGTGATTAGCTGAAATATACGAACTCATCTTGTGGTTTTTGGTAGTTTTGAATGCGGTTTGCGTATAGGACGAGTGTCTTACCGCCATTATCCAATGGGATGGTCTTAAGATTACCTTGTACTTCATACCAGTTATCCTTTACAAGTTCTTCTACTTTAACGCCTGTAACCGTTAATCCACAAAGACTTGTGTCATTTGCACAGCATACCATTGCTTGTCTGCCCATGATAAAGGTCTGATGATAGCCTGGTAATGTCTCGGTGAACTTCCCGCGTAGGATAATTTCTTTTCCATCATATTTATCTGGGTTTTCAATTGCGTCCATATACCAAATGCCATAATCATCATCTTTGATATCGATGATAGGGACATTGATATTGAATGGTAGTACACCTTCTTTAAGAGTGACCTGGGCACCGTGTTCGCCTTCGTAGAAAATCTGAGCTTTTTTATTAATAGCTTTAATATTGCCACGCAGCATTGATGCGGAGGTATCTGGTGTACAACGATTACAGATAATTGTATCACTGTACTTTAACTGCTCGTAAATGACAGAACGCATTGCGTTAATATACATTTGGAAAGTTGTCGCATCTACTGTTGTAAGAATCTGTACCAAAGGCCAGAAGTTTGGCATCTGTGACAAGATAAACGGTGTGATTGCGAGGGTTCCGTTGTATTCAATAAATACTTGGTTTGGATGATAGATGGTATCTAACTCGCGAATCTTTTCTACGTTTAAATCCTCTGGAGAGTCCATATATTCAACGAATGCTTTGCGCTCTGCGAGGTATTTATCGTTGTATCGAACTTCACCTTGTTCAAAACAAATGATTAACGTACGGCTATTTTCTTCCATAAAGGAAGGGTCGTTTAGTGTGTCTAAGATTAAAGAAGTTTTACCGGAATCAAGAAATCCCGTAAAGAGATATACAGGAGTTGCCATCTTACTTCACCGCAAAGATTTCTTTGATGCGAGCAACATCTACCTTATCACCAATGACTGTGATTAAACCAGTATAAGCAGGGGAACCAATACGGATATCTGCATCTCCTGGAACATAGTCAAAGAATAACCAACTTCCATCATGACTAGGAACAATACCCTTTGCACGGATGATATGTTCATCTAGTTCGGAAAGTGCTAATGCGATATCTTCTACAGAGTACTTATTAACTGTTTCGATACCGATAGATGTGAATACTTCATCTGCATCATGCCCATGATGATGGTGGTGATGGTGATGGTGTTCGTGATCGTGGTCATGAGATCCACAACAGCAGCCTTCATCTTCGTCATGGTGATGGTCGTGATGATGGTGCTCATGTTCATGATGTTCATGTTCCTCTTGTTCATGAGTGCCACAGCAACAGCAGCACTCTTCTTCCTCATGGTGGTGATGATGTTCATGTTCATGGTGCTCATGACCACAACAACAATCTTCATCATCGTCTTCATCATGACAACCACATCCACAACAGCAGCATTCTTCTTCCTCTTCAAGTTCTGGGAAGCCATCTGTAGAACCTTCCATCGCTTCGATGATTGCTTGACCTGATAGGTCATCCCATGGAGTAGTGATGATTCTTGCGTCATTATTTAATTCGCGGATAATGGTGATATCCTTCTGTAATGTTTCTTCATCAACAAGTTGAGTTCTGGATAAGATGACACAAGCAGCTGTTGAAATTTGATCATCAAAGAATTCCTTAAAGTTTTTATGGTAGATTTCACAACGCTTTGCGTCTACAACAGTACTGTAACTATTTAGATGTAAACCTTCTACATCTTTTACGACTGCTAAGATATCGGATAATTTACCAACACCTGAAGGCTCAATAATGATATGGTCAGGGTCATACTTCTTGACTACTTCTTGTAAAGCATTGCGGAAGTCACCTTGTAATGTACAGCAGATACATCCACTGTTGATTTCATTGACAACGATACCGGCATCTTTTAAGAAACCACCGTCAATTCCAATTTCGCCAAATTCGTTTTCAACAAGAACTACTTTTTTACCTGCATATACTTCTTTGATTAACTTTTGTATCAATGTTGTTTTTCCAGCTCCTAGAAAGCCGGAGATAATATCAATCTTTGTCATTTCGTTACCTTCTTTCATTATTATTATATCCTTTGCGTCAAATTCACCAAATAGAATGCCTAATGCGTATCACCATTGAAAATAGAATTCTTTACAATGACATAATCAACATAACGAATTGCGTTTAAATCTTTTCCGCCTGCATAAGAGATGGATGATTGAAGGTCTTGTTGCATTTCGATTAGTGTATCCATGATAGAACCTTTACATGGCACAAGCATCTTTTTGCCTTCCACATTTTTACGGGTGCCTTTTTGATATTCAGAGGCACTACCAAAGTATTCTTTCATTTCAATACCATTTTGCATAACAGTATTACCTGGTGATTCGGTATGTCCAGCAAATAGGGAACCGATCATAACCATACTTGCGCCAAAGCGAATCGACTTTGCAATATCGCCATTTGAACGGATACCGCCATCGGCAATAATTGGTTTACGTGCAGCTTTCGCACACCAACGTAAAGCAGCTAACTGCCAACCACCTGTGCCAAAGCCTGTCTTAAGTTTTGTGATACATACTTTTCCAGGACCAATACCGACTTTCGTTGCGTCTGCGCCTGCATTTTCAAGTTCACGAACACCTTCAGGTGTGCCTACGTTACCTGCAATGACAAATGTATCAGGTAGGTGTTTTTTGATATGTTTGATCATATTGATGACGGCGTTGGAGTGACCGTGAGCAATATCAATCGTAATATAGTCTGGAATTAACTGATGGCTAGCGAGATCAAGAATAAAGGTATATTCATTTTCTTTTACGCCAACACTAATAGAAGAAATCAGTCCTTTTTTGTGCATCATTTCCACAAATGAAAGACGACTTTCAGGAGTGAAACGATGCATAATATAGAAATATCCATTTTCAGCAAGTTTGATTGCTAGAGATTCATCGATAACCGTCTGCATATTTGCTGGAACAACTGGTAATTTAAAACGATGTTTCCCAAATTTTGTTGTTGTGTCACATTCAGCACGACTGTTAACAATACACTTATTTGGTATTAGTTGAATGTCTTCATAATCAAAAACTGTAAAATTATCCATAAAAAAACCCACTTTCTATAAAATGGGGAAAATTTGGTATCCTCATATACAATATCATGATTCGAAGGAAATATCTTGCGTTAGATAAAGAAATACAAAGATAATTTTTAATTTGAATCTTTATAAATGAAATAATTTACATAAAATAATTAGAAAATATTTACATAAATAATGAAAGGAAAGAAGATAGCAGTAACTGGTCTAATTGTAGCAATGAGCATGGCGATGCTTGCAGGTTGTTAACCTAATGCGTGACTTACAACAAGAACTTGGAATTACGTATCTTTTTATCGCACATGACCTTTCGATGGTAAAGTATATCTCGGATCATATTGGAGTTATGCACCTAGGCCATATTGTAGAGACAGGTACAACGGACGAAATCTTTGAAAATCCAGTACATCCATATACAAAAGCACTCTTATCTGCGATTCCAAAAGCCAATCCAGTCGTAGAGAAAAAACGCATCGCACTTAGTTATGATAAGACCAAAGAGGGTGTTGATTACACTGCAGGAAGCTATCATAAGATTACTGAAACGCATACAGTTCTTGCGACAGATGAAGAATTCGCAAAGTGGACAAAATAGAAAATAAGCAAATGGCTATAATTATGGTCATTTGTTTTTTTATAAGAACAATTTATAATTCATATGAGGAAAAATGTATATAGGAAATATCAACTATAAAGAGATTCGGTATGAACGTGAACAGTTGAAGATGATAAAAGATCAACTCTTTTCATTGCGTACGCAAGAAAAGAAAAATATTCAAATGATTCATGATCGTTGCCAAGGAATCATCATGGATAAAGTTGAGGATGAAATTCGACAAATTCCAATTACAGATCTAGCGAAATCTTTTGCTAGACTTCCACTGCAGGCACTTGAAGACAACCACATCACAACGATGTATGATTTATTGAAATATAATCGTAGACAACTAGAAGCGTTAGATGGTATTGGGGATGAAACGGCAGATAAACTTATGTTGGCACTACACCGTAGTATTGCAGCTGTTAAAAGTCAGATCCACTATCGTATAGACTTAGAACATCTAACAGACAGAGATAAAGAGATTCTTCAAGAAATTTACTTCTATCTGCATACAAAAGAAAACTTTGCGAATTTAAATTCAATCTATCAAGAAACAGAGCGCGGAATCCAAGAAGCCTATGATAATAGTGGTCTGATTCGAAATTTCTTTGGTTGGATTTTTAGTGGTAGAAAAAAGAAACAGAGTTTTTTAAAAGCCGTAGAAGATGTAAAGTACTTTAACCGGTCTTCTTACGCAGAAACAATTAAGCAATTTTATGATAATTGTACTGCACTAAAAAATGTAGATTTTGAAACGATATTGCAGGACTACAGAGAACATGCGATTCAATACTATACGGTAATTGAAAAACTTGCGGAAATTGAAATCAAGGATGATATTGATGAAGATATTGATGTTTCGCTGTTGAAACAAATACAAGCAACACCATTATTGTTAGAATCATTCCATACGGAGTTGCGTCATTATCAAGAATTTGGAACCAAGTATATCTTGCATCAGAAAAGAGTATTACTTGGAGATGAGATGGGTCTAGGAAAAACCATTCAAGCAATTGCGGCGATGAATCATTTACATCATAAAGGTCATCGTTATTTTCTTGTTATCTGTCCAGCTGGGATATTACTTAACTGGAAGCGTGAGATTGAAAAACTAACAGACATGCAAGCATATATGTTGCATGGAACCAGTTTTAGTAATTTTGAAATCTGGAAGAGTGATGGTGGTATTGCAATCATCAATTATGAAGGATTGGATAAGATCATCCTTGATAAGGATTTCCCACTCGATATGGTTGTTGTGGATGAAGCACACTTTGTTAAAAATAAAGAGGCACAGCGTACACGTAACACAGTTCGAATGATCGAACAAGCCGAGTATGCACTCTATATGACTGGTACAGCGATTGAAAATAACGTAGATGAAATGTGTTATTTAATTGAATGTTTAAATCCTTCAATTGCAAGCGAAGTAAAAGATATGAAATATCTAGCGAAAGCAGATTTGTTCCGCAAGAAGATTGCACCAGTATATTTACGCCGCAAGCGTGCGGATGTACTTATGGAACTTCCCGAGCTAACGATTCATGACGAATGGTGCATGATGAATGAGGAGGAGATATTCTCTTATCGCAAAGCAGTTGAATCTGGAAACTTTATGGCAATGCGTAGAGTATCTTGGGATTCACTTAACTCCACAAAAGCAGAGAGAATGGTTGAATTATGCTTGCAGGCATTAAGTGAAGGAAGAAAGGTAGTCATATTCTCTTATTTCATAGAAACGTTATCTTTCGTGACAGATTTACTATTAGGAAAATCTTTGCCAGTCATTAGTGGAAAATTATCGCTAGAGAAACGACAGGAAATTCTACGTCAGTTTGATGAACCTGTTGCACAGGTATTACCAATACAGATTCGTGCTGGAGGAATTGGATTAAACATTCAGACGGCAGAGATTGTCATTCTTTGTGAACCCCAGCTTAAACCATCTGATGAAATGCAAGCCATCTCTCGCATCTATCGTATGGGTCAGGTTAATCACGTATTTGTATACCGACTATTATCGGCAGATACGATAGATGAAGTACTGGTAAAACGATTACATGATAAACAAAATATCTTCAATCAATTTGCGGATGAATCCGAGATATCCGATCAATTAGAGCAGTTGAAAGAAGATGATGTACAAACCCTGATACAAATTGAAAGAAAAAAGATGAATCATTAGAGTAGACAAATAAAACTGATAGTACTATGATATTTTCCGTAATAAGAACGGTGAACAGGAGGAAACGGGCATGAACAAACTAGTGATGAATCAAATGTGTTGCTGTTGTAATTTAAATGATGTCCGGATGAATGCTGTTTCTGCGTCGGGGCTGCTTTAATTTACCTTTATTGCAGTGATTCGTAAGCACAATAGTAAATAAATCCGGGCATATGATTGCATGCTCGGATTTTTGTTTTTACCGCTCCATATATTACATGAGAGAAAAGAGGAAAATACTATGTCAAATATCAAAAAATCAACAACTGAATTAATTGGTCACACACCACTATTAGAATTTACACACTTTGAAAAGGAACTTGGCCTAAAGGCACGTGTTGTAGCTAAGGTTGAATACTTTAACTTAACGGGTTCCGTAAAGGACAGAATTGCATATCAGATGATTGTAGATGCTGAAGAAGCCGGTTTATTAAAGCCAGGTTCTACAATTATTGAACCTACATCAGGAAATACAGGCATTGGTTTAGCTGCCGTTGGTACAGCGAAGGGTTATCGTGTTATTCTAGTAATGCCAGATACAATGACTGTTGAACGTCGTAAGATGGTTAAGGGCTATGGTGCAGAGGTTGTATTAACAGAAGGTGCCAAGGGTATGAAGGGCGCAATTGCTAAGGCAGAAGAACTTGCGGCAGGTATTGAGAACTCATTTATTCCACAGCAGTTCGAAAATATGTCAAATCGCAAAGCACATTACTTAACAACAGGACCAGAAATTTGGGAAGATACAGATGGTGAGGTTGATATCTTTATTTCCGCTATCGGAACAGGAGGAACAATCTCTGGTACAGGTAAGTATCTCAAGGAAAAGAATCCAAATGTGAAGGTGATTGGTGTTGAACCAGCAACTAGTGCAGTATTATCAGGTGGTGCACCAGGTCCACACAAGATTCAAGGTATCGGCACAGGTTTCATCCCTACAACATTAGATACAGAAATCTATGATGAAGTAATCAAAGTTACAGATGAAGAAGCCTTCACAACAGGTGCTGAAATTGGCAGAAAGGAAGGAATATTAGTTGGTATTTCTTCAGGTTCAGCAGTGCACGCTGCACTTGAAGTAGCGAAGAGAGAAGAGAATGCAGGTAAGCTAATTGTTGTATTATTACCTGACTCAGGAGATCGCTATTTATCAACTGCATTATTCGCAGAATAAAATGGAAAATTACGAAACACTACTCAATGAACTAAATGAAATTGAAGATAAAGATCTTGCATTAAAAATGCGTATACCAGATCGTACAAATATCATTACGATCTTAAAGCAAGTACAAGCAGTGATTTTGCCAGATTATTATCATGCAGGCATGTTAAACCAACAACAAGCTCTAAACTATTTATCGGAAGGTCTACAGAAGGAGATTCAGGCGTCTCTACAATTTAAGGGTGCCGATTGTTCCATCTGTGGAAACTTAAGAGATATGTTTTTGGCAGAACTACCAGCGATTAAGCGTTCCGTTTTAACAGACATACAGGCAATCTATGATGGCGATCCAGCAGCTAGAACCAAGTCAGAGGTAGTCATTGCATATCCTGGCTTCTATGCAATCTTTATCTATCGTATTGCGCATGTCTTATATAAGTTAGGCGTTCCATATATTCCTCGTCTTATGGCAGAATATGCTCATGAAAAGACAGGTATTGATATTAACCCCGGTGCAACAATTGGTGATTACTTTTGTATTGACCACGGTACTGGTGTAGTCATTGGTGAAACGGCAGTACTTGGTCACCATGTGAAGCTATATCAAGGTGTTACACTCGGCGCAAAGAGTTTCAAAGTCAATGAGAATGGCGAACTTGTGAAGGGTGGAAAGCGTCATCCAAACATTGGTAATAATGTTGTTATTTATGCCAATGCAACAGTTCTTGGTGGTGATACCGTAATTGGTGATGGTTGTGTTATCGGAGCGAGCGTGTGGATTACAAAATCTGTAGAAGCTGGCACAACTGTATATTTTAATCCAAATAAATAGGTATAAGGGGTACTCCAAAGGGAGTACCTTTTTGTATAATAGGCGTATGAATACACAGCTTGCAGAAAAAATACGGAATGCAGAACAGTTAACATTTTCCAATAAGATAAAACTTATACGAGATTTAAGTATCCCTGGAATCCTAGCAGTCATCACCGAAACAGTCATGGGATTTATTGATACAGCGATGGTTGGTGCACTGGGTGCATTAGCCTCTGCTTCAATTGGTCTTGTTATGTCGAGTACCTGGCTATTTGGAGAACTCATTAATAGCGTAGCGATTGGATTCTCTGTACAGGTTGCTCATGCAGTAGGTGCAGGTAAACTTGAACGTAGTAAAAGGATATTTAAAGGGTCCATTTTAACTTCATTGTTCATTTCATTTCTAATTGCAGGAGTCTGTTATGTGTGGGCTCAAGTTGCACCGTCATGGTTACAGGCTCAACCAGAGATATGGAAAGATGCGACGAATTATCTTGGATTATATGCAATCTTCCTCCCAATTCGTCAGTTGAATTATCTTGTGAATAGTATGTTGCAGTGTGCAGGGGATATGAAGACTCCAGGTAAGATGGCTGTGTTGATGTGCATCTTAGATATAATCTTCAATTTCTTTTTAATCTTCCCATCTAGAATGATTTCCATCTTTGGTTTAGAGATATGGGTGTATGGAGCTAATTTAGGTGTTTTAGGAGCACAACTTGGTACATCACTTGCAGTTTGTGTTTGCACAGTGATTTCTTTCAAGGTAGCCTTAACAAAATCGAATGAATTACACATCAAAGAGATTCGCGGAAATTGGTTTGCAAGTCAAGACGTATTATCTTCTGCGTGGAAGATAGGGATGCCAAATGCATTAGCACAAAGTGTCTTATGTATGGGACAAATTGCGTCCACAAAGATTATCGCTCCACTTGGAACAGTTGCGATTGCGGCACATTCCTTCGGTAATACAGTAGAGTCAATTTGTTATATGCCTGGATATGGTATCGCAGCAGCAGCCACAACATTAATTGGACAAGCAATTGGTGCTGGTAAGAAAGATCTTGCGAAAGACTTTGCCAATATCATTACACTATTGGGTATGGCTATTATGGGTATCCTTGCGATTATATTGTTTTTTACATCTCCGATAATATTTGCAATATTAACACCAGATGTAGATGTACAGCAACTTGGTGTAAACGTAATTCGTGTTGTCATGATTGCAGAGCCGCTGTTTGCGGCATCCATAGTTATTACAGGTGTGTTACGAGGTGCGGGTGATACAGTAATTCCATTTATACTAAATTTATTGAGTTTATGGGGGATTCGTATTACACTAGCATTCTTCTTATCACCAATCATGGGACTTATGGGTGCTTGGCTTGCAATGACGATTGATATTGCGATAAGAGGTGTATTATATTTAATTCGGTTATATAAGACAAATTGGTTAAGTGGAGTTGGAGGTTAGAAGGTATGCAGACAATTATCATTGTATCTGTGGTATCAGTTTTATTGGTTGCGCTGATTGTATTCTTAGGGTGGCCGCATAAAATAGATGCGACACGTAAAAAGATTTATTCACCACTCATTTCAAAACGTGTACGTATCTGTGTTATTTCTGATTTACACTCTCAAAGTTTTGGTAAAGATAATGTGCGTATTATTCGTATGGTAAATAAACATAAACCAGATGTAATTGTTTTTCCTGGTGATATCTTTACGCCTAGGGGAGATAACGAAAGTATGCTTGCGCTCATGCATGCATTAAATGCGTATCCACGAGTATATATCAGTGGAAATCACGATAAGATGTTAAAAGAGAAACTACATGATTATGTGATTGCGATGCGTTCAGATGGAGTGCAAGTTCTACTTGATGATAGTGAAGTGATGAATATCAATGGCCAATTATTAGAGATTATTGGTCTAACAGATGGTGGCCCTAAGATGGATAAGACAGTAGAGGAGGTTGACTCTCTCTGTATGACGTCGTATTATCGTATTCTTTTATCACATCGTCCACACCATGTGGCATTCTATGAGCAGCTACCGGTTAATTTAATTATCAGCGGCCATGCGCATGGTGGCCAATGGGCAATTCCATTCTTAAGACAAGGATTATATGCACCACAACAGGGTCTATTTCCAAAATATACACATGGTATTAAGAATCTTGATGGAAGACTATTATACATATCAAGAGGTTTTGCGACAGGAAATAAGTTCTTTGTTCGCTTATATAATAATCCCGAGTTAGGATTTATTGATCTTTTACCAATCAACGAAAAACGATGAGCGAGGCTCATCGTTTTAGTTCTTCTCTTTTGCTAAAATACTCTTTTCCAAACGAGAATTTTCTTCGTCTTGGATTTGGTTATGCCAAATGTAACGACGCGTTACACGGCTGCTGAGTAGACAGATAATTTCATATGGGATTGTATTTAATTCTTCGGCCATCTTCTCTAGTGAGATGTGATCACCAAAGATTTCAACAACTGTTTTAACTGGTACTTCATGTTCTAAGTGAATCATCGCTTGATCCATACATACACGTCCTACAATCTCAGCGTATTGTCCATCAACATATACTTTTCTACCTTGATTAGCGCGGATGAAGCCATCTGCGTACCCAATTGGTAGGGTAGCAATAATTTCATCATCTTTAGCAGTATAAGTAGCACCATATCCAACTGTATCACCTGCATGCATATGCTTTACCATAATGATTTCACTTAGAAGAGAAATTGCGGGTTCAAGGGATTTCTCATAAGTGGAAATTCCATACAGTGAAATACCGATACGGCAGGCATTGGATGTATCTTCTTTAAAGAATGCTGTTGCATCACTGTTATCACAATGTACCCAAGGAAAGGAGTAAGAGAAGGACTCGACTGCTTCCTTAAATTTAGAGAACTGTAGGTTTGTGAGTTCTAAATTACTGTCTGCACAACAGAAGTGTGTGAAGATACCCTCCATATCACATTTTGTGGTCTGGAGTTTATCGAAGGCTAGATGTAATTCGTCAATCGTACGAAAACCAATACGACTCATGCCGGTATCCATCTTTAGATGTACATGCAAACCTTCACAGTTTTGTTGGATTGCGTGTTCTACCCATTCGTTAGAGTAAGCTGTACAAGAAATACCTTGTTTAATCAAAACAGGAATATCACTAGCTTCTGTAGCACCAAGTATTAAGAGTTTACCTGAATAACCTTCATTGCGAAGAACGAGAGCTTCATCTAAAGAAGATACAGCAATCATCTCTGCACCTGCTTCCAATACCGCACGGGCAACGTGAATATCACCGCAGCCATACGCATCTGCTTTTAAAACAGCAATAATTTTTTTCTGACAGATATCTTTTAATTTGATCAAGTTGCGTTCAATCTTGTCTAGATTGACTTGCATCCATGTTTTTCTATACATATTACACCTCTATAAAATGACGGATTGCGTATAACCAATATATATTCCAATTAAGCGGAATGCTAAACTAATTAATGTAAATGGATTCGATGAAGCAAAACTACGAAGATATGATAGGAAGGTGGTTGTAATAACAGGTATATTTCCACTCGTGAATAGGACAGCAACTCCATTGAGTGATATGGCACTTACCAAGTCACCGATAAAAATTGCAAGGAAAGTCATAATTGCCCCAACTACCATGAATCTAGTATGAACACCTCTACCAAAATGTTTGATTGTTGCAGCGATGCCATAGCCAACCGCAACAAACATCACAGAGAACTCGATATGTAAAAATGATGTAATAAGTCCATATAAGGTACCTAGTATAATAGCCGCAATCAATCCAGTGATAATTGCCACAATAAACCGCTGATTATTATCTAAATATTTGGCGTTATAGATTTTCATATACAACCTCCATAAAATATATACTATTGTAGCACATTCATTAAAATTCTTTATTGTGGGTTTCATATTCATATGAAAGTAAACCTCTATAAATGAGATTTGAATTCTTTTTGAAAATAATTTAAAAAAAGAAATTAAAAAGTGTTGACGATAAAAAGTCACCATGCTACTATATTAAAGCATTCCATGAAACAGGAATGTAAGGGATAGATGGAGGTTTAGCTCAGTTGGGAGAGCATCTGCCTTACAAGCAGAGGGTCAGCGGTTCGAGCCCGTTAACCTCCACCATTTTTTTGCCGACTTAGCTCAATTGGCAGAGCAATTGATTTGTAATCAATAGGTTGTAGGTTCGATTCCTATAGTCGGCACCATTTTATTTGGAGACGTAGCGAAGTGGCTAAACGCGGCAGACTGTAAATCTGCTCCCTCTGGGTTCGGTGGTTCGAAACCACCCGTCTCCACCATTTACTGATTGATGCATCGAGTGATGCTTACGAGTTGGACTTGATTATTGGGGTATAGCCAAGCGGTAAGGCAAGGGACTTTGACTCCCTCATTCGTAAGTTCGAATCTTACTACCCCAGCCATTTAAGATGTCTCGGTAGCTCAGACGGTAGAGCAACTGACTTTTAATCAGTGGGTCGAGGGTTCGAGTCCCTTCCGAGACACCACTTTTGTAAGATATGCGAGTGTAGTTCAATGGTAGAACGACAGCCTTCCAAGCTGTATACGTGAGTTCGATTCTCATCACTCGCTCCATTACATTCAAATAGGTAGCTATAGGTAACTTATAGCTACCTATTTTT
>NZ_CAUVCV010000007.1:0-66900 GCF_963550625.1 uncultured Solobacterium sp.
CGGGTCATCGAGAGCATGGTTTTCCATCGCTCTCCCTTTTTTTATACTTTTTATGGGTTTAGATGTTATAATATTATCCATGAAAAGCACAGATAAATATCAATCACGAATCCGCATACTGATTGGTCTTTTTTCAATTTTGTTTGGTGTATTATTTATCTTATTATTTAAGTTAATATTCTTTACACCACGTACTTTATCTGAAAAAGATTGCAAAGATTGTCTATCGGTTATTCAGTCGAGTCAGAATAGTTCTGTTGAGACTACGCCTAGTCCTAGTCCTACACCATCACCTGCTCCTACTCCAACCCCTGAACCTACTGTTGAACCAACAGTTGATACGACTACTGTATCTTCTATTCAGAAGATTACTAATAAAAGTCATCCAATTGATTCAAGTTATGTTCCTGCTGACTTAACTACAGTCAATGTGAGTTCCAATGGAACACAATATTTACGTAGTGAAGCTGCGACTGCATTAGCGAATATGTTTGAGGCTGCACGTAAGGATAATATCAATTTATACTTAGTGAGTGGTTATCGTTCATATGCACAACAACTAGCTTTATATAACACATATGTAAGTACGGATGGTAAAACTTTGGCAGATCAATATGATGCTATTCCTGGTGCATGTGAACATCAACTAGGTTTGGCAGTTGATTTATCTGATGATAATCGTGATCATGATATTGATGATTCATTTGAATCAACAGCTGCATATCAGTGGTTATTAAAACATAGCTATGAATACGGGTATATTTTACGTTTCCCTCGTGGAAAAGAAGCGATTACGGGTATTGCATATAATCCGTGGAGTTTTAGATATATCGGTGTCGAAGAAGCCAAGAAAGTATATGATTCTGGACTTACATTAGAAGAGTATTATAAAGTGAATGATTAGGGAAAGATGAAGAATCTTTCCTTTATGTTTCTTTAAAATATAGGGTAAAATAATCAAGTGATTTTTAGGAGGTAGAAATGGTTAAGCAATTAATGAAAAGTATTCGTGAGTTTAAACTAGCAACAATACTGACACCAACCTTTGTGATAGGTGAAGTTATCATTGAGGCATTGATTCCATTTTTAATATCTTTATTAATCAATGATATTAAAGCAGGTTGTGATTTATCAGTGATTTTAGGATATGCATGGAAGTTAGTTGTCTTATCACTGCTTTCACTATTATGTGGATACTTAGCAGGTATCTATTGTGCAAAGGCTAGTACAGGATTTGCGCGTAACTTACGTTATGATATCTTCACTAATATCCAGAAATTTTCATTTTCAAATATTGATAAGTTCTCATCTGCATCACTCGTTACGCGATTAACGACTGACATTCAAAATGTGCAGATGGCATTTATGATGATTATTCGTACTGCTGTACGTGCTCCACTCAATTTAATATTCTCCTTTACAATGGCATATATTATGGGTGGGACAATGGCAGTTATCTTTTTAATTATCATTCCTTTCTTAGGAATTGGGTTATATTTGATTGTAAGAACAGTTATGCCAGTCTTCAAAAAGGGATTTCCTCTCTTCGATAAGATTACACGCATCGTTGAAGAAAATGTAAAGGGTATTCGTGTCGTGAAATCCTTTGTACGTGAGGACTATGAAATCGAGAAATTTGATGAGACATCAAATGACATTCGTAAAATGTTTACACGTGCAGAGCAGATTATCGCTTTGAATAACCCATTAATGCAGATAAGTATTTATGCAGTTATGTTGTTTGTATTGATGTTTGGCTCTGAAATGATTATCAAAACAAATGGTACAAGCTTAGACGTAGGACAGTTATCTACTTTGATGACTTATGGATTCCAAATCATGGTTTCCTTAATGATGTTATCGATGGTATTTGTGATGATTACTTTCTCTGAAGAATCAAGCAAGCGTATTGTTGAGGTATTAAATGAGAAGAGTTCTATCACTTCAAAGGAAAATGCAATTACTGAAGTGAAGGATGGTTCTATTGACTTCGATCATGTTCGTTTCAAATATTCACCTACAGCAGAAAGACCAGTTCTTGAGAATATCGATGTCCATATTAAATCTGGTGAAACGATTGGTATCATTGGTGGAACAGGTTCCGCAAAATCTTCTTTTGTACAGTTGATTCCACGTCTATACGACGTTACTGAAGGTACAGTTCGGGTTGGTAAAGAAGATGTTAGAGACTATGACCTTGTGACATTACGTGATTCTGTTGCGATGGTGTTACAGAAGAACGTATTATTCTCAGGTACGATTGCGGATAATATCCGTTGGGGTAATAAGGACGCAACATTAGAAGAAGTGAAGCATGTATGTCATTTGGCTTGTGCAGATGAGTTTATCGAACAGATGCCAGATGGGTATGATACTTGGATTGAACAGGGTGGCACAAACGTCTCTGGTGGTCAGAAACAAAGACTCTGTATCGCAAGAGCACTCTTAAAACAACCTAAGATTTTAATTATGGATGATTCAACCTCTGCTGTAGACACAAAGACAGATGCAATTATCCGTAAGGCAATGAGAGAATATATTCCAGAAACAACAAAGATTATTATTGCCCAAAGAACTTCATCTGTAGAAGATGCAGACCGTATTATCGTCTTAGATGGCGGTAAGATTGATGCGATTGGTACAAGTGAAGAATTACTAAAGACAAATCAAATCTACCGTGAAGTGTATTTATCTCAGAATAAACAAGGTACTGAGGAAATCGTGGAAGAAGGAGGTGTTCGTTAATATGAATCAGAAACAAACGAATCGTAAAAAGTCCTTCAAGAGAATTATGAAGATGGTAGTATCATACTACCCAGTTCTATTCCCACTGATTGTGTTATTGATTATTATCAACGCTATCTTGGGTGCACTACCTTCCATTTTCCAACAGAACGTTATCGCTGTATTACAACAAGCGTGGGAACAAGGTTGGACTTGGGAAGTTACTAAACCATATATTGTCAAGTTAGTTGGAACACTTGCGCTAGTGTATCTTATTGCATTAATTATCGGTATTGTATATACACAGTTAATGGCGTTCTTTACACAGGGCGTTCTACACAAGATACGTAAAGAAGTATTTGCACATATGCAGAAACTACCTATTCGTTATTTTGATACACATCCACACGGTGACATCATGTCTCACTATACAAACGATATCGATGCAATGCGTCAGATGATTTCTCAAAGTTTCCCACAATTATTGATTTCAATCGTTACAATCATCACAATTATCGCTATCATGTTCTATTATAGTATTCCAATGGCATTAGTTATCTTAATTGGTGCTGCAATTTCCATTGAAATTACACGTAAGCTTGGTGGTCTTTCTGCGAAGTACTTTATCTTACAACAGAAGGCAACTGGTAAAACAGAAGGTGTTATCGAAGAAATGGTGAATGGACAAAAGGTAATCAAAGTATTTAATCACCAGGATGAAGCTGAGGAAATCTTCAATCGAGCAAATGATGAACTCTTTGAGGCTTCTAATACCGCAAACCGATATTCCAATATTTTAATGCCGGTATTAAATAACGTAAACTACCTAATCTATGTATTTGTAGCAGTGGCAGGTGGTATCTTTATTCAAGAGAAATTTGCGAACTTCTCAATTTCAGGATTGCCATTTTCAATTGCGGTTGTAGTGCCATTCTTAGGAATGTCACGTCAGTTTGCTGGTATGATTCAGCAGATTTCTCCACAGATTAACTCAATCGTAATGGGCTTAGCAGGTGCGGAGCGTGTATTTGAACTCCTTGATCAAGAGCCTGAAGTAGATGATGGTATTGTGACACTTGTCAACGCAACAGAAAAAGATGGCGAGCTTAAAGAAACAAATGAACAGACTGAAATTTGGGCTTGGAAGTATCCACATGAAGATGGCACAGTAACATATACAAAGGTTGCGGGTGATGTTCGTTTCGCAAGTGTAGACTTTGCATATAATCCAGATAAGATGATCTTGCATGATGTAACTCTATTTGGTAAACCTGGTCAAAAGATTGCCTTTGTAGGTGCTACAGGTGCTGGTAAGACAACGATCACAAATCTGATTAACCGCTTCTATGATATCGCAGATGGAAAGATTCGTTATGATGGTATTAATATCAATAAGATTAAAAAGTCGTCCTTACGTAAATCTTTAGGTATTGTATTGCAGGATACGGTGTTATTTACAGGCACTGTTATGGATAACATTCGTTATGGACGCTTAACAGCGACAGATGAGGAATGTATCGCAGCCGCAAAACTTGCGGGTGCAGATGGCTTTATTCGACATCTACCAGAAGGGTATCAAACAATGTTGAATGGTGATGGCTCTAATCTTTCACAAGGTCAGTGTCAGTTATTGGCAATTGCTAGAGCAGCTGTCGCAGATCCACCTGTTATGATTATGGATGAGGCAACTTCCTCTATCGATACACGTACAGAGCAGATTGTACAAACTGGTATGGACCGTTTGATGAATGGTCGTACTGTATTTGTAATCGCCCACCGTTTATCTACAGTTAAGAATTCAAATGTAATTATTGTATTAGACCATGGACGTATTATTGAACGTGGTACGCATGAAGAATTACTTGCTCAAAAGGGTCAGTATTATCAGTTATATACAGGTGCGTTTGAATTAGAATAGACATAAAAAGTTTATGCTTGTGCATAAACTTTTTTAGTAGAACTTTAGTTTTCTCTTTTTCGCTTCTCCAACCAGATCAATGTCTTGTACAAAATTTAAATCAAGACCTGCGACTACAGATAGTGCACGGTTGAGATTTTCTTCTGTTAAGAAATGTTGTGGATTATGTATATCAAGACCAATAATAATAGGGCATTTTTTCTTTGCGAAAATTTCAAAGAAAGCTCTAGTAGGATAGGCATAGCGTTCGCCATCAAGATATTCCTTCTTGCCAATACGTACACCAGTACCGCAGTTTAATTCGAGTGGAACGTCATAGAAGCGTGAAATATCTGCAATCTTTTCTGCAGCGTTTAGAACACTCTCGTCAATTCGTGGATATTTCCAGAGAAATACATCAGGATGAGCAATATAATCACACATATAATGTTGGCACGCTTCCTCTAAGCATTTAACGTAGCGTTCAACTTGGTCACTGTTATCAAATTCATAGACACTATCTTCATCAATAGTGAGATTGTGTTGCCCTAAAATAATATAATCTAATGTCTTTCGATATTCACGGATGGTATCCCATTGACTAGGATAGTATTCCACTTCCATACCTAGATGAATATCGATTTGAGATGCGTATTTTTCCTGTAAAGAACGAATCGATTGATAATAATCAGGAATTTGTTCGATGTTCATACGCAATCCAGGACAAGGTGTATGATATGCGGCATGATCACTAAATCCGAGGGTTGTTAGACCTGCTTGAATCGCTGCTTGAACATACTCTTCATCTGTACCAATTGCATGTCCACAACGTGCAGTATGTGTATGATAATTTGCTTTGATCATGGGGATTACCTCCAAAACGAAGAAATTATATCACTCCTCACATAGATTGACAAAAAATCTCAAAGTAATATAATAACACTTGAACAGATGTTCAAGTGTTATGTGTATGAGAGGTGTTGAGATGGAATATAGATATCGTGTTATAGGCATTGATTGTGCAGATTGTGCCGCAGAATTGGCAGAAGAAATTAGAAAAATAGAGGGTGTATTGAGTGCAGATATCCATTTTATGCAGCAGAAGATGTATTTTGATTGTGATGAAGAGAAACATTCTGTGATTGAGCAGAAGGTTTTTGAAATTATTCATGATGATGAACCTGATGCAGTGATTACAGCTTTACACGAAGAACCAAAACATCTCTTTAAATTTCATATTAAGAATATTGATTGTGCAGATTGTGCCAATGAGATCGCGGAAAAGGCGATGGAAATAGAAGGCGTTGAACATGCGGAAGCTGACTTTATGCATGCGATTTTACGTGTTCAGTTTGCGACAAGTGAATATACACGTATCGAAAATGAACTACGCGAAATGATTGCTAGAGAAGAGCCAGAAGTTGAATTCTCACGCTATTATGCAGAGCAAAAGATTGAAAAGGAAGAAGATCATAGTACACAGTTGATGATTGCTCGATTAGTACTAGGGGCATTCTTATTTGGTCTTTCGTTTGCCCTTACAGGGATTATAAGTAATATTTCAACATTACTTGCGTATATTATTCTCGGCTATGATGTTATCTATAAAGCATTCAATAATCTAAAAAGAGGAAATCTATTAGATGAGCACTTTTTGATGACCATCGCCACTTTTGCGGCGTTATATTTAAGTGATTGGAAGGAAGCGACTGGTGTTATGTTGTTCTACCAGATTGGTGAATTCTTCCAAGATTTAGCAGTTGACCACTCTCGTAAGTCAATCGCATCTTTGATGGATATTCGACCTGACTATGCATATGTACAAAGTGGAACAGAGTTTATCAAAGTTGATCCAACAGAAGTGCAGATTGGTGAAATTATCCAAGTAAAACCAGGAGAACGTATTCCATTAGACGGCGTTGTCGTTTTAGGAAGTTCATCTCTTGATACTGCATCCTTAACAGGAGAGTCAAATCTACGAGATGTGGATGTGGATGATGAAGTTATCTCAGGTGTTGTAAATACAAGTGGTGTACTGTTAATTCGTACAACGAAAGAATTTGCACAATCAACAGTATCAAGAATTCTCAATATTATCGAAGAGAACAATGAAACAAAGTCTAAACAAGAAAAATTCATTACAAAATTCTCACATTACTATACACCTACTGTTGTTGTACTAGCGATTCTGGTAGCTATTGTAGTAGCAATTGTGAGCGGCGATATCAATGAAGGTATTTATCGTGCATGTACATTCTTAGTTATCTCTTGCCCATGTGCACTAGTTATATCTATTCCACTTTCTTTCTTTGCTGGAATTGGTGGATTATCCATGCATGGCATCATGTTAAAGGGAGCGAATTATGTTGAAAAGATTGCGAATATTCGCACGGTTGTTTTCGATAAAACAGGTACCCTTACAACAGGACAGTTTGCGGTGAATCGTTTGTTAGATAGTACAGATGATGAAAAATTATTGAAATTAGCAGCGTATGCGGAAAGTTATTCGAATCACCCAATCGCAAAAGCGATTCAGAATACATATCAAAATGAAGTAGATCAAACAAAGATTTCTGATATGCAAGAAATTGCAGGTAGAGGTATTTCTATTACTTTAGAAAATCATCATGTTATCGTTGGTAATTATAAGATGATGGAAGAAAACAATGTGAATTGTAAACAATATACAGAACCAGGAACCTATGTATATGTGGCAGAGGATAATATCTTCTTAGGCTGTATTTTATTGAAAGATACAGTTAAGAGAGATGCAGCTAGTGCAATACAGCACTTAAATAAGAATCATGCTTGCATGATGGTATCTGGTGATGCAAAAGAAATCTGTCAAGAGGTAGGCAAACAACTGAGTATCGATTCTATATATGGTGGATGTTTACCGGAAGATAAGATTACATGCGTGAATACCGTGAAACAGAATGGGGTAGTGGCATTTGTTGGTGATGGTGTCAATGACGTTCCAGTTATGCGTACGGCTGATATTGGCTTTGCGATGGGCTCACTTGGCAGTGATGCGGCAATTGAAGCAGCAGATGTTATCATCACAGACGATAATCTAAATAAGATTGATGTAACCATTCAACAAGCCAAGAGAATTATTCGTATCGCAAATCAAAATATCATACTTGCGATAGCGATTAAAGTACTCGCGCTAGTATTAGGAGCAGTTGGTATTGCGAATATGTGGATGGCAATCTTCGCAGATACAGGTGTTGCAATGTTGTGTGTCATTAACGCTGTTCGTCTTCTACGTATCAAGGAATAATAAGTATTCCTATATTTGCAAATATGGTAAAATAGTCTTGTAGTAAAGGAGGTTATCTTTTGCGTATATTAGATATCGTATCGGTGATTATCCTGATACTTGTAATCGCATTAGGCGTGCTATATTGGCAAACGAAAAGGAGCAAGAAATGAAAAGATTTATAACATTAGTTTTAGTAAATGTAGCTTCACTTTGGTTAATTGATCGTATTATGAGAACCATGTATATTGGAAGTGCAAATACATTGTTCTTCTTAGCATTTATTCTTGTAATCTTAAATGCGACACTAAAGCCATTGATGAAGTTGGTATTCTTACCAGTGACATTCTTCAGCTTTGGATTCTTCTCGCTTATTATCAACGCAGCAGTATTATCCATTGCATTCAGTTTCGCACACGGTTCATATATGATGGGTTTCCATACAGCGATTATTGCAAGTATTCTATTATCCATCGTGAATGCAGCTATTAATTCATATCTTGAATAACATCGTACGAAGAAGTACGATGTTTTTTTGATATTAGATTGTATTATCTTACATTAAATATAATAATATTAATAAACGATTTAAATCATAAGAGGTAGATATGTCACAACTAGAAAGGATTATAAAAAAATCCACATTGAAATATGCAGTAATTGCATTTGGCTTTTGTATTTTATCAGAAATCATTAGCCTAATATCTCCAAGATTAATGCAATATATCATTGATACAGTTATCCCGCAGAAAAACATGCATACGATTATTTTGAGCATCCTTATTTTTGTGTCAATACCACTATTGCATATATGTGTAAAATCTATTTTTAATTACTTCACAATTGTATTTGCAAGAAATAAGGGAAATGAGTATACAATTCAGCTGATAGAAAAGATCATTCATCAACCACTCCATTTTTTTGATACACATAATTCTATTGAGTTACTGACGGAATCAGGTAGAGAACTTTCTAACTTATTATTGTTCTATATCAAAGATATCCCTAGTTACTATAGTGCAATTCTAGCTTCAATCATTATCTTTATAATTTTGTGTTCTTATCATCCTGTGATAGGGATATTCCAAATATTATTCTTACCGCTTAGTATTATTCCAGTAAGATATATTCATATTAAGTTAGAGGGATTAGTAAATAATGTTCTTGAAAAGAATGCAAAGAACAATCAGTTAAAGGCAGATATGTTTAAGAATATCGATTATATCAAGAGTAGCAATCTTGAGACATTCTATATCGATAAAATTAAAGAAAATAATGATGGGATTGTTTCTGTTTGGGGAAGTGTAGCTTCGATGGAATCTCTAGCAGGTGTATGGATTAATGGTTTTATGACCTCTCTATTTACCGGACTATCATTTGGTATTGTTGCATTATTGATGATGTATACAACAAAACTTACAGTCGGAACAATTATTTCTGTAGTTAGTTATTGTGAGTTGTTATATTCCTATTTACATACAATATTTTCAACAGAAATTGAAAAAGGAAAGTTTGAAGGTGAATTTACAAAGACAAAGGAGTTATTTGAATTAGATTCTGATATTTCTACAGATCAGCATCCATTTTTATTGGAACAAGCAATCAGATTTGAACAAGTAAAATTCCAATATACGAATACACCCATCTTAAAAAATCTAACACTAGAATTACAGGCACATAAATGGACAGTCATATTGGGAGAAAGTGGTGTCGGAAAGAGTACAATTCTAAAACTGATAGAGAAATTCTATACGAAGTATGAAGGGGAAATCATAGTTGATGATATATCATTGAGGGATATAGATAGCCATAATCTAAGAGATAAGGTGGCTTATATATCACAATCACCTTCTTTATTCCCAGGCAGTATTCGCAGTAATTTAACGGTTAGTAGCGATGCAATTACAGATGAAATGATTTGGGAAGTATTAAAAACTGTGAATATGAAAGACTATGTTTCATCGCTGGATGATGCTTTAGATACTGATATTTATGAAGCAGGAAAAATTATGTCCACTGGGCAAAAACAACGCTTATGTATTGCAAGGGCGTTATTGAGAAATGTGGAGATATATTTATTAGATGAAATTACATCTAATGTTGATTATGAAAATACGCAATTAATTTTGTCGTATTTCAAAGAACTTTCGAAAGATGGAAAGACAATCATTAGTGTTACGCATGATAGAGAATACATTCCTTTTGCGGATGTGGTATATGAATTATGTAATGAAAAAGATACAACATTAGTTTCTAAAATTCACTAAAAGCTATATCAGAGGATATATTTTGATTATTTCTAAGAGCATATATGAGAAATTGTATGCTCTTTTGTGATTATACGGCAACATTATTACAATATCTGATATAATTTTTATCGATATGAGAACAGTAATTCAAAGAGTAAAACATGCCAGTGTTACCATTGATGGAGTCGTAAACGGGAAAATCAATCAAGGTTTTCTATTGTTAGTCGGAATCAAAGATGATGACACTGAAGCAGTTGTAGAAAAAATGGCAGATAAGATTGCCAAAATGCGTATTTTCGATGATGAAAATGGAAAGATGAATCTAGCATTACAACAAGTTGGAGGTGCGATTCTATCAATTTCACAGTTTACGTTATTCGCAAACTGCAAAAAGGGTAATCGTCCAAGTTTTGATGGGGCTGGAAAGCCTGAACATGCCAAAGCGATGTATTTATATTTCAATGAAGTATTACGACGCTATGGTTTACAAGTGGAAGAGGGTATCTTTGCGGCAGAGATGAAAGTTGAACTGCTCAACGATGGCCCTATCACAATATGTCTAGATTCGGAGGATTTAAAATGACACAAATTATCTACGGTAGTGAATTATCTGCCGAATTAAAAGAGAATATGCGCTCAAAAGTGGAGTCTTGGGTATCTGCAGGTATGAGAACTCCATGTCTTGCGGTTATTCTTGTAGGAGATAATCCAGCATCTGAGTCTTATGTACGTGGAAAAGAGAAGGCTTGTGCAGCAGTTGGCATTAAAACCAATACGATTCGTTTATCTTCTTCTATCTCCCAAGAGGAATTAGAGAAATCAATCTGTGATTGTACGAATGATGATGCGGTTGATGGCATCTTGATTCAGTTACCATTACCAGAAGGTTTTGATGAAGATAGAGCAATTGCGTGTATCGATCCACAAAAAGATGTGGATGGACTTCATCCATTAAACTTTGGAAGATTCTTTATGAATCAACCATCCTTTGTGCCTTGTACACCACTTGGTATCATGGAACTCTTAAAGCGTATGGGATGTAATCCAAAGGGCAAGCATGCGGTGGTCATTGGCCGCTCTAAGTTGGTAGGAACACCAGTTGCCCGTCTATTACAGAATGCTAATGCGACAGTTACAATTTGTCATTCCCATACAGCGAACTTAAAAGAACTGACAAACTTAGCAGATATCTTAATCGTTGCAGTGGGTAAGCCAAACATTATTGATGCCCAATATGTTAAAGAAGGCGCTTATGTAATTGACGTTGGTGTAAATAGTGTTGATGGCCACTTATGTGGTGACGTAGATTTTGAATCGGTAGCGCCTAAGGCTGGTGCGATTACACCTGTACCAAAGGGTGTTGGTCCTATGACCATTTGTATGTTATTGCAAAATACAATCACTGCATATGAAAAGAGGCAAGGACTATGATTAGTGATTTTAATCTAAACGATACAGTTGAAATGAAAAAGGAACATCCATGCAAGAAGTCCAAGTATTGGAAAGTCATTCGTATGGGTGCGGATATTAAAATCAAATGTCTAGGTTGTGGTGCAGTTATTATGTTTCCAAGACATGAATTTGAGCGTAAGCTAAAGAAGATTATTGAAAAGGCGCCACAGGAATAAGAGGAAAGAAAAGAGGAATCATATATGTCATTAACAGCAGGTATCGTTGGCTTACCAAATGTGGGTAAATCAACTTTGTTTAATGCAATTACAAACAGCCAGGTCTTAGCAGAGAACTACCCATTCGCAACCATCAATCCAAACGTTGGTGTAGTAGAAGTTCCTGATAAAAGAATGGATGACTTTGTAGAAATCTTCCATCCAAAGAAGACAATCTACACAACATTTGAATTTACGGACATCGCCGGTCTTGTAAAAGGTGCATCAAAGGGTGAAGGACTAGGAAACCAATTCTTAGCGAATATTCGTGAGACAGATGCAATTGTTCACGTTGTAAGATGCTTTGATGATAGTAATATCGAACACGTAGAAGGTTCAGTTGACCCAATCCGCGATATTGAAGAAATTAACTTAGAACTATGCTTAAGTGATTTAGATACAGTACAGAATCGTATTAGTAAGGTAGCTAAGAAGGCACAGACATCCAAGGATAAGGATGCAGTAGCGGAATATACATCCTTACAGAAGTTTGAAAAGTTATTAGAGGCAGGAACACCGGTACGTTTAGGTGACTTAGAAGATTCTGACCGTGAGATATTAAAGAACTATGGTCTATTAACATCAAAGCCAGTTATCTATGTTGCGAATATGAGCGATGAAGAAATCGGTGATCCTGAAAGCAATGCATACTACCAGAAGGTAAAGGCGTTTGCAGAGAATGAAGGTAGTGAATGTATCGCTATCTGTGCCAAGATGGAAGAAGAACTTTCAAGTCTTGATAAAGAAGAGAAGATTGCATTCATGCAAGACTTAGGAATTGCTCAATCTGGATTGGATAAGATTATCCGTGCAGCATATCACCTACTAGGTCTAAGAACATTCTTCACGGTTGGTGAACCAGAGTGTCGTGCATGGACTTTCCATGAGGGTATGAAAGCTCCTCAGTGTGCAGGTGTTATCCATACAGACTTTGAAAAGGGATTTATCCGCGCGGAAATCTATAGCTATGAAGACTTAATGGAATATCGTACAGAACAATCTGTTAAGGAACACGGTAAGATGCGCTTAGAGGGTAAGGAGTACTTGATGAAGGATGGAGATGTAGTCTTCTTCCGCTTCAATGTATAATTCATCTCATTTTCACAGTGAATCATGATAAAATAGGAGTAATAATAGGAGGCTCTTATGAAACTGATCTTAGCAATTGTATCCAATGATGATGCATCTGCAGTTTCTGCTGCACTTACAAAGAATAATTTCTATATGACACGTTTAGCAACGACTGGTGGATTCCTACGTGCTGGAAATACAACTATTATCGTAGGTACGGAAGATGAACTTGTAGATAAATGTATCGCAGTTATCGGTGAAGAAGCAAAGCGTCGTACAGAAATCGTTCCATCAACTGCATCATATGATGTTGGAAGATATGCGTCCTTCCCGGTTGAAGTACAAATTGGTGGAGCGACAATCTTTGTATTGGACATCGAACAATTCAAGAAACTATAAAGCAGGCTAACCTGCTTTCTTTTGTCATAAGGGAAAGGAAGACAGTATGACTGTATTATTTGTGAATGCCGCATTCCGTAAGAATTCAAGAACCAACGCATTAGCGCAAAAATATCTAACAACACTGACAGATAAAATTGAAACAGTGAACTTAGGCGAAGAGGATATCCGTCCTTTACAGAAAACTTCATTAGAAAAATACTGTAAGGATTCACGTAATCATGATTTTGATGATGAGATGTATCGCTATGCCAAGCAATTTGCTAAAGCTGATGAAATTGTCATTGCGGCTCCGTTCTGGAATTTTGGTTTACCTGCCGTATTACATGCATATCTTGAACTTGTATGTACACAGGGATTAACCTTCGATTTAAACAAAGCAGGAGAGTATTATAGTCTTTGTCAGGCAAAGAAGCTGTCATTAATTTTAACAGCGGGCGGAAATGTGCCTGAAAATGATTGTGCAATCTCCTTTATACGAACATTATGTAAAGAGTTCTGGAAAATTGAAGATGTACAATATTACTACGCAGACGGTATTGACTTGATTGGTGCGGATGTGAATGCGAAATTAGAAGCAGTGATGAAGCAATATGGAAATTCGTAAGAGTCGATTTGAAGATATCGGACAAATCATGGATGTAATCCAAGATGCACAAGAAAGTATGCGTGCTAACGGGATTCCACAATGGCAAGATGGTTACCCAAATGAAGAAGTTATTTCCCAGGACATAGAAACAGGAAACAGCTATGTACTTGTGGAAGATGGAGGCGTCATTGGTACTGCATATATTGTTGCTGGCCACGAGCCAAACTATGACTATATCGAAGATGGCGCGTGGTTAAATAATCATCCATATGTTGTTGTACATCGTATCGCAATTAAAAATGACTATAAAGGTAAAGACCATGCAAGTAAACTGATGGAGTTTGCAGAGGGTTTGGCTATTAACTCAAATCTCCATGATATTCGTATCGATACACATCACCAAAATATTCCGATGCGTAAGTTCTTGTCGAAGTTAGGATACCATGCATGCGGAACCATCTATTTAGATAATGGCGACAAACGGATTGCATATCAAAAAATAATCTAAAAAAGAAAAACGCACTACAAAGTGCGTTTTATCATATTTGTTAAATATTCAACTGTATTATTTTCTGGGTTTTCAATCACTGTATTCAAGGATTTTTGCAAGATGGACGCAATCTCTTTTCCTTGATAACCTAACTCTTTTACTACATTTCCATCAATCGCAAGGTCTTTTAATTGATATGGTTCATGCATGTTGTGGATTTCTTGATGATATGCATGAATGGTTTCTTTTTGATAACCTGTATCAATCGCGGAGCGATATTGGTGATAAGTATCAAATGGAATTTTAAGTGTGGATAAAAACTGTTTCAACTCAATCTTTGAAGAGAGTTTATATTCTGAATTTTGAATACAACTAAGAATAATAGCCTGCTCAGAACCTGAGTATTTAAGACGTTCAAGAATTCCTTTTGCGTTAGAAATATCCTTAAGTAGAATTGCCATGCGGATATTTGCGTCAAGTGGAGATTGATGAATTGCAGTTAAACTATGCTGGATAATATCCTTGGTTAATTCTGGGATAAATACCTGAATGATATCACTATATTCTACAAGAATAGAAGTAAGGGAATTTGTTTCGAGGATGCCAATCCATTCGGTATGAATACGTTCTTCTGAGATATAGTGTAGTAAATCTTTTTGTTTGTGTATTGTGGTTGCGGTTTTCTCTTCGATTGTAAATGATAGTCTTCCAGCAAAGCGTAGTGCACGTAGGATACGTAAAGCATCTTCATCAATGCGCTCACTTGCGTTACCGATACAACGGATAATCTTATGTTGTAAATCATCAATACCACCGAAGAAGTCTATTAAGCCTTCGTGATTGTTATAGCAGAGTGCGTTAATAGTAAAGTCACGACGTTTACAATCTTCCTCGATGCACTTGGAGAAAGAGACTCCGGATGGATGTCGGTGATCTTCGTAGACATTTTCACTGCGGAATGTTGTGATTTCAACAGGCTGTCCCTTAGAAAGTACAGTAATCGTACCGTGCTGAATGCCTGTCTTAAACACTCTATGTGTAGAGAAGACTTGTAACATTTCATCTGGGGTTGCATCTGTCGTTAAATCATAGTCGTGGATTGGCAGTCCTAACAATGCATTACGAATTGCACCACCTACAATATAGGCACTATAGTGATTTTGATTTAACAAGTCGATAAGGACTTGGATGTAATCTGGAATCTGAATTTGCATAATTCTATTATAGTTGGATTATCTAAGAATGGATAGAAATCCTCAAAATCGTAGAGATAATCGCATGAAATAGAGTTGTTTATCGGATTTATCCTTTTATTTCATTCCACAACATCTTATGATTATCATAGAACATTAATATTTTAAGAATAAAACAATTGAGTGTAAGGGGGATTTTACATGAGAATAGGACAATCAACAGATATTCATCGTCTTGCGAAAGGACGTAAACTAATCTTAGGTGGTGTGGAAATTCCATCTGATTTAGGTCTTGTAGGACATAGTGATGCGGATGCGTTATGTCATGCGGTAGCGGAAGCTATCCTTGGCGCACTTGCGCTAGGTGATCTTGGAAAATGGTTTCCAGATACAGACCCAAAATGGGAAGGTGCAGATTCTATCAAGATTCTTGCGCAGGTTGGTGTGATGATGCGTGATCGTGGCTATAATATTGGAAATGTTGATAGTCTCATCATGATTGAAAAGCCTAAGATGGCGCCACATATCATGACCATGCGAGAAAATATTGCTAGAGCACTTGCGTCTGATTTAGATAATGTTAGTGTGAAGGCAACACGCGGGGAAGGTTTAGGCTTTGTTGGTAAGTCAGAAGGTGTACAAGCACAAGCAGTTGTACTCCTTGTAAAGGAGGACTAGTTCATGTTTGCGAAAACATCAGAAGTGAAAGTATTACGTGATCCTGTACATGGGTATGTGCATATTGATTTGCAGGTAATCTGGGATATTGTCAATAGTAGCTGGTTCCAACGTTTACGTCGTATTCGTCAATTGGGTGGAGCGTATGTAGTATATCATTGTGCAGAACATACTCGTTTTTCTCACTCGCTTGGTGTGTATGAAATCGTACGCCGTATGGTGACGGAAGTCCCAGATATTGTAAATGCATTGAATGAATATGATAAGGTAACAATCATGCTGGCAGGTTTACTGCATGACATTGGTCATGGCCCATATAGCCATGCATTTGAAGCTGTTACAGGAACATCTCATGAAGAATTTACTTGTCGTATCATTGAAGAAAATACGGAGATTACGAAGATACTAGAAGCTAGCGCTAAGGGTCTAGCGAAGGATGTTGCGGATGTTATCCGTCATAAGAGTAAAAATCCATTACTAGTGCAGATGATTAGTTCACAACTGGATGCAGATCGCATGGATTACTTATTACGTGATGCATACTTTACAGGAACGAAGTATGGTGAGTTTGATTTGGAGAGAATCTTACGTACACTTCGTGTGGTAGATGGAAATCGTTTGGTAGTCAAAGAAAGTGGT
The DNA here is from genome assembly GCF_963550625.1 of uncultured Solobacterium sp. Classification (GTDB taxonomy): domain Bacteria; phylum Bacillota_I; class Bacilli_A; order Erysipelotrichales; family Erysipelotrichaceae; genus Bulleidia. The sequence goes on from NZ_CAUVCV010000007.1 coordinate 16,859, forward strand.
GTATACGCAGTTGAAAACTATATCATGGCAAGATACCACATGTATTGGCAGATTTACTATCATCCTGTAGCACGTAGTTTTGAAACCATTCTACATCTACTTTTTAAGCGTTTAAGGGATTTAAAGAGTGTGAGTGATCCTTCTATCATTCCATTATTTAAACCTGTTTTAACAGGTAAGAAGATTTCTTTAAAACAGTACTTTATGCTGGATGAATATGCATTTAGCTATGGCTTCTCGATGTTATGTGAACATAAAGATCCTATCGTGCGTGATTTTGCGTTACGGATTCGTGATCGTAAATTATTTGCGTATTCTGAAAGTGATCCATCTAACAACCGTAAGTTGCGTCATCAGCTAAAGAAGGCTGGATATAATCTGGACTACTATTGGTCAAAGGATGAAGTGTACCAGAAACCATATGAGCCTTATACAGATAGTAGGGGTGATGCGGTTTGGGTAAAGAAAAAGGATGGAACGATAGTAGAAATGTCGAACGCATCTAATATTGTTTATAGTCTGGTACATGGACCGATCCATGATGTATTTAGCGTATATTATCCAAAAGGAGTAGAAATTAAGAAATGAATCCAGAAGAACGTGCAAGGAAGTGGACACAGGATATTCCTGAATTGAGTGGTCTAACATTACAACAGCGCGTTGCGATATGTAATCAAGTATCAAAGAGAATTGTTTTCCTAGCTGTACTATGGCTAACGCTTTTCTTTGCAATCGTTTTCGTTATACTTTCCAGTGCAGATATAAACTCTGCTCTATATAATCTACTTAATCATACAGCGGAGGCTATCAATACGATTTTTAGTGGTGGTGCAAGTAAGCGGTATATGGTAGCGTTACTTGAAAGTTTGCCATATATTTTGCCAATGCTTGTGGTTTTAGTAGGACCAATTTGGCTCATGACGACGGTCTTCCGCAAACAAATGTTACTTTCAGCTGCTAGGAAATGATAGTTTGATTGGTTGAAATCATAATATATACAAAAAAATACACTGTTGTGTACAGGACATCACGAAAATCACCTGTATAATAGTGTTTAAGAAAAATGCTCAATCGGAGCAGATGTGAGGTAGAATATGAATCCAATATTTATGGTAGCTGGGATACTTGTTGTATGGGCTATTGCATTTGCGGTATTTATCACACTACAAATGAAGCGGAAGAATACAGAAGCAGAACTTGTTGCGGCAAGTACAACGAAAGCGATTGTACATTTCTATGGAGATGTTTCAACTATTGATGGTCAAGATGCGGCTATATATCATCCAATTAAGGGGCAAATGCTAGATACAATTATCGCGTTAGAACCAGGCCATCATAGCTTTGTAGGTAGTTTTCAAATGACAGAGAATGGTATTGTAGTAAAAAACAAGAATTACTACGCAACAGATATTGAGTTTGCATTTGATGTAGAAATGGGTAAGACGTATAGAGTAGGTCTTTATAAAAATGTGAACAATAATGAAACAGTGGTAATGACACTTCCGCTTACTTTAAGTGGATTTGGCGCAAAAACACTATATCTTATCGCTTACTACGAATAATTGAATAAAATTACTTCCATGAAATACGATGGAAGTTTTTTTATGGGCGCAATGGTTGACAGGAGAACAGGTTCGCATATAATCATTCACGGAAGGTGAATATGCGTATAACAGTCAAACTGATACAACATGATTTGTTAGAAGATAAGAAACAAATCTTATTGGAAACAAATGCTTTATATGATGGAAATACCTTACGCTACCGCGAGGAAAATGAAAGGGGATCTCATCAGGTTTACTTCGGTGATGATTGTATTTCATTCGAGCGAAAAGCTGATGTTCATACAAAAATTACCCTCTTTGATGATAAGGATGGAGAAAGTGTTGTGGATTCTCAGTATGGGAAGATGTACATGCAGACAAGGCTTTGTCATGCGGAAAAGTGCGATACGTATTGGAGTGTTGAGTATCAGTTGATTATGAATAAAGAGGTCGTACTTCACCAGAATTTACGTTGGGAATTTACCCCAGTAAAAAATATTTGACTTTATTTGTAACTTGGGGTATAGTGCCATGGCGAAGCAAGCATATCATGCATTTGTATAAAGGAGATTTACAATGGTTAACAACGAGACTATGACGGACGTAGCCTACAATTGGCTCAAAAAAAGAAAAAGAGAAGTAGATTTCTCAAAGATTTGGGATGAAATTGTAAAGACAATGGATATTCCTGAAGATAAAATCAGACGTAAAAAGGCACAATTCTATAGTGACTTGATGTTAGATAACAGGTTTGCTTCTTTAGAAAATAACAAGTGGGATTTACGTAACCGTCGTAAGTTTGAAGAGGTTCATATCGATACATCTGAAATCGAACTCGAGGATGATGAATTAGAAGAAGCAATTGAAGTTGCTGGTCTAGATTTACCAAAGGGTGACGACGCATTCGATAATTAATTAAGAAAAGGCTAAAAATAGCCTTTTTTTAATCATGCTACTTTAAAAATGTTCAGAAATAGTTTAATATGAAAACGCTAAATAAGGAGGAATAATCTCATGGTATTAGTTTCAGCAAAAGAAATGATTGAAAAGGCTCATGAAGGTCATTATGCAATTGGTGCTTTCAACATCAATAACATGGAATGGACAAAGGCTATCTTAGCTGCTTGCCAGCAGGCAAACTCTCCTGTCATTCTTCAGGTTTCTGAAGGTGCAGCGAAGTATATGTGTGGCTTCAAGCAGTGTGCAGATATGGTTAAGAACATTCATGACCATATGGGCATTACAGTTCCAGTTGCTTTACACTTGGATCACGGAACATTTGAAGGTGCTAAGGCTTGCATCGAAGCAGGTTTCACATCTGTAATGTTCGACGGTTCTCACTATGATTTCGCAGAGAACTTAGAGAAGTCAAAGGAAATCATCAAGTTAGCTCATTCACAGGGTGTATCTGTAGAATGTGAAGTTGGTGGTATCGGTGGTACAGAGGATGGCGTTACATCTAACGGTGAATTAGCTGATCCAAAGGAATGCGCAGAAATCGCTTCATTAGGTGTTGATTTCTTAGCTGCAGGTATCGGTAATATCCACGGTGTTTATCCAGCAGACTGGGCAGGATTAAATTTTGAAAGATTATCAGAAATCGATGCTGCTGTAAATGGTAAGCCATTAGTATTACACGGTGGTTCTGGTATCCCATTTGACCAAGTACACAAGGCTATCACAATGGGTGTATCTAAGATCAACGTAAATACAGACTTACAGATTGTATTTGCTAAGGCAACTCGTGAATACATCGAAGCTGGTAAGGACCAACAGGGTAAGGGCTTTGACCCACGTAAGTTACTCAAACCAGGTGCTGACGCAATCGTTGCTAAGGTAATCGAAATGGTTAACCAGTTCGGTTCCGCTGACAAAGCTTAATTACTAAGTGAGTGATGATAAGGGGCTCGTATATGAGCCCTTTTTTCTATCTCGTTGTATAATGATTGTGCAAACTTTTGCATACATCTAGAATGGATACGAAAATTCATGTAAAATGCTGTATATGATAAAAGCGGTATTGTTTGACATGGACGGTATTCTTTATGATAGCGAATACTATTATATGCAGGGAACAGTTGCACAGATGCGTGCGTATGGATATGATGGGCCTGCTAAGAATATTTACCGAATCATCGGTACAACGATGCAGAAAACATATGAGATGCTATATGACATGCTAGATGGGAAAGTCCCTATTGAAGTGATTCGTGAAAATAACGAAAGATACTTTAATGTGGAACATCCAATCCACTTTAAAGAGATTATGTTCCCAGGTATTCCACAGGCATTACAGCAGATGAAAGAGATGGGTTTAAAGTTAGCAGTATGTTCGGCTTCCTCATATGACTTAATTGTGACAAGTCTAAAAGAAATGGGAATCTTGGAATACTTTGACTTTATTGAAAGTGGAGAAAACTGCAAACGTTCAAAACCATATCCAGATATCTATTTATTGGCCCAAGAGGCACTACAAATACGCAAAGAAGAGTGCTTGGTATATGAAGATAGTAAAGCAGGGATACAAGCAGGTATCTCAGCTGGAATAAGAACCGTTGCGAGAATTGATGATCGCTTCTACCAGGATCAATCAAAAGCAGATATACTTGTAAAGGATATACACGAGCTGACAGAGCTGATCAGAAAGGAAAATACATATGCAGGAAGTAATTAAAATTGAAGGTGGACATACGCTAGAGGGAGAAGTCACAATCTCTAGTGCAAAGAATGCAACAGTAGCACTGATTCCTGCTACCGTACTGGCTCATGGACCAGTCACAATCGTTGGGGTTCCGCAGATTGCGGACGTTGAATCCCTAACAAAGATTTTAAATTTATTAGGTGTTCAAGTTGAAGCACGTTCTTCTGATCATTTGATTATTGATCCTACAAATATCCAAAATATTGATTTAGTAGATGACGCAGTCACAAAACTTCGTGCATCGTACTACTTCATGGGTGCTTTGTTAGGTAGGTTTGGTCGTGTGTGTATGAAGATGCCTGGTGGATGTTACTTAGGTCCAAGACCAATTGACTTACACTTAAAGGGTTTTGAAGCCTTGGGTGCTAAAGTAACGTATGACAAGGCTTGTTATACAATCGAAGCCAAGGAATTAAAGGGTGCGAAGATTTTCTTGGACATCGCAAGTGTTGGCGCAACTATCAATATTATGATGGCTGCTGTATACGCAAAGGGTCGTACAACGATTGAAAATGCGGCGAAGGAACCAGAAATCATCGACGTTGCGACATTATTAAACAAGATGGGCGCACATATTCGTGGTGCAGGTACAAATGTCATCACAATCGATGGTGTTGATAAGTTGATGGGCTGTTTCCATGAAATTATCCCAGACCGTATCGAAGCAGGTACATTCTTGGTCATCGCTGCTGCATGCGCAAAGAAGATGGTGATCAAGAATATCATTCCACAACACTTGGATGCCCTAACTTCTAAGTTACAGGAAATGGGTGTTGATATGGATATTGATGTAGACCGTATTACAATCCGTCATACAGATAAACTGGTTGCGACGGATGTTACCACAAGACCATATCCTGGTTTTGCGACGGACTTACAACAACCACTTACCACACTGATGACACAAGCATATGGTGAATCCAAAGTTGTAGAAACCATCTACGTGGAGCGTTTCAAGCATTGTGGAGAGTTACAACGTATGGGTGCAGATATTGAAGTATCTACAGGTTCTGCTAGCATCAAGGGCCCAAGTTCCTTATTTGGAACCAAGGTTGTTGCGACAGATTTACGTTGTGGTGCAGCGATGTTAGTAGCAGGTCTTCTAGCAGAGGGTGTTACAGAAATCCATGATGTATATCACATCGATCGTGGCTACGCTGAAATCGACCAGAAGTTAAAAAATCTAGGTGCAGTGATTTGGCGTGAAACTGTTGAATAAAAAGATTGCACGAAAAAAATTGTTATGGTAGTATAAATAGGCAATTTAGCACTTTCTTTAAGCCAATCAGAGGCTTAAGGCAGAAGGGAGATAAAAAATGAAAAAAGATATTCATCCAACTTATCACAAGGCGAAGGTAGTATGCACAAGCTGTGGTGCAGAATTCGAAACAGGTTCTGTATTATCTGAAATTAAAGTAGATACATGCTCAAACTGCCATCCATTCTATACTGGACGTCAGAGATTCGCACAGGCTCAAGGACGTATCGAGAAGTTCAATAAGAAGTACGGTATGAAATAAAGCCGGTCCGGTATAATTCCGGACCTTTTTCTTTGAATACAAAGAATTTAAACTATGTTAAAGTTGTTATGGAAAATATGTGGAGAATACTATGGACGCAGTCAGAACAAAATTAAGTGAAATAGAAAAACAATATAAAGAAATTGTAGAGAAGCTGATGGATGAAAAGGTAATGTCAGATCCTAAGCTCCTTACAAAATTATCCAAAGAACAGGCAAGATTAACGCAACCGGTTGATGCGTATCACCAACTTTTAGAGTTAGACTCTCGTATTGCACAAGCAGATGAGATGTTAAGGGAGAATGATCCTGAACTCAAAGAGATGGCGCGTATGGAAAAGGATGAGTGTGAACCAGAACGCGAAGCCTTGTTAGAAAGAATTCAGCACTTACTTGTGCCACGTGATCCAGATGATGACCATGATGTCATTATGGAAATCCGTGGTGGTGCAGGTGGAGATGAGGGTAATATCTTCGCTGGTGACTTATATCGTATGTATAGCAAGTACGCAGAAAGCAAGGGCTGGAAGGTACAGGTTCTGGAAGCTTCTGTCAGTGAAGCAGGTGGATATACACAGATTATCTTCTCTGTTAAGGGAACAGATGTCTATAAGGAATTGAAGTTTGAATCTGGTGTACACCGTGTACAGCGTGTACCAAAGACAGAAACACAGGGACGTATTCATACTTCTACCGCAACCGTACTATGTCAACCGGAAGCGGAAGATACAGATATTGAAATCGATCCAAAGGACTTAACAATCGAAACACATCGTGCTTCTGGTGCTGGTGGACAGCATATTAATAAGACAGACTCTGCCGTACGTATCGTACACGTTCCAACAGGTATTACGGTAAACTGCCAAGATGGACGTTCACAGATTGAAAACCGTGAGACTGCGATGCGCTTAATTCGTGCACGTGTATACGAAGAACTCAAGCGTATCCAGGAAGAAGAAGCTGGTAAGATTCGTCGTGCCAAGATTGGTACTGGTGATCGTTCAGAAAAGATTAGAACATATAACTACCCACAAAACCGTGTGACAGACCATCGTATTGGTTTAACAATTACACAGTTAGATCGCATCATGGAAGGTAAACTTGATGGTGTGATTGAGGGCTTATTAGCAGAAGAAGAAAAGAGAAAACTTGAGGAGACAGCGGTGTGAGTACATTTGCGAAAACAATTAAGCAATACGAAAAAGAGTGTCTAAAAAATGATATCCCTGCGGAAACTGTCATGGCATATCTTTTAGAAATCTCTCAACGTGAACGCTATGATTTGTTTATGCATATTGATGACGAGATGCCAGAAGCTCTCGCAAGTGAATTCCATGCAGGCATGGAAAGAATCTTGAAGCAGGAACCAATGGCGCATGTATTAGGATATTCTTGGTTCTATGGATATAAGATGATTGTCAATGAAGATGTATTAATTCCTCGTTGTGAAACGGAAGAACTCTGTGCATTAATTTTATCTCGCATTGATGAAATCTTCCCAACACAGGAAACTGTAGAATGTGCAGACGTTGGAACAGGTTCTGGTGCCATTGCGATTACAGTCGCAAAAGAAGAGAGCCGCGTAAAGATGCACGCTACGGATATCAGTGAAGAAGCTTTGGTCACTGCACGTCAGAATGCGAAAAATAACGAGGTAGATATCGACTTTACCGCAGGGGATATGTTACAACCGTTAATTGATGCGAACCGTCATTTGGATGTTCTCATTTCCAATCCTCCATACATCCCACAGGATGAACAGATGGAAACCTCTGTTGTGGACTTTGAACCTCACGTAGCCTTATTTGGTGGTGAGGATGGACTGAAGTTCTATCGCATGATTTTTAAGGATTGTAAGAAAGTACTCAATGAGAAAGCGTTTATGGCTTTTGAAATGGGATGGGATCAGCGCGAACGTATGAGTAAACTGGTAGAAGAAATGTTACCGGATGCTCGCTTTGAAATCCTCAAAGACATGAACGGTAAAGACCGTATGTTATTTGTATATTTTAATTGCTAAAAATGGAGGAATCCTCCATTTTTGTGTTTTCAGATAAATTTTACATTCAAAAATCAATGAACATAGTAAAATAGATACGTTAGGAGTAAAAACTATGACAAAGAATATTCTTGAGTGGCTAGAAGCCTCTTGTCAAAAACATCCAAGTAAGATTGCGGTCGCAGATGAAACCGCAGAAATGACATATGAAGAATTAGTGAAAGATGCCAAGATTCTCGGAACTAAGCTTGCGACATATATCCAACCTCGTCAAGCGGTTGCGATGTATATGGAAAAGAGTAACACTACACTTGCGGCAATGTATGGTGCTGTCTATGCCGGTGGATTCTATTCACTGATTGACACAAGACAGCCAATTGGACGCATTGAAAAGATATTAGAAGTATTAAATCCAAATGTCATCTTGAGTAATGAACGTTTCTATGAGGAAGCGCGTGAGAAGTTAGGGTCTACTGCTAATATTGTGAAAGTTGAAGATATTATCCGTGAAGGTATCATTGATGAAAACATGCTTGCAGGGATTCGTAAACAGGCTGCTAGCACAGATCCTCTCTACGTAAACTTTACGAGTGGTTCCACTGGTGTACCAAAAGGTGTTGTTGTTGGACACGGTTCTGTCATTGATTTTATTCCAGAGTTCGTAAAGGTGTCTGGTATCTGTGCAGATGATCGTATCGCTAACCAAGCACCGTTTGATTTTGATGTGTCTGTTAAAGATATTTATAGCAGTATATACGTAGGTGCTAGAGTAGAACTCATTCCACGTGAATTCTTCAGTAATCCAACGCACTTGATGGATTTCTTATGTGATCATCAGGTAACCGTACTAACATGGGCTGTTAGTGCAATGTGCTTTGTGTCCATTATGAATGGATTTGGTTACCGTAATCCAGAGACGATTCGTTTAGTCATGTTCAGTGGTGAGGTCATGCCAATTAAGCATTTAAATATCTGGATGAAGAATTGTCCAAAGGCAGAATTTATCAATCTATATGGACCTACTGAGATTACATGCAACTGCACATACTATCGTTTAGAGAACCGTGAGTATAGTGCGGATGAAATCATTCCAATTGGTTCCGCATTTGATAATGAGAAGGTATTCTTACTATCTGATGAAAATAAATTGGTGGATACACCAAATGAAAGTGGAGAAATCTGCGTGGCGGGTGCATGTCTTGCGTTAGGGTATTATCATGACGCTGAAAAGACAGCAGCTGTATTCGTACAGAATCCATTAAATAGTGTGTACTATGAACGCATGTATCGTACAGGTGACCTTGCGAAATACAACGAACAAGGGGAACTAGTTTATATTGGACGCAAAGACTTCCAAATCAAGCACCTAGGACATCGCATCGAGTTGGGTGAAATTGAAAGCTTAGTACAAGGACGTAGTGGCGTTGTGCGTGCATGTGCTATCTATGACCACAATAAGAAACGTATTTACTTATTCTGGTTAGGTGAGCGTGATCAAAAAGAATTACATAATGAACTAAAGGTTGTTATGCCAAGCTACATGGTACCTAACAAGTTAGTACACTTGGATGAAATGCCAATGACAAAGAACGGTAAGATTGATCGTGCCGTATTAAAGAAGATGGAAGGAATCGAATAATGCAAGAGAAAGAACTAAGGTATATCACAGAACACTACCAAACACCATGTTTTATCTTTGATTTAGAAGCGGTAAAACATCGTGTTTCAAAAATGAGAGAAATTGTAGGTGGTGCATATCGTCTATGTTATTCCATCAAGGCAAATCCATTCTTGATTCCGACGATGGCAGAAATCACAGACAAACTAGAAGTATGTAGCCCGGGTGAGTTATCCATCTGTAAAGCACTTCGTGTAGAACCAACTAAGATTTTATATTCTGGTGTCAATAAGACAGAAGTGGATGTGACAGATGCAATGGAATATGGAGTGATTCACTACACAGCAGAATCTCTATTGCACATGGATATCGTGAATACAATCGCTGGGAAGTACCAGAAGAAAGTAGAAATTCTACCTCGCTTAAATGCAGGAAGTCAGTTTGGTATGTCCAAGGAAGATTTATTCTCAATCTATGCAAATGAAGAAAAGTATCCAAACGTGATTGTAAAGGGTATTCACTACTTTGCGGGTACACAACGCAAGAAGAATGATAAACAAATCAAAGAGTTGGATATGTTGTTAGAATTAATCAAAGAAATTCAAACAACATTTGACCGTAAAGTTGAACAGATTGAATACGGACCAGGTCTATCCGTTCCATTATTCGAAGGTGATGATTTCAGTGATACATTAAAACCTCTTGAGAATATCCATGCAAAGTTAAAAGAGCTATCTGAGGTTGTTGATTTAACAATTGAAATGGGTAGATTCTATTCCACATTCTGTGGAACATACCTGACTCGTGCAATGGATTGTAAGTCTAATGAAGGCGTACATTACTGTATTGTAGATGGTGGTATGAATCATCTAAACTACTATGGTCAGATGATGGGTATGAAAGTACCACACATTCAACATTTGCATGCATGTAATGATAGAACAGAAAAGAATTGGTGTTTGTGTGGCAGTCTTTGTACAACTGCAGATGTGCTAGTCAGAGATGTAACACTACAAGGCTTGCATGCAGGAGATTATTTAGCCTTCAATAACTGTGGTGCGTATTCTGTTACTGAAGGTATTCACTTATTCTTAAGCCGTACGATGCCACTGATTCTATTGCGTACAGCAGAGAACGAATACGTTGTCGCAAGACAAATGCAAGAATCTTATCTAATCAATACGATTCAAAATTACTAATTATCATTGATAGTAAAGGAGGTAGTATGTCACAAGTAACGAAACGTGCTTTAGAACAATCACTTAAGAATTTGTTGTTGAAGAAGCCATTATCGAAAATCACAATCAGTGATTTAACAGAAGATTGTGGTATGAATCGTATGACATTCTACTATCACTTCAAAGATATCTATGATTTGGTTGAATGGGCTTGTCTAACAGACGCAAAGCGTGCATTAGATAAGAAGAAGACCTATGATACTTGGCAACAGGGTTTCCTACAGATATTAGAAGCTGTTCAAGCAAATAAACCATTTATTATGAATGTTTATCGCTGCGTTCATCGTGAACAGGTTGAAATCTACTTGCGACCACTCGTAGAAGACTTGATTCTGAATGTTGTTAACGAAGAAGCAGATGGACTCAACGTACGTGAAGAGGATAAGACATTTATCGTACAAGCATATTCTTATATCTTTATCGGTATCATGTTAGATTGGATTAAAGAGGATATGAAAGAGAACCCACAAGAGATTGTAGAGCGCTTGAATAAACTGATTAAGGGTTCCATTCGTGCTTCGCTAACTAGATTTCAGTATTAAAATTTTTATCAGAGTATGAAGTTTTATCACTATGAGAAAAGTGATAAAACTTTTATCTTTTTTAGCTCCCTGCTAAATGAAAAAGTATATAGAGTTGATATGATGCATATGGATGAAGGAGGATTTCATATGTATTATTCAGCAGGAACTTATGAGTCATTTGCTAGACCATTAAAGCCAAAGGATGTTGATAAGAAATCAGCGTATATTATTGGTACAGGTCTAGCTGGTTTAACAACAGCGTTTTATCTTGTCCGTGATGGACAAATGAGTGGAGAACATATTCACTTACTAGAAAAAGCTACACTTGCGGGTGGTAGCTGTGATGGACGTAAGGATGTCACAAAAGGTTTCTTCATGCGTGGTGGTCGTGAAATGGATAACCACTTTGAAGTAATGTGGGATACCTTCCGTGATGTGCCTTCCATTGAGACACCGGACGTATCTGTTTTAGATGAGTATTATTGGTTAAATAAACGTGATCCAAACTATTCACTATGTAGAGCAACTGTAAATCGTGGTGAGGATGCACATACAGATAAGCAGTTTAAACTTGATAAAAAGTCCGCAATGGCATTATCTAAATTATTCTTAACACCAGAAAAGGATTTGGAAGGAAAGAAGATTTCAGATGTATTACCAGCTTCCTTCTGGGATACAAACTTCTGGTTATATTGGCAGACGATGTTTGCTTTCCAAAAGTGGTCCAGTGCATTAGAGATGAAACGTTATCTATGTCGTTTTGTACATCATATTGATGGATTACCTGACTTTAGCGCTTTGCGTTTTACAAAGTATAACCAATATGAAAGTATGATTTTGCCACTTGTGAAGTATTTGGAAAATCATGGGGTTCATATTGAATACGGAATGGATGTAAAGAATGTTGTAATTGAAACACGTGGCAATAAGAAGATTGCTAGACAAATCGTATATAAGAAAGATGGAATTGAACAATCCATTGACTTAATTGAAGATGACCTAGTGTTTATTACCAATGGTTGTTGTACAGATACTTCCTGTTATGGAGACCAGACACACGTTCCGGATTTATCAAATGTAAAGAATGGTTATGGAGAATCATGGGATATGTGGAAGGCAATCGCAGCGCAAGCAATGCATGGCGAATATGGTAATCCAGAAGCTTTCTGTACCGATGTAAATGCGACAAACTGGATGAGTGCGACAGTCGCTACTTCTAATGAAGAAATCATTCGCTATATCACAAACATCTGCAAACGTGACCCACGTACTGGTAAGGTTACAACAGGTGGTATCGTTACTGTTAAGGATAGTACGGATAATTGGTATCTATCATGGACTATCAACCGTCAACCACAGTTTAAGTCACAGGATAAAGGCCTTGTATTAATTTGGCTATATGCATTAAATACGAATAAAGAAGGTAACTATATTAAGAAGCCTATGCGTGATTGTACAGGTATCGAGGTATGTGAAGAGTGGTTATATCATATTGGTGTTCCAACTGATAAGATTGCCTCGCTTGCACAAGACGCATGCAATACAACAACATGTTTCATGCCATATATCAATGCGTTCTTCCAACCACGTAAAGAATCTGATCGTCCAAAGGTTGTACCAGATGGAGCAGTAAACTTTGCCTTTATCGGCCAATTTGCAGAGACGCCAAGAGATACGATTTTTACAACAGAATATTCCATGCGTACAGGTATGGAGTCTGTCTATACACTCTTAGATATTGACCGTGGTGTGCCTGAAGTTTGGGCTAGTAAGTATGATGTACGTGAATTATTGCGTGCATGTTATTACGCGATTGATAAGAAGCCAATTACTGAAGTAAAGGAATTGTCCTTTATTGAAAAGTTCGTGCTCAATCAAGTATTGAATCGTGTAAAGGGAACAGATATTGAAATTCTATTAAAGAATAGTGGACTCATTAAATAGAAACTCACGTGAAAAAGGAAAGTTGTATGCTTTCCTTTTTTTCTACGTATAATATGTGCAAAGATAACATTTGCTCGCTCCAACAACAATTACAAACTATCATTCATCCACTACTTTCAAAATTTCAAATTTTTAGGGAGGGCTTATGAGAAAAAGATGTTATTGTTTCTATGCGTGTATTTAGTGGCTTTAGTTTTGATGGGTATCACGATACAACTGTATATTAAGTTTTACTTATCCGCTGTAGATATGAATATTCCGAAGATATCGAAAAATACCAAAAGATCAGGAATGATAGAAAGGTTCTCTTGCAAAAAGAGAACCTTTTAAAAATGAATTTATTTACAAATTTGAAATACTTTGTACAATCGCAATTGCGATGTTTGCGTCATGGGAGATGCTTACTTCAAGTTCAGGATGGTCTTTGATGTAAGGTTTTCCGCTTTCATCATTTAGAATACTGTACTGTAAGTAATTTTTATCTTGTGTTGCCTTGAAGATAGCTTCTTTCGCCGCAAAACGTCCCGCAAAGTATTGTTTTTTCTGTGTGGTAGTATGCTTTGAGGAAAATTCCACCATTTCAGATTGTGTTAAAACATGTGAAATGATGGGTTTTTCTAAGTCGATTCGAAGCATATCTACGATGTCTACGCCTAACATGGTATTATTATTACATAGTTGCGTGCATTTGGCGAATGCTTGCACACTCAGTCAATCGACTGTAAAATATTGCAGAGGTTAGTATGAAAGAAAAGAAGAATAAAAAGAAATTATCTAGAGTCGGAAGAATCGTACTTGATGTCATCATGGTTGTCTGTTTAGGTGTTGCGATTTTTTCTGGCTATCAGTTATATAAAGGCCTAGCAAGTTATAACCAAGCAGGAAATGCGTATGATAACTTACGCAAAGATGCCGTTACAACGAAAAAGGACACAGATAAAGATGATACAGCTTCAACATTAGATTTCCAGAAGTTGTTATCTCAAAACCCAGATTGTGCTGGTTGGATTACACTTCCAAACTCCAATGTGGACTATCCGGTTGTGTTTGGCGCTAGTACAGATGAAAATAAGTATGGTAATAGTTACTACTTAGACCATTTATTTGATGGTACATACAATCTAAGTGGAACTGTCTTTATTGACTATAACAATGGCAGAGACTTTACACATAAGAATACGATCATTTATGGTCACCATATGCTAAATGATTCCATGTTTGCGGATATTGAGAAGTATAAAGATCAATCTTACTACGATAGTCATAAGGAAATGGTTTTCCAGACACCAAATGGTACATATAAAATCTATCCCGTTGCAGGATATTCTACAACAGGTACAGGTAACTATGTACAGTACGACTTCGGTAGTGACAGTGAATTTTTGAGTTATGTTGATCGCTTCGTTTCTGCATCAACATTTAAGAGTGATGTAACTATTACAGCAGAAGATCAAATTGTTATGTTATCAACATGTTCCTATGATGTTGAAGATGGAAGATATGTATTAGTTGGAAAGCTGGTAAAAGCTTCATAAACAAGGAAATGATTTATGACTGAACAAAATCCGAACAGAGTAATTCGAAAGAAAAAGCGTAAGAAGAGATATATCAGCGCTAGATTTTTATGGCTGATTCTTTTCCTTGCGAGTATTGTATTTGCGATTACATTCTGGCGTATGCCGATGTTTCCAACAAAGTGGAAATTTATCGTTGTACTCGTACTTGCGGTAATCGATTGGTTAACGTTCTTGTTAACATCTAAGGTAAGACCTAGTAATATTTTTGCGCAGGTAATGAATACAGTGCTTGCGGTAGCGCTTATTATCGTAAATATCGCACTACCGTACTATACGGATCGTTTTAGCAATATTTTCTCCTCTGTTTTGGGTAATGAAGTCAGAATTGGCATCTATGTGATGACAGATGCATACAAAGCAAAATACAAAGATACATTCGCTAACTCTGAATACAAAGAAAGTATGAAGTTAGCGGAATATCAGAATGCGACATTTATTACAGCAATTGGTGTAGATGGTAATAATCAGAATTATGCACTAGAACAGTTAAGTGTTGATTTAAAGAATGACAACCTGAAGACAGTTAATAGTAGTTCAGTGCAATCTGCTGTAAAGAACTTATATACAAATCAAGGTGATGTTTTACTCTTAAGTGATTCTTATTTATCAACGGTTTTAGAGACAGATGAATTTAAGAACTTTAAGACAGACACAAAACTGATTGGCAGTTATTTCCGCAAGGTGGAAACGACACAAGTAACAGATGATAAGACAAATCTTGCGAATACGCCTTTTACAATCTTTATTGCGGGTAATGACCAACCGGGTGATTTAAGCTTAGAGGGCAGAACGGACGTTGATATTGCGGTAACAGTGAATCCGAATACACATCAGATTCTGATTTCCAACTTGCCACGTGATGCCTATATTCAAAATCCGGCGTATCAAAACTCGAAGGATAAGTTAACCCATCTAGGATTAAGTGGTATTCAAAATACATTAAAGGGTGCTAGTAACTTACTTGGTACAGATGTGAATTACTACATGTTAGTAAACTTCACAACATTTGAAGATATTATCAATTCAATCAATGGTGTTGATATTGATAATCCATTTGAATTTACTGCAACATTTACAGGACGAACTTATCCACAGGGTACATTACATCTTGATGGAGAACTAGCGCTAGAGTATGTTCGCGAACGTTATAGTTTACCAAACGGTGACTTTGACCGTAACCTTCACCAACAAATCGTGTTATCTGCGATTATTCACAAGCTATTAAGTCCTGAGTTGATTAGTTCAATTAATAATATTCTGGGTGCCTTACAAGGCAAGTTCTTAACCAATGTTTCGACAGATTCTATTTATGCATTATGTAAGAAACAGTTGGATCAGAATATCCAATGGAATATTGTGAAGTATCATCTTGATGGTGATACGGGTAGTGATTACTGTGCATCTGCACCAGATCAATTATTATCGGTTGTTTACTTGTATCAAAATCAGGTTGATTTCATTAAGGCTGAAATTGATAAGATTATGAATGATGAAATCATTTCCCAGGAAACACTGCCTGAGGGAACATACGATAATTCCACAAACTAGGAGGATTTATGTACCGTATTAATGAGTTATATGATTTAGAGCATACTGTTGCGAAAGAGTATTTATCACAGTTTACATATCCATGGGAAGCTCTTTCTGGAATTAAGGATCTTATTCTAAAGTTAGGTGAAGAATTAGACAAGGAAGAATACACAGAAGTATCTGAACATGTTTGGATCCATAAGACAGCGACAGTATTTCCATCTGCCTATATTGGTGCACCATGTATTATTGGGCCACGTACAGAAGTACGTCATTGTGCATTCATTCGATCTGCGGCATTAGTTGGTGCAGATTGTGTGGTTGGAAATAGTTGTGAGTTAAAGAATGTGATTCTATTTGACCATGTTCAAACACCACACTATAACTATGTGGGAGATTCTATCTTAGGATATTATTCTCACATGGGTGCAGGTTCAGTTACATCTAATGTGAAGAGTGATAAGCGTCCTGTGACAATTCGTGAAGATGATCATCGAATTGATACAGGTCTAAAGAAGTTTGGCGCAATGCTTGGAGATTATGTTGAGGTAGGATGTAATTCTGTACTCAACCCAGGTACTGTAATTGGTAGAAACTCTCGTGTGTATCCAACATCTTGTGTAAGAGGCTTGGTACACGAAAACAGCATTTGGAAGAATGATGGTACAGTCATTTCAATTCATGAATAAAGAAAATATAGTTGCGTGTTGACGCAACTATATTTTTGTAAGTAAGTATTCAATATTTTCGCGCTTTGTTGCAAAGGATGTCACAAAGCGTACAGCAGTATGTGTTTCATCAATTTTTACCCAAGGGGTGAAGGCAAATTCATTGGAAAGTTCTTCTAACTTTGTGTTTTCGAAAATTGGGAACAGTTGGTTGGTTTCGGCTGGGAAGTAGAAAGTATATCCCTTTGATAGGAAACCTTCTGCAAGTAAATCTGCCATATCGATAGCGTGTTTTGAGATCGCTAGATAGCGGTTCTCTTTGAAGAGTTCTTCGAATTGGATACCGAGCATTCTACCTTTGGCTAGCATTCCTCCATGTTGCTTGATGGAGTAGCGGAAATCCTTTTTATACAAGTCATTTAAGATAACGATACATTCACCAAATAGGGCACCGACCTTTGTGCCACCGATGTAGAATACATCGCATAGATTTGCAAGATCTTCAAATGTTACATCATTCTTCTTCGACATAAGGCCATAACCTAGTCTTGCGCCATCAATGAAGAGTGGGATGTTATGCTTTTGGCAAATGCTGTATAAATCTTTGAGTTCTTGTTTGGTGTATAGAGTACCACTTTCAGTAGGGAAGGAAATGTATACGATACCTGGTTGTACGGTGTGTTCTGCACTAGCATCGTTGTAGTGGTTAATAATCAGTGTATTAACTTGTTCGGCTGTGATTTTACCGTTGGTTGTTGGTAGTGTCAAACATTTATGTCCTACGGATTCAAGTGCACCTGTTTCATGTGCGTTAATATGTCCGCTATCTGCACAGATTGCGCCTTGATGGTGTTTTAAGATGGCTGTAATGACAGCGATATTGGTTTGTGTGCCACCAACCATGAAGTGAACATCCGCATCTTCACGTTTGATTGTTTGTTTGATGAGATTTGCGGCATTTTGGCAATGGTTATCTTTGCCATAACCAATCGTTTGTTCGTCATTTGTATTTGTTAAGGCTGTTAAAATTTCGGGAATACAACCCTCGGTATAGTCACTATCGAATCGAATCATCTGATGCCCTCCGTATTTCGCGCTATAATTATAAGGCATAGAGATAAAAGTAGAAAAGAGGAAGTATATGCGTCGTTTTAAAGCAGAAGAAATTCAAGAAATCATTGAGATACTAAAAAATGATGGTGTCATCAGTGTACCAACCGATACGGTATATGGTGTTTGTTCACAGGTTTCTAGTCATCAAGCAGAAGAGAACCTTAGAAATGTAAAACATCGCCCTCTAACAAAGGCATTTCCGGTGATGTGTGCAGATCTTGAACAGATTCTAGAGATTGCGGAAGTGGATGATAGAGCCAAGAAGGTCATTGAAAGCTTTATGCCAGGACCGCTCACCGTTATATTGAAGCGTAAAGATGGAATCAATCTATCTCAAGAAAACTTGGATACGATTGCGATTCGTATGGCAACATCTACTACACTTGCCAAGATTATTAAGGGTCTAGGAAGACCGATCTTTATGACAAGTGCAAATCAATCAGGAGAGCCAACTTGTACATCATTAGATGAGATTGAAAAGAGTTGTCCAGATTTGGATGGAATGTTAGAAGGGGATGTCTCCTTTGGGGAAGCGAGTACTATCGTGGATTGTACAAAAGAAGAGTTGGTTATTTTACGACCAGGTCCAATCACCATGCAGGATATTACAGAAAAATTGATGAAATAACAGCGTGATATCCTTGCATGTATGGGTATCTTCTTATATCATTTAGAACAGGAAATATGGAGGAAAGAAGATAATGTTAGAAGTATTGAATCATCCCCTAATTACACATAAGTTGACACAAATGCGTCGTAAAGAGTGCGGAACAAAGGATTTCCGTGAGAATCTTGATGAGATTGCTGAGTTGATGGCGTATGAAGTATGCCGTGATTTACCAACAAATCCAATTGAAATTGAAACACCGGTTGCTAAGTGTACTGGTTATGAATTAAGTAAGGAAGTTGTTATCGTTCCAATCTTGCGTGCAGGTATTGGTTTATTAGATGGTATTAGACGCTTAGTTCCTACAGCAAAGGTAGGTTTTATCGGTATGTACCGTGATGAAACAACTTTAGAACCTGTAGAATATTTTGCGAAGTTCCCAAGCCATTTGGAAGACGCTATTGTAATGATTGTTGACCCAATGTTGGCGACTGGTGGTAGTGCAAAGGATGCGATTGCGCAAATCAAGAAGCGTGGTGCAAAGAATATTAAGCTTGTGTGCTTAGTGGCTGCACCAGAAGGTGTTAAGGTAATTCAAAAGAGTCATCCAGATGTAGATGTATATATCGCTGCACTAGATGACCATCTCAATGAAAATGGTTATATCGTACCTGGATTAGGAGACGCTGGTGACCGTATCTTCGGTACAAAGTAAGTCATGTCCAATCTGCATTTTATCTTGCGCTCTATTGTGTATCTGCTAATGTTCATTGTGACGTGGTTTGCGATGGACGCAATCAATTACGAAAAGCTATTACGCAAAAATAAGGTGAATCAAGCACAGGTGCTATACTTCATCCTAGTGATGGCAATCGCATATCTAGCAGGTTCATTTATATTAAGTTTTTTCCATTTTGGATAAAGTAAACAGGCAATCACAATGGTTTGTGGTTGCCTGTTCTGTTATATAATGAATGCCAATTTAAATAAAAATATTGAATTATATAATAATTATAATATAATTATTATATAGATGTAGGTGGTATTTTGATGTATTCGTTTGAATGGGATCAATATAAAAGTAAAATTAACCAATCTAAACATGGTGTGACATTTGAGGAAGCAATGACAGTGTTTTATGATGAAAATGCATTGTTAGAATATGATAATTTGCATTCAAATGATGAAGATAGATTTCGTATCTTAGGTAGTAGTGAATTAGGAAATATATTGTTAGTTGTTCACTGCATTAGAGAAGAGAAAATAATAAGAATCATATCAGCTCGAAAAGCAACGTTAACAGAAAGGCAGAATTACGAAAGGGTATTTGAGTATGACAAAAACAGATGAATATCTAGAAAAAGAGTTTAATTTTGAAAAAGCGATTAAAAATCCATATGTGAAGGAATTAAAACGACAAGTTACGATTAATATTAATAAATCCGTGATTGACTATTTTAAAAATGAGTCGATGCATACGGGTATTCCTTATCAAACATTAATTAATTTATATTTAGCAGACTGTGTAAAGGAAAAGAAGAAACTAAAAATAAATTGGGAATAATCCTTGTTTTCTTCAATTGTTGTAGTTGTAAAAAATGAAACATAATTATATTTTGACTTGAGATAATAATTGACTCTATCACTTGGCCATTTGTGGATATGCATTTGGTCTTTTGTGGTTATATCTATAAACTTTAAGAAATGATGTGGAATGTATTGTTTTCTTCTGAATATAGAAGTAAAGGGGAAACAATTATATGAAAGATAAGGCACAGAAATATGATTTATGGCATCATTACATGTCCTACCGCAAGGATCTCTACCGTATTATACAACCGCATAATATTGAAGCAGGCATGATATCTGAAGCAAACTGGGTGATACGTTCCCGTTATCAATCAGGGAAGGATATTGGTATCAATGTAAAACCAGGTGATATTTGTTATATCGAATTTGGCCAATCATACCTAAATGAAATGGGTTATCAACATTTTGGTTTAGTTGTATCTGTATGCGCAAAGAAAGCTTTGGTCGTTCCGATGACTTCAAATGAAGCGACATATCAAAAAGCCTATGATTCTATCTATCATCCACAGGGGAAATATCATCTCATGAAGATTGGTTTAGTAAATGGTTTGAATAAACCATCAGTTTTATTTTTGAATGATATACGCTTTATAAATACTGCAAGAGTGATTGATATTAAAGCACATATACCTGTTACAGCACCTATGTTTAAAGAAGTGCAGAAGAGAATGTTGAGAGTGATGTTCAGCACAGAGTGATGGGATATGTTATTATACTGGCATGGAAAAACTACAAGGAAAGTGGTTAGTTGCGGTATCGTCTGGACCAGATTCGATGGCGTTATTACAAATGTGTATTGATGTTGGTGTTGATTGTGCAGCTGCGCATATGAACTATCATCATCGCCCAGAAGCGGATGAAGAAGAAAAATATATCCGCAGTTTTTGTGCGGAAAGAGGGATTCCAATTTTTGTACATAACGATCCATTTACATATACTGGAAACTTTGAGGCAGCAGCACGGGAGTTGCGTTATCGCTTTTTTGTGGAAATTGTAAGACGTGAAGGTTATCAAGGTGTATTGATTGGTCATCATCAAGATGATTTGTTAGAAACATATATCATGCAGGAAACAAAGAATATTGTTCCAGAGTATTATGGGTTGCGTGAAGAGATGTTAATGCATGGCGTATTGTTTAAACGACCTTTACTGCATATGACAAAGGAAGAACTCGTAACATACTGTAAGGAACATCAATTACGCTATTATATCGATGTAACAAATTTGAGTGATGAGTATACACGTAATCAGATTCGTCATGAGATTATTGAGACGATGACTGCTTTTGAAAGAACAGCGTATCTACGTGAGATTAAACAACGGAATGCGATTATGCAGGAGAGAAGATGCCGTGTTAAAACGTATATACGTGAGGAGAAGATTCTACTTGAGACGTACCGTGCATTATCTCAAGATGATAGACTAACGATGTTAAGAATGTTTGTGGAAGTGACACCACATTATTCACTGAAGCATTTGCAGGGCATTGATCATACAATCATGCATGCAGGTGACTTTATCATTCCGATGGATGGCTTTTCACTAGTGAGTGATGGAACATATCTTTTGAAGTATATTCCAGAAGAGCCATACAGCTATGTGTTTAACTCGTTAGATGAATTACAAAATATTCGTAAGGAACATTTCTATACAGGGCAGGGTTCTCCTGGTGTATTTGCGCTAACGCTACAAGAATCTGATTTCCCTATTCGGATTCGTTCGTTTCAAGCGGGAGATAAAATTCAAATGCGCTTTGGTCGTAAGGAAGTTCATCGCTTCTTTATTGACCGTCATATTCCTCAATATCAACGACAAACTTGGCCAGTTGTAGAAAATGCGCTAGGAGAAATCATTCTAGTGCCTGGACTAGGCTGTAATGTGCAGCATTACTCTACAATGCCTAATTTGAATGTGATACAATACTAATATTACAAAGGAGCTATTTGTCATGTGGGCAGAAAAAGATATAAAGAAAGTATTGGTTAATGAAGAACAAATTAGTGCTCGTTCTAAAGAATTAGGCGCTAAGATTACAGAAGACTATGCGGGTAAACAACCACTACTCGTTGCGTTATTGCGCGGTTCTGTTCCTTTTTTATCTGAGTTGATCAAGCACATTGATTTAGACATTCAATATGATTTTATGGATGTTAGCAGTTATGAAGGTACAGAATCAATTGGCGACATCAGAATCTTGAAGGATCTAGATACATCTGTCAAAGGATTAGATATCTTACTTGTGGAGGATATTGTTGATACAGGAAGAACAATTCAGACTGTATGTGAAACACTAATGCACAAGGGTGCTAATAGCGTTAAAATTATCACTCTATTAGATAAGCCTAGCCGCCGTGTTGTAGATATTAAAGCAGACTATGTTGGTTTTGAAATCGAAAATGAATTCGTTATCGGATTTGGTATGGATTTCAACCAGAGATATCGTTGCCTTCCATACATTGGAGTATTGAAGGACGAATGTTATCAGTGTAATGAGGAGTAAATAAATGCAGAGAAACAGACTAGCGAACTTTCTTCCATATCTCGTAGTCATTCTTGCGATTGTAAGCTTATTAGGCTTAAACATGGGCGCCTCTTCAGAGCGTATCAGTTATTATGAATTGCAGAATGTAATTGAAAAAGAGAATGTGGAAGAAGTATCTGTCTCAATTGGAACAAATGTGACTGTCGTAAAGGGTGTTTACGAAAAAGATAAACAAAAAGTAACATTCACTGCGACAATTCCATCTACTTCCGATGAAATCGGACAGGTAATTAAAAATCTTGGAAATGATTCCACAAAGTTGACGATTGTTGATGCGGACGCATCCAATATCTTCTTAGAGACAGTGGCATCCATTATTCCATTTATCTTATTTGCGGTATTTGCGGTTTGGATGTTAAACCGTATGAATGGCGCAAACGGTGCCAATGCGAAGGCATTCGAATTCTCAAAATCTAGAGCGAAGTTAGAAGGTAAGATTCGTGTTCGCTTTAATGATGTGGCGGGTTGTGATGAAGAAAAGCAGGAAATGGCAGAAATCATCGACTACCTCAAATATCCTAAGAAGTTTGAGAAGATGGGTGCGCGTATTCCTAAGGGTATCTTATTAAGTGGTCATCCAGGTACAGGTAAGACATTGCTTGCCAAGGCAGTTGCTGGTGAAGCAAATGTACCATTCTATAGTATTTCTGGTTCTGACTTCGTTGAAATGTTTGTTGGTGTTGGTGCAAGCCGTGTTCGTGATATGTTCAAGAAGGCGCAGCAAACAGCCCCATGTATTATCTTCATCGATGAAATTGATGCAGTAGGTCGTCAGCGTGGTGCTGGCTTTGGTGGTGGACATGATGAACGTGAACAGACACTGAACCAATTACTTGTTGAGATGGATGGTATGGAAGAAAATACAGGTGTTGTTGTCATTGCGGCAACAAATAGACCTGACGTACTAGACCCTGCATTATTACGTGCTGGACGTTTCGATCGTCAAATCACAGTAGCACTTCCAGACCGTAAGGGTAGAGAAGCTATCCTACATGTACATGCTCGTAATAAGAAGTTTGTAAAGGACTTAGATTTAGGTGCTTTAGCAAAGCGTACTCCAGGATTCTCTGGTGCTGATCTTGAAAACGTATTGAATGAATCTGCGATTTTAGCAGTACGTGAAAATAAAGATGAAATCGGCATGAAGCAGATTGATGAAGCGATTGACCGTGTTATGATGGGACCTGCAAAGGTTAGCCGTACATATGATGATAAGACAAAGAAATTAGTTGCTTACCATGAAAGTGGACACGCAATTATTGGTTTATTCTTAGAGAATGCACAAGTTGTACAGAAAGTTACAATCATTCCTCGTGGTCAAGCAGGTGGATATAACCTCATGACACCGAAGGAAGAAAAGATGATGCATACAAAGAATGACTTGCTCGATACAATCACTTCCTACATGGGTGGTCGTACAGCAGAAGAATTATTCTTTGATGACATTACAACAGGAGCAAGTAACGATATTCAAAATGCAACAAATATCGCAAAAGACATGGTTACTCTCTATGGTATGAGCGATCTTGGACCTATTAAGTACAATGCAGGAAATGAGAATGTATTCTTAGGTAGAGATTATAATCAGCCAAACAATGTTTCTGGTGAAGTTGCGTATGAAATTGATCAGGAAGTACGTAAGATCATTAATACATGCCATACAAAGGCAAGACAGATTATCGAAGCCCATAAGACAGAACTTGAAACAATCGCACATGCATTAATGGAATACGAAACATTAACTGCTGAGCAGATCCAAAGAGTTGTAAAGGGTGAAGATATTTCTGCAGACTTCAAGTATGAGGAAAAAGAATCATCAGAACCTGTTACAGAAGAAACAGTTAGTGAATAAAGAAAGGGCCATATAGATATCTATGTGGCCTTTCAATATTTTAGAAACTCGTACGACAAGATAATACTTGTCCGATAATTTTAACTGGTAATTCTTTGATTTCCTGTGGAGTAAAATAACGACTCTCCACATCTGGATTCGCAGCTTCTAGAATCATCATTCCTTTTTTATAGATAACACGTTTTACGGTCACTTCTTGATCAATCATGACAACGGCAATTTTACCACTGGCAATAGAGTCACATTGACGTACTAAAACAAGTGAGCCATCCATAATACCAATACCAGACATAGAGTTACCGGTAATACGTAGGTAGTAATCACCATTTTCTCTTTCTTTTAGTGTTGTTTCTTCTTCACCAAGATAATTCTCTTCCGCAAATAAGTCATATCCAGCTTTTGCGTAACCAAGAATTGGTAAACGAATGGTTGTGTCCATTCCCATTAGGATAGGAGTAATATTATATCCAAGTAAATGAGAAAGAATTTCAGCGGTATCATCATTTACTTTTTTTATTTCCCCACTAGACCAACGTGCAACGGTAGAACGAGAAACATTACATCTACGTGCAAGTTCAGAATCACTACATCCTGTTTTTATTTTGTATTGGTGAATCATCTCTTTTAGTGTCATCTACATTACCTCAGCATTAGTATAACAGATTTGCGACAAATAGGAGATAATTAATTAGTAATTGTTGCGTATATGGTTGAAATACGCAACATAACTCGATATAATACAAATAACAGGAGAGAGGGGTATGCAACTATATAAGAAATATGTGGATGTTGTGGTGATGCAAAGGAAAACAGGAGAATTACGCCCTCTCTATCTATGCTGGAATGATGGGCGGGAGTATAAGATTGATAAAGTGTTAAGTCATTCTAGGAAAGAGTCTTGTGTTGGTGGTTGCGGGATACGCTACGTATGTATAATCCAAGGTAGATGTAGGAATCTGTTCTTAGAAAAAGATCGATGGTTTTTAGAAAGTTATCAACCGTGATTAAAGTAGTTTTAAACATGCGGTATTATTTTGATATGAATAACTTAGATAATTTCGAATTTTTATACATTGTAAAAAACAATAAGATCTAATTATTAATAATTTATTAATTTTTGATAAATGCAAAAACGATAAATTTAAAAACCATATAATAGTAAAAGATAGCCACAATATATAATTATTGAAGACATGGGCTTTATGGAAACTTAATAAACAAGAAATAGGCAAAGTAAAGAATATTTGGTAATGATGATTTTTTGGGGGGGAGAATTATGCTGAAGAAAAAAATTATGAGACTTGTATTATCGATGCTGATGGCACTTGTGATGTTATTTCAAGGTGTCAATTTTAATGTCTATGCTGGAAGTGAAAAAGAAGTAGACCTTGAAATACAAAACATAGTCATCAAGAACGGTGGGAATCCTGTTAATAGCATGCAGGTTGGTGATGAATTCCGTATAGAAATGAATTGGAAGGCAAAAGCAAAAGCAGCGACCATTAATGAAGGGGATTATTTTATTGTTAAGCTTCCTGATAATATCCTTATCAAAAATGATGCGGGGAATTTAAATTTCTCATTGACTGCGCCAGATGGATCAGTGATGGCAAATGCTCATGTCACCCCAAAAGCAGGTGGCGGTGCTGAGATTAAAGTTACATTTACCAATTATGTAAATGGTAGATACGATATTAATGGAACCTTGGGCATGAATGCCAATTTCAATAAAGATAAAGTTACAGTGAATCAAAAAAATAACTTTGATATAGAAGCTGGCGGGAAAACAACACCATTTCAATTTAAAGTAGATGGTGGTCCTACAGGAAATAGTAATGAAGTACTACATAAGTATAGTTTTGCAGCGGAATCAATCAATGAAGCAGAGTGGCGAGTACGTATTAATTACAAAAAAGCTAACTTTCCAAATGCTGTTGTGACAGATACACTAGTAGGAACAACAGAAAAATTTGTTAAAGAAAGCTTTCGCTTGTATCGTGTAAACTACACTAGTGATTTAAAAGAAAATAATCGTGTCAGAATTGATTTATCAGATAAGATTGTATTCTCGAATAATGATCAAACATTTACAATCAACCTAGGAAACATAAATGGAGAACAATATAAACTAGAGTATAGAACAACTTATACTCCGGGTACCAATCTAAGAAATAATGTTAAACTTACATCTAATAACAATAAAGTAGATGAAAAATTTATTTCCTTTAAAAAAGAAGCTGCTGGTGGAACAGGCGTTGGTATCTTAGCGAATAAGATTAAGCTAGTTAAGGTTGATGCAGAAGATAATACTGTTGTTCTAGCAAATGCGGTATTTGAAGTTACAGGAACTGATGGAAGTAAGTTTGAGCTTACTACGGCTGCAGATGGTACGGTAACATCACCTGCTCTTGTGGCTGGTACATATAAAGTGAAAGAGAAGACAGCTCCTGCCGGTTATGAATTAAGCACAGAAGAATTTACATTAACAGTAAATTCCACTTCAAATGTGATTCAGACTGTTAAAGACAACCCAATCAAGATTTCTGTTAAGGCCACAAAACAATGGGTAGGTCCTATAGGATCAGCTGTTACAGTACATCTTTATGCAGATGATGTAGATACAGGTAAGACAGTTACATTAAATGCCGCAAATAACTGGGAAGATACATTCACTAACTTGAGAAAGTACAAGCCAGGAACAACTACTGAAATTAAATACACTGTAAAGGAAGATGCTATCGCTAACTATAATGGAGTAGTCAGTGGTGATATGGCAACAGGCTTTACAATTACAAATACAAATACAGAAAAGACTACTGTCAAAGTTACGAAAGCTTGGGTGGGAACACCAGCAGCTTCTGTAACGATCAAGTTATTCGCAGATGGAACAGAGAAAGAAACAGTTACATTAACTGCAACAGACAACTGGACACATACATTCACTAACTTAGATAAGTATGCGAATGATGGTCATGAGATTGTTTACACAGTTGATGAAACACCAGTTGCTGGATATACGAAAGATATTTCTGGAACAGCAGCTACTGGATTTACTGTTAAGAATACAAATACTGCAACAATCAATATCCCAGTCACAAAGACATGGGTAGGTACTGCAGGAACTTCCGCAACAATCAAGTTTTTGGCAGATGGTGCAGAGAAGGAAACAGTTACATTAACAGCTGCAGATAACTGGACACATACATTCAGTAATCTTCCTAAGTTTGACACAACAGACGGTCACGAGATCGTTTATACAGTTGATGAAGTTGATGTTCCAAATTATACAAAGGGTATTTCTGGAACGGCAGCTACAGGCTTTACAGTTACAAATACAATCACAGGCAAAGTATCTGTACCAGTCACTAAGGTATGGGTGGGACCACAAGCTTCTTCTGCTAAGGTAACTCTACTTGCAGATGGCGTTGAAAAGGATTCTGTAACACTCAACGCTGCAAATGGTTGGGCACATACATTTACAAATCTAGATAAGTACAATAACGGTACAGAGATTGTTTATACAGTTACAGAAGAGCCAATCGCTAACTATGATTCAGTCGTTACAGGTAATGCAGCAAATGGCTTTACAGTCACAAATACAAATACAGAAAAGACATCTGTAGATGTTACAAAGACATGGGTGGGAACACCAGCTGCTTCTGTAACTATCAAGTTATATGCTGATGGTACAGAGAAGGAAACTGTTACATTAACAGCAGCAGATAACTGGACACATACATTTGCAAACTTAGACAAGTATGCAGCAGATGGTCATGAGATTGTTTATACAGTTGATGAGACTCCTGTTACAGATTACACAAAGGCAATTTCAGGAGATGCAGCAAATGGCTTTACAATCACAAACACGATCACTGGTAAGGTAAACATTCCAGTTACTAAGGTATGGGTAGGACCAGAAGCTTCTTCTGCAAAGGTAACACTTTACGCAGATGGCGTTGAAAAGGATTCCGTAACACTAAATGCGGCAAATAACTGGGTACATGTATTCGCTAACCTCGATAAGTATAATAACGGTACAGAAATCGTTTATACACTTACAGAAGAGCCAATCTCTAACTATGATTCTGCAATTACAGGAGATGCAGCTACAGGCTTTACAGTCACAAATACGATCACTGGTAAGGTAGATATCCCAGTTACTAAGGTATGGGTAGGACCTGCAACAGATAGCGTGACAGTAAATCTATACGCAGATGGCGTTAAGGTTGATACAGTACAGCTAACAGCAGCTAATCAGTGGAAGCATACATTCGCTAATCTAGACAAGTATGAAAATGGACGTGAAATCGTATATACAGTTGATGAAGTATTAATCCCTGGATATAAGACTAAGATCACAGGTGATGCACAAACAGGCTTCACAATTACAAACTCCAAGGAGACACCAAAGACAGCAGACCACGTAAATCCGATGGCATATGCAAGCATCTTTGTAATATCACTCATGGCAGCAATCATTACAATGATTGAAAAGAAAAAGTTTGCAAGATAATTTGTAAGTAAAAACACTTTAATATGATGCAAAAAGGTAGAGATAGTAGATGAAAGTTAATTTCT
Organism: uncultured Solobacterium sp.; assembly: GCF_963550625.1. Classification (GTDB taxonomy): domain Bacteria; phylum Bacillota_I; class Bacilli_A; order Erysipelotrichales; family Erysipelotrichaceae; genus Bulleidia. The sequence goes on from NZ_CAUVCV010000007.1 coordinate 46,003, forward strand.
CTTATCCACTGTTTCTACCTTTTATCTACAGTAAAAAGATGCAATTATATGAAATTCTATGAATTTGAATAAGTCGCATACTTTCATGATAATTAGGATAGTAATTTTGGCTTATTATATACAAAAAGAAGCAAAGTTATATAAACCTATCATAAAGAATACATATTAAGAAAACATTAATAATTTAGAATAGGCATATTGATTGCTAGCCTATATGTTTGTTAGATATTATTAAAGGGATAACTCAAGATGTATCAATAAGGCGGAAACTATAAGGGGATTTACATAAAGAAAATGTAGATTGAATCGCTATAAAATACTTGAGAAAAGGAAACCGACGAAAGAGTATGCGTCGAAGGAGGGAAGAAATGAAGGCATCCAATAAGAGAAAGATCGTCAGTAGTGCAGCTTTAGGACTTGCGCTATTGATGACACCAACACTAGCATCCAGAAGTGCAATCCATACATATGCGCAGGCAGCTTTAACAGCAGATGAAGAAGCTAAGATTCAAGCGTTCTTGGCTACTCAACCACAAAATAATGACACAACAAATATTGGTAAGGTAGCAGTTACTCAACCATCAAGTTACACATTCCCAGGTGTAAATAACTATACTTCTTTATTCCAGTCTCGTAGTACAAAGGTTAATATTGATCAAGACTATGAATATGTAATTGAGTCTAGTGATGCAAATAATGGAAAGACAGTAAAGATTAAGAATTGGGCAAGTGTTGATGCCTATGATGTTTTCAAGATGGGTGATGGAAGTCCAACTCCTATAGGTTATGAAGATAAATTCCTTTATGCTAAGGAAGTAACTCTAATTGATACAGCAGATGGCTCTGAATTCACTGTTAAGAACGCAGTGTTTCCAGTAAATAATCCTGATGGTGATCGCCCATGGGAAACATTATGGTATAACCGTTACACATTTGATTTGCCTATTGAGGAATCAGATCCAAGATTCAAAGCTGAAATTGAAGATGCAAGTTTAATTCCACTATTTGGAAATGGATATTGGACATTACATGCGACAGTTACTGAGATGGTTCCTTATGAGACAATTGTCAAAGTTGACGAATCCTTAAAGACAGGTGAAGTTGAAGAAGATGTTGCTGGTGTACTTGGTGATAAGACAGGTAAATACGATATTATGTATAGTCCTTATGAAGATTTACCAGGAGATACATACAAGCAATATACATCAGACGCAATTTACGCAGATTTACTTGCAAATGTTAAAACTGAACCGGCGGTAAATGATATGTTATCTAAACCTTGGGGTGATGCAACAGTCACAGACTTCACATCCTCACCAGCTACTAACCGTGTACTTCGTGTAGGTATTGACTACACACACTTTGTAACAGAAGATGGTACATCTGTTGTAGCAGCAGATGGAACTCCAGTTGATAAGAAGTTTGGCTTACAGCCACAAGAAACATTTGCTGGTTATGAATATGTTACAACACGTACTGAAGCAAATGGCGATAGAGTTCACGTGTACAAGAAGGCTTCAGCTACTCCAGTAGTACCTTCACCTACTACACCTACAACTCCAGCTGCTCCAGCTCCTGTAGCTCCAGCAACACCAAAGACAGGTGATACAAACTTTTTCGCTGCTTTCGCTATGTTAGTAACAGGTATGATTGCAAGTGCTGCAGCATTCATTACAAAGAAAAAGAATGCATAATTAATAAAACATGCACTAAGAATCCTATTGAGAAATCAGTAGGATTTTTTTGTTGTAGATGTATAGAACATGCAATAGATATGCATCAATTTGTACTTGTAAAGATTGGTAAGCCGTTAAAAAAATATTAATAAATTGCATGAGCAAATGAATTGCCGATGAGTGATATGTTAGATAAAATAACCTAGCATTTCGAGTCGTTTTGATACGCAACCGGTTAAAAAAATCGAATAGGGAACTGTAGTGATTACAGGTACTGGTTAGTTTGTGTACAGTCGAAAGCACGCAAAATATCAAGATAAATCGAAGGAGACCAATATGAAAAGAATTAAGAAGAGAGTGATTAATACAGCAGCGTTAGGTTTGGCGTTACTAGTTACACCAACTCTAACTTACAGAAGTGCAATTAATACTTATGCACAAGCAGCTTTAACAGCTGACGAAGAAGCTAAGATTCAAGCATTCTTAGCTACAGAACCACAAAATAACGACACAACAAACTTAGGTAAGGTTAAGGTTGACCAACCTACAACTGGTTACACATTCCCAGGTGTAAATAACTACACTTCATTGTTCAAGACAAGAGGACAGAAGATTACTTTAGACAAAGACTATGAATTTACGATTGATAATGGTGATCATGCTGGGAAAACAGTAAAGGTAAAAGATTGGGCTAATGTTAAGGGTTATTTAGTAAATTCGATGTCTGATAGCGAACCTGAATTTGAAAATGGTTTGGATAAATACATGTTCACTGATGAAGTGACATTGATTGATCAAGCAGATGGTTCAGAGTTTACTGTAAAGAATGCAGTCCTATCACTTGAGGGTGAAGAGGGTTACCGTATGTTCGATTCATTATGGACTGACAGATATGTATTTGACTTACCAGTTGAAGCAGGTGATACAAGATTCCAACCTGAAATTGAAGATGCAAGTTTAATTCCACTATATGGAAATGGATATTGGACATTACATGCGACAGTTACTGAGATGGTTCCTTATGAAACAATTGTTAAGATTGACGAATCCTTAAAGACAGGTGAAGTTGAAGAAGACGTTGCAGGTGCACTTGGTAGCAAGGCAGGTAAATACGATATTATGTATAGTCCTTATGAAGATTTACCAGGTGATACATACAAGCAATATACATCAGACGTAATTTACGCTGATTTACTTGAAAATGTAGATACTGAACCAGCAGTAAATGATATGTTATCTAAACCTTGGGGTGATGCAACAGTCACAGACTTCACATCCTCACCAGCTAGTAACCGTGTACTTCGTGTAGGTATTGACTACACACACTTTGTAACAGAAGATGGAACACCAGTTACTGTTAGTGGTACAAATGTTGATAAGAAGTTTGGCTTAAAAGATAAAGAAAACTTCGAAGGTTATGAATATGTTACAACACGTACTGAAGCAAATGGTGATAGAGTTCATGTGTATAAGAAGATTGTAGAGACTCCAGCACAGCCAGAAACACCAGCTCCTGTAACTCCAGAGACTCCAGCAGAGCCAGAAACACCAGCTCCTGTAACTCCAGAGACTCCAGCGCAGCCAGAAGCACCGGCTCCTGTAACTCCAGAGACTCCAGCGCAGCCAGAAGCACCGGCTCCTGTAACTCCAGAGACTCCAGCACAGCCAGAAATACCAGCTCCAGTAACACCAGAGACTCCAGTGCAGCCAGAAGTTTCTGCTACAGTAGCTCCTGCAGTACAGTCAACACCTAAGACAGGTGATGCTGGTCTATTCACTTCAGCATTCATGCTATTCACAGGAATGATTGGAAGTGTTGGTGCATATGTTACCAAAAAGAAAAATTCAGAAAACTAAGTAATATGAAGTGACCCTGTTGATGAAATCTATCATTGATAGGGTTTTTAATATGAATAGAAACAATGGGTTATTCTGTCCAAATGAATAGAGATTTACCTTACGATACGATTGTGCAGATTGATGAATCATTAAAAACAAATGAAATGGTTATTGACCAAGAAGGTAAGTATGGTGAAAAGAGTGTTACTTTGCAAGGTGGATTATCAGTAGTATTTAGAGAAGAGGATACACCGGCTGTTGAACAATATACTTCAGATACAATCTATGCCGAATATGCAGATTTATTTAATAATTCAGCAGATGGATTGCAAATAGAGTATGGAAGAAATGGTTGGGGTGGATATGCTGATTACTATGGTTATGAAGAAAAAGAGGACCGTATTATTCGGGTGGGTATTGACTATACGCAATATGTAACAGAAGATGGTACAGAATTATAGCCGTAGGTATATGGAGTACAAGCTGTAGAAAATTTTGCTGGATACGAATATGTATCTACTCACGAAGAAGCAAACGGTGATAGAGTACACGTATATAAAAAGGTTGTGTCTACACCATCAAAGTCTGCTTCACATAGTACAGGGGATATAAATTTACTAAGTTTCATGGGAATGCTAATTGTTGGAATACTAGGAAGCATGGCAGCGTTCACGACAAGAAAAAAGAATGTTTAGATAAAATCAAATTAAAAAAACTATTGGTGGCATTATGTCATAAATAGATTTTTTTATGATAAAGTAGAGAAGCAGGGGTTATATTGCAAAGTACATACTTGTATGTGAAAATATGCTCGCAGGAGTTATCAAATATAATCACAGGAGGAATTTATGAACGACCCGCTAATTTCAATTATTATCCCAATTTATAATGGGGAAAAATATATTGATAACTGTTTGTCAAAGGTAGTAGCACAAACATATAAGAATCTTGAAATTCTATGTGTTATCAACGGTACAACTGACTCGACTGAGGAGAAAGTCAGAGAGTGGATGAAAAAGGATGACCGTATTCGTGTATTAGTAACGGAGATAGCTGACCTTGGACGTGCATCAAACATTGGGATTGAAAACACAACAGGACCATACCTATCATTTATAGACGTCGATGACTGGGTAGAACCTGATTATATTGAAAAGCTATATGGTGGTATTCAGAAAGGTTATAAAATCTGTAAGGGTAACTGTATCATGTATGATGGAGTTAAAAACCTACCAGCATACCAAGGAAGAAGTTCAGGAGAGATATCTATCCGTGGAGCGTCCTTCCTGCTCCCATGTAGACACAGTTCAGTTTATGATAGATCACTATTTGAGAAATTAAGATATTTAGAATTCTCCTATTATGAAGACCTTTCACTATGGCCAATTTTAATTGCGACTGCTGGATGCGTATACTACATAAATGACATTGTATACAACTACAATCAGACAAATGAAACATCTATCATGACAGTTAGGAATGAGAAACACCTAGTTTTGGATAAAGTTTTTGCACATATCTTCTCAAATCTAACACCTGATTTAGATAAAGAAGTTAATTTGTTAATAACGGCTTTATTCATTCAGTCGTTCTGGACATCAAATTATCAATATGTTCCTAAGGATGAAGTCGGACAAGCATACCTAAAACGTGTGAAGCAAGTTGTAGATAATAGATTAGTAGGATACTACTACATTGTTGAGAATTTACCTGTTCCAAAAGAAATGAAGGAGAGAATGATTCGTTTCTACCGTAACTAAATCTTATTGATTTAAGGGATGTAACGATGAAAACTATAAAGAACTATCAAAAAGAAAAGTAAAAATATAATTGCATTGGTGATACACAAATGCTGTTATCAACACTTTTAGTTGGCAATGCAGTATCCACCACTATAGTAAAAAGCTACAAATTGGATGTTGATGAAGAATGTACTTCGTCACATCCTTTTGTTGTGAAAATAAGTATAGGAAACAAAGATAGAATTTACTAAAATAGTAGTAGAAAATGAGGCATTTAAAATGAATCAAAAGCTTACCAGTCTTACAGAGAAGCAGATATTTAGATTTTTGTTTAGTATTCTATGTGTAATTTTTTCTGCACTGTTACAAACATATGCATTGAAAGCATTCTTAAGACCTGCTGGATTATTGTCTAGTGGTTTTACAGGATTGGCTATTTTGATAAATGTAATTGGTAGTCAGCATAATATACAGATACCTGTATCATTGATGATTGTTTTATTAAATCTGCCAGTTGCGATTCTATGTGGTAGATCGATTTCTACAAAGTTTACGATTTTATCCTCTTTGCAGTTTGCGTGTGTATCACTGTTCTTGGTTATCCTTCCATTTAACACACTGTTTGATGATGTTATGCTGAATATTATTATAGGCGGTGCAGTATATGGACTAGGTCTTGTGGCTGCGCTTGTCGGAAATGCAAGTACGGGTGGTACGGACTTTATCGCATTATATGTATCCAATAAAACAGGTAAAAGTATTTGGAATTATGTATTTATCTATAACTGCATCTTGTTATGTATCTTTGGATTTGTTTCTGGTTGGGAGCGTGCTGGATATTCAATCATCATGCAGTTTGTTTCTACAAAGGTAGTTGAAGGATTGTATAGAAGATATGATAGAAGTACCATGCAGATAACAAGTACGATGCCAGAAGAGATAACAGCTGCATATACAAAAAAATATAGACATGGAATTTCGGTTTGGGAAAGCTATGGTGGCTACTCTCACAAAAAGAATTACATGTTGAATACAGTTGTATCAACGTTAGAAGTGAAGGAGATTGCACATTTAATTTTAAGTGTAGATCCACGTGCAATCATTAATGTTTATAGAACTGATGATTTCTATGGTGGTTTTTATCGTAAACCAATTGATTAGGAGGGTTCTGAAATGTGGGCAATCATTGGGACATGGAGAATGGCTTTAGAAGGTATAGAGGAAGCTGGTCAACTATTAAAAGAGGGTAAAAGCAGCGGAGAAGCAATTGAACATGCAATACGCTGTGTAGAAGATTTTCCATTTTTTAAATCCGTTGGATATGGTGGCTTACCAAATGAGGAAATGATAGTTGAGTTGGATGCTGGCTATATGGATGGAAACACAATGGCTGTTGGAGCTGTTGCGGGAATTAAAGATTTTGCAAATCCAATTTCAATTGCAAAAGAACTATCGAAAGATACTGTTAATTGTGTTCTTGTGGCTGAAGGTGCTGAAAAGTATGCTAGCAAGAAAGGTTTTGAAAGAAAGAACTTGTTAACAGACCGTGCGAAACAGTTATATCGTAAACGGGTTAAAGAAATTAAAGAAAGAGAATTAAAACCATATGATGGCCACGATACGGTTGGTGAAGTAGTTTTAGATCATACCGGAAGAATCGTTGCAGGTACTTCTACGAGTGGTTTATTTATGAAAAGAGCTGGACGTATCGGTGATTCTCCTATTGTAGGTGGCGGTTTCTATGCAGATTCTGAAGTAGGTGGTGCAACTGCAACGGGCCTTGGTGAGGATTTGATGAAGGGATGTATCTCTTATGAAATTGTTCGCAAGATGAAAGAAGGTCTGACACCACAAGAAGCTTGTCAAAAGACAGTCAATGAACTAGATGCAAAGTTAAAAAAGAGTCGTGGACTTTCGGGTGATTTAAGTGTTGTAGCAATGGATAAAAATGGTAACTATGGTTGTGCAACAAACATCCAGAATTTCTCTTTTGTAGTATATCGAGAAAATGAAGAGCCTACAGTATATCGTGCACAGAATGTTGATGGAAATACGATTATCACGAAAGCTACACAAGAATGGATTGATGAATATATTCGTGAGAGGATGGCGCCGATACAAGAATGAAGACAGATATTTTTGAGGTATGTGCTGGAAGCGTACAAGATTGTATCAATGCTGAACTAGGTGGTGCCGATCGAGTAGAGCTAAATAGTGCATTATATCTTGGTGGACTTACGCCAAGTTTAGCCATGTTAAAGCTTGTAAAAGAAAAGACATCACTTAAGGTCATATGCATGAATCGTCCGCGTGCAGCAGGTTTTTATTACGATGATGTTGAAATCGAAACAATGTTTATGGATGCTGAGATTTTACTAGAAAATGGTGCAGATGGGATTGCATTTGGATTCTTAAATCCAGATGCGACAATTAATACTACACAAACAAAGAAGATGGTTGAATTAATCCATCGTTATTATAAGGAAGCAGTCTTCCATAGAGCATTTGATTGTGTATCAGATCCGTATGTAGCGATTCAACAACTGATCGATTGTGGAGTGGACCGTATTTTAACAAGTGGTCTACAACCAACTGCATTACAGGGTTGTGAATTACTAAATCATTTACAATTTAAATATGGTGAGCAAGTTGAAATTCTTGCGGGTAGTGGTATTAATGTAGATAATATAGAAACTTTGCGTGAAAGAACAGGAATTCATCAGTTTCATGGAAGCTGTAAAACTTGGAGAAAGGATCCTACGACAACAGTAGGCAATATGAGCTATGCATATCATGAAAATGATGATTATGATTGTGTGAGTACTGAAAATGTTTGTCGATTAGTGCAGTTATTAGAAAAATAAAATTGTGAAAAAATCCATTCACGTACAAAGAATGGTTTTTTTATATGCATGCATGAATACAATGTATGGAAAACAATCATAAAATATGTGCTATTAGATTATGTGATATGCAACTTTCTATGAGGGATTGAAATGATAGTTGAGGTTTGCTATACTAAGTCGCGTAAATATTGAAATATATATTTGAAAGAGGGGACTACTACATGAATTTCTTTGATATCTTTGTAAAGACATTATCAAACGAAAAGATCAATTCGGCTATTATTTCTAGCGTAGCTATTATCCTATTAGGTTATGTTATGCGTCGCAAGAAGGTATTCGATGATCGCACAGCGAAAGTATTAACACAGGTTGTACTTTCAGTATCAATTGCAGCATTGGCATTTAAGTCATTTATGGCGCCAATCAAACCAGAAACATTTACACAAGGTTTAAATGTATTAATCTGGGGTATCGTAATTTACATCTTACTCATCTTCTTAACAATTCCACTCTATGCGAAATTTGAAGGCGATGAAAAGGATGCTTTACGTGTATTAAGTATCTTTGGTTCTACAACATTCTTTGGAATTCCTATCGTAAGTGCAATCTATGGGGCAGAAGGTGCATTATATGCATCTATCTTCAACATTGGTTACAGAATCTTCTTATATTCTTATGGATATATCAAGATGAGTGGATTAAAGATGACTTCTAAGAACATCAAGTCTATGTTCTTAAATCCAATCGTTATCGCTACATTCTTAGGTCTATTCTTGTGGTTAGCACAAGCATATTTACCACAGGTTACTGTGGCTGTGAAGGATGCCACAACAGGTGAAATGGTTGATAAGACAGTTTCATTCATGCGTTTAGATGTTACTTCTCCACAAATTACACAGATTTTAACTTACTTAGCTGGTTTAGCTTCTCCACTTGCTTGGTTAGCAATCGGTTCTACACTTGGTTCAGTAAGTTTCAAGGATGCAATGACAGACAAGAAGGCTCTTTACTATACTTTCATCAAGTTATTGATTATCCCTGCATTCAATATTGTTGTGTTAGCAATCTTGACAGTAACTCATATCTTACCAGTTAACCTTGTTTCTTTAGGTACAACAGTTATTATGATGGCTACACCTCCAGCAACAGTTGCGGCTTCTTATGCAATCCGTTTTGAAAAGGGTGCACTTATTGCGTCTAACACTTCATTGATTGCGACTTTGGCAGCTGTTATTATGGCTCCAATTTGGATCGTTATTGTTGAAATGATTGGACATTTAGGAATCTTTTAATTAGAAAATCGTATTATAATAAAGCGGGATGAGTATCCCGCTTTCATAAAATAAAAGGAGTGAAATTATGTCATTTAAAGTAGTATGTTATGGTGTTCGACCAAATGAAGTAGAGTTTTTCCACAAGTATAATAAGTACAACTATGACTTAAAGCTTGTTGAAGGTTTAACAACACATGAGAATATTACAGAGTGTGAAGGTGCTGACGCAGTCTTGTTACGTGGTAACTGTGTAGCGGATCGTCAGAACTTAGAAAAACTAAAGGAATATGGAATCAAGTATGTATTTACACGTACTGTAGGTTTCAATCATATCGATTTACAGGCTGCGGCTGATTTAGGTTTAATCGTAGCTCGTGTTCCTGGATATTCTCCAAATGCTATCGCTGAATTATCTTTAACATTAGGTATGATGTTATTACGTCATACAGCAGCTGCTACTAGCAATACTGCTGCAGGTGACTTCGTTGTTTCACCTACATATTTCTCTAAGGAAATTCGTAACTGTACAGTAGGTATTATTGGTACAGGTAGAATTGGTTTTACAGAAGCTAAGATGTTTAAGGGCTTAGGTGCTAAGGTTCTTGGCTATGATGTTTATGAAAATGATGCTTGCAGAGAAGTGTTAGACTATGTAACTCTTGATGAATTACTAGCGCAGTCTGATATCGTAAGCTTACATGTTCCATACTTCCCTGGACAAAACGACAAGATGGCTAACGCTGAATTCTTCAGTAAGATGAAGGATGGTGCAATCTTCTTAAATACTGCTCGTGGTGAATTACAGGATAACGAAGCAATCTTAGCTGCTCTTAAGTCTGGTAAGTTAGATGGATATGGAACAGACGTATTTGCTAATGAAACAGCATTCTTCTTCAAGAAGTTAGGTAGTGCTGCAGAGATTTCTGATCCTACTGTTCGTGAACTTGTTCAGATGTATCCAAAGGTATTAGTAACACCACATATCGGTTCTAATACAGATGAAGCTCTAGCAAATATGATTGAATACTCAATGGATAACTTCAATGAGATTTTAACAACAGGAACAACTAAGAATCTTGTAGCCCTTCCTGAAGCTAAATAATAATCTTTCTTAAGATACTCGAGAGAGTATCTTTTGTTTTCCTGGGAAATGATATAATTTGAATATACAGGAGATACAATTATGAACACAAAAGAAGCTGCTCGCAAATGGGAATGTTCTGTTAAGACGGTAACGAAGTTATGTGCGGATGGAGTACTACCACTGGCAGAGAAAGATGAAAGAGGAAGATGGATTATTCCTAATGAATGTGAAAAGCCCCCAGTCTCACGTTTTCGACTTTGTTATCTAATGGATATGATTAACCAACTCAAAGAAGGTGTGGTATATAAACATATCAAATGGGGTATCAGTGAGAAAGAATTAGTAGAGGGATATAAGTACCTCATTGAAAATGCGATGGTTTCTTCTTTTGATGTGCATCAATTAGAAAAAGAACTTCCAAATGCAACTGTTACTTCACGTGGGAAAGCACTTATGGAAAGAGAGAACAAAGAAGGTTCTAGCCAACGTAAGTTCAATATAAATTTTAAAATCAATACAGGTGTATTTAGTTTTGAAACAGGATATGAAAATACAAAAGGAAAATAATATGGACAGTATTGAAACAGAGCGTTTGATATTACGTAAATTTGTATTCTCGGATAAAGATGATTTATTTGAAATAATGTCGGATGAACAGACAAGTTTAGATGATGGTGGTTATCATGCTTGCAAGGGACAGGACAAAGAATATCTTGCATTAATGGAAATCTTTAGTGCACAAAGAAGATTTAGTATTATCTTGAAGGAAAATCAAAAGATGATAGGAATGATTAACCTTCAAGATGACGCAAGGGCAGTCGCTTCTTATGAGTTGGGTTTTGTTATGAATCCAAACTACCGAAGAAAAGGATATACGTATGAAGCAGTACATGCAGTCATAGAGTATTATTTTACAAATCATTTAGTACAGATGTTTAGCGTATCCTGTTTTCCGTATAACAAAGCTTCACAGTATTTAATTGAGAAGTTAGGCTTTGTGTATGAAGGGAAAGAACATAAAGCATTTAATCATGCTGTATACGGTCCTATTGATTTATTATGTTATTATAAGGACCGGGATGAATAGGTAATATGAAGAAAGTTATAATAATAGGATGTTGTGGTAGCGGTAAAAGTACATTTGCAAGACATCTGCATGTATGTACAGGAATCCCTTTGTTTCACTTAGATCAGTTAAACTGGAATGCGGATAAGACTACGGTGGAAAAAGAAGTATTCTTAAAAAGAGTTCAGGATGTGATTCAAAAGGATTCTTGGATTATAGATGGAAATTATGGTTCTTCTATTGAGATGCGTATGCAAGCATGTGATACTGTATTCTTCTTAGACTATCCTGTAGATATATGCATTCAAGGAATTCATGAACGTGTTGGTAAAATTCGTGCTGACATGCCATGGGTAGAAGATGAGGTTGATGAAGAACTGATTGAATTTGTCAAAAATTATGAAAGGGAAGATAGATATGAAGTTTTAAATCTTCTTTCAAAATATAAGGAAAAGGATATACATATCTTCCATACTCGTGAGGATGCGAAGATGTATTTAGAGTCATTAAAATAGCTGTTATTTGTCACAACTTTGTTGTGGCTTTTTTGATGGATTATTCATTGACGTACGGTGTGAAAGCAACTAAGATTGTTGTGTAATTGAAAAAGGAGGTGGAGATATGGTTCTAAATAATGAGAAGAAGTTAGGTCCTACACCTAAGTCGACTGGTGTTGAACAAGAGTTTCAACAGATTGCGAAAACAGAGGAATCTAGTCTTCTACAGGAATTAGCTTGTACACGAAATGGTATTAGCGATGAAGAAAGAGAAGAGAGATTAGAGAAGTACGGCTATAATGATTTGTCTGCGATGCAGAAACATAGTTGGGCGTATTTCCTTGTACATAGTTTTGCGGATGCGTTTATTATCGTTTTACTTGTATTAGCGATTGTGACTTTTGTTGTGGAGTCGGATATCTTATCTGGAACAATTATTCTTGCACTGGCATGTATGAGTGCGGTAATTCGTTTCTTCCAAGACTATGGTTCTTACCGTGATATGCAGAAGTTAAAAGAGATGGAGCATGATACGGTTAGAATTCAGGTTCCAACGGAAGATGGAACTGAGGTAAGAGAAGTACCGGTGGAAGAAGTGGTTCCTGGTGATATTCAATTGATTGGGTCTGGAGATATTGTCAGTGGTGACTTATATCTTCTTGAAAGTAAGGACTTATTCGTTTCTGTTTCTGCCTTTACAGGGGAATCCATTCCAGTTGAAAAATATAAAGGTGTTGATGATAGAACTGTCAATGCGGCAGAGTTAAACAATATCTGTTTGGGTGGTTCCACTGTGAATTCCGGTACAGGTGTTGGTGTTGTAGTACGTACCGGGAAAAGTTCTTATCTAGGTAAGATTTCTTCTACAATTCATACAAAGAAGAAAGAGACGGATTTTGATAAGAGTTTATCGAAGATTACGAGAATCTTAATTACTTACATGGTTGTAGTAGTTATCTTCGTGTTATTGATTAATGGTTTGGTGAAGAAGAATTGGTTAGAAGCGTTCTTATTCTCTATCTCTGTTGCGGTAGGTATTACACCAGGTATGTTACCGATGATTGTCAATGGAACACTTGCCAAGGGTGCTAAATTCTTAGCGAAGAAGAAGACAATTGTTAAGAATATGTCTGCGATTCAGAATTTAGGTGCCATTGATGTTCTATGTACCGATAAGACCGGTACACTAACGATGGACCATGTTGTGCTTCAGAAGTATCTTGATGTAAATGGTGAGGATTCACATTTGGTATTGAATTATGCATGGATGAATGCATACTACTCTACGGGAGTTAAGAATCTGATTGACCGTGCAATCTTAGCCTATGGCGAAGAGAATGATGCACATAAATACGCTGGTGGTTATGTGAAGTCTGATGAGATTCCATATGACTTTGAACGTCGTAGAATGAGTGTTTTGATTTCTAATCCTGGTGGTGAACACTTGGGTGGAAATGTTGAAGAAATTCTTCCAATGCCACAGGATGAGGTACTTATCACAAAGGGCGCTTTGGAGTCGGTATTAGAGTGTTGTAGTCGTATTCGTGTGAAGAAGGAATACATGGATATTCACGAAGAAGATCTTGCGAAAATCAACGCTCTTGCGGAAGAATTAAATAATGAAGGTATGCATGTTATCGGTGTTGCCGCAAAGAAGAAGAGCGTAGGTGATACAACTGTCTTCCATGCGGAAGATGAAACAAATATGACATTCTTAGGAATCATTGCCTTCCTTGATCCACCAAAACCAGACGCAAAAGAAGCGATTCGTGGTTTGTATGATGCTGGTGTACATGTAAAGGTTATATCTGGTGATGCGCCTGTTGTCGTCGAACATGTATGCAAGCTTGTTGGTATGAAGGTTGGCAATCAGAGTGCTGTCACAGGTTCTGATTTAGAGAATATGAGTGATGCAGAATTATCTTCTGTTGTGGAGAAGAATGATATCTTTGCGCGCTTATCACCAATGCAAAAGAAGCGTGTTGTGGATGCGTTACGCAATAATGGTCATGTAGTTGGCTATATGGGTGATGGTGTAAATGATGCGCCTAGTCTACATGATGCGGATGTTGGTATCTCGGTTGATAATGGTACTGACGTTGCCAAAGCCAGTGCGGATATTATCCTGTTGGAAAAGAGTTTGACGGTCATTCTCAATGGTATTTATGAAGGTAGACGTATTTATGGAAATATCTTGAAGTATATGAAGATGGCATTATCCAGTAACTTTGGTAATGTTTTCTCGGTACTTATTGCCTCAATCTTCTTACCATTCTTACCGATGTTACCATTACAGATTTTAATTCAGAATTTGATTTACGACTTTACACAGATTGCGATTCCATGGGATAACGTCGATGATGAGTTCCTACAGACACCGCATAAGTGGAATAGTGCTTCACTTGTGTCATTCATGAATGTCATGGGTGGTTTCTCATCTGTATTTGATGTACTGACGTTCTTGGTATTGTGGTTTATCTTAGGATACAATACACTAGCCATGCAGAATTACTTCCAGACTGGTTGGTTTATTGAAGGCCTAATTTCTCAGATTTTGATTGTACAGTTTATCCGTACATCAAAGCGTCCTATCATTGATTCAAAGTGTGATTCTAGACTAGCTCTAGCATCTGCATTCGGTATTTTTGTAGGTATTTCAATTCCATATTTATTTGATAATCTAAAGAATACTGTATTTACAGAAATGCCATTTGAATACTTTGTATATTTGATTATTATCTTGGCACTCTATAGTACTACGATTGAAATCGTGAAGAAGTTCTATATCAAGAAACATGGTTCTTGGTTATAAATAAACGAGAGAATATTGAAATCGATTGGTTTCAATATTCTTTTTGTTGATGCTTGGTGGGGATTGGACATAGTAGGAAGATATCGAAATATGTTAAAATACAACTATCAGGAGAATTTATGCAACAGGAACAACAAAATGCATTTAATCGTCAATGTATTAGTGAAGCACTGATACGCTTGATGGAAACGAAGGCCTATGAAGATATTTCAGTTACGGAAATTTGCCGCATGGCTGGTGTATCACGTATGACATATTATCGAAATTATCGTAGTAAGCGAGAGATATTCAGCGATTATATGAAGATGATTGTTGATGAGTTTGTTCGCGTTCAAAAAGCGAAGGATTTAAAAGTACGTTCGTATGAAATGATTCTTGCGGGATTTTTATATTTCTGTAATTATGAAACCTTTATTGAATGTTTAGATCAATCTAATTTATCTTCTATTCTGCAGGATGGTCTCAACTATTATATTGATAGTTACGTATTTGAACAGGGTGAAGATGAGTTACGCAGATATCATTTGTATTATTATTCAGGAGCACTATTTAATATCTATACGGTTTGGATGCGTAATGGTAAGAAGGAAAACGTTGAGGATGTAGCGAAAATTGTTTACGAACATGTAAAACGCGAACATCAAACACTTTAATTATCATGTATAATATTTAATAGAGATTTTAGTATTATACGACAAATAGGAGGAATTACAATGAATTGGAAAACGTTAGAAGGATTTGATGAGAAATTAGCGAAGGTCAGCTTTAAAGCACATAAGACTTTTGAGGGTAAGGTTGTTGAAGTTCTATACGGTGCGAAGGATGAAAATGGTAATTTTGTATTACCAAAAGATGATCAGAATGATGGCCATGGTAGATGGTTTGGCATTGAAACTAATGGAGAATATAGAATGTTCTCTTGGCAAAAACCAGCGTATTTAGGCGGTGGCGTAGAATACGGTACTTCTCATAATGATACTGCACTTGAAGATATGGAAAATGATCTTCGTAAGAAGCAGGAACTATGCCGTCAAGCAGAGAATATCTCAACAGTAGAAGAGTTTGAAGAAATTCGTAAGCAATTTGAAGCAATCGAAAACTGGAATACTCCAAAGGATGAAGAGTATGCAATTTGGTTTGGCAAGACTTTAGAAAAGTTCAATGCTAGAAGTCAACGTCAAAGCGCAAACGCCGAAGAAAAGAAGAAGTTAATTGAAAAGGCTGCTAGTTTAGTAGACTCCACAAACTGGAAGGAAACGCAGGCAGAATTTAGAAACCTACAGGATGAGTGGGAGACACTTGGTAATGCAGGTGTGGAAGATGATTCCTTATGGGAACAGTTTAAGGGCTATCGTGACCAATTCAATGATAAACGTCGTAACTATTTTGATAATCTAACACAAGTACATTCTGAAAATGAAGCGAAGAAGCTTGATTTAATCAAGCAAGCAAAAGAGCTTGCAAAGAAGACTGATAACTTCCGTGAGACATCTGAAAAGATGAATGGTCTCATGGACGCATGGAAGGCAATCGGTAGTGCAGGCCGTGATAAAGATGATGAACTTTGGAATGCGTTTAACGCATCTCGTCAGGGCTTCTATGATGAAAGAACAGCGTTCTTCACAGAGCGTGATGAAAAGCAGAAGGAGAGCATTCGTATCAAGAATGCCTTAATTGAAGAAGCGCATACAATCGCTGCCACAAAGGATTATGGTCGTGAAAAAACTGATCGTATGAAGGCATTAGATAAGGAATGGCGTGCAGCTGGATATTCTGGAAGTGATCAAAATGATGCATTGTGGGAGACATTTACACAGGCAAAAGAAGTATTCTGGAATGGTAAGCGTGAAGATAGTCAAAAGCGTCTTCAGGAAGCCTATGACCATAAGAAGTCTCAACTTCCAATCGTAAGAGAAGAAATCAATAGACTTCAAGAACAAGAATATGAAACAAGTGACTATGAAAGAATTCGTAGTATTCAACGTCAGGTTGAAGAAAAGAAAGCTTTCTTAGAGAAGTTAAAGAGTGATATTGAAGATATCGAAAAGAAATTAAACGCATAATGAAAAGCCTCACTTCAAACTGAAGTGAGGTTTCAAATAGATAGGGGAAATCAGGATGTTAAAGAATATCGCTAGAGAACATTATAGAGAAGCGATACGTATGGCATGGCCAGCTGTGCTGGAAAGTGTTTTTGTGTCTCTTGCGGGTATTATCGATACTTTCATGGTTTCTTCAATGGGCACATATGCGGTTGCGGCGACCGGTTTAATTATTCAACCAAAGTTTCTTAGTCTAAGTTTTTTCTTTGCGATTAATGTTGCGGTATCTGCATTAGTTGCACGAAGACTTGGGCAGAATAATCGTAGGAATGCAAATCAGGTGTTGATGACTGCACTTTTGATAGTTGTACTATTATGTGTTGTACTGACAGTTGTTACAGTTATTTTTGCAAATCCGTTCATTGCGATATGTGGATCGAATGCGGATACGCATGAGGGTGCGGTGATTTACTTTCGAGTGATACAGGTTGGAATGATATTCAATGTATTATCGCTTGTAATTAATGCGGCGCAACGTGGTGCAGGAAATACAAAGATTGCGATGATTACGAATGTGACATCATCGATTGTGAATATTATTTTTAACTATCTATTGATAGGTGGTAACTTTGGTTTTCCTAAATGGGGTTTATTTGGTGCAGCCTTTGCGACAGTATTAGGTACGGTATTTGCTTGTGCTATGAGTGTGCACTCCTTATTCCAAAAGGATAGTTATGTTTCGATACCTTATATTTTAGAAGAGAAGATTCATCCAGACTTTGAATCATTTCATGCAATTCAAAAATTAGGTGCGAATATTCTTTTTGAAAACTGGGCCATGCGTGTGGGTTTTATGACAACTGCTGTACTTGCTGCCAAGCTCGGTACAGACCAATTTGCGGCATATCAGGTTGGCATGAATATTATGTCATTAGGTTTTGCATTTGCGGATGGTATGCAGGTTGCGGCAGTATCACTCATTGGTAAGAGTTTGGGACAACAGAAACCAGAACTTGCGAAAACATATGGACATGCATGCCAATTAATTGGTGTAGTAATTTCAGTGGTATTTGCGGTAAGTTTGTTGGTAGGTGGAAGAAGGCTGAATCAGTTCTTCTTTGCGGATGAATCCGTGGTTGAAATGGGCGTTATGATTGCTCGCTTTGTGGCAGTTATTGTACTATTTCAAATATCGCAGATTATATATGGTGGATGCTTAAGAGGCGCAGGTGATGTAAAATATACATTGATTGTAGCACTGATTAGTGTCGCGATTATTCGTCCAATTTTAACTTGGATATTAACTTCCGTATTCTCACTTGGTCTAGTGGGTATTTGGTTAGGTGTATTATCAGATCAGTTTACAAGATTTACGTTATTACGTATTCGTTTCCACCAAGGTAAATGGGTGGAATATAAAATCTAGAGAGGCATTCAAATGGGTAATAAAACAAGAATTCGAAAAATGATGATTCTAAGCATGTTTATTGCGATTGAACTCATTATGGCAATGACACCAATTGGCTATCTTAACTTAGGAGCAATTTCCATTACAACAATGCATATACCTGTCATCTTTGCAGGTATCTTACTTGGACCAACGGATGGTGCAATCTTGGGCTTTGTTTTTGGAATGACAAGCTTTTTAAAGGCAACCTTTGCACCAACGATAACAAGTTTCTGTTTTTCACCTTTCTATTCAGTAGGTGAAATTCATGGAAATTTCTGGAGTTTACTCATTGCCTTTGTGCCTCGTATTCTATTAGGTTATCTTTCTGGTTTGTTATATACAAGACTACAGAGAGTTAAGAAGAATACTTTTATCGCAGAATCAATCATCGCAATTGGTATGACATTATTGCATACACTAATGGTAATGGGGATGATTTGGTTATTCTTCGGTGAGGTTTATGCAAATGTGACAGGTTTAGCTGTTTCTGCAGTGATTATTACTGTGATTACAAGCAATGGTATTTTGGAAATGATTGTTGCAGGTTTTATCATTCCAATGATGATGCGTATACTTCGTCCAGTATTAGATAAATTAGAGTTAGGTAAATCTACACATGAATAATGAACAATCATACTATGCACGCATGTGTGCAACAATGAGTGATAAACTGAGTGCTTTAGAAGGTCAGGTTCAAAAAGGAATGAGAGTATTAGACTTTGGATCAGGGCCAAGTGATGATGTCTATGAATATGTACGTCATTTTGAAGCAAATTATTATGCTTTGGATAACTCGAGACAAGTACAGATGTTACTAGAGGAAAAGGGTATTTATTGTATTGACCTTGCTTTTTTAAAGAGTACTGATATGCAATTCGATATTATCTTTATGTCGAGTGTATTTCATGAATTACTTTCGTATCTTTCTCGAAATGAGGCAGCAGATACAATGAATGTTGTACTTTCCCGTTTGGCTGAAAATGGGAAGTTAATTATTCGTGACTGGTGTAGCCCTGAAAATAAGTCTATTGTCACGCTAGAAGTGATTCCAACAAAGATAGATGAAGTGAAGATATGGGTTAAAGAACTTTCTGAACATGCGATATTTTTAGGTGAAGTTCATGTGGAAGGAAATACCATCCAAGCAAGTATAGATGATTTATATAATATTTTATTACATGTAACTTGGGGACTACAGTCAATTTCACGTGAGAGCAATGAATCCTATTTGGTTGATTGCACATCAATTAAACAGTTTATTCTTAATGGCAATCAGAATATTAAGCTAGTCAGCCAGCGTGCATATTATCAATCGGATTATACAAATTATTTGTCGAACTACTTTAAGGATGTAGATGAATTTATAGGACAACATCACATTTGTACAAAACAGGTTTTAGTTCTCCAGAAGGTATGAGCATATATTTTGCAAAGAAATACGACTAATGGTACGTTATAGACATAAGTTAGTATTAACGAACAAAAGGAGACATAAAAATGAAAATCGTTTTTGCGACAAGAATGGGAAATACAGATGAATTAGTAAGACAGAAGCTAGGCTATACAGATGCGATTCAAATCGTTGATGGTAGTGAAAAGGTTGATGGAGACTATGTACTCTTTACATATACAGATGGATATGGTGAAGTTCCAGGCGTAGTTGAAAGCTTCTTAGACAACAATAAGGCTGGTTTAAAGGGTGTTGTAGCGACAGGTTCTATGGCTCGTCATGCGGATACATTCGCAGTGGCTGGTGATAAGATCGTTAAGGACTTTGGTGGTGTATTAATCGCTAAGGTTGACGTTCAGGGAACTGAAGAAGACCACGCTAAGATTAAGTCTGCAATTGCGGCTTTATAACGAAAAGAAAACATCGGTACGCCGATGTTTTATAGTTTATAGAGTCTTACGACTGTTTCATCATCGATACCTTCGATGGAAACATCAATGAGTTCATCACGAGAGGTTGGTACATTCTTGCCAACGAAATCTGGTCGTATTGGTAATTCGCGATGACCGCGATCAATCAGTACTGCAAGCTGTATCGCTTTTGGACGACCATGCGAGAATACTGCATCAATCGCAGCTCGAATGGTTCTGCCAGTATAGATAACATCATCTACGAGTATTACTACATAATCTTGAATGTTCTCTGGTAAACTGATACCAGTTGTCTTTGGAGTTTCGCTAAGCTCTGTAAGATCATCTCGGTATAAAGAGATATCTACCTCTCCAACAGGAAGTTCAACATTTGTGTACTTCTTGATGTTTTCGGCTAGTTTCTTCGCTAGTGGAATGCCACGGCGTTTGATGCCAACCAAACATACATTTGGAGATGTACTGTCTCGTTCGATAATCTCATGAGAGATACGTGTTAATGAGCGCTCAATTTGTGCTTGATCCATGAGTTCTGTAATCAGTTCCATATCATACCTCGTAACCTCATTATACAAAAAATTAGATAGAAAGTGATAGGTATTTAACTATAAGAAAATCAAGTAAAATTAAAAAAATATTGAGATTTAAAAAATCCAGATGAATCTCAAAAAGATCTTTGAAATCGTGAATAG
>NZ_CAUVCV010000008.1:0-66059 GCF_963550625.1 uncultured Solobacterium sp.
AAGGAGATGTATACAGATTTTGTTTAGCTGGATGAGCTTAATTTGTATATACCAACCTATGAAAACATCTTTAACAAAAATACAACTCCTGCATATGATTCAAGAGAATTTAATAAACATCTTTTATCCTGGAAACTATCTAACATTCTTAAAACAATTATGTTATTTCCATGAGGAATCCATCGAGAACATTATTTTAATCTTTGCGCAATATCCAACTGCTACATATGTCTTAACATATAAAGCTTGGCAAAGATATCACCGTACTGTTCGTAGAGGTTATACTGCCATTTCACTACTGTCAAACAGCAATAGTAACGAGCAATTACGTGCTGTCTTTGATATCACACATACAGTTGGTAAGGAATTTATACCTAAGCATATAGGTATAAATATAAATCAATTCAGAAGGATTCTTGTCTTTCTAACATCCAAAGTTGTGACTGACACAATTCTTTCAGTTACAACCGATGATATTACGATACAAACCAAACATGCATTACAAAGATATATTTATCATTTAATCAGATCACATTTTCCACAATATTCTTCAAGTGAAATTGAAATGAAGAGTATACTCTACTGTATCTGTTTCTACTATGGAATTGATGTTAGTGAATATAATTTTTCTTCTATTACACTTTGGGCAAAACAAAAAACGAATCACGATTTAAGAGAGGCCCTAAATGTCATTCGTTATATAACTACTTTTTTAATTGATACAATTGATTATATGTATCTTAGTCATGAATATTCTTAGCAACTGGTAAACTCCATTTATGTAAAATTGCCAGTGCTCTTACTAAGATTGTCACACCAATTCCTACCCAGATACCAAATGAGATATTCCCTGCATGCATTAACATTGCACATGGAATTGCACCGATAATTGATGCGATTGCATATACGTCTGTATGGAAGATCTGTGGTAATTGATTGACACAGATATCACGGAATAAACCTCCGCCTACCCCTGTTAATACGCCACAGAATACGAGCAAGAAACTATGTGATGTTGGGTGTAAGAAGAAAGCTACACGCACACCTACTGCAGTAAAAACGCCTAATCCTATCGCATCTGCAATCAACAAGAAATTCTTATACGCATTTTTCTGCGTAATCTTATTTGTATTCACATTGAAGTATGCAAATAAGAATACGACAACAGAAGTAACACTAGCAACAACCACATACACTGGATTGGAAAATGCACTTGGTGGTACACTACCTAGTACAATATCACGCATAATTCCACCAAACGTTGCGGTGATAACTCCAATAATCACAACCCCAAAGAAGTCCATCTTCGATTTCATTGCGACAAGTGCTCCCGAAATCGCAAACGCTATGGTACCTACTATTTCTAATACAAATATATATTGATTCATATCATCCTCGTCATAATCCGTCCGTATTATACCAAAATTAAAAGTGCGTATTCAACGCACTTTTATATAACTTATTCAGTTTCATCTTTTGGATGATAGATTTTCTCTGCAACGATTTGCACAACTGTTTTCTTATTTTCATCCTTCATGTAAAACTGCTTACGAAGATGGCCTTTAATACCAATTCTTGTGCCGGCATGGAATTCTTCGCGAACTTGATCCGCTACATCTCCCCACGCAACTACATTTAGATAGTCCTTCGCTTTACTTGGTTCATTGTGTTTTACACAAACTGAAAATGTTGACATTGTGGAATCATTCTTTGTGCTACGAACACTTGGTTCGTACATCACTGTCCCTTTAATTTCAACTGCATTTAAATCATTCATCTTTCTTTCCTCCATAGAATATCCTTCTACGTATATATTCACAAAAGATGATATGACTCCCTAAAAATTAAAGTAATTCTTGAATCGCTTTTTCTACATCTGCCATATCAGCAGTTGGTTCAAAACGAGCTACTACATTTCCCTTACGGTCAACAAGGAACTTCGTGAAATTCCACTTAATATCAGAAGTTTCTCTAAAGTTAGGAACGAGATTACCAACGTGTGCATTCATGAAGTCTGCCTTTTCACCTGTAAATCCTTCGAAGCCCTTTTCACTCTTCAAGAATGTATATAATGGTAATTCATTTTCACCATTTACATCTGACTTATGCATGTGTGCAAATCTTGTATTGAAGTGTAAAGAACAGAACTCATGAATCTCTTCATCAGATCCAGGTGCCTGTCCACCGAATTGGTTACAAGGAATATCAAGAATTTCTAAGCCTTGTTCATTGTACTTTTCATGAAGTTTTTCTAGTTCTTCATACTGAGGTGTAAAACCACAAGCTGTAGCAGTATTTACTACTAATACCACCTTATTTTCATACTCTTTTAAAGAAATCTGATTGCCTTTCGCATCAGTTACATAATAATCGTAAAATCCCATAATTCATTTTCTCCTTTGGTTAGTTATATTGTATCAAGCGTATATGGCATTGCAATTGATATACTCTCAAAGAAAAAACGACCCAACAGTTGTTGAATCGTCTTTCAGTGCCTCCGGTCGGACTCGAACCGACACGGTATCGCTACCGGGGGATTTTGAGTCCCCTACGTCTACCAATTCCATCACGGGGGCGCTCAATTATTTTATATGATTGCCTTTTAAAATGCAATAGGTGGAAAGTTTCAAATGAACTTTCCACCTAAAGGATTATTCTTTCTCGCTCTTTCTTGCGTCGATGACTTTCTGTGCTACATCATGAGGTGCTGTTTCATAGCGATCAAACGCTAATTCGTAACATCCACGACCTTGTGTCATAGAACGTAATTCTGTTGCGTACGTTAACATTTCTGCCATTGGCACTTCAGCTCTAATCACCTGTAGACCATCTTCGTCTGTACCCATATCCAAGATGATTCCACGGCGTTTTGTGAAGTCACCCATAAGTGTACCTGTATAGTCTTCTGGTGCAGTCACAACAACCTTACCAATTGGTTCAAGAAGAACTGGTTTGGCATTTGGCATTGCGGCGTTATATGCAAGTCTAGCTGCTTCCTTGAAGGCCACTTCCTTGGAATCTACTGGGTGATAAGATCCATCATATAGCGTAGCCTTAACACCAACCACTTTGTATCCCGCAAGAACACCTTTACTCATGCAGTCACGTAAACCTTGTTCAACTGGTGGGAAGTACTGTTTAGGAACTGCACCACCAAATACTTCTTCCGCAAATACCATATCATCAGAATCTGTTGGTTCAAATCTTACCCAAACATCACCATACTGACCAGCACCACCATTTTGTTTCTTGTATTTACCTTGTGCTTCAGCTTTTGCTGAGATTGTCTCACGATACTGTACAGTTGGTTTTTCTGTTGTTACTTCAACCTTATACTTACTCTTTAACTTAGAAAGGATTAAGTCGATATGTTGATCACCAACACCATATAGTACTTGTTCGTGTGTTTCTTCATTGTTTACTAGTTTGATTGTATGGTCTTCTAACATCAAATTATGAATACCACTGGATAACTTATCTTCATCTGCCTTTGTCTTTGGATGAATTGCATATCCTAACATCGGATGAGGATATTCGATATCTGGATACTTGATAACTCTAGAACGTGTGCACAATGTATCGTTTGTTTCTGTTGCTTGTAACTTAACAACTGCACCGATATCTCCTGTAAATAACTTACCTACACCAATCTGGTACTTACCATTGATAACGTAGATCTGGTTAACTTTTTCTGTGACGTCCTTCTTGGAGTTATATACTTGGCTATCACTATTGAGGACACCACTCATTACCTTTAAGTAAGAAACCTTACCTACGAATGGGTCAACGATAGTCTTGAATACAAATGCGCTGAGTGCTTCATTTTCGTTTGTTTCCATGTCAACTGTATCACCCTTCAGTGTTTCAGCTTGGATTCTTCCCTTTTCTGCGTAGCTTGGGAAGTACTCTGTAATTAGGTCTAACAAACGTTCAATACCTGTTTGGTTTTCTGCACTGCCACAGTATACAGGACGGATATCACCATTACGTACACCAATACGTAATCCCTTCGCTAACTCATGTTCATCAAATGTTTCGCCAGAGAAGAATTTCTCCATGAGTTCATCATCCGTCATTGCGATAGCTTCTGCGATTTCATTGTAGTAACGCTCTACTTCACCAACTAAATCAGCTGGCACTTCTTTTGCTGTATTGCGGTCACTATAATACCATGCTTTACGACGCAAGATATTAACAGAACCTACGACCACACCGTTCTCAATGATTGGAACTTCAAATGGAATTACTGACTTACCAAACTTTTCTCTAAGAGTTGAGTATACAGTATCGAAGTTTGCATTTTCTACATCCATCTTATTTACAAAGAAAATCGTAGGAATCTTTTGTTTGGAAACTGCTTCACGCCAAGCACGCTCCGTACCAGCTTCGATTCCTTCTTTTGCGTTTACGACAATTAAGGCATTATCACCCATTACTAAACCTGTCGCTTCTTCACCAGCATAGTCCATATAACCTGGAGTATCGATAAAGTTGATTTTCTTATCTTTCCATTCTACAGGTGCGATATGGCAATATACAGAGGTACCACGTTTACCTTCTTCAGGATCGTAGTTGAGTGCTGTTGTGCCATCGTTATTCTTTCCATAACGTTCGATTGCCTTTGTGAAATATAGGCAGGCTTCAATGACAGAACTCTTACCAGCGCCAGAGTGTCCTAGCACCACTACGTTTCTTACTTCATTTGCTAAATAGTCTTTCATTGTCGGCCTCCTACTTTAAGATATCTTTCAAATCTGATAAGCATTCTTTACGTACGTAATGAATTGCTAAATTACCATCAAAATCCTTCATTGTCTTATCTGCACCTTTTTCAAGCAGATACTTCACTAATTCTGGAATTCCAATATATGCAGCGCGCATCAATGCTGTACAACCCTTATTATCAGCCTTATTGATATCTGCACCGTTATCTACTAAATCTTTAATTTCATCTAACTTATATGCATTTACTGCTTCCATTAATGCTGTACGACCCTGTTCATCTACTGCATTTACATCAGCGTTCTTAGAAATTAAGTACTTTACTGTGTCACTATGACCAAGTAATGAAGCTCTCATCAAAGCTGTTCTACCCTTATTATCATGGGCATCAATGTTTGCGCCCGCATGAATTAACATACGGCAAATGTCTGTGTGACCCTTCTTAGCGGCACCCATTAAAGCTGTCTTATTATTTTTATCTCTAGCTCTTGTATCCGCACCATTGTCTAATAAGAAACGTACGATTTCAGTGTAACCACGTTTTGCACTTCTCATTAACGCTGTACGTCCATCACCATTTGCGATGTTAATGTTTGCACCCTTAGAAACCTGTGCACATAACTTTGCAAAATCGCCACTGGCTGCTGCTTCAAAAAAGTCTAAATTTGTCTGATCCATAATCGTTTTCCTCCTGTATGATTATCAGAAATTAGTTACAAAAAAGGATGGGCATTATATGTCCATCCTAAAAACCATTTTCACAGAGAACCCGTCAAAAACCTCCCCGCCTGGGGTTTGTACAATCTCATATTGTATATCAAAAAGAACATGCTTCGTAGTCATGCTACATCATCTCCATTCTCTTAATAATACACTTCGTGTTCCTGTAACTACATAATACCTCAATTTTAATTCCCTGCAATATCGTTTGATTATCTTTTAATAACTTTTTAAATTAATTCATGAAAATAATGTAAACGTTTACATATTATCCTTAATGATCTGAATTTTTTGATACGGAATCTCAATTCCATTCTCTCTAAATGCCACAAGTAAAGACTTACGAATCTTAGAAGCAGTCTCTACGCTCTTTCCAAGTGACTTCGTTGTAAATGGGAAGCGAATCTGAATACCACTATCTAAGAATTCATTCACCGTAATATTGATTGGTAAATTCTTTTCTTGTGCTTCTACACTTCTTGTATCAATCACACCATCTGTATTGATAACAACATCTGTAATCACTCTTTCAAGTTTATCAATATCTGTATTGTACGCTACGGTTAAGGATAGATATCGAATGTAAGTTTTCTGTCCAAATGCTTTATCTTCTACAATCGCTGAGTTCATCGTACTATTTGGCACAATAATCTTTGTATTCTCAATTGTATTTAAGATTGTATGACGGAATGTAATTTCAATGACTGTACCAGAAATATTCTTCTCTGGAAGATTGACCATATCCCCTACGTGGAATGGTTGATAGATTACGATAAAGAAACCTGCGATAAAGTTACCAAATGTTTCCTGCGCAGCTAAACCGACAACAACTGTCATGACACTCGTTGCGCCTAGTATCGCCGTAGAAATACTCTGCAGTGGCTTCACATTCATCAAGATTGCAAATACTGCAATTACATAAATGACTGTACGTATTATTTTTAAAAGATACTTAAATGGCATACTTGCTCTAGCATCTTTTTTCATCGCATGATCAACTAACTTCTCAAGTATCGTTGTAAATATCTTTGCAATCACAACTGTGATTAAAAATGTAATCAGAAAACCAAGAATACCATTTTCAAATATTGCATTTCCAAATAAAAATACACTATTTTCTCTTACAATGTTTCCCATCATTAACCTCATTTCAATAAATCACTATATTCCTTATATTCAGGCATATACATTCTGATGATATCATAAAATCGCTTCGAATGATTCCCTTCCAGGATATGTGCATACTCATGCAATAAAACATAATCTAAACACACAACAGGAAAGTGAATTAATCTTGAAGACAAGCTAATGTGATGTGTCATAGGTGAATATGATCCCCATCTACTAGTCATATACTTTAGAGTGATGTTTGGAAGATTTCTATGATTTACAATACAAATATGGTTATCCCAATCTTTACGTCTTTCTTCCACCATTAGCTTCAGTTGAAGATTTCCTGTGCGATAGAAGATTTCCTGAATATTATCATCATTCACCTCTGGGAGATAGAATATGATTTTATCCTCTTCAACCGACATAAATTTCTGTTTAGAGAAAATAAATTCAACCGGATATACCTTTCCTAGCCAGCACGCTTCCTTATGATCAGTACCGTCTAAAAGATAACGATTCTTTTTCTTTTCTTTTTTACTTACTTTTATAATCCAATCTTGTTTCTCAAGGATGAAGGATAGAATTTCCTGCTCACTGACATAACGTGGGCAGGTCACATATAATGTTCCATCTTCCTTAACCCTTAGATACATTTTCCTATTTCGCTTATGTTCAACTACTAGATTACGTAGTTCACCACCAATATTGATTTGTCTCATGTATGTATGATACCTCTATTTTTATTATAACTAAAAATATATGTTGTCTATTAGTTTTGGATATGATAATATATTTTAGCACATGGCGGCTATGGTGAAGTTGGTTAACACACTGGATTGTGGCTCCAGCACTCATGGGTTCGAGTCCCATTAGTCGCCCCTTGTAGCAAAAAATCCGTTTAATAACGGATTTTTATTTTGTTTACTATGGATAAAGAGATTTTAAATATTCCGTCACTTTCGAATTCTGTTCTAGTGTGGATTTTGCTGGTTTATAGGAATCTGCTGATGGAAATAATCTGATTTCACCTAACGAAGAAGCTAGAGAAAGATAGTCAATATCAGTTTGATTGATTCCAAGTTCAATAAAATATGGAACCTTGGTTGATTGTTCGTCTTTCAGTGATAGTCCTTTATGGTCTTTAATTGATATTACTTCTGCATGCCGTATCAGTATACCTGTAATTGGTATTTCTTTCTTCTGTGAGATTGAAACATGGATATCTGCATACATCCCTTCTTCAATACTACCTAGTGAAGATACATTTGTTTCTAATGTAAATATGGTCATTCCTTCTTGAAGTTTTGTGATTGCAAGATCACGAACTTCTTTTTCGTTATACAACATATCTTTATAAAACATAGAACCCTTTGGTATCATTCCTTGAATTGATGTATATTTACCAATAATATCTGCTTTCTCATTCCACGTATATGCTTGCATATACTTCTCTGGAATTTGAATCATTGTTAGATCTTCTGTTTTGATTTGTGTTCTCGGTGGAATATTATGCTTTGCGATATACGTTGTTTTTAAATTGATTGTTTTTGCAAGATAATATCGAAATGCAATTACATTACCTATAACACACAAGCATAATATCACTACAATAATTCCTGTTCTTTTGATTTTTTTCATTCATTTACCCTCAAACTTATATATGTTTCTTGAGGGTATTTTCCATAAAAAAATTCCCAAGCTTACGCTCAGGAATTTTAAACTAACCTACATGTTCAGCAAGATATGTTTTAATTGTTTCTCTTTGGTCTGGCTTACTTGGTTTGCACTGTTCTACTTGTGCTTCACCAGCAAGTAACTTCGTAGCCATCGCAGCACAACCTGGGTTACCACAAGCACCGCAGTTATATCCAGGCAATAAAGCTGTTAGCTCTTCCTTACGATTGTCTTCCTTTACATAGAACTTAATGGAAGCAAACGCTAGCACACCACCTAAGACAGCACCTAAAACTAACATCAAGCCGAAGCCTTTTAACATTGCGACTACCATTATTCCTCCTCTGTTTTTTGTGGTGCTTGGCGAACACTACATTCGCTGATACCACATGCAGAACACTCTACCTTTAAGTCTTCACAACCTTCAGGTTTTGGTGTTCTTTGATTAAGTCTTAATAACCATACATTTAGGGCAAAGAAACCTATAGCTAATAAAACCGCAACAACGATTCTAAGCATGGCTTATACTAATCCAGCAAATGCAGAGAATGCAATTGCCATAATTGCTGCACAGATGAAAGCGATAGGATTGCCCTGGAATGCCTTCGGAATATCGTTCTGATTTAAACGTTTACGGATTGTTGCAAAGATAACTAGCATCATCATGAAGCCAGCAGGAACTGCGATTGAGTTTACCATTGTCTCAACTAATGTATACTTCTGTGTAATGTTTGCCATTGCTACATAAAGTACTGCACAGTTTGTTGTAATCAAAGGTAAGTAAATACCTAATGACTTATATAGATCTGGTGAGAACTTCTTAACGAACAGTTCAACGAACTGTACGAAAGCTGCAATCAATAAGATGAAGCAGATAAGTTCCATAAACTCTAGTTCAAAAGGAACTAATACAAAATAGTAAAGTACCCATGCAAGAATGGATGCACCGAAGATAACGAAGATAACGGCTAGACCCATACCTACTGCAGATTCAAGTTTTGTAGATACTCCCATGAATGGGCACATACCTAAGAACTTAGTAAGAATAATATTGTTAATCAGTAATCCACTGATCAAGAGTGTAAATAAGTTCATTATTTAGCAGCTCCTTTCTTTGCTGGCTTAGCAAGATAGTTCTTGTAAGCAGCTACACCAGCAGCTAAGCATGCAAATGTAATGAATGCACCAAACTGCTCTGTGAACATAGGGATTTCAAATCCTTCTGGAATAATTCTGAATGCAAATACAACATTGTTTGTGAATGGATTAGAGAAAGATAATCCACCAGTACCTAACAACTGTCTGATGAGTGACATTGCAAGAAGCGCAAATGTGTATGCACAACCTTGCTGTAATCCATCAACGATAGATTCAGGTACTGAATGCTTGCATGCATATGCTTCAGCACGTCCTAAGATAATGCAGTTTACTACAACTAAGTCTAAGAATGCACCTAACGCTGTAAATAGACTTGGTGTATATGCATGCATAAACATAGAAACGATAGTAACTAATGTTGCAATAATAACGATATAAACTGGAATGTGAATATCATCTGGTGTGATTGGTGCAATAAGTGATACTAAGATATTGGATAATGTTAATACGATAATTACCGCAACACCCATACCGATTGCACTATTTAAGCTTGTTGTAATCGCTAATGTTGAACAGATACCCAAATAAGTTGCAAATACAGGGTTTTCTGTCGCTAATTTAGAGAAGAAGCCTTGACCTTTTACTTTATTTTCGCTCATACCTTCCTCCTTACTTTGTTGCAGCCTGTAAGGCTGTTGTAATCATTGCTCTTAGTGATGTACTTGTGAATGTTGCACCTGTTGTTGAGTCTACCTTACTTTCAAGTGTTACTCCCTTGTACTTATCTAACTCAGTAGCTTTTGTTGCGTGGTCGCCTACGCCTTCTGTATCGTTAAACTTTGTTACTTCGATACTCTTTACTGACTTACTAGCTACGTCTACTGTAACTGTTGCTTCATTTACACCTTCAAAGCCTTGTGCCTTACATGCATACACAGCTGTTGTGCCATCATTGCTTGTTTGTGAACATTCTGCTTTGTTGTCTTTGAAGTCTTCTTTTGCTAGTTCTACTGGCTCTGCCTTTGGAGCAGGAGTAGCAGTAGCATTTTCATCATATGAGATGTTGTTCATCTTATTGAATACTTGTCTAGCTTGGTCTACTGCCTTTCCTACTGCAGTAGTTGTAATTGTCGCACCAGAGATGAGTGGCATTGTATCTGATGAAGTAAGTTTTAATACATCACTTACATATGGATCCTTAAATGCCTTATCACCCTTACCAGCTGTTTCAGCTTGTTCTAGTACACTATATCCAGCAACTGAACCATCATTGTTATAAGCAATCATGAATGTGAATCCATCAGCGTTATAACCTGTAGAATGTAATGTAAAGATTGTTCCCTTACCTTCCGCATTATAAATACCGTCAATAAGTTTTTCTTCACCATCTTTTAATTCAAGAAGGCCAATCTTGTCTTCTGTAATATCTGCGAATGTTGCACCTGGGTAAATTACTTCAAGTGAAGACTTAACAGATGCTAATGCATTTTCTTCAATAATAGGAGCGGTAATCGCATTTACTGTTGATAGTAGAATTCCACACACTGCACAGAGAATACCGAGCATGCATGATTTATATACTCCTGAAGTCTTATCAATTTTCATACGGCACCTCCTTACTTTGTTGCAGCCTGTAAGGCTGTTGTAATCATTGCTCTGAGTGATGTACTTGTGAATGTTGCACCTGTTGTTGAGTCTACCTTACTTTCAAGTGTTACTCCCTTGTACTTATCTAACTCAGTAGCTTTTGTTGCGTGGTCGCCTACGCCTTCTGTATCGTTAAACTTTGTTACTTCGATACTCTTTACTGACTTACTAGCTACATCTACTGTAACTGTTGCTTCATTTACACCTTCAAAGCCTTTTGCCTTACATGCATACACAGCTGTTGTACCATCATTGCTTGTTTGTGAACACTCTGCTTTGTTGTCTTTGAAGTCTTCTTTACCTAACGCTACTGCGGAAGCAGAATTTAATGCCTTCGCAATCATTGCACGTAGAGACTTACTTGTGAAAGAAGCACCTGTTGTCGAGTCAATCTTACTATCTGCAGTTGCACCAACATATTTCTTTAGTTGTTCTTCTTTAGTTGCAAGATCACCAACTTCTTCTGTATCACTGAACTTTGTAACCGCAAAGGATACGACTGTCTTCTTAGCTACATCAATTGTAACTGTAGCTTCGTTAACACCTTCAAATCCCTTTGCCTTACATGCATATACTGCAGTTGCACCATCATTGCTTGTTTCTGTACACTCTGCATTATTTTCGCTAAAGTCTTCAGCACTTAATGCTACTGCCTCTGCTGGCTTATCATCCTTCTTAGGTTCTTCAGCAACCGTTGGAGTCTTCGCTGTTAAGCTTGCACCAACAAGAAGAACTGACACTAAGAATGCACACATTGCGATAATTGCCTTACGAGCAATCTTCGCTGCATCCTTGATCTGGCTACCATCAAGTAACTGATCAATTGCAGGAGTTAGCATATTCATGATTAAGATGGAGTATAATGCACCATCTGGTAAGTTAGCCTTCCAACGAATGATTAATGTAAAAGCTGCAGCACCTACTGCAAATACATATCTACCTGGAATTGATACTGGTGAAGTAACTGGGTCTGTTAACATAAACACACCTGCAAATAATACACCACCAGCTAATACGTTTACGATTGCGTATTCAAAACCTGCACCGTGGATGAATCCAACAATGAGAGATACTACGAATACTGTTAAGATGTATGTCACTGTTAAACGATAGTCAATAATACGTCTAGCAATGAGATATACTGCAACGAGAATTAATAATAATGCACATGAACCACCGATAACACTCTGGTAGTTTCCAAAGAACATACCGGATAAGTTACCAAATTGGTCTAATACTTCATGTAATGCACTACCTTCAACTACCCAACCATAGGACTTCAATACTGCAAGTGGTGTAGCACCTGTTTGAATATCAGCTGCGACACTTGCACCAAATGAGTTCATGATAATTGCTTCTGCGAAAGCTGCTGGGTTGAAGATGTTTTGGCCAAATCCACCAAATAGCATCTTACCAAACAAGATTGCAATTGCAGTCGCAATAATAATTGCGTAGAAACTAACATTAATTCTTGTAATTAATGGAATAATTAAACCTGTTACCCAACCATAGGAATGTAACAATTCTTTTGCAATGTCCTTCTTCTTTCTTGCAAGTAAGTACAATGTTTCAGTACACAATGCAGTTACAACAGAAGCAAGTGATAATAGAACAACACGAATACCTACTGCAGTACCGTAAGTCATTCCATACCAGATTGCAGAAGCAACTGTCACAACAACCAAAGCTAAGCTAAGTTCCAACATAATGCCTGTTGTAGATTGTTTAGCCGCATAGTTAGGCGCTACTTTATATGAAAATTTCATTTTTCCTGCCTCCTATTTCTTTGCCTGTGCTGCTAGTTTTGCACGTACAAATGTCTTTGCACGTCTAACATTCTCAGTTACTTCAATCTTAGATGGACATACATATGTACATAGACCACATTCAATACAGTTCATTACATCTAAACGCATTAATGTATCATAGTCTACAGACTTATGTTCAGAAGCGATACGTACTGGTTGTAATCCAGATGGGCATGTTTCTGTACAACGTCCACAACGTAAACAAGCAACGGTATCTGGCTTTTCATACTTCTGAATTGTAAGACCATTGTTCTGTGCCATTACTACGAATTGATCGTTAGGAACTGCACGGCCCATCATTGGTCCACCAGCAAGTAGCACTACATCATCTACACCATCTTTGTATCCACCAACAGCATCGATAATGTCATGTACCTTTGTTCCTACTGGAACATAAACGTTCTGTGGATTCTTAACTGCATCACCTGACACTGTTAAGTACTTATGTGTAACTGGCATACCATTTACAATCGCATTACCAAACGCAATTGCTGTAGATGCGTTGTTAACGATACATCCAGCTTCAATTGGCAATCTATCATATCGCTTGTTTGTTAACTGGTATACAAGTGTTCTTTCCCAACCCATTGGGTATACATTAGGAACGATACGCACCTCGATTGGTGTGCCCTTGAATAATTCTTGTAATTGGGCAATCTGTTCCTTCTTGTCTTCCTTGATTGCAACACAACCAGCCTTTGCATTACTTAACTTGAAGAATGCAAGTGTACCTACCTTGAGTAAGTCCATGTTTTCTTCAATGTTCTTATAATCTGATGTTAAGAATGGTTCGCACTCAACCGCATTCACGATAAAGAGATCTACATTCTCTGGCTTAACATACTTCACGTAAGATGGGAATCCTGCACCACCTAAACCGAGCATACCGGAATCCTTAGCGAATGCATGCAATTCCTGCCAGCTAGCCTTTTCATAATCAAACTCCGCAAACGCACGTTCTACTGTATGTTTGTGGTCATTTTGAATACGTAAGTGTTCAATCATTCCACCGCCAGCACCTAAGAACTTTTCGATACCTGTAACAGTACCGGAAACAGACGCAAAGAGTGGTAAATAGAATGCATCATTTCTTTCTGCTATCTTTTGTCCAATCTTAACTTCATCTCCAACTTGAACGAGTGGTTGGCATGGGGCAACACCGTTTACAAGCGGAATCCAAACAACATCTGGATCGATAGATTTCAATACTTCTTTATGAATCGTCCAATCCTTATGTCCATTTAAATGAAGCTTCATTGGTCCTGTAAATATTGACATAATTTTCTTTCCTTTCCTCATCTGAAATCACACAAAATTATAACATATTCCAACGTTAACAGTAAGATGCCTTTTATGATATAGTTTAGATATGAAAAGAAAAATAACTAAATTATTAATCAGCGCATTAAGCGTTTGTACACTACTTGCAGGCTGTACAACAAAAGAGAGTAAAAACAGTACCTCTAGCACAACTTCAACCAATAGCGAAAGTCTAACCAAATATGAAAATGTGAGTTCTGATGTAGGCTTCGACACAATCTATAGTTACATGGAATACACCACAAATACAGAAACAGCAGCTGCTCACTTTCAGGACAGTGCTTCTCTACTTCGTTATTACAATCAGTTGTTTGATATTTATAACGACTATGATGGTATCAACAACCTAAAGACAGTTAATGATAACGCTGGTATCAAACCAGTCAAAGTTGATAAGCCAATCATTGACATGTTGCATATGGCAAAACAGTTCTATGATTACTCCAATGGCGAATTTGATATTACCATGGGTGCTCTGCTAAAGGTTTGGCATAAGTATCGTGAAGAAGGCATTAAACTAAACTCCGAGAAGAAACTCGGTAACCTTCCACCTGAAGAAGAACTTCTACAGGCTGCAGGTTGTAAAGGTTGGGATAACGTCGTTATCAACGATGAAGAAAGTACAGTCTATATCACACAAGCTTGTCAGTCATTTGATGTTGGCGGTATTGCGAAAGGTTACGCTACTGAATTAGTTGCACAAGAAGTGGGTCAGCACATGCAAGCAGGTTACTTCAACGTTGGCAGAAATATTCGTACAGTCAACAATAAACCAGATGGAACTACATGGAATGTTGGTATTGCTGATCCAGAAGGTGCATTACCAAATGGACTTGCATTAATCTCTTCAAAAGGATCCTTCTCATTTGTAACAAGTGGAGACTATGAACGTTTCTATATCGCAACAGACGGAAAGAGTTATCACCACATTATCGATCCATCCACAAATTACCCTGCAAGCCATTACCGTAGTGTCACAATCTTCACAGAAAATTCTGGTGTCGCTGACTGCTTAAGTACAACACTATTTACTCTCTCCATCGAAGATGGAAAGAAGGTACTAGAAGCCTACAAACAGGCAACTGGCAAAGAAGCAAATGCAGTATGGGTAATGGATTTAGATAAAAAACAAGGTGAAGGCAAAGAAACAAATGGCTATTATGTTGTTTCTAGCGAAGGCTTAAAAGATATTATTACTTACTAAAAAAGCGATGAATTCATCGCTTTTTATATGATATCCCTTCCATCTTCTGGAAACGTTCTAAACAAGTAAAGTATAAATGGTAGTGAAATAATTGCAGTTGTAATCTCACTGACAGATTGAGCTGCTTCAATACCAGTAATACCAAAACATGCATGCAAGATAATGACTGCAGGTATTAGAACCAGTCCACTGCGTAACATTGCCAAGAATGTTGCAACAGCACTACGTGATATTGATTGAAATAACATATTTCCATACATCGTCATCGGCATTAATACTAAAGATACGCATTGGAAACGTAATGCCGTAGTACCAACTGCAATAACATCAGGATCATCTCTAAAGAGTGCCACAAACTGTCCTGAGAAGGTAAATGCAATTACCGCAAGAATTGCCATTAGAGCTGTACCACTCTTAAGCGTAAAGTAGAATCCCTTCTTTACACGACTGTAGATTTTCGCACCATAGTTGAATGAACTTACTGGTTGGAAACCTTGACCAATGCCAAGCGCAACACAGAACAAGAACGATACAATACGTGTTGCGATAGAAATTCCTGCAACAGCCGCATCACCATACATCGCAGATGTAGTATTTAATACCATCGTAGAAAGTGAGTTTAATCCTTGTCGACTAAGCGATGGTAATCCAGTCGTAAAGATACGATTCAAAATTTCAGGCTTATGTGTCACATATTTTAACTGCAATCTACTCTGTGTTTTCCCTTGCAGGTAAGGTAACATTAACACAAACATACTGATATATTGTGAGATAGTTGTACTAAGACCTGCACCAGCAATACCCATATGGAATACACGCACTAGAATGTAATCACCAAAGATATTTAAGACACCACCTAGTGTTAAACCAATCATCGCGTAGAAGGCTTTTCCTTCATAGCGCAAGATATTGTTTAATACACAACTCGATGTCATCGCCATACCTGCAAGCAAAATATAGAATGCATATATTCTTGCATATGGAAGAATCGTATCTGTACTTCCCATCATACGCATCATTGGATCCATGAAAATAAGTCCAACCACCATCACGATTGCACCTACAAGAATAGAGAGAAAGAAACTTGTCGATGCAAATATTCTAGCTTTTTCAACATTCTTTGAGCCTAACTGTTGTGAAATATTCGCACCAGCACCATGGCCAAACATAAATCCAAAGGCCTGTAGAATGGACATCAAACTAAATACGATACCAGTTGCGCCACTGGCAGAAGTGCTGATTGTTCCTACGAAGTAGGTATCTGCCATATTATAGATACTTGTTACGAGCATCGAAATAATTGTGGGTATTGCTAACTGCGTAATTAAGTGAGGAATTGAATCCTGTGTCATACGACGATAATGTGCCTCTTGGTTCATTGTAGACATATATACCATCCTTTCTATCCATAAAAGCAAAAGAGGAATTTCTTCCTCTTAAAGACTTACTTAGTAGGCTTACCTAATAAGCGGAACATATTCTTCTTGTAGATTTCTACACCTGGCTGATTGAATGGGTTGATATCAATCATGTAGCAAGTCATCGCTGTAGCGATGAAGAAGAAGTAACATAGATAACCGAATGAATATTCCTTCATATCAGGAATTGAGATAATTAAGTTAGGAACTCCTCCCGTTACTTCGTGAGCTTCAATTGTACCAAGACATGCCATCTTGTTGACCCAGTCATATGATTTACCAGCAAGATAGTTCATCTGGTCACTATCTTCTGCATCATTTGGAATGAGTAAATCTTCTGTAGGATTTTCGACTTCTAAGATTGTCTCGAATAGAACTTTCTTACCTTCTTGGATAAACTGTCCTAAGCTATGTAAATCTGTTGAGAAGTTTGCGCTATCTGGCAAGATACCCTTACCATCCTTACCTTCAGATTCACCTAATAACTGCTTCCACCACTCAGCAAGCATTGCAAGTTGTGGTTCATACGCAACAAACATTTCTACATTATAGCCTTGGTTCTGTAGAATACGTCTGCATACTGCATATTGATATGCAGGGTTCTTGGACAGATCTGCAGTATTTAATTCCTTATATGCATCATAAAGACCAGCCATGATCTCCTTGATATCTACACCCATAATTGCAAGTGGCACTAAACCTACTGGTGTAATCACAGAGTATCTACCACCGATATCATCAGGAATAACGAATGTTTCGTAGCCTTCCTTATCGGCTAATGCCTTCAATGTGCCACGTGCTTTATCTGTAGTCGCAATGATACGTTCTTTGCATTCTTCCTTGCCATATTTCTTTTCCATGAATTCACGAAGTACACGGAACGCAAGTGCTGTTTCAGTTGTTGTACCAGACTTAGAGATAACGTTCATCACAACGCTCTTGTCTTGGATGTGCTTTAACACCTGTGCAATATATGTAGATGAGAATGTATTACCTACGAAAATAACTTCTGTCTTATTTCCTGAGTATAGACCTTGAATCATTTCAATTGCGGCACGTGCACCTAAGTAAGATCCACCAATACCACATACAAGTAATACTTCAGCCTTAGCCTTAACCTTTTCAGCAACCTGTAAGATGTGCTCGAATTCAGCCTTATCATATGTTTCAGCCCAATCGACCCATCCCATAAAGTCATTACCGGCACCTGTTCTTTCAAAAATTACTTTGTGTAGTTCATTTACTTTTTCTTGATAACTTTCAATACTTTCTTTGAGTAAAGCGTGTGATGTATTTAACTTCATCATTTTAAAATATTCTCCTTCGCCTCTTTGATCCATTCACTCATAGCATTTGCGATTGTCTGAAAACCCATTTTCATATTTGGTAAACTTGGTTTATGACCCATCGGTTTACGTCTATTTCTTGAGTGTGCTTTCTGTAGTGCTTTCAATGATAACTTGACATGACTGCTCTTGTCATCACATTCCAGGACTTTTAACTTTACGACATCCCCTACACTAACGAACTTTGAAATATCTTTGACATAGCCATCGCTAATTTCTGAGATATGGATTAGTCCACTCACATGATGTTCCAGTGCCACAAATGCACCATAGGGTTGAATCCCTGTTATTTTTCCTTCTACAATCTGTCCTGGTTTATATATCATTTTAGCATTTCCAATCGTTCTTAAGTATAGCACACTCAAGAAAAGATGTGTGGTATACTTTACTAGAGGCTTATTATGTTAATTTCATTAAATACGATACATATTATATTTTGTGCTATATTTGCGGCCGTTAGTGCGCAGCTATTAAAACCAATTTGTGCATTCGTTGTAGAACCTGAACATGATTGGGAATGGAGTTTAACTGTCGCCTCCGGTGGCTTTCCAAGTTCACATAGTGCGATGGTTTCTGCCTTAGCCCTATCGGTTGGTTTCCGCGAACGTTTTAGTTCAACACTATTTGCAATTACTATTGTTCTAGCAATCATTGTTATCTATGATGCCGCTAACGTGAGGTATTATAGTGGACAAAATATTAAAGTTACGCAACAATTAGTCAAGGATTTACAAGAGAAATATCCTCACGTCTTCGAAAACTCTATCTATAAAACAAAGCTTAAACCTGTACTTGGTCATCGCTGGGTTGAGGTTGTTGGCGGTATTATTTGGGGACTCATCGTTGCGTATATTTTCTATCTTGTAAAGTAAGGAAAGAGGCGAAAGTAATGAATGATACAGATTTCTATACTGAAAGTAGTGCAGATCTAATTGCCCTAGAAACAGATCCAGTTCGCAAAGAGCTTCTACAGCGTATTCAGCATACATTGGACAAGATTCGTCCATATATTCAAGCAGATGGTGGTGACGTCTTCTTAGTAGGATATGCTGATGGTATTGTTACAGTAACAATGACAGGAGCATGTAATGGATGTATGGTAATGGATTCCACATTAAACGATGGTATTAAAGCTATCTTATTAGATGAAGTACCAGAAGTACACGATGTTCGTTTGCTAGAAACAAATCACTACGATGAATTTAACCCATATTACTAAAATGTAGAAATATTTCTACATTTTTTATTTTATTTTCATGTTTTCTGTCATTTCTATAAAAATTTCAGAGAAATCTTCAAAAAATTTTATAGAAATGATAAAAAGTCAGAATTTTATATTGAAACATCCTTTAAAACGTTATAAATTTTTCATAACAAAAAAGGAGATTCTATGGAAGACCTATTCAAAGATTTTGGTTCAAAAGTATTTGGCGAAAAAGAGATGAAGAGTCGCCTACCTCGTCCTGTCTATCTTTCTTGGAAGAAGACAGTCGCAAATGAAGGAATGCTCGATCGTATCACTGCTGATGCGATTGCCCATGCAATGAAACTTTGGGCACTCGATAATGGTGTAACTCACTTTACACACTGGTTCCAACCTATGACAGGTGGCACAGCTGAAAAACACGATAGCTTCTT
Organism: uncultured Solobacterium sp.; assembly: GCF_963550625.1. GTDB lineage: Bacteria > Bacillota_I > Bacilli_A > Erysipelotrichales > Erysipelotrichaceae > Bulleidia. The sequence continues at coordinate 19,709 of NZ_CAUVCV010000008.1, forward strand.
AGAACCAGACATGAATGGTGAACCATTTGCACGCTTCTCTGGCAAGATGCTGATCAAAGGTGAACCTGATGCCTCAAGTTTTCCTAACGGTGGATTACGTACAACATTTGAAGCACGCGGATATACATATTGGGATGTAAAGAGTCCAGTATTCATTCGCGATAATATCTTATGTATCCCTACTGTCTTTGTATCTTATAGTGGTGAAGCCTTAGACAAGAAAGATCCTCTATTGAAATCATTAGAGGCTCTTAGCAAAGCCGCAACACGTGTTGTAAATATCCTTGGTGATAAAGATGTAAAGAGTTGTGATATTTCCGTAGGTCTTGAACAGGAATACTTCCTCATCGACCGTAAATATTTTGATCGTCGATTAGACTTACGTTTTACAGGTCGCACTTTATTTGGTGCACCATCCCCTAAAACGCAGGAGTTAGATGACCATTACTTTGGTGCAATTCCACCACGTGTAGCAGCCTTCATGAAGGAAGCTAACCAAGAACTTTGGAAGCTCGGCATCTACGCAAAAACAGAGCACAATGAAGTTGCGCCAGGACAGTTTGAACTAGCTCCTATCTTTACCAATGGTAATGTTGCAGTTGACCAAAATCATCTCATCATGGACATTCTTCGTGAAACAGCTAAAAAACATGGTTTTGCATGTATCTTACACGAAAAGCCATTCCAAGGTATCAACGGTTCTGGTAAACATGATAACTACTCTATCATCACAGATGATGGACAAAACCTATTCTCCCCAGGAGATAAACCAGCTGAGAATATTCGCTTCTTATTATTTATCTGTGCATTTATTCGTGCAGTTGATACTTACCCTCTTCTACTTAGAATGAGTGCTTCCTGTACAGGCAATGATCATCGCTTAGGCGCTAATGAAGCTCCTCCAGCAATCATTTCCATCTATCTCGGAAGTTATATTGAAAATATCCTCTATGATATCTACACAAAGAATCGTAAGAAACCAATCACACAAGAAGAAAGAACATCCTTTAACCCTGTAACAGGTTTATCTTATATTCCTCACGATAACACAGATCGCAACCGTACATCCCCGCTTGCCTTTACAGGTAATAAGTTCGAGTTTAGAATGCTTGGCTCTTCCATGAGTGCATCCTTCTCTAACACAGTGCTTAACGCCATCATGGCAGAATCACTCAATCAGATTGCGGATGAACTCGAAGGTATCAAGTATATCCAAGATATCCGTGAAAAGGCATTAACTATCTGCCGTAAATTAATAGAGAAACATAAGCGAATTCTATTCTCTGGTGATGGCTATAGTGATGAATGGGCAAAGGAAGCAAAGCGTAGAGGCTTACCAAATGTGAAGAGTTTTATTGAGTCTACAGAAGTACTCAATGACCCTTCTGTTATGAACCTGTTTACTTCCTTAAATATCTACTCTGAAAAAGAACTCGCTGCCAACCGTATCATCCTACAGGAACAATACGAAAAGATTATGGGTATTGAAGTTCGTACAATGATTGAGATGGTACGAAAGGATATCTTACCTGCACAAACAGCTGAACTAAAGTTCTATAGCGATGCTGTAAACGCAAGTGGTAAGCGTGTTCCAAAGTTTATTCTTGATCACACTAATGCAGTTTCTACGTTAATTGATCAAACCTACCAGGCAGTCCAAGACTTGGAAAAAGCTTGGCAGAAAGTAACTGCAACTGGTAATACATTCGAGGTTGGCAAAAATATCTACTACAAGATTAATCCACTTATGGATCAGTTAAGAGAAGCAGTAGACCACTACGAACAAATCGCATCAAGAGAATTCTACAAGTTACCTTCTTACGAAGATATTCTATTTAATATATAAAACATGCATGGCACTCACCTGTTAGTCAGATGGGTCGCCATGCATTTTTTATACAACTGTTATTTTCTTCTTTTCTAATTGTTGGTGAATGAAATCTCGAACCAACACAAAGATGACTGAGAATACTGGCACACCGATAAACATACCGAAGATACCGAATAATGCACCGCCAATAATAATCGCAAACATAACATAGAGCGTTGGTAAACCAACTGCTCCACCAAGAATACGTGGACCAATGATATTGCCATCTACCTGCTGTAAAATCAGAATGAAGATTGCAAATTCAAGTGCCTTAAACGGATCAACCAATAGCAAGATCAAGATACTAGGAACAGCTCCTAAGAATGGACCAAATACTGGAATCATATTTGTTACACCAACTAATACACTAATTAAAGGTGTATAAGGCATATTCATGAACGATAGGATAATGTAGCAAAGAATACCAATAATCAACGAGTCTACTGCTTTACCTGCGATGAAACTATTAAATGTATTAATTGTTAAACGAGAAGTTTTGATAATTTTTTCTGTTGTCTTCTCTGGAAGTAATGCATATAGTACCTTCTTTGTTTGGCGCTTTAGCTTTGGTTCATCTAATAAAATGTATAATGCGATAATCATACCAATCAAGAAGTTCATGACTCCCTTAGCAAATATTACACTGTACATCAAGATGGCGTTTAAGCTACTTGCTAGGTTGGATACCCAATCACCCAACATACTAGCACCTCTATCGATGACTGGATTCAATGTCTTCAATAAATCTTCACTCAAGAAGTTATTTGATTCAAAGAAATTACGAGCAGTTTCTACATATCCTTCAAAGGATGAAAGGAAGGTCTGAATAGAAGAAATCATCTGTGGAATTAGAATTGAGAAGAATACAAATAACATGATGATTCCAATAAACAACGCTCCAAATGAGGCGATAATCTTCTTCGTACGTGGTTTTAGTGATGTCTTTCCTAACCAGCTATACTCGATAATTTTTCTTAGTGGATTTAACAGAAATGCAATTCCTAATCCATAAATAAATGGTGAAAGAGCCACAAAGACAGCGTGGAATACACCATATAAAGGCTCAACATTATTAATCAGCGTGTAAAACGCTACAACTAGAATTCCCGAAATCGAAAATACTTTGATATTTTCAATTGTTTCTTCTTTTAATTTCGACCATTTCATACGCAAAAACCTCCACATTGATTATACCAGTTTTAGAATATGTTTAAACACGAACATATCAATTGACAAGCAATCTTTCTAGTGTTTTAATAATAACGTCTTTTATCAAGAACTGAGGTAGAGAGTCAGCTCAGTAACCTCACACCAACCTACTGCTTCCAGCAAGGTGGTACTGCTGACATCGATAAGGAAAGAGCTAAATAAGTTAAATATCCTCTTTCATCTGTCGTATAAAAAAGACAAAACGAAGGAGGTTTTTATTATGTCAAAGTATTATTTCTCATCCGAATCAGTTACAAGTGGTCACCCAGATAAAATCTGTGATTTGATTGCGGATTCTATCTTGGATGCAGCGCTAGCGCAAGATTCAAAAGCACATATGGCTGTTGAAGCTACAATCAAGGATGATACAATCTTCATCTATGGTGAAGCTGGCACAACTGCAGTAATCGATTACGCTACTATCGCAAAGAATGTTTTAAAGGATATTGGTTACCCTGAAGAATACAATGTCATCCTAAAGGTAAACAAGCAATCTGCAGAAATCAACTCTGCTGTTGGACATCAGGAATACAGTGCTGGTGACCAAGGTATTATGTTTGGTTTTGCAAGTGATGAAACAAAGTCCTATATGCCATTTGCGATTGACTGTGCACACATGCTCGCAAAGCGTCTTGAACAGGTACGTCGCGAAAACCCTACTCTTTTAGGACCTGATGGTAAGACACAGGTTACAGTAGAATATGATAATGGCGAACTCAAGAGAATTGAAACAATCGTTGTTTCTACACAACACAGTAAAGATATTACGCAAGAAGAGTTAAAGAAGCTCATTCATGAAGAAGTCATTAACAAGGTTGTTAAACCAGAACTCATTGATGAAAATACAAAGTTCTTCATCAACCCTTCCGGTTCCTTCGTTGTTGGTGGTAGCTGGGGTGACTCCGGTACTACTGGACGTAAGATTGTTGTAGATACTTATGGTGGATACGCACCTATCGGTGGTGGATGTTTCTCATCCAAGGACCCTACAAAGGTTGACCGTTCCGCAGCGTACTACGCACGTTACGTTTGCCGTAATATCGTAGCAAATGGTCTAGCAAAGAAGTGCCAGATTGAACTTGCATATGCGATTGGTGAACCTAACCCGATCTCTATTAACGTAAATAGTTTCAATACATCAAAGTATAGTGATGAAGAGTTAGAAGAAATCGTTAAGAAGAACTTCAACTTCTCCGTTAAAAATATGATCAAGGAATTAGATCTTGAAAGACCTATCTATACACAGACAACAAACTATGGTCACTTCGGTAAGCCTTACTTACCTTGGGAACAATTTAAGAAGATTGAACTATAACATCAAGCGACAGTAATCTGTCGCTTTTCTTTATCCAAAAATAATGCATGTAGAACTATCATCCTACATGCATGTTTTATAGATTTAGTTTTGGTGAATCAGCTTGTAACCTTCCATGACAGCGTGGCATCTTGGACATAGTCCATTTTCATCCACATGTTCATCATAGTTCCAACAACGTGGACACTTCTCTCCACTAGCCTTCTCGACCTTCACTGCTGATTCTCCTTCTACAAGTTCAACCTGAGAAACGATTAACCACTGTGCTACTGTAGCACCTAGGTTCTTTTCTACAAGTTCCTTGTCTTCCTTTGGAAGAGTTAGGATAATCTTAGCCTCTTGGCTAGATGCGATTAACTTTTCATTACGTGCTTCTTCATTTGCCTTCGTGACAAGTGCACGAACATCTAATAGACGTTTGATTTCATCACGTAATGTTTCAGCTTCTGCGTATTCCTTTACTTCTGGGAATTCTTCGTAATGTACAGAGTTTGCGCCTAGGTGTGAAAAATGTGTCCAGATTTCTTCAGCAGTAAATGCTAAGAATGGGGCCCAAAGTTTCACAAGCGCATCCGCACAGTTCCAGTATACTGACTGTACTTGTCTTCTACGATGATCATTCTTGGCACTTACATATAAGATATCCTTTGTGAAATCACAATAGTAAGAAGATAAGATATTAACCATGAAATACATCAAATGCTTATTTGCGGATAGGTAGTTGTATTCTAATACATCCTTACGTACATCTCTAACTAAGTCATTCAGTAATACAAGAACCTGTTGATCAACACGTTCTAGATTTTCAAAGGTAACCATATCTGCTGCAGGGTTGAAGTCTTCTGCATTTACATTACCTAGCAAGAAACGGAATGTATTACGAATCTTACGATACTGATCAGAAACCTGCTTGATATTGCTTGGGCCTAACTTTAAATCTTCTCTAAAGTCAGAAGACATTGCCCAAAGACGGAATACATCTGCACCGTTCTGGTTGATGATATCCATTGGGTTTACAACGTTACCAACAGACTTAGACATCTTTTCACCCTTAGAGTCTACAACGTAACCATGGGATAAGACTTCCTTGTATGGAGCCGTTCCATTCACTGCTGTAGAAACGATAAGGGAAGAGTTAAACCAACCACGATACTGGTCAGAACCTTCAAAGTATAAGTCACATGGATAACCGTCGCCACGAGCGATTAATTCGTTCCAGCTTGACCCAGAGTCAAACCATACGTCCATGATATCTGTTTCCTTACGGAATTCACCATTTGGTGACTTTTCATTTGTATAACCTTCTGGGAGTAAGTCTTTTGCGTCTCTTTCAAACCAAACATTTGAACCATATTCATTCATGAGTTCAGCGATATGATCAAAGACTTCCTTTTCCATAATTGGTGAGTTATCTTCACAATAGATAATTGGAATTGGAACGCCCCATAGACGCTGTCTTGAGATACACCAGTCACCACGGTCCGCAATCATATTATTCATACGTTTTTGACCAAAGGAATTATGCCACTTAACGTGGTTATTAATCTGATCCAATGCCTGCTCACGTACCTTCTCAATCGAACAGAACCACTGCTTCACTGCACGGAAGATAACCTTCTTCTTTAAACGGTCATCATGTGGGTATGAGTGAGTAATATTTTCAACTTGTAATAAGTAGCCCTTTTCACTCATGTCATGAATGATAGCCTTTGAACAATCTTCAAAGAACATACCCTGGTAAGAGCCTGCTTCTTCATTCATATAACCACGCTCATCAACAGTACAGATTGGTGGCATACCATTCTTCATACATACAAGATAGTCATCCATACCGTGACCACCAGCTGTATGTACAATACCTGTACCATCTTCATCTGTAACGTGAGTACCTAAAAGACATGGACATTCCTTGTCTAATACAACATGATGATATGTAACACCTTCAATTTCCTTACCAGTAAATGTCTTTAGGACACCTAGATTTTCAAGATTAAACTTTTCAAGTAAGCGATCAACAAACTTCTCAAGCACAACAAGATTACCAGCACTTGTCTTTACTAATGCATATGAAAGATCCGGATGAACAGACACTGCCATGTTGGATGGAATTGTCCAAGGTGTTGTTGTCCAGATTACAAAGTTATCATCTGCAGCTAATACACCCTTACCATCTGCAATCGGGAACTTGAGATAGATTGTCGCATCCTTAACATCCTTATAGACGATTTCAGAATCCGCAACTGCTGTCTCATTGTATGGTGACCAATAAACAGGTTTTAATCCCTGGAAAATCATTCCATTTAAAGCCATCTTAGCAAAAGATTGAATCTGACGAGCCTCAAAGCCTTTTGTCAGTGTGATATATGGATGTTCATAATCCGCAATCTGACCTAAACGTTTTTCAGTTTCCATCTGCTGTGCAATCTGCTGGTGTGCATACTCTTCACACTTACGTCTAAACTCAGCAGCAGACAACGCCTTACGGTCAACACCCAACTTCTGGATAGCATTTTCAATTGGTAATCCGTGTGTATCCCATCCTGGAAAGAATGGTGTATAGTAACCAGACATCGCATGGCTACGAATAATAAAGTCCTTGATAGTACGGTTCATGGCTGTACCTGCATGCAGGTTACCATTTGCGTATGGAGGACCATCATGTAAGATGAATGCCTTCTGTCCTTTGTGGTGTTCTAGTAAGTTTTGGTAATAGTTGTCTTGTTGCCAATTCTTTAAAATACCTGGTTCTTTCTGAGCAAGATTACCACGCATTTCAAACTCTGTATTTGGCATGTTTAGCGTATCTTTGTAGTCCATATGACCCTCCTCTTTTATAAAAATAAAAACGTCCTTAAAAATCTAAGGACGTCTAAACGCGGTACCACCTTAGTTTATGACTTGATTGTCATACACTCTTTTCTTCTTTAACGCAGAAGATACGATTACTCACAGGTGATTCTATTAACAGGCTTCATATTCGTTTTCAGCATACACGAACTCTCTTATCAATCCACTTCTGTTAAAGCATGTCCTGATCAATGCAATTCTTTATCAGACTCTTCCAACCAATCCATATCAGGAAGTTTTGGAAGTCTAAAGTTATCTAAACTCTTTTGTAAATCGGTTAGTTGTTGGCTCAGATCGCTCTTTACCTCACCAGCTTCAGTGTACAGTTGCGATAGATCCAGCAATATGGAACGCGCAACGGATAAAGCTTCTTTGACAATCTCATCAGCGTTATCCTGTGCTCTTGCCATCACATCGTTAGCTTCCTGCAAAGATAATCTGGTAATACTGTCGGCCGCATCTTTCCGCACATCTACTGCACGCTCAATCTCATTGTAGCGTGCCTGTAAGTCCTCCAACTTCTCTGTTGTCTCAACCATCTGTTCTTGATAGAGTTCCAACTTTCTTTGAAGGAAGGCAACTTGCGCAGCGTATTGCTCCATCACATCATCAACCGCAAACCGATCATAGCCATTTTTCATGATGCGAAATGTCGGTTTTCGTGTCGTCATGTTCTCTCCTCTTATATATTCTGCAGAAATTCTGCAACGATTCTTCCTGTACGCGTCTTTCGACTAAAGCCTAAGAAGGTAAATCTACCTGTGCCACGTATAGAAATAACACTCCCATTATTGCATATTTTATCAGGCTCTTCAAGTTCGATATGATTCACCTGCACGTATCCTTTTCGTATCAAATCCTTTGCATCACTACGACTAGAATGGGTTAAAGCAGCCACGATTGCATCCGCTCTTTCACTTGCCACAACAAGAGAAAGTTCTTTGGTCTTAAACTCCTGTTTTGGTCGTTCATCAATCTGCTCAAACGATACCGTTAGCTGATTGATACGAATCAGATGATCTTTGATAAAATCAACCATATGTTCGGATGTATAGAGATAAATTGCATCTTCTTCAATCCAGAAATCGCCAAAGCTACTCTTCTCTATCTGCAGATTCATGATTGCTCCATATACATCACGATGTCCTATCGTACGAAAGCGCTGATCAATCTTAGCCTTCATGCATACTATATCTGAAAAGCCATCCTTCTCTTCATAGAGAAAGATGACTTTCTTTTTACGTGCTTCATCGTATCCGCCATCATAGCGAACAAAGCGGGATGGAGTGAATATCTTTTGGACAACCGCCTGTTCTTCTTCCGTTAAGAATGCAGAACAAACACTCTTATGCCAACGTTCACTCTTTTCTTTTAAGTCGTGTAAATGTGCAATCAGAGAATCGTAATTCCCTAGATTATTCATCTTCACCCTTATCAAGTGAGATATTACCTTCGACACCAACATTTCTTGGTGCACAGAAGATAACGTTATGACCAACCTTCTGAATTGTTCCATCTAATGCGAATACTACACCAGATAAGAAATCAATTGTACGCTGTGCATATTCTCTTTGTAAACGGTGTAAGTTGATAATGCAGCCACGTGTTTGCTTTAAGTGACGTGCAATCTCCTCAGCCTGTTCGAAACTTCTTGGTTCGAACATTACCATTTGTGTATTTTTAGAAATGTTATTCAAATTTGTTTGTTTTGACTCGTAAGTACTCACTGGTTGTACCTCTCTTCCTGTGAATTGTAATTCTTCGCCTTCATCTTCGTCTTCATCTACTGGTGCGACGAATTCTTTAATCTTGTTGAATACCATATACAATCTCCCTTTTTTATTATTTCTATTATAGCATTCCTAAATATGATAAACAACGCATACAACGCTGTTTACAGTGTATTTCTGTAAATTTGTATTCATTTTCAACAAATCACAATCAAGTATATTGTCATGTTCAAAATATCGGTTAAAATGTAACCATGTTAAAAAAATTAATTCTCCCTTTTAGGGATAGTAAAGTATGGATTTGTGTTGGAGTAGTTGTACTTCTTTCTGTCGTTGTCGGAGTTGTAAAACAACCATTTCGTTTCAGTTTCTTGAACTGTTTAGGAGTTCTAACAGCTATCCTATTCTTTATTGGAACATTTAGACAAGCATGGCTCAAAGGTGATTTCCTTTCCCTTGAGTTCCAACGAAGTAAAGATTTAGATCCAACTTATGCAGATTATCGGAAACGTATCTTGGTTGAACGAAGTCATCGTAACAATATCCCCCTTTATGCAAGTATCGTTCTGATTTTACTGTGTATCCTATTACCACGTATTTTGTGATGGTGATCCATCACTTTTCTTTTGACATCGATAGAAATAATAAAAACGCTTACCGAAGTAAGCATTTTTTGATGGTGGAGATGATGGGACTTGAACCCATACGTCCTTTCAGACAACGGATTTTAAGTCCGTTGCGTCTGCCGATTCCGCCACATCTCCGTGGAGGTTCCTGCCGGAGTCGGACCGGCGCTCGCAGAGTTGCAGTCTGCTGCCTTACCACTTGGCTAAGGAACCAAGCCCTGTAAAATTACAGCGCTTTATTATTATACTGAAAGCATTCACTGAATGCAATAGAAGTATATCACTTTTTATTTCTAGTTTACAAATATTTTTTGTATTTTTTCAAAGTGAGAAAACCGTTATTGTACTTTGACCTTATTCCACAAGTCTGAGAGTTTTGCTTTTAACTGTTCATCAAAATGGAATGTTTCATCCAATTGATATCCTGAACGTGGAACAAATGCTGGATTTTCAAAGAATTCTCCATCCGGTCCAGCAAGTTCTTCCTCAACACTCTTATCAACCGGTGTATATCCAACCCACTCAGCATTCTGTGACTGAACACTTTCACTGATAATGTAGTCGATAAACTTATTTGCAAGTCCAGGACAGTTGCTGTTCTTTGGAATAACCATTGCGTCAATCCAAACGTTTGTACCCTGCTTTGGTGCTACCCAACTCATATCCATATTTTCCGTAAGAACGTTTGTCGCATCTCCAGAATACATGACAGCGATATCTTTTTCCGCATTCGTCATACCATCAATAACTTCATCTGTTACATAGGCAGGATCCATTGTGGCATTCATCTCAGATAACCATTCATATGCCTCTTGGATTTCCTTTGGATTGTTAGTATTCATTGAATAACCAAGAGCCTTAAACGCAATCATAAAGCCATCACGTTGTGAATCGTAGAAGAAGATTCTTCCCTTATACTTTGGATTCTTGAGAATGTTCCAACCCTGTTCTTCAATATCCTTTTCATCAACTGTTGTTTTGTTGTATACAAGTCCAACATTACCCCAGAAATATGGAACAGAATATTCTAGTGTTGGATCAAATGCCTTTTGAGATTCTACAACGGAAGGATTGAGTAAGCCTAAATTTTCATAAGACTTCTTATCTAATGGTTGTAACATCTTCTCAGCTAGTAACTGCTCAATCATATAGTCACTAGGCACAAGTACATCATAAGATGAGCCACCAAGTAACTTTGTGTACATCATTTCATTGGACTCAAATAGATCATAGTTAACTTTTGCGTTATACATTGTTTCAAAGTTAGAGATAACTCCTTCACCGATATATTCTCCTGCGTTGAATACATTGATAACGTTACAGCCAAACATTTCTTTTGCGTCGCCAACTTGCTTTACTGCACCTTCATCATCCCCACCACAGCCAACAAGTGGAGCTACAAGTGCAGCGCATAATACTAATTTAGTTAGATTCTGTAATTTGCGCATTTAACTTTGCCTTTCTTCTTTCATTAATCATAGGTACAACATTTACGACAATGAGTACAACTGTGATGACATAAACAATAATTGCACTTAACGCATTAATTGTTGGGTTAACACGTTTTACGTTTGCATAAACATAGATAGAGATATTGGAGACACCAGGTCCTGTTGTAAACATGGAGATAACGAAGTCATCGAAGGACATAGAGAATGCCACAAGAGCACCTGCAATAATACCACCCTTAATCTGAGGAATGATAACCTTCCACATCGCTTGCCATGGAGTACAACCTAAGTCTAAAGCAGCCTCTGCCATGTTCTTATCAATACGACGTAAACGTGGTAATACCGATAGAATTACATAAGGTGTACAGAATGCAATATGAGCCAGCAACATCGTTGTAAAACCCGTTTGAACTCTCAATGATGTAAAGAACAACATTAAGCCAATCGCAGTAACGATTTCTGGGTTTAGCATTGGTAAGTTATTTACCTGTTGGAATAACTCACGTGTAATGCGCTTAGACTTGGAAAGACCAATTGCTGTGATTGTTCCAATAAGTGTAGAAATTAATGTCGCTAGTACTGCACATAAAACCGTGTAATAGATTGCTTCTAAGATGGAACGGTTATTAAACATGTTCTCATACCAACGTAATGAGAAACCAGTAAAGCGAGTAAGTGATTTAGAACGGTTGAAGCTAAAGAATACTACATAGAGAATTGGTAAATAGAAGAATGCCAAGATGAGGGCAAGATATAACTTCCCGAAAATAGAATTTTTCTTTTCCATTAGTCTGCCTCCTCTGCTGGCTCTTTATCTAGTTTCTTTGTAACATACATCGAAATTAAGATAATGATTGCCATAATTAAACTGATTGCAGAACCAAAGTTCCAGTCACCAGTCTTGATAAAGTAATCTTCAATCAAATTACCAATCAATACATACTGACCACCACCAAGTAGCTTAGGAATAAAGAAGCTGGATACCGCTGGTAAGAATACCAGAGTAATGCCACTTACAACACCACTTAAAGATAGTGGTAATGTAACACGCATAAATGTTTGCTTATTATCTGCACCTAAGTCACTAGCCGCAATCAATAAGTTCTTATCAATCTTAGAAAGAGCTGTATAAATTTGTAGAATCATAAATGGTAAGAAGTTGTACACCATACCAATATATACTCTAACTTCACTGCTAAATCCAAACCAGCCTAAAATACCCTTCCATGCATACGTACGTACAAGCATGTTTATCCACATTGGAAGTGTAATGAGTAACACCATGATTGCTTGAGAACCACTCTTTAGCTTCGCCATGATGTACGCTGTTGGATAACCTACAATAATACAGATAGCTGTAGTGATGAATGCCATCTTTAAACTACGCCATAATACACTTGGAAAAATCGTATCATTAAAGAAACGTGTGAAGTTTTCAAATGTAAATTGAAGTGTTAAAACGGAATTACCTTTTACTGTCATTGCATACATGACAATCATGAACATCGGAATGACAATCATAATCATCATCCATACAAAATATGGATAGATTAATTTATTAAATGACTTCATCGTGCATTAACCCATCTTTCTCATTACATGAATGTCTTCAGGATTCCACTGTAGACCAATTCTTTCACCAGCTTCAATCTTATCTGTAGTTTCAATCTTTAACTCACGACCCTGTGTAGAGAATGTAATCTGATAGTCGCCTTCTGTGATATTTTCATCATCAAAGTCATACTTCACATCCCAGATTTCAACACGAGAGTCATCTTCGATATTCCAAGCATATGCATCAGCCCAACGAATGAGGTCTGTATCTAACGCTACGGATTCTTTAATATCATCAACTGTACGATAGAAGTCGAACGCCTGGATACCTTCTTCATTTTCAACGTCTTCAACTGCAGTTGGCTTAACAACATTAATCTTAACTGTAATCTTTGTACCTGCACCTGTACCGAATGTACATGAGTATGTACCAATTTCCTTCTTCACATCATATTCTACATGTGTTAAGGAAACATCCTCACCCTCATCTGTCCATGCTTGCGCATTTGCACGCGCAATAACTTCAGAGTCTGTTAACTGATCAACGTCTTCAAGGTCCATTGTAAAGGAAGATGCACTAATATGTTCTTTCGCCTCTTCATTGACAACATCATGTTCTCCAGTTACATGCATGGTAACTGTCTTAGATGTACCAGAGGATGTTTCTACAATAACTTCATAATGAACGCCCTTGAATAATACAGACTTCACTTCACCATTTAATAAGCCACGGTTTCTAGCAACAATGTCGATATCTTCAGGACGAATTACAATATCAACTGGTTCATTCTCACTAAAGCCATAGTCTACACACTCGTAATCAACATCATCAAAGTTAACAAGGTTATCCTTCTTCATCACACCATCGATGATATTAGAGTCACCGATGAAACGTGCACAGTATTGGTTAATTGGTTCGTTATAAACTTCTGTAGGAGAACCAACCTGCTCAATATCACCATCCTTTAAGATAACAATCTTATCAGACATTGTTAGAGCTTCTTCTTGGTCGTGTGTAACGAAGATAAATGTGATACCTACCTCACGCTGAATCTCTTTTAATTCAAGTTGCATTTCCTTACGAAGATTCTTATCTAACGCACTTAAAGATTCATCTAATAATAAAACCTTTGGTTCGTTGACAAGCGCACGTGCAATCGCTACACGCTGTTGTTGTCCACCTGACATCATTGTGACATCACGGTGTTCAAATCCTTCTAAACCTACAAGAGAAATCATACGACGAACTTTCTGATCGATGATATCCTTTGGCATCTTCTTAATCTTTAAACCAAATGCAATATTGTCATATACATCTAAGTGTGGGAACAATGCATAATGCTGGAATACTGTATTTACATCACGCTTGTATGCAGGAATGCGTGCAATATCCTCGCCATCCATGATGACATGACCTTCTGTTGGTTCAATAAAACCAGCAATAATACGTAAGAGCGTTGTCTTACCACAACCAGATGGTCCAAGTAACGTTACGAACTCATTTTCATAAATATCTAATGAGATTCCCTTTAGTACGACTTGGTTGTCAAAAGTCTTTACAACATTTTTTACTTCAATCAATTTCTTTGCCATGTCTATTCTCCCTCTAAAATTCTGGTGGCGTGCTAATCCAAAGCACTTCTGCTGATTGTTTACTACGATTTTCTAAATAGTGCGCTACGTCTCCTCGGATATAGAAAGTATCCCCTCGTCTTACCAAAGCGCCTTTTTTGTATCCCTCTCTTACAAGATAGATACGTCCACTTAATACATATCCAAACTCTTCCCCTTGATGTGGTTCAATCTGTTTTGATCTAGTACCAGGTTCAAGTTTTAAGATAATTGGTTCCATATCATTCTTCTGTGCATTTGGAACAATCCAATGAGTTGTTACACCATCCTGTTCATCAACGAACACATCCTCTGGTGTAAAGACAATCTTCTCTTCATGTTCTTCCGCAAAAAAGCGTGACATATCAACCCCTAGAGCTTCCGCAATATCTGCCAGTGTCTGAAGCGATGGAGATGTTAAATTACGCTCCAACTGTGACAAGAAACCCTTCGTTAGTTCTGTTCGTGAGGCCAATTCTTCAAGTGTCAGGTCATTCTTGATTCGTAGCTGCTTGATGCGATGTCCGATATCTATCATAATCCCCCTCATTTGTTTAGTTTTACTAAACTATTTATTAACAGTAACAAAACAATAATAATTATATGTAATTCAAGATGAAAATCAATAGTTTTTTTAAACTTTTTGTTTAGAGATTATAAACTAAAATAAAAAAGTCTTTCGACTTTTTAAAATACCATACCCCATAGTACCGCAATGATAACTGCCGGTAAAACGTTAGCCACTCGCATCTTTCGATCAAATACCATATTGACTCCAACACAGAATATCAAGATCGATCCAACACACGAAAGATTCTCTAATGCAACAGCTGGCACAACTGTATTTAACATCATCGCAAGCAAGGTAATACTACCCTGAAAGATTGCGACTGGAATTGCCGAAAACATACAACCCTTACCAAGAGAGGCGCTCATAACACTAACCAAGATAAAGTCAATTACACCCTTGGCTGCTAGTACTGTGATATCACCACTAATACCATCTTTGATTGCGCCAATGACAGCCATCGCACCAATACATACAACACAACTTGTATTCACGAATGCTACAACAAACTTTGTATCATTGCCATTATTACTTTTCTTTTTAACATAATCAGCAAACTGATTAATCTTTCCATCTAAATCAAAATACTCACCCACAATAGCACCAATTGCCAAACAGCAGATAACCATCATGATATTACGTGGAATTAACCTACCATTTTCAATCATTAACATCTGTTCCATCGCACCTGCAATACCCACAAAGATAACTGCTATCCCTGTTATTAAAAACAGTGTTTCTTGCATCTTCTCTTTCATTTTAGAACTAAAAGAGCAGCCAAACGTACCAGCTAGCACAATTAAAATGATATTGATGATCGTTCCGAGTCCTCGCATAGTTTCCCTCTTAGATAAAACTCACCAGTACTATTCTAGGCTTATAACTATACAGTGTAAATATGAAAAGTATTTATTTTTTACAAAATCAATTATAGATTGACATCCTCTAGCATCTTCTTACAATATGCTTTCATACCATCTTTCAAAATATAATGGCCAAGCCCAGCTTCATCAACATCTTCCATCGGTTCCATTTCATATCCACTTATAACTGTCTTAACACCTGCTGGAGTAACTGCTTCTGCATAGGCTACTGAAACATAATATCCCTTTTCTTCCTGCTCAACTAACCAAGTTGCCAGTGCTCTTCCTATTTCTTTCATACAGCCACTACCCTGATATTCTTCTTTAATATTAGCAGTATAGATATATAAGATATTGTCGCCCTTCTTCATACCTATATTCTTTAAAACTGTAAAATCACCAGTCTCATAATATTTTTGAAAATTATCTTCATCCACAAAAATTAATGTTTGATAGCCAATTAGCTTATCTTCATCATCTACCGCAAAAAATAATCCATCCTTTGAGTTTTCATATAATCTATGCAAATAGGAAGTCGGCAAGTAATTTTCATCATCTGATGGCCATACTTCATGATCCAAACGAATCATCTGAGAAAACAAGTTCTCATTGATTTCTTCATTCTTTATGATTCTCATGTATATCACCTCATGATTACATTGTATAAGATATGCAATTTTACTTCAAATTCACCCATTCAGAAACATAATAAAAAGCCCGTTATCGGGCCTACTATTAGTGCGGATAACAGGATTCGAACCTGCACGAGTCGCCTCACTGACACCTGAAATCAGCGTGTCTACCAGTTTCACCATATCCGCATCGCAATAGTAATTATACACAAGCTCACTTTAAATTGCACGAATTTATTTTGAACGCTTTTTCAATGAAAAAGCCTAATAAAGTTACGAATATAATACCTAACACACTCACTATAATTGTTACTGGAAGTAGTTCAAAACCAAATGAGATTCCTAGGAGTGATTGCGTGAAATAAAAGCTAATCACAAAGAGTACACTCATGATGAGTACAATTGTTAAACGATACTTTGTTGTTGGCTGATAGATGCGATATAGAGTATAAAGATATACAACCCCTGTCACAAATACCAGAATTGCATTTGCACGTTCCAAAGATAATCCCATATATGTACGATATAACTTTGTGAAAAGTACAACCAATACGACTGTAATCGCAGACGGCAGTGCACGTAAGAATGCATCTACCAAAAATCTGCCTCTCAACTTCTCAAAGCTAGGTTCTAGTTGTAAAAATACGGTTGGTATTCCTACACAAATTGCACTAATCATTGTTAAGTGTACTGGAACGAATGGATAAGCGACTTGAAATAATGCAACATAGATTGTTAATAAGAAAGAGAATAGTGTTTTAACTAGATACATTGAAGATGCTCTAGAGATATTATTGATGACTCTTCTACCCTCACAGACGATAGAAGGTACAACATTAAAGTCATTTTCTAATAAGACGATATCAGAAATATCTTTCGCTGCCGACGAACCTGCAAGCATGGATATAGATACATCTGCTTGCCTTAAAGCAGGAATATCATTCACTCCATCCCCTACCATCGCTACAACATGTTTGCGCTGTAGTGCTGTTAGAAGTTCCTTCTTCTGCTTTGGAAGAACTCTGCCAAAAACAGTATATTCCTCAACGACTTGTTCATAATCGATATCGCCAATTGATAAATCAATATACTTTTCTGCATTTGGTACACCCGCTTTCTTCGCAATGGAAGAAACGGTTTTTGGATAATCGCCAGATATTACTTTGATAGTTACACCCTGATTAAATAAATAGGATAAGGTTTTATTTACATTTGGACGCATTACATCACGAATATATACCAAAGCTAATAATTCTTTTTCATTATTCTCTTTAACTAGTGCTAGTGTAATCGTACGTAATTCACCCTGAGAAATCGAATCGTGATACATCTGATAGATTGCATCTTCTTTCTCAAAGATAAATTCAAAGGCGCCAACATATAATGTGCCTATATCGTGTAGTGTTGCACTTGTATATTTACGTTCGCTCGCAAACGGTTGAAAACTATTTACTTGAATCTGTATATCACTCTTAAAATACTCTAGTAATGCTTTTGCGGTTGGATTTGGGTGTTTTTCCATCTGCAGATATGCATGCATATACGCATGTAACGACTCTTCAGATATATCCCCGATAATTTCAATATGATCAACCTGCATATCCCCTTGGGTTAATGTACCTGTCTTATCAAGACATACTACATCAACACGAGCTAGACCTTCAATTGAATATAGTTCTTGCACAAGTGCTTTTAATTTCAATAAACGTACGGTAGAAACTGCTAAGGCAACACTTGTTAGTACAACTAAGCCTTCGGGAATCATACCAATAATTGCAGCAGATGTATTTAGCACAATACCTACATAGCCAACGTCCTTTACACCCATCTGCATATAAACCAATATCAATGCGACAGGAATAATTAAAATGGATACTATCTTAATTAGTTTTTGTAGGTCTTTTTGTAATGTACTTTTGTGGAACCCAGATACTTTAGAGCCTTCCATAATCTTCTCAGATTGACGTTCATGACCAACTTTTGTCACCCTAACTTCTGCATCTCCACTTAATACAATTGTTCCACTATAAACAGTATCCCCAACTTTTTTATAAACAGTATCAGATTCGCCAGTCAAAAGACTTTCGTTGATCTCCAGACTACCTTCGGTTATTACACCATCAATTGGGATTTGAATACCTGCTTGTAAACTTATTACATCATCTTGAACAATTTCATGTACAGAGATTTCTTCACATATATTATCTCGATACACATTTACTTTTGTAGTTGTAAGAATACGTATCTGATCCAGTAATTTCTTCGCACGTATTTCTTGGATGATTCCAATGAGTGCGTTTGTGATGACTGCACCCATGAACATGGCATTTTGGTATTTGCCAGTCGTCATCACAAATATAAAAAGTATAATGTTTAAAAAGTTAAAATAAGTAAAAATGTTTTCTTTAATAATATTTATGTTAGACTTTGATAATTTCTTAGGTTCACCATTTACTTTATTTTCTGAAATACGCTGGTTTACTTCTTCTTTTGTAAGTCCTTTGTGTATCATTACTTCTGCGTAATAATTTCCGCAAGTCTAATCTTACCTTCTTCAAAAGTAAAATTATCCCAATCATGAATTAACTTTTGTGCAAATTCATACATAAATGCCATACTGTTCTTTACATCAACACCAGCTAGTTGTGCAAGAACAAATATCGCTGCTTGTAGTTCAATATCAGAAACATGCTCGCATGGTAACATAAACTTCTCATAACCATAACAATACACACCTTCATCATTCTTGAAGATCATAACATCTGAACCTGTCAAATCATGCAGATACTCTGCAGTCATCTTGAAATCATGAAACTTCTCACCAGAGAGATAGAATGCGTCTGTTTCAGATAAAATTAGTATTGGATTTAATGAACACAGTGCACGGAAAATATCCTCATCCATCTGATCACCAAATTCACCAGGTACAAAATAGATTGGTTTTCCCAAATCATCTAAAGTATTCAATAAATCAATAACACCTTCACCACTCAGCATTTCTCCATATAGCAGTACTGCATCAATATCATCTTTGTCTAAAGTTTGTGCATATGACATGTCAAAATTATATTCCCCACCAGGAACACTAAAATACGTTTGACTTCCATCTTGATCTATCATGTGATAGGTACAACCATTTACCAGTTCACTTCTTGCATGAATGGGTAATTTACGTACCACCATTTCATCTTCTACAGCTTCACCATAAATACCTGTACCAACAGGCGCATATAGTTCATATGGGAAATCAAAATGTTGAAATACATCAGCAGCTTTAAAACCTGTACCACTGATGAGTTGTTCTTGTTTTAAAACATTAAACTCTTCATTTCCCTGTGGAAGTTTATCTACACGGGAAACAAAATCTACATGTGCCGATCCTATAATTAATATCTTTTTCATATGTTCAGTATATCAAAATTTCCTTTCAAAAATAAATTTACAATTCCTATATTTCTTTTTATGATATTAGTAACAATTCAGCCATACACTGTTTAAAGAGGGTTGCAAAATAAATAGTGCTTAAACCATTAAACTAATGCATCACACAACATTTTTTGTTATTTCATAATTTGAAGCAAAAGTATCTTGATAAAACGGAGGGGAATATGATTCATACAAATCATTTTTTATCACGCATTTGCAAAACTGTACTAGTTGGTACTTTCATTTTTTCGTATGGCTGCTCTAGCAGTTCAACAGTACAAGAGAAACAGCAAACAACTGCTGAAACGGTGCAAACAGCACAAACAACAACTACTGTATCTGTCCCAAAGACAACACCTAAACCAACACCCAAACCTACCCCAAAGCCTACTCCTACGCCAACACCAGTCCCAACCTGTGATGGAACAACAATTACAACTGATTGTCAGGTAGATGGTATTGTATATTCCAAATTTATCTATCATCCTGCAATCCCTGAATCTAGTCATATTGAGATTGTAACTACCTATGAAAATCAAATTGTAGATTATCAAACCTTATGTAATGATGGTACATGGTCTCCTAGTAACGCGAAGGGAAAAGGTGCTTGTTCACATCATGGTGGTGTCGCAGACTATTACGCGCCTGTATATCGAAATGTGCGAGTTGATACAGAACAGACTATCATAGACCCTGGTGTAGATGCCTGGTATGAAACAGAACTCAAGAACTGATATTATAGAAATTTTTTAGAAAAAACCAGTATAAACAATGAAAAAACCTGTACAAGTACAGGTTTTTCAGGTGGCTCCAGCCAGAATCGAACTGGCGACACAAGGATTTTCAGTCCTTTGCTCTACCGACTGAGCTACAGAGCCAAATGGTTGCGAGGGAAGGATTTGAACCAACGACCTCCGGGTTATGGGCCCGACGAGCTACCAGGCTGCTCTACCTCGCGATGTGTTGTTCCGAAGAACATAATTTAAATGGCGGAGGAACTGGGATTCGAACCCAGGCGCCGATTTCTCGACCTACCGGTTTTCAAGACCGGACCCTTCAACCACTTGGGTATTCCTCCGTTTTAGTGGACCCTGAAGGACTCGAACCTTCGACCAGTCGGTTATGAGCCGACAGCTCTGACCAACTGAGCTAAGGGTCCGAGATGTTTCTTGCAAGATGCATGTTACATCTCGTTCTTAAATAGTAATGGTAGCGAGGGTGAGACTCGAACTCACGACCTACCGGGTATGAACCGATTGCTCTAGCCAACTAAGCTACCTCGCCATCATGGTCGGGATGACAGGATTCGAACCTGCGACCCCTTGATCCCAAATCAAGTACACTACCAAGCTGTGCTACATCCCGAATGGCGCGCCGAGCAGGAGTCGAACCCGCAACCTTTTGATTCGTAGTCAAATGCTCTATCCAGTTGAGCTATCGGCGCATACACATTAAAATTAGTGCTATATAAATATAGCAAGAAAATATCTATTTGGCAAGGTAAAAATAAAATAATTTTACAAAAGAGACTTCTCCATCAGAAGAAGTCTCTTATATGATTTTAACCCCAAATTAACCAAGTTACGATGTAACCCGAAAATACTGCTATTAGTGTAAATGGAATACCAATACGGAAGAAGTCTTTTGAGGAAACTTTATACCCTTCCTTGTTTAGAATACCAATTGCGGCAATATTTGCACTCGCTCCAACAGGAGTTAAGTTACCACCAAGAGTAGCACCAATTAGTAATCCAAAGTATAGGACATATGGTTCAACTCCCATAGAATTTGCAATACCTTGTACAACTGGTAACATTGTCGCAACATACGGAATATTATCCACAAATGCAGAGATAATTACCGATACAAATACTATCATTGTATACATCACAAATACGGAACTACCACCCAGTTTTACAAAGAGATCAGCTATCGCATCAATGACGCCTGCTTCAGTAATACCAGCAATTACCATAAATAATCCAATCAATAGAAGTAGTGTATTGAAATCAATTGCTTGAATTGCTCGCTTTACAACATCACATGATTTTTCACGAACTACTCTATAAATAATACCAATCACTGCATAACTCATGCAGATAAAACCGTTTGTAAGTTGTGGCTTATTCTCAAATTGAGAGGCTATGATTAACGTTACAATCACACCAATCATCAATAATGAAGGAATATAATCTGTTACCTTTGTAGTAATTTCCGCATGGACTGGTTCTTTTGATTTTCTAAATAAGAATAATAATACTGGAATTGTCATTGCAGCACCAATTTCTACTGATAACGCAATTCCAGGTTTACCCATAAATACAAAGAAATCATTAAAACTCATGTTTGCATAACCACCTAGAAGAATACTTGTTGTATCCCCTACAAGTGTCGCAGCTCCCTGCAAGTTACTAGATACTGCAATCGCAATTAAAACTGGAACAGGATTTGTCTTTAATTTCTTTGAGACTGCTAAACCAACTGGTGCAACCATTAATACTGTCGCAACGTTATCAACAAACGCAGAAATTACACCTGCGAAAATACTTAATACAACTACTGCCCACTGAATGTTAGGAACGGCTTTTAATAGTCCTTCTGCCATAAGTGCAGGCATTTGGCTTTCAATGAATAACTGAACAACCATCATTGTGCCTGCCAACATTAGAATAATATTCCAATCGACAGCACCAATTACATTTCCTAGTGGTAAGATCCCTAACAGAATGAATATCCCCGCCGCAATAAGCGCAACATATGGACGTTTTTCTGGAAGTGCCAATAAGAATATATACATGACAATAAACAATGCTAAAGCAAGTATCATAATTTCCTCCGAACAAGTAAGTGAATTATATCAGAAACAAGCAAAATTCAAAGTATTATTACATTTAAAAATTATGAAGTTTCATGTAAGATTGAATCATGAAAATTACTTTAAATGATGAAATCAATCAATTTCTTAATCGCTGTCTTGCAAATATCACGAATGATTCAAAGAATGATTTTGTAGGAATGCATATCACAAAGAAAAATGAGAAGAAAATCATAAAGATGCTAGCAGATGCAGGTATCCCTGAATTTCAAGATATGGCGAATTGCCCTTCCCTTTTCTTATCTGTTGATGAGTGGGAGAATAATCCATATCACAAAAATATTCATTTAGATTGGATTAAAGATTCTCACTTCACGTTTGAAAAAGGAAAAATTGCAGGCTTTGAATTATTTAATTCCGATGTTATCCAAAAAGACCCAAATCGAGAATTAAATGATTGGATGAAACTGCGTGCAATGGATCGCAATTTTGATGCTCTCTATTTATACCAAGATGATATGGACTGGATGTTTGATGCACCTAGTGAAGCAAACACCAATGATGTTCCTGCTCAACGAGCACACGGGAAAGTACTTACCTTTGGTTTAGGCATTGGCTATTTCTTATATATGGCAATTCAAAATCCTAATGTAGAAGAAGTTACTGTAATCGAGCGCTCTAAAGAGGTAATCGCAATGTTTCAAAATTTTATCTTACCTCAATTCGAATCCACAAAATCGATTCATTTGATTGAAGCAGATGCATTTGATTACTTTAATGAAGAATATCTTTCAAATTTCGACTATATCTATACAGATATCTGGCAATCTTCTCAGGATGGCTTACCTCTGATTACAGAACTTTTAGAACAATGTTACTTACCAAAAGAAAAAGCAGACTTCTGGATTGAAGATTCTTGTCTAGAAGTCTTCTGGACATTAATATTCCTATACTTTGAATCCTTAGCACGCAACAAAGAATTAGAAGTGAATCCTTACTACCAAACATACATAGAGAAAATTGTATACTACTTTGAACATATTGATGAAACAGTATCTGATGTAGAAACATTAAAAACATACATGTATGATACAAATATTTCACGCAGAATCCTATCAATAAAACTGGACTGATCAATAAGACCAATCCAGTTTTTTGTTATTTAAATTAACATTGGTAAGAATATATTTGCTAGTCCTAGGAAGATAAAGAACCCTAGAACATCTGTTGCTGTTGTTACAAAGATTGAAGATGATACTGCTGGATCAGCTCCAAACTTATCTAAAACAACTGGGACTAGGAAACCAAAGATACCAGCGACTACTAGGTTACCAATCATTGCAATAACGGTAATCACACCTAAGAATACATTACGATAGAGTATTATTACAATAACCGCTGTAATCAAACCATTCACCGTACCATTAATAATTCCTAAGAAGATCTCTTTTACAAAAGACTTCCAGTTTCTCTTGAAATCAACTTTATCAGTTGCAATCTGACGAACCAAGATTGACTGTGTTTGTGAACCTGCATTACCACCCATACCGGAGATAATTGTCATAATCGAACTGAGTGCAACGACCTGTGCAATTGTGCCTTCAAAAACCTTTACGGTGAAAGATGCCATGAAAGCTGTAATTAGGTTAATTAATAACCAAGGTAAACGCAACTTGATAGACTGAAATAATGTTGTATCAAGACTTTCTTCTTTCGATACACCACCCATCTCCAACATGTCTTCGTTATACTCTTCAACGATAACGTCAATAATATCGTCAACAGTAACGATACCAAGAATTGCCATGCGTTGATTTACAACCGGAATCGCTTTCAAGTCATATTTCGATACAAGTTTAGCAACTTCTTCCTGGTCCATTTCTGGTTCAACACTAATGAAGTTTTCTTTCATGATATCTGACATCAATATATCTTTATCTGCGGATAAGATATCACGCAAGTCCGCAACACCAATTAATTGCCCTCTTGCGTTTACTACAAAGATTGTTTCAATAACTTCGATCTTTGGTCCAATCTCACGAATCTTTTCTAAACCTTCAATAACCTTCAAATCTTCTTTGATTGCGATGTAGGCAGTCGTCATAATACCACCAGCTGTATCTGCTGGATATTCCAATAGATCAGTGATTTCTGTACGATCTTTATCCTTCATCAAATTTACAATGGTTTTACGTCTATCAATCGTTAAATCTCCAACAATATCGGCGATATCATCTTGTGCCATATTACTAAAGATTTCAAGAAGTTCATTATTAGAAAGTGCATACGTAAAACGAACACGAAGTTCATCATTCGCTTGTTCTAATACAGAGGCGATATCTTCTGATGATAAGATACTACACATTTTCCATAGTTCTTCATCATCGAGATACTCGGCAGCTTGTGCCACGTCAATCGGATTATTCTCTTTGATATATTCAGAAAGTTCTGCAGCCTCACCAGCTTCAATCATCTGGCGCAGTCTTTCTTCATTCATTATTTCCCCTCTTATTATTTCTTCAGACATCTCATCGCCTCCTTAGCATAATAACTTTATATTTTTATGCTAGGAAATTCAATTCATTTCATCTTATAAATATGACAAATTTTATGATTCTGCGTCAATCACTAGAATTTCAAACTCTAATGATGGCATACATTCTTTTAAATCATGTTCAATGCGATGTAGTGCCTCAATTCTGTCTTCTACCGGTGTATTTGCATTTCCTTGAATAATAAAGATAGCATTCTTCGTAGTATCATCAAACTTGTAGTTTTCACCATCTCTAACACCCATCCAAGCTAAGATGCCTTTACTATCTCGATAGAGATAGTCTGTCTCAGCCACATGCTTTGGCGTTGAGCAGATTGGCAGGAATGTATCCTCCTTTTGGCTCACTGTAAATTCTAGTGGTTCTTGAATCTTATCTAGGTCATGTCCACCAATTGCTAGGAAAGATTTTAAAGTTTCGACATTATAAATATCCACAATGCTGTTGATGTGAGGCATTGAGCCTCTATGTTGGATATTGCGAATGAAAGCAGGAATCGTTGGGGGATTCTTCTTAATACTTCTTCCAGCCTTCTGCATTAGTTCGATATAGCCTTGGATGAATGGATGTTGAATCACTTCATCCACATCGCACTGTAGCGCCCACTCTTCTACTTCTTTTTGCTTTTGCAAAAATGCCGGTGTTAATTCAGCATTTGGATCAACATTTCTAGCGATACCAATTACAACATGTTTTACACCAAGCGCTTCTAAGCTTTTATCTAAGATTATTTTCATATAGCACCTCACTATTACTAGCATTATATCATTATCAACATTAAAACTATGGTATAAAATCACCTTCTTAGATAGGATATTCTTTTATTTTCACCGCTAGTAATATAACTCTTTTGGAAGAGTATGCATCCAAGCATGTCTGTATCGTTACAAACTCATCACTATATCTTGGCTTTATATCTGTATCATAAATTACTGAAACTTTTTTTGCTTCCTTAATCCAATCATAGAACTTCTCAGCAGAAGAAAAATCCTTCTGCTGATAGTTCCAATCTAATCCCTTGTCTTTAATAGTAATTAAAAATACTCTGTATTCCTCTATTTTATCTTGCATGCACAAGTAAAAACTTTGATGTTCATAAAATAGCTTCTTGTCCGTTAATTCTGCAAGCCTAGTAAATACTCCATTTTCAGTTCCGTATCCAACATGATGGCCGTAGATAATTTTATTCTTGGATTTCGTTTCAAATATCATCGGTGTTCCACACACAGATGGTTCACCATCAAAGTTTTTGTAAAGATACTCTTTTCCACCTGTATCAATGACAACCGGTTGAGATACAATTCCATTCTGCCAATAAATCCATGCCCAAAAGTCAGGATTCTGTTTCTTTAAGTCATTCCATGCATGCATATTAATACTAAATATTTCATTTTCTTTTTGTGGTTGTATTTTCATAGATAACATTTGAACCTTCAGTTGTTCATCCTCTAATACTCTCCACTTTCTTGCATAGATGCATACACCAAATAACATAACTAATATGCATAATGAGACCTTAATTTTGATTAACATCCCTATTACTTATGCATTCGCTTTGTTGAGAAAATAGTCCATACAACACCAATGACTCCTCCAATCACACAGAACCAGACACCATAGTGAATTCCTACTCCAGTTGGAATATCTTTTTCCTTCTCATCTGCAACTGTCATTTCAACAGGTTTTTCTGGACTAAAGTTTTGTGCAGATAGATGTCTGATTTCATATTTTTCAACTGAAATCTCATAGCCCTTTGGAGCTTCTGTTTCCATCACATACATTCCTGATACAGTATATGGTACCGCAAAATCAACATAACCGTTCTTATCCGTCAAACCAACTGCACTTCGTCCATAAATATCCATTGCGATTCTTCCATCAGAATGGAAGACTGTAAATTCAGTATTCTCAAGTACTGTTTCATAGTCCTCGGCATCTATCTTTTTTACACGTATATAGATTTTCTTCTTACGATCAATCGCTTGAATGAGTTGCGGTTTTTCTTTTGTACCTGTTGCAGTAAACACAATATCTCGGTCCATCATTTCATATCCAAATGGTGCTGCTACTTCATGCAAGATATAACTACTACCACCTTTGACATATTGACCAATGTCATATACTTCTTCTGTTGTTGTCAAACGGTGTACTATCTTTGGATTTTGATTTTCATCCAATACTGGTACATATTCTTGATTCTCATTTAGAACAGCTTCATAGATTTCTAGGATAGCACCAACAACGGAATTACCATCTTCATCTACTTTCTTTAACGAGATATCAACTGTTAGATCAACCATTTGAATTTGAATTGGTTCTGTTGTAGTTGGATTATATTTCGGAACTGTAAACTGCATTGTCGAAGCACGGTGTACACCATTTACAATCTCCAGTTCTTCTAATTCATATTGTTCACCTGCATGCAGGTTATTTAGATGGAACGGTTCTGATGTTGTCACACCTTCATTCGGTAAAGGAACCAATTCTCCAGTCGAAAGATTCTTTAATTGTAAACGAACACCACTTACTGATTCACCCTTTTCATTCATTTTCTTAATGAGGTATTCTATAGGTTTATCGATCATTTCTACTGCTAGCACTGTGCCATCTGAATTTACTGTAAATGTAATATCATCCGCATAGTAATAGCCATCTGCTGTCATCTCTTCGTGCAGTGTATACTTCTTTCCTGCAGTTAATCCAGCAATCTTATGCGCTACTTGATAAGCAGATATCCACTCATCAACAATTGTATTTTCTTCATCTAAAATGCGTAATTTAGCACCTGGTGTTTCCGGACTTCCTGTAATCATCGTCTTCGTAATCTCTGTCTTTGTGATTTGATTTGTAATTGTAAGATTACGGTGAATCGTAGCAGTCACATCATCTTCTTTCACAAACTGGACAGGATATGTTATTTCATCTAACACAAGGCCATCAAGCGTCTTAATTTCTTGTACTACATACTTGCCTAAAGGAATCTTCTTAACGAATGCATATCCATTTTCATCTGTTGTAAATTCTGTAAATACATGGCCTTTCGGTAATATTACACTCCCATGCATTGGCTCGATAATGTCTTCATCAGCGACAATCCTAAAAACAATCCCAGCTAAACTTTTTTCTGATACTAAATTACGATCACTTTGATACTCTTCTACTTTCTTTTGTAGTTCTAATTCTCCATAGATACGATTATTCTTTACCTCTACTGTAATATATTGATTATTATCTTCATCTACTTTTACAACATTCTCTTGTTGTAATGTAAATGGAATCTCCTGCAGTTCTCTTGTAAATCCTTCTGGGCTGCTAATTTCTTCAATCGTATAACTGCCTGGCGCTAACTTTAATGGAGTTGTGATTGTACCACCTTCTTGTACGACGCAGAATGTTCCCTTAGGATATTTAATCTCTTCTTTTGTGCTTGTCTGAAATGTATCATAGCTATGCTCTCCGATACGTTGCACAACATAATCGCCATTGGAATCTTTGATTTTAAAACCTGCAGAATGGAAATCAATAATTTCATTTGTTTCCGAATCCTTCTTTACAAGACGTAAGTAATATTCCTTTGAGATATTGCTGATCTCATATTTTATATCAGGTTGATTTTCACGAGATACTTCGAATACAAAATCTTCCTTCAGCAGCTCAATTTCACTATCCTTAGCTCCTGTTTGACGTACAGTATATTTTCCATATGCTAGTTCCCCTGATTTCGCAATGCCCTCTTCATCTGTGGTAATAACCGCATATTCTTTTGGTGTAAATTCTGATAAGTGTTGAATCGCTTCTTCAAAACTTCCAAAACGATCAATATGTTTCTGTAAGATTGCAGTAAATGTAGCGCCCTGTTCATTTGTAGCTAGAGCTGATTGATGTTTATCTACAAATAACTTATGAATACTAAATTTAGCAGTAATTACATCATCAAAAACATCCAGTGCGATATGATTCGTATAACTTGGTAATTGATTAAATAAAACAATCTTCTTTTCCATATCTAGTTTATATCCTGTTGGTGCTGTGATCTCTTTGACAGAATACTGATGGGAGTAATAAAGACCATGAATTGTATTAGAAATGCCACTTGCATCAATATTTAACATCCCTACTGGAGTTTGTGTTGTTTCATCAAACAGTTCATAACTCGTTTTAGCAAATGATTCTGCAGCACCTTGTGGATTTTGTAGATTCGTATCGATATCACGCTTCACCAAGCTAATACTCGTACCTACTGCGTGCAGATTAATCTCTGCACTATCCACACGCAACTTTCCTGCCTTAATCACATCTTGATTAATAGATGAGCGATAGATAATCTGATTTTCTCCACCTTCATCATTACGAGATAATAGTTTATTGATAAAGCGAATCTTTGCCTGTTGGCCCATGGCAACTTTAACATAGAAGTCATTTCCTACAACTGTAGATACAGGCTCTCCATTCACATCTACAAGTGTTCCGTTTTCAACAACTACATTAAAGTTATCAAGACTGCCATTTGTATTTACTACATGTACTGGTACGTTGCCATCAATTTCACCAGTAAAGAAACTACCCTCCTTCACGTTCTGGTTATACTCCATAACTTGAAGATTTGGCATGAAACGTAACTGTTCTACAAGTGATCGAATTTCGTTTTTCTTTTGTGTCGTATCAATCGTTGCACGTGTAATATTGGTTGTACCTAAATATTCCCAGATTAAATCCTGTGCAGCCAAGTAACGCTCATTTGTCCTTTCACCATCAAATCCATATCCAAAAAATGCATATGCAAGCATGATATTTTGATCAAGTTCGGACATTTTAGTCCATCCTGGATCTTCTCCTACATAGCCAATTGGATGATAGATTTCAGGTATCTTTGGCTGTATACAATATGCGGGGATTCCATCCGCACGCAAGAAATGTGACTCTGGTGTATCATAGGCAATTCCATCTACATAATAGATTTGTCTACCAGGTACATCTGTACAAGTGATTGTTGTACTTTCTGCGTGAACATGTAAGTACGGTATCAGCGTCAATACCATTAGCACCGACATGATACGTAGAATTAAATTTTGAATATGTTTCTTAATTTTTTCTATCTTCATATGAGTTCCTCCCTACTCACTTATGTATAGAAAAAAAGTCGGTACATTCCTGTGCCAACTTTATGCCAATCTAAAAATCTTCATATTCAATTGAAATAATCTCATCAAACTGTATGATTGTACGATCTTTAAAAATAATCTTTTTTTCTATATCATCAATACGATGCAAATGTTTCTCAACTGTTTGATAACTACCCCCACTCTTCTTTAGATCATGTATAAAATACTGAACTTTGATGAGTGGCTTTTCTTTTTCATGCTCATGTAGAAATTCAAGCTTATACCTTAATTCCTCTATTTCTGTTTCAGATAATTCAATACG
This sequence comes from uncultured Solobacterium sp., assembly GCF_963550625.1. Classification (GTDB taxonomy): domain Bacteria; phylum Bacillota_I; class Bacilli_A; order Erysipelotrichales; family Erysipelotrichaceae; genus Bulleidia. Next base: position 50,202 of record NZ_CAUVCV010000008.1, read on the forward strand.
TCTATGAGTGAGTCTAGAAGATTCGCGGATTAAGTCTTCATATCCTGTCAAAGCCGAAAACGGCATGAACTGGGCTGCTCTATCTTGAATAGACATCTTACGGTGAACCTTTGATACTGGAGGATCTAGATACAACATATCTTCATACTTTTCACTCATGCTTTATGTCCTCCAATCTGATTGTTACGATCTACTGCAGTAGCCCCTTCTTCTAAGTCTCTTCCTTTTAACAACTTATTTTTACCATATTTCCGTTTGATAGAGAGAATTGCTTGTTGTAGTTGACGATCCTTAGTCTCGTCAACTTTCGCTATATTAACATCCTCTTCCGGTGGTGCGAATAAATCTAATTGTGTCGCCTCTGTACGCTTCCTTGCGTCTTCTTCACTGATAATACTCATAAATGTGATTGTTATCTTACGCACTAGTAATCTCGCATCTACAATCTTATCAAATAGCCGTTCTACTGCCTCCATTATCTCTTTTGAGAAAGATGTATGATGTGATAATTTCGCAGTACCATTTGTAGGTTTTGGAACCACTCTACCATACCAGTCCAAGGCTATTTTGATATCTGTTGATAATTCATAATCCTTTAAACTATCAGCATCATAACTGATAGATAATCCAACTTGTTTTGTTGTCATTTTCTTCGCAGTCAAGTCTAGCACTAATTGTTCTGTCATTTCCTTTACGACTAGTTTTGCCTTCGTAAAAGTATAACCAGACATCAAAACCTGTCCTGAACTAAAGCTATGATTACTAGGTTGATAATGTTTAATTGCATGCATAGTACATGATTCACATCCCCAAGCATGATCAATCAGTAACTCAGCATTTACACCAAACAATTTATAAAGTAACTCTTCATTTAAATACTCATCTTCTTTACCGATTGAGCATCTTGCGACATCTCCCATTGTATGCATACCATGTTGTTCAAGCTTGCGTGCATAGCCTCTACCAACACGCCAGAAATCTGTTAATGGCTTGTGATTCCAAAGTAACTTACGATATTTAATTTCATCCAGTTCCCCAATACGTACACCATACTTATCTGCAGGAAGATGTTTAGCGATGATATCCATCGCAACTTTGGCAAGATATAAATTTGTGCCAATACCGGCTGTTGCTGTAATTCCTGTCTCTTCGTATACAGCTGATAACATTGTTCTTGCAAGTTCTTCTGCTGTCATATGATAAGTGCGCAAATATCCTGTTACATCCATCATTACTTCATCGATAGAATATACATGGATATCCTCAGCTGCGATATAACGTAAATAGATATTATAAATATTTGCGCTATATTCGAGATACTTTGCCATACGGGGTTGGGCAATGATATATGTCACTTTATATTCAGGATGGTTCTCCAAAATATCTCGATTCCATTCTTCTTTTATAAAACGCTTTCTATATATCTTGCTTTGACGTTCACGATTGATTTCTGCAACCTTCTGTTCCACTTCAAAAAGTCTGGGTCTACCAGATATTCCCAGTTGCTTTAGTGATGGTGATACCGCAAGACAGATAGTCTTACTAGTACGTGAAGTATCAGCCACTACCAGATTTGTTGTAAGTGGATTTAAATTACGATCCTGGCATTCTACAGATGCATAGAATGACTTTAAATCGATTGCGATATATGTTCTTCTTTCACTCATAAATTTATCTCTGCAGATACTATTATAACGTAATAAAAAGACAAGTTATAACTTGCCTTAACATCCAGTTCCATCAATATTACATGACTGTCCAGATTCTATTACGACTGATTTTGAAGTTTGTTCTCCATTTAACCACTCTTCATAGTCAAAACAAATTGAACCATCTTCTAACACAAGTGTTGGGATACCAATATATCCTTCTCTTTTCGCATCATCATATGCTTCTGAGTGATCACGCAAAGCCAAAAATTGTTTTAATGCTCGAATCGATCCCGTAATATCGATATATTCAAACGCAATATTATTTTTTTCTAGAAATTCTTTACATGAAACACAATGTGGACAAAGTGGACTACCAAAAACTTTTAACATATTAATCCTCCTATATATTTATTCTAGCGTATAACCATTTACTTACCAAAAGAATTAAATAAAAAAAACGAATTTTCATTACATTCGTAACTACTCAGTCGTTTTTAATAATATTTTTACTTCATGTTCTTGCGATATTCAGCTAATTCAGCATCATTAGCCCAAACAAAGTGTCCAGGCTTAATTTCATGGAATGCTGGTTTATCTTCATCATAATGATGGCTATCCAATGAATATGGTTTAACAACCTTAGCCTTTTCAATCTGTGGATCTGGAATTGGAACAGCTCCTAATAATGACTGCGTATATGGGTGTAGCGGATTGAGGAACAATTCATTTGTTTCTGCAAGTTCTACAATTCTACCTAAGTGAATAACCGCAATACGATCAGAGATAAAGCGTACAACTGATAAGTCGTGCGCGATGAAGATACATGTTAATCCACGTTCTCTCTGTAATCTCTTTAATAGGTTTAATACCTGCGCACGAATAGATACATCTAGCGCTGAGATAGGTTCATCTGCAATCAATAATTCTGGCTGCATGATAATCGCTCTAGCGATACCAATACGTTGACGCTGACCACCTGAGAATTCATGTGGGTAACGAGACATATGTTCTTCAAGAAGACCTACTTCATTTAATGCAGATACTACTTGATTATAGCGATCTTCTTCATCAGTATATAACTTGAAGTTAACCAGACCTTCAGAAACGATATAATCAACTGTTGCACGTTCATTTAAAGAAGCAGCCGGATCTTGGAAGACCATCTGAATCTTACGAATAACTTCTTTATCTAATTCACGAGAAATCTTTCCAGAAATACGCTTTCCTTCAAACAAGACTTCACCATTACTAATTGGATTAATACGGTTAATTGCACGCGCAATTGTAGTCTTACCTGAACCAGACTCACCTACAAGGGAGAAAGTTTCTCCTCTATATACTTGGAAGTTGGCATCATGTACGGCTACGAACTTATTTTTCCCATTGGTGAAAGTTACTTCAAGATTTTTGACTTCAACTAGTACTTCTTTTTCGCTGTTATCCATGATATGTACCTCCTTCACCTAATGTCTCTAATAATCTTTCGTGCAAGTTACGAATTACTTCAGGCTTTTCAACCTTTGGTGCACGTGGGTCTAATAACCATGTCTTAGCAAGGTGTGTACTAGAAACTGCAAACATCGGTGGCTCTTCCTCAAAGTCAATTCTCATCGCATAAGGATTACGTGGTGCAAACGCATCACCTACAACCTCTTCAAATAAACTTGGTGGAGTACCTGTAATTGCATATAAGTCTTGACCCTTAATACCTAACTGAGGCATAGAACTTAATAGAGCCCATGTATATGGATGTTTAGGATCATAGAATACTTCTTCTACTGTTCCATATTCAACAATTTGACCTGCATACATGACCGCAACCTTATCTGCTACATTCGCAACGACACCAAGGTCGTGTGTAATATAAACAGTTGTGAAGTGATACTCTTCCTGTAAGTCCTTAATCAACTTAATAATTTGAGCTTGGATTGTAACATCTAAAGCAGTTGTAGGCTCATCACAAATCAAGATACGTGGACGACAAGCTAATGCAATCGCAATAACGATACGCTGACGCATACCACCAGAATACATGAATGGATATTCATCAAAACGATTCTCTGCGTTATTAATACCTACACGCTTCATCAAATCAACCGCAATCTTACGTGCTTCAATTAAATCTACACCTTGGTGCTTTACAATAACCTCAGTAATCTGAGAACCAATTGTACGAATTGGATTTAAGGAAGTCATTGGGTCCTGGAAGATTGTCGCAATCCTACTACCACGAATCATTTCCCAATCACGGTCACTTGTGAGTTCTAATAAATCTCTTCCTTCAAAAATAATTTGACCTTGTGAGATATTACCATTTTTATCTAGCATACCCGTAAAAGTCTTTGTGAATACAGATTTTCCTGAACCGGATTCACCTACGATTGCAAGTGTTTCACCATCATAAAGGTCTAATGAAACATTACGAATCGCAGTTAAAACACGGTCACGAACTGTAAATTCAACAATAATATCACGTGCAGATAATACTGCCTCTTTGTCTGAGTTTTCAAAGGTGATATCTAAGTTTGTAGCTAATGTTTCTTCTGCCATGATACCCTCCTTTACATATGTGTCTTTGGATCAGATGCATCTGCCAAAGTCTGTCCGACAATATAGAGTGAAATTGAGATAACTGCTGCTACAGCAACTGGAATCCAGAACAAATATGGAGCAGATGTCATGTATGCAGAGTTACTTGAAATAAGTCTACCTAATGAAACTTCCTTTTCAGTTAAACCAATTCCTAAGTAAGACAAGAATACCTCATAAGAAATAAAGCTTGGTACATCTCTTGAAATAGATGTAACGATAATTGGAATCATAAATGGTAAAACATTATGCTGAATAATCTTATGTGTAGGTGTACCTAAGCATCTTGAAGCTAAGTTATATTCACGGTCACGAATCATCATAACCTGAATACGAATGCTATAAGCCATGCCTAACCAAGAAGTAATACATAAGCAGAATACCAACTGCCAGAATCCAGGTCCTAATACATAAGACAAGATAATAACAACTAATGTAAATGGTACGTTTGCAATGATGTTATAAACTTCAATCATAATAACGTCCATTTTACGTGAATAACCCCAGAACGCACCTACAATAACACCAATCACATTTGTAATAAATGTAGCGATAATTGCAAGGCTTAATGAAGTTCTAGCGCCTGCCCAAACTACATCAAAGAGTGAATCACCTACTTGGTTTGTACCAAACCAGAACTGTAAGTTTGGTGCAACGAAGCGACGTGAGAAGTCATTGATATGCGTTTGAACAGTTGGATCGTATCCACTAATAAAAGGTAAAATATAAGACAAGAATAAGGTTAATAGCGTTAGTACTAAGAAGAATATAGCAGTCTTACTACTAAAGAACTTTCTAAATACACTCTTCCAATAAGAATATTTCGGACTGTTAATTCTTTCTGATGCAAAGTCGTCTAATGCGACAAAAGTAAATCTTTCATCTCTGATTTCTGACATTATCTCGAATCTCCTTTTGCCTGTAACTGAATACGAGGATCAACAACTGTAACGAGTAAGTCACCTAATAACAAGGCAAAAATAGAAACAGCAGTGAAAATAAATGTTAGACCAATAACCATTGGGTTATTATATGCCTTAATACTGTCTGGCAACATCTTACCCATACCAGGAATCGCGAATACAGTTTCTGTAATAACCGCACCAGAAATTGTCATAATAACAGCTGATGGGAAACCATTTACAAATGGAATAATCGCATTACGTAAAATATGTGTACGGAAAATTTCACTATTGGAAAGACCCTTTGCACGTGCAAACTTAACGTAGTCAGAGCTTGACTGGTCAACCATGTAACGTCTAATCCATAACATCTGTCCGCCTGTGCTCAATAAACCAAGAATTAAGATAGGCATGATATAGGAACGAACATCATGCGCACCATATACCGGGAACTTATCTGGTAAACCAAGTGTCATACCAATTGAACGAACGAAATAAATAAATGCTAGTGATGGAACTGCACTCATAATATTGATGTAAACTGTACCAAGCTTATCTTGCCACTTACCTTTATTCGCAGCCATAATCATACCAGCTGGAATACCAAATAAATAAGTAATCAATAAGGCAATTAAACCTTGAATCGCTGATGTAGTTACCATTGATGGATCTTGTAAGTTAGACGCACAGTTTGCATAATTGTCATTAAACTTACCCTTATCAATGTTGTCTAACAATTCTGAATATTTATATGTACATGAATGCAAATTCACAGCTGAAGAAGATGTCTTTCCTGTTTCAAAAGTTACTTCCTGGCTCTTTGCATTACCCTGTGTCTGTGTAATAACAGTAGTTACATCTACACCACTAAATGTTGGATAAGAAATACCAAAATTCAACCCAACAATATTCTGGTGAATAAATGGGAAACTACCATCCATGTATACAAGATACTTATGCTCGCAACCCGAACACTTAATTGCAGGTAAACCATTATAGTCATTCTCAATATAGACTTTTCTTTCCATATTTTCGTTATGACCATCGTACATTCTCCATGGATGATCTACTTCAATTAACTTACTAAACCAGTTGAATACTAGTTCAGGAACAGAATAATCTTTATAGGCATAATATTTACCATCTGAATATGTTTGAATTGTATATCCATCTGACTCATATTTCTTTACCTGTTCTTTTAATAAATCAGAACCAGTAACCATGCATGCATCATAATCACTTGTATTTGCACATAGGTCCTTCTGTTCATCAAAACGTAGATAACCTAGGCTCTCCCAGGTGTTGTATTTGTATTTTGTTTTATCATCCGCGCTCTTCAACTTCTGGTAAGTTGTATCAGTTGTAAAGATATTGTCGCGCGGTGTCAGCGTATAGACCAAAACCAATGCGATTGTAACAACCGCAAAAATCGAGAAGAACGATCTGATTACACGGCCTAAAATGTAACGCTTCATATAACTCACCCCTACCTTTTCATAGTAGTTATAATACCATATAAGACTAGGTATTTCACTAAAATATAATTTTTTTCATAATTAATTTCATGTTAATTTTCATTTTCAAATATTATGAATATTTATTCATATCTATATAGATACTCCTTACAGCGTATTTATATCATCTCTCAAGAGAAAGAAAAGACAGATTCATCGCTGAATGATATCTGTCTTTTAAATTACTTATGAAAATTTACAATGTAAATATTCTAAGATTTATTTGCTAGCGGACTTAGCGGACTTAGCACGTTCTGCTAACCAAGCTTCCTTAGCTTCATAGTAGTCCTTGTTTGTAACAATATCCTTTTGAACACGTCTTAGTTTGAACTTACTACCACCTTGGCCGGCAATTGAGTATGGTCCTACGAATGGAACGCTTCTTGTAACTGTGTTTGCTACAGCTGTGCACTGTACACTGAGAGCAAACGCATTTTCAATAAGCCAAGCATCAGCCTTAGCATATGCTGCATAACGAGCATTTAAGTCATCAGTAATTGCATCAGCTGCTTCTAATAACTTCTGGTAATCGAATAATCCAACAGCTTCCATAGCAGCCTTATCAGATTCCTGGAAGTTATCTGGATCAGATGTTCCATCTAAGCCAACTGAAGTTAACTGGTCACCATTTACTGGACTATAGATATTTAAGTAACTTCTTGGATCTAAGTAGTCTGGGTTCCAACCTACTGCTGTAGAGATATCCCAGTCAGATTCACTACCATTATTTGCAAGATATGTTGCTGCATAGTAAGCATCCTTATCAATTGGCATTACATTGATTAAGATTTGTCCATTTGTAGCTTCTTCTACAGACTTCTTCAATGAGTTAGCCTGGTTAACTGTGAATGACATTGTTGAAAGTGTTACTAAGTCTAGAGAAACAGGTAATGTTAATCCAGCTTCAGCAGCTGCCTTAGCAAGTAATTCCTTTGCCTTATCTGGGTTGTAGTATGGATCCTGTCCTTCAGAAAGGTCTAATGAATTACCAAATACATCTGTCTGTTCTGTAACAAGCTTAGCAACTGTCTTACCATAATCTTCGCCATTGATTTGAACGAAAGTTGTAGGAACTAATTCATTGCGTAATGAAGCCTTAGCAGCTGTTTCATCACCAACTCTTTGCTTCAAGTAAGCTACTCTGTCGAATGCAGCCTGTAAAGCAAGACGGAAGTTCTTATTTAGGATAGCCTTATGTGTGTTTTCCTTTTCAGCATCTGTTGTCTTATTTGTGTTATTGAATGAACGACGGTTATAGTTGAATGCTAATGAGAATGTACCACCATCTGTCATAGGAATATAAACGTTATCCTTGTACTTATCCATGTATTTATTGAATTCTTCAGTTGACCATGTACCACGGATAGAAGCAGATGTATATGTACCAGCTTCAAAACCATTCATGATTGAGTGGTCATCAGAACCATCATCATATGTATAAGTTACCTTATTGATATAAACGTGTTCTGCATCCCAGTAGTTCTGGTTCTTTGTGAATTCAACGATAGACTTAGCTGTGTTGTTTGTTAAGATGTAACCACCATTGTAAAGAATAGATGATGGATCAACGATACCGAACTCACATGCATTTAAATCAGGGGAACCTAACTTACATCCGGAACCCTTTGAATTTAAGAAGTCTTCATTGATTGGGAATAAGATACCATATGTTGTTAGAGAGTAGAAATAAGATGCTGGTTTTTCAAGAGTATACTTCAATGTATAATCATCAACAGCTTCTACACCTACCTTATCGAATGTAACTTCACCCGCTTCATATTCAGAGAAGTTCTTAATGAGACCTTCTACTAAGTATTTTGTACCAGACTTGAAGTCTGCAGCGTGTTGAAGACCAGTAACGAAGTCTTGTGCCTTTAATTCAGCATATTCTTCGCCTTCATTTGTTACCCATTTAACACCCTTACGAATCTTAAATGTCCATTCTGTCTTATCATCGTTAAACTCATAAGACTCAGCTAGAGCAGGTACATAGTTACCATACTTATCATTTTCTAATAAGCCGTCAACAAAGTTTGCTGTATTTTCGTTATCAACGTTCTTGTTGGAAACTGTGTAGTCTAAGCTCTGCATATCTAAAGAATAGACGGATCTAAAGTCTTCAGATTGTGATGCAGTTGTCTGTCCACCTTTGCCATTGCAACCTGCAAGAGCTAAAATAGCGGCGAGAGAACCCAATAGTGCTTTTTTCATAAATTCCTCTTCCTCCTATGTTAAGAGAACTTCCTCTCTTAATATACCAGTAATATTACGCAAATCCTAAAATGATGTCAATAGTTTGTAAACGCTTTTGAAAATATTTCTTGAAATATTTTTCTTACATGAAAATATTTTCATTATTATACCTTTTAGATTTAACTGTATGACTTTCACTTCCTTCAACTCTCAACCTATTTCTATGATATAATTGTTCAGCGTTGGAGAAGTACCCAAGAGGCTGAAGGGGGCGGTTTCGAAAACCGCTAGACGTGAAAGCGTGCGGGGGTTCAAATCCCTTCTTCTCCGCCATATGAAAAGCCTGTTACACAACAGGCTTTTTCTTATGCAACTTCTTCTAATAATGATGCCCATCTTTCCTCTAGATGTGCTAATTCATTATGAATATCATCAATATCTTGATCTAAGTCATTCATCTTTTGATAATCTTGATAATAATCTGGTTCAAATCGTAGCTCACGCATTTCTTCTAACTCTGCTTCCTTTTCTGTAATCAAGCGTTCTAGTTTCGCAATCTCACGACGACGAGCTTCTGGAGACAACGCCCTCTTTACTTCCTTTTTATTAATAGTTTCATCATTTGATGGTTTGACTTCTTTGACTTGTAATGGTTGTTGGTTCATGTATTCATCGTAAGTTTGATTTACAAATTGACAACCATCATTACTAAGAATTAATAAACCTGTTGCCATCTGCTGAATAAAGTAACGGTCATGTGAAACAAATAATATTGAACCAGTAAATCCTTTTAAGGATAACTCCAGTGCTTCTTTTCCTGGAATGTCCAAGTGGTTTGTAGGTTCATCCAGTATTAACATGTTTGCATGTTGTAATAATAGTTTTACGAAAGAGAGTCGTACCTTTTCTCCACCTGATAAAACATCAACTGTTTTAAATACATCATCCGCAGAGAATAAGAATTGTCCTAATACACTTCGAACAGTTGTTCGATCTAAATCAGGATACTCATCCCAAACTTCTTCTAGTACTGTTTTACCAGAAGAGAATTGTGCAAGCTGCTGATCAAAGTATCCCTGTTCAATTTGATGACCAAACAAGAAACTACCAGATAAAGCAGGTACAATATTCATTAACGTCTTCACAAACGTTGATTTTCCAGTACCGTTTGGACCGATAATCGCAATCCTATCTCCACGGCGCATCTTCATTGATATTGTTGTAAGAACATGGTCATATCCAATCGCAAGATTTTCAACTTCCAGCACTTTCTCACCACCCTTTACGCGTGGTGTAAACTTGGCATGGAATGTTTTATCATCTGTCTGATCAACTTCAATACGATCCATACGTTCCAAGTATTTAATTTTAGATTGTGCAAAAGCTGCTTTATTCTTTTTATAACGGAACTTTTCTATTAACGCCTCTAAACGTTGAATATCTTTCTGTTGTCTTGCATATGCGGATTGTTGGCGTTCAATATCATTTTCACGTTGAATGACATAGTTGGAATAATTACCCGGATAGCGCTTCATCTTTCCGTATTCCATATTATATACAACATCTACTGTATGATCTAAAAACATACGGTCATGCGATACAATTACGACTGCCTTTGGATAATTCTTTACATATCCTTCCAACCACTCAATCGCATCAATATCAAGATGGTTTGTAGGCTCATCTAACAATAAGATATCCGGTTTTGATAAAAGTAGTTTTACAAATGCGATACGTGTTTTTTGTCCACCAGAGAATTCTCCAATTTTCTTTTGAAGATCTTCAATCGGAAATCCAAAACGTGTAAAGACTGTTTTCATCTCCGATTCCCAATGATACCCATTCATCGCTTCAAACTGTTCTTGAACCGTTGCGTATTGCGCAAGAATCTTTTCACTCGCATCTATTTCCATTTGCTTTTCTAATTCATGCATTCTTGCTTGCATGGCAAATACAGGTTCATATATAAGACGTAACTCTTCTTCGACCGTTCTTTCATCATGTGGTAATACCTTCTGTGATAAGTACCCAATGACCGTATTATTCTGTTGTGAAATCGTCCCTTTATCAAATTGTTCTTCCCCACACATACAGCGTAAAAAGGTTGTTTTACCACAACCGTTTCTGCCAACAAGGGCAATCTTCTCTGTGCCTTTAATCTCAAAATTAACATCTTCAAAGATTGTATCGACGCCATAATATTTTGAGGCTTTACTAACTTGATATAACATCGTTACCTCCATAAAAATGGAAGTGGCAGCCGTTTGCATTACCACTCCCATATCGTTATTTCTTTTAGAAGTTTAAGTTTCGTGGTGTTCTTGCGAAAGGAATAACGTCACGAATATTTTCCATACCTGTAATATACATTACTAAGCGTTCAAATCCTAAACCGAAACCTGCGTGTTGGCAACCACCATATCTACGTAAGTCGAGATACCATTGGTAACCTTCTGTATTCATGCCTAGAGCTTCCATCTTCTTTTCAAGAATATCAAGTCTTTCCTCACGTTGGCTTCCTCCAACAAGTTCACCAACACCTGGCACTAATAAGTCACATGCAGCTACTGTCTTACCATCATCATTACGACGCATGTAGAATGCCTTAATTTCTTCTGGGTAGTCAATTAAGAATGTAGGACCCTTAACAACCTTTTCTGTAATGTAACGTTCATGCTCTGTGTTTAAATCCATACCCCAGTGAATGTTGTTATTTTCAAACTTTACATCTGCATTCTTTAAAATTTCGATTGCTTCTGTATATGGTAAACGCTTAAAACTTGAAGTTCTTACATGCTCAAGACGTTCTAGTAGAGATGTATCAATTCTTTCATTAAAGAACGCAAGCTCTTCTGGACACATTTCCATAACATAGTTAATACAGTACTTTAACATGTCTTCAATAACATCCATACTGTAATCTAAATCTGCAAATGCCATTTCTGGTTCAATCATCCAGAACTCAGCCGCGTGTGTTGTTGTATTTGAGTTTTCAGCACGGAATGTTGGTCCAAATGTATAGATATCTCTAAATGCCATCGCATACGCTTCAGCTTGTAACTGTCCAGATACAGTTAGTGAAGCATGCTTTCCAAAGAAGTCTTCTTCATAGTTTCCATCTTGACGTGTTGTAACTGTAAATGTTTCGCCTGCACCTTCCGCATCAGCACCTGTAATAATTGGTGTATGAACATATACAAATCCCTGATCTTGGAAGAATTGGTGTATTGCCATCGCTAGTACTGAACGAACTCTAAACACAGCAGAGAACGTATTTGTACGAGGTCTTAAATGACCAATCTCACGTAAGTACTCAAATGTATGTCTCTTCTTCTGCAAAGGATATGTGCTATCACATTCACCTTCCAAATTGATTTCGGTTGCCTGAATTTCAAATGGCTGAGAAGCTTCTGGTGTTAATATAAATTTACCAACAACAGAAATTGCTGTTCCTGTTAAGTACTTGGCAACTTCAGCGTAATTAGAAAGAGTATCAGAAGAATATACAATCTGTGCATTCTTAAAGAATGTTCCATCATTTAAGGCAATAAAAGATACATTCTTACCAGCACGGTTTGTACGAACCCATCCCTGTAATTGGATAAAATCCAACTGGTCTAGTTCTAGTGTTGTTCCATCTTTCGCCAACTGATATAGTTCGCGGATACTCATTTCTGTAGGCATACTTATTCAATCTCCATTCTTATTTCTACATTAGTTATTCATTGCGTTGGTTTCAAATACCAATTCCTGAATGCTCGATACGACATCCACATGTCGTACATATACTCCTGATGGAACTGAGAAATGTTCCATCGCAAAACTCACAAATCCTTGTATACCATGTGCTACCAATAGATCTACTGTCTTCTGTACATCTTGTGAGATACACAAAATAGCGATACGGCAGCCTTCCGGCATCTTTTCAGCAATCTCATCCATACCATATACAGGTACTGATGATTTCTTTACATTTTCTGGGTGTAAATCAAATGCACAAACAATTTCACCGACAATATGGTTCCAATGGTTGTAGTTTAATAACGCTTTTCCAAGGTTACCAGCACCGACAAGAATAATCTTCTCATCAAAATTTACACCAAGCTGATTAGAGAAAATACTAATTAAATCTTCTACGTTATAACCATAACCCTGCTTACCAAGGTTTCCTAAAAAACTAAAGTCACGACGAATTGTTGTTGACTCGATAGATACATAGTCAGCCAATTCTCTTGACATAATTCTGTTTATCCCATCCGCATGTAGTTTACGCAATGCTTTTAAATAGACAGGATATCGTTGTAATGTTGCCTTTGGCACTTTCTTTTCGCTCATATTTATCACCGTTCTCTATTTTAACATTATTTGTGAAAAATTTGCTAAATTTTATTCTTCACCCGGCATCATGAGTCCTGGATCTGCTGCTGCAGAGAGGTCTCCAAACAGTCCATGTTGATATGCTACGTAACCTACTGCACCAATCATGGCCGCATTATCTGTACAACAATACATTGGTGGAATGACTAACTGTACATCTGGATATGCTTGCATCTTCTCTGTAATTAACTGTCTTAATCTTGAGTTTGCTGCTACACCACCTGCAAGTACTAACATCTTTGGTTTTAAGTCTTCTACAGCCTGTAAGGTCTTTCCTGTTAGTTGCCCTAACGCTGTTTCCTGGAAGGCATACGCAACATCTTCCTTAATAATTTCATTACCTGCTTTTTCCTCCCGTTGAATTAACTGTAATACAGCAGTCTTCAATCCAGAAAAACTAAAGTCATACACACCATCGGTCTTTGGAGAAGGAAGTTTGTAATGTTCCTTGCCTTCTTTTGCCATACGATCAATCACTGGTCCACCAGGATAACCTGTACCTAAAACGCGTGATACTTTATCATACGCTTCACCAATCGCATCATCCTGTGTTGTACCGATAACCTTATAATCCCAATCGTTTTCCATATAAACAAGCTGAGAATGCCCACCCGAAATAACTAGCGCTAGTAATGGGAATTTCATATCTGCCACAAAATTATTTGCCCAGATATGACCTGTCATATGGTTAATTGGTATTAATGGTTTGTGGAATGTCCAAGCAATTGTCTTTGCTGCTTGTACACCAACATGTAAAGAGCCAATCAAACCAGGCCCTTGCGTATACGCAATCGCATCAATAGCATCCATTGTAAGATTTGCTTTCTTTAAAGCTTCATCAATCACTGTTGAGATATTTTCAACATGGATACGGCTAGCGACTTCTGGTACGACACCACCATATTGTGTATGAACATTAATCTGTGATGATACGATATTTGATAGAATTTCTTTTCCATCTTTAATAATCGCACATGCTGTTTCATCACAGCTTGATTCTAATGCTAAAATCAATGTCATTTATAAACCTCCTAAGGGTTTAATCATAAGATATGCATTCTCGCCATCCTCATAATAATTCTTGCGAGTATTTACCGTAATAAACCCATTTTTTTCATAGAATTGGATTGCACGCTTGTTTGAGACACGTACTTCCAATGTCATATTCTCACACTCTTTTTCAATTGCTTTCTGAAGAGCTTTATTCAATAGTTGTTGTCCAATACCTTGTTTTTGATTTGCAGGACAAACTGCAATATTGGCAAGTTGTGCCTGTTCATAAGTAATCCACCAATCAATATATCCAATAATCGTTTGATTCTCTTCAAATACCAACAAGTTTGAGAACGGATTCTCCAAAAGTTCATAGCGGAATTGTTCCATAGTCCAACCACCCTTTGGAAAACAAATATTTTCAAGATCTACGACTTGCACTAGATCTGTTTCTACCATCTTTCGAATCATCACTTATTAATGTTATATGCATCTGATGACTTTAAATATTCTGGTACAACCAAATGCACATTCTCTGCTTTCTGCCATTCATCTTTTAATAGTAAGAAGTTTTGAGCCATATTTGGATAATATGTATCTTTTCCAAACAAATGACCATCGCCAATAATCTTTTCATCACATACTATATTTTCAAGATCAGCGATGTATTCAACTCTTTCTTCTTCAATTGCCTGACCATTTTTATATGCGCAAGTATATACGCGTTTACCACGTGCATCTAATACAACACGACACTCTTCCATTCCCGCATACAACAACATTGTAGGAAGTGTATATAAAGGTTTGTTTGTCATGGAGCAGAATACCTTCGCAATTGTCATTGCGATGCGAACACCAGTATAACTACCTGGTCCCTTTGTAATGACAATCTGATCAATGTCATCACTCTTTAACAATAACTTCGATAACATCTCTTCAAGCTTAGGGAAAATTTCTTCAGATTGATGTTTCCAGCATTCTTCCTGTACTTCACCAATAATTTCATCATCACGAATTAATGCAAGTGATAAATAGATATGACTTGTATCCATACATAAAGTAATCATGCTAGAACCTCCAATAAGTCTTCATACTGCTTTCCAATCGCATGGAAAGTAAATTCACGATCTCCATTATCTAATAACTGAATTGAAATCTTCAAATGTTCCTCAGGAACTAAATCAGGACTAAATTGTGACCATTCAATAACAGTTAATCCTTCGTCATTTAAATATTCATCAAAGCCTAAATCCTGATGTATACCTTCCAAACGATATGCATCAATATGATTTAGTAATAATCTACCATGATAAATTTTTTGAATTGTAAATGTAGGACTAGTAACACTACGGGAAATATCTAAGCCTCTAGCAATACCCTGCGTTAAACATGTCTTACCCGCACCTAAATCACCATCTAATAGGATGACCATAGCTGCTTCACTATGTTTACCAATCTTAGAACCAAGTTCTCTTGTTTCATCAGCTGATTTTGTTATTAATCTTAATTCATTCATATAGAAAACCTCACCAAATCATTATAATACGATTTATGAAAAGCGCTATAAGTCAGCACTAACTTTACATAAAAAGTATAAAAAAAGGGAGAGCGATGGAAAACCATGCTCTCGATGACCCG
>NZ_CAUVCV010000009.1:0-52325 GCF_963550625.1 uncultured Solobacterium sp.
TATGCATTTGATATCATACCTAACTAAAGGGAGGAATTTCATATGAAATTGATTTATAAAGTTGAAGACAAACCACAGTTTCATCAATTAGTTATTTTTGCATTCCAACAGTTGCTAGCAATTATGGCCGCAACAATCGCAGTACCTCTCATCATCAAAAACGGTATGAATACCGCTGCTGCTCTTTTTGGTGCCGGTGTTGGTACCCTTGTTTATGTTGCATTTACTCGTAAGAAGAGCCCGGTATTTTTGGGTTCTTCTTTTGCGTTTATTGGTTCGATGTCCGCTGCGTTTGCTGGAGCTTCCAGTATGGCAGCTGGATATGTTGGACTCATTATTGGTGCAGCGTTTGCAGGACTTGTATATGTCGTAATAGCATTATTCATTGAGCGTATTGGTGTTGATTGGGTAAATCGCATCATGCCACCAGTTGTTATTGGTCCTACAGTTGCAATTATCGGTTTATCACTAGCAGCCAATGCAGTTGGTGATTTACAGACAAGTAGTTTAACTGGTGAAAGAACACAGTTTGCTGTACTAGTTGGTATCATTGCCCTACTTGGTGTAATGATTGCAAGTACCTATGGTAAATCCCATGCTAAGATGATTCCATTTATCATTGGTATCCTAGCTGGTTATATCGTAGCCGCTATCCTAACATTTATCGGTGTGCAAACAGGTTATGAACCAATGCAGATTCTAAACTATCAACCTATCGTTGATCTATTCGCAAACGGCATTTCCTTCTCAACATTCTTCAAGATTCCAGACTTCACATTTATTACAGCACTAGAAGGCATTAAGGATATTGACCTTGGCTATATTGGAACAATCGCAGTAGCGTACATCCCTGTATCCTTCGTCGTATTTGCAGAACATATTGCGGACCACAAGAATATCTCAAGTATTATTGAAAGAGATTTATTAAAAGATCCAGGTTTAGATAGAACATTACTTGGTGATGGTGTTGGTTCTATAATTGGAGCATTCTTCGGCGGTTGTCCGAATACAACATATGGTGAATCCGTAGCCTGTGTGGCCATCACAAAGAACGCATCTGTATTAACAATTATCGGTGCTGCAATTGAATGTATCTTAATCTCATTCTTTACACCATTCGTTACATTTATCTCCACTATCCCAGCATGTGTTATGGGTGGCGTATGTATGGCACTCTACGGATTTATCGCTGTAAGTGGATTAAAGATGGTTCAAAAGATTGACTTAGACCACAACAAAAACCTATTCGTTATCTCAAGTATCTTAATCTCAGGTATCGGTGGATTATCACTAAGCTTCGGTAAGATTACAATCACATCTATAGCTTGTGCATTGATACTAGGTATTATCGTAAACAAACTTTTATCAAAAGAACCAGAAAACACTGAAGAAAACCAGTAAAGTTGATTGCAGTTTTGATAAAAAATTGTTACACTATGCGTGTTGAAGGACAACGACGGAGATAGAACATATAAAGTATCTTACAGCGAGTTTCTGATGGTGAAAGTGAAACAGAGAGGATATATGTTGACAAGGACTCCCGAGTCATTCCGCGATCGCGTTAACAATCAAAAATGAGGCAGTATTAGATACTGTAAATTAGGGTGGTACCACGAACAAGCTCTCGTCCCTTGACGTAGAGCTTTTTTATATGAAAAGGAGGTCATCATATGGCAGAAGAAAAGAACATCATTACTGAGCAACTCCAAAAGGAACTTGCTCAAAGACAAAAAGCATTAGAAGAAGCACAAGCTGCACTTGAGAGTACAAAGCAAGCAATCAAGGAGAATGCAAAGAAACTTGTCAAAGCTGTTGAAGAAGTTCGTTTAACAGACCAACAGGAAGTACGTATTGCAAAGATGAACGCCTTACGCGAACAAGGTATTGACCCATTTGGTAAAGCATTCAATCGTACAAGCAACTCACAGTTGATTAAAGACGAATATGGCGAAAAGAGCGCTGAAGAACTAGAAAGATTACACGCTGAAGTTTCCATCGCTGGACGTATCATGCAAAAGAGAAGAATGGGTAAGCTTGGCTTCATTCACCTCTTAGACCGTGAAGGCAAGATTCAGGTAGTCATCAACAAGCGTATCATTGGTGATGAAGTCTATGAATTATTTAAGGCAAGTGACTTAGGTGATATCATCGGTATTCGTGGTACAGTTATCAAGACACAGACTGGTGAATTATCCGTAGAAGCACATGAGTATACTCACCTCTCCAAGGCACTACGCCCTCTTCCTGATAAGTTCCATGGTTTACAGGATAAGGAAGAACGTTACCGCAGAAGATATGTTGATCTCATCATGAATGATGAATCCCGTAAGATTGCAATCCTACGTCCACGTATTGTAAGTGCAATCCGCCGTTACATGGATAGCCAAGGCTACCTTGAAGTAGAAACACCTATCTTACAGCCAATTCTAGGTGGTGCAAATGCTAGACCATTCATCACTCACCATAACGCATTAGATAAGGACTTCTATTTACGTATCGCGACTGAGTTACCACTAAAGAGATTAATCGTTGGTGGACTTGAAAAAGTATATGAAATTGGACGTATCTTCCGTAATGAAGGTATGGACCTCAAGCACAACCCAGAATTTACAACAATGGAAGCATATTGTGCATACACAGACCTTGAAGGCATGATGGAATTAAACGAAGGTTTATTCGAACATGTTGCATTAGAGGTTTGTGGTACAACAGACTTCAAGTTCATGGGCCAGGACATTTCATTAAAGGCCCCATTCAAGAGATGGAACATGGTAGATGCGGTTAAGGAAGTAACTGGTGTTGACTTCTGGCAACCAATGAGTGTTGAAGAAGCATACAAGCTTGCGCAAGAACATCACATCACAGTTGAACCACATCAGATGACAGTTGGACACATCATCTCCCTATTCTTCGAAGAATTCTGTGAAGATAAGATTGTTCAGCCAACATTTGTATATGGTCACCCAATTGAAATTTCACCACTTGCAAAGAAAAACCCAGAAGATCCACGTTTCACAGATCGTTTTGAGTTATTAGTAAATGGTATTGAAATGGATAATGCCTTTACAGAGCTAAACGACCCTATCGATCAAAGAGAACGTTTCGAAGCTCAGCTCAAGGCTAAAGAACTTGGTGATGATGAAGCTAACGAGATGGATACAGATTACGTAGAGGCACTTGAATACGGTCTACCTCCAACAGGTGGTATCGGCTTCGGTATCGACCGCTTCGTAATGTTATTGACAGGAACAGACTCCATCCGTGATGTACTCTTATTCCCAACAATGAAAGATAGAAATAACTAACATAAAAAGCCAGCTAATCTGGCTTTTTTAATATGCTTATTTACTATTTTTGATTGCGTCATTTTTTGATAATAGATATACGCAATATTGATTCATACTAACACCCTCTTCTTTAGAGTGTTGAGCCAAAGATCGATGAAGACTCTTCGGAAGACGTAACTTAAACTGCCCAGAATATTCAGAGGCAGTTGGATCTGGAATAGCAATATGATTTTCCAAAGCAGCAATTAACCATTCCCTTTTAGCATCTTCAGCATTCTTAACAACATCATCTAACGTTTTACCAACTGTAATACATCCATTTAGTTCAGGATAGCTTGCGACATATCCACCTTCATCTACATCAGGAATAATCTCTAAACGATATGGACATTGTAGGTAATACTCAATTGTATTCATTAAGACCCTCCTCTACTATCTTTCGAACCATTTCAACATATATTTTTTTAATAGGTTCATGTTTTGGAATTGTAATAGGATTTTTACCTGATTTACGAAAAGTATAATGACTGCTACCACTTGAAGGTGCTGTCATTTGATATCCATAGTACTCCAATACCTTTTTCAACTCCTGAAAACGCATATCTTTAGATAAAGATAAAATCCTATTTAAAAGTTTATCCCATTTAGACATTCATCTTCCTCCATAGTATATTTGGTGTCATATTTGGTGTCAATATTTTTATGACTACTTACTATCTTTATACTTATAAATTCAGTACTCTCCATACAAATATAGATAATAATGTTACAATGCATACATGAATAAACTATCACTAACATACTTAACAAAAGCATTCAATCGATTAGAGAAATATTTACCTGATGATACGGATACTCTTTTAAGTTGGTATGATATTCATCCTGACTATTATGCTGTTACAACTATCGGTAAGTATGTATACTGCTTATTTGCCTTACCAATAATGTCATCAAATGGAAAAGAGATTAAGCATGTTTGTGAGATTGATAGTAATGTATTAGAACGTATCACAATACTTGTATATGAGGATGACACGATTATCGCGGATATCTCGGGATTACATGCATCCATGGATACACTATTAACCAATGAGAAAGTATTTAACTTCTGTGCAGATGAATCTGATTGGACTTATCTTGAACATTATTGTCTCTGTGGTAATTACTTCCCTAAGATTGCTTATCCACCAAATAAAGAAAGCTCCTCCCTACTAGTTTCAGGAGAAGCCTTACTAATTACAAATGCATATGTAACCACAGCTTATCGTAGACAATTAATATTCCGTAACATGGTCCAGATGATTAAGGAACATGCATTACGTTATTCCTATGAAAATACAGATTTATATACCGCCATTGCATTAGATCCTGATATTGCACAGTATGGACCTGATACAAGGCCAGAACCCTATTACTATTCTTTCGAGGTTGATGAACCTCGTCGTCTAGTAAATGTAAGTATCATGGAGAAGTTAAACTTTACACCAATACGCTTAGAAGCAGATGAAATCGGTGATGGCACAAAACTCTGGTTTGCTTTACAACACGAAAAGGAAATCTCTAAAACTGAGCATTTATCATAAAGAAAACTGGTCGATTGACCAGTTTTTACTTTTCAATTTCTCCTTGCCAACTTTGGATACCACCAAAGTCTACAACATTTGTATAGCCAAGTTCAGCTAGTTTCTGTGCTGCTTGACGGCTACGGTTACCACTACGGCAATATACCATAATGAGTTGTGACTTATCCTTTAAACTATCTACCTTACCTGCTTGAATATCTTCATTAGAAAGATTTACTGCATTAGGGATATGTCCACTTTCATACTCAGCAGCTGTTCGAACATCAAGGATGAGAGCATCCTTATTGTCTTCGATCATTTGTTGAGCTTCTGTTGATGAGATTGTTTTGTAGCTACCTGATGTTTCACTTGTCTTAGTAACCATACAGCCAGCCAAGAACAATGATAAAGCAAGAATCAATAATTTTTTCATTTTCTTTTACCTCGCACTTTTATGATAGCCATAACTAACTAAAAATACAAAGCATATGCCTAGTTTACTCTAGATTTAGATGTACCTGTTGTAATCACTTCAACAGCAGCGTTTAATGCACCTTCTACAAGGTTCTTAATTGCTTCATCTGTAAAGTATGCGATATGTGGTGAATACATCACACGTGGGTGATGTACAAGCCGTGCAAATACCTCATCTTCGATTAGCTTATCTTGATAATCCTTTTGGATATATGGCATTTCATACTCGTAAGTATCAATACCTGCACCAGATAGAATACCTTCATCCAAAGCCTTTAGTAGCCCTTCTGTATCAACAATAGAGCCTCTTGCCATGTTTAATAAGATAGCACCAGGCTTAAACTTCTGAAACATCTCATAGTCAAAGCAATGACGATTATCTGCGGTTGCTGGCATATGAATGGAAACGATATCTGCATCCTTAACTGCTTCTTCAATCGAGTCTTTATATGTTAGGATACTCTTAATTCCTTCATTCTGATATAGATCAAATCCAACAAGTTCACATCCGAACCCATGGAATAATTTCGCTGTAATTTGCCCAATTCTACCTGTTCCAATAATCGCTACTTTCATATCTCCCATTACTCTTCCACAGATGGATGGTTGCCAACGGAAGTCGTTTTTTGCGACGTTAGCAATGATGGTATTGTTATTGCGAACAAGATTCAAACCAGTTAATACTGTATATTCTGCAATCGATTCTGGTGAGTAACTAGGAACATTTGTAATCACTAAGTTATTTTCTGTTGCGAGTTTTAAATCATATAATTCATATCCTGCACTCACTAACGCAATCTGGCGAATACCATACTCGCGTAAGGTACTATAGATCTCTTTATCGATAGTACCTGCAGCTTGCGAGTTGATGATACCATCATATCCCTTCGCAAGTTTTACACTTTCTGCAGTCAATAATTCTGATAATACTGTTACTTCAATCTGATTTTCTTTTGCCCAGTTTTCAGCAATTTCTTTCATCATTGCATTAGCATGATACAGAATTAATTTCATGGTTTTCTTTCTCCTTTTTATGGATAGCATAAATCATATAGATGAGTAATAGTATTGTAGGTAGTAAACTAATTTCTTCTATACGTGTGATAAGTAAGTATGTAGAAGTTGTATCAAGTGCTGATGGTAATGTAGATGTAAAGTTGTTCAAGATATGCATACCGATTGGTACCCACAGAGAACCACTGTATTCATATACCACTGCTAATGCAATACCAAAGAATGTTGTATAAACACTCTGTACAAATTCTCCATGCCAAATACCGAACATCAATCCAGATAATACAATCGCTACATATGGGTTACATACCTTCTTAATGGAGTTATGGATAATCCCACGGAATAAGAGTTCCTCTGCGATTGGCCCAAAGATAACAACAGATAAGCATACCCAGATATATGGGTCTTCACCTATCGTTGACCAAGCAGAGTCAAAGCTTTCAACACTCTGTGCAACAAATGGTACATTTGCAAGTTGTGTATATGCAAAGTCTAGCCAAAGTGAACTAACTAAACCCATACCAAGTGTAATAATGATTGCAAATGGAACAATCAACCACTTAGGCATTTTAGTATCTGCTAGTACAAGACCTGTCTTCTTTCTAGAAGTAAAATAGAACACAAAGAATAGTAAGATACATGTAACCACGCAGATAACTGTATCAAAGAAATAGTTGCTAAGTGCTTCAATTTGTTCCTCTGTAAAGAAACTATATCCAAACCCTACTACAATATCTGAAACTACGTTATAGATAGCTAACGCAAGGATAATGAGTCCAATTGATTTTAGAATATTACGGCTGTTATTTTTTAATTTATCAAAATTCATAGAATGAACCTCCGTTCTTTATTATATATGAATGATGAGGTATGATAAAACCATATAATCTTAAAGTTATATGAAGTATAATCTGATTATGTGGAGGTTGATGCTATGCCAAAAGATATGAACTATTATCTTGATACCTATCAAAAAGTAGTAAATCAAGGTGATTTACAAGTCGCATATATCGAAATCATGAACTATTTTACAAAGTTACATAATTCTATCCCTTCTATGTTCACTGTCAGTGAAATTACACCTGGGTTTATGGATTACAGTTACTTCTCTATTCATGATGCGTTTTTATATGACCGCTATCTAAAGTTTATCATCGCATTAGATCATCATACTCTTGGCATTGAACTTTGGCTTGTATCACAAAATGAAAAAGTAAAACATGCATACAATGTACTTCTAGCAGATTCAGAATGGCATGATAAGTATTTGCATAATCCTGCTTTTGGTATGATTGAAGTTTCTATTGTTGATCGTATTCAACCAGATAACGCAGATGATCAAATGCCTAGAATATTAGAAACAATCCAGCAATATACTTCCCGTATTGAAAGTTTTCTCTATGCGGATGAAATACGTTTCCCAATAACATCCACAAAAGATTTTACGGAATCAGAATAGTTTCGCTTGTATACAAGATTTATTTCCATTATGATATCTTCAACCTTAAAGGAGAAAATAAAATGTCAGATATTAATGTACAAGAACTAGCAACAAAGGTAGTTGAAGAATTAAAAAAGAGCCCAGAAAAGTTAAAGGCTTTCGCTGCAAACAACGAAGTATTAAAGGGTATCTTAGGCGATGATGGAAAGTTAACAAAGGAAGACTTTGACCGTATCGCTGCTGAAGTTAAGAAGAACGACATCGTTAAGGGCCTTCTTGATAATTTACAGAATGTAGCTAACGCAGCTAAGACAGCTGGTGAAGGCTTAATCGACAAGGCTAAGGATTTATTCAGTAAATAAAATCTTAATCTACCACCAGTAATAAAACTGGTGGTTTTTTTCTTTTTACCATGATTAATGGTAAAATAAATAAAGAGGTATTTTTATGAAC
This sequence comes from uncultured Solobacterium sp., assembly GCF_963550625.1. Lineage (GTDB taxonomy): Bacteria > Bacillota_I > Bacilli_A > Erysipelotrichales > Erysipelotrichaceae > Bulleidia. The sequence continues at coordinate 8,232 of NZ_CAUVCV010000009.1, forward strand.
AGAAAAACAATCAAAAAACCCTTAACAAAGTTTTTGATGTTCGTGACTGTCTTATTTTTATTTAGTGCAAGTCTTGTAGTATTACTAAATAAATGGGAAGTTGTAATAGAAATAAACGGCGATCAAACAACACTTGTTGAGTATAAATCAAACTATAAAGACCAAGGTGCAGTAGCCTATAAACAAGGTACAATTCTTACCTTCTTACGTGAAAAGTTAGAAGTAGAAAGCAAAGGTACTGTTGATACAAGTAAATTAGGTTCTTATAAAATTGAGTATAGTGCTGAAAAAGATGGTTTAAAAGCTACACAAGAGCGTACAGTTGTTGTACAAGATACAACACCACCAAAAATTACACTCACATCAAATCCAGATGGTTATACCCTCTTCAATCATCCATATGAGGAAGAAGGTTATACTGCAATGGATAATTACGATGGTGATTTAACAGATAAAGTTATTCGTGAAGAAAAAGATGGTGTTGTAACGTATAAAGTTATCGACTCTCATGGCAATAAAGCTATTAAAGAGCGCAAGATTATCTACGATGATCGTAAAGGACCTGAAATTACACTCGTTGGTGGTAATGATGTGACCTGGGTTCGTGGAAATGAATTTGTGGATTCTTATACTGCAATCGATGATTTAGATGGAGATATTACTGCAAATACAGTCGTTAATGGTAGTGTCGATGTTTACACTCCTGGTGATTATACACTTACATATACATGCAAGGATTCCCATAACAACGAAACAACTGTACAGCGTGTAGTACACGTACAAAATCTTCCGCCAAATCAGATTCAAGCAGAAGACAATAAAACAATTTATTTAACATTTGATGATGGACCAAGTGCACATACACAACGTCTATTAGATGTACTAGCTAAGTACAATATTCCAGCAACCTTCTTCGTAACTGCTTTACAACCTGATTATATCTATATGATTCAAAAGGAAGCACAAGCAGGTCACGTTGTTGCGGAACATTCCTACACGCATGACTATTCAAATGTGTATTCTAGTACTGATGCATTCTGGAATGACTTTAACGCAATGAACAATATCATCTACCAACAGACAGGAACCTACGCAAATCTGTTCCGTTTCCCTGGTGGTTCCTCTAATACCGTTAGCCGTAATTATACTGCAGGTATAATGACAGCCCTAGTAAGACAGGCTGCTTTAAAGGGCTACACTTACTTTGACTGGAATGTATCCAGTGGTGATGCAGGTGGAGCTTCCACACCAGATGAAGTCTATGAAAATGTAATCACTCAAGTTCAAAACGCTTCAGCGAATAATCGTCCTTCTGTTGTATTACAACACGATACAAAAGGTTTCTCAGTGGATGCAGTTGAACGCATTATCGTCTGGGGTCTACAGAATGGTTACCACTTCTCATCATTAACAGCAGGTAGTTATACTGCTCATCATGGTATCGCAAACTAAACAAAAAAACTGCCACTTCCTAGAAAGTGACAGTTTTATTATTTCATATCTTTGATTAAGCTAATGCTTCACCTAATACTTTGCACTGTGCTAATGCACCATCATCAGGTTCATAGTTTGCCATAACACCATCTTGTACTAAAACAGCTCCATCTGCTGCTACACGATCCTGCCATGTACGCATCCATTCGCCATCACCCCAACCATAGGAGCCGAATAGACCAACCTTCTTACCAGCTAGGCTACCTTCAACGTCAGCGAACATTGGTTCAAACACGCTCTCTTCAAGCTGTTCAACACCCATAGCTGGGCTACCGAATGCGATTGCATCGTAGTTAGCTACTTCACCAGCTGAGAATGCATCTGCTGTTAAAACAACAACTTCTGCTCCCTTGCTCTTTGCGCCTTCAGCGACAGCCTCTGCCATCTTTTCTGTGTTACCTGTTGTACTTGTGTACACAACTGCTACTTTACTCATGATTTTTTCCTCCTTTAATTTAGACAAATCTAACTAACTGCTCTAAAGACATTCCTTTTTCGAAATGTTCCAAATATGCATATGTACATTTCTCATATATTTGGAATAGATGTTTTGCCATCTCCTCATTGCCATAAACTTTCCAAGTTCCGACAAGTTTACAAGGTTTACTATCCTCAATAAAACCTCGAACATCTTCTGCAGGATACCCCAAGAAACATCCAATTTCATGTGGGAAAGCACGTTGATGAGATGCTTGAATACGTTGACTTAACACATCAATACATGCAGACATATCATCAATTGGATACCCTCTTTCCTTTAGAATCGAAACAACATCTTCTTTAGATAAATCCATCTTCAACCAAGTTGGTCGATATAGATAGATAAGTGCTCGATCCTTTGGATAACTGAGGACAGTCATTCTAAGATCACAATTTCTGAAACGATGATTGATTTCTGCAATCTGTTTCATTAACTGTTCTTTACAAGAATAACCACAGTTAAAAAGGTTCCCAGTTTTGACACCGGCTAATGTCGGTGCACAATGTTCTACAATGAGTTCTTCTGGCATAATTTTCAGTAGTTAGTTACACTAAACTAACTAAGTTAAATATAATACTTTTCGTTTTGCTCGTCAACTGATATTATTCGATTCGAAACCATTATAAAAAGGAAATACAAGATGTGTATCTCCCTACAAATTTAACTTTCTTTTTTCGCTCCAACTGGTATGACAAGTAGAATAACAGATACAAGAACGAATATAATTCCAATCCATTGACGTACTGTTAATAACTCATGGAATACAATCACACCAATGAATAAACTTGTGAGTGGTTCAAATGTACTAAGTAGCGAAGCCTTTAGACCACCTGTAATTAATACACCATGTTGGAATAGTAATACCGCAATAACAGACACTACTAATGCAAGTATAAACATAGATACCTGTCCCATCGGTTCTGTAACAATCATCAGCTGACCACTAGTGATGCCAATAATACCTACCGCAATGGACGCAAATAAATTAATCCAGAAGGATAGTACAGTTGGATCGATTTCATCAATTCCCTTTTGATCACAAGCAATTACATATACGCTATAGATAAATCCTGCAAGAATTGCGACTGCAATACCAACCACTTTAATTTCACCTTGAATTGCGTTTAATAGAACAATACCTGCTAAACATAAAATCATACATAGGATTTGTTTCTTAGAAGGAAATGTATGATACATCAAGATAGATAACACCATGACAAAGATAGGATGTGTATAGAATAAAATCGTTGCCATACCTGAATCTAAGTATGTATAGGCAATAAATAACGCAACTGGAATTAATCCAAATGGAATCGCAATCTTTAACATTGGTACGATTTGTTTACGTTCAATCGAAAAGATATTCTTCCTCATAAACGGTAATATTACCGCAAGAATGATTGTCGCGTAGAAACAACGACAGAACGCAACAGTAATCGGTGTTGCGCCATAGCTATATGCCATCTTTGTAATCAAAGGCATTAAGCCAAATAGTGATGAGGACATAACAATCTGTAAATGTCCTAAGATGTTCTTATTCTTCATAATCTACTCCTCTTTCTTCAGAATGCGATATTTCGTTGTCCATTGAAAGATGCGCTGTATTCTTGAGTATAGATAACCATCAAAGAATACTGCTATTTTATCTACATCATCTAGATAAAATCCTTTTATATTTTATTTCCAAATACAACATTTTAGTACATGCATGTCGAATATATCCAATCTTTTACGGCCATGCAATCATTACTATACCATGTAAAAAAGAGAATGGAATTCTTTTTCCACTCTCATTCAATTAGTAATACAACCTTCCCCTCTTTGCGGGTTTTCTTAAGATCAATAACACGTTGGTTTTCTGAACCACGATACATCAGACGAAGATTCTTCTTCTGCCACATAAATGGTCCATCAATCAAAACATCTAATAAGTCCAACATTTCATCAGTCACTTCAGTGTGTCTTCTTCCACCCTTTAAAAGATCTTTCTCATAAATAAATCCTGTATAACTCCATAAATCTTTTTCTGGATAGCGTTCTTTTACCTTACGAAGTAGTTTTACAAGCTCTATCTGATTTTCTGGTTCAAATGGTTCTCCACCAAGAAGTGTTAATCCTTGGATATACTCTTTGCCCAGTGCCTCTAAGATATGATTTTCTACTTCTTCGGTATATAGCTGTCCATAGCAGAAACTCCAAGTCTGTGGTTGAAAACAACCTTTACAACGATTTGTACAACCCGATACAAAGAGTGATACACGCACCCCCGGACCATCCGCAATGTCATATTCTTTGATATTTCCGTAATACATAACTACCTCCTAGGACGCAGCTTTACGCGTAAAGTCTTTAATATACTCACCCTTTAAAATTCGACGAATACATAAAATAATTTTAAAAATAACGTCAAAACGTAAGAAGAAGTATACATATGTTACAGGTAACTTCCAAACAAAGGCCGCAAGTATTCCCATTGGTAGACCAATAAACCACATACAACCCGCATCAACACGGAATGCATAATGCATATCCCCTGCACCGCGTAAGATACCTACAATCGCCGTATTTTCAATCCCTGTAAATAACATAATCCCCGCAATCACAGTCATAAACTGATATGCAAGATTCTTTGTCTCAACTGTTACATTTGGGTATAGAGATAATACTGGTGTACGTATGGAAAGTACAACTCCACACGCAAGGATGCCTACAAACGCAGATAACACCAAAAAGGTTCTACCGATTTGTTTTACGCGCTCATAATCACCTTGTCCAACTGCTTTTCCTGTTGTAATCGTAGCACTTTTTGCCATGGAATAGACAAGAATCATTACAAATTGTTGAGCTACACTGGCAATTGATGCGGCTGCGACATAATCACTACTCATTCTGCCGATGATAGCTAGCTGTGTAGATACTGCCAAACTCCAAATCAAATCGTCCCCAATGACAGGAAGACTTAAATGGAAATATGTAGGAATCATAGTTTTATCAAAGTCAAAGATATCACGTAAACCAAATCGAATATCCTTCTCATGATAGCGTGCATAAATACTTGCACATACTAACTGGAACGCTCTTGCGACAATCGTACCGATTGCGGCACCAACAACACCTAACTTTGGAAAACCAAAGTTTCCATAAATCAAAAGATAATTACAGATTAGATTAACAAAGAAAGATCCTGTATATACAACTGCACTGATTTTAACATTTTCTTTTGCGGATAATGATGAGAAGTACCACATGGATAATCCATTCAATAGATATGAAACAACGACTACTTGAAGATAGGATACACCAAGTTCTACCAACTTTTCATCACTTGCAAATATATGAATGATTTGTCGTGGAAATAACCAACAAGCTCCCATATATAGTACAGATACGACGATAACTGACCATAACATAACACTCATGATATGTTTAATCTTTTCGATATTCTTCTGTCCCCAATATTGAGAAATCATAACCGCCCCTGCAGAAGTCAAACCAAACGCAAAGACATTAAAGATAAAGTATGGTTGCCCTGCCAAGGTGACTGCTGATACTGCCGCATCTCCTAATGAGCCAACCATGACTGTATCTAACATCTGCACACAGAAATTTATAATCTCCTGAATCACAAGAGGTATCATCATCGCTACTAAATGTTGATAGAATTGACGCTCTTTAATCATTGAATCCCCCTCTCATTTGGCTACTATTATAGCATACCTAAATTCGTGAATTCTCCCTTCATAAAACAAAAAATATGTTCCTACATTACTGTAAGAACATATCTTCTTTAGCGTCTTGTCATCTCCTTATATGCACGTTGGTTTTCGTTTGTATAACCTAGCATAACAGAAGGATTCTTCATCGCAATTGTATCTAAGATTTCTTCAATCGCTTCCTTCTTTAAGAAGCCTGCAGGAGTTAATTGCATCTTACCACCATCTACTAAGCGACATAATGCATACTGATTTACTACAACGAAGTTTCTTCTCATTACATAACGATATGCCCAAAGAATATCTTCATAAGGTCTCATCATACCCTCTGACTTAGAGATAACGTAGTTATCTAGAAGAAGACAGTTTGCATCTTTATTTACTTGTAAGTATGTCTGTAGTTCATTCCAAGCTTCATAGAGTCTTCCTGTGCTCTCGAGGTATGCAATTGTCTTTTCAACATTCTTATTTTTCTTATTGAAGTCATATGCGCAAACTGCACCGGCAAGTACAACTACAATACCCACTAAGAATAGAGTTTTAACAAGATCCTTATTATATTCAACACCGTTAGAGAAGTAATAAGTACCTATATACTTACGCATCTCTTCCGTAGTCTTTTGATAAGAATTTCCAATAGCATTTACATATTCATCTGCCAAGAACTTTTGTACACCATATAAACGATATGGCTTTGGAGCCAACTCCCCAGTTTTATCATCACCACGTGTTGACCAGTATGCTTGTTGTTCTTTCATCTGATTGTAGATACTCTGGTCAATTTTAACTACATTTAATAAACGGTCAGTATCAACTGCTACATAGTAATAATCAGAACCTTGATACGCACTATAATCGTCAATCGCGATAATATCGATATAAGTATACTTACCATTTTGCTTGCTGTTATCAGCGTTAAACATAACGGCACTATTCTTATTTGCCAATAACTTTGGCATTACTCTTGGCAATGTCATTAATCCAATACCAATAATGCAAGCAATTAATGACAGAATAATTGCCTGGTTTCCTTGTTTAAAGTACTTCCTAAATCCTTGTTTGATATCTTCCATAAAATCTCCCTCTGTAAACTGTGATACTTTTTTATTTTACCATTAAATAATGATGTCTTCCTCAACATTTTTATGATTTAAGTGATGAATATACAGATATGTCTTTTCTGTAACGATTATAATTACACTAATTAGCACAGAAAGTATAAAGAATAGCTGTATTGGCGTAAAATCAAATGGAAACATTTTTGGCAAAACTCTTAAATAACTATAGTTACTTCCCATAAAATGATTTACAAATGAAATCGCAAGATTCATCAAAATTGTATACAAGAAAATATCTTTATAACTTAATACAGTTTCCTCTTTCCTTAAAATAATAACTGCCGATACACCCAATAATATATGACTAAAGATATAAGTAATGTTTGTAATATGTGGCCATAAAAATGGAGAAGGATCTGGAAAAGAGAATGCAATGATTGCACCTAGAAGACCGAGCCATGAAAAGTATCTCATTAGCTTCTCTTTCTTCAATAAATATGATACTGCAAGCATGATTGCGGATAATCGACAATGATACAGTGGTAATCCTTCTTTGGTAAATAACATTGGGTTTCCTAAATACCATAGAAATAAAGTAAACTGTAATACTAAACCAAGTATTAAAGAAATCCGCAATAACTTTTTGTTATTCTTTTGCGTATACGCAAACAGTAAAATTGCCACAAACACAATACGAATAATCAATATAGGCATGTTATGAACCCCATCCGGTTCATAGCGAAAGAAATATGACATATTAATAAACCTCTTTAACCTATTATAACAAATATATTGCCATAATATAAAAAGATATCAATTAACATGTATGCATGAAATTGATATCTTTAATTTTAGTGTAAATCTAGTGCAGAATAATCTGCATCTGGTGTTTGCGTTGTTCTAGCTGCTGCTTCAGCTGCCTCTTGACTTGCATAACCATAAATGAATCTACTAGCAATTAGATTAATCAGATTACCAGCATGCATCGATTCTCCATGTGCAAGAGAATATTCACCATTACTATTCTTTCTTAGCACTACATCTTTGAAGTACGCAGAAAGATAATATGTAACGTTTGTACCATCATCCAATGTGTAGTTAATCTCAGAGATTACGTACACTGTGCTAGTTTGGTTTCCAGACATCACGATCAGTTTCTTGGCTGTTACTGAATTAAAAGTAGCGCCAGATCCATTCTTAGTAGCGTCAGGTTGTTTTGCTATAGCTTCTGAAACCAGTAAATCAATATTGTCTTGGCTGAGTTCATCTACATTTTTAAGGTATTCATCTAGACCACTAACTGTGTATATCTTTGATTTTTCTGTCAGTTGATATGTATCACTTTCTGCTGTCACTGTAAATGTATCATCATTTGATAATTCATCAGTTTTAGAAATTTGATATTTAATTTTAGCTGTATTGATAAGTTCCCCTTTATCATCTTTGGTATCTCCTAATTTCATTTGACATTTTCCTTTACCATCGATACCAGAACATTCAATGGTTACGTTAGAAAACGGGTCAACCTTTGGACGATTCATCTTTTCAACAAAATTAAAAATAATCACCGCAAATAATAATATACTAATCGAAATTCCGATTCTCTTACGTGTACGTGCTTTCTTAACTTCTTCAATTTCATCGTTTGCACGTAAGTATCCTTTTTCTTTTGCATAAACAATCTTTTCTTCATGATCCATCTGCTCTGCAGTAGACTTTCTCTTTGGTTCAATTCTCTTATAATCACAATAAGGACATACGATTTGATCATAATTATCGTTATATGCCTCTATCTTCAAGTTCGCACCACATTTAGGACAAACCATGCTTGCATTCTTTTCTGTATCTGTCATTTGAATTCCCCCCCACTTTTATCACTTACAATTTAATCATATCTATTTTTGACCAATAGTCAAACAAATTTAAAAAAGAATTGCTATCTTTTTGATAGCAGTTCTTCAATTTATTTTCCTTGTAAATATGCTTTATACACTTCTTTATCCATACTGTGATGTGAAGCTTTGATTTGTTCGATTAACTCTGGTTTCTCTAATAAATCAACGATACATCCACATACAATTTTTGCTGGTTCTACGAATGCTTTATATGTATCTTCAATCTTAAAATCTACACCATGGATTGCACCGCTAAAACCATTGTATCCAAATTGAATCATTGGATAGAAACAGGATACATCACCTACATCTCCACCGGCAATACTTCTTTCATTTGCAATGATTTTATCTTCTGTTGTGTAATCCAAAATATTCTGATGTGCAACTTCGCTGAGTACTGGGTTTGGTGTAAATGGTAGATATCCTATCATATCCGCAAATTCCACTGTTCCACCTAATGCAGCAGCGCAGTGTTGTGCCATCGAGGTAATCTCGTGATCAATTTCTAATAATTTATCTTGATTTAAGGTACGAATGTAACATTCATAGATTACTTCTGACGGCACGCTATTAATTGTATCTCCACCCTTTGTAAGAATACCATGTACTCGTACCATATCCTTTTCTTCAAAGGTTTCACGCAACATTCCTAAAGCTGTATTGAATAGTGTAAATTCATTGAGCGCATTGATACCTAGATGTGGAAGTACTCCTGCATGTGATGCCTTTCCTTTGAAGATAATTTTCTTATATTTAAATCCTGCTAGAGAGGAGCCATAACCATATGCATATTCAGAGCCCATCGCATGTAAGTGTATGATACAGTCACAATCTCCAAATACACCGGCTTCTAGCATGTTCATCTTTCCACCGATGAATCGAATCTTTCCATCTTGGATAAGTTTACGACGATAGTCTAAATCTGTATATTCCTCTGCCGGTGTAAAGAACAATGTTACTTTTCCTTTCTGTTCTAATAAACCAGATTTCTTTAATGCAATAATTGCATTTACCATGATTGCGACTTGTGTACTATGTCCGCATGCATGTGCTGCGTGATCCTTTGGATTTGAGCATGGATGGCCTTCTACAGGAATCGCATCCAATTCCGCAATCAGCCCAATATGAGGTTTTCCCTGTCCGATAGTAACTTGGAATCCTGTCTCAAAGTATTCTGTCTCTACGTTAATACCGTACTTTTCAAGTTCTTTTTGAACAAGCTTCTTTGTTTCAAATTCTTTATAACCAAGTTCTGGATGCAAAAACAACTCCTTGCCGAATGCAATCATCTCATCTTGTTGCGCATCGATAATTTTATTAATCTCTGTCTTCATATAGTCTCATCCCTATTCCATCGCATCCCAATGTTCAATCTCATCAATCCAAGCAAGTTCGTCGTTCTTCACGCGATTGTAAACATCCTTGGATAATTTATTTTTTTCAAAGAAACCTGCTTTACGTAAGATAAACTCTGGATTAATATTTGTTTTCTTTATCTTACGAGAAACTTGTACAACCATTGCAGGCACTTCATTTCCATGCAAAGGAATCATTACAATATCGTTTGGTTTTATAGATATATCTCTACTTTGAAATAGTAGTGCATCTTTACAATCATTTGCGTATACCTTTATATAAATCGGTTTCTGATTAAACATGTTTTTAGTCCTTATATAAAAAGCTACATTCATTATAATTCATGTAGCTGATATTTATCAAAAACAGTATATTCATCTGCGTCATGCGTTACCCAAAAGACTGTCTTATTTTTGATTCGTTCTTTGATGAACAGCATGACTTTTTCTTTTGTAGTATCATCTAATCCTTTGAGAGGTTCATCAAAGAATAAGATATCTGCATTTGCGTACATTGCACGTAGAATTGCGACTCTGCGTTTCATACCACCAGATAATGTAGATACCTTTTGGTACATGTCATCTAAACCAACTTGCTTAAAATCTTCTTTTAACTGATTTAATAAATCATTCTTAGATTGATTATGAACGACCATCAAAACATTTTGCATGGCACTTAAGTTTTCACAGAGTCTATCTTCTTGAAATACAGCTGCTTTACGATAATTTTGTAGTGGAGTTATTGTGCCAGAATCAGGTGTTTCCAAGCCCATCAACATTCTCAACAACGTTGTCTTACCACAACCAGATTGACCTTTAAGTACATGTACCATACCAGTTGCAAAGTTATGATTCCAACTTACAAAAACTGGATGTTGATCAAATGTTTTAGAAATATCATGTAATTGAATTGTATCCATTATAGACACTCCGTTTCTATATACTTGATAATCATACGTATCAAAGCCATCACTATTTTTTCTAATACAGTACTTAAGAGAATAATCACTAGTGTCCACGCGAATAAATCAGCTGTATCAAAATATACTTTCGCTTGTTGCAGATGTTCTCCAATCGAAAACTTTGGTAGGCCAATGACTTCTGCCGCAATTCCCGATTTCCATGCAAGACCTAAAGCTAGTGAACACGCACTCTGGAAGTATGGCAGAACGCTAGATGTATAAATATAACGAATACGAGTAAAAGTAGATAGTTCAAATACATCAGCCATCTCTAATAATTGTTGATCACACATCTCAATACCCTTTCGTACATTCTCATAGAAAATTGGAAAGACCATCAAGAAGGAAATCACAATAGATAATTGTGCAGAGCGCACCCAAATCAGCACAAGTATAATAAACGAAGCGACAGGAATAGATTTAACAGTAAAGATAAGTGGTGCTAGTAACTGTTTAAACCAGTTATGCTTTGCGGCAAATACAGCCATTAAAATTCCTACGACCATCGCAATGAGAAAACCAAAACTAATATTCAATAAAGAACGTAGTATCGATTGATAGAAGTCTATTGTCTTTAGTAATTCTATCAAGCGAAGAACAACGGTAAAAGGAGATACCAGTAGTATCTCCTGATTTAATATCATACTGACGGCTTGCCATACGAGTAGCCAAAACAGTATTGTCCAAATTTTAATCTTTGATTTAGTTAGCTCCATAATAGAAATCATCTTCCGGTAAGCTGCCACCGACAGACTTAGGATTCTGCTCATTTAATACATTGAGGTAACCTGATAGTTTTTCTTTCATATCCTTACCATCGATATATGTAATGTTGCAGAATGGTAATGCTTTTTTAGCGACTGCTGCCGCAATGATATCATAGGATTCAATCATTGTCGCTGCTTCATCGTTATTTTCATTCACATACTTAATAGATGCTTTATACTTCTCTAAGAAGTCCATGACAGCTTCTGGGTGTGCTTCTACGAAATCCTTGCGAGCCACTACAACACCTGTAATTAATGAACTCTTATTCTTTTCGTTTGCTTGAATTGCGTCCCATTCTTTTGTTAAGTCTAATGCCGAGTGAATCTTATCATTCTTAGCTGCAGCAGCAGTTACAAATGGCTGTGGTAACATTGCGATAGCATTAGGATCTTGTGCTAAAGCCTGAACACATTCTGCATGCTCACTCTTCCACTCAATCGTAACATCTGTACCAACCTGAAGGCCGTTCTTTTCTAAAATGTAGTTGAGTACATACTCTGGAGTTGCACCCTTACCACTAGCGTAAATTGTCTTACCCTTTAAGTCTGCTACTGAATGGATAGAATCCCCTGTTTCGCAGATATATAGAACACCTAATGTATTAATCGCTAATACCTGTAAGTTCTTTTCCATCTTGTTATAAAGTACGGAAGAAAGATTTGCTGGAACAGCCGCAATATCCACTTCTCCCTTTACAATCTTTGGAGTTACTTCATCAACTGCAGATAAGATTTCAAACTTATAATTGTTTGAAGTAATCTTACCTTCATCACTTTCCTTCATCATTTGAACCATACCCATAGATGTAGGACCCTTTAAAGCCGCTACATTTACATCAACTGGTTCAACCACCTTTGGAGTTTCAACTGGTGCTGAGGACTCTTTCTTTGTTGTTGGCGCACATCCTGCCAAAAGTGCTACAGATAAGACAGTAGCAAATAATTTCTTTGCGATATTTTTCATATTCTCTCCCTATGCCAATAAATATCAATCACACTATCTGTGTAATCTTGCTTATGTAAGTAGAATCATTTAAATTGATTCTCTTCACTATTTTCCAATTGTAACGCGAATGTTATAAACATACCACTAATGTGTTCACAGCATACTTTTCACATTTTAAAACATGCAAATTACATACAAATAGATTATATAAGTTAGTCTATACTAACAAGCAAATTATATCATAGCCTCATTTGAATACAACTAAAGCGATTATCTCTACTTTTTCTTCATAAAAATACCGATGCATATCAGGTATACACCGGTATTCACTATCTATTTGTTTAAGATGCTCTTGTGCCATTTGGTAATGGATGTTCTGGGAACAATAATGTATCCGCAATACCATCATCGTAACCAAGTGTCACTAACATACCATGGGATTCCATTCCCATGATTTTTCTTGGTGCAAGATTCACTAGGAATAGTGCCTGCTTTCCTTCAACTGTCTTGTAGTCTTCACGTACTTCACGAAGACTACATACGATTGTACGAGGTTCTTCCTCGCCAAGATCAACTGTTAACTTCGTTAGCTTTGTAGATTTTTCTACATCTTCCACTTTTAAGATTGTACCTGCACGAAAATCCAATTGTCCAAATACATCAAATGAAACTTCCTTTTTTATTTCTGCTGCCATGTTCTCTCCTTCTTCTTTATTTTTGGTACTGTAATACCTATCATCATACCTATTAACATTCCTAGTCCAATACCTAAAGTAACCGAATTAATGATATAGATACCACAAATAATACCAATCACACTGCCAATGCCACAACCCACAAGCATATACGTCTTTTCCGCATCAAGGCGATTGCCCATTGGATCATGTTTATGTCTTGCATAATAAACTAACCAGACACTAACAACAATCACTAATACAACTGATAGGCTATATATTACTAGTCTCATTACTCACCATCTTCAGACTGTAATACCTTTACAATTTCACCAACGAAGAAACGATGGAAATCTTTATTCGGATAACAATCTTCTACAATTGCAGGAACATTGAATCCTTCTTCTTTTAAATCACCTGTATATAACTTCTTGCATACAAATGCATACTTAGACTCTTTGATATAAGTTGTATTGTCCGTAAATCCTGGTGTTAAATTTGCTTCTTTAAATTTATCAATATCACGACCTGATTTAGATCCAAATATTGCCAAAGCTCTCTTTTGAGATTGTGGTAAAAGATTGACTGTAAAGTATTCTTCTTTCTCCATAAAGTTAAGTGTATAGCGAGATGGACGAACATATACAAGTATCGTTGGTAGATTATGTTTTCCCTCGTATCCCCATATTGAACCAAAATGTCCCCAAGAAACTGTCATACCATTGTATCCAGTATCTTGATTACCAGCACATACTATCATCCACTCGTTTGCGAGCATATTTGTTGGATTAAATACTAGGTCTGTATAATTAATTTCTTTCATACCATACCTTCTTTCCATATTCATTATAAATTAGAATTCATTGCTAATTTATGAGTGTTTCATGAAAGATACCATAATGGTAAAGAGCTTTTTCAATTCCATCATCATCAATATCAGCAGTTATATAATCCACAACAGCTTTTACATTTTCGTTTCCATTTCCCATCGCAACAGAAACTCCTGCTATCTCTAGCATTTTTACATCATTGTCTCCATCGCCAAAAGCCATAATCTCTGATAGCTCTAAATTGTAGTACTGCAATATCTCTTTGATACCAATATCTTTGCCACCCTCTTTGACGATGATATCTCTAGCATGGTCGTGCCATGAGGTTGCTTTGCAGTGTGGCATATATTTCAGCACTTCACTAATCTGCATCTCATCTAATCCATATGGAATTACTTGAAGGATATCTTCTTGTAATACATTTGAAACATCTTTTGTCTCAGAAACATCAGAACTAATATCACGCTGTACTTGTGCAACTAAATCATTTGCGTAATTCATATACATTTCATCCTGTGTAATAAATGTACATGGAAAAGGTGTTTGATCTAATGATTGTAGTAGTCCTTTCATATCCTCTTTAGGAATTGGTTTTGTACTAATGACTTCATTTTTATTAAAACAATACATACCATTTAAACAAAGATATGCATCAAACTCTAGGTTATCTGGTAGTAATTTTCTTAATTCAATGGGATGTCTACCAGTAGCTACAAATGTCAGTATCCCCTGTTTACGCAAACGTGAAATTGCATGAATTGTAGAAGTTGGTACTGCATGTTTGCGATGTGAAATTAATGTACCATCTACATCGAAGAAAATTGCTTTGATATCGCATTGTGTCATAGAAAAGCCCCTTTATTACTTCTATCTTAGCATAGAAAAAGAGCTCGAGAGCTCTTTGGTTTATTTGGTATTTTGTGCAGCGTAATATCCTGCTAAACGTCCAGAGGTTAATGCATAACCCTGTGCTGCACCACCATAGGTGACATATGCTTTCCCAGACGCGAATAATACACCCATAGAATCATTCCCAACCGCGTATACATTTGGAATTGGTTTATGCTCTGCTGTTAGTACATTGAAGTTTGTATCCACATCTAAACCACCACTTGTGGAATATACGTATGCAGCACCTTTAATCGCATAGAATTTTCCATCTGTTTTGCCATGTACATCAGATATCGCTAGCTTGATACCTAATTTATCACCCAGTTCAGAAATTGACTCAGCGGTAATCACATTGTCATATTTTTCTCCGATTGCCAATATACTTTCAATATTAGGAATTGGTGTATTTGGTTCATAATTACCACCTTGTGATAAGAATGTTGGTTTATTGAATGTAGACATTCCACTCGTCTTCATCTTGGTGATTTCTTCTGCACTGTAGATAGTATAAAATTCCTTCCCGGCTAACCATGCATTAAAGGCAAGATTCTTTCCTACTTTTTCATTAAATGGATTTCCAGATGAATCTACCATAACAGCACTAGTATCAAGTAGTAATGATGTAAGAATTGCTTTTTCATCTGCACTAACATCATCAGCGCGAATCATATTTGAAACCTGAGCGATATGTGTTGAAACTCCTACATCAGGATTTATTAATGTAGCACCTACTGTTTGCGCCATTTGAATACCAGCACCATTACACTGGGTCATGCCATAAGTATGCCATACACTTCCTGTATACTTTTGACACATCTCTTCATTTCCGATAAATCCACCAGTTGCTAGGATAACTAATTTTCCATAGATCTCATATGTTGTGCCATCATAAGAAACAGCTTTTACACCAATGACTTTGCCATCGGTATCTTTTAATAACTCTTGTGCTGTTAGCTCTGTCATATACTCATTCTTTTCATTTAAAGCAGTTGCTTGATTCATTGAATTTATATATGCAGTATCTTTATCTGTTCCAGATTTGTCTGCATAGGTCGTCCATAGTGGCCATAACTTTGTATGGTAGAAACCAAACATCTTTTCACCAAAGTGAAAATCAAAATTCGACTCTAGCCAATCAAATGTTTTTCCTGACTCCTGAACAAACTTGCGAATCATTTCTTCCTTCGCATCACCTTCTGTATAGGCCAACCAGTCCTGTATTAATTCCTCTTCGTTTACAAACGGATTTCCGTCATTTAGTGCAACTTGTCTTGTAGGATTTACAGCCATCGCACCTGCTGCCATGGCACCATTACCACCGATCTTAGCAGCTGAGTCCATACCAAATACAGTAGCTCCATTACTAGCAGCACTTAGATATGATGTAATACCAGATGTACCTAGACCAATAACGATGACATCATAGCCTTCTTTCTTCACAACGTCCGTTGACTTAGGAATCTCAATCCTCCACTCATCTGCATTACCACCATTTTCGTTGATGATGTTTTGAAGGATATATTTTACGGCAATACTGGATTCCGTAGCACCTGTAATATTATCAACATGAATAGACTGACTATCAATAATACGTGGAAATAGTTTTTCTTCAATTGCCTTATAGATACTTGCAGTGCTTCCTGCATTCATGGTTTCAATAGATACAATCTTATTATCTTTAAATGTAATGCTCAGTTTCATTTCACCATCAACTGCATACGCTGGTGCATTACCTTCATATGTTCCATCCATTACTTTTGCGTTTTTAACACCAGGTTTTACAGCCGGCTTTAAATAAGCGGCACAACCACTTAGTATGAACGCACCAGCAGCTAGTACGCTCCATATTTTATGATTCATATATCCTCCGGATGAGACTAATATCTCACTCCCCCATCAATACACAACTCTTGTAACTACTATATTACCAACATGAATATTAAACATGCAAGTATGTATTCCTTATCATTAGATAAAATATGTAGAATGTAAAAAAACATGCGGCTAATCTTGCATGTTTTTTGTCTCTTCTTGTGATGTTTGCAGCTGTGCAATGATCATATCACGATAAATAAATTTGACTGTACAAAGTATTGAATCCTTAAAACTTTGATATATATACCCAGCTGAATGTGTACCCTTCGCGACACTACTTACTGAATTTGCGACATGTCCAATTGGAATTTCATTCTTGTTTTCTACCATAATTGATTCCATATCGTATGCATTATCTGGTTCTTTTTTTAAGTGAAGCACCTCACCTATTTTTATCATCCCTATCTCGATATACTCTTTGATATTTGTAATCGTTATAAAATCATTTTCTTTCATATTTCTATTCCTTCCATTGATGATCCTAGTATAGATAAGTAGTGGTACAAAAAAACTGCCTAGAAAGAAAAACTCCATATCAATTTAGGATATGGAGTAAACACTATTTCATTCCGTACTAACCTTTTCCAGTTGCGTAACCATCTTTAAACGTAATATCAAAGTTAGCTCCAAAGCTACCGTTTGCATTATACCAAGACACAAGATTTGAGTATGAACCATAGAAAAGTGATTCGGATTCACTATCCGGTTGACCAAACTGTGCGATTGCTTGATCATAAGAGAATGAACCATCTGTAACAATCGCATTAAACTCATCTAACGTAACTTTCTCATTATGATTTACAAAACTAAATCCGGAATATCCTTTACTAGTTGCTAAATTATTCGTAAAGGATACTGTAAAGCTAGCCATCCCTTTCAAAGAGGAATCATGCCATGTCGCAAATAGAGATTGTGAATCACCATAGCTATTTTGGCTAACGGAATCTGGTTCTCCAAGAATCGCTTTAACATCTTCAAAAGATGTTCCACCTTCTCCATCATACATAGGATCTCCTAATACAATCTGTTGGTACTTTGCGCGTGCTTCTGATACTTTTTCTTCTTTTGTTTCTTCCTTAGTGCTAGTTTCTTCTTTTGTTTCTTGTTGTGGTTCTGGAGTTGTTGTAGAAGTTGTTTCTGCTGTAGTTGTAACGGTTGTTGTCTCTTCGGTTTGCTTTTGATCATCATGCTTACCAAAGACTTTTGTGATACCAAATAATACAAATACTACTAAAAAGAATTTTATGATTTTCTTCATCTTCTTTTTGGATTATATCCTCTGATATAATCCGCCTCCTGTCTATGTCTATAGATTAAATTTGACAGTGTACAAAAAATATGCCAGATATGCTAAAATTTAAAAAACAGGAGAAATATTATGGCAGAAAAGAAGTTTTTACCATTTATTGTGCTACAAATTCTCGAAGAACTATCCGATGAATCTCATATTCTTTCAACAAACGAACTCATTGATCATATCGAAAGACGTTCAGGTATTAGTATTGAACGTCGCACTCTCTACTCAAACATCGAAATCTTAGAGCAAGCTGGTTATACCATTAATAAGTTTGCAGATAATGGAAAAGGATATTATCTTGAGAAACGACAGTTTAGTAAAGGTGAAGTCTTACTATTATGTAATGCGATTCACGCCTCTCATTTTATTTCTAGCAAGCAAAGTAATGCATTGATTGCAAGTCTATTAAAAACACTCAATAAGTATGATCAAAAAGATTACCATGATGCAGTATACATGCCTAATATGCAAAAAACATCAAATGATCTTTTATTTGATAATATCGCTAAACTTTCTGAAGCCATTCAAAAGAAAAAGGTAATTCAATTTGTATACATGCATTATGATTCTAATAAGAAGCTAGTACCAAAACGCGAAACACTGTATACTGTAGAGCCACGCTTTATTGTTTACCAAGATAGTAGACCATATCTCATCACAACCAGCAAAACACATCCTGGCTTCGCCCATTATCGTATTGATAAAATCTGTAAGCTTTCAATTACGACAGAAAAAGTAAATCCATTCATGAAGGAAAGCGAGCAGGATGCATACCACTACGCTAAGAATAAACTCTTTATGTATTCTAGCGAGCAAATTCATGTTCGTTTACGATGCGAGAATCGTATCATGGATCAGATGATTGATATCTTCGGTACAGAGATGAAGATTTTAAAACGAGATGAGGAATCATTTATCGCTAGTGTTCTTGTAAATAAACAAGGTGTATTATTCCTTGCTCAACAATTTATGGAAGCTATTGAAATCATTGAACCAGACGACTTGCGCGAAGCGATGAAAAAACAACTAAAACTAACACTTAAAAAATACAGCAGATAAACTACTCTGCTGTATTTTACATAAACTCTAAAATGCTGTTTAAATGTCTTTATCATCCATGGTTACACATGGATATAATTTCTTAATATTCTGATAGCATAGGCATTTTTCATCATGGTCATTAATCATGCCACAAGCTTGTAAATAGGAATATATAATGACAGGTCCTACGTACTTAAATCCTCGTTTTTTTAAATCTTTACTGATTAGTTCAGACAAAGTATTCTTAGATACATCAATACCCTTTTCATGCCCTCTATAGCATATTGTCTTATAGTTACTATAAGACCAAAGGTATTTATCAAAACTGCCAAATTCTTGTTGAACATTCATGAATGCATTCGCATTTGAAATCATAGCATTAACTTTGCGTAAGGATTTAATCATATTGTCTGTACTCATGATATGATCAATCGCTTTAGTATTTAAGGAGGCTACTTTTTCTACATTAAAATCACAAAAGCACTTTCGTATTGTTTCTCTTTTTTGAATAATTAATTCCCAACTTAATCCAGCTTGCATAGATTCCAATACAAGATACTCAAATAGTTTTTGATCATCGTGCGTAGGAACACCCCATTCTGTATCATGATATACTTGCATTTGTTTACTACTGTCTTTCCAATTACATGTCATATAGAAACCTCAACCTATTTATATCATATAATTAAACCTATTAAATAACACAAAGAAAAACCGAAACAGTTCATATATACTGTTTCGGCTTATTATTATAGAAGACCAATTGCGGAACAGATAATTGAAATGGCGATTGTTGCCACAATCAATACTACTGGTGATACCTGCTTCTTCTTTAAGAAGTAAAGCATGAGTAATGTATATCCCATTGGTAGTAGTTTAGGGAAGATTGTATCAAAGAAAGCTTCTTGTACTCCTACTGAAATATCTCCACTTACTGTAATAACAGGTAATAATTCAATATTTACATAACTAGCAATTAATGCACCAACAACAGTAATACCTAAGATTGTTGCAGAGTTAGCAATAATCGATGAATTCTCCTGTAACTTTTCAAATGACTTAATACCTAGGTTATATCCCATATGTGTCCAAACAATGCGTAGTAACCAGATAATGAGATAACATGCAAAGAAGATAATTGGACCTAAGATTAATCCTTGTGAAGCAAAGGAACAAGAGATACCAGCGATAATTGGTAATAGTGTAAACCAGAAAATCGCATCACCAATACCAGCGATAGGACCAAATAATGCAAGTTTTAAACCCTTGATTGTATTACGATCTTCATGTTGTTCTTCTAATGAGATTAATAATCCCATTAAAAATCCAACAAGGTTTGGATGTGTATTGATAAATTCCATATTATCTACCATCGCAGCAGATAAACCGGCTTTATCGTCCTTATAAATTTTTTCTAATGCCGGAAGTTGTGAATATAACCAACCTGCAGCCTGCATTCTTTCATAACTGAAACCAGCTTGTAATAATGATGAGCGAATCGCAAGATTCGTAATATCCTTCTTTGTTAGTACACGTTTAGATTCCGACATGCTCGTCACCTCCATCTACCTTCAAATTCTTAACTGCTTCTTTAATCTCTTCTTGACGTTGCTTTGCATTGAAGAAATCAAATAGCGCAAATGCTGTACCCATTAATGCGACTGGAAGTAAATTCTTCATGTCAATAAAGCATACTGCTAAGAAGCCTGCAATGAAGTACGGAATATACTTTGGCTTCATCATAACGTTTAGTAACATACCAAAACCAATTGCTGGTAAAATACCACCTGCAACAGTTAAGCCATGCGTTAAGAATTCAGGCATGTGATTTACTAATGCATTCATCGCATCCTGTGCTAAGAATGTACATGCAAATACCACTAGACCATAGAGTAATGCTACGATACCAGTCATCAGAAGGTTCATTTGTGCAATCTTCTTTGTATCACCATTTTCTGCTGCCTTATCACATACTCCCATAAAGAATGAGAAAGAAGAATAGCAGAATAGTACAACGTACTGCATTAAGAATGAGAATGGTAAGCAAAGTCCAAGTGCAGCTTGCCCATCAACATTTGTTGTATAGGCAATGACTGTACACATTACACCTGCTAGAATTGGGTTTGGTGGCTGTGTTCCGCCTGCAGGTGTTAACCCAGCAAACGCTAGTTCAGTTAATGCACCTGTTGTTAAACCTAACTTTACATCTCCCAGAATCATACCTGTAATTGTAGAAACGATTAGTGGTCGGAAGATAAAGAATGATTCCAACCAGAAATCGATGCCAAAGATCATTGCAGCGATTGATAATAACAATCCCTGTATAAATGTAATTTCCATATTGATTTCCTCTATTATTTAATCATTTCTTTTTGTGTTCCTGGAACATCCTGTATGAATACATTCGTTCCTGTTGAGACTATAAATTTCAAATCATCCATGTCTGTATCATCAACATATACTTTCTTAGAAAGTTCTCTCTTGCCTGGTGCAAAGTGCATATTACCGACATTTAAATCTTTTAGATGTACACCTTTTTCTACCAAAGCACGCGCACTTTGAGGATTGCGAACAACTAAGAAAATATGTTGATCAGGAGATGCTTTATCAATCACATCAGCAGTTTTTTGGATAGTGAAAAAGCGAATTCCAACATTACTTGATTTCGCAGTTACTGTCATCAATGATTTCTGTAATTCATCTTCTGCAACCACATCATCTGCAACTACAATTAGGTTTGCATTTAATGTTTGTGTCCAAGTAACTCCTACTTGTCCATGTACAAGACGATTATCAATTCTAGTCAATAAAATATTATCCCCCTTCATGTCATTTCATCTCCTTTCTATTTTGGATAAATTATTGAACATGCATTATGGTGAAATATTATTATGATGCATGAGAATGATTCTCTTAATGTATTACTAATTTCATTATGTTCTTATAAGCTCATAAAAGCAATACCATTTCATGACAACAAATTTCATACATAAGATTCAAAGTATTGTAGTATATAGTTATGAAAAATATTCAATTAATTGCTAGTGATATTGACGGAACGCTTCTATTAAATGGCTCACAGGCCATAGATCCTGAGATTTTTAACCTCATACACAAGCTTCAACAAAAAGGTATTCTCTTTATGGCAGCTTCTGGTAGAGAATATACAAATTTACGCAATTTATTCTCTCCTGTAGCAGATGATATTGCATATCTTTGCTTAAATGGCTGTATATCCTTTTATAAAGGTGAATGTATATCAAAAGAAGTGATGGATGGCGAACTCGCAAGAAAACTTATTACAACTATACAAAATGATTCGGATGCGGAAGTACTAGTTTCTGGTGAAAAGACATGCTATATCACTCCAAAGAATCAAAGTTATTATGAGCATTTAACAAACACTGTCCAAAACCATGTAACTATTGTTGATGATTTACTCAATATTCCTGAACCATATACAAAAATATCTGCTTATTTTAAAGATGGTGCAAACAAACACTATCAGTATTATGCAGATATGTTTGATAAGGATATTACTGTACAGATTGGTGGTAAATGTTGGTTAGATTGTACCCCAAAGGGTGTAAATAAGAGTACAGGGTTCCTGAAGCTACTTGCACATTTAAACATCTCTGCAGAGAATACTGTAATGTTTGGTGATAATGATAATGACAAACAAATCTTACAAGCATGTGGTCACCCTATCTCAATGAAAACCGCAGTTCCTTCTATTTACAAGTTATTTCCAACTCATGTAAATACAGTCAATGAAGGTATTATTGCTATTTTAGATAATAAATAGAATACGTATTATAAGTGATTATTCAAGGTGATATGTATCACCTTTTCATTTTAAAAGGAGCGTTTTTTACGCTCCTTATTCAAATACTTGATCTAATTTTTCTCTTAAGAAACTTCCTGCATGTTTGCAGATATCTTTCCAGTTCTCTTGACCTGTATACCAGAATTCACCAGTGAACATACATACACCCATATCCTTTAGACATCTGATGTCTTGTACAAACTCAGTATGTCCTGTTCCAAATGGTATCTCTCGATATTTACCAGGTACTGTTTCTTTTAGGTGAGCTGCTACGATATGGCCCTTGCCTTTTTGAATATCATCGATGACTGAAACTCCATATATCTTCTCAGCATTTGTTAGGTTTCCAATATCTGGATAGATTTGCAGGTATGGACTATCTATGATATTTACATACTCCATCGCTTTTTCAACTGTATCCATAAATGGTATTTCCATTGTTTCAAAGCCCATGACGATACCATACTTGGCTGCCATCTTGGTAGCGATATGAAGATTCTTGATAAACTGTTTCTTGGTTTCTGCACTACCTTCCTTGTAATAAACATCGTATCCAGCTAATTGGATGATACGAATGCCTAAATCTTGTGCAAGATATATAGCCTTCTCCATGATTTCTAGACTTCTTTCTTCAATCTTTGCGTCTAGATCTCCGAGTGGGTATTTGCGATGTCCACTTAAACACATCGTATGAATAGGAACACCCGTCTTTACGATTGCTTGTTTAATAGCGTCTCGCTCTTCTTGACTCCAATCTAATCGTGCTAGTTTATCATCCGTTTCATCGATAGAAATCTCTAGCCAATCAAAGCCAGATTCTTTACAGATGGTTAGCTTCTCTTGCCAAGATAATTCTTTTGGCATGGACTTTTCATACATGCCCAAACGGTACGCCTTATTGTCCATAGTATGCATTCTTTCCATGTTTACGTAGGTAATGTTTATCCAAGAGTTCCTGCTGCATATTTCCCTTTTGTGGGTTTAACATGTGTGCATGGAAATTCATAAAGCAGATTTCTTCTAATACAACTGCATTATGTACTGCATTGAATGGATCACTACCCCAAGTAAATGGTCCATGACTATGTACGAGTACTGCAGGAACATCATCTGGTTCTTTATCCTTGAATGTTTCAACGATGACATTTCCTGTTTCTAGTTCATACTGGCCAGCGATTTCTTCTTCGCTCATCTTTCTTGTACATGGTATCTCACCATAGAAGTAGTCTCCATGTGTCGTTCCCATCGGTTGAACACCTACCCCAGCTTGGGCAAAGCTAACTGCCCACTTACTATGGGTATGTACGATACCACCGATATGAGGGAAGTTACGATACAACACTAGATGTGTATCTGTATCGGAAGATGGCTTGTATTTACCTTCTACCTTTTCTCCTGTTTTTACATCTACGACGACCATATCCTCTGGTTTTAGTTCATCATATTCAACCCCAGATGGTTTAATAACCATGAAACCCTTTTCACGGTCGATACCGGAAACATTACCCCAAGTAAAGACTACAAGTCCATTTCTAGGCAACATCATATTTGCCTCATATACTTTTTGTTTTAATTCTTCTAACATAGTTATTCCTCAATCGTGTACAGTGCAATCTCATCTGTTTCGCGATTTGATACGAAGATCTTCTGCACGTCTCCATCTTTAAACGCTAACGCATTTGTAGGACCTGCATTACGATCTAAGTTTTCACTGACATATGTATTCGTATTCGCATCGTAAGATAAAAGATTTAATTCTAGTTCATTCTTACGATAACCATAGATACCATATACCTTGCCATTCATCTCTAGTGGATAGATAGCATGCAGGAATGGCATCTTTCTTTCATCTTCCCAAACCTTTTGGTAAGATCCATTTACCAGTTTATAGACAGCTAATGTATCACCATGGAATGGTGCGAAAGTCATTAGTTCCTTTTGTCCATCCTGATCAAAGTCTAGATACAACATATCGGAAGCAGGATCCGTTGTAAGTTGTTCGTATGTCCATTCACCATTTTCATCTGCTGGTGGAACGACCTTAAAGATACCGTTCTTTGTGCCGACTACGGCAATCTGATAATCCTCTTCTTCTGTCTTAAAGAAGCCATGATTTTGAGTCAGACCACTGATTAACGGTGTTAGTTCCAACTGATGTTCTTCATCAAAGATAGAGATATCTTCTGGTAACTTAGCAACCCACACTCTTCCAGGACATGTCCAGTCATCTTTGAATGCATGTGCACTCTTCAATGTACACGCCACAAGATACTTCTGGTGATTTCTTTCAACCACTCCAAAGCGATGTACGAATGGAAGTTTGCATAGTGTATGAATCTGCCACTCACCATCTTTTCTGAGGTAATATACAATCTTAGAATCTGCCCCATTATTTGGAGAATAGAACTTCCAAGTCGCAAGGAGTGTTGGATATGTCTGGTTTGGATACTGTTCTAGTGACATCACACCACCAGGTCCATCCCACAACTTCTCTACAAAGTTTCCCTCATAATCATATAAGTAACATGGGTCTTCTTTTTCAGCAGCACATGCAAGATAATTCTTTCCATCGAATTCTACTTGTGCTAATGCATAACACTTATTCAAAGTACCCAATACTTTCTTATTTACTTTCATTCAGTAAACCTTTCTAAAAAGCTACTGCTCAGCAGTAGCTTTCGTTGTTATTCTGCAAAGCCTGCTTCTTTTAAAAGTGCTTGCGCTTCTTTGTCTGATAGTACGTTCTTCATACCGCAGATCTTAACGCCTTTTTTCTCTGCATCTGTAAACATGTTCTTAAAGTTTAGTGGGCAAAATACAACATCATATTGAGTTGCCGCACTCTTACCTTCTGATAAAGAACAGTGATGAATTGTAGATACCTCTACACCTAAATCCTTACATGCCTTTTCCACTCTCATCTTCATCATCAAAGATGTTCCGGCTCCGTTTGCACATGCGACTAAAACTTTAATCATTTGTTGTTCACTCCTTCTTTACTTTTTCTTTATAAGCTTCGTAATCCTCTACACATAAGAAATATGTATCTGGATGACTACGATATTGTAACTGTGGAATCAAGATTAATACTACTAAAATGATTGCTAAACCAATGAATCCTGCGTACTTCATGATTACTGTAAAGATTGGCCATACAACTGCCCAGTCCCACATACCTAAGTAACCACCGTTAGCTGCAAGTCCTACCATACTAGCGATGAATGCACTACCGAATACTTGGCATAATCCTGAGATGAATGGGAATAACATAGCAGCCTTTATGCCACCCTTGTTATTAGCGTATACAGCGATTGTAGCGTTATCGAAGAACACTGGAACGAAACCTGCAATAACAATTGTTGGAGACTTCAATAGTAGTAATGTGATGATAGCGATAAACTGACCCAAAGCACCGAATAAGAAGCCGATTGTTACTGCATTAGGGCTACCAAATCCATATGTAGCTGCACAGTCGATACCAGGAACTGCACCTGGTAAGAATGTATTGGAAATACCTTGGAATGAGTTTGTTAATTCTGTTACGAATGTACGTACACCAAGTTGTAAAATTGCAAGATAAACAGCAAACTTGAGTGATGTATCTACTACATACATGAAGAAGCTTGCGCCTTCCTTAAGAACCTTTGTTTCAATAAAGTAATCCTTACCTAATACAGCCATAATAGCTCCAAAGAAGATCATCATTAGGATAGCTGTAGAAACCATGTTTTCATTGAAGATTGACATGAAACCAGGTAATTGGATATCTTCAATTCTCTTAGAATTCTTCTTATTGCCAAATAACTTCTTGGATAAGTATGAGAAGAATGCAATACCAAACATCTGTTGGTGAGCTACACAGAAGCCACCACCATCTGTTAAGTCCTGAGAAATTTCAACTGTGAGGTTAGAACCAACTGCCCAATATAAACCAAGAATAAGTGACATAACAATTAACATTGGTGTATCACCCAACTGTGGGAAGCAGAATAGAATTAACCAGAATGCTGTAGCGGCCTGTTGCATTTGCACATGGCCTGTTGTAAATACTGCACGTAATTTTGTAATCTTGTTAAACTTAACAAGAACTAAGTTAAAGATAAATGCAATTAACAATAGGAACATTACTTGTGAAAAACTACGTCCAATTCCTTCCATTGCTGACTGCACTGCATTTTGTCCGAAGTATGGATCGATAACCATCGCATCTAAGTTGAAGCGATCTTTTAATCCAACAAGAATTGGTCTGAAGTTACTTACTAATCCACCAGAACCTACGCTTAAGATTAAGAAACCAACTGTTGCTTTAATAAAGCCTGCTAGTGAATCGTACCATGTCTTTTTCTGAAGAATGTAACCAATTAAAACGATTAAACCGATAAAGTATGCTGGTTTGGTTAAGATATTACTTGCGAACCATACCCAAATGTCGTATAAAATGCTCATATTTCCCCCTAATTATATTATTTGTATTTTTCGATGACCTTTCTTAAGTCATCATCATTGTGAACTTCTAGTAAGTCATTTACGACTTCTTCGTTCATTAATAGTTCAGATAGCTGCATCATGTTATTTAGATGTTGATCATGATTCACAGCAGCGAGTGTAAAGAATAGTCTTGCGTCTTTTTCTCTGTCATTATCGTCGAACGCAACTGGCTTCTCTACCTTCATAAAGCCAATACCAGTTTTATATACACCCTCTGCACCTAGCGTAGAATGCGGCATTGCTACATTAGGACAAATCACGATGTATGGTCCATATTCTGTAACACATTTAATGATTGCTTCTACATAACGATTATCGATGAATCCTTGTTCGATCAACGTTTCACCACAACCTTTGATGGCATCTTGCCAAGTTATAAATTCTTGATGGTAGCTAGTCAGATGATTATCTAGTATTTCTTGTAATAACATTTATTTTCTCCAATTATAGAATACTTGGGAATGGAACATTACGCTCCTTTGTAAAGCAGTCCTCGAATCCACGGCGATAATGGAACTTCAATAAGTCCTTATCTAATGGCCATGTATACTTACCACCCACATCCCAAATGAATGGATGGAACTTATACTTCAGTGTATCCTTCTTGAAATTATATACTAACATAATTTCTTCAGGATCTGCCTTCATATTTGTCCATACATCATGGTGTAAAGGAATAATTACCTTTGCGTTCGTTGCTTCACCCATTCTACACATATCAACAGATGTCATCTTATCTTGGCATCCTACAGGGTTTTCACCATACGCACCAAAGGCAATATCAATATTGTACTTCTTACCGATGTCCGCGTAACAAATACTATAGTGTGAATCACCAGTATGATATACAGTTCCTGCAGGCATCTCGATTAAGTAGTTGACTGCTTTTTGATCCATGTTTGTAGGACAAATTCCTGCGATGTCTTCGCCAACTTCTGTTGTGACTAGACATGTGCGGTCATAGGACTCTAATACATGAATCTTTGTATCCTTGATTGTAATGATATCCCCTGGTTTAACAACTTTACAACGTTCCTCTGGAACACCCCAGCCAACCCACTTTTTCACACACTCTAATGGTCCAATAAATGGTACATCATCGGCGCAGTTCTTTAATACAGCTGCCGCAAAGAATGGGTCGATATGATCGTTGTGATAATGAGTTGCTAATACTGCATCACACTTTGTTACACCAAATGGATCATAAACAATTGGTGCTGCACGCAGATTAGGTTGTAGATTTTCAACGCCCATCATATTTCTCATTTGATGGTATGGGGCCATGGATGATACTTTTTGTGTTCTCTTTCCATTACCAAACCATAAGTCGATTGCAATGTTTGTATCGTTTTCTGTCTTAAACCATACACCTACACATCCCAACCACCACATTGAAAATGTACCAGGTTCAACAACTGTGTTGTCAATCTCTTCATTTAGCCATGTTCCCCATTCTGGGAAAGCACCTAAAATCCAAGATTCCCTTGTAATTTCATTTACTTTTGGCATGATAACCTCCTTTGTGATGGTTTTATCATACCAACACATTTTTTGATTATCAAAGAATTATATGTTCATTTATCCATTTTTACGACTTATTTATTAGATTTAATCATTTTTATATATTTGTATAATACTATTTTAAAGAAATAAATAATTTATATGATTATTCATTCATTAAATGCTATAATCATTTTAAAGATGGAGAACAGAATATGAAAGTAGATTATAAGATTGTTCAACAGCGTCGTGACGATATTATGATGATCATTCAAAAATTAGGTAACGTTACAGTCAAGCAGTTAATGAATGACTTCAACGTTTCTGAGATTACAATACGCCGTGACTTACAATACTGGGAAGACCGTGGTGCCATCATCCGCTACCATGGAGGCGCAAAGATTGTACAGCACATGGTAAATCATGATAACAGTGACTTTACCAATGAGCGCTACAAGCACGCTATCGCAAAAAAAGCTGCTAGTTACATTGAAGATGGCGATACAGTATTTATGAATACTAGTTCTACTGCCCTACTCATCCCGCAGTATATTATGAATAAACGATGTACGATTATAACAAATAACGCAAAAATGGTTTTAGTAAAGCATAGTCCTTTAATTAGTATCGTATTAACCGGCGGAGAATTACGCTATCCAAAGGAAGCGATGGTCGGTGACTTTGCATTAAACAACTTACATAAGATTCGTGCAAATAAATGTTTCTTAGGTTGCAGTGGTATGAGTAGTACCAGTGGCATTACAACTGCAATCTTCTCCGAAACTGCAATCAATGAAACTATGGTTAGAAATACTCTTGGAAGTATCTTTATCGTATGTGACTATACAAAGATTGGCCAGACACATAACTATATATCTGCAAATGTTAATAAGTTAAATTACTTGATTACTGATATTAACGCAGCCGATGAAGAACTATCCAAGATTCAAGATGCGAACCCTAAGATTATCATTCATAAAGTAGAGCCTCTTAGCTCAGTCGCAATCAATCAAGAATAAAGAAAAAAATATTTGAGTAAAATCAAATATTTTTTATTCTGGCGTATTTTATGTACACCCTCCCCGATATAGTACTTATAGACAAGCAAGGAGGGATTCATCCATGAAAGAAGCTTATATTACAGTTACAGGAACACACTTCCGCTACGGTACAGAAATGGTTGAGAAAGGAGATATTCTTTATCTCAAGAAAGATACAAATAACGAATACGATAACGAATCCATCCAGGTAAATCACATCCCTTTTGGTAAGATCGGTTATGTCGCAAATAGCGTTCGAACTGTGATTGGAGAATGCATGAGTGCTGGTAGACTCTATGACAAAATTGGACAAACTGCGGAAGCAGTCGTAACCTTCAAATCACAGGATTATATTATTTGTAAAGTTGTTTTAGATCCTTCTTTTTCTGAAGTCCAAGTTTACCAGCAGAATGCATGTAATGAAAAATAGCCTTACGGCTATTTTTTTAATATCTTCGATAATACGAAACCAATGATTAATCCAATTACAGTGAAGATTACCCACGCAAATCCAATCTCATACATTGGTAATTTCTGGTATAGATTAACAAGACCATCCGTAAATGCACTATGCAAGAATGTATAGGATGGTTTAGAGAACGTATCCATAAATGCCCCAATAATCGTTGCGATGATTGTAGATTGATAGATAATCTTATTCTCTCCTACAAAACTACCAACCAACAACAATAATACAAATACGATTGTAATTGGATACAAGAATAGTAATGCAGGTAGTGAATACTTAAGAATACGATCTAATCCAAAGTTGGATAAAAGGAATGAAACGAGTGTAAACCCAATTGCATAAATGCGATAAGATACCGTCTTTGGGAATACCTCAACAAATGTTTCAGCACAAGAAGTTACTAGACCAATCGCTGTCTTTAAACATGCAAAGATCATGATTCCTGCAAGTAATACATTACCCACAGCGCCATAATAATGTTTTGCAAGGATTGCTAAGGCAACACCACCATTTTCATTTGCACCTTGTAATAGTACAGATTGAGCACCTAAGATTGTTAATCCAAAATAGATTACTGCCATTAGCGCAACTGCTATCACACCGCTTTTAAGTGTAATCTTTGCGATTTCTTTTGCGTCTTTAATTTGGAACTCTTTGATTGCGTTAATTAATACAATCGCAAAGGCAAGAGATGCTAAGGCATCCATCGTATTGTAGCCTTCCAAAAGACCAGTAAAGAATGGTTGTGATACATATCCACCGGTTGGTTGCACTTCACCAAAAGAACCAATCGGTTTAATAACTGCCATCACTAATAAGCAGAATAATAATACTAAGAAGATAGAATTAATATATTTTCCAATCCAAGTCATAATCTTCGATGGACGCAAAGAGAATAATAATACCAGCGCAAAGAAGATTAATGTATAGATAAATAATCCAAGTTGTGTTTGATCAGCGGAAATAAATGGTGTAATACCAGTGGTAAAACTTACTGTCGCTGTTCTTGGAATCGCAAATAATGGACCAATACTCAAATATAGGATAACTGTAAAGAAGTAACTAAACCATGTAGCTACCTTCTTTGAGGCATCAAATAGTCCTTCACTCTTTGAAATACCTATTGCCGCAATTCCTAAAAGTGGTAATCCTACACCTGTCATACAGAAACCAATGATTGCAGGAATACTATTGGCACCAGATAACTGTCCCATATATACTGGGAAAATCAAATTACCTGCTCCAAAGAACATTCCAAATAACATTGACCCAAGTAATAAATATTCTTTTATCGTTAATTTTTTCATAGAACTCCTTAAATAATACGTGTTGTCCATTCAGTACAATCCACAACACGTGTTGCTAAACCTTCATAGAAATCTGGCTCATGGCAAACCATTAGCACAGTTCCTTGATAATCTAATAATGCTTGTTTTAATGAATCTTTCGCATCCGCATCCAAGTGGTTTGTAGGTTCGTCTAATACGAGTATATTCGCATCACGATTCATTAACTTACAAAGTCTGACCTTTGCCTGCTCACCACCGGAAAGTACTTGAATACGACTTTCAATATGCTTTGTTGTTAAACCACACTTTGCAAGTGCTGCACGACACTCATACTGTGTCCATGCTGGGAATGTATCCCAAATTTCCTGCAAGCATGTTTTATCATTATCACCGAATACTTCTTGTTCAAAGTATCCAATCTCTAAGTATTGATCTTTTTCAATCTCACCAGATAATGGTGGAATAATACCTAATAAACTCTTTAGAAGTGTTGTCTTACCAATACCATTGGCACCACTGAGAATCACCTTCTCTTTTCTTTCCACAAGGAAATCAAGCGGTTTGGAAAGTGGTGTATCATAACCAATCACGAGTTGTTTTGTCTCAAAGATGACGCGACCTGGCGTACGTGCTGTACGGAATGAGAATTCTGGCTTTGGTTTTTCAATGGTCTTTTCAATCATCTCCATCTTATCCAGTTTCTTCTGTCGAGACATCGCCATATTACGTGTAGAGACTCGTGCTTTGTTTCTAGCCACAAAGTCCTTTAACTCCGCAATTTCTTTTTGTTGGCGATTATAGGCAGCTTCTTTTTGTGCCTTGCGGACTTCGTAGACTTCCATAAACTTATCATAGTCACCTACATATCTTGTAAGTGTACTATTATCCATGTGATAGATAATATTGACGACACTATTTAAGAATGGAATATCATGTGATATTAAAATAAACGCATTCTCATATTCTTGTAAGTACTTCTGTAGCCATGTGATATGTTCTACATCGAGATAGTTTGTAGGTTCATCTAAGAGTAAGATGTCTGGCTTTTGTAATAAGAGTTTGGCTAGTAAGACTTTTGTACGTTGTCCACCTGATAAATCCACAACATCTCTATCCAAGCCTAAATCATATAGACCTAATGCCCGTGATACTTCATCAATCTTTGCATCAATCATATAGAAATCATGCGCGTTGAGTACATCAGCCAACGAACCTGCTTCACTCATCATTTCATCCATCTGTGCTTCACTGATAGAATCATCTGCCATATCCATATAGAGTTGGTTCATACGACTTTCCATTTCGAAAAGTTCATCGAATGCAGTCTGTAAGACCATACGTATCGTACTACCTTTTGTTAAGATAGCTGTCTGATCCATATAGCCTGTAATGACATGTTTCGCCCATTCCACTTTACCTTCTTCCGGAATAAGTTGCCCTGTCACAATTTTCATGAACGTTGATTTACCTTCACCATTTGCACCAATCAAACCAATATGTTCACCTTTTAGAAGACGAAAAGACACGTCATCAAAGATGACACGGTCTCCAAAACTATGTGATAAATGTTCAACGTTTAATATACTCATGAATACCTCTTTACTTTAAAATGTTAAAACTTTTCCCCAGTGATGTTTCATTGCGAGTTTCATTGCAATATACCCAATGATAATTCCTGATGGAATATCAATGAAATAATGTTGTTTACATAAAACTGTACTTGCAAAAATTAATACGCAGAATACTGCAGAGAAGATACGATAGGACTTTGCGTACTCAGGACGCTTTGCGACACCCATATAACAACAAGTACTAATCAAACAATGGTAACTTGGCGCTAGGTTTGTACCGTAGCGACCACCATCCATATTGTAAATCCACTGTAGTGCTTGATTTAGCACACCAGGATTATCATTGAGAAGGTTCTCTGCAACACGGTCCATACGTGTAGGATAGACTGTAAATACAATCGCACCAATCAAGTATGCAACAAACATTCCAACTAAGAAATCTTTGAAATGGTCCTTCGTACCATCTTTCGCAACAGCCATTGGACCATAAATCCAGAATAGATAAGATAGGATATACACCGTAATAAATGGAAGATACAGTGGAATCAAATCATCTAACCATGCAATCTTGGTTGTATGCCACCCTATCCCTAAGGCAAGACTAATATCATTTGCCCATAGATACATATATCTCTGCAAAATAAACATACCGATTCCAGCGATGTATCCATATACTGGAATATTGAAAAATCTCTTATTCAAACAGTCTTTTAACCATTTCATAATCGTCCTCTTTCACATCGCTTATTATATCGTAGTCAATGTAATTCTCCTATCGTTATCATCAAAAAAGGAGGTAAATTACCTCCTATGCTTGCGTAAGGATGTAGCGATATAATAATTCAACTGTATCAACGACATCTCGTACATCGACTACTTCATAGCTATGTACATAACGCATTGGAATCTGAACACCACCAGCGATGATACCACCGTTTAATGTCTGCATAAAGCTAGCATCTGTCGCACCAGCTGCATACGCTTCAATTGCGTATGGAATCTGATTGTCCTTCGCAACCTTCTTTAAGTCGCGTACAAGCTGTGGATGTGCAATCAAACCACCGATACAAGTAGAAAGTTTATCCATTACCTTGATGGATGTTCCCTTACCTAATACGTTAATATATTCAGATTCTGGAACACCTGGAATATCAGTCGCTAAACTCATATCTAAAGCAATCGCAATATCAGGCTTGATATTTGTAGCGGCTACAATAGCACCACGAGCACCTACTTCTTCTTGGGTTGTAAATACTGCATATAAATCAGGAATATCTTCTCTACCTTGTAGTAAACGTACAACTTCTTCCAAGATAAATACAAGTGCACGATCATCTAGTGCCTTACCACCTATCTTATACTTACCTAGTTCAATAACAGGATAATCGATAGAAACCGCATTGCCCTCTTCAATACCAAGGTCTAATACCTCTTGGCGAGATTCACAACCAACTTCAATAAAGAATTCATGAACAGATGATGGCATTGTTGTACAACGATCTGGTCTTCCAGGATGAAGTGAATTAATAATACCATTGATATGCTTACCTTCATCTGTCTTGATGATGACACGCTTACCAAAGAACTGTTGCGGAGCGAAACCTCCAAGTGTATCTACCCAAATAAATCCTTTACTATCGATATGACGAATAATCAAACCAATTTCATCCATATGTGCCGCAATCAGAATCTTCTTATCACCAGTTCCTTTGCGATGATAAATTAAATTGCCAAGTACATCTGTAGAATGTGTGAAGTCTGAATCAGCCAAGTTTTGCTTGATAAGTTCTGCGACTTCCTCTTCAAAACCGCTAGGTCCAAATACGGATGACAATCCTTTGATACGCTCGCGGAAATTCTTTTCAATTTGTTCACGATTAAATTCCATAAGTTTACTCACTTTCATTTTCTGCATTTAGTATGCATGCATATTGATGACCATTTCCTAGGTCTTTTACTTCTGGTTGTTTGAGTGCACATTCCTCTTTCGCAAATGGACATCTTGTATGGAATACACAGCCCTTTGGTGGGTTTGATGGAGATGGAAGATCACCATCAATGAGTGAACTCTCATTCATCTCTACACCAATTGTAGGAATAGCATTTAATAATGTTTGTGTATAAGGGTGTGAAGGATGATTGAAGATATCTTCACTAGTACCCTCTTCAACAACATGTCCTAAATACATTACTAGAATACGATCTGCGATATGCTTTACTACACCCAGGTCATGAGAAATAAAGATATAAGAAATGTTTAATTCTTCTTGTAGTTGTTTTAATAAATTAATAATTTTTGCTTGAATAGAAACATCTAGTGCAGATACTGGTTCATCACAGATAACGATATCTGGTTTTAAGATAATTGCACGAGCAATTCCAATACGTTGTCTTTGACCACCAGAGAATTCATGTGGATAGCGATTAATCCACGTTGGATCTAGTCCAACTAGCTGCATGGTTTCTAATACCATCTCTTCTCGCTCGCCACGTGTTTTCCAAGTCTTT
Source organism: uncultured Solobacterium sp. (assembly GCF_963550625.1). GTDB lineage: Bacteria > Bacillota_I > Bacilli_A > Erysipelotrichales > Erysipelotrichaceae > Bulleidia. The sequence goes on from NZ_CAUVCV010000009.1 coordinate 44,202, forward strand.
TCAATATCAATTGGCTCCGCAATGATATCACGTACTGTCATACGTGGATTTAAAGAAGAATACGGATCTTGGAAAATGATCTTTAGCTTCTTTCTTGCTTCACGAAGTGCTTTTCCTTTTAAACTTGTAAAATCTTCTCCATTTAGGATAACTTTCCCTGAAGTAGGTTCTGTTAAACGTATAATTGATTTTACTGTTGTTGATTTACCACATCCACTTTCACCAACAATCGCTAATGTCTCCTTACGATGTAGCACAAAACTTACATCATCAACTGCTTTTACACTTTCCTTCTTTTGAAATAGTGTACCTTGTTGGTAGTATTTCTTTAGATTTTGAACTTCAAGAATGATTTCACTCATTGTGCCATCCTCCTTCATCTACCAACAAGCAACGAACATCATGATCATCATAGTGCTTGAGTGGAACTTTCTTTGTAAAACATTCGCTCTTCGCAAATGGACATCTAGGTGCGAACAAACATCCTTCTGGCAAGTTATCCAACATCGGTACTGAGCCCGGAATATCTTGTAGAGAAGATTGTTGTCTATTAATTTGTGGAATTGCATTCTGTAATCCAATCGTGTACGGATGTAATGGTTTTTCAAATAACTTCTTACATGGAGCACTCTCCACAAATTGACCTGCATACATGACAACAACACGGTCAACCATCTGATAGATAACTCCCATATCATGGGAGATAAAGATAACTGCTGTATTTGTTTCATCACGTAGCTTCTTAATTAAGCGAAGAATCTGCGCTTGAATCGTTACGTCCAAAGCCGTTGTAGGCTCATCACAAATCAGCAGCTTTGGATGACACACAAGAGCCATCGCAATCATAATACGCTGTCTCATACCACCAGATAATCTAGATGGAATATCATGATAAACCTTTTCTGGTTGCGGAATACCTACATCTCGAATCGCAGCGATTGCACGCTCCTTTAGCTCAGCATTTGAAACTTTCTCATGTGCTTTGATAGCTTCTTCAATTTGCTTACCAACTTTCATCAATGGATTTAATGAAGTCATTGGCTCTTGGAAAATCATTGAAATTTCATTTCCACGAATTTTTTGAAATTCTTTAGAGCTAAGTGTGGTCATATCCTGACCCTCATAGAAGATAGTACCAGCCGCAATCTGTGCAGGTGAATTTAATAGATTCATAATCGCAGATGCTAGCATGGATTTACCACAACCACTTTCACCTACGATACCTACAATTTCGCCCTCTTTGATAGATAAATTTACTTTATCGATGACTGGAAGTGGACCCTTTTCTGAATTAAGCTCTACTTCTAAGTCTTTCATCTCCAATACTGTACTCTGGCTCATAGTTCACCTCTTGAAATACGTAATTTAGGATCTAAGGCATCACGTAAGCCATCACCCATCATATTAAAGGCCATTACTGTAACAATAATGCATAAACCCGGGAATAAACTGTAATACGTATTACTGCGGATAAAATCCTGTGATTCCGCAATCATTGAACCCCAGCTTGGCTTTGGTGATGGAACACCTAAACCTAAATAACTTAAACTAGCTTCCGATAAGATTGCGCTAGGAATGCCTAATGTAATCGATACAATTAACATTGGAATACAGTTTGGCAATAAGTGTTTTAAGATAATGCGTAATGTTGAACCACCATCCACCTTACATGCTTGAATGTATTCTTGGCCCTTTAACTGCATTACTTGACCACGGATGAGCTTTGCTGTACTTGCCCAGCTTAATAAGCCAAGTGAGATATATAAATTTGTAATACCAGGACCTAATGCATACATCAGAGCCATCGCAAATAATAGGAATGGGAATGATGAGAATACCTGCATTACAAATGAAATCGCATCATCTGTTTTACCACCAACATAGCCTGCGGTAACACCCATAAAGTAACCGATAATTGTCGCTATCAATTGCGAAATTATTCCAACAGATAGCGAAACACGACAACCATACACACAGCGCGTAAAGATATCTCTACCATATTGGTCTGTACCCCACCAGTGCTTTAGACTAGGAGATAATAATCGCTCTGATAACACCTGCTTTTCAGGATTATAACTAGTGATTAGTGGAGCGATGAAACAAATCACAATTAAACTGACTAGAATAAGTGCTGATACGACAGCCACTTTATTTTTGCAGAAACGTTGGAAGGATTCACTATAGAAATTTTTCTTTTTCATTAGTTAACCTCCTTCGTTAAACGTATGTTTGGATTTACGACTGCATATAATATATCTACTACAAAGTAAACTAATACACATATCGCTGCTACGTAGATAACTCCACCCTGTACAAGTGGAATATCACGACGATTAATCGCATCGATTAACAACTTACCAATACCCGGTATATTAAATACATTCTCGGTAATCATCGAGCCTGTTAACAGCAATCCAAAGTCATTTCCAAGAATTGTCATAATTGGAATCAATGCATTACGGAATGCATGGAAGAAGATAATTCTTGGATAACTAATACCCTTTGCAAAAGCTGTACGGATATAATCCTGTTTCATTACTTCTAACATCGATGTACGTGTAACACGTGCAATTGATGCGGCAGATCGAATGCCTAGCGAAAATGATGGTAACACCCACCATACTGAAGATTTCACACCTGATACTGGAAACCAGCCAAGTTTCAAACCTACAAAAATCTGTAAGATAATCGCTATCCAAAATGATGGCGCTGAAATACCAAAAATAGAAAGCGACATCAAGATACGATCAATCATACGATTGTGGTATACCGCTGCTAATACACCAAATAATAATCCGATTACGATTGCGATAATGTATGCCGCAATCGCCATCACAAATGTATATTTAAATGCTTGTAAGATTAAAGTTAATACTGCTTTACGTTGGAAATAGCTAGTACCTAGATTTCCTGTAACCAAGCCCTGTAACCAACGCAAATATTGAAGTGGCAAAGGTACATCTAGACCTAGTTGGTGTCTAGCAGTTTCAATCGCGTCTTTACTTGCGAATTCACCTAGCATTGCGGCTACGACATCTCCTGGAATTACATTTAATACAATAAATGTAAGTAAGGAAATCGCAAAGATAATCATCACTGCCAACACTGCTCTTTTTAAAATATATTTACCCATGCCTATATCCTTTCATCAATAACAGAAATACAGTCTGTGTATGTAACCACACACAGACTGCTATCCTAATGTTTGTTACTTTTGTTCTTTAGCTGCTGCTTGTGCATCAACGTCTACATTCCAGAAGTGGTAGATTAAGTTACCTACTGTGAAGTTCTTAACGTATGACTTCGCAATGAATTGGCTCTGTGGATAGTATAGAGGTATGCATGCATAGTCATCGAATGTAAGAATCTTATCTGCTTCTTTGTATAATTCTGCACGTTCTTTTTCATCTGTTGAAGCTCTACCCTTATCTAACGCTGCATCATATGCTGGGTTGTCATAGAACACACCACGGTTTACAGAGTTCTTTGAGTAGAAGTAGTTGTACATTTGGAAGTCACCATCTGGGTATAACGCATTCCAAGTCATGCCTGTTAATGCAAGGTTACCTGCAGCACGATCAGAGTTCCAAGTAGCGTTATCAACGATATTTAATGTTAACTGGATACCTACTTCAGCTAAGTAACCTTGTAATGCATCAAATACTGTCTTATCAGCTTCACGAATTTCAGCTGTGAGTGAGATACCATTGCTATAGCCTGCTTCTGCTAATAACTTCTTAGCAGCTTCAGGATTGTATTCTAATACCTTTCTTGAATCATCATGACCAGGAATCTGGTTGTTCAAGAATGAAGTTGCAGGAATGCCTGCACCAGCGAGAATTGTCTTAACTAATTCTTCACGGTTGATAGCAAGTGAAATAGCCTTACGTACATTTACATCAGAGATATATTCACTCTTAAGATTTAATGAGATAAATGATGTTCCTAATGGATGGTATGACTGAATTTCATCACCATGAGAAGACTGATACTGTGCTAATAAACTTGCTGGTAAATCAGCTAAGTCGATATCACCATTTTCATAAGCGATTAACTTTGTCTGTGCATCATCGTAGTAAAGGAAATGTAATTCATCAAGATTTACATCACCACCGTGATAGTTCTCATTCTTAACAAGTACTACCTCAGTTGTGTCATCGTTTGATTGAATCTTATATGGACCTGTACCGATGAGGTTAGTACCTGTACCCCAAGCTGCACCTGCTTCCTTTGTTGCCTTTTCAGGGAAGATATTTGCATAAGAAGTTCCTAAGTTCTTAACGAATGGAGCGAATGCATAATCAAGTGTAATGTTGAAGTGGTAATCATCAACGATTTCAAAGCCGGAAAGCTCTGTAGCATTTCCTGCAAGCATGTCCTTCGCACCTGCAATCATTGAGAAGTATGTTGTTGACTTAGCACCTGTAGCAGGTGTAAACATACGTTCAAATGTGTACTTAACATCTGATGAATGTAACTCTGTACCATCTGTGAAGTAAACACCCTTCTTTAATGTAAAGGAATATACTTTACCATCCTCAGATACCTTTGGGAAATCTTCAATTAATACTGGTTCTTCTTCGTTATTGTCATTGAAACGTAAGAGTGACTCTGTTACTTCATCAGCAATTGAAGCTGCACCAGAAGATGTACTAATCTGCATGTCTAAGCCTGTACCTGCATTTGCTTGACCGAAGCGTAATACCTTCTTCTCTGTTGTTGTCTCAGCTGTTGAGCTAGACTTTCCTGCGCTGCATCCTGCAAGCAAGGAAATTGTTGTTGCAATTACTGCAAACTTTTTAATAAATGTATTCATCTTTTCCTCCCGTACCTTTATCGTGTTGGCGTAAAGTACTATACAAAAAATCCCGTCATCACAATATACAATCGTATACTGCAAGGACGGGATATATCATCACGTGTTACCACCTTGTTTTATTACTTCATCACTGAAGTAACCTCATCGAGTACCAACATACTCTAATCCTATAACGGGAATACCCGGTCATGCCTACTTATCGACACAACAGCTCCAAGACCATTTTCATTACTTGTTAACTTATCCGCTTTCACCTATCCGGACTCTCTAAGAAGTGTTAAAGCAATTACTTTTCTCTTCACAGCTTTTGTATGTTCTACACTTTAAAGCATATATTTTAATCTGTCAAATAAAATAATTTTCATTTAATAAAATTTTCTTTCATTTATATAATATAGTTGTAAATATCAACATAAAAATGCGTATTTTATTGACTATAATGCAATAAGCAAGTATTTCAACATTTTAGAAATACTTGCTTATTTATTTTGATTTTACTCAAGATTTTTCTTATCTTGCAAACTTTTTCTTTTCAATCATTGTAATGATTGCTGCCATGAGTGATATTACAAAGATGCTTGCATATGCCATCGGATTTACGTGGTCTGCTGTCTTTGGTGTCTCCTTGGAGTTTGTAATTGTGAAGCCTGTTTGTGCATCACCTGTGATCTTAGTCTTATATCCAGGGATCAATACTTCATCAACTGTATATACGATTTCACGTCCATTCTCATACTTGTCTAGATTTGCGAATGTATGCTTCCACTGATTAGCTGCTGTTAGTTGTACTGTATCAACCTTAACACCATCTGCGTATAGATTTACTGTAACGCTATCTGTTGCAGGTCCTACCCATACCTTAGTAACTGGGATATCCAACTTACCTGTGATCGTATTTGTGACTGTAAAGCCTGTTGTAGATGTTCCCTCGATTGCTTTTACATAACTTGGTACATCATATTCATCAACTGTATAAACAATCTCATGTCCATCCGCAGCGTACTTAGGTAGATTGCTGAATGTATGCATCCAGTTGTCTGCAGCTGTAATGACTGCACTTTCAACCTCTGCTCCATCTGCCAGTAACTTAATTGTTATAGAGTCTGTTGCAGGTCCTACCCAATTCTTTGTCACATCTACCGCTACCTTCTCAGTGTTTGTATTTGTAACTGTAAAGCCTGTAGCTGTATCTCCTGAAATTGCGGAGTCATAGTTGGCTACTGGTTCTTCTGTAAGTGTATAAACGATTTCTGTACCGTTATTATACTTATCAAGGTTAGCGAATACATGTACCCAGTTATTTGCCGCATTTAGTGTTACGGAATCCTTTTCAACGCCATCTGCGTAAAGTGTTACCTTTGCAGAAGAAGCTTCTGGTCCTACCCATACCTTAGTAACTGGAATGTTTACCTTACCAGTGATCGTGTTTGTGATTGTAAAGCCATTTGCTGCATCTCCTGAAATTGCCTTTGTGTAATCTGTAACAGGAGTCTCATCAACTGTATAAACAATCTCATGACCATCTGCTGCATACTTGTCTAAGTTTGCAAATGTATGTGTCCAGTTATCTGCTGCTGTTAATGTAACGGTTTCTTTCTCTGTTCCATCTGCGAATAACTTGATTGTTACAGAAGCAGCTGGCGTTCCTACCCATGTCTTTGTAACATCTACAGATGTCTTCTCTGTATTTGTATTTGTGACTGTAAAGCCATTTGCTGCATTACCTGTAATGACAGAATCATAGTTAGCGATCGGCTCTTCTGTAACTGTATAAACAATCTCTGTACCATTATTGTATTTATCTAAGTTTGTAAATGTATGTGCCCAGCCATTTGCGGCATTCAATGTTATAGAATCCTTTTCAACTCCATCCGCGAATAGAGTTACCTTAGCAGAAGAAGCTTGTGGTCCCACCCATACCTTAGTAACTGGTATAGATACTTTGCCTGTGATTGTATTTGTAACTGTAAAGCCTGTAGCTGCTGTTCCAGAAATACCCTTTGTATAATTTGGAACATCAACTTCATCAACTGTATAAACGATCTCGTGACCGTCTGTTGTGTCAAACTTAGGAAGATTACTGAATGTATGTGTCCAGTTATCTGCAGCTGTTAATGTAACTGTTTCCTTCTCTGCACCATCTGCCAAAAACTTGATTGTTGCGGAAGTTCCTGCAGTACCTACCCATGTCTTTGTGACTGGGATATTGATTGTTGCAGTATTTGTATTCTTAACAGTAAATCCAGTAGCTGCTGTTCCAGAAATATCTTTTGTATATCCAGCAACTGGTGTTTCATCAACTGTATAGGCAATCTCATGACCATCTGCTGCATACTTATCTAAGTTTGTAAATGTATGTGTCCAGTTGTCTGTTGCTGTTAATGTAACTGTTTCCTTCTCTGCACCATCAGCATATAACTTGATAGTTACAGAAGCAGCTGGTGTTCCTAACCATGTCTTTGTAACTGGAATATCTAGCTTACCAGTGATTGTGTTTGTTACAACAAATCCTGTGGCTGCACTTCCAGTAATAGCCTTTACGTAGTTTGCAATATCTACCTCATCAATTGTATACACAATTTCATGACCATCATTTGCATCATACTTAGGTAAATTGCTGAATGTATGTGTCCAGTTGTCAGCTGCTGTTAATGAAACTGTTTCCTTCTCTGCACCATCCGCCAATAACTTAACAGTTGCAGAAGCTGCTGGTGTTCCTACCCATGCCTTTGTAACTTTAACAGATGTCTTTTCTGTATTTGTGTTTGTTACCTTAAAGCCAGTAGTTGCGTCTCCAGTAACTGCTGAATCATAGTTTGTAACTGGTTGTTCTTGAACCGTATAAACAATTTCTGTACCGTTCTTGTATTTATCTAGATTTGTAAATGTATGTGCCCAGCCATTTGCGGCATTTAATGTTACAGAATCTTTTTCTACACCGTCTGCGAGTAACTTGATTGTAACAGAAGGTGCTGCTGGTCCTACCCATACCTTTGTGACTGGAACAGATACCTTCGCAGTGATTGTATTTGTGATTGTAAAGCCTGTAGCTGCTGTTCCAGAGATTGCCTTTGTGTATCCAGCAACTGGCGTTTCATCAACTGTGTATGCAATCTCATGACCATCTGCTGCATACTTATCTAAGTTAGTAAATGTATGTGTCCAGTTGTCTGTAGCAGTTAGTGTAACTGTTTCCTTCTCTGCACCGTCTGCGAGTAACTTGATAGTTACAGAAGCAGCTGGTGTTCCTACCCAAGCTTTCGTAACTTTGACAGTAGTCTTTTCTGTATTTGTATTTGTAATTG
>NZ_CAUVCV010000010.1:0-47244 GCF_963550625.1 uncultured Solobacterium sp.
AGCTGATGGTAAGTACTCTGGACGTGCTTAATCATTAAAATAAGCTATGACATTTATGTGTCATAGCCTTTTATTTAGACCGAATACCCCTGCTGAATCTTGCGAATGACTTTTTCAAAATGTTCAACATCCCAAGTGACTGGCGTTGGATATGTAGGATTTCCTTCCTTCTCTGCACCAGTCGCAAGATAATGTATATCTGAATCCTGTATCTCTGGTATTGATGTTGGAATGCCTAATGTTCGGTTTATTTCTTTTAGTTTTTTGATAAAATATTCTGCCTTCTGTCGATCTGTATGACCAGCGATACCTACGATATCCGCAATATGAGCTAGTTTCTTTGTGATTGTATCTCCATATTCTTCTAAAACGATTGGTAAGATAATCGCATTGATCATACCATGTTGTAAATGATACATTCCTCCAATACCATGTGCTATTGCATGTACGTAGCCAATATAGTTATTGGTAATCGCTACGCCAGCTTTGTAAGAGGCTTCTAAGAGTTCTAAACGATATGTTATGTTTGAACCATCTTCAAAACTAGGAATTAAATATTGGAAAATAGACTGAATTGCCTCTAGCGCATACTCATTTGTCTTACGATTATTAAAATGATTGATATACGCTTCTATTGCATGTGTCAATGCATCCATACCTGCATAAGCTGTCATCTTAGGTGGTAATGTAGTTAACAGAGAAGCATCCAAAACTGCATACTTTGGAATGAGAAATAAATTACTTAGCGCATACTTACGCTTCCTAATTGGATCTGTAATAACGGCACCAGCAGTCACTTCAGAACCTGTGCCAGCAGTCGTCGGTACAGCGACAAAAAATGGTAATGTTTTAGATACTCTTCCTGTCTCTAATACTGTCTTAACAGTAAGATGACTACTTTGAACACAAGCTAGTGCAGCTTTTGAGCAATCAATGACAGAACCCCCACCGATTGCGATGAGTCCTTGGCAACCTTCTTTAATATAATATTCCTTTAGTTTTTCAACATCCAAAATCTCTGGATCTGGCTTTACATCATGAAAGATACTATAAGCGATATTACTTTCATCTAATCTATCAAAGAATGGTTGTAATGTTCCTCTTTTGATAAATCCAGCTGTCGTAACAACCATATACCTACTAAGATGCTTTTCTTTTAATACATCCACTAAATCTAATAATGCATGTTCACCTTTTATCATCTTAGGCTGTAAGTTTAGCTGTATTTTTTGAATTGGGCTAAAGAGTGCCTGTCTAGTTCTTAATAGAAAGTGTTTCATATGTACCTCACTTTGCTTTAGTATACCACCATGAATCTACAAACAAGAAAAACATATCCTCTAAATGAAGAGGATATGTTTTAAGTTTAATTATTCAGAAGTTTCTTCGTCTTGAACTCTCTTCTTGAATAAGAGTCTGTTATAACGCTTTTCAGCATCCTTACGAGCCTTCTCGAATAACTTATCTGCTTCTTCTTGGCCTAATACCTTAGGTAAGTTGAAGTAACGAGCTTCGTTGAGTAAGAACTCTGTGAACTTGGAGAAGTCTGGAGTACGAGAGTCAATCTGTAATGGCTTCTCAAGTCTTGGGTCAAAGCGGTATAGAACTGTGTAACCACAAGCAACCGCATTCTTCTGAACGTTAGGCATGTTAACCAATCCACCCTTAATTCCGTGCTCTAAGCATGGTGAGTAAGCGATGATAATTGATGGTCCCTTGTAACTTTCAGCTTCCTTGAATGCCTTGATTGTCTGTGACTGGTTAGCACCCATAGATACCTGTGCAACATAAGCTGTACCGTATTCCATGAAGATCTGACCGATATCCTTCTTAGCACCCTGCTTACCACCGGAAGCGAACTTCGCGATAGATGAAGCCTGAGATGACTTAGAAGACTGTCCACCTGTGTTGGAGTAAACTTCAGTATCAAGTACTAATACGTTTACGTCTAGGTTATTTGCCATTACATGGTCTAATCCACCGTAGCCAATATCGTAAGCCCATCCGTCACCACCGATGATCCAAACAGACTTGGAAACAAGATCTCTTTCAAGTTTGAGTAATTCCTTAACCTCTTGGTTAGAAGAAGCCTTAACCTGTTCAACTAACTTGTTAACGATTGTTCTTTGAACATCACGGTCATCATTAGCAGCGATATAAGCTTCGAATGATGCCTTCAAGTCAGCTTCAACCTTATCAAGATTCTCTTCCATAATCTTGAGGATACGAGCACTCTTGTATGATTGAGCAATTGCCATACCATAACCGTATTCAGCGTTGTCTTCGAATAATGAATTAGCCCAAGCAACACCTTCACCATTTTCATCCTGTACGAATGGGTTTGTTGGAGTAGCAGAGCAGTAAATCATTGAGCAACCTGTAGCGTTAGCTACTAACATATCGTTACCGAATAACTGAGAAGCTAAACGGTAGTAAGGAGCTTCACCACATCCTGGGCAGCAACCAGATACTTCGAAGTAAGGCATCATCAAGGAGATACCACCTTCAGTATTACTGTTACCGTATTCCTTCTTATATGTTGTGTGCTTGTATAGATAATCAGCTACTGGCTCTTGACCTAACTGAGTCTTAACGTCAGCTGGTGATAACGCCTTAGTAGGACATACTGTAATACATACACCACAGCCTACACAGTTCTGTGTAGAAACTTGGATTCTGAACTTGAGGTTAGCTTCCTTAGCTCCCTTATATGCAGGAGAAGGATCCTTCAATGTTAATTCAACGTTGTTTTCAGCAGCAATCTTTTGTGCTGTAGCAACTTCTTCTTCATCCATTAAGAATGAACGGATTGTAGCGTGAGGACATGCAAATCCACACTTACCACACTGGATACACTTATCAGCTTCCCATTCAGGAACGAGTGTTGCGATTGTTCTCTTTTCCTTGAATGCAACATTAGGATTTAACGTACCATCTGTTACACCGAAGTTTAAGAATGAAGATACTGGCATATCCTGACCCTGTAAGTGGTTGATAGGTGTTACATGTTCATCAAAGTACGCATCACCAGTTGTACCCTTAACAGACTTATCGAATTGTAAGTCAGCCCATGCTGGATCTACAGTTACTTCAACGATTCCTGAAGCACCTGATTCAATAGCTAAGATATTCTTGTCTACAACATCCTGTCCCTTACGAGCATATGTATGACGAGCAGAATCCTTCATTAATTCTAAGGATGTGCTATATGGCATAATCTGTTCATTTAGACGGAAGAAGGCTGCCTGTAAGATTGTATTTGTGAAACGTCCCATTCCAGTATCTTGCGCAATCTTAGTTGCGTTAATGATATAGAACTTCGCATGACGTCTAGCAAGTCTTGCTAAGATACGGTTAGGTAATCTATCTGCAATCTCTTCTGCTGGGATAGTTGTGTTAAGTAAGAATGTTCCGCCTTCCTTAAGGTCACGAACCATATCAAACTGGAAGCAGTAACTATCTAATGAACAAGAGATAAAGTCAGCCTTATCAATGTAGTATGGGCTATGAATTGGGCTCTTACCAAATCTTAAGTGAGAACGTGTTACACCACCAGACTTCTTTGAGTCATATGCAAAGTAAGCCTGTGAGTAAAGATCTGTATTGTTACCAATAATCTTAACTGTTGACTTGTTAGCACCTACAGTACCATCAGAACCTAAACCATAGAAAATACATGATGTATAGTCTGCATCTACTGTGATATCAACTGGTTCAATAGAAAGATTTGTAACGTCATCTTCAATACCAATTGTGAACTCTTCCTTTGGAGAATCCTTCTTTAATTCTTCAAATAAGCCATTGATATGAGATGGGTTTGTATCCTTAGAAGATAGACCATAACGTCCACCAATGATTGTTAGATCCTTAAGATCACGTAAAGCATATACAACATCTAAGAATAATGGTTCACGAGCACCCTGTTCCTTTGTACGGTCTAATACAGCAATCTTCTTAACAGTTGCTGGAAGAACAGACTTCAAGAACTCAACAGAGAATGGACGATATAAGTAAACCTTAATTAAACCTACTTTTTCGCCTCTCTTAACGAGTGTATTAATTGTTTCTGTAATTGTATCTGTTACAGAACCCATAGCGATAATGATACGTTCAGCATCAGGAGCACCTACATATGTAAATGGTGCATAGTTACGTCCTGTATGCTCTGAAATCTTCTTCATATAATCAGCTACTACAGCTGGAATATTTGCGAAGTGATTATTTTGAGCTTCTGCAGCCTGGAAGAAGATATCATCGTTCTGTGTTCCACCACGAACAACTGGGTTTGTGTGTGGGTTTAGTGCTAATGCACGGAACTCATCTAGCTTCTCTTGGTTAACTAAGCTTCTTAAGTAGTCATAGTCCATCACTTCAATCTTATCGATTTCGTGTGATGTACGGAAACCATCAAAGAAATGCATTACTGGTACACGTTGGTCAATCGCAACCAAGTGTGCAACACCAGCAAGATCCATACAGTCCTGTACGGAGTGGGAACACATCTGAACAATACCTGTTTGGCGACAAGCATAAATATCAGAGTGATCACCGAAGATACTTAATGTGTGTGTAGCTAAAGTACGAGCTGCTACGTGGATAACTCCTGGTAACATTTCACCCTTTAACTTGTAAATATTTGGGATCATTAATAATAGACCCTGTGAAGCTGTAAATGTTGTAGCTAAAGAACCAGCCTGTAATGCACCGTGAATTGCTCCGGCAGCACCACCTTCAGACTGCATTTCCACAACCTTAACACGATCTCCAAACACGTTCTTACGACCTGCTGTTGACCATGCATCAACATTTTCCGCCATAGGCGATGACGGTGTAATTGGATAAATACCGGCTACTTCCGTAAAAGCATACGCGGCGTGGGCAGTTGCGGTATTACCATCCATAGCTTCGAAAACTTTTTTGTTTTCAGTACTCATATGTCCTCCTTCATAATACCTCCATCTATTATAAGACTAAAACACATGAAATAATAGAGATTTGCGCAATAAATACACTATTCTCCGCTATTTTTCCATGATTTTTTGACAACGAAAAACAATCGACTAACATTGTTTTATAAATAACCTATCATTTGTTTATTTCTATGTCATTGTATATAAAAAAAGAAGTCCTAAGACTTCTTTTATTGATTCATGGATTTCATAACGGAACGAATCTGTGCCTCACTTGGCTTACGTCCCATTTGCATAAACATTGCACGAACCATCTTCTCATTGATTGGTGGATTTTCCTTAAGCTGCTTCTCGAAATATTTTCTTGTTAAGAAGAATGTTACGATTGCACCAATTAATCCACCAGCAATGAAGAATCCTAATGAACTCCAAAATTCCATAACTTACACCACCTATTCTTCATGTACCTTGTTATTTTAACGTGTTTTGTACATGCTTGCAACGGCTAAAACAGTGTTTTATTTAGCCGCATCTTTTGCAGTTGCCAATTTGATTAAATCAGCGTAGATGTTATAAATCTTTTTATACTGTTCTTCTGTCATTTCTGGATTTACATCGATGTCATAATCTTCCAAAATACCAACATGGAAATCTACAACTGCACCATCTTTGACTGCCATAACATCAGGAATATAGAGAGATGTTCCACCCTTTGGATTCTCTAAGTATGTTTTGTCAATAAACTCTTCAACCTTTTCACGATACTGCATAAACTCTTCATCTGTCTTGTAGAACTTTCTACTTACGTCTACATAATACACAGTTACCCCAGCATCCTTTGCAGCTTGATTTAATACTGCAAATGCCTTTTGACTATAACGTGAGTCAGGTTTCGCAAATACCATTACACCTGAATATTTATTTTCAAAGAATGTAATAGCGGATGGTAATGAAATCTCCTTAATGGATGGATTCTTGTCTGTAATCTCTGTAAACTGTGAGATAGAACCATCTGTTACATAGTCTAATTTGTATTGTTCCTTTGGAGTGCAACCAAGCATGAATGCACATAGAACAAGCATCATTAACTTCTTCATCATTGAATTCCTCCTTCAACACCTTCTATTCTATCAAAAAAAGCCAGTTTTAAAACTGACTTAATCTAAACTTAAGACCGAAGGTAGATATAGTTCCCTCTTCTGTAGAGGTGGGTACTCTTGGTAAAACTTCTGGATCCTCGCTCGTAACGAGTTTTCACTCCATCTTACGCAATCAGAGTTCCCTTATATCATATTGTAGGAAAAATATGTTCCCTCCGGCACATGTATTATAGCACCAGAGGGAAATAAGAATAGTCTTGACACTTTTATTTTTCTTGCTTTGAAATTTCAATACCTAAAATATCTAATTGCTTCTTATCAACAACATTTGGTGCCTCACTCATTAAGTCAAAGGAACTATTTGTTGTTGGGAACGCTACTACATCACGGATGTTATCAGTGCCAGCTAATACCATAATTAAACGTTCTAGACCAATACCTACACCACCATGTGGAGGTGTGCCATAACGGAAAGAATCTAAGAAGAAACCAAAGCGAGCCTTTGCATCTTCGAGTGATAGTCCAATCGCTTCAAATACCTTAGCCTGTAATTCTTGACTATGAATACGAATAGAACCAGATAATAGTTCATATCCATTTAATACTAAGTCATAAGCACGTGAAGAAACATGTCCTGGATCAGTGAATAGTTTATCTACATCTTCTTCCTTTGGTGCTGTAAATGGATGATGTGCTGCTACCCAGCGTTCGTCTTCTTCGCTGTACTCGAACATTGGGAAGTCAGTTACCCAAAGGAACTTGTAAGTAGCTTCACTTGGGATAAGATTCAGCTCATGACCTAAACGTACACGTAGTGCACCTAAAGATGCCTGTACAATTCTTGCACTATCCGCAATCACTAGTACTAAGTCATTATTGACAAGTCCTAGCTTCTCTACTAGCTTTGCCTTTTCTTCTTCACTCAACACCTTAGCGATAGAACCTGTTAATACATCATTTTCCATCTTGAGGTATGCAAGTGCCTTTGCTTTAAAGCCATGTTTTACAAAGTCTTGTAATTGATCTAACCCTTTACGACTATACTTATCTGCCGCATTTTCAAACTTCACACAGTTGATGATTCCACCATTTTCAATTGTATTCTTAAATACCTGGAATTCTGTATTTTCAAATACAGCAGTGATATCCTGAATCTCATTACCAAAACGCATATCTGGCTTATCTGTACCAAAGCGTCTCATGCATTCTGCCCATGGTACACGCACAAAATGATCTTCTAATGTATAGTTCTTTGTTTCCTTGAAGATGTTTTGCATTAAGTCTTCAACAACCGCAAAGATTGTATCTTCATCACCAAAGCTCATTTCAATATCAATCTGTGTAAATTCAGGCTGACGGTCTGCACGTAAGTCTTCATCACGGAAACATCTAGCAATTTGGAAGTACTTTTCCATACCACCAATCATCAATAACTGCTTATAAATCTGTGGTGATTGTGGAAGTGCCCAGAACTTACCGTTGTAGATACGGGATGGAACTAGATAGTCACGTGCACCTTCTGGTGTACTTCTTGCTAGGATTGGTGTTTCAATTTCTACGAAACCTTGTTTATCCAACACATTTCTAGCAACCATGCATACCTTATGACGTAATATCATATTCTGCTGTAATACAGAACGACGTAAGTCGAGATAACGATATTTCAAACGTGTATCTTCACTTGTATCAGTATCATCCGCTATTGTAATAGGTGCTGTTTCTGCGCTGTTAACGATGTTGACAGATTCAACATGAATTTCAATTTCACCTGTGGCAATCTTCGGATTAGCATCCTTACGCTTTTCAACTGTACCTGATACCTGCAAGATATATTCATTGCGAACATCCTTTACAGCATCCGCAATACTTTCATCAAATGTTAACTGTACGATACCACTACGGTCACGTAAATCAATAAATACAAGTGATCCTAGATTACGACGCTTGGCAACCCAGCCAACTAACGTAACTTTTTCACCAGCATTCGCTAAGCGTAAAGTACCATTTTCATGTGTTCTTTCCATTACTTATTCTCCCATTGTTTGAGTGTCTCTAATAATTCATCTTGTTTGATTGTCACCTGTGATTTATCAGAGATATTCTTTACATTCATTGTATTGTTCTTAACTTCATCTTCACCAAGAATCACTACATATCTTGCATTGTTACGATCAACACTCTTAAACTGTGCTTTTAGTGATCGCTGCACAAGATTGGCTTCTGCACTATATCCAGCATGACGTAACTGTTGCACTGTCTTTAAGACAGATGCTCCTACATCACCTAAACCGATAACATACACATCACATGGATTTTCATCACCAAAGTCATGTCCTTCCTCAGCAGCTAAGTTAATTAAGCGTTCCATACCAATCGCAAAACCAATTCCTGACATCTCAGGACCACCATAATACTCTACAAAGTGATCATAACGTCCACCCGCAAAGATGGTTGCCTGTGCACCACTATCAGGTCTAGTGGATACAACTTCAAATACTGTATGTGTATAGTAATCAAGACCTCTTACAAGGTGATCGTCCACTTCATATGGAATCTCTAGTGCATCTAAACATGCAAGAACACGGTTGAAGTATTCCTTAGATTCTTCATTCAAGTAATCCGCAAGCTTTGGTGCTGTATGCATGCATTCTTTGTCATGGTCTACTTTACAATCTAAAATACGTAGAGGATTCTGCTCATAACGACGATGACAATCTCCACATAACTCTTCAAGATGTGGTTTAAAGTATTCCTTCAGAGCTGTACGATAGGCAGTTCTAGATGCATCATCACCAAGTGTATTGATACATACCTTGATACTTGAGATACCCATCTGCTTTACAATGTCATATCCTAGTGCAATCGTTTCCGCATCTAATTCAGGAGATTTTGCACCGATGTTTTCAATACCAAACTGTGTAAACTGTCTCTGTCTTCCTTTTTGTGGATTTTCATGACGGAACATCGCACCAAGATAATAGAATCTACCAGGCATCTCCATAGAGCCATATAACTTATGTTGATCAAATGCACGGATAACACCTGCAGTTCCTTCTGGTCTTAATGTATAGGAATGTGTACCCATATCAAATGTGTACATTTCCTTGTTGACCATGTCACTGGAGTCATTTTCACGCTTAAATACTTTTGTCTCTTCAAAGTATGGTGTACGAATCTCACGGTAACGATAACGCTTCGTCGTTTCACGAATGACTTCTTCTGCGTGATGCCAACGATTCATCTCGTCTGGTAAAATGTCGTAAGTTCCTCGTGGTGTTTGATAACTCATAGTTTTTCCTCCTTAAACAAATATAAAAGCGTCCCTATCCAAGGACGCTTTGTGCGCGGTACCACCTTAGTTCATGATTTCTCATGCGCTCTTTCCGTAACGTGGAATACGTTTATCCCTACTATTTTCAGGATACCTTCTCCAGAGTGTCAATCCTGTAAGAATCCGCCAATGCTTGCACCATACCATTGTCGCTCTATCGTCTTCTAACAAGAACTCTCTTTCTTTGAATTTAGTTGTATTATAGCCTTTACGCTTACTTTTCTCAAGTGCTTTCTTAATGTGTTGTACGATCAACGCTAAGCACAGATTCGACTTTACGAATATTTGCAAAGACGTTATTCATCTGCTCTAAATTCTTTAATCGCATTGATACTTTAACCGTTGAAGTTAATGTTTCATGATTCACCGTTACATTGATTGAATCAAGTTGTACTTTACATTGAGAGATTGTATTTACAATATCTGTAAGTAAGTGTGGACGATCATTACAGATGATACTGAGATCGCAATCATACATGCGATCGACATCTGCATCTTCCCACATTACATGAATGAGTTTTGTTTTCTCATTTCTAATATTAGGACAATCTACACGGTGTACTTTCACACCTTCATTTCGCGTGATATAGCCGATGATTTCATCACCATAAATTGGTAAACAACAATGCGCTAGTGACATCTTCATCGATTCAACGCCAGGTACGACTAGTCCTGATTTAGAAACACGATGTACTGTCTCTTTATTAAGTACACGTGATAAATTTCCATCTTCTGTTGAACGCTGTTTTACATTTGTTAAACGCTCAGCAGCCAAAGATGGGTTGATCGACTTCACCGCAATTGCGTACATGAAATCGTTGTAGTTAGATACTTGGAATCCTGTGGAGATACTATCAATCTTTTTGCGATCCATAAATTCCTTTGGATCAGCACCGCGTTTACGAAGTTCTTCTATCAGAATCTTTTCGCCTTCTTCAATCTTCTCTTCACGTTTCTCTGATTCCTTCTTTAAGAAATATGCACGGATCTTATTTCGAGCTTGCGCTGTCTTAACAATCTTGAGCCAGTCTTCAGATGGACCTGTACCCTTTAATGTCTTGATATTTACAACATCACCTGTATGTAGTTCTGTTGTCAGCGGGACAATCGCATCATTCACAATCGCTCCGACCATTGTATGTCCAACATCCGTATGAATACGATAAGCAAAGTCAATTGGTGTAGCACCGGCTGGAAGGTCGATAACTCTTCCTTTAGGTGTCATTACATATACATTGGCCTCAAAGACATCCTTCTGCAATAGCTCCATGTAATCTGTCGCAGATGTATTGGTTTCACTTTCACTATACAGCGCAAAATCTCTAAACCAAGTTAGTTTATCTTCAATTTCCTTTTGTTCGGCTTTAGCGTCATAGCGAGAACCTTCTTTATAACGCCAATGCGCCGCAATACCTTGTTCCGCAATCGCATCCATGTCTTCTGTACGAATCTGTACTTCGAAGATCTTCGCATCTTCGCCAAGAATCGTTGTATGTAAAGACTGATACATGTTTGGTTTTGGTACAGCGATATAATCTTTTAATCTTCCTGGAATCGGCTTGTATTTTGCATGAATGTATCCAAGAATTTCATAACAATTTAATTCAGTCTGTGATATAACGCGAATCGCCAATAAGTCTAAAATCTCATCAAAACGTTTGTGTTTATGTACCATCTTCTTATAAATGGAATATAGATGTTTAGAACGACCAAAGATACGGAAGTGAATCTTATGGCTTGTTAACATTTCTGAAATGTCTGTAATCATCTTATTCACAGCCGCATCACGTTCTGCCTTTTTCGTTTCTACTAGATGAGCAATATGATAGTACTCTTCTGGCATTAAGTAATAGAAACACAAGTCTTCTAATTCATTCTTAATAGAACTGATACCTAAACGATGAGCAATTGGAGCATATACATCTAACGTCTCTGCTGAAATTCTCTTTTGAGAAGCTTCAGATTGGTATTGTAATGTACGCATATTATGCAGTCTATCTACAAGTTTAATGATAATGACACGAATGTCTTTTGCCATCGCAATAAAAATCTTACGATGGTTGGCTGCTTGATATTCTGGATCATCTTTCCCTTTAAAGTTTAAATTACCAATCTTTGTAACAGCTTCAACTAAACTTGCAATTTCATCATCAAAGTCTTGAGCCAACTCTTCACGTGTAATATTGCAGTCTTCAATCACATCGTGTAAGAATCCTGCCGCAATTGTCTTTGGACCGACACGCAATGTCGCAAGAATATATGCTACATTTACAAGGTGTACAAAATATGGCTCTCCACTCTTGCGGAACATGCCTGCATGTTTCTCAGAAGCATACGAAGCCGCTTTTTCAATGAGAGCTAGATTTTCAGGAAATCGAATATAATTACTTGCCTCTTTCATCACATCCGATACTGTTGGATTTTTACGTTCAGCCATATTTTCACCTCCTACTATTTTGCAAAAAATCGAAGATTACTCTTCGATTCTATTTTATTTGTCGCTTAGGCGAGTCATTGCATAGATGTCATAGCCTTCAAGCGCTTTACGTCCATCCATTCCTTCACCAAATAATTCGATAACAAACGCAAAACCAGCTACAACACCACCCAATTGTTCAATCATCTTTGCAGTAGCCTTTGCTGTTCCACCAGTCGCTAATAAGTCATCAATAATAACAACACGCTGACCTGGCTTGATTGCATCTTTGTGCATGTGAACTTCATTAGAACCATATTCTAATTCATACTTACAGCTAATTGTTTCGCGAGGAAGTTTACCTGGCTTACGAACAGGCACAAAACCCAGTCCAAGTTCAACCGCAACTGGACAGCCAAAAATAAACCCTCTACTCTCCGGACCAACAATCATATCTGCGTTAACGCTCTTTGCGTATTCACATAGTCGATTTGTTACTTCTCTAAATGCTTCACCACTTTCTAAAATTGGTGTAATGTCTCTAAAAAGAATTCCTTCGATTGGGAAGTCTCTTACAGACGCAATGTAATCTTCAATCTTTAATGCCATGATAAATCCCCTCCTGTGCGGATAAAATAATTTTTGTAATATGCATTCTTTAGTATAGCAGATTCAGGCAATATCTTCGAGTATCATTTGACAGGTTGTACGATTACGCCACCTATTAATGGATAACTTCCCAATCAAACGTTTTGGCAAGATTGGTGCAGTTAGATTTCTACTCTTGTAGAGTACTGCTTCAAAGCCACCACTGCTATTTGCGATAAGATATTTCACCATCTTCGCAGTTTCTTTACGCTCTACAACATTCATTTCCTCGAGCGCAAAATTTGGTTCAATCATCTCTTTTGGATATGGTGTAAAGCATTCAATATCGATGATGTTACTAAAGTTAATATCTTCTACATCAATTCGAATTGCATCCTGTACTGGTTCAATATATTCATATCCAGTTTCAGCCATCTTTTCTTGTACCTGTTGATAGAATGCTTCAAACTTATCTATAGGTACAGAAATGCCAACCGCTTGTTCATGACCACCAAAAGCTGCTAAATTATCAAAATCCTTAAAGAAATCAAAAAGATTAAATCCCGGTACACTTCTACCACTGCCCTTAATCGTATCATGGCTCTTAGCCATGACAAGCACTGGTCGATGGAGCTGTGAAACGATACGTCCGGCCACAAGACCTGACACTCCTTCATGGAAATCTTCTTGATATAAAATTGGAAACTTCTCATCTGCAATCATATTAATTGCCGTCTCACTAATAGAAGAACTGATTTCTTTTCTCTTTTCGTTAATCTGATTTACTTGCGCAGCATAGTGTGCAATCTGTTCTTCATTATTTGAAAGTAAGAATGGAATCATTGTGTTGACATTCGCAAGATCACTCATACGTCCAAGGCTATTCAGTTTTGGAACGATAGAGAATGAAATAGAAGTCATATCAACTCCACTGCCCGGATTTAGAAGACTAATCAAACTACGAGGTCTACCCTGCTTTAATACAGCTAGTCCACGCTTTACGATGCGTCTAGTTTCTTTCCATAGAGGCATGACATCCGCAATTGCCGCAACACAAGCAAAAGCTGTTTGAATATCATTATCCCCAATCAGATTGCGTGCAATCTGTAAAGCAACACCTGCACCAGAAAGATAACAATACTCACTTTCCATATAGTTTGGATGAACAACGTATGGAGTTTCTATCTCTTCATCAATCTGGTGGTGATCCGTAATAATAATATCTAAACCTAGTTCATTGGCTTTTTGAATTGCCGCATGTGCTTTTACACCGTTATCAACGGTGATGATTAGGCTATATCCTTTTTGATGTGCCAACTCAACTGTATGTGCAGATAATCCATAGCCTTCTTTCATTCGATCTGGAATGTAATAACCATGTTCAATCTTCAGTTTCATCAGTGTCATCTTCATGATTGTTGTTGAGCAGATACCATCCGCGTCATAATCTCCCGCAATCATGACTTTTTCATTATTATCTTTCGCCTGTAATAGACGTTTACAACACTTTTGAATACAATCTGCCTTACTAGTTGTTAGTACAGTCTCTGTAGTAAATAACTCATTAATAGCCTCCTCATCTAAAGATGAAGCCTTTAATAGTTTCGCACTCAAAAGACCAATATGATATTTTTCTTGTAGACTAGCTGCGTCTACATCAATAACGTTATACTTCATTCTTCAAATGCCAACTTTCTAAATACATCTCCACGATGTTCGAAGTTCTTGAAATGATCATAAGAACTTGCGGCTGGAGATAAGACACATGCATGATGAGGACGCGTTAGTTTCTTTGCTAAAGCAACAGCCTCTTCCAGATTTTCTACTTGATATAGTCCAGGTCTTAGTAAGCCTTTCTGTTCCATTTCAGAATAGATACGCTTTCCTGTGGCATACATAAAGATGACCTGGACATCCTTGCGTGCATGTAAGTAGTCTTCTACTTCATCATATTCAATACCACGATCCATTCCACCTACAAGTACAGTATCCACATTCTCAATTGACTCTAATGCTTGTATACAAGATTGGCCAATCGTGGAAATAGAATCGTTGATAAAACGAATTTCTTTATATTCTCCTAAGTCTTCCAAACGATGTGCCAGTGGTCTAAAACTTGCAATTGCCTTCATAACACTTTCATCACTTACACCTAACTTATTAGCGATAAAGTACGCAACCGCAAGATTACGATAATTATGTTCACCAATTAACTTCGCACTAGATGCGTCTAGTTGATGTCCCGGAATACATATTGTTGTACCATGCGCTGTGATATCCTTACCAATTAAGTAAGGCGTATTTAACGATAACTTGATGAATTCTTTCATCTCTTCATGCATGATCACTGTATCGCCTTGAATCTGATTTGTAAAAATATGAGATTTCGCTATACCATACTTCTCCATTGTTCCGTAATGGTCTAAGTGTTCTTCATAAAGATTTAAGAAGATAGCGTATTGAGGCGAATAACGACAGACTTCAAGTTGATGACAAGATAATTCAAGAGCAGCGTAAGCCCCTGCTTCCATCTCATCAATCGCTTCAAAACAAGGAATGCCGATATTGCCAACTAAGCATACTTGATACTTCTCTTTTAATAGTGCAGCCACAAGCGATGTTGTTGTGGACTTACCCTTTGTACCAGTAATTCCAACAATATGGTCACGATAATGTTTTATAAATAATTCTGCTTCCCCTGTAATCTTACTCACATCAATACAGTCAGGAATCACAATACCAGGTGACTTTAGAATTAAATCAAAACTATTTAAATCAACATCCGCCTCGCATAGACAGGATGTATGAATCGTATCAGCCTTTGCCTTCTCTAGAGATAGACCAGCTTTTGATTCTACAATTGTTAAATTCTGCTCAGGAAGTAAACGTCGAATCAAACGATATGAAGCTTGTCCTTCTCGGCCATAACCCCATATCACCACATTCTTATTTGCAAATTCATCTCTCCATGCTTGTAGGCTCATACGCTTTCCTCCTTACTTATTTATTTAGAAGTTGAATGACATCTTCTAAATTTTCTGCTTGATATTCAATCATCTCTTTCATGATATGATCTGGTTTAATTGTATCTTCGATAAAACAAGAATGCATTCCTGCTCTTTTGGCAGCAGTAATACCCTGTTTTGAATCTTCTAAGACAAGACACTCTGATGGTTTTACACCTAATATTTTAGCACCAACCAAGAATATTTCAGGGTCAGGTTTTGCGTGTGTTACCATGTCTCCTCCAACAATGGCATCATACTCTAATGGTGTAGATACCGTCGACAATAACGCTTCCACATACGTACGATGACTGCTGGAACAGATACCAATCAGATAGCCATTTTGTCTAAGCCAATGAAAGAGTGTCACTAAACCCTTCTTATTCAAACAATCTTTTTGAATCGATGACCAAAAAGAAATATCAAATCTCTTTTTCTTCATCACTTCAAATAAGTGTATCCCCTGGGGAATGGATGAAAGATAACGAGTTAGTTCCTCTCCACCCGATCCAGTAATATTGATGAAG
Organism: uncultured Solobacterium sp.; assembly: GCF_963550625.1. Lineage (GTDB taxonomy): Bacteria > Bacillota_I > Bacilli_A > Erysipelotrichales > Erysipelotrichaceae > Bulleidia. The sequence continues at coordinate 15,878 of NZ_CAUVCV010000010.1, forward strand.
AAATCTTCAGGTAAACTAAATCCAAGTTTATTGGCTTCATCCTTCCATATCTGTTGTGAGATGAGTTCTGTTTCAAACATCAAACCATCACAATCAAATAGGACAGCTTTTACATCTAACATACACCCTCCTCAAAATTAAGAAAGCAGCGGTATGCCCGCTGCTTATTGTTCATTAAGCGTTAATACCAGAAATGGTATATTCATCAAGAAGTTCTTTCTTAACTTTCTTATCTTTCTTTTGTTTTGTAGACTTTTGCTTTGGTTTGGACTTCTCACGTAGTAAGCACCATACATAAGCCGCAACGAATACAGATGAACTTGTACCTGCGATTAATCCAATTAACATCGCAAATACGAATGTAAAGATTGAACTACTACCCATAATGAGTAAGAAGATAACTGGAATAATCGTTGTAAGTGATGACATCAAGGACATCTTGATAGCTTCATCAATCGCTTCATTAGCGATAGAACGATATTCTGTAGGTTCGATACGATTACGTAAGTTTACTTCTTCACGTACACGGTCAAACACAATAATAGAGTTATTAATAGAGTAACCGATGATGGTGAGTAATACAGAAATCAATTCGATATTTACTTCAAGTCGTAAGATACCAAACACTGCAATAACAATTAATACGTCATGTACAAGTGCTACTAAGCATCCAAACGCATAGTCAAACTCATAACGGAATGTGATATATGCTAGCATTGCAATCCAAGCTACAACTGTTAAGATGATCGCACTTCTTACAAGTTCAGATCCTACCACTGGAGTAACGATGTTATCACCAGGTTCAACACCATACTTTTGTTCAAATGCCTTCTTAATTGTTGTTAACTGTTCTTTATCTAAAGAAGCCTTCGTTGTGGCGTAAACAGTATGTTCACCAGCACTCTGGTAACTAAAGCCCTTATAACCTAAAGTTTCCATTTCTGCTTCTACATCAGAAACATTTACAACTTGTTCAGAAGTAACAGTTAACTTTGTACCTGACGCAAAGTCGATACCTAAGTTTAAGAAACCATTCCCCTTTGCTAAGTTAAAGAAACTTAACGCTAGAGATAATACGATAATAGAAATACCAGCAGCTACAGCATACTTTGCTTTACCCATGTAATCAAATTTGAATGTACCTGTGTAGAATTGTTTCTCACCCTTAGATACATCAGGCATTTGACTCTTCTTAACAGCAAATAATTCTGGCTTTCCATCGCAGACACCAGAGTCAACGATAAGATTTAACAACCACTTAGAGAAACCTACGTTAAGAACCAATGTCATTACAACGGTGATAATTAACATAGTCGCAAATCCCTTAACTGTACCTGTTCCCCAGATATACATGATTAACGCAGCTAGGAGCGTTGTAAACTGTGCATCGAAGATTGCCGCAAAGGATAACTTACCACCCTCCGCAACTGCAGCACGAACACTTCTACCTTTGTATAACTCCTGACGGATACGTTCGTAGTTGATGATATTCGCATCGACTGTCATACCTACACCTAATACAAGTGCACCGATACCAGATAATGTAAATACAGCACCCATTAAGGAGTAGATTCCAAATACAGCCCATACATAGAATGCAAGCATGATAGATGAAATCAAACCTGGTAAACGATATACAAGAATCATAACAGCCATAACTACCGCAACGCCGATAACACCTGCAAGTGCTGTTACCTGTAAAGCATCTGCACCATATGAAGCAGAGACAACATTACTGGAAAGTTCAGTTAACTTGACTGGTAAGGAACCAGAATTGATAAGGTTAGCAAGTGTTCTTGCGGAATCCTCTGTAAAATTTCCAGAGATAATGCAGTCGCCATTAATTTCTGTTTGTACAGAAGCAGCTGAGATATACTTAGGCTCTTCACCATTCTTTGCCTTCGCAGCTTCCGCAGCGTATGTATCGCCATCCTGCCAATCAAGCCATACGACCATAATGTTTGCGCCATTACCTTTTTGTGCAATTGCCTTTGTCATTGCCGCAAACTTTTCTTTATCCGCAATCTTTAAAGATACGATAGGTTCACCATCTTTATACGCAAGAGATGCACCACCTTCTTGTAAGATAGATGAATCAGCTAATTCATTATTATCTACATCACGGAATGTTAGATTTGCCGTTGTACCAATTAATTCACGTGCAGTTTCAAGGTCTTTCGCACCCGCAATCTGTACACGAACACGGTTATTACCTTCCACTGTAATCTGTGGTTCACTAACACCCAATACGTTGATACGCTTTGAAATACTGTTAATCACAGCAGACATATCAACTGTAGAACCTTCATTCAACGGTTCTACCTGATATAAGATTTCAAAACCGCCACGTAAGTCTAAGCCAAGATTTAAGCTAGAGATAATTGAACGTATTGTTGTACCAATTAAAGTACCTAACAATAGAACAATTAACGCAAAAATAGCTAGCTTACTTTTCTTTGTAGTATTCTTTGCCATAAGTTAATTCCCTCCAATGACATCCGCAAAATCTTCAAGATTTTTCTTCGCACCATCAATAACAGCTTGTGTTGATAAGAAACGTACAATATCATTTGCAGCCACATTCCACACAACATCCACAGCTTGATTAAGTGTTCGCGGTGATTTATTACGCCATAAATGATTCAGATAATCCTCAAGATTTACATATGTAAGAGTAGGCAAATCTTCTTTTTGTAATTTTTGTAGTTTAAGAACCATCGTAAGTTCAACCAGTCGATGATTCACATCAAAAGTACTTTGTGACATGCCTTCCTCCTAACAACTTAGTTATTATACCAAAAACATCTTTCAATAACCATTTGAAACAGAAATTTTAACAAAATCCTATACTGTTTTTTCAAGTATTTAGTTTGTCTAATTACCAAAGCATTCAAATGATAGATAAATACTGTTTGAATGGATAATACTTTTTACTATTATATCTTGTTTTAGCTCTTCTAATACAAAAAATCCTAGATTTTCATCTAGGATTAACGAATTCCAATAAAGAGTCCAATTCCAGCTAAAATTGCCTCTACAAGCCAGAACATACGTACAATATTAACTTCAGGCATACCCTTAATACGGAAGGCATAATGAATTGGTGTATACGGAAACACTTTCTTATGTCTAATCTTTACAGAACCAATCTGAATCATCACGCAAAGTGTTTCAATCACCGGTACCCCTGCAATGAGAATTAATAGTAGCTCAGTCTTTGTAATCATCGCTAAGGCAGCTAACACGCCACCTAAAGCAAGTGATCCAGTATCACCCATGAATACACGTGCTGGTTTTTTGTTGTAATAAAGATAACCAAGCAAAGCACCAATCAAACAAATTACAAAGATAGCTAAACCAATCTTTTCTTGTCTTAGAGTAATCACAAGATATGGAATCAAGGCAATAATACTTACACCTGAGGATAGACCATCCATACCATCAGTTAGATTCACTGCGTTACTAGAACCCGCAAACATAAATAGTACTAAGAAGAAATATGCAATACCGAGTGGTAATACAATACGTGTAATTGGTAATGTAATTTCTAAGGATGCGTGAGAGCGATATAACATGAAGAATATCACCGCAAGTAGAACCTGCATCAAAAACTTATGTAAAGGTTTTAAACCTTCATTGTTTTTGAGTACTGCGATTAAGAAATCATCCACAAAACCAATGAGACCATAACCTATAAACGCAAGTAACACGATAAGTGTATCTAAATCTTGGAATACATCCTTCACAAATATCAGTGTCAAGACAACTGGTACAATGATAAACAAGATACCACCCATAATAGGTGTTCCTGCCTTTTTCTTATCATCTTCCAGTGAATATTCACTTACTGTCTGTTTAAAGCTTAGCTTCTTGAGGTACTGAATCAAAAACGGCATCGTCACTAGTACAATACTAAGACTTAGTACAAAATATAAACTCATTTGAAATATTGACATATTTACTCCTGACTACCCACCAAAGTGGATCGAGATAGCGGTTCCCTTTTCAATGTATGAACCAGCCGGAATATCTTGTGAAGTAACAACGGATGTTTCATCACCCGAGATGTTAACATCTAATCCCGTCGCTTGCCAGAATCCTGCAACATCCTGCCTACTCCAACCTAGCATATTTGGTATGTAAATCGTATTTGCATTGGTTACTAGGAATACCTTTTGTCCAGTTGTGACAGATTGACCAACCTGTGGATATTGACGGATGACTGTGCTTCCATCACCAAGGTTATATAGATCTGTACCATAAGAATCCATCACATTCTGTACATGGTTTAGACTATGGTTGATTAATGAAGGCATCTCATACACAGATACTGTTTCTGCTGTCGTTTCTTGTGTTGTTGCGACTTGTTCTGCAAATCCATACTGCATCGCAATACGACGCAATAAGTTTACCTGTGGTTGTTGATTCACTGGTACACTCGAATCAATTTGGTATGCATAATAAACCAAGATTTGTGGATTATCTGCTGGTAAAGCACCCATAAAGGAATAAATATACTTACCAGATTGATAGCTACCACCTACCGCAAGTTCAGTTGTACCTGTCTTACCCATGATAGTACATTCAGGAATTCGATAGCCACGACCAGTACCCTTTTCATCATTCACAACACGATAGAGAATACTCTGTAGTTGTTTTGCGGTATCACTCGTGATTGGATGGCCTACAACTGTCTTATTTGCTTTATAGATATACTTCGAATTATCATAACCATCACGAATCGAATCAACGAAATATGGTTTTACCATTGTGCCATCAGAGAATACAGCACTATATGCCTGCATCAACTGTAACATTGTTACTGTAGAACCCTGTCCAAAGGATAAGGACAGCTTATCCGACGGATAGGTAAAGTTTAATGTACCAGTCGCTTCCGGTAAGCCATCCGTATCAACATCATTGAAGAAGCCAAACTTTCTTAAATACTCTAAGTTTGTATCAGGTGTAATGACTTCATTTTGAATTGTACCTGCAACAGAGTTTAATGAGTATATTAGACCTGTATCAAAATCAACAGAACCGTATTGATATCGATATGCGTTATATACACAACCTAAACTATTATCTGCAGTAGCACGGATAGGATTATTTTGGCTATCAGTACCATAACAATAAGAATTACCATTTGTTAATTCAGATCCATTGTACTTACCTTCATTGATAGCCGCAGCCCATGTAAATGTCTTTAAAGTAGAACCTGGTTCATAAGGAATCTGTGCACCCGTGTTAGTATAATCAGAAATCTCACGAGTATTTGGGTCAAAAGAGTTGGATTGTCCCCAAGCTAAAATCTTGCCAGTCTTAATCTCCATGACACCACCCCAAACGTTATCTGCACCAAATTGGTTTTGGGTCATACTCATCGATTGTTCAAGCGTCTGTTGAATGGATGTATCTAGTGTTAGATATACATCATCACCATTGATAGCACTGACAACTTCATCCTTCATGCCAGGTAAACGATAACCATCTTTATCTGTCTGGTATGTACGTGAACCATTCGTACCAGATAGATACGAGTTAAGGTATAGTTCCAATCCCATTTGCCCAGTGGTAATACCATTATCATCCTGTTGAGCAAATCCTACTAGGTTAGATGCGAATTGTCCGTTTGGATAAATACGTTTAATTGAATCCGTAAATTCAATGCCAGGTAAATGATAGGATTCGATCAGTTCCTTTGTTGCCTGTGATAAACGACGTCCACCAATTCCTAACTCAGTCTGATAAATATCCTGAGAGAAGTATCCCATGATTTTGTCATAATCAATTTTTAGTATTTCAGAAAGAACCTTTGCTGTACCCTCTTTATCTTTAACATATGCAATCTGTCCTTCAATTGATTGACGAGCAGATGATAGTACACAAACAATATCGTACGTACGATTATCCTGTGCGATTACTTGACCGTTACGATCATATATAAATCCGCGTAAAGCCAAACTTGTCTCAGTAACTGTATTGGCAGAATCAGCGTATATACTCAAATCTGTACCAGAACGTAAATGAACCTTTCCAATGGTTACGAAAAAAACATTAGAAGCAATCAGCATAATTGCTGCTAATGTTACAATCAATATTCGGCGTACTTCGTTACGGTATTTCTTTCTTTTTGCCATTCTAATCTCCAGTTGTCTTGCTAGATCCACCTGTGATAGTGACAATATTCTCCTGTTTCTTGCTTAGACCGTTACTTGCTGCGATTTCATCAACACGGTTATTTGATCCTAAGTTCAAGATTTCTACCTTTAGTGCATCATTCTGAGTACGTAATGTTACGATATCAGCTTCCATTTGTTGTGTCTGAGCACTTAAGGCATTGTTATAAGTTCTTAAGAATATGGAACTAGCCAAATAAAGTGTAGCAGAAATCATGAACATCCATATAGAAAAATTTAAAAATGCAGTATTTTTTTTCTGTTTTTTTCTTTTAACAATCTTGGCCATATCCCTTATTCTCCTTTTTTCTCTATTACTCGTAACTTCGCACTGTGAGAGCGATGATTATCTTCTAACTCTTCATCAGTAGCTGTGATTGGCTTTTTTGTGATTAAGTTGTAATCTGCTTGTTTGATATCCGATGCTTTGATTGGAATGCGCGGGTCAATGTAAGGTGTTGATGCATATTCCTTAAATACATTCTTGACCATGCGATCTTCCAAGGAATGGAATGTGATGACTGCACATCTACCATTAGGCTTTAACAAACTAAGCGCCTCTTCCAATCCTTTTTGCAGTGCTCCAAGTTCATCATTTACTTCAATACGTAATGCTTGGAATGTTTGTTTTGCTGGGTGTCCTTTTTGACGTAACACCTTGTCTGGTAAAGCTGACTTGATAACATCCACCAATTGGAATGTTGTTTCAATTGGTTGGATAGCTCGTTGTTTTTCAATTGCTCTTGCAATTGATTTTGTAAACTTTTCTTCTCCATACTCATGTAAGATACGGCAGAGTTCTTCGAAGGAATATGTATTCACGACTTGATATGCATCCAACTGTTGTTCTTGATTCATTCGCATATCTAAACGTGCATCATATCGATAACTAAATCCTCTTGTAGGATCATCAAACTGCGGAGAGCTAACTCCTAAGTCCATCATGATTCCATCTACTTCATGAATTCCTCTTTTTGCAAGTTCTTCCTTCATGGAGCGAAAGTCGTTGTGAATCATCGTGATATAGGACAACACATCTTTCAAGTTCTCTGTAGATTCCGCAATCGCTTGACTATCTTTATCAAACGCATATAGATGACCACTCTTTAATTTGGAAATCAGATAACCGGAATGTCCTCCTCTACCTAATGTTCCATCTACGTAAATGCCATCTTCTTTTACATTGAGTGAATCCACTGTTTCTTTTAATAAGACTGATGTGTGCTTCATGCTTGTAATAGCTCCGTTAAGTCTTCTGCGAAGTCTTCTAATTCACCCATAGATTCTTCGTTGTATTGTTCAAACACTTTCTCTGGCCAAATTTCGAAGTGATCAGAAGCACCTACAATCACGCAAGATTTTTCAAATCCACGATCAGAAATCTGAAACTGTGGTAGTAAGATTCTTCCTTGGTTATCTACACCACACTCATCTGCCTTGCCTAAGATACTACGTACAAAGGCACGGGCTTTTTTATTTGTAATTGGTAACTTGTTTAGTTTTGACACCAACTCGTTCCATTCATTTTCCGCAAATGCAGCTAAGCATCCATCCATCCACTCAGTAACGTAAATCTTCGTCGTCAACTGGTCTCTGTATTTAGACGGAATAATCAGTCTGTTTTTCGAATCTAGGTTGTGTCTGTATTCACCTGTGAACATCACCATCTGAATATTCCCTCCACTTTGCTCCATTTCCTACCACTATTCTACCACTTTGTTATTATTATACAAGATAAAAAATATAAAAAAAGAAGAAAAATCTCGCTTTCCATCGGCATTTTTGATAATTTTGCCATTGCTTGATTTTTCTTCACATATTATTATTCATTAAAATTTATCGATACTTTTCTAATCTTATTAACATCTCTTCATCCGGTTCAGTAATATCTCCCTTAAATGTATAACCCATTTTCAAATAGAAAGGTGTTGCTGTTATAGAAGCCGGTATCTCGATTCTATTTGCCCGAAGGAAGTATTCGTCTTGTTCAAGCGTCTCAATAATTTTTCGACCAATTCCTTTTCCTTGGTATTCAGGAAGCACAAAAATTGTAAACAGACTGCTCTCATTCTCGCGATTCCAATAAGGACCTATTGCACCACAGCCAATTATTTTGTTTTCCTCATATGCAACATAAAAATGATTCCATTTTGCACGTTCTAAAATATTTTTTGGCTGCAATTTTTGAATGCTATTTTCAATATATTCCATTGTATAGTCTTTGATATTAACTTCTCTTAATGTTTTTGCAATCAACTTCGATACTTCTTCAGCCTCTTCAGATAGAAATTCCCTTATAATCATGACACCCTCACAAGTTCTAATTTATTTTACAAAATACTCTTCGCGGAGAATTCCCATCGTCAGAACATCAAAATATTGACCGCGATGATAGGAAGCAGCTCTTCTTCTGCCCTCTAACACAAAGCCAACCTTCTCATACATCTTGATTGCATTTTCATTGTATGAGAATACATTCAACTCCACTTTATGTGCATTTAATTCTTCAAAACAGATACGAATTGCTTTACGCATCGCCTCAGTACCATAACCCTTACCTTGATGTTCAGGTCCTACTAGGATACCGATTGTCGCAATCATCTCTGGCATTGATAGATTGAATGCAGTAATATGACCTACTACTTCTCCCTGTTTATTCTCTATTGTTAAACCAAAGCCGGTTCTTGCCTGGTTGGATGACCAGTTATGAAATAGCGAAGAATTCTCTTCCGTAAAAGTAGGAACGATTCTTGAGCGATTACCCAACAACATTGTTTCTTCATTCCACCACTTTGCTAGAATTGCTTCATCCTCTGCTGTTGTACCTCTAAGTGTAATCTTTTCACCACACAATAGTTCATTGCGATATTCTAATAAGTCTTTCATATAAACTCCTTTAATCTAAATACATTGGATTAATATCTATCCGTAATCCAGTCACATCAATTTTTGTCGTAGATAAAAACTTTGCGACAGCTTGTCTCATCGCATCTAAGTCTTTACCCTTTAGTAAGATTCGATAGCGATATAAATCTTGTATCTTTAATAACGAAATAATACCGATTATCTTAAAGTCACCAATGATTTCGTTCTTGATTGCCATTGCTTGTTTCATTACCACATCATCTTTGCGACCTTGAATTGTTAAGGCAATCAAGTATGTATATGGTGGATATTGCCCTGCATGACGAAACTTCATCTCACTTCTAAAGAAAGCTTCATAGTCTTGTCTTGCAGCACATTGCACTGCATAGTGACTTGGATCAAATACTTGATATACCACTTCACCAGCCGTTTCTGCTCTACCACTTCTTCCACTCGCCTGCATCAACAAATCAAAGGTCATCTCACAACTACGGAAGTCTGTTCGCTGTAAACCCTCATCTCCATTGATCACACCAACTAGTGTAACATGTGGGTAGTCTAAACCCTTCGCTATCATCTGCGTACCTAATAAGATATCTGCTTCATGATTGCCAAATGCTTGTAATATCTTTTGATGTGCATTCTTTCTACCCGTTGTATCCGCGTCCATGCGTAGTACCTTAGCGTTAGGAAATAATGCATGTACCTCTGCTTCTAATTTTTCCGTACCGAAGCCCATTGTGGTAAAGCCAGTACGGTTATGACAATGTGGGCACTCTTTTGGTACAGCTATCTCTGTTCCGCAAGTATGACACTTTAAACGATTCACATCACGATGATAACTCATTGCCAAATCACAATGCGGACATTTCACAACTTCTTGACAAGACTTACAACGTAATTGTGTTACATACCCACGGCGATTTAAAAGTAGAATACTTTGCTCATGTTTATTTAATCTCTCTTGTATCTTATTTTGTAAATCATCCGTGATGATATAGTGTCCATTTTTCTTGATGTTATCTTTAATCGAGACAATCTGGATATTTGGTAGACTCTGATTAATGCGTTCATTCATTTTGACCAAGTGATATACATTCTTTAACGCACGTGCGTAGCTTTCTAACGAGGGAGTTGCTGAGCCAAGTATCACTTTGCAACGGTGATAATGTCCTCTCCAAATAGCGACATCACGACAATGATATGCTGGTTGGTTATCTTGTTTATAGGAGTTATCATGTTCCTCATCCATCACAATCAAACCTAGATTCTGGAATGGTAAAAACACTGCACTTCTAGTACCAACAACAATTGATGCTCTACCAGTCTTCACCTTGCGGTATTGCTCATATTTTTCTTGGTCGCTTAGGCCACTATGATAGATTGCTAATGCATGGCCAAAGCGAGAAGAGACACGAGCAATCATCTGTGGTGTCAAACTAATTTCAGGCACTAAAATAAGTACTTGCTTATGTTTTGCAAGTGCCTGTGCAGCTAGTTGTAAATATACCTCTGTTTTACCAGATCCAGTAATACCATGTAAAAGATATACTTCATCAAGACTGCTGTTAATCTCATCCATTGCAGATTGTTGTAATGATGTTAACTGCAATGCAGATTCAATATTGACATTCACATCATCTATAACTTCTTTTTCTTTCTCTTCTAAAAGAATTGCATTTTTCTCAATTAACGCACGTGCATGTCCTGGAAAATTCTTACGTAATTCTGTATATGTTAATGGTTGATGATCACGTGCGTAAAGATAGGCTTCTAATTGCTTTGGAGTTAAATTCACTTCTTTATCTGTGAGTTTCACCCACTTCTCTTTCACAATTGTCTTGTCATTTGTTGAAGGTTTTAACTTCGAGGGTAACATCGTCTGAAAACAAGAGATTGTTGTCGATAACGTCGTTTCCTTTAACCACATTGCTAAATCATGCAATTCATCTGTAATCAGACTTTCTTGATCTTTTACATCTTGAATATAGCGCAACTTAAAACCAAGCCGTGTTTCAATCTCATCCTTAGTTTCATTTGTATCTTGGATACTCTCTACAAATCCAACGACACTACGATTTAAGAGTGGAATCGTTACACGACTACCGACTTCGATATCTTCATCGTTATATAAGTATGTAAAAGTCTGGTCCAACCTACGAACAGGATGTTCTAACCAACATTGCACGATTTTCATAGTTTCTCCATTTTCTTACTCTATTCTACTATAAAAAGAAAATTCCACGCCAAAAGATTTCATACAAAAACAGCAGAGCCTATTCTGCTGTTTCTAACTTTAGTATATGTCGTAATAGTTCTTTTGTATAAGGATGTTGAGGTTTTTGCATCACATCCTTCGTTTTACCCTCTTCTACAACTTTACCATCCTTCATAATTATCACACGATCACAAAGGTTACTAACTAAAGGTAAATCATGAGATACAAAGATGGCAGAGATATGATGCTGATGACATAGATGTTTTAATAGGCTACAAATCTTCTCTTGTGTGATAACATCTAGTGCACTTGTAATTTCATCACACAACAACACTTTTGGATCACATGCAAGTGCACGTGCTATCGCTGCACGTTGACACTCCCCACCAGACATCTCATGTGGATACTTATTTGCAAAAGATATATCTAATCCAACTTCCTGTAATAAGAAACGATTCTCTAATGCATTTGGATTTAAATGCTTACGCACTTCATTTAAACTTTGTTCAATTGTATACTGCTTATCAAAAGAAGCTCTTGCATCTTGAAATATCATCTGTAAATCACGAAAGCGACTTCGATCTTTTGAATCAAGTAATTTGCCAAATAACATTACTTTTCCTTCATCTGGCTTAATAATCCCAGATAACAGTCGCAAAATAGTACTTTTTCCACTACCACTTTCACCAATGATACCGAAAATCTCACCTTCATCAAGATGAAGAGAAACATGATCAACCGCTAAGAACTGTTGTTTTTTATCACGAAAGCTTTTGACGACATTCTCTACTTGTATTAATCGTTCCATAAACCCTCCGTCTTTGGTAAAGCAGCCAGTAATTGTTTTGTATATGCATGCATAGGACTTTCAATTAAAGTCTTTGTGTCTTGTACTTCTACAATGCATCCTTGATGCATTACCGCAATACGATCACATAACTGTGCAGCTAGTGCAATGTTATGTGTAATCACCACCATGGTCATACCCTTTTCTTCTTTGAGTTTCTTTAGTTGTAGCACCATTTCATATGCACTCTTTACATCTAATGCACTGGTGGGCTCATCACAAAGTAGTAAAGATGGATTATTCATTAACGCAAGTGATACTGCTACACGCTGTGCCATACCAATGGACAATTCAAATGGATAACTATGAAATATACGTTCAGGGTTCTTTAACTTAAACTGCTCAAATAAAAGATATGCTTTCTGACGAGTTTCCTCTTGCGTCAATCTACCTTTTGTTGTTTCGTAAAACTGACTAGATATCTTTCTTGTAGGAACAAGTGTAAAGTTACTATTTTGAAAGATAGTTGCTATTTCATCTTGAAATAACCTACGATACTCTTTTTTGTTTAAAGTGAGCAGATTTTGATTCGAATACAAAATTTCTCCTGATGTAATTTCTAGATTTGGTTCTAATTGCAGAACACAATTTAATAAACTTGTTTTTCCACTACCACTTTGTCCAACAATACCGATAACTTCTGCTGGATAAACTGTAAGTGAAACATCATGCAATACTTCTGTATCACCATATCCAGCGGTCACATTTTTTATTTCTAAAATTGCTTGGCTCATGATTGAAGTTCTAAATCGACTGTAATTTGATAGTAGTCTGTAACATGAGGAACAAAGTTCTTTAATTCTTTTCTTGTTGCGAAAATCAAGTTATTAAATCCAATACAAGTAATGCTGTAACTTGCTAGTAACATTTCTTCAATCTGCTTTACGATTTCTTTACGTTCCTTTGTATCATAAGAATCATTCAACTGTTTTAATAGTACCTGCATAGCATGGTTATCATATCCAGAGTAGTTTACAGTTCCACCTTCTGATAGTAATGCATTGAGGTAATATGCAGGATCTCCTGTAGGCATTGTAACCATCGAGTAGAATCCTAAGTCATATTCTTTATTTGCTAGATACTTAGTACCTTCATGTAGTTGTAATTCAGATTGAATACCAATCTTCTTCAGTGCTGACTGCAATTCCGTTGCAATCACTTCTTGGGATAGACGTTTATAATATGCGATTGTAAGAGAAATATTTTGACCATCCTTTTCGACATAGCCATCACCATCTGTATCCACATAACCAGCAGACTCTAGGATTTGTTTCGCTTCTGCTTCGTTATAAGAGGTTACGTTAGAACTTGGTAATGCATACCCAGAATCGTTGGTAAATGGACTATCTGTCGCCGTCATTGTGCCATCTAATAAGTATTTTGCGATAGCCTCTTTATCAATTGCTTTTGCAATTGCTTTACGAAGTGATATATCAGAGAGTGTTTCTGTATTCATATACAGAGAATATACACGACTAGATGGAATTGTATGAATATCAAATTCATCACTATCTTGTAGTTGCTTGATTCCCTCTGGATTCATCTCTGTATATGCGTCTAATTCATGATTCTTGAGCGCTAGAATTGCAGTTTCTTTCTCAAGCATCTTCGTAACTGTAATCTCCTCTAATTTTGGAGTACCATTCCAGTAGTTTGTATTTGGTTCTAATACAATTTCTTGATCAGCAGTAAATGTCTTAACCTTATAAGGACCTGTACCAATCGGCATTGTAGCTTTATCTTCCTTAGAAGATAGATTTAACATCGCAAACATTGGATCACTTAAATCAGAGAGTAACGTTGCTCTTGAATCGACAGTCTTAATTGTGATTGTGTAACCATCAATTTCATATTCTGCACCCTGCAAGAAAGCAGCTCTTGCATTTTCTTGTGCGATATGATGAAGATTATCTACTACACTTTTTGCATCCATTGTTGTGCCATCAGAGAATTTAATATTTTCACGTAGTGTTAACTTCCATGTTTTAGCATCAATATTTTCTGCATTTGATACAAGCCATGGTTTAATCTGCATATCATCTTCCACTTTAAATAATGTTTCACCAATTCCATAACGAACGGTAAACCATCCATTCCACTCTAAAGCAGAATCTAAAGATGCAGTAAACTGTTCTGTACCAATGCGGATGGTACGATTCACTGTTTCATCTGTTTTTAGTGTTGGTGTACATGCGGACATTGCTAATGTCGCAGTTATAAATATTGTTTTAATCAATCGTTTCATTTTGTTTCCCCTCCTGATAACTAACAGTCTTTGCAAATTGGTTTATTAAAAATACAGTGACGAAGATAAATAAACAAGGAAATAATGAAATCCATGGTGCGGATGTTAAATATTGTCTTCCTTCACTAATCATAGAACCCCATTCTGGAGTTGGTACTTTTACACCGATTCCTAAAAAGCTAAGACCTGCTAGCGACAATAACATATTCGCAAAATTTAATGTGAGTGTCACGATTAGTAAGTTACGAATATTTGGCAGGATATGTTTTAGTAATATTTCGATATCACTTAACCCCGCAAACCTTGCAGCAGTCACATATAACTCAGACTTCTCTTTTAAAGTTGCTGATCTTGCCAAACGAGCAAATAACATCCAATCACTAATTGCTAATGCTATCATCGCATTGTGCAGCCCACCGCCTAATATTCCTGCAATTGCGATAGCAATTAACATCTGTGGAAATGCCAAGAATAGATCACAGATAGCCATCAGTACTTCATCCAAAAGGCCACCCGTATAACCACTTACCATACCGACAAAGATACCAAATCCTCCAGCCACAAGCACTATCACGATTGTTGAAAGAATACTAATATTGGCAGCTGCGATTGTACGTACAAATACATCTCTACCAAAAGCATCTGTTCCAAAGAAGTGATGCATACTAGGTGCTTGTAAACGAATTGCTAAATTTGATTCTGAAATTACCTTCGATAAGCTTATTTCTATTAAAACACTACATAGTAGTAATCCTGCAAGCATGATAATAATCAACCATTGTTTACGATTAAGCTTCATGACTATCACCACCTAAGCGTATCCGTGCATCAAAGATTCCATAGAATAAATCTGCCACTAAATTGATAACAACATATGCTAATACAAGCCAAACTACAACGCCTTGAATTACTGGAATATCTTTACTAATCACTGCATCCACCAAGAGCTTTCCAAGACCTGGCCAGTTGAAGATTGTTTCAATTAAGGCAACACCACTCAAAAGACTTCCAAAAGAAACTGCCGTTAACGTAATGACTTCAACCATCGCATTTCGTAAAACAGTGTGAAATAGGATTGAAAATGTACCAATCCCTCTTGCACGTAAACCTTTCATATAATCTTTCTCTAGTTCACGACTTGCAATCTTTTGAATCTGCTTAATGTATCGAAACGACATACCGAGCATGATGGTTAAACTAGGCATGATAACACCTGTACCATCTTTTGGTAGAACGCTAAAGATATGGAATACAGAAGTAAATAAATACAATAGTAATAAACCAATCATAAATGTTGGAATAGATATTCCTACTTGCGTAATTGCATCCACTAATTTTGTAAGGAATGATTTCTTACGATATGCACAATAGATACCAAGTGGAATTGAAACAATCAGGGTTAAGACCATACTATTAACTGCAATCGAGATTGTATATGGAGCAGCTTTCATCATCTTTTCTGATACAGGACGACTATCCTGATAAGAAGTACCTAAGTCTCCTTTTAAGAAAGAAATCCACCAGTTTGTATATTGCGTAAAGAAAGGCTCATCCAAGTGATGTTCATGGCGAAACTGTTCCACCATCTCTTCTGTTGCCGGAGCTCCCGCTTGGTGGAAATGCATGTGTGCTGGATCACTTGGCGAAAGATAAATTAAACTGAATGTAATTAACGTAACTCCTATGACAATAGGAATTGTACGTAATAAACGTTTTATAAAATATTTCATTGTAAATTCCTTTGCATAGTTGAATAAATCTTCAATTAATATCTACAGAAACAAAATACATTAGCTCTATCGCTAATGTATCACTTTTGACTGTATTTTAGCCACCTTGATGTGGTTTTATGCACAACAAATGGTATTGGAAATCACTGCTTTCGTCAAGTCATATCACCATTCTATAGGAATAATGCTATAATTCTATCGTTATGAAGGAGGTATCATCATGTTACCGAAGTTAGAAAACAGTAATAATATCGCTGCCATTGAAGAAGAAATTCAAATACTCAAGAATCTTTTGAATACCGCAACGCAAAATATGATTCCTTCTGATAAATTCCATCTGATTGATAAACTCTCAACCTTATCCGCAAATCATGAATATGATAAATTAACAGATTTAATCACTTCATTATCAAATGAAGACTTAGATATCATATCTAGATATTTCTCTGTTTTACCTTTATTAATCAATATTACAGAAGATGTAGACCTGGCATATCAAGTTAACTTACAAAATAATATTGACCAAGATTACCTAGGTAAAATTTCTACGCAAATGAATATTATCTCTAAGAGTGAAAACGCAAAGGAAATCTTAGAGAACTTGAATGTAGTACCAGTACTCACTGCACACCCTACACAAGTACAGCGTAAATCGATGTTGGATTTAACAAATAAAATCCATCATCTATTACGTAAAGATCGTGACTGTAAAGAAGGTTCTATCAATAAGCGTAAGTGGAACGATAACCTTCACCGTTTAATTGAATTAATCATGGAAACGGATATGATTCGTGAAAAGAAGTTAAAAGTTAAGAATGAAATTCGTAATGTGACTGACTATTACAATACTTCTTTGATTCCAGCGATTACATCTCTGACTGCTCAATATCGCAAGGAAGCTATAAAACACGGTATCAATGTAAGTGCTGCTACTCCTATTACAATGGGTATGTGGATTGGTGGTGACCGTGATGGCAATCCATTCGTAACTGCAGAAACGCTAGAAATCTCTGCTACAACACAAGCAGAAGTAATCCTTAATTATTACATTCATAAGATTGAAGAAATGTATTTCTACTATGCAGTATCATCCAGTATCTCACACGTCTCTTCAGAGGTTGAAAAGATGGCTGCCCTTTCGAGTGATACATCTGTATATCGTGAGAAAGAACCATATCGTAAAGCTTTCCACTATATTCTAGAAAGATTACAAAACACTTATAGCAACTTTACACAAAATACAAATCATGAAGTTTGTTATGAAACAGTTGAACAATTCCAAAACGATTTACTTACAATTAAAAAATCTCTCATCGAAAATGATGATTCAATTTTAACGACAGGCAGCTTCAGTGAAGTATTACAAGCTACAGAAATCTTTGGCTTCTATCTTGCAAGTATTGATATGCGTCAAGACTCTAGCATTCTAGAGGCTTGTGTTGCTGAACTATTGAAATCCGCAAATATCGAACAAGACTATAGCAGTCTTGACGAAGAGAAGAAATGTGCCTTGCTTTTAGATCTTTTAACAAATGATCCACGTATCTTGTCCGCAACACACGCACCAAAATCAGAACTATTATCCAAGGAACTTGCAATCTTCAAAACCGCAAGAGAACTCAAGGATCGCATGGGTGAAAATGTGATTCGTCAACATATCATCTCCCACTCTGAAAGTATCTCTGATATGTTCGAATTAGCAATCCTTCTCAAAGAAGTTGGCTTACTAGATAGTGAGCATAGTCGTATGCAGATTGTTCCACTCTTTGAAACTATCGAAGACTTACAGAACGCAAACGAAATCATGCGTACATACTTAAACATTCCTCTTGTTAGAAAGTGGTTAAACGACCAAAAATTTTATCAAGAGATTATGCTTGGCTACTCTGATTCCAATAAGGATGGAGGATATCTATCTTCAGGTTGGCATTTATATAAAGCACAACGTGAACTTTCAGCTATCGGCGATGAATGTGGTGTGAAGATTACATTCTTCCACGGTCGTGGTGGAACAGTTGGCCGTGGTGGAGGACCATCCTATGATGCAATTACTTCTCAACCATTTGGTTCAATCAAAGACCGTATCCGTCTAACTGAACAAGGAGAAGTTATCGGTAACAAGTATGGCAATCGAGATTCAGCTTACTACAATCTAGAAATGTTAATTTCCTCTACTTTAAACCGCATGGTTAACCCAATGGTGTTAAGTAAAGAAACATTGCGTGAATACTACACAATCATGGATCCAATTGTAGAAAACTCAAATGCAATCTATCGTGATTTAGTATTCAATGACCCACACTTCTACCAATACTTCTTTGCGGCAAGTCCAATCAAAGAAATATCTAGTTTAAATATTGGTTCTCGACCAGCAGCACGTAAGACAATTACAGATATCAATGGCTTACGCGCAATCCCATGGGTATTCTCTTGGTCGCAGAATCGTATTATGTTACCAGGATGGTATGGCATTGGTTCAGCAATGCAACAATACATTGATCAAAATCCAGAACAAAACTTAGCACAATTACAACAAATGTATCAAACGTGGCCATTTTTTAAATCATTATTAGAGAATGCCGACATGGTACTTTCCAAGTCCAATATGGATATTGCAAAACGATACAGTAACCTTTGTGAAGATAAAGAAACACGCTCAGTATTTGATCGTATTGAAAGTGAATGGCAACTTACAAAGAAAGTCTTACTACAGATTGAAAAGCACACCGAGCTTATTCAAGATCTACCTGCATTAAGAGGAAGCTTAGACTATCGTCTTCCTTACTTCGATATCTTAAACTATATTCAAATTGAGTTAATTAAGCGTATCCGCCAAGGCCAATATACAGAAGAACTTGAAAAGACAATTCACGTTACGATTAACGGTATCGCAACTGGATTAAGAAACTCTGGATAAGGAGGAAGCATGAACTTTACTACATTAGCGAAAGCACGTTATTCTTGCCGTAAGATTTCTTCTAGACCTATCGAATCTGAGAAGTTAGAAGCTATTAAACAAGCAGCGATTGCAGCACCTACAGCACATAACTTCCAGCCTTTAAAAGTCTGGTTAATTCAATCACAAGAAGCGCTAGAGAAAATCAAATCCGTAACACAACAAAAATTTCTTCATACATCCCCTGCTTGCTTCATCGTAGGTAGTGATGCAAACCAAGGCTGGGTACGTGAAGCTGATTCTATGAACTTTGCGGATGTAGACGCAAGTATTGTCGCAACACACATCATGCTTGCAATCCAAGATCAAGGTCTTGCCTCTACTTGGATTGGAAACTTCCAACCAGAAAAGATTAAAGAAGTATTCCCAATGATGGAATCCTATAACTTAATTGCTATCTTCCCAGTTGTATATCCAGAAGAAGACGCAAAACCTTCTCACCTACACACAACACGTAAAAGTGAGGATGAGTTCATCGAAACCCTTTAGCAAAAAAGAGAGACAATCTCTCTTTTTTAGTATGCATTTTATTTTATCCAACTTCCGTCATCACTTTACCTATATAGTAAACACCGTAAATAAACCCGCTTATAAACAATAGCCGAATAAATGAGCTACCTGCCAAATATAAATACTTGCGTTTCTCTAGCGTATCAAATGGCATACATAGAATCATTGCAAATATTTTTAATATAAAACTAATCGCAAGAATATAAACTCCACAGAAAACGATAATACCCCATAGGAATAAGCCAATCCCTACTTTCATAGATGCAAGCACAAAACCAATCACAAAACAAATCGCCAGAAATATATCGATTCCAATCGATATCCTAACCAACCATTTAATCATCTGTATTTTATTATCCATACACTCTCCTATCTAGATTTTCAATAATTCATACTAGATAAGTACATTCCTTACTATAATCTAATATATCACATTAAAATCATATCATTCACAATGAAAATAGATGTAGCCTCAATATAGCCACATCTATTTATTACTTCAATAAACCTTGTGATTGCAAGAATTCTTTTGCGACTGTCTCTGCAGCTTCTCCCTCAATTCCTACTCGATAATTCATTTCACTCATTTGACTTTCTGTGATTTTTCCAGCAAGTACATTTAAAATCTGTTCTAGCTCAGGATATTTATCTAACAGTTCCTGCTTCATAAGTGGAGCCCCTTGGTATGGTGGGAAGAGATGTTTATCATCTTCTAGTATTTGTAGCTGATAACGCTGTATCTCAGGATCTGTAGAATAAACTTCCGTCAATTGAATATCACCCGATTGAATTGCACTATATCGTAGTGCAGGCTCCATTGTTGCAACATTTAAAGATAATCCATAGAGTGCTTGTAGTCCTCGATTACCATCTTCACGATCATTAAACTCTAACGTAAATCCTGCTTTCACAAAATCCGCAACACGTTTTAAATCTGAAATTGTATTGAGATGATACTCTTCTGCAATCACTTTTGGTACAGCAAGTGCATATGTATTTTGATATGCCATTGGTTTTAATAATACCAGGTTATCCTGTTTTTTAATTCCATCACGCGCAGCTTCATAGACTTCATTAGGATTATTACTTACAGTTGGTTTGTCCTGTAATAGACTTTCGGTAATAGTCCCTGTAAACTCAGGATAAATATCAATATCACCTTTTTTCAAAGCCTGATAAAGGAAATCTGTCTTACCAAAATTGGGTTTTACTTCAACTGTAATATCTGTATTCGCTTCAATTAACAGTTTATACATATTCATGAGTATCTCAGGTTCAGGACCCATCTTTCCTGCAATTATAAGATGTTTATTGGTTTTATTTTGTAATTGTGAAGGAATATAAGAACCTCCTAATCCAAGTAATAGGCATAAAAATGCAATCATGCTGGTACGTAACTTTGCCTTTTCTAACCATTTTAATAGTCCATTAAATAGAATTGCTAAAAATGCGGAGGATATTGCACCTATAAGAATTAAATTCACATTTCTACGATCAATCCCTAGTAAGATAAAGGTTCCTAGTCCACCAGCACCAACGAGTGCTGCAAGGGTAGCTGTTCCAATAATCAAAACTGTAGCAGTACGAATACCAGACACAATTACCGGCATAGCTAGAGGCAATTCAAACTTCTTAAGACGTTCTAACTTGCTCATACCAAATGCAATTCCCGCTTCCTCTAGACTTGGGTCAATTCCATTTAGCGCTGTAATTGTATTCTCTAGAATCGGAAAGATTGCATAGATAACGAGTGCAGTTAAGGCTGGTAATGTACCAATCCCCATAAAAGGAATAAATAATCCCAATAACGCCATAGATGGTATTGTTTGGAAAATTCCTGCGATATTTAAGACGACTCCAGCAATACGCTTACGGCTGCTTAAAATAATTGCGAGTGGAACTGCAATTAATATCGCAATTAATAAACTTAGTAAAGATAATTGAACATGTTGTCCTAATGCAATCAACCATTCAGCAAATCTTGCTTGAAAAGTACTTAATAAATCATGCATGACTTACACCTCCAAATAAATTAGAAACAAACTCATTTGCAGGATTTTTCAGAATATTCTCTGGTTGGTCTACTTGGCATATCTCTCCATTCTGTAATACTGCAATACGGTCACCCAATAACAATGCCTCATCCGTATCATGTGTCACAAAGATTGTTGTCATTCCAAATTCTTTATGCAGTTTTTTTGTTAACATTTGCAGTTGTTTACGAGAAATTGCATCTAAAGCTGAGAAAGGTTCATCCATCAACAATATTTTTGGTTGACCTATCATTGCACGTACAATTCCAATACGCTGCTGCTCACCACCAGATAATTCACTTGGCATACGATGCATATATTCCTGCGCATTCAAACCAACTTTATCTAGTAGTTCAACCGTACGTTGCGTAATCTCTGCTTTACCCCATCCTTTCATTTCTGGAATTAAAGAGATATTTTCTAAAACCGTCAAATTAGGAAATAGTGCAATCTGCTGTAAAACATATCCAGTAGAAAGTCGTAACTCCCGTAAGTCATAATCCTTGATTCTCTTAGCATCCATATAGATGTTGCCATCAGATGGTTCCAATAATCGATTTATCATCTTTAGCATAGTTGTTTTTCCTGAGCCAGAAGGTCCTACAAGTATCATAAATTCACCATCTAAGATTTTTAAATTTACATTTTTTAATACTGTATTCTCCTGGTAGTTCAAAACAACATTTTTATATTCAATCATATTACTACCCTATTTTTACAATAACCTTTCCAAACGAATGACTGCTTTCTAAATACTAATGCGCCTCTTGAATTTGTTCAATTTTAAAGATCTTTTCTGGACGTACATTAACATTGTATTTCTCAACAAAGTCGATCAAATCTTGTAATTTATTTGTAGTAACATTTCCAGAATAGAATGTTGTGAGATAAACATTGTTATGCAATTCCATAATCGGATCGAAATCTTTTAAAGTCCATTATCCACCTAGTTGTCCACAAGAACAAATAATCCCGTCTTCTGCTAAGTGAGATATAGAATCTTTCATAACACTTGGCCCAACCAAGTCCAGAATCTTTGTAAAAGTTTGATTCGTATGAAGTATTCCGTCATTCTCTAAAATAACTTCACTAAATCCTCTTCCTAACAATTCTTGTTTTTTTGATAAATTTCTTGTAGTTCCAACCAAATATATATTTGGAAACTCACCTTTTATCAGTTTCGTAAAAGCTGCCCCTACACCACTTGTTGCAGCTCTTACAAGAATTCTATCATTGCAATGAATCTTTAGATTTTTGTATGCACCAAAGACTGTATAGTAAGTCTCAGGCAATGCAATTAAACTATCCAAATCCAACCTCTTTGTTATAACCGGATAAATTTGATGATTTGGTATCAATGTATATTCTGCATATCCACCATCAAAATCACGCCCTATTTCACCCATAATAGAAATCATTTGCTGCCCAACATTTAGATTTTCTGCTGTTGTCTCTTCGATAATTCCAACACATTCAATCCCCAAAATACGAGGAAATTTAACACTAGGAGATAATCCTTTACGAGTAAATATTTCACTATGATTCATTCCAAAACCTTGAATCTATATCAAAGACCATCCATCTTTGAGTTTAGGCTTTGGAAATTCAAGTAATTCTAAAACTTCAGGCCCACCAGCTCTTGAAACTCTTACACACTTCATATCTGATTTTCACTTTCTGTTTAACTAACGTTTATCAAATGAAACCAAGTTATCAAGAATACGTTCTTGAAACTTTTCGAATTGCTTGATCTCCTCATTTTGAAATCCTTCATAGAAAATATCTGCTAGTTTCTTACTCACACGATCACCAATTTCTTTCTGAGACCAACCAAGTTGCGTTAAAATAATATATTTCTTACGTTTGTCCTTCGTACAGTGTTCACAGCTAACCAATCCCTGCTGGATGAGTTTTTCTATCATGCTCGTAAGCGTATTATTTGCAAGTCCAGTTTTGATTGCGATATCTGTGGAAGTTGCACGCCCATCTACACTACCCCATAAAACCGTAAGAATTTTACCTTGTTCACTACGATATAAAACGCCTTCTTCTTCATTTAATAATTTTTGAAATATACGACCATTCAATAAGCGTATATGCATTGTTAAAAAACCACCTCTACGTTTATCCATATTACAACTCCTCATTTATTTCTATATGGAAATAATATACATAAATATTCTATCCGTCAATTATTTCGATATAGAAATAATTATAAATAGAAAAGACCATGTATTCTGGATTTTTGTCCAAAACAATACATCGTCTTTTTATTTCTTAGTTACTTTTATTAGAAATTGTTTCTCTTTGATAAATCTTGGCAAGTGTCCACACAAGCCCAATGGACAATAGTATATGTCCTAATCCACTCATCCCAGCCATTGCATGCATATTAATCGTAGTCTCACCCATACCTACCACTTCATATACACCAATAACAAACATCGTTACAATTGTAAATACTAATCCTGCTTCCAGAATATGAATTGGCTTCTTTAGACTATGTATTTGTTCAAGATTCATATTTGCAGTTAATAGATATAATAAGATCATTACTACAAAACCTAGAATCAATAAATGACCATGCATCTTACCTAAGTGATTTGCTTCCGTAAAATGATAGAACTTTGTAAATTCACGATAGAATACACCAACAAATAAACCCATAATCATATTTGTAAATGCCAATCCTAATAAATTAATACGTTCGAAACTTGGAATATAGTACTTATAACCTAATACAACAATCATTAAATACGCAACTGTCTTAGGCATCATTAACGCTCCAACGATTGGGAAAGTATTACTCCACAATACAACTGGAATATAGAATACAAAGCTAAGAAGAATCAATAACCACATGTGCTTAAGGCCTGCCTTATCTCTTTGCTGGTATGACCAATAAATCAGTAATCCTCCCATAATCGCAAAAGGAATATTACGATAGATTCCAAACATATAGTTTCCCTCTGCAGTACCCCACGCATTCATCGGTAAAAGTACTAATATGATACGAAGAAATGCCAATACATGAACTTCACTTAACTTCTTATTATCTTTATCACCGCTTTGACGACGATAGAAATAATAATAAAGAATATAGAAGATAGTCATTGTAATGCTAGTAACAAACTGTCCCCAAGATAAGGCAGCTGTATGTCCTGCAAATCCTAAAGGACTCAAATGAGATATGATTCTTGGTAATAAATGGAAAGCATCTCCTACGCCAAGTAAGATTGCCATAATACCAAATAACTTCGCACCTTTAACTTTTTCTAATAATAGTCGTACACCTAATCCAATTACGACCGCTAAATATGTAACATCAAACAAACTTTCAACCATTACCATTGTTATCTACCCCTTTCATAACCCAATATATATGTAATTTAAACTTCTTTAGAAACTCTTGTTTTGACCAATTCTCTTGGAAATTACGTTTAATCAACGCATGAATAACACCTTGTAGATAGAACATCTTTTCAAGTTCTATAGAATTATTGTCTTTCACTTGCGTAAATATTTGTGTTTGGTCTTGATGGTTCTTCTTCCATTTTTGATTTAGAGAATCATTCCAATAAAGATAACGATTCCTATAAATTGCATATGTATCTTTTTGAAAAAGAATCTTAGATAACTGTTCACCATACTCTAGTAAAGTTGCTTCTAAATTCCCTTTCTTCTTATGAAGAATATGCATAAATAACATATGAATATCAGTCACTTCAGAATCCAAAACTGTAAAATATGCATCTTCAAGATCTTCAAAGTATTGATAAAAACTTCCTCTAGCAATATCTAATTCTTCAACAATTTCTTTAACTGTTACTTCTTGAAATGGTTTTTCTTGAAATAGACGCTTCAAGATTGTTAATACTTTTCCCTTTTTATCTTCTTTTAAATGATGATATGTATCTTTAGCCAATCCACTCACCTCCACAAAAATGACGTTATGTCACAATACCATTATAAATGACATAGTGTCATTTTACAAAGGGAATGCTCATATAAAAAGCAGCTATCAATTCACGATAGCTGCCTCTTTAAAATTATTTATTTACTTAAATTCAACTTCTTTTTAGCTGCATATGCTGCAACTAATAATGACATCACAAGAATTGATGCATTGAGAGGAAGATTGCTTGAATCACCTGTTTTAACGCTTGGTGTAGATGGAGTAGGTTCTTTCTTATTTGTAATTTCCATCTTACCATTTGCGTCAATCAATCCATAAGTAACTTGATACTTCACACCATCAATTGTGATGATATTTGCTGTTTCACCAACTTCACGTACTTCATAAGCGTTATCAATTGTCTTACCAGCATCTCTTACTACAAGCTTTGTATATGTTGTTGTCCAGTTGTTTGCAGCATTTAAGATGACTGGAGCACCTTCTGCTACACCATCCTTATATAACTGTACTTCAACTTGACTAGCGATACCGCCAACCCACTTCTTTGTAACTTCAATGTTTCTATACTGAACTTCTTCATTACTAATTTCTTGATCATATGCACCAGAAGCATTTTTAGTAGCTTTATAGTTAACTCTAATTGTCTGAGTTCCAAATGTAGCTGTTGCTTCATTTGTTACCCAGTTTCCGTCTGTATCCATTTCTCTTGTAAAGTAGATATTTGGATTTGTTGTATCCTGTGCATCGTTTACCATATCGTACTTGAGTAGGTCTACAAACTTGAACTTCCAGTCGTTTGCATTACTCAAAGCAACCTGGTCAATCTGCGCATATGTATTAGCACCAGAAGTCATTAATTTGTCAACCTTTGCCTGGAAGATTTCGCTTTCACTCATACTTATTGTATCAAGTGCACTTCCATCCGCATTTGTTAATGTAACTGCATCAAAGTTAGCTTGTGTAATTCTAAAGAGTCCAACTGTAATAGATGTTACATGATTTGTATTTGTATCTTCCCACTTCTTGGAAACTGTTAGTTCTACCTTATCGTAATTAACTGGATCTGTACCGAATGCTACTGAACCATTCGAACCAATACCACCACCACGAGGTGCAGAGTTACCCGTAACGATAACTTCAGCTGCATTTCTAGCTGCAGCCTTACCTTCATCAGATACAATTGCTTTTAATGCAATCTTTTCTGTGATTCCATCAAGAGTTCCTCTATCCACAACAGGACTTACTGTACTTGGATATCTAGGACTACCATCTGAATTTCCTAAATAAGCTTCATCAATCTTACCATCTTCATACCAGTGTACTAACCAGTTATCAAGACCGTTGTTAGAAAGAATTAAAGTCTGTGTTGCTGGGTCTTGCTTATTGATAGAAGCCACATCATCACCAGCTGCTGATGTGTCATTATTAGCAGCACCTGTACCAGCTACGTTATCAAAGAAAGATGCACCATTTGTAACAGCTGTTGTAGCACTACCAGTAGGACATAACCACATACCACCACCAAGTTTAGTAGCTGTATTTCCAGTAACAAGTGTCTTACCCATATGTAATACATACGGAACAGATGCTACATATATACCACCACCTTGCTTGCCAGCAGTATTGTTAGTAAACTGACCGCCATTTACATAAACTTCTTTGGAAGCTACATATAGTCCGCCACCAACTCCATTCTCGGCATTCGGGTCTGTAATCTGACTTGTAACAGCTGTCATAGTAGCCTCATTGCCTGTGATTAGACCACCATTGATTGTTGCGGCAGCTGGGAAGAATCCTCTCCAACGAGCTTCGCCAAATCTCTTACCATCAGCTGAAGTAAGATAGTCGACTACACCAATACCGCCACCGAAAGGAGCCTTATTACCACTGATGGTTCCACCATCCATTGTTAATATACCTGTACCATTCACCGCGATACCACCACCTAAAACAGCTGCTATATTGTTAGAGATAGTACCACCCTTGAGGTTCAGGGTACCTGTTGAATAGTAGTGTGCTGAATTGCTGAAGTTATTCTGCATTGTGTAGTTTGTACTATATGTTCCAACTAGTATTCCACCATATTCTGCAGTATTACCTGTAATAGTACCACCTGTCATCTCCATAGTAGAGCTTCCCTTGATACCTTCAACTCCAACAGCTGAGTTTAGGCCACTACTTCCAGAATGTTCTAATGTATTGTTTGAGATATCTCCTCCATTCATGAAGAAGGAAGCACCCTCTGTAATTTTAACAACATTCGTAAACTGGTTACTCATGTAGTTATCATGAATTGATCCACCATTCATTGTAAGTACTGCATTTGGTCCTTTAGCCGTTACGATACCTACCATTGCACTGTTTGATCTTACATTCTTAATTTCACCACCGTTAATAGTTAATTTACCCTGGTTGTTAATAACAGAACTCTTGTAGTTGGTGTCCTTTGCATCACCATCAAGAATAATATCTTCCCAAGTAAGACTTGCACCTTCTTTAATGTCAAATGCAATTGCAGTGCTAGTTCTTGTAAGAGTAACACCACCCTTTAAAGTGATATCCTTTCCTGCAGGAACTGTTACTGTAGCAGTTAATTGCATATCTGCAGTTAAAACAATTTCTGTAGGTTCCGTAGCATCATTAATTGCTTGTTGAAGCTCGGCAATCGTACTTGCATTTACTGTCGCCGCATGTGCATCCAATTTAAAAATTGGAAACATAGAAAGCGAAATCATAAATGCTAGTAAAATTGAAAATAACGATTTCTTTCTAAACATTTTTAAAACCAACCTTTCCCCTCAAATACCTATGAAATGCTCTAGCTATACTGTAAAATAAATAGAAGAAAACACCCTTTTCATCATATATAAATACAAAAATAACTTTTTCATTTCTATTCCTTAATATCATATAATATCTAGATAAGATTAACAATTTCTTAAGATAAATTTTTTAAGAATTTATTAACCATTCTTATTCTTTTGTATATTTTATCAACAATTTAAAAAGAGTACTCACATCATGAGTACTCTTTAAGCTTTTTTCAATTACTTCGTAGCATGTTCTCTTTCTCTAATGAAGTCAAGTACCAATAACAATGTTCCAAAGAATGTCATTGAAGCTGCGTGTCCAAATAGATTTGTCGCATCACTTGTCTGTGGTGTCTTTTGAACTGTTGAAGAACCTCCACCTACACTTGGAGTGCTTGGTGTACTTGGTTGTGGAGTTGAAGTAGGTTTAGAGTTTGCATCCTTAGGATCTGTACCATTTGCTACTTCCTCTACATCTGTGTATCCATCGTTATCATCATCTGGATCAGTAACGTCTGGATCGTCATCTCCATCTGTGTCTCTTTGTACTGTAATTTCGATTGTCTTAGTAATTGTGCTTCCATCTGGATTTGTTACCACAACTGGAATCTCATATACACGAGTTTCTTCCGTTGGAGTCCAATCTGTTACATCAGGTGTTCCACTGATTGTCTTAGTGGTTGGATCATAAGTTACACCATTTGGTAGCTTACTTGTATCTACAGTTACTACAGAAGCTGGATCACCAGGAGTAATCACAATGTTCGTAATTGGATTATCGTCAATCACTGTCTGTGTTGGATTTGAGATTGTTGGTTGTGGAACTGGAGTGATTACAGCAGCAGGTCTTGAATTAGGATTCTTTGGATCTGAGCCAGCATTCTGCTCGTCTGTATCAGAAATTCCATCTCCATCATCATCTGGATCTGTAACATCTGGTATACCATCACCGTCTGTATCACGCTGTACTGTAATTTCAATCTTCTTTGTTACTGTAGTGCCATCTGGATTTGTCACTACTACAGGGATCTCGAACTTACGATTTTCTTCTGTTGTACCCCAATCCGTCACATCAGGTGTTCCACTAATCGTCTTAGTAGTTGGATCATAAGTTACACCATTTGGTAACTTTGTTGTATCAACTGTAATAGTTGATGCAGGATCTCCAGGAGTAATTACAATATTCGTAATTGGTTTTTCATCAATCACTGTCTGTGTTGGATTTGTGATTGTTGGTTGTGGTGTTGGAGGTGTTGTTGGCTTAGAGTTAGGATCCTTTGGATCTGTACCCTTTGCTACTTCCTCTGCATCTGTGTATCCATCACCATCATCATCTGGATCTGTAACATCTGGATCTCCATCATGATCTGTATCTCTTTGTACTGTAATCTTGAACGTGCTTGTTGTTGGATTTCCAGCAGTATCTGTCGCTGTTACAGTAACTGTAATCTCACGAGTTTCTTCTGTTGGTGTCCAGTCAGTGATTGCTGGTATTCCTGTAATCTTCTTTGTAGTTGGATTGTAAGTTACACCATTTGGTAGATTGCTTACTGTTACTGTTGTATTTGGATTATCAACTGTAACTGTAATCTCACTAATTGGATTACCCTCTACGACTGTCTGATCAGGGATAGGTGTGATAGAAGTTGTTGGCTTAGAAGCCGGGTCCTTAGGATCTGTTCCTCTAGCTACTTCTTCTGTATCTGGATATCCATCTCCATCGTCATCTGTATCTGTAACGTCTGGTGTACCATCACCATCTGTATCACGTTGTACTGTAATTTCAACAATCTTTGTAACCTTTGAACCATCTGGATTTGTTACTACTACAGGGATTTCAAACTTACGTGTTTCTTCACCTGTACCCCAATCTGTAATTGTAGGTGTTCCACTGATTGTGAATGCATTTGGATCATATGTAACTCCATTTGGTAATTTTGTTGTGTCAACTGTAACTGTTGAATCGATATTTCCAGTTCCAATCAGAATTGGAGAAATTGGAGTCTTATCAACTACTGTTTGTGTTTGATTTGAAATACTTACAGGTTCAACAGGTGTAATGATAGCTGCAGGTCTTGAGTTGGAATTCTTAGGATCGGAACCCTTCGCATTCTCCTCTACATCTGTGTATCCATCGTTATCGTCATCTGGATCTGTAACGTCTGGATTACCATCTCCATCTGTATCTCTTTGTACTGTAATTTCAATCGTCTTCGTTACTGTTGTACCATCTGGATTTGTTACAACAACCGGAATCTCATATACACGAGTTTCTTCCGTTGGAGTCCAATCTGTTACATCAGGTGTTCCACTGATTGTCTTAGTGGTTGGATCATAAGTTACACCATTTGGTAGCTTACTTGTATCTACAGTTACTACAGAAGCTGGATCACCAGGAGTAATCACAATGTTCGTAATTGGATTATCGTCAATCACTGTCTGTGTTGGATTTGAGATAGTTGGCTGTGGTGTTGGAGGTGTCGTTGGCTTAGAGTTTGGATCCTTTGGATCTGTACCCTTCGCATTTTCCTCTACATCTGTGTATCCATCGTTATCATCATCTGGATCAGTTACGTCTGGATCTCCATCTCCATCTGTATCTCTTTGTACTGTAATCTCTACAATCTTTGTCACCTTTGAACCATCTGGATTTGTTACAACAACCGGAATCTCAAACTTACGTGATTCCTCTGTTGTCCCCCAATCTGTTACATTAGGTGTTCCACTAATTGTCTTCGTTGTTGGATCATACGTTACACCGTTAGGTAACTTGTTAGTATCGACCGTAACAGCAGATGCTGGGTTACCTGGATTAATCACAACACTTGTAATTGGTTTCTTATCAACTACTGTCTGTGTTGGGTTTGAGATTGTTGGTTGTGGAACCGGAGTAATAATCACTGCAGGTCTTGAGTTAGGATCCTTTGGATTAGAACCTGCAGCCTGCTCATCCGTGTCAGCTACTCCATCACCATCATCGTCCAAGTCAGTAATATCAGGATTTCCATCATGATCTGTATCTCTTTGTACTGTAATCTTGAACGTGCTTGTTGTTGGA
>NZ_CAUVCV010000011.1:0-45460 GCF_963550625.1 uncultured Solobacterium sp.
AGGAGATGTATACAGATTTTGTTTAGCTGGATGAGCTTAATTTGTATATACCAATCCTATGAATGAAAAGATTAAAAAGACAATATTAGAAACGGAATATAACAAACCTTCAAAAGAAGAGTTGAAAGGGAAGTTAACAGAGTTACAATACGAAGTGACACAGAATGCGAAGACGGAACGTCCTTACCAAAATGAGTATGATGAGTTATTTCAGAAGGGTATCTATGTGGATATTGTTTCGGGAGAACCATTATTCTTGTCCACAGATAAGTTCAATTCTGGCTGTGGATGGCCAGCATTTTCTAAGCCAATTATTCCAGAAGTAATTACGGAGAAGGTTGATTTACAGTTTGGTATGGTACGAACGGAAGTGCGTAGTCGTTATGCGGATAGTCATTTGGGACATGTTTTTGCGGATGGACCACGTGATAAAGGTGGTTTGCGTTACTGTATTAATAGTTCTTCCTTACGCTTTATTCCGGTTGAAAAGATGGAAGCGGAAGGCTATGGCAGTTATATTGAATTACTAGATAAATAATGAAAAGTAAAAGGGATTTGTCATTCATACAAATCCCTTTTAAGTAATTTTGTTATTGTAATGTAGATAATTTTTGTTTCTTGATAATCCAAAGTATCATTGCCGCAACTATAGAGAATCCAAATAGTGTAGCGTACATCGGAATGCTTGTTGTATCAGCAGTTTTAACACTTGCTTTGGCAATGACAGTGATTGTTGCTACTTGTGTAGCACTTAGACCATCGTTATCTGTCACCTTATATGTAACGGAATAGGTACCGAGTACATCTTTGTTGAAGCCACCGTCGTTGATAATTTGGACACGATTTAAGATATTACCATCTTCATAGTCGTCTGCGGAAACGGCTAGTGTCATAAGGTCAAGATTATCACCTTGGTAAATTGTTGTATTCTGTACTTCTAGTACTGGTGCTTGGTTAACCGCTGTATAGATTGCATAAACTGTCATATCACTATTCACGGTTGTACTACCAGTAAATACTGTGCCTGTACCATCGGCTGCTGTATTCCATTCTTTGAATGCGAAGAAACCAGCTCTGCTTGGATTTAAAGGCATGGATTGATTTGTTAGTACATCTGAATCAATGGATTTACCTGGTTCTACATTAACAACTGCATGGGTTGTACTATCATTCATGAATGTAACTTTGTTTTGGTTGACTCTGAGTGAGTATGTAATGAGTTCTGGCTTATTTGCGTCGCCTCCATCATCTTTACCACTAGCGAGTTGTCTTCCGGCAAATACGATTGTATTGCGATCGATATGATGTCTATTATTGTTTTCTGTTGCGGTGGCGTCTTGATTTAGAATTGCATTATTGTCAGTTGTATGAATAAGCTCATATGCGCCATAAACATATCCTGTTACAGTACTATTTTGATTAGGTTCAATATCCGTAGTTACCTTGAGACCATCGACGCTTAGTTTCACGGAATTTACTAGACGTATCTTTGCGTATACATCTTTTAAGGTTTCGTAGTTTGCAGGTGCGTTGAGTCTAGCTTTTACAACGATTCTTCTGCCGTCATTTTCTTTCGTAACGGATAGTGTTAGATCATCAATACCAGTTAGTGTATAAGTGGTTGAATCAAGAGATTCTAGTCCCTTTGGCAAATCCATAACGAATACTAGTTCGCCATCTGATTGTGTAATTGCAGTCTCAGGCATATTATCCTTCATCATATAATACGCAGGGAATTCGGAGTTTAAAATACTGATAAATTGGGTAAGTAATGTCTTCTTTAAAAGGGATACATCTACATCAAAATCTAAATTGACTGTATCACCAATCATATGCTCAATGACAGCTGTGCTAGATAATCCTCTTTCTCGTATATCTGCACGTGCATTATAGTCGGTGATTCCCTCATTTAATAATTCTGTTGCGTAATTAAAGTTATATGGATTCCACTGTTTTCCACCAGGCCAACGATTAAGGGTAGGGTCAGTAGGTTGTCTATGTGGGAGATCTTTCGCGTATGTTCCAAACCATTGATTAATCACATCAAGCTCTTCAGAATCTACTTGTGGACTGCTTGAAAATCCGGCACTTGGGAAAAATGGAACTAATTCATCGTAGTTCAGTCTGTTATACCAACTTAAACGACTGCTTGTAAAGTAGTCATTTAGATATGTAGGAACTACCCCCTTATAGTTATCATTTTGGAACCAATTTAACTCAGCCCAATAATTATCCTTTGTGTACTCTTTGTATTCGTCAGGCATTTCTTCTGCAATGACTGCGGTATGTAAGAGCGGGGTTGTCATCATTACGCATACCAAGATGGCAAAAAGTTTCTTTAAGAATTTCATCATTTCTTCCTCCTTATGATACAAACAATGAATATAGAAAGTTGATATTCGCAAAGGTCAGAATATCGTTGTAGTATTGAAGGATGCTGGCTGAATGATCTATGTAAAATATTGTTGAGAAAATCATCATTCATTTGTACAAATGAATGGAAGTGATTAGGCAGTTTGCCTAATATGATACATATACTATACTATCTTTTTCTTTACAATGTAAAATTTTTTATACAAATAAGAGAAAAATACCTGTGCTGTATTCTGCACAGGTATTTTAGTAGACTGTATTTCTTGATTATGCAATGGAAGCTGCGTAGATTTTGGCGATTGCTGCTTTTACAGTTGCGTCAAATTCTTCGTCAGTTTGTTGGTAGCGCAAGTCTTGTGCAAAGGCACGTGAGAAGGACGCAATCATTCCGTGGTTGAGTGAGAGTAACTGACAAGCTTCATCTTGTGAATATCCACCAGATAACGCAACGACTCGTACAACATGAGGATCTTTCATTAAATCAGCGTATAAGTTATTCACAGTTGGAATTGTTAACTTAAACATCACTTTTACATCAGAATCTAATTTTGCTAGATGTTCGTTGATTACTTCTAACATAAAGGCTTCAGATTCTGCTTTGTGTGGGTTGTGAATATCTACTTCTGGTTCAATGATTGCGACTGCACCTGCATTCCATACTTGTAGAGCTATATCAAACTGTTGGGCGATGACATCGCGAATACCTTGTTCATCGTAATCGTAGATAACAGAGCGTTCTTTCGTTCCAAAGATATGACGATCTTCGACAGCGTGTTTGAGTGTTTCCGCAAGATTTGGGATAGGCTTCATCAGCTTGACGTGGTTCTGTTCTTCAGCTAAACCTTTATCGATCTTTAAGATTGGAACGATACCTTTCTCTTGCCACAAATAGTCAGCGGTATATTTGCCATCAATCATACGATCCATTGTGTTCTCAAATAGAATTGCGGCTAAGATACCGTCTTTGTTGAAGGATGGTGTTTTGATGATACGTGTACGCATTTGATGTACACAATCGAACATCTCCTCATCATTTGCATAAGCTGTCTCGTCTAGGCCATATGCACGTAAGGCTTTTGGTGTTGATCCACCAGATTGGTCTAAGGCAGCAATAAATCCTAAATCTGAATGCATTCGTTCTAGTTGTTGTTGATTCATTATCGTACCTCCTAGTTAGTACTAACTAACACTACATATATTATAATCCTTTTCTTAAAACAGTTCAAAATATGTGAAGGCAGTGTGAAACGTGTAAAATTCATAAAAAATGATATTATTTTCATCAGAAAATAGTGTAATTTTATAAAACTGCACTATAATATTGAATGTTATTTTGTAAGAATGGAAAGATATTTACTTATGAATTTATCGTATAACGCTTTAGGTTATTTAGTTATATTTCTGCCGATTACGATGTTGTTCTATCAGATAGTTACACAGAAGTATCGGTGGATGGTACTACTGCTTGCAAATCTGGTATTCTTCGGAGTATGGTCGGGTTGGTTGGTAGTATATTGTTTAGTAACAACTTTTATTACCTTTTTCGTTGGCAAGAAATTAGGCGAAATGAAAAAGGCACCGGAAGGTGTAGATAAAAAGGTATTTAAGAAACAGAAGAGTCGTATTTTGACAGCTGGTATCTTGTTGAATCTTGCGGTACTTTTGGCTTTAAAGTATACAAACTTCTTTGCGACAGGCATCTTTGCGGTATTACAGCAGTCTTTTACACCGCTTAAGATTTTGGTTCCAATTGGTATTAGTTATTATACTTTGCAGCTTGTTTCATATCTTGCGGATATCAATAGTGGAAAGATTGAACCGGTGCAGTGCTATGCGAAACTGTTATTGTTTGCAACGTTCTTTCCAACCCTTGTGGAAGGTCCGATTGCACGATTTAGTGAGATTGGTGAGAAGTTAACAGAAGGTAAGCCAATTAGCCAAGAGAATATGATTATTGGGTTTGAACGTATTCTTTGGGGTATGTTTAAGAAGGTTGCGATTGCGGACCATATGGCTCCGGTAGTCAATGCAATCTTCTCCAGGTATGAATCCATGGGTGGACTTGTATTAGTTGGGGCAATCTTCTGTACGATTCAGTTGTACATGGACTTTGCTGGATCGATTGATATTGCAATCGGTAGTGCAAGAATTTTCGGAATCGTATTACCAGAGAACTTTACGCAGCCATTCTTTGCGAAGAATGCCTCTGACTTCTGGCATCGTTGGCATATTACATTAGGTACATTCTTTAGAGATTATATCTTCTACCCAGTATCGCTTTCCAAGCCAGTTATGAAGCTAACCAAGTGGTGTAAACAACATCTAGGTAAGACAGTCGCCAAGTATATTGGACCTGCAATTGCGTTATTTTGTGTATGGATTTCCAATGGTTTATGGCATGGCCCACAGTGGAACTATATTCTATATGGTATTTATTACTTCATTTTAATCTTTGCGGAATTGTTCATGGAGAAACCAACAGAAAACTTCTGTAAGAAGTTTCATATCAACCAAAATGGATTTGGCTATCGTATCTTCCGCTTTGTGAAGTTACTTGTAATTGTGTGCTTTGGTGAAATGGTCTTTGCGGCTTCTTCTGGAGGACAGATTATTACGATGGTACAATCTTTATTCACACGCTTTGATTGGGCTGATGCCTGGTCAACAATTCCATATCTTGGTATGGATGCGTGGGATTACATCACAGTTGGAGTTGCGTTTGTGATTGTGGTGATTGTAGATATCCTAAAGGAAATAGGTTATCCAATTCGCAAGGTGTTTGAAGCCAAACCATTGGTAATACGATGGAGTATTTTATATCTTGTGATATTCTATATTATATTCTTCGGTGCATATGGACCGGGATATGATATTATCAAAATGATGTACGCTGGATTCTAGCGTCAAAAGGAGAAAAACAATGGAAGAACTATTAGAAATTTTAAACGATATTAAAGATGATGCGGATTTTGAAAACTGCACAACATTAATTGATGATGCAGTATTAGATTCATTTGATATTTTATCAATTATCAGTGCTTTGAATGATCACTATGACATTCAGATTCCAGCATCTGATATTGTACCGGCAAACTTTAACAGCGCTGCTGCGTTACTTGCGATGGTACAAAGACTACAAGCTGAATAAGTTTATATTAAGTTTTTAGTAAGGAGTATGTATGAAGAAAGCATTAAAACCAGTTGCCTTTCTATTGGTTTTGGTATGTTTACTGATCGGTACATCATATCTTGTAGCACCAAAGGGATATGAAAATGTATATGACATTCAGTTGGTAAATCGAAAAATTGATGCAGTGAGCCAAGAAAAAGAGAATACGCTGGATGTCTTATTTACAGGTGACAGTGAGGCCAGTAATACATTCTCTCCTTTCCAGTATTGGAAAGAACAGGGTATCGCTTCCTATAATCTAGGTGGTAGTGCACAGCGTTTAAATGACTGCTATACCGTTCTAGAAGAAGTATTAAAACATCAAAAACCAAAAGTCTTGGTGCTAGAGCCAAATACTTTGTTCCGTAAGAATGCAGTTTATAACAAGGAAGATTCAGTATTGATGATGGCAGAACAGATATTTCCTGTATTACACCACCACAATATCTATAAGTCAATCAACCTTGGCGTTAATTTGATTGGTGCAACCAAGGAAAACGCATATGCGGATCAATGTAAGGGGTATTATGCACGTGTCAAGATTCGTCCATATCAAGGCTCTGACCAGTATATGAAGACAAATAAGCGTGAAACGGCAATCTATCCTGAGACGATGGAGTACTTTGAGAAGATTGTACAGTTGTGTAAAGAGAATCAGGTTGAACTGATCATGGTGAGTTCGCCATCTCCAAAGAACTGGAGTGATGAACGACATGATGTGGTTCAAGCACTATGTGATAAATACGGAATTACATATTATGATTTAAATAAGCTAGATAATGCTCTTGCGTTAGATTGGACGACAGATACATTAGACCGTGGAGACCATTTAAATATCAATGGTTCCAAAAAGGTTAATGCTTATTTTGGTAAGATTTTAAAAGAAAAGTATCACATACCTGATCACCGTGGAGAAGCGGATTACGCCATCTGGGATCAGCAGGCAGCTGAGCTAAAGTTATATTAAAAGAAGGTTCTCGATTACGAAGAGAACCTTCTTTTGTTTAATGATATGAATATGCGTTTGAGTTTGCGTTTGCAGTACCTGTTAGATTTACTGGATAACGATAGTACGCTACAACTGCAATATCATTTGGAACGTTCGCATTCATATATGCGGCGGAATCATTCGGTAGGTTGATACAACCATGAGATCCTGCATATGTATAACGGTCACCACCGAACCATGGTTGCCATGGAGCATCGTGGAAGCCGATGTTATATGCAAATACGATAAAGTAGTTTACTGGTGAATCATATTCAGATCCATCGTAATCTGTACCTTTTAAGTGTGTGTTTGTAACACGGTACTTAATTCGGAAGACACCATCTGGAGAACCACTACCCATGTTGAGGTTTCCTGATACGATAGGAGATGAGAATACACGTTCACCATGTAATACGTAGTACATGACTTGGTTTGTGTAATCAATTTCTACATAAGTATCACCGATATCATTTTCTAAAGTACCTTGTGCGGTTTGGGACCACATTGGCTGTCTTTCAACCATCATGCCAGATTCAAGATCTGACTTTAACTGTGTAAACTCAGAATCCTTATCTAAAATATAACCGTAGTCACCACCACCGATTTGAATATCATCGCCAGCTTGTGTTCTAAATGTACGAACTTTACCGTAGGTATTAAAGTTTGCGGCTAGTTCTTCTACATATGCTTGTAACTTAGCATCATCAACTGTCACATCATATGTATCAGAAATGCTTAATACTTTTAGTACAGATGCTTTATCCATGACTTTCTTAGAATCACCAATCGTGTAGGATACTGTACTCTTTAAGTAGCTTTCGATCTTCTTTACAGCATTTGTAATCTGCTCAGATTCTGATGTGATTTCTGGTGCTGTGAAGTTATCTTTATTCAATGTTAATTGGTAGGTTTGGTTATTGATGGCCTCATCAATTTCCTTTTGTACTGCAGCTGTATCTGCACCATACTTCGCTTCAACAACTTTGTATGTATCATCGTTAATTGAGATTGTTGCATTGACTGGATCTTTTGTTAATGACAACAAATCTTCTAATTGTTTTTGGAGCTTTGATTCACTGTATTCTACTTGAATCTCTTTGTGTTCAGGTTGAATCAAAGAGAGTGGCCAAGTAAATACATTCTGTGCTTTGATTTCTTTTTCAACAGATGCCTTCGCGTCGCTTGCTAGACTAAGTGAGATATCTTTACCCTTTACTTCATAAACCTTATCTCCAGGGGCAGTTACTTTAATTTTGTAGGTTTTGGTAGAGTTTGTAAGTGTATCGATACTTGAATCTACATCCATAAAACTTACATCTGTATTACCAACTGTTGTGCGGTAGAAGAAATGTTGTTGGAAATAGATAACACCTGCAATATATACGCCGATAGCGATGATACTCACAACTGCTAAGAGTATGAGTAAAACCTTACCGACGCCACCTTTCTTTTTTTGTTGTTTTGATCTGGCAGACATATATTCACCTCGTACGTCTCAATATTCTTCAAAATATACATGACAAGTATAGCATAGATGTATAAAAATATCTCATTTAATAACTATGAAACAAGGGCATAAAACTGATAAAATAGAAGGGATATTATGGAGGAATGATGAAGGCTTTAGTGATATTGATAGTACTAGTAGGCATATTGTGTTTAATTGGCACAATTACGTTTGTAATACGTTTTAAAGCACTTGGAAAGAGTATCTTTGAAATGCAAGCTACGCTTGATTGTGATGAGTTCACAATCACTGAACAAGGTAGTTATGCGATTTGGTTCAGGGTACCGTTAGGTAAATTTTCCTACCCAAGATTGAATATTGTGATAAACGAAGTGGAAACTGGTAGAGAAATCCCTTTACATCGTACGACGTTCAAAGTGGAGAGAAGCTCTTTTACACAACATTCTAGACAACACTTTTGGTTTGATGCAGAGCCAGGTAACTATCTGATGACGATACAGCGTAGTACAGATGCAGAGAATATTCCTTTGCTTGATAAGTTATTTAGCACAAATGAACAGCCACTAGATGGTTGTAACGTATTTATCACAAAGAGAATCAATCCTACTTTGATAGTAGCTGGTATTGTGGTTTCAGTTGTTGCTGTGAATGCAATTATGTTTGCCATATTCCTACTTGCAGGACGAATCTAAGCAACAAAGCAACTGTGTAGTATAATAGACGAAGTACATTGAAAGAAAAGAGGCTATTTATGAAGGAAAAAATCTATCCATTGTTATTTGGTGGTGATATAAACGTATACTCTGTTGCAAGAGCGTTCCATGAAGCGTATGGATTACGTTCTACATGTTTTGGTAAATATTTATCTGGACCTGCGTATCGCAGCTCTATCATTGATTATCATGCATGTGAAAATAATGAAGATGCAGATGCGTATGTAAAGAATGTTGTGACTTTCGCAAATAGTCACCAAGATGGAAAAGTACTTGTCGTAGGTTGTGGTGATGCATACGTAAAGCTGGCTGCTGAAAATAAGCACTTATTTCCAAAGAACTGTATCGTAGCAGGAATTGACGCAGAACTATTAAATATCCTTATCAACAAAGAAAAATTCTATGAGATGTGTGACAAATATGGTTTAGACCATCCAGCTACGTTTATCTACCACAAAGAAATGGGTCATGACTTTACATTACCATTTACAGCACCATTTATTTGTAAACCTTCAAATTCCGTTACTTATTGGGAACATCCATTTGAAGGCAATGATAAGGTATTTATCTTACAGACAATGGAAGAATTATACGATGTGCTAGATCGTTGTTATGCGGCTGGATATCCAGATACAATGATCATACAAGATTGTATTCCTGGTGATGACTCCTACATGCGTGTATTAACAAACTATTCTGATAAGAATGGACAGGTTAAGATGATGTGCTTAGGCCATGTCTTACTGGAAGAACATACACCGCATGGATTAGGGAATCATGCAGTTATCATGACAGAAAAGAATGAAGAAATCTGTATGAAGCTAAAGAAGTTCTTAGAAGATATTCACTATGTTGGATTCTCTAACTTCGATATGAAATATGATGAACGTGATGGCAAGTTAAAACTATTTGAGATTAACTGCCGTCAAGGAAGAAGTAACTACTACGTTACAGGTGCAGGCTTTAATATCGCTCGTTATTTAGTGGAAGATTATATTGAAGGTAATGAACTTCCATTTGAAATCTGTGAGAATGAAAGCTTATGGCAGGTAGTACCATCAGATGTCGCAAGAGACTTTATCGTATCTTCCTACCACGATAAGATGAAACAACTAGAAAAAGCAGGTAAGATGACAAACTCCCTTGTATATAAGGGAGAAAAGAATCTCTTCCATCGCTTATGGGTTTGGTATAACTTAAAGAGACAAAGAAAGAATTACGAGACATACGCAGTAAAGAAATCATAGAGGTGTCATGTATGGAACAGACA
The DNA here is from genome assembly GCF_963550625.1 of uncultured Solobacterium sp. Classification (GTDB taxonomy): domain Bacteria; phylum Bacillota_I; class Bacilli_A; order Erysipelotrichales; family Erysipelotrichaceae; genus Bulleidia. The sequence goes on from NZ_CAUVCV010000011.1 coordinate 9,982, forward strand.
AAAGATAAATTAGGTATCTTAGGTGGAATGGGGCCACAGGCAACACAAATCTTATATCAGTGGATTCTAGATCGTACAGATGCGGTTTGTGACCAAGACCATATTCCAACGATGATATTATCTGATACAAAGATGCCAGACCGTACAACTGCAATTCTATCTGGTAATGAGAATGTCGTGTATGAACGTATGTTGCATGATTGTCATTTGTTAGAGAATTGTGGTAGCTGCTGTATTGCGATTCCATGCAATACATCGCACTACTTCGCAGATCGTTTACAGAAGGAAATATCTATTCCAATTATTCATATGCCACGTGAAACGGTAAAACGCTTAGCACAAACAAATCATAAGAAGGTAGCGATTCTTGCGACGGATGGCACAATTAAGACAGGCGTATATCATCGTGAGATTGAAGCGGCAGGTATGCAAGCATGGCAGCCAGACGCTGAGACACAAAAGAAGGTGATGTCCTTAATCTATGATGAAATCAAGCGTGGAGAAAAGGGTAATCGTCATAGCTTTGCGGCAATAGATAAAGCAGTAAGAGATGCTGGTTGTGATTGTGCAATACTTGGCTGTACAGAATTATCTGTATATCGTGAATATCATGGACTATCTTCATTCTATATTGATGCGATGGAGGTTTTAGCAGAGGAATGTATACGCTTCTTTGACCGTGAACCACTACATGTATAGGAGGTTTAGATGAAGAAATACTTATTAAAAGACTATATCTCACTTTTACAAGAGAAGAATGTATTAGGTAAAGTTCATTTATCTGATACATGCATGAATACTGTTGTGGAACTTGTATCCTGTGATTCAAATCAGGTTGTTAATAATACATTATTCTTGTGCAAAGGCGTGCACTTTAAAGCACAGTACCTACAGGATGCAGTGAATAAAGGTGCCTTTGCATATTTAAGTGAAGTAGAATATCCAGAGGTTAATGTTCCATGGATTCCACTAACAAATGTGCGTTATGCAATGGCAAACCTTGCGACGATGTACTACAACGATCCATGGAAAGAACTGAATGTCATTGGACTGACTGGCACAAAAGGAAAGTCTACAACGACATATTATGTAAAGACAATCTTAGATACATATCTTAAACGTGTTGGGAAACAAGAAAGTGCAGTCATTTCTTCGATTGGCACCTATGATGGTGTAGAACGTTTTGAATCACACTTAACAACACCAGAGCCACTCGACTTAGAAAGACATTTCAGAAATGCAGTTGAGTCGAATATTGATTTTGTGACGATGGAAGTATCTTCACAAGCGTTGAAGTATGACCGTGTACTTGGTGTAAACTTCTCTGTTGCGGCATTCTTAAATATTGGCTATGACCATGTATCATCGATTGAACATCCTACTTGGGAAGATTACTTTGCGTCTAAGTTACGTATCTTTGAGCAGTGTACATATGGTCTAGTGAACTTAGATTCTGAACATTGCGAAGAAATTCTAGAAGCAGCGAAAGCTAGTAAGAAAATAGTTACGTTCTCAGAAACAAAGGAAGCAGCCGACTTCTATGGTTACAATGTTCATAAAGTCGGAAATGATATTGTCTTCAATGTACGTGGAAGTGACTTTGATGAAGAGTTTAAACTATCGATGCCAGGATTATTTAATGTATCCAATGCACTATGTGCAATTGCAATAGCACGCTTGTATGACATTCCTGTTAGTGACATTCAAGCAGGTCTCTATCAGGCAAAGGTACCTGGACGTATGGAAATCTATACATCAAATGACCAAAAGATAACCGCAATCGTAGACTATGCACATAACCAGTTATCCTTTCAGAAATTATTTGAATCTGTACGAAATGAATATCCTGGATATCGTGCAACGATTATCTTTGGCTGCCCTGGTAAGAAGGCACAAGATCGCCGTCATGACCTCGGAGAAATTGCAGGTAAATACGCTGACTATATTTACTTAACCGAAGAAGATGCCGGGGAAGAAGACCCACTGGCAATTGCCCAGGAAATTGCAAGAGCAGTCGAAAAAGAAAAGGCACCATACGAAATTATTATCAACCGTGAACAAGCCATTGCACGAGCTGTGGAAGACGCCGCAAATGCACAAGGTAATACAGTTATCTTGATTACAGGCAAGGGTGCAGAAACACGTCAAAAACGTGGCACTGAATACATTCCGGTTATGTCGGATGTCGAGTGCGTTCATTTAGAGTTAAAGAAGTATAACGAGAAATAAAATAAAAGCATCTTCCTTGTAAAAATGCATATCATGCATACAAAGGGAGATGCTTTTAGTCTAATAGTGCCGACAACAGGAATTGAACCTGCGACCTACGCGTTACGAGTGCGTTGCTCTACCAACTGAGCTATGTCGGCGATGTAATTATTATACGTAATATCAATACTGAATTCAAATCATATTGAGCAGAAATATGATACAGTAGAATACAGAAAAACGTGAGGTATATTATGAAATTTACAAAGTTAATGTTAACAATGTTATTGGTTTTGGCGGGATGTGGTAAGGCAACACCTGAAGCACAAGCTAAAAAGACAGCAGAAATATTTATCAATGCATTAGATGCTGGAGATACAGCAAAAGCAAAGGAACAATCCAGCGAAGATGTTCAAAAGATGTGTGATGCGATTGAATCATCCTTTAAGACACCAACTGGTTTTTCAACTTCAGCAGACTTGTCTGATGATGCGAAGAAAAAACTAGCTGAAATTGAAAAGGAAATTAGAACTGCATCTTTTGAGAATCCGCAGATCAAAGAAGTAAAAGAAGTAAATGAAAGAAAATATGAAGTAATCTTCTCAATGGACTACTTAAATACGACAGAAATCAGAAAATATTTTACAGGTGAAGAATACAAGGCACTGATTGCGACGCTATCCGTCGAAGCAACACAGATCCAAAATAAAGATGGCAAAGAAGCTGCTACAAAGTATATGATGGAAAAACTTGTAGAGAATATCTATTCGGTATATACAGAAAATTTCAAAAACAAGGAGTATACCAATGAGGATTCTGTCATTACACTTGAACAACAAGATGATGGTAAGTGGTTTGTGACAGATATCAAAGGCACAAACCAAAATAAGTAGTACTAGAGGTAAATCAAATGTCAAAGAAGAAAATTGCATATATTGGTGCAGGACCTGCAACCCTATATAGTATTCAAACACTTTTAAAACTTGGTGAATATGACGTCGAAGTATTTGATATGAATGATCGTGCAGGTGGGGCTTGTTATACGGGTATCCCACAGTTTCGCTTCAATATAAATTTTATTGATAAGTTGATGGATGAACTGACAGCTGCGGGTGTTCAGTTTCACTTTCAAACTACAATAGGAAAAGATATTCTATTCAGTGATTTGCAAAAGAAGTTTGACCGTATTGTAGTCGCTATTGGTGCCCAAGTAGAAAATATGTTTGGTCTTGAAGCAAAAGGTGGCTGTGTTGCAGGATTAACTTTACTGCATGATTTAAACATTAAGCACATGCATGATTTTTACAAAGAGAATTACAAACACGCCGTTGTATGGGGTGGTGGTAATGTTGCGATGGATTGTTCAAGAAGTCTTGTACGTATCATGGATGATGTAAAAATCATCTATCGTCGTAGCGAAGCAGAGATGCCAGCACACAAGGGCGAAATCAAAGATGCACGCAATGAAGGAGTTACATTCCATTTCTTAGAAAATATTAAAGAAGTATTGCGTGATGAGAATGGTAAAGTAACTGGTGTGAAGGTTATTACAATGGAACTTGGTGAACCAGATGAAAGTGGAAGAAGATCAACCCATGAAGTAGAAGGAAGTGAACATATTATTCCATGTGATTTAGTTGTAGCAGCAATTGGACAAAAAGTAGACTTTAGTGTTCTAGATGAAAAATTAAATTTGACTTCCGGTCAACATCAGAGTACAATAGGAAATGTACTAATAACAGGGGATGCATATTTGGGTCCTCAATCTATCGCAACAGCGATTAAAGACGGGCGAGAAGTTGCGAAAGAAGTACATGAATCGTTTATTGAAATAGAAAGATAGAGGGAATGATATGAATCAATATCGCATTGGAATAAATATGTTGTTTGCGGCCGCAATCGGTAAAGCGGTTATCTTATGTACACCATTAGGTTGGTTAACTCCAGTTAGAGTTTTATTAATTCTTGCGTGTTTGGCAGTTGCGGTTGGTGGTTTGTGGTATCTATACCAAGCAACTGGTGGACAGAAGATTACAAACGGTTTGATTTACACAGTTTTAGCTTTTGTTGCATATCAAATTGCGTTGGGAATCATTCGTGGTATCTTCGGAAGTATCATCACACTCGTAGTTGTGATTTGTGTACTCAGTTACCTACGCGTATACAAGTATGAAGATATCCTAAAATTTGTGAAACAATAAGAGTAAAACGTAAATAAAAGCCGAAAGGAAACACGTGAATATCATTTGTGGTGCCTTCGGCATTTTTTTAAGAAAAAATTAAAGTGATAATAATCTTAAAATTATAAAGACTTAAGGATTTCAATGTGTTCAACAATATATAATTGTGAGAAGATTAAATCAGTTTAATTGATATTAACAACAAAATATTATTAATACTATTCATGAAATATAGGGGGTATTCTTATGAACAAGAAATTATTAACAGGATTATGTGCAGGAATCATGCTTGTAGGTTTAGTAGGCTGTGGACCTAAAGAACCAAAACAAGACACTACAACAAGTACATCTACAAACGAGACAAAGGAAACAGAAAAAAACACAACAACTACAACAAATAACTCTGAAGTAACTGAGAAGAATTTCAAAGACTTCCCAGAGACAGATGAAAAGTACTTCACATATGATGAATGGCAAGAAGGTTATGTTATCTATAGTTGTACTTCTGACGATAAGGTTGTTCGTGTACCAAAGGAAATTAAAGGTAAACCTGTTATCGCAATTGGAGAACGTGGTCTCGCTAACCTAAAGTACTGTGAGGCAATCGTATTACCAGATACAGTACGGTATATTGGAGAAGGTGCATGTGCAATTGACGATATGTTAAAGTATGTCTATTTAGGCACTTCTGTAGAAACTGTAGAGAAGGGTGTATTTAATTCTGATAGCAGTTTAGAGTCTGTGGTATTCCCAGAAGGTACAAAGAGTATTGGATCACTAGTATTCTGGGGTACAGAATCAATTAAATCCATTACAATTCCAGCAAGTGTAACAGAAATTTCAAATGTATTCTATTTTAAGGATAACTGTAACCCAGATGTAGAAATCCATACACCAAAAGGATCAGCAGCTGAAGAAGTGGCTAATAATATCGGACTTAAAGTAGTAAATGACTAAAGGGGAATATTATGAACAATAAACTATTATCGGGCTTATGTGCAGCAGTACTCTTATCAGGTTTAGTAGGTTGCGGACCTAAAGAACCAAAACAAGACACTACAACAAGTACATCTACAAATGAGACAAAGGAAACAGAAAATAACACAACAACTAACAACTCTGAAGTAACTGAGAAGAACTTCAAAGACTTCCCAGAGACAGATGAAAAGTACTTCACTTATGAAGAGTGGCAAGAAGGATATGCTATCTATAGTTGTACTTCTGATGACAAGGTTGTTCGTGTACCAAAAACCATTAATGGAAAACCAGTCATTGCGATTGCACAGCGTGGTATGGCAAATCTTGAAAAATGTGAGGCAATCGTCTTACCAGATACAGTAAGATATGTTGGAGAGTCATCTTTTGGTCGAGATAAAGCATTGAAGTACATTTATTTAGGAACATCTTTAGAAACTGTAGATGATCACGCATTTTTAGGAGCAAGTTCTCTAGAGTCTGTTGTATTTCCGAAAGGAACAAAATCAATTGGTGAATTGGTATTTTCAGACACACCATCAATCAAATCGATCACAATACCTGAAAGTGTAACTGAAATAACAGACTTATTCTACTTCCCGGAAAATTCAAATAAGAATGTAGAAATTCATACACCAAAAGGATCAAAAGCAGAAGAAGCTGCGAATAGTCTAGGTCTTAAAGTAGTAAATGACTAAAGGGGAATAATATGAACAAAAAATTATTATCAGGTCTATGTGCAGCAGTACTCTTATCAGGTTTAGTAGGCTGTGGACCTAAACAACCAAAACAAGATACTACAACAAGTACTTCAACTACAGAAACAAAGGAAACTGAAAATAACGCAACAACTACAAACAATTCTGAAGTAACTGAGAAGAACTTTAAAGACTTCCCAGAGACAGATGAAAAGTACTTCACATATGATGAATGGCAAGAAGGTTATGTTATCTATAGTTGTACTTCTGACGATAAGGTTGTTCGTGTACCAAAGGAAATTAAAGGTAAACCTGTTATCGCAATTGGAGAACGTGGTCTTGCGAACTTGAAACATTGTGAGGCAATCGTTTTACCAGATACAGTACGATATATTGGAAAAGGTGCGTTTACGATTGACAATAAGTTAAAGTATGTCCACTTTGGTAAGTCAATAGAAACAGTAGAAGATGATGTTTTCAACTCTGATAGTTCATTAGAATCAGTTGTATTCCCGGAAGGCACAAAGAGTATTGGAACATTAGTATTCTGGGGTGCACGGTCAATTAAATCCATTACAATTCCAGCAAGTGTAACAGAGATTACAGACATATTCTATTTTGTAGATAACTGTAACCCAGATGTAGAAATTCATACACCTAAGGGATCAAAAGCAGAAGAAGTAGCTCAAACAATGGGACTTAAAGTAGTAAATGACTAAAGGGAATAGTATGAACAAGAAACTATTATCAGGATTATGTGCAGGAATCATGCTTGTGGGTTTAGTAGGATGTGGACCTAAGGAGCCAAAACAAGATATTACAACAAGTACATCTACAAACGAAACAAAGGAAACAGAAAACAATACAACTACAACAAATAACTCTGAAGTAACTGAGAAGAACTTCAAAGACTTCCCAGAGACAGATGAAAAGTACTTCACATACGAAGAATGGCAAGAAGGCTACGCAATATATAGTTGTACTTCTGATGACAAGGTTGTTCGTGTACCAAAGACAATTAAGGGCAAACCTGTCATTGCAATAGGCCAACGTGGCATGGCAAATTTGAAGAATTGCGAGGCAATTGTTTTACCGGATACAGTAAGATATTTAGGCGAATCTGCTTTTGTGAATGACAAAGCGTTGAAATATATTGATCTTGGAACCGGAGTGGAAACGGTAGATGATCATGCTTTTCTTGGTGCTAGTTCATTGGAGTCAGTCTCATTTCCGAATGGTACAAAGTCAATAGGTGATTTGGTGTTTTCGTATTCATCATCACTTAAATCTATCACAATTCCTGAAAGTGTCACAGAAATTACAGCGGCTTTCTATGGAAGAACAACATCTAATTTAGATGTAGAAATTCATACACCAAAAGGTTCTAAAGCAGAAGAAGTAGCTAATAGTATTGGACTTAAAGTAGTAAATGACTAAAGGGGAATAGTATGAACAAGAAACTTTTATCAGGATTATGTGCAGGAATCATGCTTGTAGGTTTGGTAGGTTGTGGACCTAAAGAACCAAAACAAGATACTACAACAAGTACTTCAACTACAGAAACAAAGGAAACTGAAAATAACGCAACAACTACTACAAACAGCTCTGAAGTAACAGAGAAGAACTTCAAAGACTTCCCAGAGACAGATGAAAAATATTTCTCATATGATGAATGGCAAGAAGGTTATGTTATCTATAGTTGTACTTCTGATGACAAGGTTGTTCGTGTACCAAAGGAAATTAAAGGAAAACCTGTAATCGCAATTGGAGAACGTGGTCTTGCGAACTTGGAACATTGTGAGGCAATCGTATTACCAGATACAGTACGTTATCTTGCGAAAACTGCATTTGCGATTGATGAATCTCTAAAGTATGTACACTTAGGTAAGTCAATAGAAACAGTCGAAGATGATATCTTCAATGGATGTAGTTCTCTTGAAGAAGTAACTTTCCCAGAAGGCACAAAGAGTATTGGAACATTAGTATTCTGGGGTACAGAGTCAATTAAATCCATTACAATTCCAGCAAGTGTAACAGAAATTACAGACTTATTCTATTTTGTAAAAAACTGTAATCCAGATGTAGAAATCCATACACCTAAAGGATCAAAAGCAGAAGAAGTAGCGAATCACTTAGGGCTTAAAGTAGTAAATGACTAAAGGGGAATAGTATGAACAAGAAACTATTATCAGGCTTATGTGCAGCAGTACTCTTATCAGGTTTAGTAGGATGTGGACCTAAGGAACCAAAACAAGACACTACAACAAGTACATCTACGAACGAAACAAAAGGAACAGAAAATAATACAACAACAGAAACAAAGGACACAAATAAAAATCAAGAAACAACAAGTGAAAAATCAAAATATGGCAACAAGTCAGAAGATTATTACATTTTTCACCAAGATGAGTATGACACTTTCCATCTTCGAGGAATGGGTAAAGGTTATGGGGCAACGAAAGCCCGTATGGATTCAGGAGACTATGACATCTCCATTAAAATTCCAACAAATTACTGGGTAAATGCTACTTCTATTAGAGAGAATGATGTAAAAGAGGCTATTCGTTGGAATGATACATTAGAAAAGATAGACTCTAATAATAAGGTAAGAGAAGATGACCGTATGTCGTTAGAGGATATTGAAAATAACGAACATGTATGGAAAATTCAAGCAGGGATGCGTAAAGAAAAGAGTAATACTGATTTAGAAGATACACTCATGGCATCCTTAACCTATTCAACAGAGAATTATGAGGAAAGCGATGCTAAAAATAATTTCCTACTTGATTCTAAGAAAACCACTGTTTCAGAGTTAGAGTATAAAGGCTATAAGTTAAAGGTTGTGCCAGTTAAGACAGTAGATGGTGTTCCTACAGGTGTTCATATGTTCTTATACTTAGATGAACATACATGTCTTTGGGTGAAGTACGAACCAGAAGATAAGATAGCAGACAATATTAAGGACTTAAAGCAGGAAGAACTTGTTAAGTTAGCAACAAAGGTTTTAGACGAGTTGGTTACAATTAAGAAGAAATAGGAGATAAAATGAACAAGGAATTATTGACAGGACTATGTGCAGTAGTACTATTGTCGGGTTTAGTAGGCTGTGGACCTAAAGAGTCAAAACATGAAAACGAACAGACTACAACAGAAGCACCGAAACAAAAAGAAAAAGACACTTCAAGATTCGATATTCTTTCACAGAATAAACTTGAGGAATTTAAAATAAGAGCATCTGGAGCAGAGTATGATGGAAGAATGGTTGATGAGAACGGCAATCGTATTATGGGTGATGACGGTAATCCAGTTGGACCGAATGTGCAACATTTTGACTATGATGTATCAATTAAATTACCAACCAATTACACAGTCAATGCACAAACAGTAGACAAGAATGGACATCTTTTAGATAGATACCGTTTAAATAAAGAAGTAGAAGAACGTGACCACTATTGGGATGAGGAATACAAGAAATCTACAGATGAACTCAATAATGACTATGTTGGTAAGGTAATTGCAACAGGGTTTGAAAAAGACACAGATACTTATTCATACGATAAGTTAATCTTTGTGGCAACTTTCTTACCTAAGCATTTCAAAAATACAGAACATGGTACTACTCTTGAAGAAGTAGACTCTTATTACCAAGAGTTTGATAAGAAAGAAAACCTAGTTAAGAGTGATTATAAGGGTTATACTTTATATACTAACAAGGTTGATACAACAGACGGTGGATATGTTGAAGGCTACTTATATTTAGATAACGTAAACAAGGTATATTTAACATACTTCAACAAGTATCAGAACACAAAGGACATGTCTAAGGAAGATGCTTACGAGCGAGTAGTTGAGTTACTTGACGAATTAGTAACAGTTAAGAAGAAGTAGGAGAAATAATGAACAAAAAATTATTATCAGGCTTATGTGTAGCAGTACTCTTATCAGGTTTAGTAGGTTGTGGACCTAAAGAACCAAAACAAGATACTACAACAAGTACATCTATGAACGAGACAAAGGGAACAGAAAATAACACAACAACTACAACAAACAACTCTGAAGTAACTGAAAAGAATTTTAAAGACTTCCCAGAGACAGATGAAAAGTACTTCACTTATGAAGAGTGGCAAGAAGGTTATGCAATTTATGGTTGTAGTTCTGAAGATAAAGTTATCAATGTACCAAAAACCATTAATGGAAAACCAGTCATTGCGATTGCAGAGCGTGGCTTAGCAAATAAACAAACTTGCGAGGCAATCGTATTACCAGATACAGTTAGGGTTATCTCTAAATCTGCATTTACTCTTGATGTAAATCTAAAATTTATCCATTTAGGTAGTTCTTTAGAACGTATAGGTGATAATGCATTCAACGGATGCAATTCCCTAGAATTCGTTAAGTTCCCAGAGGGAATGCAGGAAATTGGAATTAATGTATTTGCAAATACAAAAGTAATTAAATATATAGAAATTCCTGCAAGTGTAACAGAAATCACGGATGTATTTTACTTTACAGCAAGTGCTAATCCAGATGTCGAGATTCGTACACCTAAGGGATCAAAGGCAGAAGAAGTAGCGAATAGTTTAGGACTCAAGGTTGTAAACAATTAATGCAGTATTAAAATTAGTATTCATAAAGAAAGATAGTGTAGAGAAAACTCTATACTATCTTTGTTTATTTCATAAATGTGCTGATATATCCCTGGATAAAGATCCACATGATGATAAGTGGAATAATATAGGTCACATATAGGCGTGCCCATTTAGGGAATTTGATGCCTTTTCCTTCATTTGCTTCTGCAAGGAAGTTACCAAAGCCCCATCCATATTTGCTTGTACAGAATAGGAGATAGATTAGACAGCCTATTGGTAGTAGGTTATTACTAACGATAAAGTCTTCTAAGTCCATAATATTTGTTCCTGCACCTAACGGTGTAATGTTTTGCAATACATTAAATCCTAATATACATGGTAGTGATAATACAATAATGACGATTGCGTTGATGAGTGAGGATTTCTTAACGGATACTTTTGTTAAATCAGAGCTAAAGCCAATCATATTTTGGAAGATAGCGATAACTGTTGAAAGAGCTGCGAAGGACATGAATAAGAAGAATAATGCTCCCCATAATTGTCCTAAGAACATGTGGTTAAATATATTTGGTAATGTCACAAATATAAGTTTTGGTCCTTGTGATGGTTCTACACCAAATGCGAAACATGCTGGGAAAATAATGAATCCAGCCATGATGGCCACAAGTGTATCGAGTCCTAGTACGTGTAATGCTTCACCAGTGAGTGCTCGTTTTTTATCGATATAGCTGCCGAAGATTGTCATTGCACCAATACCAATACTAAGTGTAAAGAAGGATTGGCCTAGCGCTGCGAAGATAACTTTACCGATACCGACTTCCTGAATTGCTGCTAGGTTTGGTTTGAGGTAGAATTCTAGTCCTGCTTGTCCTCCTTTTAAGAAGATGGAGTTGATTCCTAGTGCTACCATTAAGATGAGTAGGGCAACCATCATCTTTGAAGTGATTTTTTCTACTCCGTTTTGTAGTCCTTTAGAACAGATGCCAAAACAGAGTATGACTGTAATTGCCATGAAGATAAACATTGTAAGTGGTTGGTTCATTAGACTGTCAAATTGTTCGCCAACTGCTGATGCGTCTAAACCATTGAAGTCTCCACGTAATGTCTTAAAGAAGTATAGTAATAACCAACCTGTGATAGTTGTATAGTACATCGCAAGCAAGTAGTTGCCACCCATACCGAACCATTTATAAATATGCCACTTGGTTCCTTTTGGTTCTAATTCATCAAAGGCAAGGGCAAGACTTTTTTGGCTGCCTCTACCAACCGCATATTCCATAATGATAATTGGTAGACCTAGTAATATTAAACATGCAATATAGATTAGTACGAAGGCTGCTCCACCATATTGTCCGACGATGTACGGGAATCTCCAGACGTTGCCTAAGCCGATTGCACAACCTGCGGATAATAAGATAAAGCCGAGGCGTGATGAGAGTTTTTCACGTTCCATAATATATACCCCTTTTTATAATGCCCTTATCATACCAAATTCTTTTCGAAGTTTTATATATAAAATGTAAAAAATATGAAAAAAGATATAGTTTTATGAAAATAATTACTATATCTTTTCAAAAATAATATTTTAAGTATTTATGCGGCCTTCTCAATCTTTTCGAAGTTTGCGCTATTTGTTAATACAACGATCACAGTATCTGGATGATTTGCGTCTTTGATCTTAGCACGGTCGAAAGTAATTAGTTTATCACCAGCATGGATAACATCATCTTGTTTTACAAATGCTTCAAAGCCTTCGCCATTCATCTGTACTGTATCAACACCAACGTGAATGAGTACTTCTAAACCGTCCTTGGATTGTAATCCAATTGCGTGTTTTGTAGGGAATAACATCATCACTGTTCCATCAAATGGAGCGTATACCGTTCCTTCTGTTGGGACAATACCAACGGATTGACCCATTGCTTCACCTGCAAATACTGGATCTGGGATTTCGCTGGCAGGAATAACTTTTCCCTTCACTGGAGAAAGGACTGTACCTTTTTCTGTTGTGATAATTGTTTCTGCTTGTGGTGTTACAGGAACAGGAGTAGATGAGGTTGTTTCTGTTTCTTCACCATCATTTTCTTTCCAGAATAAGAACGTTAGTACAAAGGATGTTCCGCCTGCTACAAGTAGCAGGATAGTATATGTTAGTGGGTTTGATGCGATGAGGTAGCCTGGAATACCTGTTACACCGTTGGCTGTTGCACCAATGTGGAAGATGGCTCCTACTAAGGCACCGATTGCACCACCAACTGCAGCGAATACAAATGGCTTCATCAAGCGTAGGTTTACACCGAAGATAGCTGGTTCTGTAATACCTAAGGAAGCAGAGAGTGCAGATGGGATAGCAATTGTCTTACGCTTTGTGTTCTTTGTCTTTAGACCTACAGCCAAGCAGGCACCAAACTGTGCAAAGTTTGCGGCAGAAGCGATAGGCATCCATGTGTTTAATGCACCAGTACTGAGCATACCTAACTCAATGGTGTTGTACATATGATGTAGACCCATGACAACTGTGACAGGATATAGAGCACCCATTGCTAGAGCTCCAAATGGATTTGCAACTAACACTGTTGCGGCAGATAACACCCAAGTTTCAAGTGTTGCGAAAATAGGACCAATCACCATGAATGTGGCTAAAGCAGTAACGATGACAGTTGTGAGTGGTGTTACGAATAGGTCAATCATTTCAGGTACAATCTTGTGTAACTTGATTTCAATCTTACTCATTAACCATACCGCAATGACAACTGGGATAACGTGTCCTTGGTAACCTAATTGGTTGACTTGTCCAAGTGTATAGCCAAAGATGTTAATGCCTTTACCAAATAGATACCAAACATCATATCCATTTGCGGCATTCCAACCGTTTGTAAGTGCTGGATGAACCATCATCAGTCCGATGACTGCACCTAAGAAGATATTTCCACCAAATACATGTGCTGCTGATACTGCAACTAGTACTGGTAAGAATGCAAAGGATGTATTTGAAGCCATGTCTAAGAATGCATACCAGTCAGTAGACGCAAAGGATGGAATTGCCTTACCTAGCGCTTCTACAAGACCCATCATTAAGCCAGCAGCTACGATAGCTGGTAGGATAGGTACGAATACATCACCAAGTGTCTTGATTAATTGTTTCCACCATGGCATTTGTGAAGCTGCAGCAGCTTTTACATCTTCCTTACTACCAGCAGTTACTCCGCTGATTGCAATGAATTCATCGTAAACTTTATTCACAGTACCGGTACCGATAATAACCTGTAATTGTCCACTAGAATTAAATACGCCTTGGACACCCTGTACGTTTTCTAATGTCTTTACGTCAACTTTACTGTTGTCCGCAATCACAAGACGTAAGCGTGTAGCGCAGTGTGCAGCACTGATAATGTTTTCTTTGCCACCAAGCGTCGCAAAGATTTCTTCTGCACATTTTCTATAGTTTAGTTCCATAAAAGAGCCCCCTTCTTTTTTGTGTAATAGCTCGGTATCATTTTACAATAAAAATGAAAAAAGAAAGATAAAAGATTGTTGAAATGTGACACAACTTATATGTTGATAAGTCAAAGAAAAACACAAGGGCTTAGGCTCTTATGTTTTGTTATCGATACGATATTGATTTGGTGTACTACCTGTATGTTTTTTGAAGAACGTATAGAAGTAATTTGAGTTTTCAAGACCTAGCTTTGACGAGATTTCTAGCGTTGATAAATTGGTTTCTATCAGTAGTTTTTTTGCGAGTTCTACTCGGCTGATATTGATATATTCCTTCATTGACATTGCATACTGGGATTTAAAGATACGGTTTAAGTATGTAGCGTTATAATCCATTGATAGTGCGACACTATCTGCAGTTAAATCGGTATCACATAAGTGTTGGTCGATATAATTCTTTGCGTTAGAAATTAGATCGAGTATCTTTTCTTCTTTCATATTGGCAAGATACTGACTATATGCATGCATGAGATTTAGAATGTAGCTGTTAATCTCTTGGATATCTGTTGTTGTACTTAATTTATTTTCAAACTGATATGTTGGTAAACTTGGAATAGATGATATAGAACGGATACGATCACGTAAGCCGGAATATAGTTTTGTATAGAAAAATTGTAGGGAATTGTAATGCAGGGATTTCATGAGACTAAACCACTCTTGGAAAGTTGCAGTAATTTCTTCCTCACGTCCGTGTTCGATTGTATAGAGTAAACGTTGTTCGGTTTCTTGAATCGTAGAGAAGTTTGTCATGAAGTGTGGCATATCTGACTCTCGATAGAAGAATTTTGTAGAATCTAGAATACGTAGGAAGTAGAGTTGGGATAACTTCTGATATGATGTATAGACTTTCGAGAGTGGTTTTGCATCGCCTAGGAATACTTTGATGTGATGTGATTTTGCGTAACTAGATAGTGCCTCAATATCTACCTCGTTAGTGATGATAGTGTAGAGGTTGTTAATGGTATGAACTTCTTTCTTCTCGCCAAATAAAGTGAGAATATGTTTGTTCGCTAAACTATCTAAGATACAGATGTAGATATCTTTTGTTGTATCAAAATCAAGTGGATTTCTTAAGAGTGGAAGTTTTTGGTTTAAGAGTAACTTGGTTAGATAATCCTGTTTCGCTTTGTGGGTCGCTTCCTCCATCTTGTGCTGTTGGTCGTGAATCCAAAGTGTAACAGCGTTATTTACAGAGCTTTTGGACGAGGATTTGAGTTCAAACTTATCCATAATCTCATAAAGTGGTGTGTAGTAATACTTATTAATAAAGTAACCTAATATCACAATCAGGATAAAGTTAATCACGATAATCTCTAAGAATAGAGGAACATAAGATGAGAAACGGTTGATAATACTGTTTGATTTAACCTGTTTTACAATATATAGATTGTAATCTGGTTGGTAAGAGTAGAAGTATACATAGTCCTCAATCGTTTTAAAGTGACTATCGTTATCAGAAGTGAAGTTTAATGTTTCAATCGGTAGGTAGGCATTGCCAGTGGAACTGAAATAGGTATCTTGTTCTGGTACATAGATAAACTCTGTCGCATCTGTATCTCTAAATAAGGAACGATTGAAAAGATAGGCATCAATATTAACAACCATGGAAACGTCTGTATCACGAATACCAGTAAACTGTAATGTATATACCCAAACATTATTTGGAAGTTGACGTAGTTTTAGTAAATGGTTGTTTGGGGTAAAAGCTGCTTGATCATCAAATTGATCTAACGAATATGAGCCGGAGTTGGTTGTATAGACTATGCTGGATGATTTATTTAAAAGATAAATCGAATGAATAAATGGATTCGTACTATCTAGCGCATGAAGAGTACGTAGGTACTTTGCGGCTTGGGTAGGAGAGATATCTGTTGCGTTACGAAGACTAATTGCCTCACTAGAGTAAAAGGTATTATATGCGGCATAACGAACTGTATCCAATGAGTGGGCCATCAGGTTTTTGAAGCTTTCTTGGGTACTTAGGTGATAATCAATCAGACTCTTTTTTCTAGAATCATTGATATTTTTCAGTAAAAGTAAACTAACAAAGACAAAAAATAACGCGATAATTAAGATCAATCGCTTTCGTAATCTATCAATACTGTTTTGTAATTTCGTCGTTTCATTCATATAATAGGCACTTTTCTAGATATTTAAATATTTGATATTCACATAATATCACAATTTTTAAGTTTTAAATATGCACTAGTCTTCCTACAATAAGATTAGTAAGTGAACTCAGGAGGAAAGAAATCATGAAAAAATTTTTCTTACTACTTGCGGCATCCGCAATGTTAATTGGATGCACAAATAAACCTGCATCAACTTCCACAACAACAACTGAAAATACAAACTCAGGTGGAAAGTCAAAGGTTATGTTGTACTCCTCATTAAAGGAACAACAGTTAGAAGCTTTAAAGGAAGGATTTGAAGCTGCTCACCCAGAATATTCTTTAGACTACTATGCGGCTGGCACATCTAAGGTTGCAACAAAGATTGCGACAGAAAAGCAGTCTGGTCAAATCGCAACTGACTTAGTATGGATCGGTGACCCATCCAACTATGTAACATTCAAGGAACAGGGAATCTTAGAAGCTTACGAATCTCCAGAAGCTGCTAAGATCGACGAAAAGTTCAAAGATCCAGAACACTTCTATACAGGCGCACGTCTTGTAGTTATGGGATTAACAACAAATACAAACACAGTTCCAGAAAATGAAGTTCCAAAGACTTGGAAAGACTTATTAAAGGATGACTTCAAGGGCCAAATCGTTATGACAGACCCAGGTGAATCCGGAACAACATTCTACTTAGTAGCTAGCTTGATGAATAACCCAGAATATGGTGTTGAATTCTTCGAGAAGTTAAAGGAACACGGTGCTGAATTAGAATCAGGTACAACTTCTACACATACAAAGGTAGCTGCGGCTGCTTATAAGGTAGCTATTGGTGTTGACTACGTTACACAATCTCTAGCAGATAAGGGTTCTACAATTCGTTTCACATATCCAGAAAAGGACCTAATCGCTGTATCTAGTCCAATCGCATTACTCAAAGACTCACCAAACCCAGAAGGTGGTAAGGCTTTATATGACTACATCCTTTCTAAGGAAGGACAAGAAATTCTTGCAAAGAATGACACAATGCCAATCCGTGGAGATGTTAAGAAGGAAGGCACATTATCATTAGATGAAATTATCGCTCGTGCAATGGTTGCGGATGACAAGGCAATCGCTGAACAGAGTGCAGAAATCTTAGAGAAGTTCGACAAGATTTTCAAATAAACAACTAGGAGAAAACCATGGCAAAAGTACAATTTAACGACGTATCTTTTAGCTATGGAGACAAAAAGATTATCCAAAACCTATCATTAGAAGTAAATGATGGCGAAATTATGGGTGTAATTGGACCCTCCGGGTGCGGTAAAACTACATTGATTAGACTTCTCTGTGGTTTTATCAAGCCTGAAACAGGGTCCATTTTTATTGGAGAAACTTGTGTCTTCGACGCTAAAAAGAGAATTAATATCCCACCAGAAAGAAGAAATATTGGTGTTGTATTCCAAGACTATGCGGTATGGCCACATTTAACAGTATTGGAAAACGTAAAATATCCATTAAAGAAGAAGAGAATGGATAAGAAACAAATGCAGGAAATCGCAATGAATGCGCTCAAGCAGGTACAGATGGAAACTTATGCAAACCACTTACCTTCACAGTTGTCTGGTGGACAACAGCAGCGTGTAGCGATTGCCAGAGCACTTGTATCATCAAAAGAATTAATCGTGTTAGACGAGCCTATCACAAACTTGGACTTGAAACTACGTCAAGAGATGTTGAAGGAAATTCGTGAGATTCAAAAGACAATTGGTACAACAATCGTTTATATCTCACATGACCAAGAAGCTTCTTTAGAGTTATGTGATCGTTTGGCAATCATGGATCAACAAGGTAACATCCGTCAGTTAGGTAATGACTACGATATCGTTATGAAGCCTAAGGATCGTTATATCTTTGAATTTGTAGGGATTTCTAACTTCGTAGATGTTGTAGCGAAAGAAGATGGCGTATATATCAATGCACAGAATGGTTTAGTGAAGCTAGATGATAAGTCTGCGCTGGAAAATCCAACAAAGGCATATCAACTAGCATTTAGACCAATGGATGCAGTATTTGATAATGAAAGTCCTATTAAGGGTAAGGTAGTTACAGAAACTTTCCTAGGAAATATTACAAACTACTTTATTCAATTAGGTGATAAACAAATCCGTCTTCAACAATCTGCATTAGATGTAATGAAGTACGGCAAGGCAAAGGAAGGCCAAGAAGTTGGCTTGAAGTTTGTTCGTAAGTTCTATTATGAAAAGGAGGAGGCATAATGTTTAAGCGTAAAACATTAAATAATGATTTAGCTGCGCTAGACGGTCGTAAGTTTTCTTTAGATAAAATTATGATTATCGCAAGCTTTATCATCCTTGCGATTATTGCGATCGTTCCGGTTGCCTCCATTATCGTAAATGCTTTATTCGTAGATGGAAAACTAGCGTTAGATAGTTTCTTCAAAGTTCTATTGAATAAAGAAAACATCGGTGCAATGTGGAATACAATTACCATTGCATTCTGGGTAACAATTTTCGGTACTATCATGGGCTTGTTCTATGCATGGTTACTAGGACGTAGTGATATTCCGATGAAGGGATTCATGCGTGCATTGTTTAGTATTCCATACATGTTCCCTCCATTCTTTGGAGCCATGGCTTGGGACTTATTGTTATCGGGTAGAGGTGGATATTTAAACAACTGGTTAATGACTACCTTCCACTTAACAAAGGCACCTATTAACATCAACTCCATCTGGGGAATTATCTTCGTTGAAGTTTCTTACTACTTCCCATTTGTATTCATGCAGGTAGTAAGTGCATTAGAGAGAATGGACCCAACACTTGAAGAATCTGCACGTATTGCTGGTGCTTCACAGGGATATGTTATTCGTAAGATTACATTACCACTTGTTAAGCCTGCAATCTCATCTGGTGCGTTATTGATTATGATTTCATCATTATCACATTTTGGTGTTCCTTCTATCCTAGGATTCTCACAGAACATCTACACATTACCAACACGTATCTTCCAGCTCATTAACCGTGCAGCTGGTGACTTCCAAGGTATTCGTGAAGCGACAATTCTATCTATCTTATTAGTTGTTGTTGTATCTGTAGCACTTGTATTACAGAAGGCTATCTTGAAGTCTGGAAGCTATGACATTATCAAGGGTAAGAGTATGCGTCCAACAGTAATTAAATTACGTTCCGCTAAGATTCCTCTCTTGATTATCTCTATCGTGACATTAGTTATCATCGTTGTTGTACCATTAGGAATGATCTTCTTAGTTGGTCTATTAAAGTCTTACGGTCTACCACTTGTTCCAAGTAACTTCGACTTCAGTAACTACACAAACATCTTATTCAACAACAAGATGGTTCGTGATGGTGTTTCCAACTCCTTGATCCTAGCAGTAAGCTCAGGTATCTTCGCAATGTTACTGGGTGTAATGATTGCGTATGTAATCATCAAGATCAAGCCAAAGGGAAAGGGTGCTTTGGAATTCTTAGCTACACTTCCATACTCTTTACCAGGTACAGTACTTGCAATCGGTGTCATTCTTGCATGGTCTGGAAAGATCTTGAATATCAACCTATATAACACACTATGGATTATCTTTATTGCATATATCGCACGTTACTTGTCATTCTCTATGAACGCAGCTTCCGCTGCCTTAAGACAGGTACACCCATCCTTGGAAGAGGCTTCACGTTCTTGCGGTGCTTCTCATACAGAATCACTCAAGGATATTACACTTCCACTCATCCGTCCTGCGATGTTATCAGGCTTCTTCCTAATCTTCTTGCCAGCAATGCGTGAATTAACAACAAGTTCACTCTTGTATGGACCATATACAAGAACTTTAGGTGTAGCTATCTACATGTTACGTAGTGATGGATATATTACACAGGCTTCAGCACTTGCAACTCTAACAATCTTATTGATCGTTGTTGTGAACTGGATTATCAACTTTATTACTAAAGAAAGAAAGGGCGTATAAATATGAATCAGATTGAATTAATTAATGTAAGAAAAGATTATACGACAAAAACTTTAGGTACAGTCACAGCAGTGAATAACTTCAACCTAACAATCAAGAA
Source organism: uncultured Solobacterium sp. (assembly GCF_963550625.1). GTDB lineage: Bacteria > Bacillota_I > Bacilli_A > Erysipelotrichales > Erysipelotrichaceae > Bulleidia. The sequence goes on from NZ_CAUVCV010000011.1 coordinate 30,332, forward strand.
GGGAGAATGTTTCTCATTCTTAGGTCCTTCTGGATGTGGTAAGACAACAACATTACGTATGCTTGCAGGTTTTGAAGATTTGAGTGAAGGTGAAATTCGTTTAGAGGGTAAGGTTGTATCTAACAAGGCGAAGAACTTATACGTTCCACCTGAACACCGTAACTTAGGAATGGTGTTCCAGGCATTCGCTGTATGGCCACACTTAAACGTATTTGATAACGTTGCATTCCCATTACAAGTTCAAAAACGTCCAAAGGCAGAGATTGAAGAACGTGTCAATCTTGCGCTAAAACAGACGAACTTATTAGACCAAGCAAAGGTATTCCCATCTGATTTATCTGGTGGTGAACAGCAGAGAATTGCGTTAGCACGTTCTATCGTTGTTAACCCAGGTATCTTATTATTGGATGAGCCTCTATCAAACCTTGATCCAAAGTTAAGAGAGAGTATGCGTTTTGAAATCAAGCGTCTACAAAAGGAATACAACTTTACAATCGTATTCGTAACACATGACCAGTCAGAAGCTCTAGCGTTATCTGATCGTCTACTTGTTATGAACAAGGGTGAAATTATCCAGATTGGCACACCACAAGAACTCTATAACAAGCCAGTAAGCTTATTCGTACATAACTTCTTAGGCGAATCAAACTTTACAAAGGTTGAGTATAGAGATGGTAAGGTGTATGCCGAAGGTGATACAACACAACCATTACCATGTACAATTCAACACATGGATCAGGCTGTAAAGCTTGCGACAAGACCAAGTGAGATTGAAATCAATCATGACTCGGGAATTAAGACAAAAATCACAAAGCGTATTATCTTATCTGAATATACAGAATACTATGTAGGTTTAGGCACACAGGAATTAAAGATTCAAGCACCACACCACCAAGTATTGGCTGTGGGTGATGAATGTTATATCCGTTTAGTAAACCCTGTATATTACGATGCGCAAGAGCGTAATCTAACACACGCTGAATAAACATAAAAAGGAGTGAATTATCACTCCTTTTTATGTTTATCTACTGATATTTAATGCAAGTGCACCATAGATACCTGCTTTATTACCGAGTTTTGCTTGGTGAATTTGTACACCATCAAACCCTGGAATTACATATTTTTGATATGCTTTCTTAATGTTGTTAAATACATATTCTTGTTCTAGAATACCACCACCAAGAATGAATAGTGGTACGTTATACACGTGTGTTAAAGAACATAATCCAATCGCAATCTGTTCAATCCAAGCATCTAATACAGCTTTTATTTCAGGCTCATTCAAGTGTTCAAATAGGACTCTTCCATTTGTAATGCATGGATTAACTTGTTGTGCATTTTTGATGAGTGAGGTTGTAGATGCTAGGGATTCGTAGCTACCATCCCATGGTTTTTTAACTATTGATGATTGCAATATCATACCACCTAACATCACTCCTGCAGATTTACCTGCTCCATAGTATGGCTGACCATTTAGGTAAACTCCTCCACCAATACCAGTACCATAGGTTAGACATATGAAATCTTGGTAGCCTTTGCCTGCGCCGTATTGATTTTCACCACGAGCAGCGGCGTATACATCGTTTTCAACTGTGACTTTGACGTTGAATTCTTTTTCGAATATCTTCTTGACTTGCATGCCTGTATAACCTGGCATGTTTTCATTTGCATAGTGGATAGAGCCGTCATCGTTATTGACTTGTCCACAGGTGCTAATGCCAATACCATCACATGGCATGTATTGTTTGATGAATGCAATACAGCGGTCAATGACATCTTTTGCGCCTTGTTTTGCTAGTGTTGGGATTTCTGCTTCTTGGACAAGTATTTCATCTTCGAAGATGCCAACTTTGATATTTGTACCACCGATATCTAAAGTGATAATTTTACGCATCGAGAGCCGCCTTAAACTTCTTTGTTATTTCAAGTGGTCTAGTAATTGCGGAACCTACGACAACAGCGTGTACACCAATATCCATCGCATGACGGCACTGTTCAGGTGTTGAGATATTTCCTTCTGCGATTACAGGTTTACCACACTGTTCAACGAGTGTCTTAATCATTCTGTATGGAGGTAAACTGCAGCCCTTTGTATATTCTGTATAACCAGCCATTGTTGTGCCAATTAAGTCAAAGCCAATTTCGGCTGCATGCATGCCTTCTTCAATGTTGGAACAATCTGCCATAAATAACTGATCTGGATATTTTTCACGTACGGCTTTGAAGAAGGTATCTAGGTCTAATTGGCCAGGACGTGTGCGCTCTGTGGCATCCATTGCGATAACTTCAACACCAATTTCTACTAACGCATCAACTTCTTTCATTGTTGGTGTGATGTATACATCTGGTGCATCCTCATAATCAATCTTGATAATACCGATCACTGGTAAATCTACTGTCTTTTTAATCTCAATGATATCTTCTACGCTATTTGCACGGATTCCTTTCGAACCGCCTAAATATGCCGCATAAGCCATTCTGGACATGATGTAACTGCTGTGTAATGGCTCACTAGGTAATGCTTGGCAAGAGACAATTAATTGTCCCTTGATTGCGTCTAAAATTTGTTTATTTTTTTCGTTCATATGTTTTTACTCCTGTTAGTTTCATTGTATACACTTCAAAGAGTATTTGACAATCTGTTCTTTTTGGGGCATAACTAAAAACAAATACAAGTATAAGGACGGAAAATTATGGAAACTAAAATTCAATATGGCTCCAGAGAGTTAAAGGTTTTAAAAACCTATGATACTGTCATTGTTGGTGGAGGTAGTGCAGGTAGTTCAGCAGGTTATACTTCAGCCAAGAATGGCTTTTCTACATTAATCATTGATAAGGCAATTCGTCTTGGTGGTAGTGCTACAAACGCACTTGTAACACCGATGATGCGCTCGTTTACAAATCATCATCAGAATTTCTACGATCTTGAAAATGAGATGAAGAAATATGGTGAAACACGTGACCAACACGGAACTGCCCAAAGATGGTTTTCTGCAGAGGCAATGGCAGATGCGTGGGAAAGTCTTTATACAAGCTGTGGTGGTGAATTACTCTATGATGCGTCTGTTTGTGATGTAATTCTAGAAGATCAAAAGATTAAGTATGTAATCGTCAATACGATTGAAGGCTTAGTTGCGATTGGCGGAAGACAGTTCGTGGATGCCAGTGGTGATGCAGTGCTATCGCGTTTGTCTGGCGTAGAAGTACTGTGTGGTGATGAAGAGGGGAATAACCAGATTACTTCACTACGTTTTGAAGTTGGTGGTATCGACATTGAAAAATATCGTGAATATGTATTCTCACTAGATGATACTTACAGTATTCATCGTATCAAGGGTGACCAGTTTGAATCAGCGATGGTAGCTGGTAAGAACTTTGTGATGGAGCCACTATTCCGCAAGGGTGTAGAGGCAGGTATCCTAATTCCACAGGATCTACACTATTTCCAAAACTTCACAATTCCTGATAAGACGGGTGTAATGTCATTTAACTGCCCTCACTTAGTGGATTTAAAGAACAATACACATGCGCTAGAGCGTTCCGCTGCTATCGTATATGGTCATCAGTGTATTCGTCGTCTTGTTCGTTTCTTGAAGGAAATGATGCCAGGCTTTGAAAACTGTTATTTGGTACAAGTGGCGAATATGTTAGGTGTACGCGAATCATGGCAGATTGTTGGCAAACTTTTGATGCATGAGGAAGATTACCCAAGACAAGCAAGATACGAAGACGCGGTAGCCCGTGGTGACTGGTATATCGATGTCCATTCCGCAAATAAGAGTTTGGTACACCAGATTTCCTATCAACCAGGCGATTACTATGAAATTCCATATCGTGCGATGGTCACAAATGAAGTAGAAAACCTTGTTGTGGCAGGTAGATGTATCTCTACAACGTTCTTGATGCAGGCAAGTGTCAGAATTATTCCAACCTGCATTGATATGGGTGAAGCTGCAGGTATGGCAACAATACTAGCAAATCAAACAGACACTCCACTGAATGCACTAAATGGCAAAGATATCGCAGAAAAGCTGGGTGAATATCGTTAATCAAAATCAAGTACTCTATCGCTAGAGTACTTTTTTATGCAAAAGAAGAAAGCGTTTACAAATTTCTATTGCATTTCTTAAAAGTTAGGTGTATTTTAGAAGTACGATTTATTTCGGAGTCCGAATTAAAGGAGCTTGCATGGGGAAAACAGGGTTAAAAGACATTAAAAATCAGAATACCAATTTAATCATGCAACAGATCATGCAAGCAAGGAGTATCTCACGTATTGAACTTGCACAGGGAACGGGTTTATCACCAAGTACTGTTAGTTCAATTGTTGGAGATTTGCTAGGTAAAGGGATCATTGTAGAAACTGGCACACAGACGGTTGAAAAGGGTAGAAGCCGCAAAGACTTATCTATCGCTGCAGATTTTGGAAGTGTTGCAGTATTTGAAATCAGTCGACGTTCAGTATTCTTCTGCTTATTCGATATGTGTCTAGAAACGCTTGTTTCGACATGCATTACGAAACAAAGAGTAACGGGTAATGACTTGTTTGAATTATTGGTAGAAACTGTAAAGATACATGCAGACCAAAATATACGTGGGATTGGTTTGTTGCTGCATGATGATGTACAGCCTAGTGATTTAAATACGATTTACGATACAGGATACGCCTCCGCGACTATCAGTTTACAAGGTGCACTCAGTAGCCAGTTACATATTCCAATCAGTGAAGAAACATGTAGTAGTTTCACAATCACAAATGCATTCAATGAAGAAACACTACATGAGAAAGTAAACTGTGCACATGTGATGGTTGGCGAGAAGGTATTTACAACGATTACGATCGATGGACAAAAAGTTCCACTACGCTCTGAGTTCTGTAAGGAACTTCTATCAGAAAATACAGGCACAAAGGAAGTGAATCAGCTACTAAACACGTTATGTACGATGTTTGATATCGAAAAGATCTTCATGATGGGTATGGACTTTCAGTTCTATCAAAAACTCAAGCTCCAAAATAAACATGTGGAACTGATACAGGTCCACACAGAAAATACAGATACTTTATCACCACTTATGGCTGAAAAAGTACGAAATGAATTGTTATTTGTTTAGGAACTAACGACAACAGTCGTGTTCATATAGGAAAGGGGAATTTGAATATGCTTCAAGGTATTTTAATTATTTTAGCCTTCGTTATCATCGCAGCATTGATGATGACAAAAAAGATTCCTACATTACTAGCGTTACCTTTAATGGCAGTTGTAATCTGCTTGATTGCTGGTGTTCCAGCAATTGGTGTAAACGCTGATGGTGTAGCAATCGGATGGTTGCAGGCAGTTCTAGAAGCTGGAACTGTTCGTATGGGCGCAGCTATCATGGCGGTTATTTTCGGTTCATGGTTAGGTCAATTAATGAACAAGACAGGTATTACAGAAAATATCATTAAGAAATCCGCCGAATTAGGTGGCGATAAGCCATTAGTAGTAACACTGATTCTCTGTGTTGCGGTAGCATTACTCTTCACAACATTAAGTGGACTTGGATCCATCATCATGGTTGGTTCTATCGTATTACCAATCTTGATTTCTATCGGTGTCCCTGCTTTATCAGCAGCATCAATCTTCTTAATGTCATTCACAACAGGTTTAACATTCAACATCGCTAACTGGAAGATGTTTGCAGGTATCTTCTCACTTGAAATCGATCAGATTCGTAATTTTGAGATTTACCTCATGGCAGCTACAGCAGTAGCTACATTAATCTTGATCTTCGTTGAATTTAAGAAGAACGGTATCAAGTTTGCATTCTCAGCTCCAGCCAAGCAAGAAGCTAAAACAACACAACTAACTGGTGTTAGAGGTGGACTAGCAATGTTAACACCATTAATCCCAATCGTACTTGTTGCAGGTCTTAAGGTTCCAGTTTGCCCTGCATTCATGGTTGGTATTGCATGGGCATTACTATTCACATCAACATCTTTCGCAAAGGCAATGAACACACTTACAAAGACATGCTACGACGGTATCACAGATGCTGGTCCAGCAGTAATCTTGATGGTAGGTATCGGTATCCTTTACTTAGCAGTTACACACCCAATGGTAAAAGAAGTTCTCAATCCATTCTTATTAGCTGTAACACCTAAGTCTATGGTTACATACGTCCTATTCTTCTCACTATTAGCGCCTTTAGCACTTTACCGTGGACCAATGAACTTATTCGGTTTAGGTTCTGGTATTGCAGCGTTAATTATTGGTTTAGGAACATTATCTCCACTAGCAGTTATGGGTGCATTCTTATCTGCTGAACGTATCCAGGGTTGTGGTGACCCAACAAATACACAGAACGTTTGGACAGCAAACTTCTGTGAAGTAGATGTCAACAGCATTACACGTAAATTACTACCTTACCTATGGGTAATCGCAGTATTTGGTGTAGTATTATCAGCCGTATTATTTTTCAATTAAATAAAACTGAAGGGTGCTTATTCTTTAAGTACCCTCAGTTATTTAAAATGAGTACAAGTTTAACTTGTGTTGATTTTAGATAGTCGTATGAGGAGGGTATATGAAAGTTCGTATTGGTATTGACGTAGGTGGAACATTTACAGATGCAGTTGCGATTAACAACGAAACATATGAGTTGATTGGAACAGTTAAGATTCCTACAACACACTTTGCACCAGAGGGTGTAGCAGCAGGTATTGTTCAAGTTTTACATAAAATCATGGAGGAATATAACATCAAACCAGATGATGTTGTATTTATTGCTCATGGTACAACCCAGGCAACAAACGCCTTACTAGAAGGAGACGTTGTTAAGGTAGGTGTTGTAACACTTGGTAAAGGTTTACAAGGTGCTAAATCAAAGAGTGATACAACAATCGATAATATCGAATTAGCAAAAGGAAAGTATCTCTACTCTGAAAATGAGTTTGTAGATACTTCTGATACATCAAAGATTGATGAGGCAATTATCAACACAATCAAATCTCTACAAGAAAAGGGATGTAAGAGTATCGTAGCAGCTGAGGCATTCTCTGTTGATGATCCAACAAATGAAAATTTAGTAATTAAACATTGTACAGAGCAGAATGTTCCATCAACAGCCACAAACGATATCTCCAAGTTATATGGCTTAAAGATTAGAACACGTACAGCAGTTGTAAATGCTAGTATCATGCCTAAGATGTTAGAGGCTGCAACAATGACAGATGAATCAATCAAGAAGGCAAGTATCAAGAATCCACTGATGGTTATGCGTTGTGATGGTGGTGTTATGACGGTTGAGGAAGTAAGAAATCGTCCTATCCTAACAATCCTATCTGGACCAGCAGCTGGTGTTGCGGGTGCTTTGATGTATGAAAAATTAACAGATGGTATCTTCTTTGAAGTTGGTGGTACATCAACTGATATTTCATGCGTAAAAGACGGTAAGGTTATGATTAAGTACGCTGAAGTTGGTGGACATAAGACATACTTAAACTCTCTTGATGTACGTACCGTAGGTATTGGTGGTGGATCTATGGTAGAGATTAAAGACGGCAAAGCCGTTAATATCGGTCCAAGATCTGCACATATCGCAAACTTAGAATATGAAGTATATACAGATCCAAGTTTGATTGTTGATCCTGTATTAAAGACAATTCAACCAATGAATGGTGACCCTGAGTATGCATACATTGAATGTAGTAATGGTACAAAGGTATCTCTAACAATGGCAGGTGCCGCAAACATTGCAGGTTATGTTCATCCAGAAGATTATGCATATGGCAATGTAGAAGCTGCACGTAAAGCATGGCAACCACTCGCAGATAACATGGGCTTATCTGTGGAAGAAACTGCGAAGAAGGTAATGGCATACGCAGCAGAAAAGAATGGTAAGGTAGTCAAAGACTTAATGCATGACTATCAGATGGACCCACGTACAACGCTATTCGTTGGAGGTGGAGGAGGTGCAGCTAGCGTTGTGCCACATCTAGCTGAAACAATGAACCACCAGTTCAAGATTGCAAAGAACGCTCCAGTTATCTCAACAATTGGTGTTGCTCTAGCGATGGTTCGCGATATGGTGGAACGTTCCGTATCAAATCCAACAGAAGAAGATATTATCAGTGTACGTCGTGAAGCGGAACTTAAGGCAATCCAAAATGGCGCATCCCCAGATACAGTTGAAGTATCTGTAGAAGTAGATACACAACGTAATATCATTCGTGCAATTGCAGTAGGTGCCACAGAATTACGTAGTAAAGATCGTCTCAAGAAACAACTTACTAAAGAAGAGTTACTAGATACAGTTGCGCATAACTTAGATGTTGATAAATCAACATTAGAAATTTCTGCAGAAAATGGCAGTATGTACGCAGTCCAAGCAACGATTACAGAAAAGAAACTCTTTGGCATTGTTAAGAAGACAACAAAACCACTACGTTTAATTGATGATGAAGGTGTTATTCGTCTACAGAAGAAGAATGCATGGTCACGTCAATCTTCAGCCGCAAGCTGGCAAGCAGATATTGATTGGATGATTGAGGAACTAACAGAATATAACGATGGTGGCGCAAACCTACCAAACCTATATATCGTATTAGGTAAACGTATCATCGACTTATCTGGTCTACAGAATGCAGAACAGATCAAGTCAATTGGTGGTGTTGAATTAAGTGGTATCGCAGCAGACACAAAATTGATCGTCATTGCGACAAAGAGAGTTGATGGCTAATATGCCAGGATTTACATATCCTTTCCCAACCAAAGACCTTGCGTATCAAGAACTTACCTATGATTATTGTTACAACAAGATTAAGGAAGAAGATAAACAGTGCATTGTAGAAGAGGCTTGGAAAAAGGGTGAGGAAACCGCAAAGGAAGTATTCGAAAAATTTAATGGTAGTTATGATTTTCGCAAAATCTGCACAGAATCGGGGCTACAGTTAAATGACAAAGATACTGACTACGTTGTAGGTAACCAAAGATACTTTAGTGATTATGTATCTGGAACCAATCAAATCAACCTCTACTTAAAATCTATTGAAAAGTGGGCAGAAGAAAATCAGTTATCTATGGACAATGCAATCAATCTTATTCTTAGCCATGAATATTTCCACTTCATGGAGATGAATGTGATAGGACAACTCAGTAAATCCTACGAAGTACCAATGTTAGTAATTGGTAAATTCAAACTAGGTAAAACAGGTATCCATGCATTATCCGAAATCGGTGCACATGGATTTGCCCATCAGTATTATCTCCTAGCAACTCAGTAAATTCTAAAGGCAGGATTCAATCCTGCTTTTAATATTGTAATGCAAATAGGGGACTACTATACTGAATATAGATATTAGAGGTATTCATCATGGAAAACAAAGAAAAAAGTATGTTTCAAGAAGCTCGCATGAAGCTGAAACTAACAAGAAATAAAGTAGCGGATTTATCAGATGGTTTTTTCAATGAGAGCCGTCTTGAGAAGATTGAGACTGGGAAACTAGAAATTCATCCTGAAGAAGTTGTAAAACTGTCAGAAATTTATAAGGATAAAGAATTATGTAGTGCATTCTGTGCAACAGAATGTCCAGTTGGTATCAAGCGTGGAATGAAGGTTGTAAAAGAGAAAAACTTATCTCAAATTGTATTAGAGATGCTTGCGACCCTACAATCTTTGGATGAAAAGAAAGCACGCTTAATTGAGATGACAGTGGATGGAAAAATCGATGATAAGGAAATCCATGATTTTAAGTTAATTCAAAATCAACTAAAACAAATGGAGGAAACAATCCACTCATTACAACTTTGGATTGAGCATTACATTGATGAAGATTAACATTTCGTAAAAACCGCTAAAAATAAGCGTGGTATTCGTAATATTCGCAAAATGATAAATAGATATTACAGGATATAATGCATGTGTAGAATAAAGGGGGATAAAAAAATGAACGTACAAAAGAACCCACAGTTTCATCAGTTTAGTAGAATGAAGATTCATCAAGAGAATTTAAAGAATAATACTGTGATGAGTTATGTGATTGGAGTAGTTATTACACTTGTCATTGCGTGTGTCGGCTTCTACTTCTTCTTACCAGCAATCAATCTTAAGAGTATTCAATTCTGGGCATTTCTACTAGGAGTTGGTGCAGTGTACCTTATCGTACAGGCACTAGTATTCTCTGTTCGTAAAGAAAAGGAGAATCTAAAGTGGATTGCTCTTGTAGAATGTATTCTATTTGTGTGTATGGTACTAGGTAGTATTACAAGCATGCGCTTGTTCCATGCAAAGGAATATTCATCCATCTTAAAAGTAGATGAAGGTAGTACAGAGGATATTCCATCTGTTAGTGGAACAAGTTCCATTGCGTTAATGGATACTGCAAGTGCAGAGAAACTTGGTGATCGTAAGATAGGTTCCTTAAGTGATGTTGTTTCACAGTTTAATGTTAGTGAGTATATGCAAATTGACTATCAAAATAGTCCAATCAAGGTAGCACCTTTACAATATGATGGTTTCTTTAAGTGGTTTGGAAACCATGAAAATGGTATTCCTGGTTATGTAAAAGTAAATCCAGTTACAATGGATGCGGAATATGTTGCGATGTCAAGCAAGATGAAGTATGTGCCTAGCGCTTACTTCAATGAGAACCTAGAAAGACATATTCGTTTTGCATATCCAACAACTATGTTTACAAATCTGCACTTTGAAATTGATGAAGAGGGTAATCCTTGGTACATCGCTTCTACTTATACAAATAGTATTTCTCTTTTTGGTGGTAAGAAGATTACAGGTGCTATCTTAGTTAATCCAATTGATGGCACAATGACAAAGCTTGATGTGAAAGATGTTCCTCGTTGGGCAGATATTATTTACCCAGGAAATCTTATCGTAGATCAGTATAATGACTCTGCTAAATTACACCGTGGATTCTTGAATAGTATTTTTGGTCAGATTGATTGTAGACAGACTACAACTGTAGAAATTAAGAATGAAGATGGTGATAAGAGTTATCGTACAGACTATGGATATATCGCTAAAGATGGAGATATCTGGATTTATACAGGTGTAACCTCTGTAAATGGTGATTCCAGTAATATTGGATTTATCATGGCAAATGAACGTACATCCGAGACAAAGTTCATTTTAGCTTCTGGTGCAGATGAAGGTAGTGGTATGCATTCGGCTGAAGGTGAAGTACAAGAGAAGGGATATCACGCATCTTTCCCATCATTAATTAATGTAGATGGTACACCAACATATATTATGGTATTAAAGGATGATAATGGTTTGGTGAAGATGTATGCTTGTGTAAATGTCGAACAATATAACATGGTGGTAACAGCGTATAACCAAAAGGACGCAATCGAGCAGTATCGTCGTTTACTCAAGGGTGAAATTAGTACTGAACAAGCAAATCAAGAGACAAATGAAACTGTAGATACTTCTAACTATAAAGAAAAGGAAATTACAGTAGCGAAACTTGAAAAGATTGATATTGGCGGAAATACCTATCTTTATATCATTGATACAGATCAAATGATTTATAAGGCAAAGTACGCTGATGTAATCAAGATGATCACTGTAAATGTGGGTGATAAGATTACAATTAAGACAGATGGTACATATTATCTGTATGAATAAAACAAAAAAGATTTCAACAGAACGTTGAAATCTTTTTAATGGTGCGGATAACAGGAATCGAACCTGCACTCCGAAGGAACTAGATCCTAAATCTAGCGCGTCTGCCAGTTCCGCCATATCCGCATGCTAAATAATAATAGCAGAATAGTATGGCGATGAAAAGCATAAATTGATTAATTGTTTAATTGAGTGTTAATTAATTGGTTTACATAGTATGGAAATTGCTTTTCCCACCATGGCCAATCGTGGCTGACGTCAAATCCCCAGTACTCAACATGAGCAGGGATATTCTTGTATTGAAGTAGTTCTTCTAAGCGATGAGTATCCTCTAACATTGGGTGTTCCCAAGCTCCTTGTCCACAACAGATGTATATCTGCTTTTGACGGTATTTTTCGACGTATGGATGATCATAGTGCATACCGTTGATAAAGTCATTTGGGGAGTTTTGGTAGATGATTTCATTGCTGTAGGAACCAAAGAATGGGTAAGTGCTATAGACTCCAGATAAGCAGATACATCCTGCAAATAAGTCTGGCATACGGAACAAGATATTTAATGCGTGGTAAGCACCTAGTGAGCATCCTGTTGTATAAATTTTACTTTCTCTTTGGTTATGATATAAATCACGGAATAGTGGTAATAGTTCTTGGTGAATGTAATTGAAATATGCTTCATGCGCACTGATGCGATCATTGATGTTTTTCCATTCTGCAGACCATGATTCTCCATCAATAGAGTCACAGCATAACACCATGACTTTACCTTGGTCAATCTGGTAGGAAATAGATTGAATTAAGTTGCGGTTTTCATAGTCATAGAATCTTCCATCTTGGGATGGAAAGGCAAGTAGCACAATACCTGCATGACCAAAAACCTTGAATTCCATATCACGATTTAGATGGTAACTATAGCTCTTGTGGTAGTTTATCTGCATGTGGCTTCACTTCCTTTTCCGTCACAAAATCAACAAACTCATGTAGTTCTTTCATTGTTTTAAAGCGGGCAACGTAGAATTCATTACCCATAGCCGCATCTAACACTTGTGGCATTCTTTCATGCATGACGATGTTTGCGCCAAAGCGTTGGAATATTTCGAGGCCAGAATGTGCGTAGTCGCTACCATCACGTTTACCTACGTGCACACAGTGATAGATAGGGTGTGGGGATACAATATTTTGTACATGCATGCACATCTTTGCATAAATCATGTAGATATTTATGTCTTGTGAGTAGTTAATCATGTCTGTCATGTATCCACCTGGTGGACGCATGTTTACTTCTAAACCGATTAAATCACCTTTCTTACCAAGTCCTTCTTTATCTTCTGTCATACGGAAGTATTCTGTATGGAAGAAACGTGAACGAAGATTAAACGCATGAATGAGTTTTTCACCCATTTGGTTTAGATCCTTTGGCATGTCAATTTCATTCCAGAAGATACAGTCTGTCTTTTCGTTTACAATTTCCATAACTGGGTTCGGGAATACGTGGCATGTACGGTAAACAATCTTATTGTTTTCATCTACGATACCATCAAATGACAAGATATATCCTGGAATATATTCTTCCATGATATATTCATTAGGAAGTTGAATTTTATAGAAGTCTTCTAGTTCACCATCATTACGGATCTTCCAAGTAGCACTTGAGCCTACACCGTTGTTTGGTTTTACAACAACTGGATAGCCTACCTTAGAGATAAACTCTTTACCAGCTTCATATGTAGATACGATATGATAGCGTGCAGTAGGTACATTTGCCTTGTGATAGTATGCCTTCATTTCAGACTTTAACTTATAATGAACAACATCATCAGCTTTATCACCAGTTGTAATATTAAAGTCTTGGCGAAGTTTTGCGTCTTGAAATAACCAATACTCATTATTGGACTCTAACCAGTCAATCTTGCCATAACGATGTGCAAACCATGCGACAGCACGATATACCTCATCATAGTTCTCTAAAGAACTTACCTGATAGTAATCATCAAAAGCTGACTTTTGTACGTCGCTTAAAGAGTTGTAATTTGCGTCACTGATTGCGAGGGAACGACCGCCCAATTGTTTCCAAGCGAGTGGAAATTGATAATATGTCTTAGGAAAATTAGGGGAAATAAAGATAAAGTTTTTTTGCATAATATTCACCTGCTTCGTGATGATTTTAGCATATTTTAGGGTATAAAGATGAAGAACCAGCATACTTTTTCGCTAGAAAGTCTATAATAGAAACAGGAGGTATTTAAAATGGGTGAACTATTATTACAATTACGAAAAGATAATATGAAGGCAATGAAGGAACATGACACTCTAACCAAGGGTGTGTTGAGCCTTGTGATTGCCGCAATTACACTTGCGGAGAAGGAAGCTGGTCATACGTTAGAGAAGAATGATGAACTAGCGTATATTCAGCGTGAAATCAAACAAACAAATGAAACAATTGATAGTATTCCTGAAAATCGTGAAGATTTAAAGGAAGAAGCACAAAAGAAGCTAGCACTACTTTCTTCTTACTTACCAAAGCAGTTAACGGAAGAAGAGATTCATCAAATTATCGAGGGAATCTTACAAGAGAAGGGCTTAGAACCTCTTAAGCGTAATCAAGGTCCTGTGATGAGGGAGATTCTTGATAAGTATAAGGGTCAAACAGACGGTAAGACTGTTAACCGTATTCTTGGCACAATCTTACATTAAAAAAAACAAGTAACTTTCGTTACTTGCGATTGTTTGGGTCAAAATTTGTAATTTGTCGAACAACTTCGGCAGCTAGTGTAATACCTGCAACAGGTGGTACGAAGGCAGTGGAACCTGGAATACTCCATTTCACTGCTTTTTCTTGTTCTTCATCTGGATATTCAATCGGTTTGATAGGTGCTTCTGTTGAACAACAAACTTGTAAGTCTTTAATGTTACGTGCACGTAATTCATGGCGCATGACTTTTGCAAGTGGGTCATTTTTTGTGTCATAGATATCCATGATACGAACTTTTGTTGGATCAAAGCGATTGCCACAACCCATCGCAGAGATGATAGGAACACCTAAACTCTTCGCTGTTACAATAAGGTCAATTTTAGCGGTAACATTATCGATCGCATCGATAATATAGTCGTATTGGCTAAAGTCAAACTGATCTTTGGTTTCTGGTAAATAGAAGATTGGTAGAGCGTTAACGATGGTATCAGGGCTAATTGTAGCGATGCGTTCCTTCATCACATCTACTTTGTATTGGTCGATGGTTGCGTCGGTTGCGATAAGTTGTCGGTTGATGTTAGTAAGTGAAACCGTATCATGGTCGACGATGTCGATTTTGCCAATGCCACTGCGTGCTAAAGCTTCGATAGCATATCCGCCAACTCCACCAACGCCGAAGACAATTACATGTGCTTGTTGGATTTTATGTAGTGCGTCTCTTCCAATGACGCGTTGTGTTCTAGAAAAACGATTAATCATAGCTTTGGTATATACAAATTAAGCTCATCCAGCTAAACAAAATCTGTATACATCTCCTT
>NZ_CAUVCV010000012.1:0-45084 GCF_963550625.1 uncultured Solobacterium sp.
AGAAACTAATCAAAGGATATACAGAAAAACAATGGGGAAGGCCTTGTACTGAACTACCAGCATTTATCATCAAACGTTTACCAGTACGCTTAACGTTTGATAATAACTATTTTAATGCGCTCTATCAGGGTATCCCTGTTGGTGGCTATACAAAGCTAGTTGAAAACCTGCTTGCAGGTATTGAAGTACGACTTAATGTTGACTATCTTGAAGTGAAAGATGAGTATGACGCACTTGCGGAAAAGGTAGTCTATACTGGCCCAATCGATGCTTATTTTGATTATCGCTTAGGTACATTAGAGTATCGTTCTGTTCGTTTTGAAAATGAACTCTTAGATATTCCAAATTTCCAAGGAAATGCAGCTGTAAACTATACAGACCGTGAAACACCTTGGACACGTATTATTGAGCACAAGTGGTTTACATTTGGAAAAGATGAAGAAGGCAATGATTTGCCAAAGACTGTCATTAGTCGTGAATATAGTTCTGAATGGAAACAGGGTGATGATCCTTACTATCCAGTCAATGACGAAAAGAATACTGCTTTATATGAACAGTATAAGGAACTTGCCTCACACGAAACAAATATTCTTTTTGGTGGTCGTTTGGGTGAGTATAAGTACTATGATATGGATAAGGTGATTGCGTCTGCACTGGAAAAATCCAAAGAAATATAAAAGTCAGAGAACTCTGGCTTTTTTGCGTTTTAGGGCAAAATAGCAGTGTTTTTAAATAAAAGAGAATACAATAAAAACAATAGAAATAAAAAAAGGAGCTAAAAATGTCATATACAGGATACGTAGGAACGTATACATCCGAAAAAAGTGAAGGTATTTATGCGTTTACATATGAAGAACGTAAGGTAAAAGACGTCCGCTTATTTACAAAAGTGTGTAATCCAAAATATTTAGCATGGTTGAATGATTATATCGTAGCCGTATGTGATTTCGAGGAAGGCTCTGGTGTAGCTGTCTTTGATTTGAGTGGTCATGAAATTGATCATATTGTTTTTGAAGCATTTACATCCTGTTACGTTGGTGTAAAAGACAACTTGATCTTTACAGCTCACTTCCATAGTGGAGATGTAACACTATTGCGTTTTGAAAATAACAAATTAGAACTGCTTGAAAGAACACATATCAAAGAAAAGGCTGGATGTCATCAGGTTATTCCATACAAGGATCAATATCTGGTGCCATGTCTCTTTTTGGATCAGATAAAGATTCTTGATAAAGATTTTAAGGTTATAGATGAGATTCAATTTGAAGAAGGTAGTGGACCTAGACATGCGGTGTTCTCAGATGATGAGAAATACCTATATGTGGTAGGCGAATTAAGTAATCTTCTATATGTTGTAGACATGCATGCAAAGAAAGTTGTAAATACAGTAGAACTGTTAGAAAACGGTCTTTCACATGTGAAAGATACAGCCGCA
Source organism: uncultured Solobacterium sp. (assembly GCF_963550625.1). Classification (GTDB taxonomy): domain Bacteria; phylum Bacillota_I; class Bacilli_A; order Erysipelotrichales; family Erysipelotrichaceae; genus Bulleidia. Next base: position 1,436 of record NZ_CAUVCV010000012.1, read on the forward strand.
ATACGTAAGAAGGGTGATTATTTATACGTATCAACACGTACACAGGATGTCATTACAGTGCTACATGTATCTGGAAAAGATATCGAACGTATTCAAGTGACATCATGTGCTGGTAAACATCCACGTGACTTTGTGATTGTGGATGATGATATTATCGTCGCAAATCGCTTTTCGGATTCACTAAGTGTACTACCTATTAAACATGCATACGTACAGGATGTGGTATCTACAGTAACAATTCCAGAAGGTGTTTCTATTATTATGAGGAGAAATGAACATGAGTAATATAGGTGTAATTGGATTAGGTGTCATGGGAAAGAATATTGCATTAAATATGCTAAACCATGGCTACAAGGTAAGTGGATATAATCGTTCTTTCGAACGTACGAAAGTATTAATCGATGAGAACATCCCTGGATTTAGTGGTTTTGAAAAACTAGAGGATTTTGTAAATTCTCTTGAAAAGCCACGTCGTGTATTTTTGATGGTACCAGCTGGCCAACCAGTTGATGATGTCTTATTACAACTCGTTGATCTATTAGATGAAGGAGACATCATCATGGATGGTGGTAACTCTTACTTTGAAGATACAAATCGTCGTCATAAGCAGATGGCTAGCCATGGATTAAAGTACTTTGGTGTTGGTGTATCTGGTGGTGAAGAAGGTGCTTTAAAAGGTCCGAGTATTATGCCATCTGGAGATAAGGATGCGTACGCTTCTGTAGGAAAGATATTGGAAGATATCTCTGCTAAGAAAGATGGAGAACCATGTTGTGCATATATCGGACCAGAAGGTAGTGGTCACTATGTAAAGATGGTACATAATGGAATTGAATATGCGGATATGCAGTTGCTTGCGGAAACATATTTAATTCTAAAGTACACCGCAGGTTATACAAATAGCGAAATTGCGGATGTGTTAGAACAATGGAATCAAGGAGATGTGCAGAGCTATCTTGTCGATATCACAGTAACTGTGTTACGTGAAAAAGATTCTATTACAGAACATGACCTTGTTGATGTGATTTTAGATGTTGCAGGAAATAAGGGTACAGGTCGTTGGACAAGTATTGAAGCACTTCGACAAGAATTTAATGCGTCTTTATTAACAGCAGCGTATCAAGCACGTATTATGTCTAACCAACTTGCATTACGCGATGCATATCGCAAGGAAAGTGGAATTCATAAGAAGAATGTTGATATTGAAAAGGTACATCAAGCATATAAATTAGCTAAGACAGTTGCCTTTGCACAGGGATTCAATTTATATCGTGATGCGTCTAATAAGTATAGTTGGGATTTAAATCTCAAGCAGATTGCGGCTATCTTTAGAGCTGGATGTATTATCCAAGCAAAGTTATTACAAGATATCATGCATGCATATGATAATGGCGCAGATGATTTACTTCTATATCCAGTATTCAAAAATGAAGTATTAGAAAATACACCAGCACTAAAAGAGATAATTGTACAATCCATTGATTTACCATTACCAGTATTTACTGCTGCACTTACATACATCAACCAATTATCTAGTGTATGTCTAGGTGCGAATATTATTCAGGGCCAACGTGATTTCTTTGGTGCACATACATATCAAAGAGTCGACCGTGAAGGCTTTGAACACCATCAGTGGGGTAGCCATGAATAAATTAACACTTACAATATTTGGTGGAACAGGAGACTTAACATATCGTAAGCTTCTACCTGCTATGTATAATCTATTTATTAAAAATCAGCTTCCTGAAGAGTTCTTAATTACTCCAATTGGAAGACGTGATTACACAGATGCGGATTACCATGAGATTATAGAACCTTGGATTAGCGAGTTTGCCCAAGTAAAGGTAAAAGATGAGCAGTTACAAGCATTCTTTAAACATATTCATTACTTCCGCATGGATTTTACCGATCAAGCTCAATATGAGTTATTAGACCAATACTACGAAGAACATCCAACTGAGAATCATGTTGTTTATTATGCGGTAGCACCAGATTTCTTTGAAGGAATTACAGATGGTGTCTCTACAATGAAAAACATGCATGATCCAAAGATTGTATTGGAAAAGCCATTTGGTGCAAGTTTAGAACTTGCAAAATTCCTAAGCAAAAAATTAGAGAATTTATTTGGAAGTGACCATATTTACCGTATAGACCATTATCTTGGAAAAGAGATGGTTCGTAACATTCTAACAATTCGTGATGCCAACTTACTATTTAACAATGTTTGGAACAAAGACAACATTGATTATGTTCAGATTTCTGCGCTGGAAGAAGTTGGTGTTGAAACAAGAGGAAACTATTATGATCACGCAGGTGCTCTGAAAGATATGGTTCAAAACCATTTATTACAAATTATGAGTATCGTAGCAGTAGATGATCCAACTGGTAATATGAATGAACAACAACTTGAAGTTCTAAAACAACTACGTCCAGTCAATGAACTAAAGATTCAAGACACACTATTGATGGGGCAGTATGAAGGATATAGAGAAGAACTACATGTGGACCCTGCATCTACTACCGAAACATTTGCGGGATTAAAACTGTTTATTGATAATGAACGTTGGCAAGGTGTACCATTCTATATCCGTACAGGTAAGAAAATGGCTCGACGTGAGATTGAAGTTAAAATCACATTCAAAAGACAGCGTGAGGATGTAGATCCTAATGTACTAGTGATTAAGATTCAGCCGACAGAAGGAGTATATCTTGAATTTAATATCAAGACACCAGGTGAAGATAGTATTACAAAAGCACAGATGGACTTCTGCCAAAACTGTAATTTAATCTTTAAGTTAAACACACCAGAAGCATACGAAAGAATGTTACATGCGTGCATGATTGGTGATAACTCGTGGTTTACTAAGTGGGAGATGATTGAATATAGTTGGGAATATATCGATGCTTTAAAGCAGATGTATACTGACGCAAATCTTCCAGTCTATACATATCCACAAGGCAGTGTAGAACCAAAAGAACTTTCTCAGTTATATCATAACGATTTTAAACAATGGAATTAGCCTCGTTATCGAGGCTTTTTTACATGCTATAATTAGGTCAAGGTAAAATGACTATGGTAGAAAACAAAGTTAAAAATTATCCCTGGAGATGGTGTATGGTTGGAAATATAGTTGATAAAAGATTTTATGGGGAAGAACATGAAATAAAATCTGGTGTAAAACTTTTTTCTCCTGGTACTAAAGTATATATTGCTCCACATCAATGGGGAGATGGTGGGGATAAACTTGTTGTCTTAGGAAAATCTAGACATAAAAATAGTCTGATAGAATGTATCATTAAAAGTAAACATATTTGTAATTGGAGATTGAAAAAAATCTACCCATCTAAAGTTTTGGATAGAATGAATTATTCAAAATATCATTGGTGGGGAAATGATGATGAATGGAAAGAATGTATAGAGAATTACGTAAAAGATGTAAAGAAATACCTTTCAAATAATACTAAAATACTTAAAAATGAAACAGTAGAAGAATTTTTATTAAATATAGATAATATGAATACAACGTCTAAAGGACTAATTAGAATCCAAGAAAGTTTGAGTTCAGATATAGAAGATGTTGTCGAGTATTGTAAAAATAAAATAAGAGATAAGAATTGTAAGATATCCAAAGAAGGAAGGAATTGGATATGTATTACTGATGATATTAAAATCATAGTAAATTCATGTAGTAATACGATTGTTACAGTAAAAAAGATGTAAAAATGATAGTAGTTACCAAAATAAAAAAGCGGGATGATAACATCTCGCTTTATATGTTTATTACTTAGATACTTGTTCGCCAGCGATTCTACCGAATACTGTAATATCAGCGATAGCGTCAGAACCTAGACGGTTTGTACCGTGGATACCACCAGTAACTTCACCAGCAGCGTATAGACCAGCGATAGCCTTGCCATCCTTGTCTAATACTTGAGCGTTAGTGTTGATTACAACACCACCCATTGTGTGGTGAACAGATGGTTGTGAAACCATGATGTAGTATGGACCTTCACCAAAGGCAACTAACTTACCACGCTTATTAAATTCTAAGTCCTTACCATCAGCAGCGTATTGGTTGTAATCTGCGATAGTCTTCTTTAATGCTTCAGCGTCAATACCGAAGAAAGCAGCAGCTTCTTCAATTGTATCAGCCTTCACTAAGTGCTTTTCCTTGATGAGTCTTTCGTATTCTTCAGGGTGAGCTTCCTTAACACCAGAAGCTTCCATAGATGCTTCATCCCAGAACATGTATGAAACGCCACCAGTCTGTTCTGTAACAGCCTTAGAGATAACGTCACGACGTTCTAGTTCTTCAACGAAACGCTTACCTTCCTTGTTAACAAGGATTGATCTACCAGCTAAACGTACGTCACCAACATATAATAATGTGCCAGATGTGATGTCGCATGTTGGATATGTTTGGATATATGACATATCTACTGTAGCTGCACCGATCTTTTCAGCCATTACAATACCGTCACCAGTACTTCCTGGAGAACATGTAGATAGGATCTTTTCATCCATTTCTGGATTGTATTCCTTACGCATTTCAATGTTAGAACCGAAACCACCTGTCGCAAGAACAACACCCTTAGAAGCTGTGAATGTTACATCACCATCTTTTGTTGTTGCCTTAACGCCAGTAACCTTCTTGTCTGTTTCTACTAATTCAGTAGCCTTTGTGTTTGTTAATACTGTGATACCTAATTCGTCAGCCTTAGCCTTTAACTTCTGGATGATTTCAACACCAGATTCGTTGTGTGGCACTAAGGAACGCATTACGCTGTGTCCACCGAAGAACATCATCTTGTCTTCGAAGTCAACCTTAATGTCATCACGTAACCATTCAGCAGCGCTTAAAGCGTTGTCAGCTAAAACTCTAACGAGTTCAGGGTTAGCCTTGTAGTCGCCACCCTTCATGACATCTTCATAGAACTTATCAGCACTATCTTCGATGCCTTCCTTTTTTTGTAACCAGTTACCAGGTGCTGCCATTTCACCACCAGATAGAGCTGTGTTACCACCGATAGCTGCCATCTTTTCAACAACAACAACGGATGCACCGTTTTCAGCTGCAGTAATAGCGGCAGTAAGACCAGCTCCACCAGCGCCAATAACTACTACATCGTAGTCTGTCTTTACTGTCTCTTTTGTTTCTGCTGTAGAACCTGTTTTTTCAGATTTTGAGCAGCCGGCAAAGGATAAAGCCATAGTTAAAGCTAAAGCCGGAATCAATACTTTTTTCATATTTACTCTTTTCCTCCTATAGATATACATGATAATTTTGCTACTAATAAAAGTAAAGAGATTTTATACCGCTTACATTACTTTTATTGAAATTAAATACCGACTTGCAATATTTTTCATGAAAGTACATATGAAAATGTAGGTGGAAGCATAAAAAAACCCACTGTTGTGGGTTAAATTAGTGCACCAGACAAGACTTGAACTTGCACGAGTTGCCTCATACGCCCCTCAAGCGTACGTGTCTGCCGATTCCACCACTGGTGCATCGCTCAAATATTATAGCAACCTCCACATCTATCGTCAATGAAAACATCTGTATTTTAAGTGGGTTTGGGTTGTAATTTATGGCTATAAAATATATAATTTATCCGCTTATGCTTAAAAGAAGGTGAAGAGAAGATGGATTATCAAAAGATTATTAACATTGCTGTGATTGCTCACGTTGACGCTGGAAAATCAACGTTAGTAGACGCATTCCTCAAACAGAGTCATGTATTTAAAGATAACGAAAAGGTTGTAGACTGCATTATGGACTCCAACGATCTCGAACGTGAAAGAGGAATTACTATTTATTCCAAGAACTGCTCTGTAACATACAAAGACTACAAGATTAATATCGTTGATACACCAGGTCACGCAGACTTCTCTTCCGAAGTTGAGCGTATTATCAAAACAGTTGATACGGTTATCTTGTTAGTAGACTCAGCAGAAGGACCAATGCCACAGACACGTTTCGTGTTGCAGAAGTCATTAGAAGCAGGTCTTCGTCCTATCTTATTAATCAATAAGATGGATAAGCAGGATGCTCGTGCTAATGAAGTTATCGATGAAGTATATGAATTGTTCCTCGAACTAAACGCAACAGATGATCAGTTAGACTTCCCAATCCTATTTGGTAAGGCTAGAGAGGGTATTGTTAATTACGAGCAGGATGGTACAAATGAAGATATCGTGCCACTATTTGAAACAATTATCCATCATACACAAGCTTATCCAAACCTGATTGGTGAGCCGGTACAGATGCAAATCAGTGCACTTGCGTATGATGATTATATTGGACGTTTAGGAATTGGACGTGTATATAAAGGTACATTAAAGGCTGCGACATCTTATACAGTATGTAATGCGGATGGTAGTGCACACCAAGGAAAGACAAATCAGATCTTTATCTACAAGGGATTAAGTCGTATTCCAGTCGAAGAAATCCAGTGTGGTGAAATCTGTATGATTTCTGGTATCCCTGATATTAATATTGGTGATACACTCTGTCCTCAAGGTGCTCCAGATCCAATGCCAATGTTAAAGATTGAAGAACCAACACTTTCCATGAACTTCATGGTTAATGATTCTCCATTTGCTGGACAAGTTGGTAAGTTTGTAACTTCACGTAATATTCGTGAACGTTTAGATAAAGAACTTGAAGTAAATGTTGGTTTAAAGGTTGAAGATACAGATTCTACAGATACATTTAAGGTATCTGGTCGTGGTGAATTACACTTAACAATCTTACTAGAACAAATGCGTCGTGAAGGCTTTGAAATTGCAGTATCACGTCCTGAAGTTATTATGAAGAAGATTGATGGTGTTACATGTGAACCTATCGAGGAAGTTGTGATTGACGTTCCAACAGAATATTCTGGTTCTGTTATCTCTGCCCTCAATGTACGTAAGGGTATTCTTTCTGACATGGAAGAAATTGGCACATATACACGTATCACTTATAAGTGTCCTACACGTGGATTAATCGGATTTAGATCCGACTTCATCAATATGACACATGGTGAAGGTACTATGGTACAGCGTTTAGATGGTTATGAACCATTTAAGGGTGAAATTCCACAACGTGAAAATGGTGCACTCATTTCTACTGAAACAGGTAGTGCTATGACATACGCTCTTTGGAATATTCAGGAACGTGGTCAGTTATTCATCGGTGCACAGACACCTGTTTATGAAGGTATGATTATCGGTGTATCTGCTAAGAATATGGATATGGGTGTTAATCCAATCAAGAATAAGAAGATGACAGCTGTTCGTTCCACTGGTAACGATGAAGCGATGAAGCTTGTTCCACCACGTATCATGTCATTAGAAGCTGCGATTGAATTTATCAATGATGATGAACTTGTAGAAATTACACCAGAAGATATTCGTATTCGTAAGAAGTATTTAACAGAAATCGATCGTAGAAGACACGCTCGTGAAATCGGAAAGATTGAATCTGAAATGTAATTGATATATCCTGTTATCGAAAGATAGCGGGATTTTTTCTTTCAGAGGTCATACAGATGAAAATAGATGAATTATTAGAAGAGTTGAAAAAAGATCCACGAAATAAAGAATATACAAAGAACGGATACAGTCCCATCTTACAGGCAGATGCTAGCGCAAAAATCTTAATTATCGGACAAGCTCCAGGGTCACATGTAGAAAGATCAGGAATTCCTTTCGATGATCAATCTGGTATTCGCTTACGTAAGTGGATGGGAATTGATGATAAAGAATTCTATAGCAAGGATATCGCAATCTTACCAATGGACTTCTATTATCCTGGTAAGGCAAAAACAGGTGATTTACCACCACGTAAGTTCATTGCGCAAGAATATCATGAGAAGTTTTTAAAGTTAATGCCGAATATTGAATTAACGTTGTTGGTTGGAAAGTATTCTATCGATTATTATCTTGGCAAAGAGAAAAAGAAGAATTTAACGGAAACAGTAGAAAACTATCAAGAATATCTACCAAAGTATTTTCCAATTGTTCATCCAAGTCCACTCAACTTTAGATGGCTGGGTAAAAATCCTTGGTTTGAAGAGAAAACTGTGAAAGAACTGCAAAAACGAGTTCGTCAAATTTTAAAGTGAATACCGCAGATACTGCGGTTTTTCTATGCTACAAACATATATAAAATAGAGTATAAATGATAAGGCAAAGCCTTAAAGGTGTATAATATTTATCATAAGTTGAAACAGAAACAACGAATCGATAGGAGATATTGAAATGAAATGTGCAATTTTTATGGCAGATGGATTTGAAACTTGTGAGGGTCTAATCACTGTTGATTTATTACGTCGTGCAGGATTAACCATTGATATGATTTCAATGAATGAGACACTGACAGTTACAACATCTTATCAAGTGAAGATTCAGGCTGATAAACTGTTTAGCGAGTTTCAAAATGAATATGATGTTATGATTTTCCCGGGTGGAAAATTAGGTACACAAAATCTTGAAAACAATCAGAAACTCGTTGATTTGTATGAAGCACACTTTAAATCAGGGAAGTTATCCTGTGCCATTTGTGCTGCTCCATCGATTCTGGGTCATCGTGGTTTACTGCAAGGTAGAAAGTATACCTGTTATCCAACATTTGATGAGTTAAGTTTTGGTGGTGAATACCAACAAGTATTGGCTGTAAAAGATGGCAATTTGATTACAGGTCGTGGTATGGGTGCGACGATTGATTTTGCATTAAAAATCATTGAAACACTATGTGATAAACAAACATTAGAAAACGTAAAGAATGGGATTCAATATGAACACTCATTCTTACAACAATAAAAAGGAGTAAAGAATATGAGCGCAGCAGAAAGATTAATCCGTTATTGCAAGATTGATACACAATCAGATCCTGCAAATGAACAAGAAACACCTTCCTCAAAGAAACAATTTGATTTAGCAAATCTTCTCGTTGAGGAATTAAAAGAATTAGGATTACAAGATGTATCCGTTGATGAACATTGTTATGTATACGCAAAGCTACCATCAAATACAGATAAAGTAATTGATACAGTAGGCTTTATTGCACATATGGATACAGCCCCTGATTTTAGTGGTACCAATGTAAATCCACGTATCATTGAAAACTTTGATGGCAATGACATTGCTTTAAATCCAGAGGTAACATTATCGATGGAACGTTTCCCATGGATGAAGGAATTTAAGGGGAAGCGTTTAATGGTAACGGATGGCACTACATTACTTGGTGCAGATGATAAGGCTGGTATTACCTCCATTATGGAAGCTCTTGTATACTTGCATGAACATCCAGAAGTAAAGCATGGTGAGATTGCGATTGGATTTACACCGGATGAAGAAATTGGAAATGGTCCACGCTTCTTTGATGTAAAGAAGTTCGGTGCTAAGTTTGCCTATACGATGGATGGCGGAACAGTACGTGAATTATCAGATGAAACATTTAATGCGGCATCTGCAGTATTACATTTCAAAGGACGTTCCATTCACCCAGGTTCCGCAAAGAATCGTATGATTAATGCGGCAAAGCTTGCATGTGAATATCAAGCAATGATGCCTGCACATGCAGTACCTGAACATACAGAGTTATGGGAAGGTTTTATCCATCTTCATGATATGAAGGGTGATGTAGAAAATGCTGAATTAGAATACATTATTCGTGATCATGATTATCAAAAGTTAACAGCGAAGAAAGAGTTAATGTTAAAGGCAGCTGAATTTATCAATACAAAGTATGGAGAAGGTGCTGTCTCAATTGAAATCAAGGATAGTTATCGTAATATGAAGGAAGTATTGGATAAAGATCCAACTGCTGTTGTGATTGCGAAAAAGTCCATGGAAGAGTTAGGAATTCATATTCTACAAGAACCAATCCGTGGTGGAACTGATGGTGCGCAACTTTCCTTCATGGGACTACCATGTCCTAATATTGGTTGTGGTGGTGGAAACTTCCATGGTCGCTTCGAATATTGTGTCATCGATGAATTAGAATTATCTGTACAAGTAATCTTGAAGATTATTCAGAACGTAGCAGAGGTGTAATATGATTTGTACATGTACAATTAATCCTTCGTTAGATTATTACATGGAGTTTTCAGAACCGCTTGAAGCAGGTAAAACAAATCGTTCTGATTTGGAATACTATGAAGCGGGTGGTAAGGGTATCAATATTTCTATTGTTTTAAGCAACTTAGGTGTTCCATCACGTGCATTTGGTTTCCTTGGTGGATTTACAAAAGATTTCTATATACGTTTATTAACGAAATATCAGGATATTCGTCCTAACTTCTCTTATATTGATGGAAATACACGTATCAATGTAAAGTGTAATTCTACAACTGACACAAACATGAATGCATGTGGTCCATATATTCAAGATAAAGATTTAGATAATCTAGCAGGAAAACTAAATACTTTGTATGAAAACGATGTACTAGTATTGGCTGGAAATACACCATCGTATACCGTTGAACAGATGGTATCCATCTTAAAGAAGTTACAGGCAGATGGCATCAAGGTTGTATTGGATACAGATGCTCAGCTTGTAAGGAGTATGTTATCAACAGGCATTTTCTTATTGAAGACAACAAAGGAAGAAGTAAAAGAACTTGTATCCTATCCTGTTGAAACAGTCGATGATATGAGCCGTGCAGCGAAAGACCTACATGCACAAGGTGTAGAAAATGTCATGGTTTTAGATCTGGATGGAAATGCGATACTTGCTTGTAAGGAAGGTACTTTCCATTGTGATGTATTAGATCCAACAACGATTGTAAATACAGTAGGAACTGGAGATTCTCTCGTTGCGGGATTCTTGATGGAATATAACCGTTCCAGAAATATCGTTGATAGCTTCCGCTTTGGGGCATCTTGCGGTTCTGCGACTGCATACTCTAAGGGTATGGCTACACGTGAAAAGATTGAATCTTTTTCCCATTCTGTTGAAGTAAGAAAAATAGATTGAGTTTTCAAAATTGTGCTATACTAAAACGCAAAGAAAAGAGGTATCAAATGAAAAAAATCTTAACATGCTTATTAGCAGTCGTATTACTAGCAGGCTGTTTCAATAAAACTGAGAGTAAGAAGAACACATCTACAAGTGAAACTTCAAATACACTCACAATCACAAATCCAATCAAATTAAATTCCACAAAGGCAGATATGAAAGGTTATAAGTGGATTCGCAATGATGTCGCAGATTTCCAACTTATCACATTGAAAGAATCTCTACGTATGTTTGAAGAGGGTGGAACAGGTATTCTTTATTACGGATATGATGAATGTGCTTGGTGTAACCGTGCTGTTCCAGAGTTAAATGAAGTCGCAAAGGAATTAAACTTAACAATTTATTACGTCGACGCTTCTGCGAAAGTTGAAAAAGATGACTACAAGAAGTTACTAGAATACATTGATCCAGTATTAAAGGTAAATTCATCTGGTGAAAAAGGCTTCTATGTGCCAGCAGTTATCGGTGTAAAGAATGGTAAGCTGGTTGATTATCATGTATCACTTTTAGATGATTTTGAATTATCAAAGGATGATCCAGATAAACAATTGTCCGATGCACAAAAACAAGAATTACAGGATATCTATCGCAAGATTGCGAAAGAAGTCGCTGACTAATGAAGCGAAGGTTTGACCATCTGGTTAAACCTTTTTACTTTTGAAGTAACATCCTACATTGAAGTGTAGCGATGATTATGCTATTTTAAGTGCAAAGATGAGGGAAGTATTATGCCGAAATTATTAACAGTTATCGTTCCTTGTTATAACGAAGAAGAAAACATCAAATATTTCTACGAAGAATTTTGTAAGAATGACGCTTACTTTTTAAAACATGCAATCATGTATCAATTGATTTTCGTGGATGATGGTTCAACAGATGGAACTGTTACAGAAATCAAGAATTTACATCAAAAGGATAAGCGCGTAAAGCTCCTCTCATTTTCTCGTAACTTTGGCAAGGAAGCCGCAATCTATGCAGGCCTTCAACATGCCTCGGGAAACTTAGTTGCGATTATGGATGTTGACTTACAAGATCCACCATCATTACTACCACAGATGATTGATGAGATTTTTGCGGGCGCAGATCAAGTTGTTGCTAGACGTACTGCGCGAGAGGGTGAGCCACGTATCCGTTCTTGGTTTGCGAAATTATTCTATAAAATCTTAAATTGTTTCTCACAGACAAAAGTAATGGATGGCGCAAGAGACTATCGTGTTATGAATACGCGTGTGGTAGAAGCTGTTCTTTCCGTTACAGAAAAGAATCGTTTCTCGAAAGGAATCTTTAGTTGGGTTGGTTTTAATACAAAGTGGGTTGCATATGAGAATGTACAGCGTAAATATGGTCAAACCAAGTGGTCATTTTGGCAGTTATGGAGATATGCATATGATGGTCTAACCGCATATTCCACAGCACTATTATCGATGTCGTCCTTTGTAGGGGTGCTGTTTTGTGTCCTTTCATTTTTGATGATTATATTTGTTGTAATCCGTAAGCTAATGTTTGGTGATCCAACTGCTGGTTGGCCATCACTGGTATGTATTATCTTACTAGCATCTGGACTACAACTATTGTCCATTGGTGTGATTGGCCAATACCTAGCAAAGACATATATGGAAGTAAAGAATCGTCCAGTATATATCGTAAAAGAAAAACTATAGGAAACTTGTGATGATAAAGAAACAACTATATGAATCGGATAGTGTCGATTTGAGGATTCGGGAAGTGATTCCAGTTTCATTTTTTAATCGTTCACCAAAGTCGATTGTTTATAGCATTTATCGTCATGGAGATTATGAGTGTATTGGTGAATGTGATTTACGCTTTGGCATGGATGAAGAATTATACTATGCAGGAAATATAGGTTATCGAATCTATGATGAATTTCGTGGAAACCATTATGCCTATCATGCATGCCAATTGTTACTTCAAATCGCAAAAGAAGAGTATCATTTTCACAATGTGATTATTACATGTTCACCAGACAATATCGCAAGTGATAAGACAATACAATCCCTACATGCAGAGCTACTGCAGACAGTGAATGTTCCAAAGAATCATTGGCTATATCGGCGTGGTGAGAAAGTGAAGAACATTTATTTATTAACACTCTAATTTAGAGAATTCAAAGGAGTTTGATATAATACTTTTATGAAGAAATTATGGCGAGTACTGACAGGTCGATTAATGGTAGTGATTCCACTGCTCCTATTACAGTTGGGATTTTTTGTAATACTGTTTTATGGTTCTACAACTTATGGAACTGCAATGCCAGTGCTTGATATCTTAGCGCTGATTATCGCAATCTATATTATCAATCGAAGAAACGATCCATCGTATAAGATTGGTTGGTTATTATTGGTATTAGCTGCACCAGTGATTGGGGTTCCACTTTATCTGATTACAGGAAACCGTAAGGTGCCGAAAAAACTACATCATGGAACCGTACGTGCAACACGTTCCCTTTCAGATCTAATCAAACCAGATGAATCGATACTTGATGATATCCACGATGAAGACGCAAAACAGATCTTCCGTTATGGGATTCGCGGTGGTGGATTTCCAGTTTATGAACACACAACAAGCACCTATTTCAAGAGTGGTGAAGAATGGTACCCAGTATTTAAAAAAGAGCTTTCTAGCGCAAAGTATTTTATCTTCTTGGAATATTTCATTATTAATCAAGGTTGGATGTTAGATGATTTAGTTGCGTTACTTGAGGAAAAGGTTCAACAGGGTGTCAAAGTTATCATGATCTATGATGACTTTGGAGCATTGGATATCCCAATTCACTTTGATAAACAACTTCAAAAACGTGGAATTGAAACTTATCGTTTCAATAAGATACGTCCATCTTTAGCAGCTCTTATGAATAACCGTGACCACCGTAAGATTACGGTGGTAGATAACCGTGTTGCCTTTACAGGTGGTGTGAATATCTCGGATGAATACATCAATCGACATCATCGTTTTGGTTATTGGAAAGATAGTGCCATCATGGTTGAAGGGGATGCAGTATGGTCCTTTACATGTATGTTTCTAGGGATGTATACCTATGTTCGTGGCACAAATGATAGTATTGATTACGAACAGTATCGCTTGCAGTATGAATATCCTGCGAATACAAAGGGTTTCTATCAACCATACTCCGATACCCCTACAGATGAAGAACCATTTGCGTTAAATGTGCATTTAAATATGATTCAGCATGCAAAGGAATATATCTATATCGACGCACCTTACCTAATCCTAACGGAGTCAATGAAGACTGCACTGAAGATGGCTGCGAAGAATGGTGTAGATGTGCGTATTTTAACACCACATATTCCTGATAAAAAACTTGTATTCCAGATTACCCGTGGACATTATTTCGATTTAATTTCAAACGGTGTTAAAATCTATGAGTACACACCGGGCTTCAACCATGCCAAGAATATGGTGGCTGATGATAAATTCGGTATCGTGGGTACAGCGAATACAGACTATCGTAGTTACTTCCTACACTTTGAAAATGGTGTGGTGATGTATGATACAGATTCTGTATATAAGATGAAAGAGAATTTCTTAGAAGCACTTGAAGTATCACAAGAAGTTACATATGAAGAGGTGCGTGATACAGTATGGATCGTAAAGGTATTTAGAGCGGTTCTAAATGTATTTATCCCATTAGTATAAAAAAGAGGTTATATGGAAAAGATTGGTTTAGTATTGGAAGGCGGCGGTATCCGTGGAGCGTATACTGCAGGTGCCGTAAAGTGGTTAAACGACAACAATATTACATTTGATTATGGTGTTGGTATTTCGAGTGGTTCGGTATATCTAGCACTTTATTGGCAAAAAGAAACAAAGATTGCCTACGATTTGGCGACAAAATACTCTATTGCACCAGATATCGTTGGGTTTAAGGCGCTATTAAAAGAAGGTCATTTTGTGGCATATAATCATCTATTCAATGATGTATTAAAGAAGGAAGCACATATGACAATTCAGCCTTTATTAGATCAAAAGGCAAATATTGAAGTGGGTTGTTATGTGCTAGATGAAGGCAAGACAGTATACTATGGCATTGATGAAATGGACGATAGTATGCAAGTATTGTTAGGTAGTTGTGCACTTCCAATCGCTTCAGCGATTGTAAACTATCGTGGTAAGAAGTTACTCGATGGTGGTATTACAAAGATGATTCCGATTGAGCGTGCATTAGAACAAGGATGTACAAAGACACTTGTCATCACTACAAAGCCAAAGGACTATGTTCGTAAGCCAGCAAGTAAGTTTGTGGAATTCTTAATGCGCATCATCTATCGCAAGTGTCCACAGATGGCCAAAGACTATCATGTCCGTCATTTAAACTACTATCATCAAGTTGAAATTATCAACCAACAAGTAGAACAGGGTAAAGCAATACATATCCTACCATCACAGAATATCAAGGTATCTCGCTATAAGGGTGATGTTGAAAAGACAAAGGCCTTATATGAACTTGGCTACAATGATATGGAAGCTAGACGTGAAGAAATCTTGAAGTTCTTAGGCAAATAGAAAGAAAAAGTCCGATCATTCGTCGGACTTTTCATTTAGATATTTTTGATAATTCGTAGCACTTAATACGTTTTCCTTTGGCATATTTTTCTCATCTGACCAACTTGCTAGATATAATGCGTAATACTCGTCATAAGTTAGATTGGAATCAACGATAGCCTTAGCTAGTGATTTGCCTAAGTAACGCAACTGGTTTGTTTCAGACTTATTGCCTGTAATCGCTGCCTTTGAAACAGGATAACGTAAGATAAATCCATATTCTGTTGCGTTTTCTTTGAGCCATTGATAGGTGTTTGTCTGTGAGAAGGCACCACCTTCATATGTAGGACTTACATCTGCAGCGTAACCTGTCTGTTGTTCGGATTGTCCAGGGACATCCGCATATAAGCTGGCTACATCTGCGTTATAGGAATTATAGATATCCTTTAATGCTTGGTAGGATACATATCCTGTTGACGCAAAGAATGGAACCTTGTTTTGGATACTTGCGGCAGAAAGTGCTTCAAAGTTTTTGGCAGCTTCTGCGCGTAATTGTACACCTTGAGAGGCGTATTGAAGATCGATTGTCTGAAGATCTTCTGGTGCGTATTCTGCAGGTAGATTATTCTTCTGATTCACATATACTGTGATGGAAGAAGGGTCAGATACGATATTTTCTGTATTTGGTTCAATGAACTTATTTGATAATGTGAAAGAATCTTTTGAGTTTGTATCACGATGTAGTACACAATCATCGATATATACTTTTTCATCCCATTGATAATCGAATACGAGTAGTGGTGTAATTTCCCAATATTCTAGATTCTTAAAGAGATTGAGAATCTGTGCTTGTTCATATCCCTTATCCTTAAGGCGACTTGCAAGTAAGAAGTCTTCTGCAGTTAATGCACGATTATCTTTTACAGATGTGTAAAGTTCTAAATAATCCACATTCAGTGTCTTTTTATCAAGTGCATTTGCAAGTGCCACAGAGTAGTATCGATTGTCTAAGATTTCTTTTGTGAGTCTTTCATTTTTGATTTCTTTGATTTGTGTATTGGTATAGCCAAGACCCTTTAGCTTTGAATTGGTAATCATATTTGGCAGTATGAGTGCTGTTACCAGAATACAAAGAACAATCACAAGTCCAATCAGAATTTCAGGACGAATACGACGTCTTGGTTTTTTGCGTTTTCTTGGTGGATTGATTGTACCGCTACTGTGCTGTACTCTTTGGGGATTTTTATTATAGTTTGTCATAGTTCACCTCAAATTCTTTCCATATTGATGAAGCAGGGGTTGCTTGTACTACGATAGGTGTTTTTAAGGTTGGATGTGGGAATGTTAAGCGGAATGCGTACAATCCAATCGGACCTTTTGTTGTATGTGGATTATATCGTTGATCGTGAATGAGTGGTAATTTGCGACTAGCGAATTGAACGCGAATCTGATGTGATCGACCTGTACCAAGCACGATATGTACAAGGGACTGTTTTTCTTTTTGGCTAATGACTTCATAGGATAGATGACATTTCTTACCATGTTTTGCGTCAGTCACACTGACGGTATTGGTACGCGTATCCTTGGATAGATAATCTTCTAACGTATCACTTTTCTTTGCAGGAATACCATCGAGAATGGCGAGGTATTCTTTCTTGAGTTGGTGTGTTCGAACAGACTCAGATAAACGAGAAGCTGCTTTGGAGGTCTTCGCAAATACCATGACGCCACCAACCGGTCGATCTAAACGATGTACTAGACCACAATATACGTTACCTGGTTTTTGATATTTCTCTTTGAGATATTCTTTACACATGGTTAATAAATCCATGTCGTGAGAATCATCTTCCATGACAGGAATATTGATTGGCTTTTCCACGCACAAGACGTGGTTATCTTCGTAGAGGACGTTGATCATTTTCTCTGCCAACTGCCATAGATTCCACATGGGAGTAGTAAATCGCGATTTGTGATTGGAAGGGCAATTTCGCCAGTTTCCACAATACCATTTGGATGATCTGGCAAAATCATCGTACGAAGTGTATTATCTAAAACAATGGAAGAAAAACCAGTGGTATAGCTATTGATTAAGAAGAATAATGCGTCTTTATCAAGAATTTCTGCACAAGCTTGGATTAGCTTTGTGACTTCTTTTTCAAACTTCCACATCTCACCATTTGGACCTCTTCCATAGGAAGGTGGATCCATTAGGATACCATGATAGGTATGTCCACGGCGCTTTTCACGTTCAACGAACTTCAAGCAATCATCAACGATAAAACGAATTTTATTATTTTGAAGACCACACAAGTCACGATTTTCTTTTGCCCATTGCACCATACCTTTAGATGCGTCAACGTGCACAACTTCTGCAGCACCAGCCTTGGCACATGCCATGGTAGCACCACCAGTGTAGGCAAAAAGATTGAGAACATGAATCTCTTCATTTGGATATTTCTTGATTAGATCAGACATCCAATCCCAGTTCACTGCTTGTTCAGGGAATAAGCCTGTATGTTTAAAACCAGTTGGAGATACCTTGAATGTAAGATCTTTATAATTGATAGTCCATGATTCTGGAAGCTTCTTGCGATACTCCCAATGACCACCACCTTTATCCGAGCGATGATAGATGGCATCTGTATCTTGCCATAGGTTTGTATTCTGCTTTGCTGGCCAGATTGCTTGTGGGTCTGGACGTCTTAAAACGATACCTTTCCACTGCTCTAATTTTTCGCCATTTCCTGCATCAAAGCAGGTATAATCTTTCCATTGATTTGCTATTCTTGCCATGGGGTTACCTCTTTGCTCATTATACCATGAACTGCACGCTTTCCTTAGGAGTTTCAGAAAAGAAAATAATATATTTACATTGTGCTACAGCCCCTCATTGAGGGTAGTCAATGGTATAATAGAACCTACGGGAAATAGATTCACCGAAATTGTTATTTTGAATCAAAATGAAGTAATGCAGAATGTGGAGTATGTAGCGATGATTGATATAAATAGTTTAAATGAAAACCAAAAAGATGCGGTCTTATCGAAAGAAAAGTACCTCAGAATTATTGCGGGTGCAGGTTCAGGTAAGACGAGAGTTTTAACAATGCGCATTGTGCATTTAATTGAAGATGAAAATGTGTGGCCGACGAAGATTTTGGCAATCACATTTACCAATAAAGCAGCGAATGAAATGAAAGAGCGTGTTCGTAATATGCTTGCTAGTCAGACAAGTGCACCATGGGTAAGTACTATCCACTCCTTATGTGTACGTATTCTACGCGAAGATATTATTGCGATGGGATATCCACGTAACTTTACTATCATGGATACAGAAGACCAAAAGTCTGTACTCAAGGAAGCGTATAAGTTACAAGGAATTGATGCGACAACATATTCCTATAGTTCTATGTTAGACTACATTGCCAATAATAAAACCGCAGATATTACACCAGAAAGAGCGCTTGTTTTGGCTGGTGATTATCATGCGGATAAAGTAAAGGCAGAGATATATGCGTTCTATGACAAGCGTCAAAGAGATTTATATGCATTAGACTTTGATGATTTGATTTTATGGACTGTACGCATGTTTGCGAAATTCCCAGAAATCCTAGAGAAATGGCAAAGACATTTTAACTATATCTTGGTAGATGAGTTCCAGGATATCGATAAAAAACAATACGAATTAATCAACCAATTAACAGGTCCAAATAATAACCTACTTGTAGTAGGTGACCCAGATCAGACAATCTATACATGGCGTGGAGCGGATGTAAATATCATTATGAACTTTGCTAAGGATTATCCACAAGCTAAGACAATCATTCTAAATGAAAACTATCGTTCTGTTGAGGCAATTCTCAATGGTGCAAACTCTGTTATCAAAAATAATAAATATCGTGTGGATAAAGAACTCTTTACCAATCGACATAGCGATGAAAAGATTACCCATTATTCTGCAGCGAGTGATGAATATCAAGCAGCTTGGATTGCAGGTAAGATTTCTAGTTTACATCGTGAAGGTAAGAGTTATCATGACATTGCAATTTTATATCGTTCCAATTACTTGTCTCGTTCCTTAGAAAAAGCACTACTTGATGAAAGAATTCCATACATCATCTATGGTGGTACACGCTTCTATGAACGTCAGGAAGTTAAGGATGCATTATGTTATCTACGTATGGTAACAACGGCGGATGATCTTGCATTACAACGTATTCTCAATCGTCCAAAGCGTGGAATTGGAAATAAGACGATGGATTTGATTGTGGAAACTGCACGAGCAAGAAATACTTCTATGTATGAAGTGTTGAAAGATACTTCTCTATTTAGTGGCAAGATGCTAACAACAATGGAGAACTTCGTAAACATGGTTGAATCATGGCGTAAATGCGCAAATAGTGGTGAGGTAGAAATCTTTAAACTATTTGAACAAATCATTGAAGAAAGTGGCTATCGTGCGATGTTAACGGAAGCCAAGGAACAAGATCGTATTGAAAACCTAAAAGAATTAATCGATGACGTCAAAGAATTCTCTGAGACATATCCAGAGAGTACATTAGATGAATACTTGCAGTTAGTATCCCTCTATGGCGACCGTGAAGAAACACTGGCAAGTGATTTTGTACAGTTAATGACTGTTCATGCGGCTAAGGGGTTGGAATTCGATACTGTTTTTATCTCAGATATGAACGAAGGAATCTTCCCAAATGAAAGAGCAGTAAATGAAAGCCATCGTGGGGTGGAAGAAGAAAGACGTCTAGCGTACGTAGCCTTTACAAGAGCTAGAAATAAACTCTACCTAACAGAAGCAGGTGGATTCTCAATGATTCTTCAACGTGTACGAACGACTTCACGATTTATCGAGGAAATCGATGCAGAATACATTGAACATTTAGGTTCTGGTATGCATGCAGGTAATACACAAAGAGAGGTGCGTTTATCAGAAAGATTATTTGATAATAGTGCTGCATCCTTTACACAACAGATGGCAAAGGCAAAACCTTCAGGATTAAAGAAAGGTGATACAGTCATTCACGCAAAGTTTGGTGAAGGCTTAGTTATCAGTATCAAAAATGAGATTGCGGAAATCGCATTCCCGTATCCATTTGGCGTCAAGAAGGTTGCGGCAGGACATCCAAGTATCAAGAAGAAGACAGATTTAAGGAGTTAACATGAGCGAAGATAAATTAGAACTTATGCGACAGATGGTCGCACAGTTAAATCAAGCAGCTGATGCATACTATGACGGTAAGGCAGAACAGATGACAGACTATGAATGGGATGCCTTATTTGATCGACTGAAAAAATTAGAAGAAGAAACTGGTGTTGTGTTAGAAGACTCTCCAACAATGAAAGTCTCTAGCGACCATACCGCAGGCCAAAAAGAGGCTCATGAATTCTTGGCTTTATCACTTGCGAAAACGAAAAAACCAGAAGAAGTTGAAAAGTGGGCAGAAGGAAAACCGATCTGGATTTCCTGGAAATTAGATGGTTTAACACTTGTTGTGACATATGATAACGGAAAGTTAAGTAAAGTCGTTACCCGTGGAGATGGTCATATTGGTACAAACATTACCCATTTGTCCTCCGCAATCCAAGGAATTCCCCAGACAATCTCTGAAAAGGGACATCTTGTTATCCGTGGTGAAGCAGTGATTTCATACGAAGACTTTAATCAGTTTGTGATGGAGTCTGGCGAAGATTACGCAAACCCAAGAAACCTTGCGTCAGGTTCATTAACCCTAAAAGATATCGAAGAAGTGAAGAAACGTCAGATTCATTGGATTCCATTTACACTTGTTTATACGGAAGAAGAAATTACATCTTGGGGCAAGCGTATGGACTATTTGGAGAAGCTAGGTTTCCAAGTTGTTGAACGTGAGTGTGTAAAACATCCAACACTTGTAAATATCAACGCAGAGATTGACCAGTTTACAAAGAAAGTTACGAACGCAATCAATCCATATCCAGTGGATGGTTTAGTTGTTGTCTATGATGATACAGAATATGCGGCAAGTGGTTCTGTAACAGGGCACCATGCGACTAGAGCCGGTTTTGCGTTTAAGTGGCAAGATGAATCAGTACTATCCAAACTCGAACATATTGAGTGGTCTTGCGCAGCATCTACCATTACACCTGTAGCAGTTTTTGAACCAGTAGAAATTGAAGGTACAACCGTAAAACGTGCATCCCTCTGCAATATTAGTGAATGTAAACGTTTAGGAATTGGTGATGCAGGTAGTGAACTAGAAGTTATTAAGGCAAATAAGATTATTCCAAAGGTCATCAGTGTTAAACAGGCAGTGGGAGAGTTCCATATTCCAGACACTTGTCCTGTTTGTCATAGTGAAACAGTTGTAGATATGAGTGAGCGTGGTACAGAAACCCTCAAGTGTACAAATCCTAGTTGTCCTGCTAAGAAACTAAAGAAATTCAATCGCTTTGTATCAAAGGCAGGTATGGATATCGACGGTATCTCAGAACAAACACTAGCAAGATTCATCAACGAAGGCTGGATTACAAAGAATGGCGACATCTTCCGCTTATCCAAACATCGCGATGAAATAACAGAGCTAGAAGGATTTGGCGAAAAGTCAGCAGCGAATATTATGAATTCCATTGATAAGGCAAGAGAAATTGATGAGGCAAAACTCATCTATGCGCTCAATATTCCTTTGATTGGCAAGGATGTCGCAAAACGATTACTCTCTGTGTATCCATTTAGAGAACTAGTCGATATTGCAAGGAATACAGAGACAACAGAGGTATTTAGTTCCATCGATGGAATCGGACCAGAAAAGTCCAATGCCTTTGTGAGTTGGTGCAAAGATCCAGAAAACATTGCACAACTGGAAGACCTCTTAGATGAAATTACCGTACAACGTTCCAATACAGTCGCAAGTGGTAATCTTTGCGAAGGGCTAACATTTGTTGTGACAGGTGATGTACATCATTACGCAAATCGTAATGAACTAAAGGCCTATATTGAATCACAGGGTGGTAAGGTAACAGGTTCTGTGTCCAAATCAACCAATTATCTAATTAATAACGATGTGACTTCGTCATCATCCAAAAACACAAAAGCAAAACAACTCAACATTCCAATTCTTTCGGAAGAGGAGTTTATTGCACGATTTGTGAAAGAATCATAGAAAAAGGAAAGTGTGTAACAATGTGGTTCATCTTTGCGTTATTATCAGCTGTATTTGCGGCACTTACCTCAATCCTAGCAAAAGTTGGAATTGAAAATGTCAATTCAAACCTTGCGACAGCGATACGAACAATGGTTGTGGTTCTCATGGCATGGGGTATGGTATTTCTAACAAATAGTAGTTCGGGTATTAGTGAAATCAGTAAAAAGAGTTGGATATTTTTGATTTTGTCAGGCTTAGCTACGGGAATATCATGGTTATGTTATTATCGTGCATTACAGTTAGGACAGGCTTCAAAGGTTGTGCCAATTGATAAACTAAGCGTTGTCATCACTTTGGTATTCGCATTTATCTTTTTACACGAACAGTTCACTCTCAAGTCACTAGTTGGCTGTATCTTTATCGCAATAGGAACTTTATTCATGGTCCTATAGCGTAAAAACTTTTACGTCAAGAAATAAAGACATAGAATCTTTAGAAGATTGTATTTATGTCGATGGCAAAAAAGGTGATAACATTGATAAAAACGCTATTTAAGGCTAAAATATATCAGCGAGAAATGAGGTATAAATCATGGTAGAAAACAAAAACAGAGAATACTTCCAAAAGTTAGCGAACCAACTGATGTTTAATCTATCAAACGAAGAGGCAGACGAACTTGTAAGTGAGTTTGGAACGCTTGAACAACAGTTTGCGCTTATGGAAGAAATTAATACAGACGGTGTAGAAGAAATGATTTATCCGTTTGAAGAACCAACAACATACATCCGTCATGATGAGCCAGATCATGTGATCTCTCAAGATGATGCGATGAGAAATGTAACGAAGAAATTGGAAGGACATTTTGTTCTACCAAAGGTGGTGAAGTAATGATTAAAGATATGGTAAATCATCCAGCAGATAGTGCTGCTCGCTGTGAAGAAGCTTACGCAAAAGCACAGGAATTACAGGAGAAACTAAACGCAGTTATCACATTTGTTGATCCAAAGGAACAACTAAGTCAACTACCAGAAGGCGGTTTACTGCATGGTGTTCCAATCGCAATCAAAGATAACGTAAATACAAAGGGAATTCGTACAACTTCAGGTTCACGTATTCTCTCTAACTATTTCCCAATCTATGATGCGACAATCACAAAGAAATTACGTGAAGCAGGTGCGGTATGTATTGCGAAGGCATCCATGGATGAACTTGCGATGGGTGGTACAAACTTAACATGCTTTACAGGTGCAGCACATAACCCATGGGATACACGTCGTATGACAGGTGGATCTTCTGGTGGCTCTGCAGCGCTTGTGGCAGCAGGTGTTGTGCCGATGGCAATCGGTTCAGATACAGGTGACTCTGTAAGAAAACCTGCATCTTATTGTGGTGTTGTTGGTGTAAAACCAACATATGGAAGAATCAGTCGCTACGGTATTATTCCTTACGCATCTTCATTAGACCATGTAGGTTACTTTACAAGATCCGTCGAAGACGCATGCATTACATTAGAAGTATTAGCAGGACGTGATGATTTAGATGTTACTTCATCAAATCGTCCAGTTGAACATTACACAGATGCACTCAATGATAGTATCCAAGGTAAGAAGATTGCGATTCTTGGGAATGTCATCGATAGTGTATCTAATCCAGAAACAGTGAAGCTATTTAATGAACTTGTAGATAAGCTCAAGGCAGCAGGTGCTGTGGTAGATATGTATCACTTTGATGATAAGCTCATGCGTGCAATCTTGCCTACGTACTATACAATCGCTAACTGTGAAGCGGCTTCCAATCACTCTAACCTTGATGGTATTCGTTTCGGTGTGCGTGAAGATGGCGCAGATATGCAAGAAATCATGACAAACTCACGTACAAAGGGCTTTGGGCCTTTGATTCGTAGAAGATTTGTGATTGGATCCTATGGTTTATTTGAAGCTAACCAAGAGCGTATCTTCCGTAAGGCGCAGAAGGTTAGACGCTTGATTGTTAATGCGATGAAAGAATGCTTTAAGGAATATGATTGCATTATTGCTCCAGCCAGTGGCACAATCGCACCATTCATCGATGAAATCAATAACGATGATAAGTTATCAACTGACTACTTAGTAGCAGAAAATTACATGGCAATGGCAAACTTCTCAGGTGACCCATCGATGACAGTCCCAATGGGATTTGAAGAGGGTTGTCCAATTGGTGTAAACCTAACATGCCCAGCATGGCATGAGAGCACAATGTTTACAATTGCAAAGGCAATTGAAGATATCACAGGTTTAAGGGATTTGCAGACGGAGGTGAAATAATGGAATACGAAGCAACCATAGGTATTGAAATTCACTGTCAGTTAAAGACAAACACAAAGATGTTCTCTGGTGCGCCAACTTCCTTTGGACGTAAAGCAAATACTTGTGTTAATGAGATCGACTTAGGTCATCCAGGTACACTTCCATCAGTGAATGTAGAAGCAGTTAAGAAAGCCATTCAAGCATGTACTGCACTACACTTAGAAATTGATCCGCTTGTAAAGTTTGATCGTAAAAACTATTACTATTCAGACTTACCAAAGGGATTCCAGATCACCCAGCAATTCCATCCAATCGGAAGAAATGGATATATTGAAATTAATACGAGTGCTGGTAAGAAGAAGATACGTATCGAACGTATTCACATGGAAGAAGATACAGCAAAGCAGTTCCACTTAACAAAGTTTTCCTTATTAGACTTTAACCGTGCTGGAACTCCACTTATCGAAATCGTATCCTACCCAGATATGAAGACTGGAGAAGAAGCAGAAGCTTACGTTGAAGCACTTCGTCAGACACTATTCTATATCGGCGTATCTGATTGTAAGATGGAAGAAGGCTCCATGCGTTGTGACGTTAACGTCTCTATCGCACCAAAGGGTTCTGATAAGTTAGGTGTTAAAAATGAAATCAAGAACTTAAACTCTATCTCCCATGTCGGTAAAGCTGTAGAGTATGAAATTCAACGTCAGAAGAAACTATTAGAAGCAGGTGAAGTGATTCATCAGGAGACACGTCGTTACGACGAAAAGACAAATACAACTGTCATGATGCGTCGTAAGGAAGGTTCTGTGGATTATAAATTCTTCCCTGAACCAAATATTTTCCCAATACAACTAGATCCTTCTTGGATTCAAGATATTCAAGAACATATGCCAGAACTTCCAGAAGCGAGAAAAGAACGTTATGCAAAACAATACGCATTAAGTGAACATGACATTCGTATTTTAATCGCTGATATGGAAATGTCTAAGTTCTTTGAAGAAGTCATGAAGTATACAACAAACGCAAAGGCTGCGTGCAACTGGCTATTAGGCGAAGTCAGCGCATGGCTTAACAAACATGAAACAAGCATTGAGAAATCTGAATTAAAACCAGAAATGCTTGCCAAGATGATTGCGTTAGTGGACGAAGGAAAAGTATCCTCTGCACAAGCAAAACAATTGTGTGATGACTTGATGCTAGGTAAAGACCCAGAAGTAGCAGCTGAAGAAAAGGGCTTGAAACAAGTTTCCGATAGTTCAGCGTTAACTGCAATGGTTAACGAAGTGCTCGACGCAAATGTACAAGCAATCGAAGATTACAAGAATGGTAAGGGCCGTGCAGTAGGTTTCTTAGTTGGACAAGTCATGAAGAAATCTAAGGGACAGGCTAACCCAGGAATGGTATCTCAAATCTTAGAGGAAGAGCTCAAAAAACGCGTTCATGATTAAGACTGGCGTATTTCTCAGAAAAAGACTACAATAAGTACGGAGAGTAATATGACACAGAAAAACAGAAAACACGGATTAAAACTTGTGCATATTGTATTTACAGTATGCTTGATATTGATTCTTGCACCAGCGATTTACTTTGGTTGGATGCTAGCATCGACATATATGGATTCCCATTCACCAGTATTGGGTAACCGTTATGAAAATGATTTAAATCCTGCAATTACAAAGGATCAGCTAAAGCAAGTAGATGATGCAGTAGGTGCGATTGAAGGTGTAACAGGTCATAGTGTACATCTAGCAACTGGAACTTTACGTGTGTATATCGATTTACCAGATGACACAACATATGATGTGGTACAAGCAGCTTCAGAGAGTGCTTATGCGGCAGTTACATCTGTATTAGATCCAAACGTATACTTTTCACAGGCTAATGATATGAAGATGTATGATTTAGAAATTCATACTTCTAATATCCCAGATGGTCGTGAAGCAGAGTACTTCGTCTATGGTGTATATACAAAGACATCCGCTATGAGTGCGCCACTCTATCAGTTAGTAAGTTATCCAAAGAATCCAGAAATTGCTCAGGCTTTAAGAGATGCAGTAGAAGCTAGAAAAGCAGCAGAAGCTGCAGCAGCTGCTGAAGCAGAAGCTCAAAAGAACCAACAAAACACTGAGAATACTGAAAACAAGGAAAACACAGAATCAACTCAAACACAAGAAACACAACAGACTCAACAATAAGGGATACAACATATCCCTTTTTTAGAATGTAAACGATGATGGAAAAGAACGAGAGATATATCGCAACAGCGACAGGTTATTCAGAAGATGGTGCAGGCGTTACCCGTATTAACGGTATCGTCATTTTTGTGCCAGGTCTTCTAAATGGAGAAGAAGCAGAGATTGGCATCACAAAAATGAAGAAGAACTATGGTTACGGTCGTATTATCAAAATCCTAAAACCATCAATTCATCGCATCGATCCAATCTGTTCTGTTTATAAACAGTGTGGTGGTTGCCAACTACAACACATGGATAGTATCGAACAAAATACGTTCAAAGAAAACAAAGTCGAAGATTGTTTCCATAAGATTGCAGGAATGGATGTCGAAATACAACCAATTATCAAAGTGGAACCACATTGGAATTATCGTAATAAAGTACAAATACCAGTTCAATACAATGACAGTAAGGTAGAAATGGGATTCTATGCTCCACATTCCAATCGTATTGTGCAATATGATGTGTGTCATGTACAAACGGACTTATCAAATGAACTTACAAATTACTTCCGTAAACAATTCGACATGCTTGCATGTGGGAAATATATGCGACATGTATTGATCAAGCATGCACATAATACAGGCGAAGTGATGGTGGCACTTGTGGTAAGAAACTATCCATTTCACAATAGTGATAGCTTAATCAAAGACATCCTAGCAAACTACCCACAAATTAAGAGCCTTGTCGCTATCGTGAATAAACGAGACGATAATGTTATCCTCGATGGTGAAGAAATCTTACTGGCTGGAAGACATTACATCGAAGAAGAGTTACTTGGTTGTACGTTTAGAATCAGTGCTAGATCGTTCTATCAGATTAACCCATACGCAACTCGAGAACTCTATTCTAAAGCAATTGAACTTGCAGGATTGACAGGTAATGAAACGCTCATTGACCTGTATTGTGGTACCGGTACGATGGGTATCATCGCCGCAAAACAAGCCAAGCAAGTATATGGTATTGAGATTGTCACAGACGCAATCCGTGATGCGAATACCAACGCAAAAAATAACAATGTAACAAACATTAAATTCATCAATGCGGACGCATCCGAAGGTGCACAACAAATTATCAAATCAAAGATACAAACAGATGCGATGATTATTGATCCACCACGCAAAGGATGCTCAAAAGATACAATTGACGCTATCGTAACTATCGCACCAAAACGACTAGTCTATGTATCCTGTGATCCAGCAACACTTGCACGTGATGTAAAGATACTCAGTGACAATGGATACAGACTAGAACTCGTACAACCTGTTGATTTATTTCCTCAGACAGTACATGTAGAGACGGTTTGTTTGTTGATTAACCAAAATGCGAAGGCAAAGCATCATGTAAATGTTGGTTTAGATGCTGAGGATTACTACAAAATTAAATCAAATAGATAAAGTTGATTGTAAATTTCTTTGAAGGAGTGGTCATTATGTACTCCTTCATTTTTAAATGATTCAGTGAAGTATGATGATCTAGCAACGTAGGAGGACTTTGATAAGTTCTGACAAATTGTTTTTTATTTAAAAATCTGGTATATTCTTCCTATCTGAACAGAAAGGAGAAACTTATCATGGAAGAGATAATTGAATTTGTTAAAACGTATTGGAATGAGATTCTTACAAATGTAATATCTGCATTAGCATTGTTTTTTGCGATACGAGCAAACTCTATTGCAAAGAAAGCCAACGACGAAGCAAAGAAGGCAAATGTATTTTCAAAAAAATCATTAAGTAGAGATGGATGCTACTTTAATATAAAGATTGATAATATATTGCAAAATGGAAATTCAGATAACAATTCTTATGAAATTTGTACAAAAGATGGAAATTTTAGTATTGAAAATATTACAATATATTGCACAATCACAAATTTTTCATTAAAAACAGCAAGAAATATATCTTTATCTGGAGCAATGAATGATGCACAAAAATTAACTCTTGAACCCAATAAGGAAACAGAGTTTAAAATTTTTGAAACTTGTAATAAAAAGCCAATAAGCCCAGGTGCAGTTTATTATCCATACGAATATATATTAGAATGGGAAGATGGACAAGATAAAAATAGTGCAGAAGTCAAATTTTTTATACAATTCAATAAAGAAAGTTCAAATATAACGAAGATTTTTCTTTGGGACGAGAACTTTGAAATTAAATACAACTAGCTCGTAGAAATCCGAGTTTTTATTATGCAAAATTTTAAGGAGGTAGACGCCAATGGCAAACAGAATCAAAGGTATCACTGTAGAAATTGACGATGATACTACCAAGCTACAAACTACACTTGAGGGCGTTAATGGTCAAATTAAGAATACTCAATCAGCATTGAAAGATGTGGAATGACTTCTTGAGCTTGATCCAACAAACACAAATATTCTTGTTCAAAAACAAAAGCTTTTAACTCAGGATATTGGAGAAACAAAGGAAAAGCTTGCAACTTTAAAAACGGCAGCTGAATAGGCAAATGAACAGTTGCAGAGGGTGGAGATAATCTAAGCACAATATGATACATTACAAAGAGAAATTGCAGAAACCGAAGCTGAATTAAACCGTCTTAAATCTCAGGCATCTAAAACCAATCAGACACTAACTAAAATTGGTGGGGTTGGTGGAAAGCTTGAGAAAATAGGTAACGGAATTACAAATGTAGGGAAGAAGGTAACTGTTGTTTCTACAGCGGTTGCTGTCTTGGTGCTGCATCAGTTAAAACAACTGCTGACTTTGAAGGTTCCATGAGTCAGGTTCAGGTTACTATGGGTATTACGAAAGATTCTATGTCTAAGGTCAATGGAGAATCTGTTAACATAATGGATACTCTAAAAGCTTTAGCAAAAGAAATGGAATCTAAGACAGCGTATTCAGCTAGTGACTGTACCGAGGCACTTAATTACCTTGCTCTTGCGGGATACGATACTCAGCAAATGCGTGATACGCTTTCTACAGTATTAAACTTAGCAGCTGCAGGAGGTATTCATCTTGCATCAGCATCATACATGGTAACTGATACTATGTCTGCTTTGGGCATGGAAGTATCTGATGTGGATAAGATGGTTGATCAGATGGCCAAAACTGCATCAAGCTGACCACCATTCGTTAGATTCTTGGTCTAATTTTTGAGGTCAGTATAGTATAGAAACTGATTTTTGTATAGTTTTTTGATAGGTGGTGACATCGTGAAGGTTGAAATCAAAAAAGTAAATTCATATGATGATGAACATGCTGAAGTAAGTGTCGTTGAAGTGACGGATACAATTCAAAGTGCAATCGATACACTTGAGAATAACTGTCGTGTTATAGCAGCGCGTTATAATGGTCAGACTGTCATGTGTCAGATTGATAAAATTTATTATATTGAATCTATAGATAAGAGAACATATATCTATACGAAGGATAATACTCTTGAAGTTTCATATCGATTATATGAACTTGAAAGTGAATTGACTCGTAATTTCTTCAGGGCCGCAAAGGCAATGATTATCAACATTCGAAAGATCAAATCTGTTAAATCTGAAATTAACGGCAGGATGACAGCAGAACTTTTGAATGGAGAACAAGTTATCATCGCAAGAAGTTATGTAAAAGAATTAAAGGAAAGGCTAGGAATCTAAAATGCAAAAAGCAAAAATTATTTTTCATCAAACGGTTATGATTTCCGCTGCTATTCTTTTTGGAATTGGAATACAGATGATTCTTCAACATTATATCTCAGGTGCAGAGTCATTAACTTTAAGCTGGAATGTTCCTATTTCGATATGTTTAACAGGATTTTTGTGT
This sequence comes from uncultured Solobacterium sp., assembly GCF_963550625.1. Taxonomy (GTDB): domain Bacteria; phylum Bacillota_I; class Bacilli_A; order Erysipelotrichales; family Erysipelotrichaceae; genus Bulleidia. The sequence continues at coordinate 32,394 of NZ_CAUVCV010000012.1, forward strand.
TCACTTCCAACTTATTTTCTCTTAGATTTAGATAGTTTGAAGAAGAATGTAATGTGGATGAGAATAGTAATACATTTTATATCAGTTGGTGGAATTGTAGTTCTATGTGGTTATCTTTTTGACTGGTATGGAAACTTGTTTGATGTACGTAAGATTGTTGTTTTGTACAGTATTATCTATGTATTTATATGGTTTGTTACTGCATGGATTGCGAAGTCAGATGAGATAAAAATCAATACGGCAATTAAAGATATACAAGATTCAGAATAAGAATTGAATTATAAAAATAGATGATTTTAAAGGAAAAGTGCAACTCAGTAGCCTGTATATGCAGGTTGGTAGAGAAGCACTTTTTTTATTCTTTCATGGTGATAAGATGCTTTCAGAAAGAAAAAGATTTAGGAGGAGTTATTACTATGAATGCAATTACAGTAAAAAACTTAACAAAGAAATATGATAAGACAACTGCAGTAGACCATATCTCATTTGAAGTAAAAGAAGGAGAGTTCTTCGCCTTTCTTGGTGAGAATGGTGCAGGTAAATCTACCACGATTAATATGCTATGTACAATCTTCGATAAAACAGAAGGAGATGTACAGATATTTGATTATACGTTAGGAAAAGATGATGATAAGATTCGCGAGAATATAGGTATTGTCTTCCAGAATTCGGTTCTAGATGGAAAACTAACTGTAAAAGAAAATCTTCTTACGAGAGCTTCCTACTATGGTATTAGTAAACAAGAAATTATGGAACGTTTAAATCCATTGATGCATGCTTTTGAATTAGAGAGTATTTGGAATCGTAATTATGAGAAATTATCTGGGGGGCAACGAAGAAGAATTGATATTATACGAGCACTTCTACATGATCCTAAGATTCTATTCCTGGATGAGCCAACAACTGGACTCGATCCTATGTCTAGAAAAGTAGTATGGGAGTATATTGACTATCTTCGTAAGGAAAAGCACATGACAATATTCCTTACAACACACTACATGGAAGAAGTCAGAGATGCGGATAAAGTAGTAATTCTAGATAAAGGTCATATCGTCGCAAATGATACTCCGGCAGGTTTAAAGAATAAGTATACAAATACAAAACTCATCTGGTATACAGAACAAAACAGTGAAAATGAAAAGTTAATTAGTGACTTTGCATACAGATATGAAGTTGATCACTATATCGTGAAGTTAGAATCGCAAAATGAATTTAATTTAACAGAATTTTTATATCAAAATCGTCATCAAATTACGGATTATGAAATCGTAAAAGGAAGTATGGATGATGTATTCCTGAACTTAACAGGTAGAAAGCTTGGTGCATAACATGAGAGGTTTTTTAGGACTAACAAAAAGAAATTTATTACTATTTTTTAAGGATAAACAATCTATTATTTTTTCCTTATTAACATCAATGATCGTACTGGCATTGTATCTACTATTCTTAAAAGATACATTTATAAATGCGATGGATAGTGCAATAAATCAATTCCCTGGTTTATCTTCACTTATTGATAAGAATGATAAAGACATGTTTGCAAATCTAATCCTTTTAACGGGTATTCTAGGTTCTGCTATGATTACAGTTCCATATAACTGTTTAATTACCCTTGTAAAAGATCGAGAAAATAAAGTGGATTATGACATTCTCGCAACACCCCTGAAAAGAGGACAGATTATCTTCTCGTACTTTATCTCTGCGGCATTATCTTCAGTGATTCTGACAAGTATGATACTTGCGATTGGGCTTGGAGTGATTGGTGTGCAAGGAGATATCTATCTTGGGATTGGTGAGATTTTAAAGGCATTTGGTGTTGTAGCACTTGGATCTATCTCTGCAACTTCAATCTTTATGATAGTAGTTTTATTCTTCAAATCTGTTAGTGCTAGCGGAGCTTTCTTTGGAATGTTATCTGCAGCTTCTGGATTTATTATTGGTGCATATATTCCTATCTCACAGTTCTCTGAAGCTGTACAAACTGTATGTAATATCTTCCCGGCAAGTCAGATTACAATTGTGTTAAGAAATGTCTTGATTAATGGGTTACTAGAGCATATGAACACATCATTGAATGGAGTTGAACAGGGAATGTTTGTGACAAGCATCAAAGAACTATTTTCATTTAAAGCATGGTTGTTTGATGGCTATTTAGATATGACACAGATGCTGGTATACATTACAGTATCAATCATTGTATCTATCGTTATACAAATGATTATCTATTCTAGAACATATAAAAAAGCATAATAAAAAATAACCTAGATTATTTATCTAGGTTATTTTTTAGTTGTGGGATTAGGAGATAGATGGACTTTTCCATCCACTTTTTCTATAGCTAAGTGGTGTACATCCATACTCTCTTAGAAAGAGTCGATTGAAATAGCTTTGATCAAAGAAACCACAGCTCTGTGCAATTTCAGAAACACTGTTTGTAGTAGAACGTAGTAAATGAAGACTGATTTCTAAGCGGTGTTTATTTAAGAAATTCATTGGGGATAGATGAGCATATTTCTTAAAGATCTTTGCACACTGGCTACGACTTACATTACCTGCGTGAGCAATGTCATCTAAAATAATTTCTTCGTTAAAGTGATTATATATATATTCAATCATTTTTTGTTGGATAAATGCGTTATTTTCCATCGGTGGCTTTTTAGGCTCGTTAACATATGTCAGATATATTTCATGGAATAAAAGATGCAGTAGAGCGATTAATCGTAACTCATAACCACTCGGTAAGGTATGCAGGAGTTCGTCAATATCTGTAATTAATTCCGCAATCTTAGCTGCTGCACCGCTATTTCCATCAAAACTAATATGTGAGAAAGAGTTATCCTCTATCATAGGTTTGAGATATTTTTGATAGATGAGTGGATTTTGCATTAGAAGACTAACACCAACATTTAATACTTTATAAGCACATCTAGCCTCACCATTTGCACAGATTCTATGCATTTGTTTATGGTTAATCAGACAAACATCTCCTGCCCGAAGTTCAAAGTTATCTTCTCCTGCCGAACATATTACAGTTCCACTATTTATGACGATAATTTCAATATTATCGTGTAAATGAAGTATTTCACTATGCATTTCGCGCAAAGCTACATTTTCAAGTTCTACCTGTACGGGTAAACTCTCATTTTGAAAAATAATCGTATCCATAGAATTTCCTCCTATTTTTGTCGCAAATAATACAATGATTAATATAAATTATAGCAGATAATATTATTAATCAAAGATACATGTTCAAAAAATATATGAAAGGAGAATTTGAATATGGAAGAAATTAGAGAAAGAATGCCTTTGATAGGAGAAGATGCTCCTGCGTTTAAGGCGATTACAACACAGGGGGAGATTAACTTCCCTGAAGACTACAAAGGAAAATGGGTAATTCTATTTTCACATCCAGCAGACTTTACACCAGTATGTACAACAGAGTTTATGACATTTGCTTCAATGATTGATGAATTCAAGGCAATTAATACTGAATTGGTTGGTCTTTCAGTTGATTCACTCTATGCACACATCGCATGGTTACGTAGAATCCAAGAACTTGAATGGAAGGATATGAAGCATGTGAATGTTACTTTCCCTCTGATTGAAGATATCCGTATGGAAGTTGCTAACAAATATGGCATGATTCAGCCAAATGCTTCTAATACACAAGCAGTTCGTGCAGTATTTGTAATTGACCCAAACGGTAAGATTCGTACAATTTTATACTACCCACTATCAACTGGAAGAAACTTTGATGAAATTAAGAGAATTATTCTCGCACTTCAAAAAGCAGATTCAGACCATTGCGCTACACCTGCAGACTGGCGTCCAGGTGATGATGTAATTGTTCCAACAGCTGGAAGTTGTGGTACTGCTAGAGAACGTATGGAAAATCAATCAGAAGATCAATACTGCTTAGATTGGTTCCTATGCTTCAAGAAGAGTAAGTAAAAAATAGGTGTAAACAGAGTCATGTTATAAATACATGACTCTTTTTTATGAATGTAATGAATTTCGTATTTTAAAGAAGTACACTGATAAATGATATTTGTAAAGTTTTATACAAAACAATATGAAGTGAAGTAGAATATAAGAAAGTTTATATGCACAAATGTTTTTATTAACAGGGAGGTTTCTTATGCCTTTGCAAATTGTTCGAAATGATATTACAAAAATGAAGGTTGATGCAATTGTCAATGCTGCAAACAATTCTCTTTTAGGTGGAGGTGGAGTAGATGGTTGTATTCATCGTGCTGCTGGACCTGAATTACTTGCGGAATGTAAGTTGCTAAATGGGTGTGAAACAGGTGCTGCTAAAATTACCAAAGGGTATCAATTACCATGCACGTATGTTATCCATACGGTAGGGCCACGTTGGATTGATGGAAGTCATAATGAAAAAAAATTACTTGAATCATGTTATATAGCTTCTCTAAATCTTGCAAATGAATACGGTTGTAAATCTATAGCATTCCCACTTATATCTTCTGGAATTTATGGGTATCCAAAAGCGCAAGCATTAAGAGTTGCAGTTGAACAGATTAGAAAGTTTCTTTTAGATAATGAGATGATGGTATATCTTGTGATATTTGATCGTAAATCATATGAAATAGGGGATAAATTATATTCTGATATCAAATCATACATTGATGATCAATATGTAGATGAACATTCTGATTCTTTATTTTTGCAAAGAGCTAGATTTGTAGAGTTTGAGCATGCATGTTTAAAAGAAGAGTCAGTACCATTAAGTTCTGCTGAACAGAAATCAATAACGGAGTGGCTTAATGATATTGATGAAAGCTTTTCAGAAATGTTATTAAGAAAAATTGACGAGAGTGGTATGAGTGATGCGGAGTGTTACAAGAAAGCAAATATCGATAGAAAACTCTTTTCAAAGATTCGTTCTGATAAATTATATAAGCCGTCTAAACCTACAGTTATTGCATTCGCTTTAGCACTAGAATTATCGTTAGAGGAAATGCAAAACATGCTTGCAAAGGCTGGGTTTGCATTATCACATTCTAGTAAGTTTGATTTGATTATCGAATACTTTGTGAAACAGGGTAATTATAATGTCTATGAAATCAATGAAGCATTATTTGCGTTTGACCAAAGTTTAATTGGTGGATAAAAAATGTCGCTTTGTAAGCGACCATTACATCAAAAAATATAGATACACTTAAGTCATACAAAAGGTAATCACCTTAGGAGGTAAGTGTATGAAAAAGAATTTAACAGAACTAGTATTTATTTTGGATCGTAGTGGATCGATGCATGGATTAGAGAACGATACAATTGGTGGCTTTAATGCAATGATTGAAAAACAGAAGAAAGAGGAAGGGGAAGCCCTGATTTCCACAATACTGTTTGATCACAAAAGTAAAGTGATTCACGATAGAGTCGATGTAAAAGAAATATTTCCAATGACAGAGAAAGATTATGTTACAGGAGGATCTACAGCACTCCTAGATGCAGTAGGTAATGCGATTTGCCATATTATGAATATTCATAAATATGCGCGTAAAGAAGATATTCCAGAGCATACGATGTTTGTCATCACAACGGATGGCATGGAAAATTCTAGTCATAGCTATGATTATGGCAAGGTAAGACAACTAATAGAATTACAAAAAGAAAAGTATGGCTGGGAGTTTATATTCTTGGGTGCCAATATTGATGCTGTTAATGTCGCAAGTTATATGGGTATTGATGAAAGTAGAGCAGTTAATTTCAACTGTGATAGTGCAGGTACTGCATTAAATTATGAGGTTATTGGTGAAGTAATTGGTACATTAAGAAAATGTAACTTTGTGAATGAGAATTGGAAAGAACGCATCGATGAAGATTTTCATAAGCGTAGTAAATCTCATAATAAATAATATTGATTAAGGGTGGAGTATAAAATCTCTGCCGTTTATTATGAAAAAATAGTATATTATATTTAGATATATTCATTGGATTTCTGGAATACAGTCTGATAGGAGGGTTATAGATATGGATAATCTAATATGGCTGAGTATAATGATTCCTTCAAGTCTTCTATGTACATGCATTGGAATATACGCATGGAACAGAAAGAAACCTATGTGGTTTTGGGCGGGTGATACAGTCCATGAAGAGGATATTACAGATGTTCGTGCATATAACCATGCAAATGGAATAATGTGGATTGTGTTTTCTTTGCCTCTTTGGCTAGGTACAATTGTAGGTTTAAATGATATGAAAATGGGTGGTAATATAATTCTGTTTGATAGTACCATTGGATTATTACTGTTAATACTAACGTATATAAATATTTATAAAAAATATAAAAAGTCGTAGATTTGCAAAAAATATTAATAAAAAGAAGTTTCAAAGCTTTTTTTTATTTACGCATTTTATATCTATTGACGATATACATAGCGTGCTATAAAATTTTCTCATGACAAGAAAAATAGATTGCGGTGAGTATATACACTGGATCAGTGATGTGTTAGAGAAGCGGACTGAATTATTATTGGCAAAGGGAGGTTTAACATTATCTCAACTGATGGTTATTGAATCTTTCCACCATAGTAAAGATGGATATCAAACCGTGCAAGATATCCAAAATGCACTGCATGTTGCACAACCTACGGCCAGTGGACTTGTAAAGCGTATGGAGAAAAAGGGTTTATTAAAACGCATTGATTCTAAGGATAAACGTGAAAAGGTGATTACTCTTACAGATGAGGGATATGCGGCAATCACGAATGCTAGAAAAGGAATGATATCAACAGAATCTATCTTGCTATCTAGCTTGAGTGAAGAAGAAGGCAAACAGTTCCATTCTCTATTAGATAAAGTTTGGAATTCCTTGGATAAAGATCTTTCAAGGAAAAAATAATATCTATACCTTTAATTAATATTGAAACGTACTGATGAGAAGTGCTAAAATTCTAGTTAGATATAACTAACTAGAATTTTTTAATTATTGGAGGATGGAAAATATGAAAAAGAATCATCTACCAATCTTGGGTGTTGGACCAATGTATGTCATCACTATTATTTTGATGACAGTCATCAGTATCATTCTTTCTACCACAAGAATGATTCCTATCATTACATTTACTAATATACGATTGATATTTGTACTAATTGGTATTTTATGTTTCATTATTGGAATCACTCTATGGTTGAAGGCTGTTATTATTGACCGACTTGATGCACATATCATAAAGAATGAATTGGTAACTACTGGTGTCTATGCATACGTAAGAAATCCAGTGTATAGTGCGTTCATGTTTGTGTGCACAGGGGTTTTATTGATTTACGGAAATCTAGTGTTGTTAGTATTGCCAATCATCTACTGGGGGTTTATGACTGTATTAATGAAGTTAACGGAAGAAAAATGGTTAGAAGATTTATATGGAAAAGAGTATGTCCAATATCGACAACGCGTAAACCGTTGTATTCCATGGAAAGGGAAAGAGTTATGAATGATACAAGTTCCTTACAAGGAGTAGAAGATACATTGTACATTCCTTTATATGCGAGAATATATGCATCTAAGAGATTCCCTAATTATTTCTATGATGAAAAAGCGTTATTACTTGAGAACCATATCTCTCTAAAGAAAATTGCACAGAATACATTTGAGTATTTCAATATGGCTAGTGTTTGTAGACAGCAGATGATTGATAAAAAGATTATTTCATTTTTAGAAAACAACCATGCATGCAATGTTGTGTTTTTAGGTGCAGGTTTAGAAACAGCATATTTCCGCATCAGAAATAATATTTCTAACTTCTATGAAGTAGATTTGGAACATGTAATTGCAGTGAGAGAAAAACTTCTTGGTCATGGTAAAAATGAGATACTCATTGATTGTGATATGTTCTCGATGAAGTGGGCTGAATACTTAGATACCTCTAAACATACATTGATTGTTTTAGCAGGTGTATTTCAATATTTTACAAAAGATAAAATTATTCATTTTATTCATCAAATACAAAAAAGAATTCCAAAATGTGAAATGGTATTTGATGCGACAGATAGTATTGGATTAAAGCGTGCAAATATATTTGTTAGAAGAACTGGAAATATGAATGCAGAGATGTATTTTGCGGTAGATAATCCATGTGAATTCGCAAAAGATACAAACACGAAGCCAGTAAATGTGAGTGGATTCTTTGCAGATGCTTTGAAACAATGCAGAGGATTAAAACTGATATCCAAGATTGTGATGTTTTTTTCAGATAGATTAAAACGAACTATGGTAATTCACTTACGTTTAAATTAGTAGATATTATAAAAAGTATTTCAGTTCTGAAATGCTTTTTATAATATGGGAAGTTTAGGTATAATGATTGTAATGAATTCAAGAGAGGATACATAGTAAGTATTACAATCAATATTTACTATACAGGTATCAATGGAAATGCAAGAAAGTTTGCTAATGAGATGGAATCTAGTGGATTAACAAAGAAGATTCGTGAAGAAAATGGAAACTTACGCTATGAATATTTCTATCCTGCAAATGATGATGAAACGGTATTGTTAATTGATTCTTGGAAGGATCAAGAATCAATTGATTTTCATCACACATCGCCAATGATGTTAGAGATTGCGAAGTTGCGTGATAAATATGATTTACACATGCGTGTTGAAAGATATATTTCGGATGATACAAACGAAAATGTTGATCATGAATTCATTAGAAAATAGAGATCTATAAAAGAAAGGTACCAAAAAAATGTTGGAAGAAATTACTTCTTTGGATAGTTATGAAGCATTCATCAATGAAATATGTAGTGATGAAAACTATGTAGATCCGCATTATCTGTATGATAATAACAATCTGTATGGTGCTTTTGAGAAAAAAGACCAATATGTATATGCAAATATTGATGGTGGTAATACGGATGGGATATTCGTATTACTGATTTTACCAACCGAAAAATATATTGAAATGATCATTGGTATATCAAAGTCTAAACATGCATACAATAAGCTGTTTCAATATTTGGAGAAAAATTACAAAAGATATCGTTGCGACTTTGTTATAAATCCTAAGAATGTCTTGCTCAAGAATATACTCATTTCAAAAGATGCAAAATTTGAAAGTGAACAGCAACGTATGATTGCTAGATTTCCATCGCATAAACAATATCCGTTAGATATACAACTCTATACTGAACAGTGGAAACAGGCATATATTGATATGCACGTTAAGGAAACTTACTGGACAGCAGAGAAGGTGTTATCTGCATTTGATCGTTTTAGAGTATTCTTGGCAATCAATCACGAACAACTAATTGGATATTTAGATGTTACATATACATATAAACAAAATGAACCGTATAGTTTATTTATTTTACCTGAGTATCAAAACTTAGGGTATGAACAAGCACTCTTATCAAAAGCCATTCAAATGAATGGAACAAATACAATGATGACCTTAGTGGATGTAAACGCGAAGGAAGAAATTAAAATCTATGAAGAAGCAGGCTTTGAGGTAATCAAAGGGCATAATAGTATCTTTGCAACAATTACAATTTGAGATGAACAATCTGTTAATGATGGATTAGAATTGAAAGTGAACTAAACTTATACTATGATGTCAAAGATAAGTAACGTGGTGATGAGATGAAAAAGAAGAGTTCATTTGTATTTACAGGTGATATTGGCTTTGATAAATACATGGATAAAAAATGGGAAGATAGACATCTGATTACAGATGGCGTTTTGCGCTTTTTGCATAGTGGTGACCATGTTGTGGCAAATGTGGAAGGGGCACTCATTGACTTGCCACCACAGGATGATACATCTGGTGTTAAACAACTCATTCATGCAATGAATCCAAAGGCAATTAAAGTATTGAATAACATGCATGCAGATGTGTGGAGTTTATGTAACAATCATATCTTAGATGCTGGTGAAGAAGGCGTAGCACAAACTTTAAAACTTGCTAAAGAGAATCACGTTCAAACAGTTGGGGCAGGAATGAATATTGAAGAAGCTGCTAGACCTTTATTATTTGATGAAGCTGGTGGGATTGGTTTATTCAGTGTTGGATATCGTCGAGGCTGCAAACCGGCTGATACGAATCGAGCTGGATGTCTTCTTTGGAATGATATGGAGCGCATTCAGAAAAACATTGATGAAATCAAAAAGACTTGCCGTTGGTGTGTAATTGTTTGCCATGGTGGTGAGGAGTTTACATCATTACCTTCTTCTTATACAAGAGACCGTTATCATCGATTCTTAGAGATGGGTGCAGATATTGTGGTAGCGCATCATCCGCATGTACCAATGAATTATGAGACTGTAGGGGAAAAAGTAATTTTCTATTCCCTTGGAAATTTTATCTTTGATACAGATTATCAACGTGCACAATACAATACAGAGCATGGTATCTTAGTTAAAATCAACTTTACTGAAAAGAAGTTTACTTGGGATGCTTGCGGTATTCGTATCAATCGCGAGTTAGAACATGTGCGTACTGCAAAATTGCCTGATATCTTTGTGGATGTGCAAGAAGAAGAGTATAGAAACTTAGAAGCACTTGCGGCTAAGATGATGGTTTCTGCGTATAAACGACAGTTGGTTTACTTGAATCCAAAAGAATATCAAAATGCAAATGAACAAAAATGGGAAGAAAACTTCTTGAATCCTAAACGTAGTGGACGTGTAGAAGGAGAAGCATTAGACTTTCAAATTATCTATCCACTTGCCAAAACGGCTGAAGATGGAAAGTGGAAGAAGAGTAAACTAACAAAAGTTGTAAGGTATATTCAAAAGCAAATATAAATCTTTAAGACATCGCGTAATAGCGATGTTTTATATCAGTATTCAATTTTTAAAATCATGCTCGAATCCCAAGAAAACAAGCAAATCTTCTGTATGTTTATTTCAAAAAAGTTGTGGTATTCTAGTAATGAGGTTTAAATCGAAAAGGAGTAAAAATATGACAGATTTATCACCACTACAAAAAGCTAGATATCAGTATGCACCAAAGCTTCCAAAGATGCTAAGAAACGGTATCTCTGAGATTTCAGTTTTGGAAGGGGAAGAGACAACAAGCGTTGCTGATCAGGAAAAGATCAAGGCTTTATTCCCAAATACTTATGGTAAGAAGGAAATCACATTCCAAAAGGGACAGAATACATCCGTAGCGAAGAAACAGGTTGTAGGTGTTATCCTTTCTGGTGGACAGGCACCTGGTGGACACAACGTAGTGTGCGGTCTATACGATGCTTTAAAGGCAACTAATCCAGAAAATGTATTATATGGATTTAAGAAGGGTCCAAGTGGATTACTTGAAGATGATTATTTAATTTTCGATGATGCTTATATCGATCAGTATAGAAATACTGGTGGATTTGATATCATCGGTTCTGGTAGAACAAAACTTGAAACAGAAGAGCAGTTTGCAGTTGCGGCTGAAGTTTGTAAGAAGCACGGTATCACAGCGATTGTTATTATCGGTGGTGATGACTCTAATACAAACGCTGCTGTTTTAGCTGAGTACTTCGCAGCTCATGATGCTGGTGTACAGGTAATTGGTTGCCCTAAGACAATCGATGGTGACTTAAAGAATGAAGATATTGAATGTTCATTCGGTTTCGATACAGCTACTAAGACATATAGTGAAGTTATCGGTAACATTGAAAGAGATGCTAACTCTGCTAAGAAGTACTGGCATTTCGTTAAGGTAATGGGACGTTCCGCTTCTCATGTTGCTTTGGAATGTGCATTACAGACACAACCAAACGTTTGCTTGATTTCTGAAGAAGTTGCGGAAAAGAAGATGTCCTTATCACAGATTGCAGACTATATCGCTGATTCTGTAGAAGCTAGAGCTGCTAAGGGTATGAACTTCGGTGTAGCAATTATCCCTGAAGGTGTTGTTGAATTCGTTCCAGAGTTCTCTGCATTAATCGCTGAAATCAACGAATTACTTGCTGGTAGTAAGGCAGAAACATTCAATGCTTTACCAAACTGGAAAGAAAAGTATGCATTTATTGAAAAAGGATTATCTCAGGAAGCAATGGCAGTATTCGCAATTCTTCCAGAAGGAATCCAGCAGCAGTTATTCTTAGAAAGAGACCCACACGGAAACGTACAGGTATCTCTCATTGAATCTGAGAAGTTATTCTCTGCTATCGTGAAAGCTAAGTTAGAAGAGAGAAAGGCTGCAGGTACTTACAAGGGTAAGTTTAATGCATTACACCACTTCTTCGGTTATGAAGGAAGATGTGCATTCCCATCTAACTTCGATGCAGACTACTGCTATTCATTAGGTTACAATGCATTCATGTTAATCCAATATGGTTACAATGGATATCTATCAAAGGTTTCTAACCTATCTAAGTCAGCTGATGAATGGGTAGCTGGTGGTATGCCAATCACAAAGATGATGAACATCGAAAGAAGACATGGTGAAGATAAGCCGGTAATCAGAAAGGCTCTTGTTGAACTCGATGGTAAGCCATTCAAGTTCTTCGAAGCACACAGAGAACAGTGGGCTAAGGAAACATGCTACACATACCCAGGTGCGATTCAGTACTATGGACCAGCTGAGGTTTGTGATTTAACAACTAGAACACTAGCTCTTGAAAAGGGTGAATAATTAAAACTCTAAAACACAGTAAGTCGTTTACTGTGTTTTTCTTGGTAATTTAAAATAGCGTGGGGTTTTCAAAAAACACGCAATAAAATCCCATGG
>NZ_CAUVCV010000013.1:0-37552 GCF_963550625.1 uncultured Solobacterium sp.
AAAGTAACAAAGAGTCGCTTTATTGGCGACTTTTTCGTTTATCTGCTCAGTTGAGCGTATATGCAGGGCAGTAGAAGAATGGTATAATAAAGGTTATGAAAACTGGATTATTTATTACATTTGAAGGACCTGATGGAAGCGGTAAGACAACCGTAAGTACTGCCGTAACAAAGATGTTAGAAGCAGATGGATATCAGGTACGTTATACAAGAGAACCAGGTGGTTCTAATATTGCCGAACAGATTCGTCAAGTGATCTTAGACCCTAAGAATACAGAGATGGATGCTAGAACAGAAGCGTTACTATATGCCGCAAGCAGAAGACAGCATCTTGTCGATAAGGTTTTACCTGTCCTTGCACAAGGTGTACATGTCATCAGTGACCGTTTCGTGGATAGTTCCCTAGCGTATCAAGGTTGTGGTCGTGAGATTGGCATGGATGAAGTTTATGAAATCAACCAATTTGCGATTGAAAACCATATGCCTGATAAGACTATCTTCCTACAGATTGATGCAGAAACAGGTTTAAAGCGCATCCGTAAAGGAAGAGAAGTTTTGGATAGACTTGATCAAGAAAGTGTTGAATTCCACGAGCGTGTTCACGAAGGTTATCAAAAGGTGATTGAGAAATATGCTGACCGTATGATTATCGTGGATGCGACAGCAGATGTCGACACTGTGATTCAAAAGTCTTATGAAATCGTGAAAGGATTATTAGATGCGCAAGGATGAGTTACAGCAACAACAACCTCTGTTTTATCATGCGTTAGAAAATGCATGCATGAATCATAGAGTTGCGAATGCTTATCTTTTATCCGGTCCTTATGGAACCCTAAAACATGAAGCTGCTCTTTTACTTACAAAGAGTATCTTTTGTGAGCAACACCAAGGAGTTGCTTGTGAAGAATGCAATACATGCCGACGTGTAGAAGAAGGCTTGTATGCGGACATGGTTTTATTAGATGGCTCTAAGAGTGCAATCTCCAAGGATGATGTAGATGCAATCCAAGAGAAATTCTCAAAGACTGCATTAGAAGATGGAGATGGCTCTCGTGTATACATTCTAGAAAACGTAGAGAACGCAAGTATCTCTGCACAAAACAGTATGTTAAAGTTTTTGGAAGAGCCAGCATCTGGTGTTGTCGCAATTCTTACAACAGACAACATTGACCGTATCTTACCTACTATCGTTTCACGCTGTACGCTAATTCCTTTCTCACCATTATCAGAAGACTACCTACTTTCCAAAGCGAAAGAAGTTGGAGTACAAGATGTAGATGCTTACTTTATCTCTCATCTCGTAAAAGATATTAAACAGATGAAGGAATATGCGGACAGTTCTATCTTTGAAACCTGCAAGATGATGTTCAAACAATACTTCAATCTTGAAGGAAGTCGCGAAGAATTATTGGTAGATTATGATATCTCCTATCGTTCAAGCGAAAAAGACAGTGCAAAAGCAAAGAAAGAAAATATTTTATTACTCAACGGCTTCTTCGACCTCATGTCATTATTTGCACATGATGTTGTATGCAAGCATATTGAAGGACCACATTGGTACAAAGAATTATTACAACAAGAATTACACAAACAAAAAGAATATGGAGAATTGATCATTATCTTACAAGAACAAAAAGATAAGATTAATCGATTTATTGATTTAAATCTATTAATGGATCAAACCTTCTATAGATTGGAGGAATTCAACCATGAACATGGAATGTGAACACGGTTCATGCGGTTGTCCAATGCACCAAGAACAGGAACAACCGACAGTGAAATATGACTATTCCGTTGCTGTACGATTTAAGAATGCTACAAAACCGTATTCTTTTGGCTGCGATACTGCAGATATCAAAAAAGGAAGCTGGGTTGTTGTAGAAACAGCACAAGGAATTGAAATGGGTGAGGTAGATGCAGATGCTCTATCTATTGATAGATATAATCTACATATGCCAACAAAACCAATTATTCGTATCGCTACAGAGAAAGACCAAAAGATGTACGCTGAAAATGCCATTGCGGAAAGTGAAGCGTATCGTATCTGTAACGAAGAAATTCAAAGTTTAAATCTTGATATGAATCTAATGAGCGCACAATATACACTTGATCGCTCAAAGGTTCTATTTGTATATCTCGCTGACCAACGTGTCGATTTCCGCGAACTTTTAAAGGTTCTAGGAACACGTCTACACTGCCGTATTGAATTACGTCAGATTGGTGAACGTGATAAGGCCAAGATGGTCGGTGGTATTGGTATGTGTGGTATGGAAACATGCTGCAGCCGATTTAAGAATCACTTTGATGTCATTTCCATTAATATGGCTAAGACACAACAGCTTGCCCTAAACGTAGAGAAACTCTCAGGTATGTGCGGTAAGTTAATGTGCTGCTTGAAGTACGAAGAAAATGACTATAAGGAACTAACAGCTGGACTGCCTAAGATGGGTTCTCAAGTTGAATATGACGGTATGATTTATCGTCTGACAAACATGAATGTCATGAAACAGGAAGCGAAGTTAGAAAACCGCGAACAAGTGCTCTTTATTTCCCTGGAAAACTTACGTGAGAAAGCAATCCCACGTAAAGGCTTTGTTCAACAGAACAACAACCAGAAGAGTGATAAACCAGTACATCGTACAACTGTTCATGAAGGTGTAGCTGCACCAGTAAATAAAGATAAGGCTGTACATGTATCCACAGACTTACCAACAGTAAAGGTTGAAGCATCGAAACCACAAAACAACCGTCCAAACAATAACAACAATAAGAAGCCAAACAAAAATCATTCAAACAAGCAAAATCAACCACGTACAAATGTGGAAAAGAATACAGCTGGACGTAAGAATGTAACTGTGCGTACGTTTGGACGTAAGAAAAAAGATGAGGGCGATAACGCATGAACCGCCAAAAATCCTTCGAAAATGAAAAACCAACACTCTATTTAGTACCTACCCCAATTGGAAATCTCAATGAGATGACTCCACGTGCTATCGATGTCTTAAATAGCGTTGATGTAATCGCATGTGAAGATACCCGTAATAGTGGACAGTTACTAAAGCATTTTGGTATTTCAAAACGATTGATTGCTTATCAGAACTTTAATGAAGCATCTAGTACAAAAGGCATTATCAACTTACTATCACAAGGAAATAACGTTGCCTTAATATCTGATGCTGGATATCCATTAATTAATGATCCAGGACAAAGAGTTGTAAGTGAAGTGACAGCACTTGGATATAATGTTGTGCCAATTTCAGGCTGCAGTGCTTTCTTGAATGCGCTTGTTGCATCTGGATTAATTGCGCAACCGTTTATCTTCATTGGTTTCTTGCCACCTTCCACACATGATTGTGTTAAGAAACTACGTCTTTACCAGTCATATCCAATGACCCTCATTATGTATGAAGCACCACATCGCATAGAGAAGATGCTTCAAAGTTGCTTAGATGTATTAGGTGATCGTCATATCTGTATCGCTCGTGAATTAACAAAAGTACATGAAGAATTCATCCGTGGTACAATTTCTGAGATCCTGCCAATTGCCTCAGAATTAAAAGGTGAAATGGTTGTTGTGATTGAAGGCAATCAAGATGACTATGAAAAAGATATCGATATGGGGCAGATTCTCAATATGGTAAATACTTCTATTGAAAGTGGAATGTCTACAAGTGCCGCAATCAAAGAAGTTGCTAAACAGACAGGTATCTCAAAAAATCAGATCTATGATTTAGTTCATGGTAAAACTGATCAGAAAGGTGTGTGCTAACGAATGTATAATCAATATAGTCAATTATCATTAGAACAAACACTGTTCTATCTTGCGATTGCGATTTTTCCTGCAATCTTCTTCATGATTTATATCTATCGCAATGATGATAAAGAAAAAGAACCACCACTCTTATTACTAAAGTGTATTATTGGTGGTCTACTCTCTGTACCAATCGCAATTATATTAGAAATGATAGCCGAAGCTGTTGTCATCTATTTATTAGAAAATGTAGTGTCTGCCACAAGAGTAAACTATGGTGTTCTAACTGCAATCTTTGTCGGTCTCATTGAAGAAGGTGCGAAGTTCTTCTTCCTCTATATATTTACTTGGAAAGACAAAGAATTTAACTACCGTTTTGACGGTATTGTATACGCTGTATTTGTATCACTTGGATTTGCGGCATTAGAAAACGTCTTCTATGTATTTAATTATGGTACAGGCGTCGCTTTACAGCGTGCACTTCTCACAATTCCAGGACACATGAGTTTTGCGGTATACATGGGCTTATACTACGGTCACGCTAAAGTATCTGAAGCTGTCAATAACCCAGACGCAAAGGCACTCAATCTAAAAGCAGCTTATGCATTTGCGGTATTACTTCATACAATCTTTGACGCAACACTCATGGTTGAATCAGACATTGGACTTATTATCTTCTTTATCTTCGTTATCATCTTAGATATCGTAGTATATCGTACAATACGCTTCGAGTCTAAGAATGATATTCCTATCGTCCCACCAACAGAAGAAGATATTTACGCAGAGACACAATTATCACGCCCTTCACCAATCGTTGAAATGACAGACAATGTAAGTGAACGTGAAAAAATGTAATGTTTGTTGTATTATAAGGTTAACTATATTAATAAGAGGAGTAATTTATGCTAAGTGATCCAACAATTGTCAAATTGATTATCATGGGCCTAGTAGGTACAAACGTTGTTCTACTTCTAGCTGTTATCTATTTGGCATTTAAGAAAAATACATATTATGTAGATGCGGATGGGAATGATATTAGTACAACAAAAAAGCCACAGGCTAAGAAAGCTGTACAAGCTACACCAGTCGCTCCAAAACCAGAACCAGTACAACAACCAAAGCAGAACGAAGAAGATAAGCTCGCTGCGACTACAGTTCTTACTGATCTAGAAAGACCTGTGACACCAGTATCTCCAACAATCAGTCCACTAAAGGTTGATTCATTAGATACACCAATTCGCGAAAAGAATAATGATGATTCCGCAACATTATTTGAAGAAATCTTCTCTACAACAAACCTAGATGATGCTGATCCTAAGATTCTCGTTACAATCAAAGTAGCAGGACAAGCAAAAGATCATACAATCAGTACATTACCATGCTTGATTGGTCGTGAAGCCACAAGTTGTGACCTTGTCATCAACGAACCAGCAATCAGCCGCAAACATGCACGCATATTGATTGAAAGTGATACATTCTATTTAGCAGATGTTTCCGAACATAACGGAACATACCTAAACGGAATTAAACTACCACCACTTGGTAAGGCTCGTATCCACGAGGGAGATCATATCAACCTAGGACGTGCAGAAATTGTCATCAATCAAATTATTGACTAAAGATGCTTACGAGCATCTTTTTTTCTGATTCTATACAATAATGATGTATGATTAACAGGTATGGAGGTTCCCTATGAATTTAGAACTAAACAACAAGCTACACGGATTTGTCCTTGAGCAGATCAAAGATATTGAAGACGCAAAAGGAACTTTATATATGTTCCGTCACGAACAAACAAACGCAGAACTCTGCTGGTTAAAACGTGATGACAACAACAAAACTTTTGCGATTACTTTTAAAACAATCCCTGATAACGATACAGGTGTTTTCCACATTCTAGAACACAGTGTTTTAAATGGTTCTAAGAAATATCCTGTACGCGAACCATTTGTAGAACTATTAAAGAGTAGTTTACAAACATTCTTAAATGCCTTTACGTATCCAGATAAGACAATGTATCCGGTAAGTAGCCGCAACAACAAAGACTACATGAACCTCATCTCTGTTTATATGGATGCGGTATTCCAACCAGCAATCTATACGAATCCAAATATCTTCTTACAAGAAGGCTGGCATTATCAGATACACGATGTAAATGAAGAGATGGAATACAGTGGTGTAGTACTCAACGAGATGAAGGGTGCCTTCTCCTCTGTAGATGAGACAATCGTAGATGAACTCAATCGTATGTTATTCCCTGATAACTGCTATAAGTATGTATCTGGTGGTGACCCACGCTACATTACAGATTTAACATACGAACAATTTATTGAAACACACCAAAAGTTCTATCATCCATCCAACGCACGTATTTGGGTAGATGGTAACTTAGATATCGATGAAGTACTTCGCTTTATCCATGAAGAATATTTTGTTAATTATCAAAAGGAAGAGATGGATTTTGCAATACCTATGCAGAAGGTTCTACCAGCTGTACACAATCGTATCTTTTACGAGGTCAGTGAAAATGAACCTACCGAAAATCGCTCTCATATCTCTTTTGCAAAGATTATTTCTACATACGACTCTTATGTACAGAATATCGCATGGTCTGCACTATCTTCCACACTTGTGGCTAACAATGAATCACCACTAAAGAAGGCTATCCTCGATAACAAGCTCGGCGAAGATGTGGACTTAGACTTATATGATGGCATCCAACAACCATGGCTCGTCTTAACCATTCGTAATACAGACGCAGAAAAGTATGACGCTATCCGCGAAACATTACGCTCTACCACAAGCGAGCTTGTTAAGAATGGACTAGACCATGAAGAATTACACGCCACAATCAATCAGATGGAATTCCGTTACCGTGAAAGTCATGAACCAGCAGGTTTAATGTATGGACAACGTGCAATGGATAGTTGGTTATATGGTGGTGATCCAGCAGAACCATTATCCAATGGAAAGATATTCGATATCTTACGTGAGAAGATTGAACAAGGATATTTCGAGGAACTATTATCATCCTTCTTATTGGATGAGGAACATCTAAACTCTCTTACAGTTGTACCATCTACAACAATGGGAGCTGAGCGTATCGCAGATGAAAAGAAGCGTCTAGCAGATATTAAAGCTTCTAGTGAAGAGAATGTTCTAAAGTATATCGAACAAAATAAGGCACTAGACCTCTGGCAACAATCCACTGATACAAAGGAACAATTAGATACCCTACCAAAGATTCATCTTTCAGAGATTGATGAAAAGCCAGAAGATTTACCACTACAAATTGAAAAAGTGCAGTCTGTTAAGACACTGGTTCACCCTGCACAAGAATCAGGTATTGTATACCTCTTCTTCTACTTCTCACTTGCAGGAATTACAATCAAGCATTTACCTGCAGTTGGTTTATTTACTGATTTACTCATGAACTTACCAACTACAAAGAAGACAGTTCGCCAGTTACAACGTGCTGTACGCAAAGACCTTGGGTCATTGAATATTGTTACAGACGTATATTCACCAGATAACCGTTCGGATGCATGCATTCCAGTCCTTGCGGTATCATGTTCTGTACTTGAAAGAAATGTAGATAAGGTTGTACCACTTATCTTAGAAGTAATCAAAGATACGAAGTTTACAAAGGAAGAAATCTTACCTATCCTAAAACAAGGTAACGAAGGTGCTAGACAATCCATTATTATGAATGGACATTCCTTCGCAATGCGTCGTGTATCTGCACACCATAGTGCAGAAGGTGTATTCCGTGAATACATCGGTGGATATGAAAATGCATTATTCAGTAAGAAGTTAGAAGATAACTACGATGAGATGATCGATGAAGTCATCAATGAGTTTGAGATGTATAAGGAAGTATTATTCTCTAAAGACCGCTTGATTGCGAGTGTAACTGGTGATCATCTGGATGTTGTAGAAGAATTCATCGCTGGTATCAATCGCATTGAAGCACAGGGTAACGTTGTACACTACCCACTCTTACAAGAGCCAAAAGAAGCACTTCAAATTCCAGCAGGTATCTCCTACTCTGCTGCAGGTACTAACATCAAATCCTTCGACTTTGAATACGATCCATGCTTGCAGGTAATCGCTCATCTATTGACCTACGATTATCTATGGACCGAAGTACGTGTGAAAGGTAACGCATATGGTACAGGCTTTAGTGCAAATCCAAATGGAAATATCGCTGCATACTCCTATCGCGACCCAAGTCCTCTTTATTCTATCGAAGTCTACCAAGACATTTACAAACGTATCAAGCAACTTGCAGAAGATGAACATACTGATGTAGCAGGTTATATCATCGGTACAATTGCGGCTGCAGAGCCACTCTTACCACCAGCTGCGAAAGTACGTCTAGCAGATATTCGTTACTTCCGTAACACCACATACGAAAACTTATGTGCTGCACGTAAGAAAATTCTTTCTATGACAAGAGAAGATCTTGCAAGATACGTAGAACTCTTTGAAAAGGCATTACAAAATCCAACATCTTGCATTGTCGCAAACGCAGAAACAATCGAACAATGTAAGGAAGAAGGCTATACAATCCTTGACCCACTCTCTTAAAAACGGCTGAAAATGCCGTTTTTATTGTGTAAATGTGTCTAACTTTCACAAAAAATGAAAGATTTTCAGGTTAGTTATTTCTAACATGCGAAAAAATCACAAACTTCTTTGAGCAAAGGTGTTGAATTCAAAATAAATCATTCTATAATGATAATGGTTCTCAATAAGTGGTGATTATGAAAAGAAGACAGACTTATCAAAAACAAGAAATATTAAATATTATTCAAGGAATTGGAACGCATATGACTGCGGAAGAAGTTAAGTCTGCTTTGGATCAAAAGGAGACCGGCATTGGTTTAGCGACTGTATATCGCAATCTCAATCTTCTCGTCCAAGAAGGTGTAATTCGTAAGTATACAGGTGAAGGCTACAACTTCTATGATGGTAATCCTGCTCCACACGATCACTTACGTTGCACAAAATGCGGAAAGATGATCGATCTTGGTGAAATGCCTTATGATTCTTGCCCAGATGAAAAGGTAGAAAAATTCACCGGTGGAAAAGTATTCAGTCATGTCACTATTTTTGAGGGAATTTGCAAAGATTGTCTAAATGAGGAGGACACAAGCAATGGAATTAAAGGGTTCAAAAACTGAAAAGAATTTAAATGATGCATTCGCTGGCGAGTCAATGGCTCGCAACAAGTACACTTTCTTCGCTGAAAAGGCTCGTGAAGAAGGTTACGAACAAATCGCAAACATCTTCTTAGAAACAGCACGTAACGAACAGGAACACGCTAAGCAGTGGTTCATCGCATTATGCGGTGGCGCTATCCCAACAACTCATGAATGCTTACAGATGGGTGCTGATGGTGAAAACTACGAGTGGACAGACATGTACAAGAGAATGGCTGCAGAAGCTCGTGAAGAAGGATTCACACGTATCGCAGCTCAGATGGACATGGTAGCTAAGGTTGAAAAGGACCACGAAGAAAGATACGAGAAGTTAAAGGCTAATGTCTTAAACTCACAAGTATTCGAAAAGGACGAGCCAGTAGTATGGCAGTGCGAAATCTGTGGTTATACAATTGAGTCCAAGAAGGCTCCTAAGATTTGCCCACTCTGCAGCTACAAGGAAAGCTTCTTCGAAGTTAAGAAGGAAAATTACTAAAATTTATCCCTTCGGATGGTATGAAAATACCATCTTTTTCTTTATGATTATGTTAGTGAAAAAGAGGAACATCATATGTCTCAAGAAATCTATGTAAAACCCAAAAAAGTTACACCCCTAAATATCCTTCTTATCTTAATAGGATCATCCTTATACGCATTATCAGTTAACTTCTTCTTAGTACCTTTAAAGCTTTACTCTGGTGGAGTTCCTGGTACAGCTCAGATGTTACGTACATTATTCTTTTCAAATGTTCAAAACGTAGATACTGCGGGCATTATCAACCTTGCATTTAATATTCCACTCTTTCTTCTGGCTTTAAAGAAGATGAAAAAACGCATGGTTGTAGGAACCATATTATCTGTTGCCTTACAAACAATTATCTTTACATATATCATCGCCCCTACTGCACCTATCCTCGATGATAAACTTGCATGTATTGTCATCGCTGGACTACTAGGTGGAGTTGGATGTGGATTGATACTAACCAATAGCGCAAGTGCAGGAGGTCTAGATTTATTAGGTCTATATCTCAGTCATAAGTCAAAGAAGATTTCTGTAGGAATCTTTAATGTCATTTACAATATTATTCTCTATACATTAATGGCAATATTATTTGATGTATCAACTGCACTATATTCGATTATCTATATTGTTGTATTCTCTGTGACAATTGATCGTTGGCATTATCAAAATATTGAAGTTGAGTTAATGATTTTCACACATGTGCCTGAAGTAAAACAGATGATCATGCATGAATACGCAAGAGGTGTTACTTGTTGGGATGGTAAAGGTGCTTATACCAACAATCACACAGAAGTACTCGTCACAATTGTCGCAAAAAGTGAGGTTTCTTCCGTTCAAAGAGAGATTCGAAAACTTGATCCAAATGCCTTTGTAATTGCTCATACACGTGTTTCTGTATCTGGAGGATACCAAAAACGCCTAGTTTAACACTAAAAATACGATAAATAGTGGATTTATTTTTTCTTTGTGATACATTTTGTATTGTAGAAATCGTGAGGAACATATGAAAACAACACATACAATTTTAATTGTGGATGACGATATTGATATTTTAGAAGCCCTTAAAATCTATTTATCCAAAGATGAGTATCGTTTATTAACAGCTCGAAATGGAAAAGATGCAGTTGATATTGTCAAAGCAGAAGATGTGGATTTAGTATTAATGGATATTATGATGCCTATCATGGATGGCATTAAAGCCACTGAAGAAATTCGTAAACTTACAAATATCCCGATTATCTTACTAACTGCAAAGAGCGAAGATAATGATAAGGTTGAAGGATTAAACGGCGGCGCAGATGACTATATCACAAAACCTTTCAATCCATCTGAAGTCTTAGCACGTATTAACTCACAGTTAAGAAGATATCACCAACTCGGTGGTGTTAGTGCTGATACGAACGAGCTTGTGATTGGTGGAATCGTTCTAGATGACTCCACAAAGAAAGTAACTGTTGATGATAACGAAGTTGCACTAACACCAATGGAATTTGGTATTTTAAAGATGTTGATGAAACAACCAGGAAAAGTATTTACTTCCTCTGAAATTTATAAAAATGTATGGAATGATGAACCAATTGGTAGTGAATCTGTTATCGCTGTTCATATCCGTCACTTACGTGAAAAGATTGAGATTGATCCATCTGAGCCAAGATATATCAAAGTAGTTTGGGGACAAGGCTATAAGATGGAGGATAGTCATGAAAGAGTGCAGTAAAAAAAGATTACGTTCAAGTTATCTATGGAAAGTGATTGCTTTCCTTCTTTTTGCGCTTGCGGCTACACTAGATTTAATTGGTATGAATGCGATTGCGTACTTATCTACTGCTGGAGCCTATGATGGAATTTCCAGATATAGTGATACTGCGGACGCAAAAGCACGTGCAGCAGCCACAGCCAATAACTATGTTTTATATGCATTAAGTATCGATTCATTTTATATTGGTGATCCAAATCGAAGTTTCGATCGTGAAAACTCTAATCTTGCGGTAGAAATCTATGAAGTTGCTACGAATCAGTTAATCTATAAAAATTTTGATGTTGAAGAATCTACATTACAAGGTACTGCCTATTTCTATGGCGATACTTCTGATGGCTATTTCCAGGATTACATTGATAAAAATAGCGAACCGACCTATCGGATTGAGTATGCCCTTGCGAAAGATTTAAGCGCAAGAGATGACTTCTACTATTGTGATACAGTTTATAATATTCAGTATAAATTCCGCTACATTGTATTCCCGATTGAATTTTTAAGTATCATCACCCTCATTGGTTCTGTCGTATTCCTATTCTATGGATCAGGCCATGTAGATGATAAACCAGGAATTACTTTATCATGGATTGATAAGATTCCACTCGATGTCTTTGCCTTTGTTGTCTTAGTTGTTTGGACATATGCTAGTTACTATGTCTATAATCATGGCTTCCCTGATATCGCAATCAACTTCTACCAACAAGGATATTATTACGGTTTTGCGAAAGCTAGTATCATTAAGTACATGATGGTAATTGTTGGTGGTGTAATCCCATTCTTACAATTTACATTGTTGTTCTTCTTAAGCCTTGCAACACGAATCAAATATGGTAATTGGTATAAGAATACATTAATCTACTATATTGGAACGATTCTCTCAAACCTTCTACAGATTGGAGGATATTTCCCTGCTTTCTTATTAGGTTCCTTCGTATTCTGGGTAGTATTCTACTTCCTAGTACAACTCCAGTTATATGTATTGCTAGGTATCTTCTTATTTATCGCATCATATGCCCTATTCTGGCGTGCATATGAGTCGGTACTCTTAAAGAAGGCTATTCATAAGTTCGCAAATGGAGAAACTGATTTCTCATTTAGTACTTCAAAGTTATCTAATTTCTTTAAAGTACAAGCGAAAGACCTATACAAAATCAAAGACTTTGCGGAAGCAGCCGCTAGAAAATCCATTCGTGCTGAACATTTGCAGAATGAATTGATTACAAATGTCAGTCATGATATTAAGACACCTCTTACTTCAATTATTAACTATGTTCATCTTTTACAAAATGTGGAAGATTCAGAACAAGCTAAAAAATACCTAGCAGTATTAGAGAAACAGTCAAAACGTCTTCAAAAATTAACAGAAGACCTCATTGAAGCCTCTAAGGCAAGTACTGGTAATATTACCGTTAATATTATGCCGAATGACTTACATGAATTATTAGAACAAGCTATCGGTGAATACTCTGATCGTTTCGAAGCTTGTAAACTAGAGATTGTGACAAATATTCCAGATAATGCTCGTTCAGTCATGGCTGATGGACGACTCTTGTGGCGTGTATTCTCTAATTTATTCTCTAACTTAGTAAAATATGCTCAACCAGAAACCAGAGTCTATATCAATAGTATTCGCACAATCGATAACAACATCATGATTTCGATTAAGAATGTCAGTCGTGAAGCTCTCAACATTTCTGCCGAAGAGTTAACCCAGCGATTTGTTCGTGGTGATGAATCTCGTCATAGCGAAGGTAGTGGTCTAGGTCTTAATATTGTAGAGAACTTGGTAAACCTACAAAACGGTCACTTCAACATCGTTATTGATGGAGACCTCTTTAGAACAAACATTATTTTGGCCGCAAAACCAGAAGAAATCACAAAGAAGAATTCTACAACAGAATCTAATTAATCCTATAAAAGTAAAGATGGAGATTACAATATTCTCCATCTTTTTCTTATTCAATGTTGATTGCTTGATCATGATGTACAGACCATGCATACGCATCAATTTTTTTATTTGGGTAAATCAACTGTAATGCTTTTCTATATGTGTTGATTTGTTCTGTATACAATGATTTAATCTTAGATAATTCTGCATTATCTGTTTTAAAATCAATCAGAATTATTCTATCTTCTAAGATTGACACAAAGTCCATAATACCATGTATCTTTTCTTTTTCTGTTTGTACATAGAAAGGATACTCATGATGAATTTCACCTTCTGCCGCCTGGTGATAAATCTCTGAATCACCGAATGCCAATAGATGTTTTCGTTCTGTTGAAGAGAGATTTAAGAATACTAAATCATCTTCATTAAATAATCTTGATGGTAGTTGTTCAAAACATGCATGAATGCGTGTGCCATATTCTCTTCCAGCATTTGTTTCTGTTAGGTCTAATGCTGGTAAACTACTACCAAACTCAGTAGAACTTGGGGTTAATACTTCCTTCTCTTCTATACTTGTATATCCATAGTGTGGAAGTTCTGCAACCGTCTCTGTTTCTTTATGCTGTAGGAATACATTCCATGATGGATCAATATCAACCTGTTTCATAATTGGTTCATTTGCCATTGTACTAAGAATCAATCCAGACATACCATTACGGATAAGTAAATCACCTAGCATGAATTTCTTCCCACGATATGGGATTGGTTTTGGTAATGCGTCTACGATATATAGTCTACGTACCGCACGTGTAACCGCGACATATAAAATACGAATAAATTCTTCCGCATCCTCAAGGTTTGCTTTGTACTCAATCGCACGTTTATGGATTGTCTTTCGTTTTGCACGATATGGATTTGTACATAAGAAGTTTAATCCTAAATATAAATCATCATCGACATTGACAGCTTCTGCACTATCTCTAAACTGATTTGTTGCATTACTCCATAGGAATACATACTTATACTGCAATCCCTTTGAGTGGTGAATTGTTGTGACAGTAACGATATCATCTGCCGAGCCTTTTGAGACTGCTTCATTGGACACTTCATCTTCAACTGCTTTTAATGCATTTAAGAATTCCGCTACAGAGTTATACTTCGCAGATACTGTCATTTCAAACAGATAATCAAAATTTGACTGTTGACTGATATTTAGACGATTAAAGTACGTATTATGATTTGCAAGTTCTGATAACATTCTTGGAATACCATAGGTATCTGCAATTTCTTTATACATCTGTAAATCATCATAGATACCAAACTCTTTGGCGACCGCTTTGATTGAACCAAGTCGTATCTTTGCCTTGGCAATCTCTTCATCACTATAGTTATAGAGATTAGAAACCATGCATGCAAATAGAGCTGAATCTGCTTCTTCATCTAACATTGCAGTACATAGCGCGATAACGGTTTGGCATAATTCTGAGCGATAGAATCCTTCACGTGTATCAATACTATAAGGAATTCCCTTTGCTTCGAAGGCTGCTTTGAGATATGCTTTATCACCATGGCTTCGTAAGAGTATCGCAAAGTCATGGAAAGATGGCAGTTTTGTATCATTCTCTTTTGCAAGTTGAAGTTCTTGGTTATAGGTATCAATAATCTTATTGGCAATCCAATTTGCCTTAATCATCTTGATATCCTCATCTTCGTCCTCATCATCACTGACAATCGCTGTTTGATTCTTCGGAGTATAACTTGCAAACTCAATGAGTGCATCTGGGCTATCATTCTTTGGGAACCAGTCTACGATATCATCCTCACCATACTTTTCTGTACTCTCTTTTACATTCATAATCTTTTGAAAGAGTATATTTGTAAACTGAATAATACGTGCATCTGAACGATAGTTTCTCGATAGGATAATCTTCGCTGATGGTATCGATGAATCAATTGTTTCTTCAACAATCTTTTCTGACTCATTTAATTTTGAACGCATTAGCGCAGGCTTCGCCTGACGGAAACGATAGATAGATTGTTTTGTATCACCTACACGGAAGATACAGTTAGGGTTAGCGATCATCTCTATGATTGTATCCTGTAATTTACTTGTATCTTGGAATTCATCAATCATGACTTCTTGTAAGTTATCACGGATAACCTTTGCTACATTTTCGTGTTTTAGAATTTTATATGCATATCGTTCCATATCCGAGAAATACATCGCAGTATTTTCTTGTTTGATACGTACACAATTTTGATATGTATTCTTTGCAAGATTAATGAGGGCTGTATTGATGATCGAGGCATCTCTTGCGTCTGAGACAAAATCATCTTCGTTCAGTCTTTCCTCTGACAAATTCTTGAGTATCTTTTTCAAATGATCCATTGCACGTGCGTGTTCCGGATAGTTTTCTTTCTTATAGCTAGAAAGTTTTGTGTCATCCATCATTTGAATTTGTTGTTTATAGTTTTGATAAATTGCAAAGGTATAGGCAGAACTTTCATCTTCTGGCATTAAGTCAGCTTGTAATGTTTGAATCATATTTAAGAAAGTATCAAAGGCCGCAGAATTATCAATTACTTTTCCACGTCCATTAATAGCTTCCGGTAGCTCTTGCAGGATTTCTATATCACGTTGTAATACCGCTAGTTGTCCATATAAGGACGCAAAGAAATACTTACGTATATTGATATCGAATGCATCAAATGATGTAAAATTAGTTGAACTCGTTGAATCAAACTTTTCTGGATACATCTTGAGAGCATGGTTATACCATTCATCTGGATCTACGGATGATTCCGCATGACGATTGATTTTTACAACTGCATCATATAGTCCATTATAATCATCCGCACGACTAGAAAAATAGGAAGCGAGTGCGATGGTTTCCTGTGGACTTGCCTTATATGCATACTCTAACGCTTTCATGAATGCATCCCGTTGGATATTTTCATTCTGTCCACTTGAGAGAATATTCTCTGTCGTTGCTGGATCTAAACCAATAATGTTGTAGTACTTTTTGATAATAGACAAACAGAAAGAGTCGATAGTTGTGATATTCGCACTTGCAAGTGCGATAATCTGATCATCAATATACTGAATCAGCTCTTGATCTACAACTTCTTCTTTTTCTGCTAACTGTTTAATTTCATTTAATTCTTGGGCAACGCGCTTCTTCATCTCGCTTGCGGCTGCTTCGGTGAAAGTTAACGCAAGAATATGTGATAAAGGTACACGTGGATTATCTTCGATACATCTTTTTACCAAACGGGATACAAGTACTTTTGTCTTACCGGCCCCAGCAGATGCGGAAACGACAATACCCATCCCAGAAGAATTACAGGCAACAGACTGTTCTGCAGATAGTTGATTTTTCTCAGAGATTCTCATCTTCTTTTGCCCCCTTTGCTGCAATTTCTTCTTTATCTAACTTAAATGGAATATCTGCTGGAATACCCTCCACTTCCACTGCTGTTGGGATACGATATTCACCATTAAAGTGATACATTGCCATATATGGTAATGTTGTATTTTCAATTGGCGATAGTTCAATATTTCCACTTAGAACTTGCTCATGGAAATTTGCGTAGATTCCTTCGATATATGCTTGAATCTTATCAAAATCGTAAATATTCTTTGGACTCTTGATATGTCTAGCATCTATATCCACATCATCGCGATGTTCGTTAAAAATCCATACAGCACACTTTCTGCTCTTGATGAAATCTTCCTCTAAGCTATTTAGTAATGCTTGTTTTGGCATATCTCCACATTTATTGTAGATACGATTTAAATCGATCGTTTCATCCTTCATAGAGATATACTGTACTGCAGTTGGATTGTATTTCTTTCCTTGAAGATTATTTGCGACTATCATCATGTACGTTAACATCTGTAGACGTAGTCCCTGTTTTACTTCATCTTCACTAATTGACAATACAGATGATTTGTAATCAATGATCCGAATTAAATCTTGATATAAATCAATACGGTCAATAATACCACGGATATTTACATTACCAATCATTGTTTCAGGCAATCGATATTCAAAGTGCTCTGGAATAAAACTAGAATCTTTTTCTAAATCATGCATGAATGTCATAAACTTAGATAATGAATCTGCTAATCTTTCCAAAGAAATATCATAGAGATATTGTTCATTTGGGTGCGTTAATTTGAGTATATCAAAATATGGTCTGAGTAATTCTTTAATTTCAAGTGATGATAAAACATTTATTCCATCTTCTTGTAATGCATACTGTTTACGCTTTGCGCTTTCATGCATATATTTATTTTTATAAGAAGTTAATAACGTATACATGAAATGATGTTGAATATTACCAATTGTGATTGGATCAAGTTCCGAGAATTCTTGGTCCATAATGCCTAGTCCCTTTTGGATAAAGTATCCATATGGATTACGGTAGTATGACTCTACCGTACTAACAGAACCATTTAAACATCCTTTTTCATCTAGGAATAATTGTTGTGCAGTCTCTGGTGTTAATTCATGTTTTACTTCTGCATGATTATCCACAATCAAAATTGGCCATGGGTTATTTTCTTTCTTCATGTCCACTTTGGATTGTACTTCATAAGCTAGTTGCATTTCTTTTCCTTGGTAATCATTGGTGGAATAGGAATAGAAGATTTCTTCCGCCGAAGAATCAATCCATTGTAATGCGTTCATATAGTAACCATAACGCTGATTCATACTTGGATAAGATGGTATCTTTGCAAGGTAATCTTCATCAAACAAGCCATTATGAACTGGGAAACCTGGATAATTCTTTCCACTACACCCAATCACGTAAGTCCGTTCTTGTTTTTTCACTGGATGTGTTAAGTCTGTTACTGTACAGATTGCGTCTGTAAATATAGCACTATCTGAATGAATGCCCTCTAGCATATGCATGATAAAAGGGATGTTCTCCACATCATGTTTCTCACTTGTCAAAATAGACTGTAGAACGGTGCGTAACTGTCTACCTTCTTTCAGTTCATGTTTATTCTGTAAAATCTTTTGGTTACGAATAATTTCAAATGCATTCATCAACATTTCTTCAACTGTAGATGCTTTCATTAAGTTATCTAAATCTTGTTGGATATTGTTGAATAAATCATCTGCTCGCTCTTCAAAGTAAGCATAACGTGCAGATTCTTTTTTAAATACATCTGAGGATTCCAGATACTGTGATAAATGTTTTGGACACTCAACATCAACCAATACTTGGTCTAGATATTTTAAAACAGTAAATAAAGAATGATTCTGTTTTTGATCATCTACACCAAAAGCATCAATATATAAAGCTTTCATCAAGGCTTCTTTATTTTTTCGATATGCAAGATTGACTAATGCAACAAAGCGTTGAATCATTCTAGCAGATACATCATGATGTACTGTTGAAAATGGTATTTCATATCTTGCGAACACTTGTTGTACAACTGGATATTGTATCTTCCATGAAGTAAGTACCAAATTACATGTTCTTCGATAGGTTGCGATATCCTGTGCTATCGCTTCAATTTCTCGACGTGTACTCAATGCATAACGTAAGTGTTTTTGACTTGTTGTTATGTCAGTTGGTTTCATTTTGTCTTTGAGTTGTTCTAGGATTTCCACATAGTATGGATCTGCCTCAAAGAAAGGATATACTTCTACATCATCTTGTTGTAATTTCTGAACTGCGGTTTCCTTATTTTCTACATTCTCTTTTTCCACAAATGGTATTTCTAGTAGAATGCGGATAATTTCCTTTAATTCCTTTTCTTGTTCATTTGTCTCAGGTAGAGTATCAACTTGAATATTGCGTTGAATACACTCTAATACAAACTGAAAAATCTCCTGAATGAATGCAGGATAATCAAACATCTTTTGATAAATTGGAAACTCATTACTTCTCTTTTTTAAAGTATGAGAGATTTTTAACAGTGCCGCATATTTATCTGTATGTTTTTCTCCTAAAGCCACAGAAAGTGGAACCGCTAAAATATCCGCGACTACTCCATGATTATGTTTTGCGAGATCTTCGTAAATATACTCTTTTTGATAATTCGAACATAAAATTGTTTTCATATTTAGATTTTATCATAGGCAATCCTGCATATTTGTTAAAATATCCTATTTTATACAAAAAAATTGTGCATAGTTACTGGATTTTTCAAAAACCGCGTGCCTATAATTACATTGACAAACACTACATAAGCATCAGCGAACAATATAAAACTTAATACAATTACTCGGAGGGAAGTATTTATCATGGCAATTTGTGCTATTCTAGGCCAGAAGCTAGACAGTAGGAAAGACGGAGACGACTGTCTATTTAACGGTTATTTAGAAGATTATCTCAGCCTTAGGGAAAATGAGATTGATGACAATTTAAAAGAAACATTTGAAAAAGTTTTAGAAACAGATCCTGACACAAAAATTTGTGTGGACTTACACTGCGCCGTTAACGTTGAAGCAATTAGTAACCAAATCATCCGCTATAAAGATATCTGCAAGCTTAATGGAAAACCACTTGTGATTCCTTACATCTTGTATTTTCAACATGACGATGAAGATAGAGCTATTATCATTTATGACTGCAAGCAGTACGGATATATCTACGCAAAGGGCCTTTACTACTGTATGACAGAGCCAGCTGGTGAATTTATTGACTGCAAGAATGAAATCGTTGCGATTTCTTCCAAACAGGATACAATCTTAAAAGTTCTTAATCAATTATTCACTGTGAAAGCAGGTTCTATTCAACGCAGCATTGACCATGAACTTTTCCACGATTATGAAGAGTTAAAGGCCGCATCCAAAGAAGCTGCAAATGCATTAAAACTTGAAGCGATGGAAAAACTTCCTGCATTAGAAGATCGTACACACGCTATCTATCACTATGTAACAAACTGGTTCCTTTTAAAGAAGGTTCTCTATGTTCAATACATGGTAAATAAGAATATCTTATCTAGTGTTCACGAAAATAATATTAAGAAACAGAGAAATCAAGCAAAGATGAATTCTGAAGAAATTGATATTCTCAGTTTCAGTGAAATGTGGAGATTACCTAAACAAGAACCTCTTGCATAAACACACAACCTCGACTCTTCGTCGGGGTTTTCATTTACCCTAAATATTGAAATTAATGCCTAATTACGCGATATATGGTAACATTTTAAAGTAAAGAGGTGTTATATGACAAAGAAACTAGCTGTAGCAGCACTGCTCATGTTTCTGATTATCGCTACTTTAATCGGTAGTACGTTAATCAAAAATGATTTCTTAAATCCAGAAAAAGAGCCAGTCGTTACTACAACAGAAGATAAAAAAGAAGAGGAGAAGAAGGAAACGCCTAAACCTGAAGTTGATCCAGAAACAGATACACGCTTCAGCGATACAAACAGTATCCTACTTCTTGTAAACAAAAAGCATAAACTAGAGGAATCATATGTTCCATCTGACCTAACAACTGTCAATGTTAGTACGAATGGTAGTGAGTGGACTCTACGTAAAGAAGCTGCCAAAGCTCTTGAAGACTTATTCAAGGCCGCAAAAGAAGATGGCATTACTTTACGTCTAGGAAATGGGTATCGTTCCGGCTCATACCAGGGGCAGTTATATCAATCCAGTGTTAATCGTATCGGTGAGACAAGCACAAATAAAACAACCGCAAAAGCTGGCTATTCTGAACTACAGACCGGTTTAGCAGCTGCGATACTTGGTGCAGATACAACTACTGATTTCAATATCAGTTTTGCGAAATCTGATGAATATAAGTGGCTCCAAGAAAATGCCTACAAGTATGGTTTTATTTTACGTTATCCAGAAAACAAAGACTCTATTACTGGTTATTCCTACATGCCTTGGCATTATCGTTACGTTGGAAAAGAGATAGCTGAGCAGATTCACGAAGCTAGAGAAAACACAACATTTGAAGAATTCTTTGGCCTAAAAGGTGGAGACTACGAAAAAGAAAGCTAAACAACACAATAAATCCCAAAAGTAAAAAAAATCCCGTACGGCAATGGGATTTTTTCGTTTATTCTGTGAATAGCTTTGTTTTATCTAATGCTTTGACTAAGAAGTAACCAATGATAACTGAGATTAGTTCTCCGATTGCGACGAATGAACCATTGATTAATGTTCCTAATACAATTTCATTTGGCATAAATAGGTATGCAAGTTCTGCACCTACGAAGAAGAAGTTAAAGATTACAGGCATTAAACAAGCAAGTACTGGAATCCCATTTACTTTCTTATCTTTTAATACCCATGTGCAGTAAGCTGCACCGAATGTTGCGATTGTTCCGATGATCGCATCTAAAAATCCAGTTGGATTAACACCTAACATCGCACCAATTAGGTTTGTTAAGAAACAACCGAGTGTTACACCCCAAATAGATGGTTTGTAGATTAATGGAAGTAGTGTTAAAGCCTCTGCAATTCTTACTTGTACATTACCGTATGTAAACGGTGCTAGTACTAATGATACGACGGTGTAAATTGCCGCAATCATCCCAACCCTAGTTAAGGTCTTCATGTTCATAAAAATATCATCTCCTTATTTTCATTTAACGTCAGGTAGCCGCTACTGACGGGATTGTGTCCGGTTATTTATTTTACGCTATTCATTTTTTTCGTCAACAAGAATCTCCCTTTAATATATTCTCTTTTGAAAAAAGATACTATCCTTTTGATAGTATCTTTCCATGCGTGCATGAATTCTTTAATCACTCCAAACACTTTTAGCGATATCTTTGACGAGTGCGAGTTTTGCCCACTGTTCATCTTCTGTTAACTTATTTCCTTCTTCCGTTGACGCAAATCCACACTGTGGAGAAAGATATAAGTTCTCTAATGGTACATATCTAGCCGCATCATGGATACGTCTGATGATACGATCCTTATCTTCAAGTTCTGCCGACTTTGTTGTGATGAGACCTAATACAACCTTCTTTCCTTCTGGAATATATTTAAGAGGTTCAAATCCACCGGAACGTGCATCATCATATTCTAAGTAGAAGGCATCCACATCTTCCTTTGCGAAAAGATATGGTGCAATTGGATCGTATGCTCCTTCACTTGCATAAGTACTGTGGAAGTTTCCACGACAAACGTGTGTAGTAATAACCATATCTTCTGGATGATTTGCGATAGCCGCATTGTTAATCGCAATTTCTTCTTCCGCAATGAGTCGTAAACTTTCTTCTGTAATATTGAAATACTTCCAGAATGAACGGTCTGCGTAAAGTGTCCATGTACAATCATCTAACTGTAGGTTACGACAACCAGCTGCGTATAATTCTTGAATGACTGTCTGATATGCTTTCACAATATCAGCCTTTAATTCATCATCTGTTGGATAGAACTTTCTTGTCTCTCCAACAAACTCAGGTAAGCGTAATTGAATTAATAACTGTGCTGGTGAAGGAATCGTTTGTTTCGCAATTGTATTTTCATCTTCCTGTGCTTTTACAAACTTAAAGTGTTCTACAAATGGATGGTTTTCACCTGAAATCTTTCCTACCACAACAGCTGTTTCTGCTTTTGTTTCTTCATCGTGGAAGCGTAAACCCTGACTAGACTTCTGATAAGAGATTCCATTTAATCCCCAGAAGAAATCTAAATGCCACCAACCACGGCGGAACTCACCATCTGTAATTGTATGGTAACCAGCTTTCTTTTGTTTCTCGATGAGGTCAAGAATGTAGTAATCTTCTATTTTCTTTAACTCTTCTTTTGTAATCTCATTATTTTGGAACTTTTCCCTGGCGACCTTGAGTTTCTCAGGTCGTAGAAAACTACCTACGTAGTCATAACGGAATGGTACATGTTTCTGTGTCATAGTATTTGCCTCGTAATTTACCCTTCTCTAGATTTTTCCTCTATTCTTCATCTCTTGAATAAACATTGCCATTGAAACTGTCTTTGCATCAGGAATTTTCCCTTCCATAATGAGTTCAATCAGTTCCTCTAAACGATATTTATAGATTTGAATCTGTTCATCTTCATCTAAATGTTGGCCAATATAATGATCTACTTTTGCATAATATAAGTCGATCACTTCTGTATCATACGCAGGAGTTGGATAGATTTTACCCATGTATATCCAATCTTTTCCTGTAAAGCCTGTTTCTTCTTGAATCTCTCTTTTCGCTGTTGTCAGTGAATCTTCGCCTTCTTCTTTTTTACCAGCCGGAAATTCCAACGTCTCTTCTTGTTGTGCATATCTCCACTGTTTAACAAAGAAGAACTTGCCATCTGTATCTTCAAGAGCGATTCCAACACCACCAATGTGCTGTACAACTTCTCTTTCAACCGTTAGGTTATCTTCTATTTCAACAGTATCTTTATATACATGTAAGATATTACCTTCAAATATTTCTTCTCTTGTGAGTAGTCTATTCATATGTTATGCCTTCTCCATGCGGATATCATACAACAGATACATTTGAAATATCGTGAAGAATTGATGAAATACAAATAATCATTCATTGTTATCAATATTAGTATTTCATATTAAATTACATGCATGCATATATTAAATTATTTATTCATCATGCATTATACAATCTTAGAATGAAAATTATTTTCTGTTAGAAATGATAGTTTATTACATCATTTTCAGTATATTTTTCTATCATTTCTAACAGTATAGAAAAAATGTAAATATTTCATCTGATTATTGGGTTCATATTTTCTATTTTGTTCTATAATTAATATGTTCTATATGGGAGGAAAACTATGAACATCAAGAAAGCATTGGCTTCAGTTTTGACACTTGCTTTATTAGCAGGTTGTACAGGCGGTAACTCAACAGCTTCAAACACTACAACATCAACAAATGATAATGGTCGTAAACAACCTGCAGAAACAGGCTCTAAAGATATCGACACATTAAAGTTCCAATTTGTTCCATCAAGACCTGTTGATGAAATTAAGGCAACAACAGAAGGCCTCGATCAGCTCGTTATCGAAGCAATGAAGAAGAGAGGCTACAACATTAAGAATGTTGAAATCTCTGTCAGTGATTCTTATGAAGCCGCTGGTGAGGCTTTATCTGCTGGTTCAGTAGACGTTGCTTGGTTACCAGGTGGCACTTATGCATTATATTCAAACGAATCAGACGTTATCTTAACAGCTACACGTAAAGGTTTATCTAACGATTCCGAAAAACCATCCGAATGGAATGGCGATGCACATATGACTGTGAATAAGGATACTCCAGTTACATATTACAAAGGCTTAATCTATGCAGGACCATCCGAATATGGACAAGAACTTGCTAAGAAAGTTAATGCTGGTGAAGCATTAACTTGGGAAGACTTAAACAAGGCTAAGTGGGCTGTTAGAGACGTTACAAGTTCTGCTGGTTATATCTATCCTACAATGTGGTTAATGGACAACTACGAAGGTAAATCCATTAGTGATTTAGCTAACGTTACAACATTAGACTACGCTGGTGAATTCATGCAGGCTGCTGCTGGACAGATTGATGTTATCGTATGTTACGCTGATGGTCGTCAAGACTACGCAAAACAGTGGCAAGAAGAATGGGGTCGCAAGGATTCTATTTGGAATGAATTGAATGTTATCGGTGTTACACAGAATATCTATAACGATACAGTATCTGTAACAATGGCTAAGGAAGACATTTATAATAAGGAATTCATTGAAGCAATGCAGGATTCCCTCATCGAAATCGCAAATACAGATGCAGGCAAGAAGATCTTCGGTATCTACAAGCATACAGGTTATGCTAAGGCTGAAGATTCCGATTACGATGGAGCTCGTCAGGCTTTATCTGTAATTGAAAAATAAGATACAGATATTTATGTGGGCGATATTCGAAATATCGCCCATTTTATTTCGTTTTTAATGTATGATTATTGGGTAAATAATCTATATAGTGATGGAGAATAAACATGATTGAATTTAAAAATGTTTCTAAGACCTACCCAAATGGTACAAAAGGTCTACAGAATGTGAATCTAAAGATTGAACAGGGAGAGTTTATTGCGATTATTGGTTTGTCAGGTGCAGGTAAATCTACACTGATACGTACAATCAATCGCATGATTGATATTACTGAAGGTGAATTAATTGTTGATGACATCAATGTGAGTGAACTCAAAGGAAAATCACTACGTCGTTTTAGACGTAAGATTGGTATGATCTTCCAATCCTTTAACTTGGTAAGTCGTTCAACTGTTATCCGCAACGTTCTAACAAGTAATGTTCCAGATATGCCTTGGTATAAGGTTCTACTTGGAATCTATTCCAAAGAACAAAAAACTCACGCATTAGAAGCTTTGGATAAAGTTGGTATTTTAGAGAAGGCTTATAACCGTTGTGATGAGTTATCTGGTGGACAACAGCAGCGTGTCGCATTAGCACGTACACTCAACCAGAATCCTTCGATTATTCTGGCAGATGAGCCAGTTGCGTCATTAGACCCTATCATGGCTGATGTTGTTATGAGTGACTTTGCAAGAATCAACAAAGAAATGAACATCTCCATCCTATTAAATATTCACCATGTCGATCTAGCACTGAAGTACGCTACCCGTGTTATCGGTGTTCGCTCTGGTCATATCGTTTATGATGGACCAACCGATAAGATTACTAAAGAAATTCTGGATGAAGTTTATAACGGAAAAGCAATTCCAACTTCAAAGGATGATGCACAGGAAGTTGCAGGCAAGTAAACATGGCGAAACAGAAAATGTTAAAGACGCCATTGTTTGACAGAATCTTCAAACCTGAACTAATTACGCTGCCAAACGGGCATACGGTTGAAAGACCTCGCAGTAGAACCCCTTTGATTCTTCTGTTATTTACAGTTGTTGTGATTATCTCTATTCGTGCAACAGGTTTTGATTTATCCATCATTATCTCTCGTGCAAAACAATTAACTGTAATTCTATCAAAAATTTTCAGCCCAAATTTCAATTACTTTCCAAAAGTAATTTCACCGTTAATTGAGACCATACAGATGTCCATTGTTGGTACAATTGTTGGTTCATTAATTGGTTTACCACTCGCAATTCTCGCATCTAGTAATATCAATAAAAATAAACCAATACTACTTGTATGTCGTTTCATCTTATCTGTATTGCGCTCCATTCCAACTTTAATTTATGCATATATCTTTGCGTTAATCTTTAGTTTAGGTCCACTTGCGGGTACGGTCGCAATCGCTGTATTTACGATTGGTATCGTTGCGAAGATGTTATATGAAAGTATCGAAACAATCGATATGGGGCCATATGAAGCCATGCAATCATTTGGTGCTTCCACATTACAGTCCTTCTGGGCTGCGTGCATGCCACAAATTTTACCTACTTATTTAGCGGATTGCTTGTACTGCTTTGAAATTAATGTACGTGCATCTTCCATCCTAGGTTATGTAGGTGCTGGTGGACTTGGTATCTTAATTCGTGAACGTACTGGATTACGTGCTTACTCTGACCTCGGTATGATTCTGATTACATTATTTGTTGTCGTTTGGCTCATTGATATGATCAATGATTACCTGCGTTCAAAGTTATCTTAAACAGGAGGTCACATGTCAGAAAATATTATTGCCAAACTAAATGAAGAACCTAAAACCATTTGGGTTAGACTCATAACAGTTGCGATTGTTATAAGTCTTATGACTTGGGGTTCTCAATCTCTACACTTTAGTGGATTTACAGATTCAGGATTAAATGTCGCTAAGGGTCTTATGAATGGTCTATTACATCCGAATATCTCTCTCATATTTGATATGAGCGATAGTGGTATCCCATTCTTACTCTTACAGACAATTGCGATTGCGGTACTTGGTACGATTATCGGTGCGATTCTTGCGATTCCTGTGAGTTTCCTAGCATCCACAAATATTGTGCCTAAACCAATTGCGATGTTATTCCGTGCACTTATCCTGTTGATTCGTACAATTCCTGCACTCATTTGGGCTCTTGTATGGATTCGTGTTACTGGGCCTGGTCCATTCTGTGGTGTTGTAACACAGTCTGTATGTTCCATTGGTATGATTTCCAAGATGTATATCACAGCCATCGAAGATTTAAATACAGGTATTCTTGAATCACTTGATGCGGCTGGTTGTACAACATTCCAGAAAATTCGTTGTGGTATCTTACCACAGCTAAGTGCTTCCTTTATCTCTACTGCAATTTATCGTTTTGATATTAATCTAAAGGATGCGACCATCCTTGGTATCGTTGGTGCTGGTGGTATTGGTTCTCCACTCAATAACGCTATCTCATCTGGAAAATGGTCTAACGTTGGCGCATTCCTATTAACACTCATCTTGTTAGTTATCTTAATTGAGTATTGTTCTACAAAGGTTCGTGCTCGTTTAGCACATGGAAGAAAATAAATAGTAAAAGCACCTGCATGCAGGTGCTTTCTTTATTCTGTATATATACTTCTTAATCGTTGTAGTTCTTCTTGATTCATATGAAATTCTTTTTCAAAATAAGATTCTATACTTCCATATTCATTAAAGATTGCGTCTAGTACAATCTTTCCAATCTCTTCTGTTACACCAAATGTCATGCGGTCTAACTCTTCACGTTCTGGATGTTTCAGAATAATATCTTTATCTTCTTCTAATTTCTTTTGAATCGCTTCACGACGATATACATTTGTTAGAAGATAATCTTCCAGCACGATTTCTCGATCAACGCCTAACGCAAGTAAGATTAACATGCATGCTACACCAGTACGATCTTTACCGCTAGCACAATGAATTAAGATAGGCACATCACCCTTTTGGATATGCTCAAATAGAATGCGGAAGGCTTGGTTGTTAAAAGGCATTCTTGCATAATAATTTTTTAGTAATGCAAGTTGTTCCTTACCACCTTCACCGATACGATTCATCCCTTCGCTAGAGAAGTTAATTTCTTCGCCACCTTCAGAAACAGTTCCACTATGTTTAATCATCAAGATATTTGGAAACTCTGGATCTGGTCTTTGCAAGATTTCTTCGTTTGAACGTAGGTCCATGATGGCAGCTAATCCCAATCCTTTTAGAACTTCAATTTCAGATTCATTCATTCGGAATGGGGCACCACTACGATAAAAAACATTTTCTTTTACACTTCTACCCTCGGTTGTAACATACCCACCGAGCTGTCTAAAATTTAATTTATCTCGAAATCTAGTATCTTTTATCATCGCTTTCTATCCTCAATGTTATGGTATCATACCATGATTTGTGAATCTAACATATTTTGATGCTCAACATGTGATAAAATAATGTGGCAATTGAGTCATCAATAGAAATGAGGTTTTCATGACAGATCGAATTCGAATTTTAGCCACTTCTGATGTGCACGGGTACATCTATCCACACAGTTACGCTGACGGATCAAGTAAAGATATCGGTTTAGCCAAAATCAAAAGTTTAGTTAATATTCTTCGTGATGAGAATACACTCGTATTAGATAACGGTGATGTTTTAGAAGGTTCTCCTTTGATGTATCATCACTTTGTAAAAACTCCTGATGATGTCAGTCCTATCACACGTGCTATGGCTGATTTAAACTACGACTATATTAACGTTGGTAACCATGACTTTAATTATGGTGAAGAGGCTTTAATGATGCACCTACAAAATGCAGGTGCACCATGTATCACTTCTAACTTCTTCTATCACGGAAAGCCATTTGGTCCTAACTATGTTATCCGTCAAGTTGCAGGTAAGAAGATTGCCATCTTTGGTATCGTTACGCAATATATTCCACATTGGGAACAGAAGTCTCATATCAAACATATGCGCTTTGTGGATGCGTATCTTTCTGCCGAAGCGACTGTAAAGCTTATCAAACGTTTAGAAAACCCTGACTATATTATCTGCATGTACCACGGTGGGTTTGAACGCGATCTTGTAAATGGAAGATTAACGGAAGATGAAACTGGCGAAAATGAAGGATATAAGATTCTCAGAAATATCCGTGGTATCGATGTCATGATTTCTGGTCACCAACATCGTACAGAAGCTGGTA
Organism: uncultured Solobacterium sp.; assembly: GCF_963550625.1. Lineage (GTDB taxonomy): Bacteria > Bacillota_I > Bacilli_A > Erysipelotrichales > Erysipelotrichaceae > Bulleidia. The sequence continues at coordinate 29,134 of NZ_CAUVCV010000013.1, forward strand.
AGCTATTTGATACTTACTATACACAGACAGCAGCCAATGGTGCTGAACTTGCATGTATTGATATCTATCCAGATAACAATACAATTGAGCCACGTATTCTAAAGGCAGACATTGACGCTGATCCAGAGATGTTAAAGCTCTTTGAAACAGAAGAGGCTACTTGCCAAGCATGGTTAGACCAAACACTTGGTACAACAAATGTTGATTTACGTGTTACTGATGAATTCGATGCACGTCTACATAAATCTCAAGTCATCACTTTCCTCAATAAAGTCCAACAAGAAAAGACAGGTGCTGATTTAAGTTCCAATGCCCTCTTCCTTGGCGCAACAGGCTTTGGCAAAGATATTACAATGCGTAACTTAGTCAGTACGTATGTATATCCAAATACTACAGTTGTAAAGAAGATTACTGGTAAGATTCTACGTGAATATCTTGAAAAGACAGCTGAATTCTGGATGATTCACAATGAACATATCATTGTAAATCCATCCTATGATTGGCCTAAACCACAGCACTATAACTACGATATGGTAGATGGCATTGAATATACAATCAAAGTTTCTAACTCTGTTGGTCATCGCATTATATCTCTTACCTATCAAGGTAATGATGTAACAGATGATATGGAATTTACGATTGCGATGAATAATTATCGTGCAACGGGTGGTGGTAACTACAATATGATCAAAGAAGCACCTACTGTTTCTACTGATCTTTCCAGCATGGTAGAACTTCTTGCGAATTATATTCAGGAACATAAAATCATCGACTTTGAACCAGTTAACAATATCACTGTAATCAAATAAAGAAGTGACGATCTTTGTCGTTAGAACAAGGATTGTCACTTTTTCTTATACTATTTTATTTCATTAGATATTTTTGATAAATTTCTCAATCAATTGATTCACGATTTCCGGCTGATCTGTATTGGAATTATGTCCTGCATGATCAATCCACTCTACAGACTTTCCTGTATATTTCTCATACGCCTTTAGGTAACGTATACATGAGCCTGCATGATCTTCTTTTCCACAAATTACCAGAGTTGGACATTGTGGCTCATACGGTAAATTCTTTTCTACTGCATCTGCCAAGCATTGATATCCATGTGCAGCTAGACTAGCATATCTTTTTTTGTTACCATCATATACCTTCATCATTTTAAGCATTAACTGTTTTCCATATGTCGTTGTGGAAACACCATCTGAACCGACTTTTAACAATGATTTCCATGGATAAATCTGATAGATAGGTCCTACAACTTTTAATAACCATAGTTCAATTGCAGTATAGTACCTTCTTTGTAAAGATGGTGAATCTATCATCACAAGTCCTTTTAATTTATGGGGAAATAATTCGGCGTAAATTTGTCCTAGATATCCACCCATCGATTGGCCAATGATAACTGGATTTTCAATTCCTTCCTTCTCCAATATTTCATCTAGCCATTTTACTTCTGTAAATAAATCAAAGTCTAGTTCAAAAGGATATGATGCCGCATGTCCAGGTGCATCCCACACAAACACCCTATATTTATCTTCAAAACACGCTAGTTGTTTCTCAAATAATCTATAATCTGCTGTTAATCCCGGTAAAAATACTAATGTATATTCTGACTTAAACCCATTCTCATTTATCCAATAATGGATATTTCCTGATTTTGTTTCATAAATTTTCTCAATCATCACTATACCTCTATATTTTAAATGCTTGTAACTAGTAAAAAGAATGAATCATTTATTTGACTCATTCTGTTTCTTATCTGTTTTATCTGGTAAGAAGAAGATCTGTTCTCCATCTTTTGAGAACATGTAGTTAGAACGTGCATAACTCTCCACATAATCTGGGTCTTGGAGTTTTGTCTTTTCTTCAACCAGTAATTCATTTTCTTCTTGCATTTGAGCTAACTTTTCTTTAGCTTCTGCCATCTGCTTACGTAACTGTAGCGTTGTCATGATTTCTCTGCCAACCGCTAATAACATAGCCATCGCTAGGCCAAGTGCGATTAATGCGACGAATTTTGAATTTAGTTTCTTTTTTCTCTTCTTTGCCATGTCTTCCTCAATATAGTTTTTATAACACTATTCTGTTTCTACTTCAAGTGGAGAGGCTATCTTTTCCTCTGAGATAATCTCATAGAGTTCAGATGCGTCTTTCTTCTTTTTGACTTCTTCAACCGATAATACACGAACTGTAAGTTTGCGATTACCAAATGTAATCGACACAATATCACCTGCCGCAACATCATGTGCTGGCTTTACAATACGACCATTAATTTCGATACGTTGATTTACAGCTAACTCTTTAGAAACAGTTCTACGCTTGAGGATACGCGATACCTTTAAAAACTTATCAATTCTCATTTCTCATTGACTCCTTTGCGGCATAAATAATCTTGATTGCCAGGGAAATATTTTGTGCATTCTTTGGTAGGATAACGATGATTGTTCCATTGGTATAGCGCAAAGTCGCATCCTTGGATATCTTTGTAATCTTCTCAAAGAGTTTTACACCATCTGCTCTTTGTGAAAAGAGTGGAGAGAATGTTAATTCTGTCTGTCCTCGAATTTCACGATAGTTTTCTACAATCGGTTCTTCTAGTGCAAGGTCTAATTGTTTCTTTAGGAATAATGTGCTGACTTCTTTTGGTAACTTACCATACTGGTCGATAACATCATTCTTATAGGCTTCTAGCATCTTCTCATCTTTGATTGCGTCAATACGTTGATACATATCCAACTTATCAAAATCATCTGGTGCAAACTCCTCTGGAATATAGCTTGTTGTTTGAATATTGGTCTTTGGTTTTGGTGTAAGGTCTTCTTGTTTGCGACCATCTTTCTTGGCTTGGATTGCTTCTTCTAGCATTTCAATATACATATCAATACCTACAGTATCAATAAAGCCAGATTGGTCTGAACCAAGTAAGTCACCTGCACCACGGATCGTTAAATCTCGCATCGCAATCTTATATCCACTACCTAAACGAGCAAACTCTTTGACTGCAGTTAATCTCTTTTGAGCAACTTCTGATAATTGTCTACGTGGTGGAATTAGCAGATATGCATACGCTAGACGGTCGCTACGTCCAACTCTTCCCTTAATCTGATAAATCTGTGCTAAGCCAAAGTCTTGCGCATTATCCACAAGAATCGTATTCACATTTGGAATATCAATTCCATTTTCAACAATTGTTGTACAGACAAGAATATCGAGTTCCTTCTCAATAAATCTCTGCATGATATCCTCAATCTCTTCTTTGCCAAGTTTACCATGGACGATTCCAACTCTAGACTCTGGCACAAGATTTTGAATCGTTCTTGCGATGCTATAGATTTGGTCAATATTGTTATGAAGATAGAATACCTGTCCATTACGCGATAGTTCTTTTTGTATTGCGTCGCGGATTAAATTCTTATCTTTTTCTACGACATAAGTCTGTACACTATAGCGATTGAGTGGTGGTGTTTCTAGTAACGATAGCGAACGAATCCCTACAAGAGACATCTGTAGTGTACGTGGAATTGGTGTAGCACTGAGTGATAATACATCTACCCCATTCTTAAGTTCTTTTATCTTTTCTTTGTGTTCGACACCAAAACGTTGTTCCTCATCTACAACTAGTAGTCCAAGGTCTTTAAACTTTACATCCTTGGATAGTAAACGATGTGTACCGATAATAATATCTATCTTACCTTCTTCTAATTCCTCTAGTACTTGTTTTTGTTCAGTTGGACTGACAAAACGATTTAGTACTTTTACTGTAACTGGAAATTCCTGGTAACGTTTTTGGAAGGTGTGGAAATGTTGTTCCGCAAGAATTGTTGTTGGACATAGTACTGCAACCTGCTTATTATCACAAACAGCTTTAAAAGAAGCGCGGATTGATACTTCTGTCTTACCAAAACCAACATCTCCACAAACAAGACGGTCCATTGGTTTATTGCTTTCCATATCCTTCTTGATTTCCACGACTGCCTTTTCCTGGTCTGGTGTTAAATCAAAAGAGAACGAATTTTCAAACTTCTTTGTCATCTCATTATCTTTTGAAAAGGCAAAACCGATATGTTGTTCACGGTTTGCATAAAGTGTTAATAAGCGTTCTGCAATATCTTCAACATTACTTTGAAGGCGCTGTTTTGTTTTTTCCCAATCACCAGAACCAAGTTTATTTAACTTCGGTACAACCCCTTCTCTTGATACGAACTTCCGTACAAGGCGGAATTGCTCTAATGGTACTAATAACTCTGTATTACCACGATAGATAATCTTTAAGAAGTCTCTTTTAACTTTTTGAATCTCTCGATTTTCAATACAGATGTATTGTCCAACACCATATTGGGCATGGACAACATAATCACCTGGTTGAAGTTCATCATAACCATGAATGACTTCCGCATTACGGAACTTATTCTCATATCTACCTTTGTGGTGATGATAGGCAAAGATTTCCGCGGCTGTATATACCTTCAGATTTTCATCAACGATATAGAATCCTTGGGCAAAGGAGTTTGTATAGATATTGATACCTTCAACTGGTTCAGTATCATCTGTTAATAGATGATACGGTAGCTTCATCTCTACACATTTATCAATGACTGTTACAACTTCTTTTTCCGATAGTGCTAGAACAACCAACATCGGCTGATGAATCAGTAATAACTTTTGTTCGAGTGTTTCATTAGGAATATGTAATTCTTCAATATTGACTACATTCTCCGTAAATGGATCTTCTACAACTTTTTTACCATGCTTGGAAAGACTGTGGATATCATGCCACATCGCAAACTTCGGTAACATCTTCTCTTCTTGAACCATTTCTTGAATGTAGGTTACTGTTTCTTCATTTAATTTTTTCGCTGCATCCAGAATTAGTTGTTCATCGGAATAGACGATGAGTGGATTTTGCATGTAGTCCCAAATGCCTGCTGTCTTTGAAAGTAATGCCATATAGGAATACATATGTGATGCGAATACCTTCTCACGTAATGCATGCAAGTCTGATTCAATTTCAGCAGACAAAATTGGTTTATTTTCTTTTGATAATATTTCTTCAGATTTAGTACAGATTTCTTCAATCTGTTCGTCTGTAAAGAACACATCACCTGCTGGTATAATGGTAACTTCATTAGTATTTTCAATTGTCTTTTGTGTAGTTACATCAAAGAAGCGAATCGATTCAACTTCTGTATCAAAAAACTCAATACGAATTGGAGAATCATAGTTAATCGAATATACATCAACGATGCCACCTCTTGCGGCGAAGGTTAATGGTTGATCAATATGCGATGTCTTCTGATATCCACCAGATAATAATTTTTGTTTGAATGCATGCATGTCCAGCGTATCACCTGTCTGAATCGTGATACAGCGATCTTTAAAATCTTCTGGGAATGGTAATTGTCTTAACAAAGCGGATGGACAAGTAATCACTACTTGGTTTGGATTTGATAAAAGTCCTGCTAAGGTCTCTACTTTTTGTGCAGTTAATTCCGGGCTAGATGCGATAGCTTCTACACGTAATGATTCATCCGCACCAAAAAGAGCACAATCTTTTTCATCTAAGAGTGTCGCAACCCTCTCATAAAGACGCTGTGCTGTATAGAGATTCTGTTTTACAACCAGAATTGGTCGTGGCTTCTTTTGGAAAGAAGTCGCAATGACTAGCGCTTCCTCAATTAAAGAAGTATATGGAATTGGAGACTTTGCGTAATCCAACAGCTTTACAGCTGGATTATCCACCATTCTTTCATATAACCAATTTGGAATTTTCTGTATTGAACTTTTCAAGTAATCTCCTTTTTGTGTCTTCTTATTTTATCATCATTACCCTTTGAAAAACAGAAGAACACTTAATCCATCTTTCTCATAGATAAGAAAAATTGCCACAAACCATGGCAATTTTGATTTACTTCTTCTTTTCCTTGATGTTGTATTTGTTCATCACTTTATCTAAAGGATCATTGACCCAAGCAGCTGCCGCATCTGCAGCGATAGAGATGATACGTTCAAATTCTTCTCTTTCAGCCTTTGGAACTGGGGATAATACCCAATCAGGAACCTTTGCGTGATTTCCTGGCTCGCTATGACCAACACCAATTCGTACACGTGCAATTTGGTCTGTTCCTAATGCATTGATAATTGACTTCATACCCTTCTGTCCACCACCAGAGCCATTCTTACGAATACGTAAAGCACCAACTGGAATATCCATATCATCATGTAAGATTAGAATATCCTCTGGTTGTAACTTATAGAACTTCACCGCTTGTGAAATTGCACTACCCGATTCATTCATATATGTAAGTGGCTTCATAAGTGTTACTTGTTCGCCATTGATTCTAACGCTAGCGATAAGCGCATTCCACTTTTCTGATGTAATGGAAGTTCCTAACTTTTCAGCTAGCTTGTCCACGGCTAGAAATCCACTGTTATGTCTTGTCTTCTCGTATTCCTTGCCAGGGTTTCCTAAACCTGCAATTAACTTCATTACTTCTTATCCTTCTCTTCTAAATCCGCATCTGTTAATTTTTCTAAGACCATTGTCTCGGATAGATTTTCAGATGGCTTCTGATCTAACTTTTCGATATCGCTATCTGTTAACTTCTCTAATACCATTGTCTCAGATAGGTTTTCTTCAGAAGGAGATTTCTTGTTTTCTACAACTTCTGTTTCAACAGTATCTTCTGTAGTGCTATCTAAAGTAATATCTAAACTTTGGATCCATCTCTTACCAACACCTGTTTGTGCAAATTGTTCTAACATTGGTTTTAGTTCTTCTTGTTGATCGAACTTAGCTTGGTCTTGATAAATCTTATAGAGTGTAGCGTTTGCGAGATTCTTATAAATACCAATCATAGTTCTAGAATAGATATATCCTTCATAGTCACCTTCTAATAGCTTTTCGAAGAATGTCTGACCACGGTCATCTTTAAAATCATAATATTTATCAAACTGGTCTGATAATGCCTTTGATAGTTGATTTCCTAATAATTCTTCATATGGTTGTAACTTTGCATGCATGTTTGCACGCAAATCATCTCTACCAACATGATGTAATACATTTGGAATTGCTAGATATAAATAGAAGAATGAATCTTCATTTGTGTCAATTGACTTAACACCCTTCTTATCTTCAATTAAAGAATCAATATCTAGTTCTTGTAATGTAGTATCAAATTTGTTAAAGTCTTGGTGATATGCACATCCCCAAAGTTTTAATACACGTCCTTTATTGGCAAATTCTGGATCATTTACAGTTGAAATTAATTGATCCACACGATTAAAGAACATCTCCTTCTCATTGATTAAGCGCACTGCGTCAATAATCATCTTATTTTTTCCATTACGCTTTGATGAAAGAAACATCTTTACTACTAAATATGCCATTGCAATATACATTGCGATTGTTACAAATCTTGCTGGGTTCATATTTTTCCCTCCCGTACTTATCTATATATTATACAGAAATATCCTAGACTTGTTCAAAATTTGCGAATCATTTGTTATATGGTAAAATACCTATACATATTTAATGTATAAATATATAAAGGAAAAACGTTATGGAAAACGAAAAGAAGATAAAAACGAAATTTCTCAGTGTTCCTACACTGCTTAAATTCTTATTACTAGTATCTGTATGCTTATTCTGTGTGGCTCTTTACATCAATAGTCATCCAGAATTATTAAAGAAAGCAACACCTACTCCAGAGCCTACGGCTGCTGCTTCAACAGTAGAGCCAACTGCATCCGCTTTACCTGCCCATTTGACAGATCCTAACAGTGTTACGGTATTGGTTGATAAAAATCACTCCCTTTCACGTGACTTTGTTCCTGCAAATCTAGCTTCTCCTTATTTACAGAGTACTGCAGATGTCATTCAAATCCGTCAGGATGTTGGTGATGCGGCTAAATCTATGATTTCCGCTGCAGAAGCTGCTGGTATTAAACTTTATGTTACTGCTGGATACCGCTCTTATGATGAACAACAGACACTTTATGAAGATCGCGTTAGTAAGTTAGGTGAAAAAGAAGCCTCTGATACAACTGCGAAAGCAGGTTATAGTGAAAATCAGACAGGTTTAGCACTCGACTTTACAGATACAGCGACTGGTACAAGTTCTGTAGACTTCGCAAATACACCTGCTGGTAAGTGGTTATATGAAAATGCACATACTTATGGATTTATCCTACGTTATCCTGATAAGAAGCAGGATATTACAGGGTATAGCTATATGCCATGGCATTACCGCTATGTTGGAACTGATGTTTCTACTGCAATGTATGAACAAGGTGGCACTGATTTAACATTTGAAGAATTTTATCAGATAACAAAGTAGAAAAACTCTACTTTGTTTTTTACCTAATGTAAAATAACTTGGGGTTTTAGAAAAATCTGCTTTAAAATTACATGGGG
>NZ_CAUVCV010000014.1:0-33730 GCF_963550625.1 uncultured Solobacterium sp.
TTTAAATCTCAAAATTTTTTTAATTTTACTTGATTTTCTTATAGTTAAATACCTCAAGACTATATACACAATATCTAAGTAAAAGCCCTGATACATTGATATCTACTTGTTTTCGCTGAAAGCGTGATATAATAACAACATCTAATGGAGGTACTTAAATGGAACAGTTAGAATTTAAATTTGATACACAGTTATTAATTGATGGACATGATTTAGATGAAGATGTCATTAATGACTATATTACAGAGAATTTCCAAGGTGACTGCTTATTAGTTGTTGGTGATGATACTTTAATCAAGATTCATTTCCATACAAATGAACCATGGAAGGTGCTTGAATATGCACAATCTATCGGTGATATCTACGATGTTGTTGTAGAGAATATGCAACGTCAAGAAGAAGGTTTAAAGGGATAAAAAAACGAGGGTTTCCTCGTTTTTTAATACCCATTTTCATAGAAGAATTGATCGACTGCTTTGGGGTAATCTTCTAGATTCATATGCATCTTAGAGTGATGTTCAACAAGCCTATCTGCAATATATCCATGGAGCCATACACCCATACGTAGACTGGTAAAGATATCACAATGATATGCAAGTAGTGCAGTTAACATACCAGTCAGTAAATCACCACTACCAGCTTGAGCCAAGGCTTCATTACCTGTTTGGTTAATATAACATTGACCGTTTGGGGTAGCGATAATTGTATGTGCTGATTTTAATACAATATATACTTTTAATTCTTTTGCGCACTTTAAGGCATAGTGCAAAGGATTGCGCATGACTTCTTCTTTTTCTAAGTGGAATAAGTCTGCAAATTCTCCAATATGTGGTGTTAGGATAATCGGTGATTTAGCAAAACGTAATTTCCATGTGTTGTATCGCAACATACGTATGCCTTCAGCATCCAATATCAAAGGAGCATGACATTTTTGAATCATTAGATCAAGACATAATTCTTTCTCGTACATTTGTGTAACACCACTACCAAAGGCAGCCGCATTTACATGTTCAATTGTTGAAGCTAGCTGTTGTTCAACATTGTCAGCAGAAAATGGATGGAATACTGGGGTTGTGTGCTTTGTGGCAATAATAGGGTAGATACCATCAATACATCCTACTTCAATATATGGAAAACCCAGGGATTTTGCACCAGTGATATTTAGGCTGATTGCTCCAGCCATTCCGTAGGAACCTCCAACAAGTAATATCTTTCCACTACTGCCTTTATGTGCAGTTTCTTTTCGTTTCGCAAGATTTTGGAAGAAGAGTGTTTGATTCATCTCTAAAAAGCTACTTTGTTTTGGATGTGGTATATCGAGTGGAACAAGTTCTAACTTTTCAAACAGATGGTGATATTTATGTAGTAGATGGAAAGGTTTATAACAATCTATCGCAAACGTTACTGTAGAATGTAATGCGAATGAATCATGCATGGCAGAATCACATTCAGCACCAGAATTAATATCGATACTATAAATCGGTTTATTTGCATTCTGTATTTGCTTGAATACTACACGTTTATCTTCTGACAATTTGCCATGATATCCAAAACCAAAAATACCATCAATGATAACATCACATTCCTTCAAGCATGTATCTAAAGCCGTCAGAGGTTGAATGATTGAAGGTGAAACTTGTTGATATATCTTCATTGCATCAGGATTGTTTGGAAGACCATTCACCAAAATCAACTTGATATGAAATTGTTTTAAATTGTTGATAAGTGCAAAACAATCGGCACCATTATTACCATTTCCAGCCAGTACTAAAATATTAGATTTAACATCTAAATATGGTAACAGATGGACAGCTAATTTTTTGCCGACAAGATTGATTAAATCAAATGATGAAAGCCCAGATTTTTCTTCAATCTCAAGCATTTCTTTACGACTAACGATCATGTTTTATATCCTTTACAACCATATATTAACACTTACAGAAATCTAATGTGAAAAATTATAATAAAATTATGATATAATTCGCATAAGCAGTAGAAAAAGGAGGATTTGCTAACATGCCAACAAAGAAAACTGTTAAAGACGTAGCAGAAGAAGTAGTTGAAAAGAAGGCTACCAAGAAAAAGGCTGCACCAGCAAAGAAGGCTGAAAAGAAGGAAGCTACTGAAAAGAAAGCTACAACTGCAAAGAAAGTAAAGAAGGAAACACCTGCAGCTAAGACTGTTAAGAAAGAAACTACAAAGAAGAAGGTAGTTAAGAAGACAGCAAAGGATAAGGTAGAAGATTTAGATTTAAAGACAGTTAAAGATTACGAAGATGCAATCAACTGGAAGAAGGGCGAAGCGAAAGCTTTAGATTGGCTCTATATTGAGTTAAGTGCTGACGCATTATTAACTCAATTTGAAGCAGGTAAGGATAACCTAAAGACAGTTTGCCAAGCATTATACAACTGCATGCTTGAAGGTGACTATTATATCGTTGAACCTACAGAAGATAACTGTTTATTAGGTACAGTTGCTGTACGTTTCTATTGCGATAACTTAAGTCCAGAACGTAAGAAAGTTTCTGAAGTAAATCAATAGTATATAAAGCCGAATCGTAAGATTCGACTTTTATTTTGTAAGAATATATGCATTAACCCAAAGAAATACAATCTCAGATAAACCAGTAATCTTCATCTGTAAGATACAATCAAAGAAACAGAAAATACATACCGCAAAAAATAACATTCGATACTGGAAAAACTGAGGTATATCTTTTATCAGGTATACATAGAGAACTAACGTAGTATATGCAAAGAGTAGATGCATGTTTTTGATAATGGTAGATTCAATGTAAGGGAATAGTAACGCAAGAATCGCAATGAGAAAGAATAGAATTCGTATATATTTGTTAGTGTATTCTTTGCATTTCAAAAAAAGATAAAACAGAGAAATCCCCGCTAGTAATAGGGGAAATATACGAATATTAGGTTTAGATAGTAAGACACTAATATTTGTTTCATAGCCCGCAAAAATTATCCAAAGTAGAGTAAATACGATTGGAATAATTGGAAATATTAGACATTGAAAATACTTGTTACTCATATTCATGTCGTTATTATAACAAACTTAGATGCGATAAACTTGTCTAATCATGTTATAATTTTGTCATTATGAAGAAGAAAGAAATATATATCTTGATCAGTATTATCCTAATTGCAGTATTAGGTATTGTTGGTCTAAATATCGCTAAAAACAAAAAACAAACGCCAACTCCAACTCCAACTTCAGAGCCAACTACAGATACAACTCCAACTTCAAAGCCAACTACAGATACAACTCCAACACCTAGTACAGATTCTAGTACACTTGGAATTCCATCTGAACAGCCGGTAGGAATTTGGGTAGGTATTGTTCATCGTGGTAAAGTTATCCAATGGTTTGATTCGGGTGTTGATGGAGAGTATGTTGTTACAGGTGATGTAGGTGAAGTACACGTTGAAGTAAAAGACAAGAAGTGGCATGTACGTGAAGTAGAATGTCCTAACCAATTATGCGTAAAAATGGGTTGGGCAGACGAAAATAGTATTATCCCAATCACTTGTCTTCCAAACGATGTATTTATTGGTTCCGCAAATCTATTATCTGAATATCTAGGTGTGAAATGAGTATATCTAACACAAAACGTTTTACGGTATTAGCACTCTTAGCTGCTATCGCTATTACGTTAAATATTTTAGAAACTACAATGATACCACCGATTATGGGTGTCTTCCGTATTGGTCTAGCAAATATCATGGCATTAGTTGCCTTGCGTATGCTTGGAGTGAAGGAGATGCTGATTGTCAATACGATGCGTGTATTGATTGGTAATCTTTTAACTGGAACAATATTCGGAAGTGTATTCTGGATTAGTTTAGCTGGTGTCGTATTATCCAGTTTGATTTTGATTCTGATGGATCTATTAAAGTCATCCTTGATGTTTACTTCAGTGATGAGTTCGATTGGACACTCTTTAGGACAGGTGTTGGTTGTTACATTCTTCTATATGCAGCCAGCATTTATCGTTGTATTACCTTATTTCTTACTACTATCTATTCCAACAGGATTATTAACTGGATTTGTAGCAACAATCGCTATCCAGCGTGTAAAGCCATTACGTAAGCAAGATTAAGTTCTTGCTTTTTAATTATAGAAAAGAAAAAAGTCATGCGTGTATGCATGACTTATATCTACTGTAAGCAGCAGGGGCAGAGAGAATCGAACTCCCATCAGCGGTTTTGGAGACCGATGTACTACCATTGTACGATGCCCCTAAAATAAAAAGTGACGCGTACGGGATTCGAACCCGTGAATGCCGCCGTGAAAGGGCGGTGTGTTAAGCCACTTCACCAACGCGCCAAGTGCTTGTATAATATAGCATGTCTGGAATTTCTTTGCAATCATTTTATATAAAAAAATTCAAAAAATTTGTATGAATAAAAATAAATGCTTATTTTAGCGCATATCTAGCGCAATTTTATTTATTTAATATAGTGGTCTGATATAATTACATCAACAGAGCAACTTAAAGTTATTGTAATAATATGTAGAAAGAGAGGCTTTTTATGATTGATTATAGTGAAGGAAGCGGAAAACAGTATCATACTGGTGTTGGTAAGGGTGATATAGGTAGATATGTCTTCTTACCAGGTGATCCAAAACGTTGTGCTAAAATCGCAAAATATTTTGATGATGCGGAACTCGTAGCAGACTCACGTGAATATGTAACTTATACGGGATGGTTAAATGGTGTAAAGGTATCTGTTACTTCAACGGGTATTGGTGGACCTAGTGCATCTATCGCAATGGAAGAGTTAACTGCTGTCGGTGCAGATACATTTATCCGTGTAGGTACATGTGGTGGTATGGATTTGAGTGTAAAGAGTGGTGACTTGGTCATCGCAACTGGCGCTATTCGTATGGAAGGAACTTCCAAAGAATACTCCCCAATTGAATATCCAGCTGTTCCAGATTTAGATATTGTAAATGCATTAGTAGAAGGTGCTCGACGTGTTGAGCATCCATATCATACAGGTGTAGTAGAGTGTAAAGATGCTTTCTATGGGCAACATCGTCCAGAAACACTTCCAAATGGACCGGATTTAATTCGCAAGTGGGATGCTTGGCTGAAGATGGGGGCGAAGGCTTCTGAAATGGAATCTGCTGCTCTATTTATCGTAGCTAGTTATTTACATGTTCGTTGTGGAACTGTACTGCTTACGGTCGCAAATCAAGAACGTCAAAGAGCAGGATTACCTAACCCACAAGTTCACGATACAGACCTAGCAATCAAGGCTGCAATTGAAGCAGTGAAATACTTGATTGAACAGGATGGTAGTGCAGACTAAAAAACCCATTCACTAGGAATGAGTTAATCTCTAAGAGAATACCAATCAGTATATTTTCTAAATGCAGAAGGGATTGCAAGTGATTGCAGTTCCTTTTTATTTACAAGATAGTAATGCTCATCTAATGTGTGCTGAATTTCAGCCACTTTGATTTCATATGCATGCATGTTCCATTCTAGATGTGTAAAGATATGTTTTGCATCAGGTAGGGTAGTAATCTTAAGGGGAGTAAAACCTAACGATTCAATATGACGAATTATTTCTGATTTGGTTAGATGTGCATCAATCCCTGGGAATTCGTACAATCCTGCTAACAGTCCTTTGTGAGGTCGCTTATGAATCAAGAATGATTGATCATCACGAATGGCAAAGAGTGTACGTTCTACTATCTTTCTCTCTTTTAGAGAGGAGCGATATGGAATGCTATCTGTCATTTTATTTTGATAGGCAAAGCAGTTTTTATTGAGTGGACATTTCTTACACTGGGGAGCACCATTTGGTACACAAACTGTTTCACCCAATTCCATGATACCTTGATTAAATGAGGAGTAACTAGAATCTGGATGTGTTGAACTGTAGAAATCATTGAGTTTATTTTCAATCATTTCTTTTACCTTTGGCAAACGAATATCATCAGTAATTCCATAATATCTAGTTAGTACGCGTAGTACATTTCCATCGATTGCAGGCGCTGGAAGATTGTATGCAATCGAAGCGATAGCACCCGCTGTATAGGGGCCGATTCCTGGAAGTTTCTTCAGTAGTTCAAAATTTTCTGGCAATTTACCTTCATAATGTTCCATCAAATATATAGCACATTTTTTTAAGTTTCTTGCACGACTATAATATCCAAGGCCTTCCCAAAGTCTCATTAAGCGATCGTCGTCACAGTTGGCTAAACTCGCTATATCAGGCAACTCATTTTTGAATGCACTATATTTAGGCTTAACTGCTTCGATACGTGTTTGTTGTAGCATAATCTCGCTTAACCAAACATCATAAGGATTACCTGTATCACGCCAAGGCATACTGCGCTTGTTTTGGTCATACCATTGTGTTAACTTTTTGATATCTATATTTTTCATCTGATTCATTTTAGCAGATATTGCATCAGTTCGTCATATAGATACAATATAATGAAAATATGAATATATAATTTAATAGTGAAATACTGCATTGCCAATGTTGGAATAGTGTCGTGATTTTCTTTGCTTGATATTGGTATGAAAGTGTTGTCGAAGCATATTATTCTAACGTATATTATATATAACTTATATTATTTACCTTTGTTTTAGATAATTTAATGAAAGGAAATATGCAGATGAACTTGCGAGATTTTTATGAAAAATATGTAATAGTGCTTACTTGTAATGATTTAATCATTGTCGGGGAAGTCTTTGACTACTATCCTGCTGTAGGTACTGAGTCTGGTGAAGATGAAATTGATATTTTCCCAAATGGAACAAATCATATTATTCGGGTAAAAGAAAGTGAAATTCTTTCGATTGAGGAGCTCTTTCTATAATGAGTCGTATAGTCTTCATTTTAATTTTTAGTATGGCATAGAATGATTAACTGTGTTATGGTTGCGTTAATAAGGAATATACAGTAATATCTATGAGTCTTTTATAGAAAACTGATTATACTGGTCGGGAATACAAAAGCTCGATCAGTTTTTCTTTGATGAGAATGAAAAGCAGAGGAAATTTATGAATTTTACAGATTTAGAACTTAAGGAGCCGATACTGAGTGCAGTCAGTAAGGCAAAGTATGAAACACCATCACCAATCCAAGAAAAAGCAATTCCCGTAATGTTGGAAGGAAAGGACATCATTGCCTGTGCTCAAACTGGTACAGGTAAGACAGCCGCTTTCGCATTACCAATTTTAAATAAGCTTGAATATAAGAAGAAACATCAAATCCGCGCATTAGTATTAACCCCTACACGTGAGCTAGCTGTTCAAATTTTCGAGAACTTTAAAAAGTTTGGTAGATATCTGAAGTTACGTGCTTGTTGCGTATATGGTGGTGCTCCATCTGGCCCACAAAGAAAAGCACTCCGTAGTGGTTGTGATATTTTAATTGCGACTCCAGGTCGTTTAAATGACTTTATGGTTCAAGGTGAGATTATCTTAAGTGATATTGAAGTATTCGTACTTGATGAAGCGGATCGTATGTTAGATATGGGATTTATCGGTGATGTACGTACAATCGCAAGTCGTATTCCTGAAGTTCGTCAAACTGTTATGTTCTCTGCTACAATGCCAAAAGAAATTAAAGAATTAGCGAATGAATTATTACATGATCCAGTAGATATTCGTGTCGCACCACCAGCAAGTCCAGCTGAAACAATTACACAGTATCTTGTATACTGCGAAAAGGCAGATAAAAAGCGTGTATTAAAGGATATGCTTATGAGTCCTGAAGTTACTAAGGCTATCGTATTTACAAGAACTAAGATTGGTGCCGATCGTTTAACTAAGAAGTTAATCGAAGATGGTATCAAAGTTCTTACAATCCATGGTGATAAAACACAAGGTCAACGTCAGAATGCATTACAGCGATTTAGAACTAATCAAGTAGATGTATTGGTAGCGACAGATGTTGCGGCACGTGGTATTGATATTTCAGATATTTCACATGTATTCAACTATGATTTACCAGAGGAAGATGAGTCTTATATCCATCGTATTGGTAGGGCTGGAAGAGCTGGTAAAGAGGGGATTTCTATTTCTCTATGTTGTCATGAAGAACTAGGTTTACTTGCGTCCATTGAGAAGATGTTAAAGAAAGAGATTCCGTTAATGAAGACGGAATACTCTATCGAATTAAAGCGTAAGAAAGCAAGTGATAGTAAGTCTAATCGTCGTCCACCATTTAAGAAGAAGTCAGATTCTAGAAGTGGTAGTGATAGAAATAAGAAACGTGATTCTAACAAACGTAATGACAATCAGAAACGTGATGTTGGTGCATCGAAAAAATCGATGCATAAATCCACAAAGCAAAGTAAGTCACAAAAGCCTACTGATAGAAAGCCACGTCATCAATCAAAGAATTACAAGTCAAGAAAAAAGAATACTGGTAGATAAAGAAAATGCAGATGTGAGTCTGCATTTTTATGTTTATTGATTTAAATGTGCAATATAGTTTTCAGCTTGTTTGATGCCATCTACTGCACTAGAGACGATACCACCAGCATATCCAGCGCCTTCACCACATGGATATAGTCCTTGAATCGATGAACTACCTCCATCATCATTACGAATCATTTTGATCGGGGAAGATGAGCGTGTTTCAAGACCTACCATGATGCCATTTTCAATCCAACCGTGTATCTTCTTATCGAATTGTTTCATGCCTTCTTCCATTGCTTGATTTACTTCATCAGAGAAGAATGCATGCATGTCTTTCATGATTGTACCACGTGGATAAGAGGTTTCAATCACAAGTTTATCGGAAGGGGTATGTGCTATGTAGTCTTTGATATTTTGTGCAGGTGCCACAAAGCCTTCATAAAAACCAAGTTGTTCTAATTTCTTTTGAAATAGGAAACCATCGAGTGGATGACCTTGATCAAAGTCATTACGTGGAATTTGGACAAGAATGGCACTATTTGCATTCTTACCTGCACGCATGCTGTAGGACATTCCGTTTACCGCAAGACAATTTTGTTCAGTAGATGCGGGAATTACCACACCACCTGGACACATACAGAACGAATATACACCACGATTAACAGATGTCTTAGCAGTTAATTGATAGGATGATGCTTTGAGCGCAGGATGACCATAATGTTTACCATAGGTACTTTGATCGATAAGACTCTGTGGATGCTCAACACGTACACCAATCGCAAAATCTTTTTGTGTGATCTCAACTCCTTGTGCAAGAAGGGTTTCATAGGTGTCGCTTGCACTATGGCCAGTGCAGAGTATGACACTATCGGTTGTAAAGTCTTGCTTGTTTGTATGAACACCAATAATCTGATTACCGTTTAATAATAGGCTTTCTAGTTTGGTATCAAAGTGTACCTCACCACCAAGACGGATAATCTTTTCACGTATCTTTTTGACGATTGACTGTAATACATCAGTGCCTAGATGAGGGCGTTGTTGGTATAGAATTGCAGGGTTAGCACCAGCTTCTACAAATTCTTCATATACTTTTGAAACACGTACATTCTTCATTCGTGTTGTAAGTTTTCCATCTGAGAACGTTCCAGCTCCACCTTCACCAAACTGTACGTTTGATGATTCTAAAAGTTTACCTTTCGTAAAGAATGCATTGATATCTTTGGTACGTTGTTCAACTGCTTGGCCACGTTCGATGATGATTGGCTTTAGACCAGCTTCTGCTAAGATAAGTCCAGCATACATCCCACTTGGACCAAATCCGACGATAATTGGTCTTTGATTTGGAGTCTTCGTAGTTGTTGGAAGTACGTATATCTCTTTTATTTCTTTTTTTACATCACGATTCTTGAGATATTTATCTTCATTTTTAATAGATGCGTATACACTATAGGAATAGTGTAGGTCATCACCTCTAGCGTCAATTGATTCGCGATCGATTTCAAAGGAATAAATATCGTTGGCTGAACAGCGCAGTTTTTTTGCGATGTGATGAATTGAAAATGTTTCGCCAACTTCACAACGTATCTGGTTAATTTTTAGCATAACGTACCTCTCAACAATGATTATACAATAGCAATCTCTC
This sequence comes from uncultured Solobacterium sp., assembly GCF_963550625.1. GTDB lineage: Bacteria > Bacillota_I > Bacilli_A > Erysipelotrichales > Erysipelotrichaceae > Bulleidia. The sequence goes on from NZ_CAUVCV010000014.1 coordinate 10,047, forward strand.
TTTTGATTAGAGATTGATTTGCGATATAATTTGTACATGAAAATCGCAAAACAAAAGAAAATTAAATCTAGTGAAGATGGTCTTCTTGTAAAGAATATTTTATCTAAACAGATGGGTTTTTCACGTCGTGAAATAAGTAGATTTCATGTGTCTGGTTCAATTTATCTCAATGATGAAAAGTGCAGACTGACACAAGAGGTACATACAAACGATGTAGTGACTGTGCGAACAGAAGAACCACAGTTAGAATCAAAACCAATTATCCTCTATGAGGATACTGATATTGTTGTGGTGAATAAACCTGCTGGCATTCCAAGTCATGCGAGTGCAGAACACTTTGATGATGATATGGGTTCTATTCTGAAACGTTACTATCAAGATGAAAGCTTTACGGTTAGAACTGTAGGGCGTTTGGATAAAGGTGTTTCGGGAATTGTTGTATATGCAAAGACAAAACAAATGGCGGCTCTATTATCATCCGCTCGTGAAGAACAATTATTACATAAAGAATATTTGGCTATCGTAAAGGGCAAGTTTGAAGAGCAAAGAGGAACTTTAACGTATACCTTAGGAAAAGAAAAGGGAATACGTGGAAGAAGTGTAACTGTAGATGGTCAGAAATGTATTACCAATTATGAAGTGATTACAGAGGGTAATTTCTTTTCGTTGATTAAAGTTCATATTGAAACTGGAAGATTACATCAGATACGTGCAGGTATGGCTCATTTTGGGCATCCACTAATTGGTGATCGTCTCTATGGTGGCAGTATGCATGCAATGAAACGTCCTGCATTACATTGTTGGAAGGTGGAGTTTGTCCATCCTAAGACAAGGAAAAAGATTACGGTAGAATGTAAACTGCCAGATGATATGCAAAAGGTAGTCAATAAACTTCAAGAGATAAGTACCGCAGCGAAAGGTTTGTAATCGGAAATATTTAGGCATAGAATCAAATTATAGAAGTACACAAAGGAGTATCTGTATGAAACAGGAAAATCTCGAAAAGATCATTGCGTTTCGTCATGTGTTACATGAACATCCAGAGATATCTAATCATGAAGTATACACAAGAAAATTAATCAAAGAGTTTATCTTAAATCATATGAAGAGTTATCTTGTCTTTGATGAAAAGGATTGGTTGTATTGCATGAAGCCATACCGACCTGAAAAGAAGACAATCGTTTTACGTGCTGATCATGATGCGATTATGAATTCATTGAATACACCATTTCATGGTTGTGGTCATGATGGGCATACTGCAATTTTGTTGGGTGTAATGCTTGAAGAAGAGGAGAAAGAAAGCGAGTATAATATCATCTATCTTTTTCAACCGGCCGAAGAAAATGGTAGTGGTGCAGCTATCTGTAAACCACTATTTGAAAAGTATCATGTAGATAAAATCTTTGGTTTGCATAATATGCCAAACCTAAGAAAGAATGTGATTTACTATCGTCCAGAGACAGTTATGTGTGCATCGGTAGGCTATCGAATCGCTTTGACAGGAGTGCAAAGCCATGCTTCAGAACCTGAAAAGGGACGCAATCCAGTCTATGCTTTATCTGCATTTGCCAAAGCAATTGAACCTCTAGCAAAGCAGACGGGATTTCAACCATTTACATTTGAAAACTATCACTTTAGCTCACTTGCGATGATAACAATCATTCATATGAATGTAGGTAGTTTAAATTTTGGAATTTCGCCAGCAAACGGTGAAATCTGTTTGACACTACGTGCAGCTAAAGAAAATGAGCTATCGATATTAGAAAGATACGTTCGCTCATACTTTGAAGGATTAAAAGGGGAGTTTGAAGTTAGTATTGAAGAATTTGATCGCTTTGATGAAAATTACGCAGATCCATCGTTAGTAGAGAAGACTGTTATGAAATTAAAGACTGCTGGTTTGGAGGTGGAACAATTATCTGAACCAATTCGTGCCAGTGAAGATTTTGGATATTATAAAAGATTTGCCCCAAGTATGTTTGTCTTTGTTGGGATGGGGGCTTGTCCTTCGCTTCATCATGATTCCTATGTGTTTGATGATGAAATTATCCCAACTGCAGTACATATGTTTCAGGTGGTAATAAGATAGTGCTTGCATGTATTTCACAAGTACTATTTTTTCATTGATTTTACATGACTTTTTTCTGAAAAAGGCTTGTATTTTCTAGGGGAATGGAATACTATTAAAAAGCAAGGTGATAACACCGAATGCGCCGATAGCTCAACTGGATAGAGCATTTGACTACGAATCAAAAGGTTGCGGGTTCGACTCCTGCTCGGCGCGCCATTTAAAAAAAGCCCGCTAGAAGCGGTTTTTTTATTAGGATATTTATGCTATCAAATGAGGGAGGACAAAAATATGAGTGATTTTGAAAGCAAAATTAGTTCAGCTGTCCGTGAGGCAGTGAAGCAAGTGTACGATATTGACGCAGATGATTCAATATTGATTGTTGAAACCCCACGTGATCCAAAGATGGGAGACTATTCAACTAGTGTAGCTATGCGCCTTTCCCGAACATTGCATAAGAGTCCATTAGATATTGCTGGACCTATCGTTGAAAAGTTAAAGGAAATCTACACAGAAGCTTCTTCTATCGAAGTTGTTAAGCCTGGCTTCATTAACTTCCGTTTAAAGAAGGATGCTTTAACTGAAGTAATTAACACTGTTATCAACGCTGGTGATGACTATGGTAAGAATAACACTGGTGCAGGTGTGAATGTGTTGGTTGAGTGGGTATCCGCTAACCCTACAGGTGACTTACACTGCGGACATGCTCGTAACGCAGCTTGGGGTGACTGTATCTCACGTCTTTACGAAGCAAGTGGTTATAACAACTACAGAGAGTTCTATGTAAACGATGCTGGTAACCAGATTGTAATGTTAGGTGAATCCTTGATTTCTCGTTACTTTGAACACTTTGGAAAAGAGTATCCACTTCCAGAAGATGGATATCATGCACAGGATATCATCGATATCGCAAATAAGATTGCGGAAACAGATGGTGATAAGTGGTTAAATGCTGATCCTGCAGAACGTCTTGAATACTTCAAGAAGACAGGTGTTGAGTTAGAATTAAAGAAGATTGAAGATGATTTAAAACTATACCGTTGTGATTTCCAGAACTTCCAGCACGAAACATTCTTCTATGAAAACAATCGTAAGCGTATTAACGATTGCTTAGCGAAGATGGCTGAAATGAATCTAACATATGAAAAAGACGGCGCTCTTTGGTTTAAGAGTACTGAATATGGCGATGACAAGGACCGTGTATTACGTAAGAGCGATGGAACATTGTCTTACTTAACACCAGATATCGCTAACCACATCTATAAGATTGAAAGAGGCTATGACCACTTAATCAACTTATGGGGTGCTGACCACCATTCTTACGTAACACGTATGCAGTCTGCTTTAACTGCTTTAGGTTATCCAGATGTACTTAAGGTAGATATCATCCAGATGGTACGTATGGTTGAAGATGGTAAGGAAGTGAAGATGTCCAAGCGTACAGGTAATGCGATTACAATTCGTGAACTTTGCGAAGACGTAGGTGTTGACGCTGCTCGTTGGTTCTTCGTTTCTAAGGACGTTGCGACTCATATGGATTTCGATATGAAGTTAGCTCGTTCTAAGGACAACAACAACCCTGTATTCTATGCACAGTATGCATATTCCCGTATGCATTCCATTATGAACAATCCTAAGATTCCTGCATTCACACAGGTAGCTACTTATGATCGTCTCAGTGATGAGAAGGAATTACAGTTGATGAAACTCATCAGTGAATTCCCAATCGAAGTTGCAAATGCAGCAGCAACCAGAAAGCCAAACAAGATTACTGAATACATCATTTCTCTTGTTAAGGTTTACCACAGCTACTACAACAGTTCACGTGTAAATAACCCAGAAGATCCTGAGTTAACAAACCAACGTTTAGGCTTAGTAAAGGCTACAATGGTAACATTGAAGAATGCTCTTAACCTTGTTGGTGTAGAAGCACCTGAATCAATGTAATTCAACAATAAGAACGATAAATATGGTCCTTATAGCAATATAAGGGCTTTTATTGTGATTTTTTAGCATTTTTTAACAGAAAGTAATACGAAGATTTTTACAAAAAAATACAAAATTTTAGGCATTATGTTTCCAAATATAGATAAAAATATGTTTATAATAATAGTATAGATTTGAAACCGGTTACATATCATGCGCGCGATATGTAGCCCAAATGAAAAGACAATAGGAGGAAAGCAAATGTCTAACATTCATGTAACGAGTGAAATTAAAACACTCAAAAAGGTTTTATTACACAGGCCAGGAGATGAATTATTAAATCTTACACCTGAAACATTAGGAGAATTATTATTTGATGATATTCCTGATCTTTACGAAGCACAGGTTGAACACGATCGTTTCGCTAAGATCTTACGTGACAACGGTGTTGAAGTTGTTTATCTTGAAGATTTAATGGCTGAAACATTAGATGCTCACCCAGAAATTAAGGAACAGTTCCTTGATCAGTGGTTAGTTGAATCAGGTGTTCATACAACTGAATATCATAAGATTATTAAGGACTACTTAGCTAAGTTTACAAATACTAAGGAATTAGTTCTAAAGACAATGGCTGGTATCACATTCAGAGAAATTGGTGAAATCCACACAAACTTCTTAGTTGACCGTCTTGAATCTAACTCTCACTTATTAGTAAACCCAATGCCAAACCTATACTTTACACGCGACCCATTCGCTTCTGTAGGTAATGGTGCAGTTATTAACAGAATGTATTCTGTAACAAGAAACCGTGAAACAATCTATGCAGATTACATCTTTAGATTCCATCCAGAATATGCTGGAAATGTTCCAGACTTATATGGACGTAATAACCACTTCCATATTGAAGGTGGAGACGTATTAAACGTTAATGAAAAACTCTTATTCATCGGTATTTCACAGAGAACACAGGCTGAAGCTATTCAGGACTTAGCTATGAAGATGTTCTATGAAAACGAAGGAAATAAGATTGAGACAATTTTAGCTTTCAATATTCCTAATTCACGTGCATTCATGCACTTAGATACAGTATTTACACAAATTGATACTGATGCATTTACAATTCACCCAGGTATCATGGGAACATTACAGGTATTTGCATTAACAGCTGATCGTGCAAATCATGATGTTCATATCGAAGAACATACAGGTAAGTTAGAAGATATTCTTGCTAAGTTCATGGGCTTAGATAAGGTTCGTTTATTCCCTTGCGGAGCTGGCGACCCATTAGCTGCTGAACGTGAACAGTGGAACGATGGTTCTAATACATTAACAATCGCTCCTGGTAAGATTATCGTTTACAAGCGCAACTATGTTACAAACCAATATCTAAAGGATAATGGATTTGAAGTATTAGAATTAGAAGCATCCAACTTATGCGTAGGACGTGGCGGACCAAGATGTATGTCCATGCCATTAGTTCGTGAAGACTAAGTTTAAAAATTAAATAACCATATAAATAGAAAAAATATTAAGAAAAGGAGCTATTATGGGCGTAAATGTTAGAGGAAGAAGTTTTTTAACACTATTAGATTTTACATCTGATGAAATCAGATATTTCTTAGAATTATCTGCTGAATTCAAGAGATTAAAGGCTAACGGTGTTGACCACAGTTATTTAAAGGGCAAGCAGGTTGTGCTCTTGTTCGAAAAGACATCTACAAGAACACGTTGTGCATTCGAAGTTGGTGCACGTGACTTAGGTATGGGTGTTACATTCCTAGATTCTGGATCATCACAGATGGGTAAGAAGGAATCATTGGAAGATACAGCTAAGGTATTAGGTCGTATGTACGATGGTATCGAATACCGTGGATTTAAGCAGGAAGTAGTTGAAGAACTTGCTAAGTATTCTGGTGTTCCTGTATGGAATGGTTTAACAGACTTATATCACCCAACACAGATGTTGGCTGATATCTTAACAGTTAAGGAAGAATTCGGCGATGTTAGAGGCCGTAAGTTAACATTCTTCGGTGATGCTCGTAATAACGTTGCTAACTCATTGATGATTGTTTGTGCTAAGTTAGGTATGCACTTCTGCGCATGCGGACCTAAGGAATTAATGCCTTCAGATGAACTCGTTGCTAAGTGCAGAGAAGTAGCTAGCAAGACAGGCGCTGAAATCGAATTAACAGATGACATCAAGATCGGTGCTAAGGATGCAGATGTTCTTTACACAGATATTTGGTTATCAATGGGTGAACCAGAAGAATTATGGGAGCCAAGAATTAAGCTCTTACGTCCTTACCAGGTTAATAAGGAATTAATGGCAATGGCTAAGCCAACTGCTATCTTCTTACACTGCTTACCATCATTCCATGATCGTAACACAACAGTTGGTGAGAACATTTACCAGAAGTATGGCTTAGAGGCTATGGAAGTTACAGATGATGTATTCTTAGGCACACAAGCTAGACAATTTGATGAGGCAGAGAACCGCATGCATACAATCAAGGCTGTTATGTATGCTACTCTGAAGTAATTACATGGCAAAGCGTATAGTAGTAGCTCTTGGGGGTAATGCTTTAGGCAATACCCCTGAAGAGCAGCTTGAATTAGTTCGTCATACTGCTAAGACTATCGTTGATTTAGCACAGGACGGCTATGAAGTAATTGTTGGTCATGGTAATGGACCACAGGTTGGAATGATTAACTTAGCTATGGAATTCTCATGCACAAAGGGTGGTAATACTCCATATATGCCATTCCCAGAATGTGGTGCGATGTCCCAAGGCTATATCGGTTATCATTTACAACAAGCAATTCAGCAGGAATTAAAGGCTCGTGGCGTTGACAAGGAATGTGCAGCTATTGTTACACAGGTAGTTGTTGATGCAAACGATCCAGGATTTGCTAAACCTACAAAACCAGTAGGAAGCTTCTATACTAAGGAAGAAGCAGATAAGATTGCTGCTGAAAAGGGCTTTACATTTGTAGAAGATGCAGGACGTGGATATCGTCGTGTTGTACCTTCACCAATTCCACAACGTATCGTTGAATTAAAGGTTGTTGAACAACTTGTTAAGGCTGGCGACATCGTTATTACAGTTGGTGGCGGAGGAATCCCTGTAGTTGAAACAGAGCAAGGATTAAAGGGCGTTGCAGCTGTTATCGATAAGGACCGTTCTAGTGCATTACTAGCACAGTCCATTGGTGCAGATATGTTGATTATCTTAACTGCAGTTGACAGAGTATGCATTAACTATAACAAGCCTGATCAAAAGGAACTTCCAACAATGACATTGGAAGAAGCAGAGAAGTATATCGAAGAGAAGCAATTTGCTCCTGGAAGTATGCTTCCAAAGGTTCAATCATGCATGGAATTTGTTAAGAATAACACACATGGTGGAACTGCATTAATTACATCATTACAAAAAGCAAAAGTTGCTTTACAAGGTGAAACAGGCACCATTATTACTAAATAATTAGAAGGGGGGATAGTATGTCTGTGAAAGCCAAGAAACGCTCATTAACAGCGTTTACGATTTTATTTATCATTTTAGCAGTACTTTGTGTAATTTCTGTATTATTAAATGGACAGCCAATCAGCGATAGCTTAATCAGTGGTTTAGACCCTGAGAAGTATGGTGACTTGGTTAACATGGTTGCTAACGGCAAAACCGTTACGGTTGTCGGCGCAAAGTTCAGTGATTTCTTCATGGCATTCCCAAGAGGATTTGTGGATGCTGCAGACTTGATTGTATTTATTATGGCAATCGGTGGATTCATCGGTGTTGTAATGAAGACTGGTGCTCTTGAAGCGGGTGTTTATCACTTAGTTAAGAAGATGCACGGTAAGGAAGAATTCTTAATCGGTTTCTTGATGTTCTTATTCTCTATCGGTGGTTCTACATACGGTATGGCTGAAGAAACTATTGGTTTCTACGCTTTGATTACTACAGCATTAGTAGCAGCTGGCTTCGATACAATGGTAGCAGTTGCGACTGTATTGCTCGGTGCAGGTTGTGGTGTATTAGGTTCAACAATTAACCCATTTGCTACTGGTGCAGCTATGGCTGCATTGCAGAGTGTTAACGTTCCTTATGACAACACATTAGTTATGATTCTTGGTTTTGCATTGTGGTTTACATCACTTGCAATCGCTATTTTCTTTGTATTAGCATACGCTAAGAAGGTTAAGGCTGATAAAGGCTCAACAATTCTTTCTCTACAAGAGCAGGAAGATATGCGTGAACACTTTACAAAGGATGATGGCGATAAGTTAGAATTTACTGGCAAGCATAAGGCTGTATTAGTTGTATTCGCAATCTCATTTGCAGTTATGATTATCAGTTTGATTTCCTATATGGATATTATCTATAAAGGTAATGAAGAAGCTTATTTAGCAGCATTCGGATGGACTTCAGTCGTAACGGGTGAGCCTTTAGGCCTATGGTATTTCTCTCAATTAGCTGCTTGGTTTACATTCTCAAGTATTCTTATCGCTATCATGGCTAGAATGTCTGAAAGAGAATTCATTGATACATTCTTAGATGGTGCTAAGGACTTATTATCTGTAGCTATCGTTATCGCAGTTGCACGTGGTATTACAGTCGTTATGAAGTCTACTCATATGGACTTCTGGATCTTGGACAAGGCAGCAGGTTTGTTGATGGGTGTTCCAGGATTCGTATTCGCTCCTCTATCATATGTAATTTACTTAGTATTGAGTTTCTTAGTTCCTTCTACATCCGGACTTGCTGGATTCTCAATGCCAGTAATGGGTGGTTTAGCAAATACATTAGGCTTCAACGCTTCAATTATGATCAATATCTTCTGCGCTGGTTGCGGATTAATCAACCTCTTCACACCAACATCTGGTGTAGTAATGGGTGGTCTAGGTGCAGCTAAGGTTGAACTAAAGACATATATGAAGTGGGGTATGAAGTTATTTGTAGCGATTGCTATCGCAAATATCGTTGTTCTATCATTAGCAATGATGTTAATCAAATAATTAAAACTCAAATATGTTTAGGATAGAGTTCCGGCTGTGTGAGAGCACGGTCGGAACTTTCCGCTTTTATACAAATATGCTATGATATGTACAACAGAGGTACAACAATTATGACAAAGACAGCAACTATTCAAGATAGCTGGACGTCGGAAACTAATCCCATCTCATTTTGCTCATTTGACTTTGAAGCAATTGAGAAACCAACCAAAGCTTTGATGCATCAGGCTGCCCGTTTTATGTACTTTAATAAAGGTGTCGGTAAGATCAAAGTAGATGGTGTGGAGTATGACATTAAACCACATACACTATGTGCAATTACACCATGGAAGATTACAGATATTATTGATGTAAGAGATACCTTACATCTAAATCTTGTAATTTATGATTATCAGTTTATTAATACAATGCTAAAGGTAACACCAGGTTTGGAAGAAGAAAGTGTAGACTTACTAAATTTCCTTGCGGTAGAGCCAGTCGTGTATTTAAACGAGGAACAGACAAAATATGTAGATGGAATCATGTCCCATTTGCAAAATGAACTTGGTGTTGATTCTGCATTAGTCAGGCAACCTACAAAACCATTGTCCTTCCTTTATTCACTCGTTAAAATCATTGAGTTGATGGTGGCGTATCGTCGCTACTTTAAAGCGAGTGAAGAAGTGGTAAACGAAGAAAATGCATCAGTTATGCAGAATTCGATATTGAGTTATATTTATTCCCATTCTTCAGAACGTTTAACACTCGAAAAAGTTGCGGAAGTATTCTTTATATCAGAATCAACATTGTCAAAGAAGTTAACCGATTTAACAGGTACTACATTTACAAAATTACTGAACAATATTCGTATTGAAAAAACATCAGACTATCTGATTTATACGGATATGACATTAGAAGAAATTGCCGTTCTCCTTGGTTTTGCGGATGCATCACATCTATCAAAACACTTTGTGGAAAAGGTTGGTATTACACCAAATAAATACCGTAAGATCTATAGCAAAGTAAAATCTGGATATAATCGCGCTGATAAGAACGTTGCCTTCGAAGTAACAAACTATCTCTACAAGCACTATGATACAGAGAAGTTACTTGCAAGTACGATGGCTGAGAAATACGGTGTTAGTGTTTCAGAATTAAATCGATCATTACTATATTATTCTGAGAAAAACTTTGAAACATTATTAAATTTTATTCGTATTAACAAAGCTAGTGAGTTATTGATATCTACAACATATTCTGTCTTAGATATTGCAGTAGCTGTAGGTTATAACAATATCAAGACATTCAATCTTAACTTTTACAAATTCAAAGCCATGACACCAACAGAGTTCCGTACAGGAATTACACTGCAAAAAGTGGACCGTTCTGAGAGTGGCTTTACAGGATAACTATAATTAGAAAGTTGGGTAAATAATGAAACCATTCTATGTGACAGGGCATATGAATCCTGATTGTGATGCAATCGTATCCGCAATCGCGTATGCTCATCTCAAACAACAGCTAGGGCAGGATGCTATCGCATGTGCTTTAGGCAAGGCAAAGAGTGAAACACAGTATTTATTACAGAAGTTTGGTTTTGAACATCCGAAACTAATCCATACAGCTAGATGCATGTTATCGGAAATAGAAAAGGATGATCCATTACTTGCTGGCCCAGATTTAACAATGAAAGAAGCATTAGACCTTATTTTATCTCGTAAAAATAAAGGTATTTTCATCGTTGATGAAAAAGAAAGACTTTTAGGATTGTTATCTGTTTCTGACTTAACAAAGCTTTGGGCAGAAAGTGGTAAGTCATTAAAAGACTTAATCAGCACAGCTACATTAACCAATATCGCAAGAGTACTAAAAGGTAAGTATTATTGCGAATCAAAACAGTATCGTCCAAGTGGTATTGTGCAAATCATGCCTTCCATGTCTGATAAGCCAGAAGTATATAAGAATTCTATTGTAATTGTACGTAATAATCCGGATATTCAACGATTCGTGATTGATGCAGGTGCAGCACTTGTAGTTGTATCTGGTGAAGATTGGATTGATGCAGTTACTTTATCCTATGCAAAAGAAAAGGGCATACCTATGTTGCATACGGATTACTCTGTAATTGAATGTTCACGATTGATTTATCAAACACCATCTGTCAAATCAGTGATGACAACAGATGTCATGACGTTCCAAGAAACAGAGTATGTTGATGAGGTAAGTGATCATATCGCTAAGACGCGGTATCGTACATATCCAGTATTAGATAAAGAGGGTAGAGTTGTAGGTGCTATTTCACGCTATCACTTATTCCATTATGAAAAGAAGAAGTTTATTCTCGTCGACCATAATGAAGCAATGCAATCCGTACGTGATTTAGAGTTTGGTGAGGTAGTTGAGATTGTAGACCACCATCGTATGGGTGGTATTGAAACAGTGACACCAATCAATATCGTCGCACGTACGGTAGGAAGTACTGCTGCAATCATTACAGGCTTATATAAGTCATCTCATATTAAGTTACCAAAGAATCTAGCAGGTATTCTTCTTGGTGCTGCTATTAACGATACGATGTGCTTGCAGTCACCAACGACGACAACATTTGATCATGAAATGGTGAAGTACTTGGAAGAAGTATCAGGCACAAAAGCAGTTGACCTATATCAAGAGATGTTAGATGCCTCTGATTCCGTTACAAATAAGACAGATGTAGAGTTACTCTATAATGACTTCAAAGAATTTAGAATTAGTGGTACAAGAATTGCGATTGCACAGGTACAATGCAAGAGAGATGATTACTTTGCAATCAAAGATCACTTCCATGCATTCATGGAAGAGACAGCAGAGGCACAACATTACGATTTAGTATTAACACTGTTTACTGATCCTATGGGGTCAGGCTCCTACTTTTTAGCAGCAGGAAAGAAGTCTAGTATCGTTACAGAAGCTTTTGGTGATCTTCTCAACAAAGATCATTTTGGAAAGGGTATTGTATCTCGCAAGAAGCAAGTACTACCAATTATTATCGATACTTTAAAGTGATATACTATAGTACGAAAGGTATGACAATGAAAAAGTTTATTGTGGATGAGGGTTTTTGGAAGATATTTCCAGAAGCTAGTATTGCGGTATTAGCTGTGAAAAATGTTCAAGAATCTATTCATTTAGATGATGAAAAGGCAGCAGAAATCAAAGCATTATTAGATAGCGCAAATGAAGGTGCTAAGAAGTACTTGACCAGTGAAGTGATTTCAGAAAATACAGTTGTAAAGACATGGCGTGAGGCATATTCTAAATTCCCTACAAAGAAAGGTGCGCGTTGCTCGATTGAAGCATTACTAAAGCGTGTACTGCATGGTACACCAGTTGGTTCAATTGCGCCAACTGTTGATATTACAAATGCAATTTCATTAAAGTATGCATTCCCAATTGGGGCAGAGAATATGGAAGCCTTCAAGGGTGACTTACACTTAGGTATTATGAAGGGTGGAGAAGACTTCTGGCCAATTGGTTCAGACAAGCCAGAACCACCACTTGCAGGTGAAATTGCATACTACGATGAAGAGGGTGTTATCTGTCGTTGTTGGAACTGGCGTGATGGAAAACGTACAGAAGTGACAGATGATACAACAGTTGAATTTATTGCCATGGAGTGCGTAGAACCAAACCGTGTAGGAGACTTACAAGAAGCAGTTGATGAACTTGCAAATCTTTTAACACAGTATGTTGGTGCAGAAGTCATTAACCAACAGATTATCAATATCCATACAAAGGAAACAATGATTCAAGAATAAATATACAATGCGACTCATTAAATTGAGTCGCATTTTTATGAGTATAAGAAAAGAGATGATAAGTACTTATCATCTCTAATAAGAAACAGATATAAACAATTGTTATTTAGACATAGCTTCAGACCAGATTTCATTTAACTTTTCAATCTGCTCTTCTGTTACAGAGTAAACTACAACATCTTCACCTAACTTTTGAACTCTCATGTAGCCGTTGTAGTAAAGAGTAACGTTATATGTACCTTCCTTGTCAGCTACTTCAACACCGAATGCTGTTTCCTTTTGGTTGAAAGAAACCTTGTCTTTAACAACTTTTGTTGAAAGTGTCTTTAATTCATCGGCGATTGATTTAATAAGATCTTTCTGGTCTGTAATTGTTTCACGCTGAATTCCAGAAGCTGGATCAACATAGATAACAGAAACCTTTGCTGGGTCCTTTGTTAACTTTTCAGAAATGCTCTTAGTAGATAATGCGCTTGCACCACAGCCAGCTAAGAATAATAAACTAGCTAATACGATTGTGCCTAATGTCTTTTTCATCTTAATCCCTCCAAATATACTGATAAGAAACATACATAAGAATATAACATATATTCTATGAAAAAAGATATGTTTTTATCATGCTACTCAATGATAATATAAAGAAAATAAAACTAACAGAAGAATTATATTGAAAAGATTATAAAATTGTTAATTTATGATAATAGAATGTAAAATTTACACGATAGTTTACAATAGATGAAAAAGTTTACACATAAGAGATTGGGCATATATTTTGTGTTATTTTGCGCAGAGGTATAAAGTTTAGTTGTATAAAATATAAAAGGAGTCAAATTATGATAGATGTAATGATTATAGGTGCTGGTACAGCAGGCTTATCAGCAGCCATTTACGTACAAAGAGCAGGGAAGAAAGCTTTAGTACTAGAGGAGTCTACATATGGTGGACAAATCATTAATACTGCAGATATTGAAAACTATCCAGGTATCAAACATATTTCTGGTTTTGATTTTGCGACAGATTTATATAACCAAGCAAAAGACTTAGGTACAACTTTCGCATTTGAAGGCGTAGTAAAGATTGAAAATCGTGAGGATGAAAAGATTGTCTATACTGCTAAGAATGAATATCACGCTAAGGCAATCATCATTGCGACTGGTATGAAGCGTAGAGAGCTTGGAATTGATCGTGAAAAGGAACTGACTGGTAAAGGTGTATCTTATTGTGCAACTTGCGATGGAATGTTCTTTAGAGGAAAAGACGTAGCTGTAAATGGTGGTGGTAATGTTGCAGTTGAAGATGCGGAATACCTAACACGTTTCTGTAATCGTGTATATATCATCCATCGTCGTGATGAGTTCCGCGCTGATGAAGCTGAGGTTGTAAAACTTGACGGTAAAGAAAACCTCGTAAAGGTAATGAATAGCACTGTTACAAAATTGAATGGTGAAAATCGATTACAATCAATTGATGTTACAGATAAAAATACTGGTGAAACAAAGACATTAAACGTTGATGCGTTATTTGTAGCAATTGGCCAAATTCCTATGAATCAGATCTTCTCTGAGATTGTTGAATTGGATGAATATGGATTCATTAAGGCTGATGAAGAATGTCGTACATCTGTTAAAGGTATTTACGCTGCAGGTGATTGCCGTGTAAAGAGTGTTCGTCAGTTAACAACAGCTGCCAGTGATGGAGCTATTGCGGCTTTGAATGCATGTAATAATTTGTAAGGAAAATTACAAGATGTATTCCTCTGTTAGTATTGATAAGTGGTATAATAGTACTAACAAGAGGTAGGTATAATGAATCAGATAAAATGTATATTTTTTGATTTAGGCTGGACCCTTCTAGAACCATGCAGCGGTGATTGGAATTTGAATCAAAAATTCTATGAACTATTTCCTCGAGAGAAAATTTCGAGACTCGACCAAAATGTATGGCAACATGCATACAACACAGCGTATTTACCATTTATTGAAAATCCAACAATGAAAAGTGAGCAGGAGCAGATTGAAAGATTTACTCGTTTCTATCTAACGCTATTTGATCAAGCGAAGTTAGATGGAACGTTTCAACATGCAGTAAAACTTGCAGTTGATATGGTGGAAAATCTTGCGACAATGAGTTTGATACCAAGTTCCTTGGAAACACTGAAAACATTAAAGGATGAAGGTTATCGTATTGGAATTATTTCTGATACGTGGCCATTTATTGAAAGACGTATTCATGCATTCAAATTAGATGAATATGTTGATCAATATACATATAGTTATGAATTAGGCGTTTTAAAACCGGACTTATTGATGTATCGCGATGCATTAGAAAAATCTGGACTTAAACCTGAAGAATGTATTTTTATTGATGACCAGGTTAAGAATCTTGAAGCTGCGAAATCTTTAGGTATCCATCCAGTGCAGATTATTTATCATGAAGGTATTGAAATAGGAGAGTATCCAACAATTCAAAAACCAAGTGATGTTCTAGATTTACTAAAGCAGTATCAATAGGCATATTCAAGGTTTATAAAACCATTATGTATTATCATTGATGCATAGAATTGGAGATATGAAAAATGTTAAATGTAGGAGTAAAAGCACAAGAGTTTAAGCTGCCAGATCAAAATGGCGTAGAACATACGCTTTCCGAGTATAAAGGAAAGAAGGTAATCCTCTATTTTTATCCAAAGGATAATACATCCGGTTGTACAGCAGAAGCTTGTAACTTCCGTGACCGTTTACCACAGATTCAAGAAAAGGGCGCAGTCGTATTAGGTATTTCTAAAGATAGTGTAAAGTCACACAAGAAGTTTGAAAGTAACTATGACTTACCATTTACATTGTTATCTGATGAAAGTACAGAGACTATTCAGGCATATGATGTTTGGGTAGAGAAGTCTATGTATGGTCGCAAGTATATGGGAATTGAGCGTTCTACATACTTAATTGATGAACAGGGTATTATCATCAAAACTTTCCAAAAAGTGAAAGCAACAAGCCATGTAGAAGATGTTGTTAAAGAATTATAAAATTATAAACTGCCAATGGGCAGTTTTTTTAATATTTCATTAGCAAAAAAATAAGAAGTAATATACTATATGATTAGGGTATTTGTTAAAAAATACACACGGAGGGAAAAATGAAGAATTACGTGAAGTTAGGACTCAGTTCTTTGATGGCTATTTCACTTGTTGCATGTTCACCAAACAACAAAGAAGATAGTGCAAAGAAACATGAAAACGTAAAAGTAACGTATAAGGAGGGTACATATACTGGTACAGGTACTGGTTATAATGGACCAATTAACTTAACAGTTACATTTACAAAGGATGGTATTTCCGAAATTGATTATAGTGATAACAAAGAAACAAATCATATCGGAACACCAGCATTTGACTATTTAGTAGCAGATGCGAAGGAAGCGAATGGTGCAGGTATCGATGTTATCTCTGGCGCAACATTTACTTCAATTGGTTTTAAGAATGCATTAATTGACGCTGCAAAGCAAGCAGAAGCTAGTGATTTAGATGGCTTCAAGAAGAATACAGTAGAACATACTGCAGGTGAAGCAATCGAAAAGACAACTGATGTTGTAGTAGTAGGTGCTGGTGGTGCTGGTATGGCTACAGCAGTTCAGTCTGCACAGAACGGTAACTCAGTAGTTGTATTAGAAGTTAACTCCGAAATCGGTGGTAATACTGTAGCTTCTGGTGGACAGTTCCAGTCTGCACAATCTTACTTAGTTTGGGATCCAGCTGATCCAGATGCAACAACAGGTGTTTACAAGGGTGTTACATACAATAAAGTACATAATGCTACTGGCAACATCAAGGTATTAAAGGAAATCCTTAACTGGAATGAAAATGAATTCGATAGTAAGTATTTTGATAAAACACCATTTGTAGCAGGCGATATTGAAACATTATCACATGCTGGTGTACATGCAGAATACTTAGGAACATTAAAGGAACTTAAGAGTGAAATTCAGGCTTACTTAAACTGGGCACAGCCACAGTTAGATGCAGGTAAGGCTGAAGGTGAAATTACATTATTCTCAACTCCAAATCTACATATCTTCCAAACATACTATGGTGGATTAAGACAAAATGCTGAAAAGACTTCATGGATCTATGGTTCATATGATCTTGTTAAGCAGTTTGTTGATGGTGGACAAGACCTTAAGGGTTGGTTAGAAGATCAAGGCGCAATCTTTGATAACTCTATTCAGCCAATTATTGTCGGTGCTTTATGGAACCGTGAAAATGACTTCAAGGGAAGTGATCTTGATGGTGATGGAACACCAGATCCAGATGGAAAGAATGTAAAGGGTAAGACAGTTTGGAATACATACTTTGCAACAACGAAGAAGACATTACTTGAAACAGCTGCTAACCATGCAGACAACGAAATCATGTTACGTACAAAGGTAACAGAACTTATCACAGATAAGGATGGAAAAGTTGTTGGTGTTAAGGGTGTTCAATATGATGGAACTCCAGTAACAGTTCATGCTAAGAAGGGTGTAGTACTTGCAACTGGTGGATACGCTGCAGATATCAAGCGCGTTATGGAAACAAACGACTATTGGCCTGATGGTGATATCACAAAACATACAGGTACAACAAACCGTTCTTCATTAGTAGGTTCTGGTATTGATATGGCAGAAGCAGTAGGTGCTGCTACAACAGGTATGGGCTTTACACAGATGATGCCTATCTCATGGGTAGATAATGGTAACCTTGCATTCGGTGGTGGACACTATGCAATCTATATCAACCCTACAACTGGTAAGCGTTTCGTTAACGAAACTGGTGAACGTGACGTATTATCACTTGCTGAATTTGAAAATGGCGTAAGCTTCAATGGTACAAATGGAACAATTATGGATATTGCAAACTCCAACCAATTAGTTCCTGGTCCATATCCTTATGGAACACCAAAGGATGAAGATCTAACACTTTGGGAAAGTGATGTTGAAAATAGACAGTACACAAGAACTGTTGATCAGTTAGGTGAGTTATTCAAGCAATTAGGCTTTGAATGCACACAAGAAGAAGTTATCAATACAATCAAGGAATACGATATGGCATTGATGACAGGTACAGAAAACACATTGAACCCAACAAAGACAGGTTGGACAACATTAATTGGTACAGCTGAAAAGGATGAAAACGGTAAGTACATCGTTGATACTTATAAGCTTGATGGCGTTAAGTTAAAGATTAGAATACTAGCTCCATCTACACACCATACAATGGGTGGTGTAACAGTTGATGCACAGCGTCACGTATTAGACAAAGATGGTAAGATTATCAAGGGTCTATACGCTGCTGGTGAAGTAACTGGTGGTATCCATGGTGGTAACCGTTTAGGTGGTAATGCGATTGTTGAAATCTTCGTTTCAGGTCGTACAGCTGCTGATACTATCGTTGCTGACAACAAGTAAAACATGCTTAGAAAGAGGTATAAATTACCTCTTTCTTTTTTATCCCTCTATTCATGGTATAATCGCTTAGAAGGAGTATGATTATGCGCAAACTATTTACATTTCTATCAGTGTTATTTATAGCAGTTACTGTGTATATCGCATATGGGGCTTTTCAATCTGCACAACAGTTTGAACAGGATTCTATTCAACGCGCCTATAAGGCTAATGAATTGTCACAGCAGATAGTAGATGCACAAGCTTTACAACAAGAAACATCTTCAGAAGAATATTCTAAATTAGAGACAATGTTCAATGCTGGAAATGGGATAGCACAGGCACAAACACAGGCATTGCAGGATCAATCAGACGCAGTGAGTTCGCAATTGCAGACGCTAATGCAGACATATGTTACTGCAGGTGATAATGGGAATTTCATGTCTGTATGGTATCCGGTAGATGGTTCATATACTTGGTCTTTTGCACCAACATTTATATTCTCCGGTACAAGTCAAAAAGTGATTTGGACTTTGAGTGATGGTACAAACATGCTTGCATGGGTGCAGGGATATTATGATGCTAGTACAAATCATTTCTCAAATCTTGTACTAAATTATAGTCAATATGGAGACTCAAGTGGAAGAGAACTAAAAGGCAGTTCTGTGGAGGCTTGGTACTAATATGAAGAAACTAGTTAGTTTTGTGATTTGCTTGTTATGTGCGCTTATCATGGTGGTTGCTTTTCTGTTGCGTTATGAGTGGGGTAATCGTAATAATTCTCAATCGTTATCTCAAATACGTGAGATTGAAGGATTAGAGAATCAATTGGCAGAGATACCAACAGGATATGTAAACGGTTTTGGGGAAAGTGATACAATTTATACTTCCACAAAGCGTGTATCCACAGATACTACATTGATGGATCAATTGTGGACATCGGCTTTTGTCTGGAATTCACCAGAAGAATATGCAAACCAAAGAACAAGTATCATCTCTACATATAACTTAAATACAGAAACACAGTTTTTCCGTGAAGGAATGAAAGATCCAACTACAATTACCGATGGATCGAATCCTACATTCGAAAGTTTGTCAGATATGAAGTACTTGAAGCAGGATGTACAGCTTGTATCAATTAAGGAAGATGTATATCGCTACTTTGTACGTATCAGTTATTACACAGCAAATCATCGCTCAGAAACACCGTATCGATTCTGTTATATCCTTTGTGATATTGATGCAAATCAACAAATTACCAACTTAGAATTCTATTCCTCTAAGGGTTGGGAATAACCCATTTCAATCTATCCTTTTGAAGGGTAGATTTTTTTATGATTGAGATAAATAATTATTTTTTTACATAAAAATGAAATAAAAAATCGTACATCTTTAAAAAGTTCGCATCTAGACTGAACTTTTAAAAAGTGTAAGATTTTAGTCTATTTTTTGAATACAATTTTCATAATAATGATACTTGTTTTTCATCAGGTGAGAGGGTATTATTCTTGTATACGAAATAATAGTTGGAAATGCAACTATTTTTATATGGAGGGACAAAATGAACGTAATTAAGCGTAGCGGTGAAGAATTGGCTTTTGATATGTCGAAGATTGAAAATGCAATTACAAAGGCAAATAAAGCAACTGATCCATCATACCGTACAACAGCAGAAGTAATCCGCGATATTACAGAACGGGTTTCTAACAAGTGTAAGGCTCTTAAGAGATCTGTATCTGTTGAAGAGATTCAAGATATGGTTGAAAACGAACTGATGAAGGCACAGGTTTTCCAAGTTGCTCATAACTATATTACATATCGCTACGAGCGTGCTTTGGTTCGTAAGGCAAATACAACTGACCAAAAGATTCTTTCTCTTTTAGAAAGAAACAATGAAGAAGCGAAACAAGAAAACTCAAATAAAAATCCAACTGTAAATAGTACACAACGTGACTACATGGCAGGCGAAGTTTCAAAAGATATTACAAAGCGTTTCTTATTACCACAGGATATCTATGAAGCTCATGAAAAGGGTATTATTCATTTCCATGATTCAGACTACTTTGCACAACCAATGTACAACTGCTGCTTAGTTAATCTAGAGGACATGTTACAAAATGGTACAGTTATTTCAGGTACAGCAATTGAAAAGCCACATAGCTTTGCGACTGCTTGCAATATCGCAACTCAGATCATTGCACAGGTGGCTTCTAACCAATATGGTGGACAGACAATTACACTATCTCATCTTGCGCCATTTGTTGAAGTATCACGTCAAAAACACCGTCGTAATGTTGCAGAAGAATTAGCGGTTGCGGGGATTGAAGTTGATAACGACAAAATTAATGCACTCGCAGAATTACGTGTACGCAAGGAAATTACAACTGGCGTTCAGACAATCCAGTATCAGATCATCACACTAATGACTACAAATGGACAAGCTCCATTCGTAACGGTATTTATGTATCTTGATGAAGTGGAAGATGGACAGACAAGAGATGACCTTGCACTTATCATTGAAGAAATGCTCAAGCAGAGAATGACAGGTGTTAAGAATGAAAAGGGTATCTATATTACACCAGCATTCCCTAAACTTATCTATGCATTAGATGAAGATAACGTGTATGAAGGAAGTAAGTATTATTACTTAACAAAACTTGCGGCTGAATGTACTGCTAAGAGAATGGTTCCTGACTACATTTCTGCTAAGGTAATGAAGCACTTGAAGAATGGGGATGTATATCCATGTATGGGATGTCGTTCCTTCTTAACTGCAGACCGTTTTACCGATAATGATTTAGGCAATATTGCAGAAGCGCAAAACTATAATTCTAATCACCATAAATACTATGGAAGATTCAACCAGGGTGTTGTCACAATCAACTTAGTAGATATTGCCTGTTCATCAAAGGGTAATGAAGAAGAGTTCTGGAAGATATTTGATGAACGATTAGACCTCTGCTATAGAGCGCTTATGATTCGTCATAAGAGACTACTTGGAACACCATCTGATGTTGCACCTATCCTTTGGCAACATGGAGCGATTGCACGTTTAAAGAAGGGTGAAGTAATCGATAGATTATTGTTCAATGGATATAGCACAATTTCATTAGGTTATGGTGGTCTATATGAGTGTGTTCACTATATGACAGGTGCTTCTCATACAACAGAAAAAGGTAAAGAATTTGGTATGCGTGTTATGCAGCATATGAATGATGCTTGTAATAAGTGGAAGGCTGATACAAATATCGACTTCTCCGTATATGGAACGCCAATGGAATCTACAACATATAAATTTGCCAAGTGTCTACAAGAACGCTTTGGTATTATCGAAGGTGTTACTGATCGTGCTTATATTACAAATAGTTATCATGTGCATGTTGCAGAAGATATTAATGCATTCGATAAGTTAACATTAGAATCTGACTTCCAGCAGTTATCTCCAGGTGGAGCAATCAGCTATGTAGAAGTTCCTAATATGCAAAATAACATTCCTGCAGTACTTGCGTTAATGAAGCATATTTACAATACAATTACATACGCTGAATTGAATACAAAGAGTGATTATTGCCAAGTTTGTGGATTTGATGGTGAAATTAGCATTATTGAAGATGGCAACCATAAATTAATTTGGAAGTGCCCATGTTGTGGCAATACAGATCAAACAAAGATGAATGTAGCACGCCGTACTTGTGGCTATATTGGTACACAGTTCTGGAATCAAGGAAGAACGCAAGAAATCAAAGAACGTGTATTACATCTATAAGTGAAAAGAACATGTAATATGTACATGTTCTTTTTTTGTAATTTTACCCTTAAATTTATGAATAATATAAATACATAATGTCAATTAACAAGCATTAAAAATTGTAGTGTCAAAAATACAATTTTTAATAATTTATTAAGGTCAGGATATTAATAGTTTCTTAATTTGTTTATGTCAACTAAAGGAATACAATATAAGAAATATAGACACTGGATATATTTTGTCGATATCAATAAATAGAAAAAAACGGTTGATATTGATGTAGATTTTTACAACAACAAGTGAAAACTTGATTGCTGGATCGATATTACTTCATAGAATCAAATTTTTTAAGGGGAGCCAATAACATGCTGAAAAAAATGATTAGTAGAATTATTCTGTCTGTAGTGATGATGTTCACTATCCTGTTCCAAGGAGCGGGTCTAAATGTCTATGCTGCAGGTACGCCTAGAGAGGTGAGTGCTAGAGTAACATCATTTAAGATCTTGGATAAAGATAAACGAGAAGGAGTACCTATTTGGTTTACTGACTCTTTCTATCTATCAATGGATTGGGATGCAAGCGGAAATGGAACAAACTTGAAAGAAGGTGACTATTTCGATATTACATTGCCAGATAAGATGAAGTTTCCAAGTGATACAACAAAGAGGGACTTTGATATTCTTGGAGATGATGGAACTACAGTCATTGCAAAAGCGCATGTAACGCCAGGTCCTAATAATAATATTGGTGGTAAGGTACGCGTTACATTTACGAATTGGGTTGAAGGAAGAGAAAATGTTAAGGGTAATATTTTCCTTGCGTCTAAATTCCAATATTCTAGTGAACAATATGATAAAAATAACACATATGACATCGTTGTAAATGGTCAAGTTAAATCCGTAACTGTTAAAATGATAGGTCCTCATATTGTGAGTGATGATGAACTTCTAGCAAAATATGGTACAAAAGCAATTAAATGGGAAAATGGTCAGAATGTTGTTATTGAAGATCAGGCTGAATGGTATGTTCGTGTTAACTACCGTCAAGCTCATTTAGTTAATGCTGTGATTACAGACCATCTAACAGGTGGTGCAGGAAATGAAACATATGTTCCTGGTAGTTTTAAGTTATACCAAGTTAGATTTAGCAATACTGGTGATATTGATGAACCTAAAATTCTAGTTGACATATCTAATAAGCTTACGATTGCACCAGACAAGAAGACATTTACACTGAATCTTGGTGAAGTAAACGGTACACAGTATCGTCTTGTTTATAAGACAACTTATACACCAGGTACAAAGTTAATTAATAACGTTAGAATTACTGCTAATAACTATGATGCTACAACCCATGGAAGCCACCAATCTGAAGATTCAGGCGGAACTGGAACAGGTAACATGGCGAATAAGATCAAGTTGATCAAAGTTGACGCGGATGATAACTCTATTGTCTTAAAGAATGCAGTATTTGAAGTTACAAAACCAGATGGAAGTAAGTTTGAACTTACAACAGGTGCAGATGGAACAATCACTTCTTCACCACTCGTGTCTGGAACATATAAAATTAAAGAAAAGACAGCTCCGGCTGGCTATCAATTAAATACTGATGAATATACATTGGTCGTAAGTCCTACAAGTAATGCAATTCAAACTGTTAAGGATGAACCAATTAGAACTTCCGTTAAGGCCACAAAACAATGGGTAGGTCCTATAGGATCAGCTGTTACAGTACATC
>NZ_CAUVCV010000015.1:0-31088 GCF_963550625.1 uncultured Solobacterium sp.
ATCATAAGTTAGTTAGAGTACTTTATATGGATAAAGTGGGGTTGTCGCTCCATTAACTTATTAGTCCGAAGTCAGGGGCTTTTTTTTATGTCTTTTTCACTTTTTTTGCATAAAAATCTATATATTTTAGTATTTTTTTATTGTTTTTGACAAAGAGTTTTTACTCTTTTTACTATATTTTATGGCATAGTTCTTGGTATAATATATACAGATGCAATAGTTTGCATAGTTTCAATTGGGGAAACAGGAGAAAAATAGAATGAAGAAATTAAGTGTATTATTGTTAGCGTTAGCAGTTACATTTGGATCTGCTGGTTGCACAAGAAAAACATTATCTGACATTGTTAATGAAAACAATGGAGGTACAGAAAACAATGGAGGTACAGAAAACAATACAACAACAGGAACAGACGATAGCTACCATGAATATGAAGTTGGAGATACAGTTCAAACAATGTTCTTTGACTTCACGGTTGAAGATTATTTATCTTCAACAGATATTAATGGGATTAAACCAGAAGCTGGAAAACAATTTGTTGGTGTTAAGCTAAATATCGAAAATACATTTAATAAGGATATTACAATGTTCTCATCAGACCTTATTATTGAATGGGAACCAACAAGTGCTGATGACAAAGGTGCAGAAGGACCTCATTCTTATTATGATAAGGAAGCCATCTTCAATGAAGAGTTTGAAAAGGAATATACATTGGCTCCTGGAGAATCTAAAGAAGGTGTTCTACTATTTGAAATTCCTGAAGGTATAACAAAGGTAGCAATTACAACACAGGATATTTATACAGATAAACAAGGCAATGAACATAAGGGTGATGTGTATATTGTACACATTGATTTATCCAAACAATAAAATAAATAAGACTGAGTTATCCGCTGAGATAGCTCAGTTTTTATGTTAGAGTTTATTTAATTATAAGCTTTTCGATATGCTATATATTAATAAGGGAGAAAACATATGAGAACTTTCGTGCAAGGTGATATCATCCAACATTTTAAAAGAGAGACAGTTGAAAAAGATGGATTTGAATATCTATACGAATATATTGGAGAGGCCATACACTCTGAAACACGTGAGAAGATGGTTGTATACCGAGCTTTATATGGAGATAAGGGATTATACGTTAGACCGTATGAGATGTTCATGGGGAAAGTAGATCACGAAAAGTACCCAGAAATACGACAAAAATACCGTTTTGAAAAGATTTGATTATAGTGTAATTTTCAAATAAAATAAAAAATTCACAAATAAAATTGATAATTTTTATTATTTTATTTGTACTAATTGGTAATGAATAAAATAAATAATAAATAAAAATGACAATTGCATAAAATTAAATAGTTTGAAAAGTGTCTATCTATAGCCACTTTTTTACATTTTATAGTTTCCGAACAACGTAAAATTAAAGATGGAGATATCAAATTCTTAAGATTTTATAAAGAGGATATGCGTTGACGGTCAATTTGCATGGTGATATTATTTTTTCATCGGAAACGCGAAAGCGCTTTCCACAGTTTCAAAGCCAAATAATTCAGGGGAGGAAAGAAAACTTTTATGAAGAAATTATTTGCGGTTATGACTTCTGCAGTTTTAGCACTATCACTTGTTGGTTGTGGTCCTAAGACAAGCAGCACAGGCGGAAGCTCAAGCACAGAATCAACAGTTTCAAACGCTGATAAGCCATTAGTATGGTACAACCGTCAGCCATCTAACAGTACAACAGGTGAGTTAGATAAAGAAGCATTAAACTTCAACAAGGATACTTACTATGTAGGTTTCGATGCTAACCAGGGTGCAGAATTACAGGGTAAGATGGTTGCTGATTACATCGCAGCTCACAAGGATATCATCGACCGTAACGGTGATGGTGTTATCGGTTATGTATTAGCTATCGGTGACGTTGGACACAACGACTCTATCGCTCGTACAAGAGGTGTTCGTAAGGCTCTAGGTACAGCTGTTGAAAAGGATGGCACAATCGATGCTACTCCAGCAGGAACAAACACAGATGGTTCCGCTACAGTTGTTAAGGATGGTAAGGTTGGCGACTTCAAGGTTCGCGAACTTGCTTCTCAGGAAATGAAGAACTCTGCAGGTGCTACATGGGATGCTGCTACTGCAGGTAATGCTATCGGTACATGGTCAGCTTCATTTGGTGATGAAATTGACTTAGTTATTTCTAATAACGATGGTATGGGTATGTCAATGTTCACAGCATGGGCTAAGGATAAGAAGGTTGCTACATTCGGTTACGATGCTAACAGTGATGCAGTAGCTGCTATCGCTGAAGGTTACGGCGGAACAATTTCTCAGCATGCTGACGTTCAGGCTTACTTAACATTAAGAGTATTACGTAACGCTTTAGATGGTGTTGATATCAAGACAGGTATCGCTACAGCTGACGAAGCTGGAAACGTTCTTAAAGAAGGCGTTGACTACGTATACAACGAAGCAGATCGTTCATTCTATGCATTGAACCTTGCTGTTACAGCTGATAACTACAAGGACTTCATGGATGCTACTAAGACATTTGAACCAGTATCTAAGGAAGTTAAGAGCGACACTAAGAAGGTTTGGTTGAACATTTATAACGCTTCCGATAACTTCTTAAGCTCAACATACCAGCCATTACTTGAAAAGTATGATGATTTACTACACTTGGATGTTGAATATATCGGTGGTGATGGTCAGACAGAATCTAATATCACAAACCGTTTAGGAAACCCAAGTCAATATGATGCGTATGCTATTAACATGGTTAAGACAGACAACGCTACATCATATACTTCACTCTTAAAGTAATTCAGTAAGATTTTCTAAGAGGCTAGCAGGTAGGCTTTTGAAAACCTGGTAGCCTCTTTCTAAGTAGTTTGTAGTTAACCATACTGCTTATGATTTTTAGTTAAACAGGGGTAAATCAATTATGTCAGAAAGAAATGACAATTTAATCTTGTCGATAAAGGGCATGTCGAAATCATTCGGCAGAAACAGAGTACTTGATCACATCAATTTAGATGTGAAACCCGGCTCAATTATGGGTCTCATGGGTGAAAATGGTGCCGGTAAATCCACTATGATGAAGTGTTTGTTCGGTACATATCAAAAAGATGAAGGAAGTATCTTCCTAGATGGAAAAGAAGTAAGTTTTACTGGTCCAAAGGATGCACTTGAAAATGGTATTGCGATGGTTCACCAAGAACTTAATCAGTGCTTAGAGCGTAGTGTTATTGATAACCTATTCTTAGGACGTTATCCAGTAAATTCTTTAGGTGTTGTTGATGAAGGAAGAATGAAGAAGGAAGCTTCTGAGTTATTCCGTAGCTTAGGTATTACAGTCAATTTGACGCAGCCTATGCGTACGATGTCCGTATCTGCTCGTCAGATGTGCGAAATTGCAAAGGCTATTTCTTATCATTCAAAGATTATCGTTTTGGATGAACCAACATCATCATTAACTGAACCAGAAGTTAAGAAATTATTCCAGATGATGCGTAAACTACGTAGTCAGGGTATTTCCATTATCTATATTTCTCATAAGATGGATGAAATTTTTGATATATGTGATCAGGTGTCTGTATTGCGTGATGGTAAGATGATCATGACAAAAGATGTTACCGACACAAATATGAATGACTTGATTGCGGCCATGGTTGGACGTTCTCTTGATAACCGTTTCCCACCGGTTGATAACACACCAGGTGAAACGATTCTTTCTGTCAAAGATCTTTCTACGAAGTTTGCTCCTTACCTCGATGACGTTAGTTTCGATGTTAAGGAAGGCGAAATCTTCGGTTTGTATGGTCTGGTAGGTGCTGGACGTACAGAGTTAATGGAAACAATCTTTGGTGTTCGTACTAGAGCAGCAGGTCGTGTTTATTACAATGGCAAGCTCATGAACTTCGATAGTGCAAAAGAAGCCATGGACAATGGATTCGCTATGATTACCGAAGAAAGAAAGGCAAACGGTTTATTCTTAAAGAGTGACTTAACTTTCAATACTTGTATTGCAAATATGGATCACTATAAGAATGGTATCGTTGTGTCTGATGAGAAGATGAAGAAGGCAACTGTGAAAGAAATTGCCTTAATGCATACAAAGTGTATGGGACCAGATGATGCGATTACATCACTATCTGGTGGTAACCAACAGAAGATCATCTTTGGTAAGTGGTTAGAAAGAAATCCAAAGGTATTTATGATGGATGAGCCAACTCGTGGTATCGATGTTGGTGCAAAATACGAGATCTATGACTTAATTATCAAGATGGCGAAGATGGGTAAGACAATTATTGTATGTTCATCTGAAATGCCAGAGATTCTCGGTATCACAAATCGAATCGGTGTTATGTCCAATGGGCGTCTTGCCGGAATCGTTAATACAAAAGAGACAAATCAGGAAGAACTCCTGAGACTCAGCGCAATGTATTTGTAATCGGAGGGGTTAGACATGAGTCAAAATAACGAAAAATTAGGGGCAGAGATTCTCTCTGTTGATCAGGAAGAAAGCCTACTAAAACCAATTACGGACCACGTAGGTAAGATTCAAGCACAAATCGATGAATTACGTAAGGATGGAACAGATAAGACTGTTGAGTTACTAAACGTAATTCAGATGACAAAGAACGATAAGAGCTTATCAAAGGGTGAAAAGGAAAACCGTATCGCTGAAGCTAAGAAGGCTTTAGAAGCTGCTCAACAAGTTGAAAAAGCAAATAAGCCAGCTGTAGATAAGTTAATCAATGAAGGCGTTACTTATTTAAATCAACATTTTGAAAAGGAATACTATTCAAAGGTTGTAGCAAGTTGCGCTGCAGAAAAAACTCTTGCCGCAAAGAGATATAGCGATCTTTTAGCTGAACTAAAGAATGTTCACGCACAGAATCTTTCTAAGATTACTGGTAATGACGCTGATGCAAAACAAGAAATCAAAGATGAAAAGTATGTATATAAGAATAAAGTCTTTGATGCGAAACTAACATACCAAAAGGAATTACAAGCAATTAAGGATCGTAAACACGAGGCATTTATTCAACGTTATCACTTAATTGACCTATTGAAGATGTCTAAGTTCAGCTTTGCTGAAACACAGGCACAGAAGATTGAACATTACTTATATACATTCAACCGCAAGGATTGGTTATTACGTAATGGTCTATATCTAGTCATTATTCTTGTATTTATTGGCTTAGGTATCGTAACTCCAATTATTAAGAAGACTCCTTTATTCACAGTCAATAACATCTTAAATATCTTACAGCAGGCATCTCCAAGAATGTTCTTGGCATTAGGTGTAGCTGGCGTGATAATGCTTGCAGGTACTGACTTATCCATTGGACGTATGGTGGGTATGGGTATGGTAGCTTCAACAATTATCATGCACAAGGGCATCAACACTGGTGCGGTGTTTGGTAAAGTATTTGACTTCACAAGCCTTCCAGTTGGTGCAAAAGCAGTGTTGGCATTGCTTGTGTGTATTATCTTATGTACAATCTTTACTTCCATTGCTGGTTTCTTCAAGGCGAAGTATAAGATGCATCCATTTATTTCTTCTATGTCTAACATGTTAATCATCTTCGGTATGGTTACATATGCGACAAAGGGTGTATCCTTCGGTGCTATCGAAAATGAAATCCCAGCAATGATTATTCCAAAGATTGGCAACTTCCCAACAATCATCTTATGGGCAGCTACAGCTGTAGTTGTTGTATGGTTTATTTGGAATAAGACAACATTTGGTAAGAACCTATATGCAGTAGGTGGAAACCCAGAAGCTGCTGCTGTATCAGGTATCGATGTATTCAAAGTAACAATCATGGCATTCGCTATGGCTGGTGTACTCTATGGATTTGGTGCATGGTTAGAATGTAACCGAATGGTAGGTTCTGGTTCTGCTGCGTATGGTCAGGGTTGGGATATGGACGCTATCGCTGCCTGCGTAGTAGGTGGTGTATCCTTCTCTGGTGGTATCGGTAAGATTTCTGGTGTTGTTGTCGGTGTAACAATCTTTACAGCGTTAACATACTCCTTAACAATCTTAGGTATTGATACAAACCTTCAGTTCGTATTCGAAGGTCTCATCATCCTAGCTGCGGTAACATTGGACTGCTTAAAGTACGTTCAAAAGAAGTAATTCAATTTGCGGAAACCAGAAATGGCTTCCGCTTTTTTATATGTTTATTCTCGGGTATAATACTGATATGGAAATGAATGAGCTAAAAGAAAAATACTATTTTCTAGACAATAGTTACGAACGTTATATATTACTTCAAGAATACCAAAATAATCATAATGAAGATGAAGTAGCAAAGGGTATGCTGCAAGTTTTAATGAAGCGTTATGGAAATCCAAAGTTAAGAAAGCCCGCTGATTACTTTATGCATGCATGTTTGATGATGAAGGTGATGGCAGATGAAAGGTTTGGAAGCTATGCACTCGCAAAGAAAAAGCAGGAATATCAATTATTCCTTCAAGAGTTAGCGATAAATGATGAACAATCCGAATATCTAACTGCAGAGTGGAAACATCTGGCTAGAACCTACATTCGCTTAAGTAAAAAGAATAATTCGAAATCATACTTTTTTGGAATGGGAAAGCGTGATGAACATGTGGTTGTTGGAAATGTAGCAGATGAAATCACAAATATCTTTGTACGCTTACCAAAGCGATTAGGATATTCAAAAGAAATTGCTGGTTTGTGTCAGGTAGTGAAGGATACATTCCTAGAAGAGTTTCCAAATAATGAGGAAGTATTAAATAGTGCAATTAAAAAGTGAACCAATAGGTTCACTTTTATAATTTAGTCAGCGATTGCAGCGTCTAAAGCAATCTTCATCATATCTGTGAAGGCTGTTTGACGTTGTTCAGCAGTTGTGATTTCTGGTGATACAAAGCTATCAGAAATTGTTAGTAAGCAAGCTGCGTTCTTTCCTAAAACATTAGCGTTTGAAAATAGAGCAAAACTTTCCATTTCAACAGCTAAGCAATGTAGTTCGTCTACTACCTTTGGTAGGTATGTAACATTCTTTTCGCGATAGAATACGTCAGATGAATGAATTAAACCTTCAGTAATCTTCATTCCAAGATTTTCTGCAGCCTTCTTAATCTTTTCATTTAATTCAGCAGATGGCTTGATTGTATCGCTTGTATTTCCGCATTGTTCTCTTGCGAATGAAGAGTCGGAATAAGCCGCACTTGCTAGAATTACATCAAATAATTTTAATTCTGGTTGGTAAGCACCAGCAGAACCGATACGAATAATGTTATCTACATCGTATTCAGTAAATAACTCATAAGAGTAGATACCGATAGATGGCATTCCCATTCCTGATGCCATAACGGATACAGGCTTACCTTTCCAAGTGCCTGTATATCCTTGAATACCGCGTACGTTGTTAACTAATACTGGATTTTCCAAGAATGTTTCAGCGATGAACTTCGCACGAAGTGGATCACCTGGCATTAAGACTGTTTTTGCGAACTGGCCTTTTTCGGCACTGTTATGTGGTGTAGACATGATTAACCCTCAACTTTCTTTTCTTTATTATACATGATTCAGAGCCAATCTGTATGCATGTATTGTTTATGGTCTAGTGTATAAACTGTAAAGCCATCATCATTGATAATAGCATAGGTTCTGGGATGGTTTTCTTTTGGTAATGAGATTGATCCTGGATTTAAAAGAAGGATTCCATCTTTTTCATTAGCAGTAGGAATATGTGTGTGTCCTGATAGGAAACTATCTCCAGCACTTAGAGCAGGTAGATTATTTGGACCAAAGATATGGCCGTGTGACATGAAGATTTGATGTGTTCCATGAAAGAGTACGTTGTAATCAGCTGTAATTGGGAAGTTTAGGACCATTTGGTCTACTTCTGCATCACAGTTACCTCGTACTGCAATGATTTTATCTCTGAATGCATTCATGATTGAAATGACTTCTTTTGGGGCATAGTCGCTTGGCAAGTCATTTCTTGGGCCGTGATATAGAATATCTCCTAGGCATAAAATCTTATCTGCGTGATGATATGAGAAGGCTTCTTCCATCGCTTTTGCGCCTGAAAGAGCACCATGAATATCGGATACTACTAAAAATGTATGTGGATTCGTCATATTTCATATACCTCTGCCACTAATATTAGCATATTTTGCGTGTTATAATATTTACAAGAAGGTAGAGTATATGAAAAATAAGTGTATTGTCGTAGGAGTAACAGCAGGGATTGCTGCATATAAAATTTGTCAGTTAGTTTCCTCACTGAAAAAGCAGGGAAATGAAGTGCATGTCATTATGACAAAGGAGGCAGAGAAGTTTGTAACGCCTCTAACATTCCAAACACTCAGCAATCAAAAGGTCATTACAGATATGTTCACAGTGGATTATACACCAGATGTTCATCATATCTCACTGGCGAAGAAAGCTGATTTATTCATCGTGGCTCCAGCTACTGCAAATATTATTGCGAAGATTGCGCATGGTTTAGCAGATGATATGTTAACAACTACATTCTTGGCGGCGACATGCCCAAAGTTAATCGTTCCTGCAATGAATACAAATATGTTAAATAATCCAATCACGCAGGATAACATTGCGACATGCCAAAAATACGGTATGCATATTATGTGCAGTGGTGCTGGATATCTTGCTTGCGGTGATGTAGGTGCAGGACGTTTACCAGAACCAGAAGAGATCGAAGATGCGATTGCATCTCTTATAGAAACAGACCGATATCTAAATGGAAGAAATGTTGTGATTACTGCAGGTGCAACGCAAGAAGAGATTGATCCTGTACGGTATATTACAAATCATTCAACCGGAAAAATGGGTTATGCATTAGCAAAAGAAGCTCGTAATGCAGGTGCTAGGGTAACACTGATTTCTGGTAAGACAAACCTACCTAAACCATATGGTGTTGATGTTGTAAATGTAACAAGCGCAGCCGATATGGCTAAGAGTGTTATTGATAATTTCGAAAACGCTGATGTTGTAATCATGTCTGCGGCAGTTGCGGATTATACACCAATTGAAAAGGCAGAACAGAAAATTAAAAAGACAGATGGTGATTTATCCATCGTTCTTAAACGTACACAGGATATTCTTCTAACAATCGGACAGAAGAAGCGTGAAGACCAGGTAGTGATTGGCTTTGCGATGGAAACAGAGAATTTATTAGAAAATGCCGCAAAGAAGCTACAAGAAAAGAATGCAAATTACATTATCGCAAATAGTATTCGTGAACCTGGTGCTGGTTTTGGTGTAGACACAAATATTGTCAAAATTATTTCACCAACAAGTGTAGAAGATTTAGGATTATTATCCAAAGATGAAACAGCGAAAGAAATACTGCGTCATTGCCTAAAGAAGTGAGGACAACTATGTTATTAACAATTGATGTTGGAAATACAAATATTTCCATGGGAATTCTTGATGGAGAAAAGATTATTGGTCGTTATCGTCTCATGACACAAACCACACGTACTAGTGATGAGTATGGTTTCTTCATTACAACATTCTTAAATACATTACAGTTAAAAGCTTCGGATATTACTGGCATTATCATTTCTTCCGTAGTACCAAAACTAATGTATTCTTTGACTTCTGCGGTGATTAAATACTTACATCAAAAACCAATGATTGTAACCAATGAGATGCATATGGATATCAAACTTGATACTGAGGCACCAAGATCAATTGGTGCAGACCGTATTGTAAATACAACTTATGCATGGAATACGTTTCATCGTTCATGCATTATTGTAGACTTTGGTACAGCAACGACATATGACTACATTGATCGAAATGGTGTCTTCCGCTATGTTGTAATTCAGCCAGGTTTAGGTATTAGTCTGAATGCATTAACTTCTATGACGGCTAAGTTACCAGAAATTGAGATTGTAAAACCAAAGTCTGTACTCGGTACAAATACAATCGAAGGTATGCAGGCAGGTGTTGTATATGGATACATTGGTTCTGTAGAATATATCATTAAAACAATGAAAAAGGAACTTAACGATCCATCATGCATGGTGATTGCGACAGGTGGTTTAGGTAAGATTATTGCAAATGAAACAGATGAAATTAATGCGTATGATGCGGATATAGCATATAAGGGAATGAAGATTTTATACGATATCAATAAGGGGAAAGACTATGAAAATCTTTGATTTACATGCGGACTTAGCAGAAGCGATTAAACCATTCTACACAGATGGTAAAACATCCATCTTAAAGAAAGATTGGAGTACTCGATTTAAACAAGGACAGATTGCATATACTTCTGCAGCTAGTTTCTTTGTAGGGACGGAGAGCTGGCAAGAGATGCAAGATGTTGTCGCAAAGGTGAAGAATGATATTATTGCCTCTGGATATAAAGTTATCTATACCAAGAATGATTTAGATGATGAACAACAGGATACAGCTTTCTTAATGACGATTGAGGGAATGTGTGGAATTCATGAAGATGTAGAAGAGAAGATTCAATGGTTATACGACGAGGGTAATCGTATTGGCTCTCTATGCTGGAATGATCAAAACGCACTGGCGACAGGTAACTCAGGAGATCCTACAAGAGGATTAACAGACCTTGGTAAACAAGCAATTGCAAAGATGAATGAATTACATATGATTGTGGATGTATCTCATGCAAATGAGAAGACATTTTGGGATATTCTATCCTGTTCAACGCAACCGATAATCGCTACCCACTCAAATGCGAAGGGTCGTTGTTTTGTGGAAAGAAACCTTACAGATCAACAGATTCGTGCTATTGCAAGTAAAGATGGCTTAATTGGTATGAATGCATGTTGTTCATTTATTCATACAGAACAACAAAAACAAGATGCACTACATCTAGCAAAACATGCAAAGTACGTAGCTGATCTTGTTGGAGTAAAACATGTTGCTTGTGGATTTGACTTCGGTGAGTATTATAACGATGGTGAGGAACATAATATGTATGGTCCTTCCCAGGCGCAGAATTTCATCAAAGCATTACAGCGTGTAGGGTTTACAAATGAAGAAATCAAAGATATTGCATATCGCAATGTTCTGCGCTTTCTAAGAAAATATATGTAAAAAGAAAAACTCTTGTGTATTTGCTGAGTGTTTATAAGGATGTATTCTAAAAACACATTAAAATCGGCATTGCAAGGGTAAAACAGACACTGACCAAATCCTTGCCAGGCAAGGAATCAAGCCTTATCATGTCTGTAAATTACAGTGTCCAAGAAATTGGGTTCACTCCAAACTGCTCCCGCCTTTTTAACTGTGCAATCTTAGCGAGCAGACCATTTATACTCCAAAGTCGTAAAACGGTACAAATCTCGTTAGGGGGCACCCTAATACCCGTTTACATTTCTACAACAAATCATTAAGTAAATTCATACAAATAATTTTTTGTTTCAGATTAGCTCTTCCGTATACATTCAATGTAAATGACACATTTTTATGTCCCATAATCTCTGATAATGATTTAATATCAAATTCAGGAATTTCAATCGCTCTAATTGCAAACGTATGCCTTATCTCGTGAAACTTAACGCTTTTAAGATTGTTTCTTTTCAGAAACCTTGCAAAATACTGTCTGTAAGTTCTAGGCTCTGTTGGTTTTGTTTTGCCTGTTAGGAAATAATGGTTAGGATTATCTGTATAAAATCTCTTTATAATGTTTCCTAATAATGATGGAATGGGAACAGTCCTAGCAGAACTTAATGTTTTCGGCGGACCAACATTGATATATGATGATCCTTTTTTCTTGTCATAAATCCTTTGAACAGTTCTGTTTACAGTGATTACATTATCACTTAAAGAAATGTCTTTCATTTGTAATCCGCATAATTCACCAATTCTCAAACCGGTCATTAAAGCAATGAGTATGCCCGCTGTTTTTCTATTCAAATAAAGATATATACATTGGATTAATTCTTGCTCTTCATCTTTTGATAAAGAAATGACACGATTAGCTTGAATGTCTTTTGGATATTCAATTAAGTCCCAATTTAACAATGAAATTGCTTTTTCTTTATATGCGTAAAGTAAAGCCAATCTCATTACTAAAACAATGTCGCGAATTGTTTTTACAGTTAGCCCTCCTTTCTTATCTATGCGACCTTTTTCATAAAGATACAAGATGTAATCTTGAATATCGGATTCTTTTATAGAACCGATTTTCTTTTTCCCCAAACGTGGGATTAAATGATTCTCCGCAATAAGTGTAAAATTTGCGTGAGTTGACGCTGTTATCATTGGCTGCTTTATTTTTAACCATTGATTAACAAGCGCCTTAAATTGTGTATTTTCAGTCATAAAGACCACCTCCCACTAAATGGTAAAGGAAGGTGTAAAATTCAATATTAATATTCCTCAAGTAATAGTCAAAAGGCTCTTGTGCCTGAACTCAGATTTCCTGAATTTACAGATACTTGGAAGACAGATTTAATAGGAAACATTGGCTCTTTCACTAAGGGAGCCGGATTATCCAAAGCGGATATTACTGAAAACGGAACACCATTTATTTTGTATGGCGAACTATATACTACTTATGGTGATGTTATTTACGATATAAAGCGAAAAACCAACAAAGCTGTATCAGAAGAATGTTATAGCAAAGTTGGTGATGTAATAATCCCAACCTCTGGTGAAACACCAGAAGAAATAGCTACTTCAGCTTGTGTGATGATCCCAGACGTAATTCTTGCTGGCGACTTAAATATTCTTCGCTCCAGTAACATCGATGGTAGATTTTTAAGTTATCTTATTAACCACGTCGCAAATAAAAGTATCGCAAAAATAGCACAAGGAAAATCTGTTGTTCATATACAAGCAAAAGAAATAAGCAAGATAGCAATCAATTTTCCAAGTTCTGCTGAACAGTTACGAATAGTGAATTTGTTGGAGCTTTTAGATGCAAAAATAAGCAAACAAGAAGACTTGATTAAAGGCTTAAAGTTGTATAAAAGAGGATTGATAAACCAAATTTTTGACAACAAACTTTCACTTTCAAAAAATAGCGAGTGGCACAAATATCAATTGTCAGATATTTTGAAGGAACGCAAAACATACTGTGAAAAAGATGGCACTTACGAACACGCAACACTTTCTAAAGAAGGTGTTTATGAAAAAACTAATCGATATGACAGAGATTATCTTGTGTCCTCTGATGATAAAAAATACAAAATAACAAAATTAGGAGACATATGCTATAATCCTGCAAATTTGAAATTCGGTGTTATTTGCTTAAACACATACGGTGATGCGATTTTTTCTCCAATATACATAACATTTGAAGTAAATAAAAACTTTAACAAAGAGTTTATAGGATTTTGCTTAACACGTAATGATTTTATAAATGAGGCTCTACAATATCAGCAGGGTACTGTTTATGAACGAATGGCAGTTTCTCCGGAAGATTTGCTATCTATGTCAATCAATCTACCACCAAAGGATATTCAAGATAGCCTTGCAAAGGTCTTTTTGAAAATAGAAGATATGGTGTCAAAAACTGAAATGACATTAACTGAACTGAAGCAAATGCGAATAGCTCTGTTACAGAAGATGTTTATATAAACATCTTCTGTAAAAATGATTTTTTTAACAAACTAAATTTATCCAATAAGGATTCGTTAGCTTCGATTTTGTTGTCAATAACTGATAGTACCGATGAAACAACTATTTGGGTATCGTTATTTGGAACAGGAATTAACTTTGTTTTTAATATTGGAAAATGTCTTTTGTAACCTTCTTGTACAACATTATAATGTGCGAGTGCATAATATAGATATTTTATATTGGCGTTATTACGTGGCTTAAGCAATTTTGTTCCATCGCCGCCCAGTATAAATGGTGTATCCATATATTTTATATTTGTTGTATGATCGCCATAAATAATTGCAGGAATATCATAATATAGTTTGATACTATCGTCACTGTATGCTACGATTTTGCGTTTTCCTTGGTCAATTACGGGATAGAGTCCATCACTTTTGTATTCAGAGGATGGGATTTGATGCTTTGATGTTGGAATAGAATCAACGGCATTATCAATGCCTATATATTCACAGCTCTGAGCTTCAATTTCATCAAAAAGTGTATTTTCGACACCTCTTTTATACAACTTGAGAGCATTGACTAATTTCTCTTGTTTTAAAATACGTTGCTCCAAAAGTGTAAGAAAATCAGCAATTTTAGTTTGTTCGTCAATACTTTTAGGCAATGTATGTATTGTATCAAAAAAATCTTCAGTTGGTACATTCAATAAACCGTGATTTCTTGCACCTTCAGCAGCAATCATATAAATTTCCTTGTACCATTTAAGCGAATCAAAATATGTCTTTATAAAATCTGAATTATGCTTTTTCAATGCAAAACAGATATACAAAGTCGATAAGGCACCTTCATCATACATATCAAGTCTTTTTATAGAGCCAAAGTCGTAGCCAACGGAATAGCTTCTATTATATGCAAACTCGCCATTTTTCAATAAATAATAACCTGACATATCTTTACTTGATACCTTTTTATTGAAATAAGTTACTTGGTCAACAAGACCGTCTTTTGAAGAAATTGTAAGTGGCAAATTAGATTGATTATCTTTATTTTTCCTTGTTACTCTAACTACAAAATCAGATAATTTTTCTTTCTTCCACTCTTCCCTAAACTCAGGAAATCTTAGT
The DNA here is from genome assembly GCF_963550625.1 of uncultured Solobacterium sp. Taxonomy (GTDB): domain Bacteria; phylum Bacillota_I; class Bacilli_A; order Erysipelotrichales; family Erysipelotrichaceae; genus Bulleidia. The sequence goes on from NZ_CAUVCV010000015.1 coordinate 14,684, forward strand.
TCCGGAACAAGAGCCTTTTGACTATTACTTGAGGATACGTTATTCATAAAATTACACCTCCTCATCAAAAGGAAAATCTAAGCATAATTCTTCAAAATATGGCTTTAATTCTGTGTTAATATCTTTGATTTCCTTTTGTAATGAACGAATTTCTGATGACACTGCTTTAAGGTCAATTTCAGGCTCTTTTTCAAATGTATCAACATAACGAGGAATATTTAGATTAAATCCATTATTAGCGATTTCTTCCATTGAAGCAACGTGAGCATACTTTTCTACATCTTTACGATTTACATAGGCATCAATAATTTTATCAATGTCTTGTCCTCTTAAGATGTTTTGATTTTTACCGGCTTCAAAATTTTTTGATGCGTCAATAAATAAAATATTATCTGTATTGCTTCCTCTGTCTTTTCTTAAAACAAGCACACATACAGGAATACCAGTGCCAAAGAATAAGTTTGCAGGTAATCCGATAACTGCATCAAGCACATTCATTTTCTCGATTAAATATTTACGAATAGTTTCTTCAGCTGCACCACGGAAAAGTACGCCGTGAGGGAGAAGAACAACAGCACGTCCATCTTCATCCATATGGTAGACCATATGCTGAACAAATGCGAAATCTGCCTTTGATTTAGGGGCTAATTTACCATACTGACTAAAACGATCATCTTCGTTAAATTTATCATCAGCTGACCATTTTGCACTATACGGTGGATTTGCAACCTGCACTCGGAATCTCATTTCTCCAAAATAGTCTTTTTCAAGTGTATCACCGTTGTAAATGCTAAAGTTAGTATATGGAATACCACGAAGAATCATATTCATACGTGCTAAGTTATAAGTTGTAGAAGTTAATTCTTGTCCATAATAAGAACGAACATTAGCATAGTTTTTCAGTCTTAACAAAAGAGAACCTGAACCGCAAGTAGGATCGGCTGCGGCTTTTACATCGGTTAACCCAAGACAGGCAAGTCGGCAAAGCAATTCTGCCGGACCTGATGGCGTATAGAACTCACCGGCTTTTTTACCGGCAGTTGCAGCAAACTGACCGATTAAGTATTCATATGCATTACCAAGAATATCGATTTTTGTATCTTCAACTGAGAATTTGATTTCATCTAAAGAAGCAATGATTTTTGACATAACTGTACTACGATCTTTTACTGTATGACCAAGCTTTGTAGAGTCAAGCTGCATATCAGAAAATAAACCTTCAAAATCCTGCTGGCTTTCATTGCCTATTGTTGATTCCATTAAAGAGTTAATTGCCTTCTGTAAAAACTCAATATCAAATGCACGGTTTTCTACCATTGTTACAAGGTTACGGAAAAGAAATTGAGGTTCAATAACAAACCCTAAATCACGAAGTGATTCTTCAATTACGGCTTCTTTGTACTCTTCATCTTTCCAAGCATCGCTATAGCTGATATTATCGTCTTTAAGTAGATTTGCCATATATTTTTCAGTACGGTCAGAAAGATAGTAGTAGAAAATCATACCTAAAATATAATTTTTAAATTCATACGCTTCCATATTCCCACGTAACGCATTTGCCATTGCCCAAAGTTTATTGCACAACTCTTTTTGATGTTGTTGGATACTGTTTTCCATTTAATTTTTACCTCCAATATCCTCTGTCTTATAACTAGAGGAGTATTTATAATATTTTGATTTTTATATACTATATTTGCTGACGTGTAATCTGATGAAGTCACAAATTCTTGTAACAAGTGATTTTTTCTTTAGCAGTGGCATTGGTGTTTCAATGCTATCACGCACATCTCCGGGATTTAATACCCCGGAGAAAGAATATTCTGAAATGAAATCTCCAAGCATTTTTACGTCAACATTTTCTGATTTAGCAAACTCTTCAATCTCTTCTTGTTTTTTCTTGTTTTCAAATTCATTGTATTCTACATCAATATCCTCTGAACCGGTTAAACCTAACACAACTTCATCCAAGAATGCTTTGAGAATGTCTATTTTTTTGTGTAGCTGCATATTATCCGAACGGTCAAGTTCGTGCCTTACGTGGTCAATATCAGCCGTACGAGCCTTTCCGTTATCAAAATGAATATTACGAATAAGGTTCATAATATATGCAACATTAATTCGGTTTGTTTCTAACAACTCTATGCAGAAGTCCACATCATCAAGAACTGAAACAACTTCTCTGTCAATCTTTGTTTTACGATACAAAAGAAGATATTTACTCTTGTAGTCTTGGAATTCCTGATCTGACATTTCAATAGAGTCACGTTCTGTTTTAAATTCAATAAAGGTTTGCAATGATAGCCATAATTTTGAAAGCTCACGGAAATTCACAACAAATTCCTTCTGGTCGTTTTCGTCCATTAGCATATCAATAGATGCAGGTGTTGGAACTAAATCTTTAATTTTAATTACCAGTTCATTAAATTTATGTACGAATGTGTTGAAATCAGGAGTTAGTATTCCTGTTGTATCATCAGATTGCGAGAATAGTGCCAATGCTTCATCTGTGTTCTTTTTAAGGTTACGGTAGCAAATGATTATACCCCAAGGCTTGGTTTCTTTTTCAACACGATTTGTACGGCTATAAGCTTGTAATAAGTCGTGATAAGCAAGTTTTTTATCTACATATAAAACAGATAAAGGTTTGCTGTCAAAGCCTGTTAAGAACATATTTACAACAATCAGAATATCAAGTTGCTTTGCTTTCTTGCCTTTTACTCTGTCGCTAATATCTTTGTGATAAGTACTGAATGTGTCAGTTGAAAAATTAGTATTGTATGTCTCGTTGTAATCTTTAATAATTCTTTCTAAGGAATCTCTGCTATGTTCATCTCTTCCTTCGTAATCTTCATTTGCTCCATAAGAGAAAATACCGCTGATATTCAAATCGTGGTCAATGCTCTTAAAAATGTCATAGTATTTAATAAGAGCAGGTATAGATGATACTGCAAAGATAGCCGTGTATTGCCTGTTTCTTGTTTTAGCTTTATGGTTTTCAACAATATGATTGGCAATCATTGTCATTCTGTCATCAGCCATATAAAGCTCTCCAACATCAATTGCCTCAGTCATAGTGCTGTCGTTTTCATCGTAATCGCCATCCATTGTTTTGATATATTCAACGTGAAAACCTAAAACATTATTATCAAATATTGCGTTTTTAATTAGATATGTGTGCAGACATTCACCAAATAACGATTTTGTTGTCTGAATTACTCTTCCTTCAGTTTTTCCATTCACTTCAAAACGAGGTGTTCCGGTAAAACCAAAAAATTGCGCTTTTTTAAAGTGTCTGACAATATCTTTATGCATATCACCAAACTGTGAACGATGACATTCATCAATAATAAAGATTACTTTTTCATCTGTATATGCATCTAATACTTTTGAATACTGAGGTTTTTTGATGGCAGTTGCCATTTTTTGGATAGTTGTTATGATTAGCTGGCGGTTCTTATCCTTCATCTGTTTAACTAAGATATCTGTTCTATCTGTTGTATCAACAGAGCCAGCTTCAAACTTGTTAAACTCTTCGGTGGTTTGTGAGTCTAAGTCCTTTCTGTCAACTAAGAATATTACTTTTTTTATATTTGGATCAGTCGCTAATATTTGTGCAGTTTTAAACGCAGTGAGCGTTTTACCTGCACCGGTTGTATGCCAAATGTAAGCATTTTTGTTTGTGAGTTTTGCTTGTCTGATAAGTGCTTCAGTTGCGTAAACTTGATAAGGACGCATTACCATCATATTTTTATCTGTATCATTTAACACTGTGAATTTACTTATCATTTTTGTAATCAAATCACGAGCAAGAAATACAACTGAAAAGTCTTTTAAGTTAGTTACACGTATATTGTTGTCATCCGTCCAAAAGAATGTATGAGAATATAAAATATCTTTATCACTATTTGCAAAGTATTTAGTATCAACACCATTTGAAACAACAAACAACTGAATAAAGTGATATAATCCCTGATAAGAGTGCTTTCTGTATCGCATTATTTGATTGACAGCTTCTTTAATATCGCCGCCTCTGCGTTTTAACTCTATTTGTACAAGAGGTAATCCGTTTACGAGCAAAGTAACATCATATCTATTAGTATATTTACCTACAACTGTTGTTTGATTTGCTACTTGGTATATATTCTTTGTATAATCTTCATCAAAAAAAGATACATAGATTTTTGTTGCATCATCACGCTCTAAAACAAATTTGTCTCTTAATATCTTAGCACTTTCAAAAATGCTCTTTCCGTTAGCGTAATTTAAAACACGTTCCCATTCTTTGTCTGAGAGTGATTTCTCGCATAATTTTATTTTATTAAATTTTTCAAATTGTGTTCTGAAGTTATGTTCCAATGCATTATAATCAGAGATTATAACACGACTGTAATCTTGTTTTTGTAATTGTTCTATAAGTTGCTCTTCAAGTTGAGCTTCACTTTGATATGACATATATTTATCCTCCTAATTTTCCTCATAAGATTTATCAATTAGATATTTGTATTTTTCAAAATCATCAATATTTTTTAAAAATACTCTAAGATCACCCGTTCCCCAATGACCCTTATTTCTGACATCTTCTACACAATTAGGTATTAGTTTTACATCATCAGGATTGATATTTAGATATAAAACCACAGAACTTTGATATACAACAACACATAAAAAATTTTTAATTTTTTTGTATGCAACATATCGTTTTAACTGATTTTCAGTTATATTGTCTCCCTGAGCCATAATATAGTTTTGAACAGTTACATATAGATTTTTAATCGTTTCATCAGCATCAGCTAAAGACTGAGAGAAATCTTTTATAGATTTTTGCTTTTTGTTAATATTAGAAACCGAATTGTAGTCGTCTGTTATAGGCTTCACTTGTGGCGCATTCAATAATTCTAAAGCAATTAAGTCTTCATCAAATTTCCTATATTTGACAAGTTTAATATTTCTCTGCATTTGATTTACTGCGTGTTCATCAAATTTCGTAAAGTCATTTGCAATACAAATAACACAAGGCATACTCCAGTCAATATTTCCGGATTTTTCTTTACCAAGGACTTCTTCAACAAGAAGTTGGAAATTTGCTTTATGGTCAAGAAGCCAATCCAAATAGAATAAGCCTTGATTAATAACATTTTCATTAATACTTCTTTTATATTCGATTATCACAGGACAATTATTCTCATCTATACCAATACTGTCCATTCTTCCGTTTGTTATAGCATATTCCGACTTTAAGAAAGTAACTCCAAAAAATGTTTGCAAGTTATTTTCAATAAGTGTTTGCAATTCTTTCTCGAGTGAAACTTTTTTAGGTGTTAATTCAACGACATCCTTTTTTATGCTAAATAATCTTAAGTCAGTCATAGTTTAATTTCCTTGTTGCTCTTCTGGTAAAATTTCCAAAATATCATCAACAGTGCAATCTAGTGCTCTACATATTTTAACTAAAATATCTGTTGTAACATTATCACCACGGTTTAGTTTCCTGATAGTGTAATCGCTTATATTTGCTTTTGTTTCTAAATCTTTTTTCTTCATATCTTTGTCAATGAGTAATTTCCAAAGACGTTTGTAGCTAACAGACATTTCTATACCTCCCGTCTTTCCGACATTTTAATTATGATAACATAAAGTTAATATATTTCCAACATATTATAGAGCGTTCTCTCTGTTTATTGTGATTTGTATGATGTAGTATCACAATTTCTCGACACCATAAAGCAAATCCGAAAATAACTGTTGAATTTCAAAATAGAATAATGAGCTGATTGCAAAATATCCTTGAAATAACAAACGTATTTTTGAAGAAAATCAAAATTAGGGTGTGCATTTTGATACCCCTTGTGCAAATATGTGAAGGAGTTGAATACACCACTTGTTTACGATAACGAATAGGAGGTTGTTGCTATGGCTTAGTATTCCGCATAATCCAACAGAACAAACAAAGCTCATTACAGAAAAAGAGAGTTCACGAATTAACGCAAACTCTTGAAATCAGCAAAAAGCGTATTGCAGATCTAGACAAGCTTTTCACTCGTATCTATGAAGACAATGCAATCGGCAAGCTACCTGATGATAGGTATTCAAAAATGGCTGTTGCATACGAAAAGAGCAAAAGGATTTGAAATTACTTATTTCCGATTGTGAAAAAGAACTTTGTAACGCTGAGAAAAAGACTGTTGATACGAAAACGTTGTATCAAGGTTTGATGGAATTCACAGAGATTAAGGAGCTTACACCTACGATTGTAAACAAGCCAATCAAACGCATAGAAGTTCGCAAACCTGAGAAAAAACATTCTCATAATTGTGTAAAGATTGATATTACCTTTACCGCTATTGGTCTATTTCAAAAGTCGGACGAGGCAGAAATTCAAAAGCTTATGCAGGGAGTTAAAGAAAATCCAAGTGAATATAAACAAATATCTGCATAAATGCAAACGGAGTAACACCCATAAGAGTGTTACTCCATCTACATTTCAAGAAACATCCTTATGCACGTGTGGCATTTAGCACAGGAGTTTTATTATTTCCAAAGAATATCTGGATAGATTCCAGCTTCCTTCATTTCAGCAATCTTACCAACTACAAGAGGCTTGTCTTCTTGATAAGTTACACCAAACCATTGGTCCTTAGAAGAAAGTACTTTAACAGTACACTTGCCATCCTTAACCATCTGGCCAACTGTTGTAGGAATAACGTATTCACACTTCATTGGGTTAGATGCTAGATTTGCATGAATGAATTCATCAAAGTATACTTCCATGTCATCAAATACTTTAGGTGTAAATCCCCAGAAGTTCATAGATACTAATGCATTAGGATCCATTTCTTTCCAAGTTCCGTTGTCATCATAAACAACCTTACCATCCTTACGAGCAATCTTTTGTACTTCAACAATGCTTGTTAGATTACCGTTTTCGTCTTGTTGGCATACACCACGTGTAACTGTTCCATGGTCTGTAAGTGTGTTATTTGCGGCATAACCAACCATTGCGTAATGGTCATCACTTACTTCTGTTGTTAAGAAGTTATAGATAACTTTATATGCATCCTTGCCATAGAAGTCATCTGCGTTGATAATCGCAAATGGTCCGTCAACAACACCCTTACATGCAAGTAATGCATGTGTTGTGCCCCATGGCTTTTCACGTCCTTCAGGTACAACAATATCTGCTGGGACATTGTTAATATCCTGATATGCAAACTTCACGTTCATTCCCTTAGATACACGGTCTGTGAGTGCAGCGTGGAATGCTTGTTCATGTTCACGACGGATGATGAGAACAACATCCTCAAATCCTGCTTCTTTTGCGTCATAGATAGAAAATTCTATGATTGGTTCACCATGGCTTCCGACTCCATCAATCTGTTTCATTCCACCATAGCGGCTACCCATTCCGGCAGCCAAAATAACTAATGTAGGCTTCTTCATTCTTAATCCCTTTCAATTTTTCCTTTGATAATTATATCACGTAAGCACTTTCATTAATTCCTAATTTTTCATAAAATAATAAAAGAAAGAGGTTATTTATGAGAGAAATTGTACTAGCTTCACAAAGTCCACGAAGAAAAGAGTTGTTAGAGAAAACAGGATTCCCGTTTATCTGTGATCCAGCAGATATCGATGAGACAATAAATCTAGAGGCAGACCTTGTTGAAGAAAGTAAAAATCTCTCTTATCGCAAGGCAAAGGTAGTTTTAGAGAGACATCCAGTGTCTATTGTAATTGGTAGTGATACTTTGGTGTTATGTGATAACCAAGTTATGGGAAAACCAGAAGATGATGCAGATGCTTTTCAGATGTTAAAGAAGCTTCAAAATCATAAGAGCCAAGTTCTAACCAGTTTATGTATCATTAGCCAAAAGAAATGTTTTACATACGCATGTATCACGGATGTATATTTCTCAAAAATGAGTGATGAAGAAATCTGGAATTATATTCATACAGGGGAAACAGCGGATAAAGCAGGAGCCTATGCAATCCAAGGATTTGGTGGCAGATACATCAAAGAAATTCATGGCGATTATTATGCCATTATGGGCCTACCTTTACAGGTTGTTTATGATGAGTTGAAAAACAGTACTGATTATTGATTTTTAGGTGTAGTTTGTTATTATATAAAGGCTATGCCGCTTTAGTATAGTGGTAATACGCATCCATGGTAAGGATGAACGAGCAGTTCAATTCTGCTAAGCGGCACTCTATATAAGAAGTCCTTAAGGGACTTTTTTTGTTATTTTCAATGAGATTTATGCAAAGTTTTCATGCACCAGAAATGAAAATATCGGATGATTTCAGAGAATAAAATGAGGGATTTTCAGCATTCAAAATAATAGTGCTTTTAGAGGGGAAATTTATCGAAAAAATTGGGCATTGAGATAGAAAAAAGTTCAATTTTTTATTATGCTATTGAAAGACAGAATTTAGTGGAGGTAGAAGTTGTGGATAGGATTGTAAAACGTAACGGACAAGTTGTTCCATATGATGGAGCTAAGATTATTTTAGCGATAGAAAAATCTTTCCTAAGCGTAAATGAAAGTGTTGATCAAACATATCTTTCTGACTTACTAGTGCAGATTGAAGCACAGTTCGACGGTCGTCAAGAAGTTGATGTTGAAGAAATTCAAGATACTGTTGAAAAAATCTTGATGAAGAATGAAAAGTATAACGTCGCAAAGAGTTATATCTTATACCGTGAAAAGCGCACACAGATGCGTAATGAACGCCTTGAGTTAGTGAAACTCATTGGGGATGAAGAGTTGGAAGATGTTTTGGTTGATATCCAGAAGGCTTATCCAGACTATGACTTAAAGAGATTGTATGAGAAGTTCTCTACAATGTCTAAAGAAGGTCAATCTCTAAAAGATAGAATTGCTCTATTAACAAGAAGTTCTGCTGAACTTACAACGAAAGAAGAACCAAACTGGGAAAGAATTGCAGGCCGTTTACTCAGTTACAGTATTGCTTGTGATTTAAAAGCGACTGAAGAGAAACTAGGTCTAACAAGCTTCTACCATAAGATTTCCTATATGATTGAACAAGGTCTATATGGAGCATATATCTTAGAAAACTATTCTCATAAAGAAGTTGATGAAATCGCAACATTAATTGACAATAAACGTAATAACTTATTCACATATAGTGGTTTGGACTTATTATCCCAACGTTATTTGATTCGTAGCCACCAACATGTTCTATTGGAATCACCACAGGAAATGTACATTGGTATTGCGATGCATTTAGCAATGAAGGAAACAAATGATCGTATCGGTTGGGTTAAGAAGTTCTACGATATGATGAGTTTACATCAGGTAACAATGGCAACTCCTACACAAGCAAATGCGAGAAAGCCATATCATCAGTTATCTAGCTGTTTTATTGATACTGTTCCTGATTCATTGGATGGGATCTATCATTCCATTTCTAACTTCGCTGATGTTAGTAAGTTCGGTGGTGGAATGGGTATGTATTTAGGTAAGGTTCGCTCCCGTGGTGGATCAATCCGTGGTTTTGAAGGCGCTTCTGGTGGTGTTATCCGTTGGATTCGTGTCATCAATGATACTGCAGTTGCGGTTGACCAACTTGGTGTAAGAGCAGGTGCTGTAGCAGTATATCTCGATGTATGGCATAAAGACTTACCTGAATTCTTACAATTACGTACAAATAACGGTGATGACCGTATGAAGGCTCATGACGTTTTCCCTGCAGTATGCTATCCAGACTTATTCTGGAAGATGGTGAAGGAAGACATGAACCAAGATTGGTATCTTCTTGATCCACATGATGTCCTGATGATTAAGGGTTATTGCCTTGAGGACTTCTATGGCGAAGAATGGGAAAAGAGATATTGGGAATGTGTACATGACAATCGTATCTCTAAACGTGTTCTTGTATTAAAGGAAGTTGTACGTTTAATCCTGAAGTCTATGGTAGAAACAGGAACTCCATTTGCTTTCTATCGTGATGCAGTTAACCGTGCAAATCCTAATAAGCACAAGGGTATGATTTATAGCTCTAACCTCTGTACAGAAATTGCACAGAATATGTCTGAAGTGAAGCAGGTTTCTCGTGTTATCAAGACAGAGGATGGCGATGAAGTTATCGTTACAACAACAAAGCCAGGTGATTATGTTGTGTGTAACTTAGCTTCATTATGTTTAGGTAATATTAATGTGACAGATCCAAAGGAAATCGAAGAAGTTACTGCAACTGTAGTACGTGCTCTTGATAACGTTATCGATCTAAACTTCTATCCATTACCAAATGCAAAAGTAACAAACCATAAGTATCGTTCTATTGGACTTGGTGTCAGTGGTTACCACCACATGCTTGCAAAGAACCACATCATGTGGGAAAGCGAAGAACACTTGAAGTTTGTAGATGAAGTATTTGAAAATATTGCATATGCATCGATTAAGGCAAGTAATGCGTTAGCCAAGGAACGTGGAAGCTATCAATTCTTTGAAGGCTCTGAGTGGCAGACAGGTGTGTACTTCGACCAGCGTGGGTATGACTCTGCACGTTGGAAAGAACTAAAGGAAGAAGTACATGCAACAGGTATGCGTAATGCATATGTATTGGCAGTCGCTCCAACAAGTTCTACATCAATCTTAATCGGTACTTCTGCGGGACTTGATCCAGTTATGAATCGTTTCTTCTTAGAAGAAAAGAAGGGTTCTATCTTGCCAAGAACTGCACCAGAATTATCTGCAGATACGTATTGGTACTACAAGACAGCACATACAATTGACCAGACTTGGTCAGTTAGAGCTGCTGGTATCCGTCAGCGCCATATCGACCAAGCACAGAGCTTTAACTTATGGATTACAAATGACTATAAGATGAGTCAGTTATTACAGTTATATGTGCTAGCATATGATTGTGGAGTTAAGACTATCTACTACACACGTTCTAAGGCCTTAGATCCTGAGGATTGTGAAAGTTGTTCCGCATAGGAGGTAGAAACATGCAGACAGATCAGATTAATCGTAAACCGTTATTCAACCCTGAGGGTGATATTGATGTACGTAATCGTCGTCTTATCAACTTCAATACAACAAATATCAATGACTTCAATAACATGAAGTATAACTGGGTATCTGATTGGTACCGTCAAGCAATGAATAACTTCTGGGTGCCAGAAGAAATCAACTTGAACCAAGACAAGTCAGATTATCCACGTCTTAGCCTAGCGGAAAAGACAGCATACGATAAGATTTTGAGTTTCTTAGTTTACTTGGATTCTCTACAATCTGCTAACTTACCAAACATTTCTCAGTACATTACTGCAAATGAAGTTAACTTATGTTTGTCTATCCAGACATTCCAAGAGTGCATTCACTCACAGTCTTACAGTTACATGCTAGACTCCATTTGTTCTCCTGAACAGAGAAATGATATCCTCTATCAGTGGAAGACAGATGAGCACTTATTAAAGAGAAATGAATTCATTGGTGAACTCTATAATGAGTTCGTTGCCAAGCAAGATAAACAATCTTTCTTGAGAGTTTGTATTGCAAACTTTATTCTAGAGGGCGTTTATTTCTACTCTGGATTTATGTTCTTCTATAACCTTGCTAGAAATGGCAAGATGCCAGGAAGTGTACAGGAAATTCGTTACATCAACCGTGATGAATCAACACACTTATGGTTATTCCGTAACATCTTGGTAGAGTTACAGAAGGAAGAACCAGAGTTATTTACACCAGAAAATATTCAGATGATTCGCGATATGATGAATACTGGTGTTGAACAAGAAATTGCATGGGGACACTATGTAATTGGTGATGAAATTCCAGGCTTAAATAAGCAGATGGTTACCGATTATATCAAGTATCTTGGTAATACACGTTTTGCGACATTAGGTTTTGGTAATCTGTATGAAGAATATGCTGAGGAACCAGAATCCATGAAGTGGGTAAAACAATACTCAGACGCAAACATGGTAAAGACTGATTTCTTTGAAGCTAGACCATCCGCATATGCTAAGAGTGGTGCAATTGAAGATGACCTATAAGGTCATCTTTTTCTTTTGATGGGCTATAGTGAGCATGGTGGTGTGTGGTATAATAAGAACATATTTGAAAGGGGGATATGTTTAATGTCAGCCTATAACTTATCATCATTGTGGGACAAGTTTTTAACTTTCAGTACGACAGTTATCGATATAGTAGTAATTTGGATGATTATCTTAGCTGCACTACGTATTGTTCGTGGTAAGAGCAGTACTATGCAGATATTTAAAGGTATTATCTTTGTCATCATTGTAGATGTACTTGCAAAAGTCATGAATCTTAAAACTTTGCAGTTTTTAACAAACATGTTTATTAACTGGGGATTCTTAGCAGTTATTATTATCTTTCAACCAGAAATCCGTACGATTTTGGAAAGACTTGGTAAGAGTAGTTTCTTCTCTAGAATGAGTTCACTTAGTGGTAATGAAAAGGAAAAACTGGTGGACAATATTGTGACTGCAGTACGTTTATTGAGTGCAGATCAAACTGGTGCTTTAATCTCTATTGAGAAGTCTCATCCTCTGGATGATTTTATTGCGACTGGTACACGTTTGAATTCTGATGTAACTGCAGAACTTTTAACTTCCATCTTTGTTACTTCGACACCACTACATGATGGAGCAGTGATTATCCAGGGTGATAAGATTGCATGTGCAAGTGCATATTTCCCTCCAACAACAGCAGATATTCCATCTCGATATGGTTCAAGACACCGTGCGGCAATTGGTATTAGCGAAATTACAGATGCGATTACAATTGTTGTTTCGGAAGAAACAGGAAATGTATCGATTGCAGAAGGTGGCAAGTTGATTGCTGTAAATGAACAACAACTGCGTAAATATCTAACACATATCATCGTTGGTCAAACCGAAGAAAATGGTGAAGATGACGATGATGAAACTATGATTGAAGCCGATGTGCATGAACTTCAAACAAAGATGGATGATACACCAGCTGCTAATGAAGAAACAATTCTTGAAACAGGAAAGATTACTGCAGAGGAAGTTATTCCGGCTGAACAAAATGGTACATCCACAAATAAAAAACATGCATTACAGGATGTACATGAAGCAGCAGATGCGGCTGCAAAAGCTGCGTCAATAAAGCTTCCGCATAAGAAGAAGCGCCCAACGCCAAGTTATCCAACACATAACAAAGCAAATTATAAACAATCAGATACCTCTGATCATAAGCAAGGAGGTGAACGATAATGGCAAATAAGAAAAAACACCATATGGATCATAATAAGCTTGAACTTGCAAAACATCTTGCAAATCAATCAAAGCGCATATCAAGTCAATATGATCGATTTGTAAAGAATATTATCCATTTCATTCACTACGCTTCTACAGGGATTGACCGCGTATTGTTTAATGCAAAATATGCAAAAGTTGTATCGTTGATATTAGCTGCACTGTTATATGTCGTTGTAAACTACAACGATATCACATCGCTATATCAGACATCACTTAAGACAAGTCGTACTGTTCAAAATGTTGCGGTATATGTACAATATGATACGCAAGAGTATGAAATTTCAGGAATTCCAACAACAACTGATGTTACGATTACAGGTGATGCGACAAGTGTTACTGCTGCAAGCACCATAAATGGCAAGGTTGTTGCAGACCTAACAAACTTAACAGAGGGAACCCATGCAGTAACATTGATTGCGGAGGGATTCGGAGATTCTGTTAGTACAATCGTTAACCCATCGAATGCGGTTGTAACAATCAAGAAGAAAGTTACACAGCAGTTCTCGCTATCTTATGATATTATTCATCGCGATAAGATGGATGGTATTTATAACGTAGGTACTCCTCAGTTTGCGTCTTCTGTCGTAGATGTACGTGCTTCACAGGATACATTAAATCAGATTGCCTTTGTAAAGGCACTTATCGACGTATCCAATCAAACTGCGGATTTTGAACAAGATGCAAAACTTGTTGCCTACGATGCAAATGGTCAAATTGTAAATGTAGATATCGAACCTCAAACCATGCATGTATATGTACCAGTTACTTCACCTAACAAGACAGTTCCGATTGAAGTAAAGATTAAGGGTACACCTGGTGATAATCAGGCAGTCGCTTCAGCTGTGGCTGATAAACAGACTGTTACAATCTATGGCACGGAAAGTGCATTACTTGATATCGATAAAATTACAGTTGAAGTTGATGTTTCAAATCTTACAAAAGATACAACAGTATCACAAGATATTACACTTCCTACAGGTATTACGTCAGCAACAGTTTCTACTGTTAGTGTTGATGTAAAGCTTGGCGCAGCTACAACAAGAACAATCACATCAGTTCCAATCAATTACAAGAACAATGTGCATAACTACAAAGCTACACAAGAGGATAATATTACTACGATGGATGTAGAAGTATTTGGTACACAGGATAATATCAGTAAGATTACAGCAAATGATATTTATCTATATATCGATATGTCTACGGCAGAGCCAGGACAACATGAGTTTGAAGTGATGGTGGAACAACCATCAACAGGACTTGTGAAATACAGCCTAAAAAACAATAAACTAACACTCACAGTTTTAGGTGATCAAAATACCCAACAGAAAGAGGGAGAATAGCGTATGGGACGATATTTTGGCACGGATGGTATCCGTGGAAAAGCAAATGAAGTATTAACAGCAGAGAGAGCCTTCCAGGTTGGAAGATACTTGGGATACTATTTCAGCAAAGAAGGAAAAAATAAAATCGTTATCGGCAAGGATACAAGACTATCTAGTGATATGTTTGAGAATGCACTAGCAGCAGGTATTACGTCCGAAGGTTGTGATGCATATCTAGCAGGATACTGCCCAACACCAATGATTTGCCTTTTGACAAAGGAGAATGGCTTTGCCTGTGGTGCGATGATTTCTGCTAGTCATAATCCTTTCTACGATAATGGTATTAAAGTCTTCTCCAACGATGGCTTTAAGTTATCTAGTGATATTGAAGGCCTCATTGAAGACTATATTGATGGTAAAGTTACAATTCCATATCGTACAGATAGTGAAATTGGTAAGGTTATCGCATATCCACAAGGAATTGAAATTTACTTAGATTGGATTGTAAAAGAATATCCATTAGATTTGAGTGGATGGAAGATTGCGATTGATTGTGCAAACGGTTCTTCATCATTTACAGCTAAGAAGGCACTGGAACGATTGGGTGCTGAAGTAACAGCGTTCCACAATGAGCCAAATGGTATCAACATCAATACAAAGTGTGGTTCAACACATCCTGAATTATTCTGTGAAGAGATGAAGAAGGGTGATTATACTGTTGGTTTAACATTTGATGGTGATGCGGATCGCCAGATTATGGTTCGTCCAGATGGAGAACTTGTAAACGGTGACTTCATGTTGTACATCGTTGGTAAATATTTACGCGATTTAAATAAGTTAACAAATAACACAATTGTTACAACAGTTATGGCAAATCTTGGTTTATATAAAGCCATGGAACGTGAAGGAATTCAAGTTGAAAAGACACAGGTAGGAGATAAGTATGTCTCTGAAGTCATGTTCCGCGATAACTATGTTATCGGTGGTGAACAGAGTGGACATATCATCCTCAAGGAACATGCCACAACGGGTGATGGTTTATTAACGGCTCTTTCTGTGCTTGAAGTTATGAAGAATACTGGTAAGGGTATTATCGAGCTTTGTGATGGACTTAAGATTTATCCACAGTTACTAGTAAATGTGAAGGTGACTGATAAGACACTTGTAATGGATGATAAAGAAGTTCAAAAATCAATCGATGAAGTAAATGAAGAACTCAATGGTAATGGTCGTATCCTTGTTCGTCCAAGTGGAACAGAACCATTATTACGCGTAATGGCTGAAGCTGAGACAGATGAAATCTGTGAACGTCTAGTAGGGAAGGTTGCAGATATTATCCGTAGAAAATACGGTGCTTAATAAGGAGTACATATGAAACAATATGATTATCTAGTTGTAGGTGCTGGATTATTTGGTGCGGTATTTGCCCAACAGGCAAAAGAAAAGGGCAAGAAAGTTCTTGTCATTGATAAGCGTCCTCATATTGCTGGTAATATCTACACAAAGAAGGTAGAAGGTATTGATGTACATGAGTATGGCGCACATATTTTCCATACAAATGATAGAGATGTTTGGAAGTACGTTACGAAATTTATCGAATTTAATCGTTTTACAAATTCGCCAGTTGCCAATTACCATGGGGAGTTATATTCTTTGCCATTCAACATGTATACATTTAATAAAATGTGGGGTGTTGTAACACCAGAAGAAGCGATTAACAAAATCGAAGAACAGAAGAAAGCTGCTAATATTACAACAGCGACAAATCTTGAAGAACAGGCAATCTCACTTGTTGGAACAGATA
>NZ_CAUVCV010000016.1:0-26061 GCF_963550625.1 uncultured Solobacterium sp.
TGGAAATTTACCATTACCAGTAATGATTAGTCCAATCATAGTACTACTCGATTCCGTTTGGATTCATCTGTGTAAAGTTCCATGAATCCTTACACATCTGATCAATATTATACTGTGCCTTCCAACCTAATAATTCAAATGCCTTTGTTGGATCTGCATAGCATTCCGCAACGTCTCCTGCTCTACGTGGCAAGATATCATATGGTAAATCTCTACCACAAGCCTTACTGTATGCTTGAACAACCTGTAATACACTATAACCATTACCTGTACCAAGGTTCACCTTTTCAACACCCTTATGCTCTAATGCATATTTAACAGCTGCAATATGACCGTCTGCTAAATCGCATACATGGATATAGTCACGAACACCTGTACCATCAACTGTATTATAGTCATTACCAAATACACGTACCTTCTCAGTTACACCAATCGCAACACGGGCGATATATGGTACTAAGTTATTAGGAATACCATTTGGAACTTCTCCTAATAGTCCACTTGGATGTGCTCCAATTGGGTTAAAGTAACGTAATAACATAATAGACCATTCAGGATCTGACTTGCTCAAATCCTGTAAGATCATCTCATTCATTAACTTTGTAGAACCATAAGGGTTTGTTGTGGATACTGGGAAGTCTTCTCTAATTGGACAGGATTCTGGAGAACCATAAACTGTCGCACTAGATGAAAATACAAGTGTCTTACAACCAGCTTCCTTCATTGCCATATATAGGTTTAAAGAACCAGTAATATTATTTTCATAATATGTTAATGGAATTTCTACAGATTCACCTACTGCCTTATAGCCGGCAAAGTGAATGACTGCATCAATCTTATTTTCCGCAAAAATCTGATCTAATCCCTTACGGTCTAAGATATCTGTCTTATAGAACTTTGGCTTTTTACCTGTTAGTTTTTCAATACGGTCTAATACAACTTCCTTTGAGTTATACAGATTATCTAGCACAATTACGTTATAACCTGCATTAATCAAAGACACACAAGTATTCGACCCAATAAAGCCAGTACCTCCAGTAACAAGAATTGTTTTCATTTTATTCTAATCTCCTCTACTTTATAAATAATTTGGAAATATCGTTCCATGTCGCAAATATCATAACACTGATTAGTAGTACCCAACAAACAATCATGATAGCAGTCTTTAATTTTTCATTAAACTGGCGCCTTGTAATCCATTCAAGTACTGTAATAACAACCTGTCCACCATCTAATACTGGTAGTGGCAACAGATTAAAAATACCGACATTCAAACTAATTTGTGCTACTAGCATCATATATGCACCAAAGCCAAGACTTGCGTAGGTCGCTGTTGCCTGATAAATTCCGACAGGACCAGATAATTGATTCAAGCCTCTACCTCGTACAAGGTTTAATAGTGCCTGTATGGTCATTGATGTAATAACCTGCATCTCAACTAAGCCATAATACCAACAGTTTAGAAGATTAATCTTAACCTGTTCTCCTGCTTTCGCACTAATACCAAACATGTAACTATCTGTTTCTTTGTTGTAGGTTGGTGTAACTTCAACCGTTAATGTTTGGCCATCACGTAGGATGGTAAAGGTTTCTGTACCCTTATTATCACCGTTGAACGCTTGGAACTCTAAGAATGTCTTTGGTTCAACGGATGAGCCATCTTCTTTAACAACTTTAATAATACGGTCTCCAGCCTGCAAACCTGCTTGTTCAGCTGGACTATTTTCTAACACCGTAGCAATCACTGGTTCACTTGATTTTGTAAATGTCCCAGTGTTTAACAAGAACATAGAAAAGATAACCCATGCAAGCAAGAAATTCATTGCAACACCTGCAAGCATGATACAAATCTTCTTCCATGGTTTTTGGTCTGTAATTCTTCTTCCCTCAGGAACCTTTACATCAGGATAGGCTTCGTCCCCTTCGGTTTCACCTGCCATTGCGACATAGCCGCCGATAGGTAATGCACGGATAGAGAACTTCGTCTCTTTACCTTTACGTGTAAATAAAGCTGGTCCCATACCGATTGAGAATTCAAAACAATAGACGCCAAATGCTTTGGCAACTAAGAAATGTCCAAATTCATGAATCGTTACGATGATGGAAAGTAATACGATAAATAAAACTGCTGTCATTGGCTTACTCCTTGTATTTGTTGATATGCGAAGTCTCTTCCCCAACGATCCGCATCGATTAAATCTTGTACTGTATTGACTGCTTGATAAGCCACAGTATGTACTGCACTGATAACAATATCTTCAATCTGTAAAAATGATATCTGTTTATTTCTAAACGCTGCATTGGCAACTTCATTTGCGGCATTCATAACCGCTGGAAGATTGCCTCCCTTTTTTCCAGCTTCATACGCTAGTGCAAGTAATGGAAACCTTTCAAAGTCAGGCTTTGAAAAATGCAACGACGCAACCTCAGTTAAGTCTAGTGGCTTTTCTAAATCAAGTGGATAGCGATGTGGCCATGTTAATGCATACTGGATAGGCAAACGCATATCTGGTGCACCAAGTTGAGCCATAATACTATGGTCTACATATTCGACCATAGAATGAATCACTGACTCTGGATGCATGACCACATCGATATGGTCATAATCAATATCAAATAGAAAATGTGCTTCAATCACTTCAAATCCCTTGTTCATCATATCTGCACTATCAATTGTAATCTTCGCACCCATCGCCCAGTTCGGATGTGCTAGGGCTTGCTCTACAGTTACATCCTTTAATTCTTCTCTTGTACGATTACGGAAAGATCCACCGGAAGCTGTAATGATTAGACGCTTAATCTCTTTATGTGCATTCCCCTGTAGCGCTTGGAAGATAGCGGAATGCTCACTATCAATTGGATATAGAGATACACCATATTCCTTAATCGCTTTATCGATTAGTTCCCCACCAACAACCAGTGTTTCCTTATTGGCGAGAGCGATGTGATGACCTGTTTGAATCGCATGTAACGTAGGTAAAAAACCTACAAAGCCAACGAGTGCATTTACTAACAAATCATACTCTTTCATTTTTGCAAGTGTAATCAAGCCTTCATCTCCGAAATAGAAATGAATATCAGGATATTGAGAAGATAACTCTTGCATATCCTTTTCTTCACATACACATACATGTGGTACAGAAATCTTTGCTAGGATTTCTTTTAAAATATCAATGCGATGTCCTACACTAATTCCGACAAG
Source organism: uncultured Solobacterium sp. (assembly GCF_963550625.1). Taxonomy (GTDB): domain Bacteria; phylum Bacillota_I; class Bacilli_A; order Erysipelotrichales; family Erysipelotrichaceae; genus Bulleidia. Next base: position 3,203 of record NZ_CAUVCV010000016.1, read on the forward strand.
TGAAAACTCATCAGGATGTTGTAAGACGACATCAATTGTTTGGGTACCAATGGAACCACTGGCACCCAATAACATCAAACGCTTCATTTTAAATACCCCATAAGATCATCAAACCATTAAAAGCCATCAGACAGAAAATCAGTGAGTCAATACGATCAAAGATACCACCATGTCCTGGCAAGATATTTGAGAAATCTTTAATACCAAATCTACGTTTAATCGATGAGAAACTTAAGTCACCAATCTGCGCAACTGCAGGAATGATGAAACTAGCTGTAATGACAAATTCTTTTGATAGATATGTTGTGACTAATAATCCCCATAACAAGGCTCCGATTGCACCAATGAGATAACCACCAATCGCACCTTCAACCGTCTTATTTGGTGAAACATGTGGAATTAACTTATGCTTTCCAAATAGAGAACCGGAAAGATAGGCACCTGTATCACAGAAGAAACAGCCAATTAACACAAAGATAATTGTTAGAAATCCCTTTGTGGCACCATCTTGATAAATAACAGAAATGCAACGTAAACCCAAGCCTAATAAGATAGACATTAGTAATGTATACGCTGTTAAATCGCTGCTTTCATTTTCGCGCAATAATTCTGTTACAAATAATACAATCACCCAAATCGCAAGAATTGCTGGAAACATTGAACGATTGATATAGTACATTGCCATCACTGCAGCTAATGTCATCAAAGATAAGAACCAATGTTTCTTTTGGTCAGTTAACGATGCAATCTCAAGAGAACCGAGTGCACTTACAAGAATCAAAAGTGCCTGTAATAAATTTCCACCAAAATAGAGTGGTGGTGCTACAACAAGAATAATCACAAACGCAACAATTGTTTTTAATTTCATTTTAGACATTCTTAACTCCTCCAAATCGTCGATCACGATTTTGATATTCCTCTAGGCAGCGTTTTAATACCTCTGGAGTAAACTCTGGCCATGATTCTGGTACAAACTCTAGCTCCGCATAAGCAATCTGCCATAATAAATAGTTCGAAATACGTTGCTCGCCACTTGTACGAATTAAAAGATCAACAGGTGGAAAATCCTTTGTCATCATGTATTGATCAAAGTCTTCCTCTTCTATATCCAGTGTAGCTTTGCCATCCACAACATCCTGCGCGTACTTTCTTGCCGCAAGTAAGATTTCTCGTCTAGAGCCATAGTTCATACAGATATTGAGCGATAAGCCGTGATTGTCTTTTGATTCTTCCTCCGCATCACGTAATACCTTTTGTGTTGCCTTTGGTAACATATCCAATTCCCCAATCATACGCATACGGAAGCCTCTATCTAAGAACTCCTGCATATACTTCTTAAAGAAGAATGCTGGTAATTTCATAATGTAGTTTACTTCATCAGCTGTTCGTTTCCAGTTCTCAGTTGAGAAAGCATAGAGTGTAAGATATTCAATTCCCATCTCATCTGCCGCAATTGCGATGGTACGAACATTATCACTTCCAACAAGATGTCCTGCTGTACGAGGTTTTCCTTGTGCCTTGGCCCATCTACCATTGCCATCCATGATAATCGCTAAGTGTTTACATGTATTCATATCAATTCTCCACTAACTATCTTATTATACCTTTTTACTACAAAAAAATCAGCCTGATACACAGACTGATCATAAAGTATAATTTTGAAACTAAACCTTTAATACTTCAGCACTCTTAGCAGCTGCTAAATCATCGATCTTCTTAACATACTTATCAGTAAGCTTCTGAATCTCGTTTTCACAATCCTTCTGAGTGTCTTCGTCCATTGTCTTATCCTTCTTTACAACAGACATTGCGTCACGGCGGATATTACGGATTTGAATCTTGCATTCTTCAGCCATCTTATCAACCTTCTTTGTCATTTCCTTACGTGTATCACCTGTTAACTGTGGAACTGTTAAGCGTACAACTGTTCCATCATTAGATGGTGCAATACCTAAGTCAGCTTCGTTACAAGCATGTTCGATAGCCTTTAAGCTACTTGGGTCATAAGGCTTAATCACAAGTGTACGACCTTCAGAAACAGATAAAGCCGCAATCTGATTTAGTGGTGTTGGAGAACCATAGTAGTCCACTTCAACACGGTCTAACATCTTAACGTTAGCTGCACCTGTACGTACTGTGTTCAATTCTGATTGTAGATGTTCGATAACCTTATCCATCTTTACTGCGCTGGAATCAACGATTGCGTATGCCATTATTACTTTTCCTCCTTATTAATGATTGTTCCAATCTTTTCGCCCTTCATTGCTTTGACGATATTATCCTTTTCATTCATGTTAAATACCATGAGTTCCATGTCATTATCCATGCACATGCTTGTAGCAGTGGAATCCATGACTTGTAATCCTTTATTTAATAAATCCATATATGTTAGATGTGTATACTTCTTCGCATTTGGATCCTTCTTAGGATCTGCACTATACACACCATCTACACTATTCTTAGCCATTAAGATAACTTCTGCTTTAATTTCACTAGCTCTTAAAGCTGCTGTTGTATCGGTTGAGAAGTATGGGCTACCAGTTCCTCCACCGAAAATAACAACTCTTCCCTTTTCCAAGTGGCGAATCGCTCTACGCTGAATAAATGGTTCAGCAACCTTAGACATTTCAATACTTGTCATTACCCTAGTATCAACACCAATACCCTCAAGAGATGATTGTATTGCTAGAGCATTGATAACAGTTGCTAACATGCCCATATTGTCGCCTTGTACGCGATCAATTCCTAATCCTTCAACTACTTTTCCGCGAATGAAGTTACCTCCACCAACAACGATAGCAATTTGAATTCCTAATTTCTGTGCTTCTTTGATTTCCAAGGCAAGATTTTGTAAAATGCTTGGATCAAAGTTCTTTTCATTCCCTGCTAAAGCTTCTCCGCTTAGTTTCAACAGAACTCGTTTATACATGATGTTTTTCCTCCATATGTATTTCTATAGTATTATAGCATTGCTAGAAAGAGTTTTCATTCCTTTTTATATATGTTTAAATGATAACAGCGAGGTTATTCTATGACACAGTACGCAATTGCCGATATTGGCTCTAATACCATCGTCTTATTAGTCTATGAGATGGTCAAACATTACCCTACAGCAATCTTACATATTTCTACTCCAACACATCTAATTGACTATGTTGATGGAGATAGAATCATGTCAAAAGAAGGAATTCATAAAGCAACGGAAGTATTACAATCCTACGCAGATAAACTTGATGAAATGCAAGTACAATATCGATTTGCGGATATTACAGAACCTTGTCGCATTCAAAACCAAGAAGAACTCGTACAATCCCTTCAAACAACAGGATGGGAAATCTATCCACTTAGTGGAAATGAAGAAGCTCTCTATGATTTCTTAGGCACAAAGTACTCCTATCCAAATCTTACAAACGGTATCGCATTCGATGTTGGTGGTGGTTCTACTGAATTAATTTCATTTAAAAACGGACAACCAATTGATGCGATGAGTTTCCCACTTGGATGTGTACGTCTACGTCATCTACCAATTGATACTCCAGAATGTGAAAGAGAAATTCTTTCTGCACGTAGAGAATACCCTTCTCTTAATATCACTTGTGAGGAGTTAATTGGTATTGGTGGAACAATGCGTGCAGCAGGAAAAGTGTATCAAGCCCTCTTCCATGAAGAATCCACTCTTGAAGTTACAAAACTTCAAGAAATATTCGATAAGTTATGCATGCATGATCATGCTTTTGAAGAAGCCATGAAAGCAAATGTAGACCCTAGTCGCCAACCAGTCTTTCTTCCTGGTTTACATATGATTTTAGAGATTGCCAAAATCTATCAAGCTAAGCGTATTCTTATTTCTAAAACCGGTATTCGCGAAGGTTTCCTTCAGATTCGATTAAAAGAAAAAAGTTAATGTAGAAAAAACTCTTTACCTATTCGTAAAGAGTTTTCATTTTACTAATTTGAATATTTTATACGCTTTGAAGCAACAATCACAACAAAGCATGCAGATAATAGTGTTAGTAATGCGTATGACATCACATGACTATTATCACTTGTCTTTGGTGTTGTAGGTGGAGTTGGTGTAGGTGTAGGAGTTGGTGGATCGATTGGCTTTTTATTTGTAACTATAAATCCATCCGCAGCATTTCCTGTATATTCTACATTGAACTTCTTGCCATCTAACTCAATTACGCTAGCAGTTTCACCAACTTCTTTTACAGTATATGCAACTTCTGAACCATCATTGTTGTATTTCTGTAAACCTGTAAATAAGTGCTTCCAACTGTTCGCTTCATTTAATTCAACTGTTTCTACTTCTTCACCATTTGCTAGTAATGTAACCTTAGTACTATCTGCAGGATCTCCATCCCATTTCTTTTCAACTGGAATATCAATTAAATCAGTAGTATTAGTATTTGTAATCGTAAAGCCATCCTTATGATTACCAGTGATTACAGTATTATATCCAGCAACTGGATCTTCTTTTACATAATACTCATAAATAACAGGATCTTCACCTTCTACTGTATAGAATTCATATAAATCTTCAAAGGTATGTTTCCAATTATTCGCTTCATTTAATTCGACTGTTGCAACTTCTTCTTCATGTTCTGTGGTTATATTCTTATAGAAGCTCCAATCAAATTCAACAGTTTTAAATTTACGATATAATGTTACATTTACAGGTCCTTGAATCTTACCTTCCCACTTCTTTTGAACATTAATGTCAATAACAGAGCGGTTTACAATCGCGTTAATCACACGGCCACTAATTAGTTTATTAATATATTCTGTCTTGTAGCCAGGAACCGGTACTTCCTCAACTGTATAAACAATCTCATGACCATCATTTTCATCGTATCTTAGGTAATCACGGAAATATCCAGTCCATCCATCTTCCTTTGTAATTTGCATTGTTCCTACAACAACGCCATCAGCTAAAAGATTAACTGTGATAGCGTTTGGAACAGCTACGATAGACTTCTTTAGATTTTCTTCACGTCTTTCTTCAGAAGACATTTCTTCTAATGGAGTTTCTGCTGAAGTATCTCGTGCTCCTTCAAGAACATCATCAGCAGCATCTAGCGCATCTGATTCAGCGAGAAGATCATTTAATTTCTCTGTATCATAGGTAACAGAGTTTTTAGATTCTGATGAATTAAGGGACACCATCGTCGGTGGATCTGCTGGACTAGGAGTTCCAGGAATAACGAATACTGGAATTTCATTCCACATCTTTCCAACTTCAATATCAATGAGGGATTTATTTTCAAAGATAAATCCTGAATTCACATCACCTGTTAGGTCTGTCTTAAACTTAAAATTATTCCAACCGTACAAATATGATTCAAAGAAATCTTGTTTTACAGTATATTCAATTTCCTTACCATCAGAATCATACTTAGGTAAGTTATTGAAATCGACCTGCCATGCATTTAACTGGCTACTAATATAGCCATTTACTTCTTGATAGTTGTATGGGTCACGAACTTTATTAATTTTCTCTACACCATTGGCAAATAAACGAATAATTACAGCTGGTTTATCATTACCAGTCCAAGTACTTCTTACAAAAAAACTAACTTTCGCATTAGGATCAATCGATGTACTTGGTGTTGTCGTAGGTGTTGGCGTAGGAGTAGCTACTGCTGGTGTACTACCAGGAGTAGATGTTGTAGTTGTTTCTGTTGCAGTAGAACCTGGTGTGGACGTATCAATCGCATTAACAGAATAGTTAACACTCAATAACATTATAAAAGCACACAAGATTACAAATATCTTTTGAAATTTCTTCATATTCATTCGATATAGCCTCCCCTGTTTTCATAAATGAGTGTGGATATCCTTAATTTCCATTCATAAATTGATATTTACAAGGAATATCCCTTAATAAATACCCGTATTTCAGATAAAGAAACAAAGCTACATAGAGTACCACAATATTTATCTACAATATTCTACTTTGTAAAATATTTTATGTACACTGTAACGCTCACATCTTAAGATTTTCTTATAAAAGGTTTCTTTATGTAACAAATATTACGGAAATGTTAACGCATTAAGCTACTATTTCCACCATAAATCATAGCCTTCTATATTCTCACTTTGCATTAAGTGTACAAATAAATTTTATCGTTATTCATCGCTTAAAACAACAAAAAGTTGTAATGTTCAATTTTAATAAATACAAAAGAGAACAACTTGTACGTTGTTCTCTCTCTTTGAGCAATTCTTACTTAGCCATTGCTGCTACTTCAGCAGCAAAGTCGTCCTGCTTCTTTTCAATACCTTCACCTACGATGTACTTAACGAACTTAACAACTTCAGCGTTGTTTTCCTTTAAGTACTGACCGCACTTGAGGTTTGAGTCTAAGAAGTATTCCTGGTCAACTAAGCACATATCCTGTAATGACTTAGATACACGACCTTCAATGATTCCAGCCTTAACCTTTTCAGGCTTATTTGCAAGGCTTGGATCATTTGCCATGATTCCTTCTTGAACTTCACGTTCATGAGCTACAACTTCTTGTGGCATTTCATCACGTGATACATATGTTGGGTTCATAGAAGCAACCTGCATTGCCATATTCTTGGCAACTTGAGCATCTGATGTACCCTTAACAACTGTAACAGCAACGATACGTCCACCTTGGTGTGTATAAGAACCGAATAATTCATCATCGCTCTTTTCAACGATTTCGAATCTTCTTAATGTAATCTTTTCACCAATAATAGCAACTGCAGCAATGAATGAATCATTCAATGTGCCTTCTGCTGTAGGAAGAGCTAATGCCTCTTCAACAGTCTTAGCATTAGAATTGAAGATTGTCTTAGCAGCTTCATCTAATAGAGCTAAGAAACGATCATTCTTAGCAACGAAGTCTGTTTCAGAGTTAACTTCTAATACAACAGCCTTGTTACCTTCGATTAAGATCTTAGCTAAGCCTTCAGCAGCGATTCTGCCTTCCTTCTTAGCAGCCTTAGCAATACCCTTTTCACGAAGCCAGTCAATAGCCTTCTTTATATCGCCTTCACATTCTGTAAGAGCCTTCTTACAGTCCATCATTCCTGCGCCTGTTAATTCACGCAATTCTTTTACTTGAGCAGCTGTAATTGCCATTTTTACTTAGCCTCCTCAGTAGCTGGTGCTGTTGTAGCTTCTGCTTCAGCAGCTGGACGTGTTGTCTGACGGTTTCCGTTAGCGTCTCTACGGAATACACGGCGTTCGCCATTGTAGTTTCCACGACGTTGAGCCATCTGAGCACGACGTTCTTCGAACTTCTGTCTTCTCTTACGTTCATATTCAGCAGCCTGCTGTTCAACATTGATGATTACATCCTTCATTGTGATGTCTTCAGCTGTCTCATCTTCTTGGTGAGCAACTTCTAATACACCACCCTTAGCTTCTAAGATAGCATCAGCAATTACACCTACCATTAACTTGATAGAACGTACTGCATCGTCATTTGAAGGGATTGGGAAGTCTACTAAATCTGGATCAGCATTTGTATCGATTAAAGCGAATACAGGGATGTTTAACTTACGTGCTTCAGCTACTGCGTTGTGCTCTTCTAATGGGTCTACAACGAAGATTGCATCTGGCAACTTCTTCATTCCCTTAATACCGCCAAGGAAGTTTTCAAGTCTTTCCTTCTTCTGTAAGAGAACTGCTTGTTCCTTCTTTGTGTAAACTGCTAACTGTCCGTTTGCTTCCATTTCTTCAATCTCTAATAACTTCTTGATTGACTTCTGGATTGTACGGAAGTTAGTCATTGTTCCACCTAACCATCTCTGGTTGATGTAGAAGCTTCCACTTCTTAATGCTTCTTCAAGAATTGTTGCCTGAGCCTGCTTCTTAGTTCCTACGAATAAGATCTTTCCGCCATCTTCAGCAATCTTCTTTAAAGCATCATAGGCTACTTCTAATTTAGCCTGTGTCTTTGCTAAGTCGATGATATATACACCATTCTTAGCTGTGTAGATGAACTGCTTCATCTTTGGGTTCCACTTGCGTGTCTGGTGACCAAAGTGTACGCCGTTCTCTAACATTTTCCTCATTGAAACAACAGTCATATTTTCTATTTACCTACCTTTCCGTTGTTTTCCACCACAGTTTCGAACACCATCAACATACGGCATGTTCATTGCGAACCCATATGCACGGGATAATGAATTCACTGTGTGAGAAGTACATCTTCCTTTTGCATGACAAAAGTACAAAAGATGCCATTCATGATATTAGCATAAAACCCTATAGAAGTATAGGGTTTTTACACATAGATTCTAATTTTTTTATAACAAACTCTTCGCCAGTTTTACTGCAATATCGAAATACAGGAATCTTGCATCACTTTCATTATCCCCAAGGATACGTGGAGCCCACTCTAACTTACTTAGATCATCTGCAGTATAGAGGAATTGATATAACTCATATCCTCTAAAATCTGTTACTGCCTGCAAGGCTGCACATTCCATTTCTACACAGATACAACCTTCTTCAACACGCTTATTTTTCTGATTGACTGTCTCACGATAGAAACAATCTGTTGTCCAGGTTTTACCGAAGATATAATCAACACCTAGTTTATCGAACAGTTTGGCAATTACACTCGCATTCTTCACACTAATATAATCGCTTGCTGGAGCGTAGTGATAACTGACACCTTCATCGCGATAGGCATGCGTAGGAATAATGCAATCTCCTTCTGGAATTTGTACCAGTGCACCACATGAGCCAAAGATAATAAACTTCTTTACACCGAAGATAACTGAAATTTCTTCAATAAGTCCACTGGCACCGACTGCACCCACTTCATTTTGATAAATACCGATCGTTGTATCTTTATAACGGTATACCGCATATTTCCCACTGGCAGATCCTGGCATCTTTTCCATAGGTAGTTCTGTTAAATCTCCAGAAGTGATTAATTCATTCATTACCTTGTGCGAGAAGATACCGATACAAACATCTAATGTTTCTGAACTTTGTGGATACAATTTTTCTGGCGAAATAAATACATCACTTGTATCAAATGAGTCTGTAATCATATTTACCTCTTTCTTATTTTGCACTCTTGGAGTGTGGATGTGCTTCATCCACGACTTTACGGAGTCGATCTTGTGTTACGTGGGTGTAGATTTGTGTTGTACCAAGATTTTCATGACCCAGTAATTCTTGTACGATACGTAAATCTGCACCATTATCCAACATATGTGTCGCAAAGCTATGACGTATCATATGGGGATGGATATGAATTGGAAGATTTGCGTCTTCTCCTGCTTTTTCACAGATGAGCTGAATACTTCTAGCAGAGATAGGTCTACCATTTTGATTCACAAAGAGAATATCGTTTTCCGCAGTCTTCTCCATGAATATCCCTCTTGCATTATTCAAATAGTATTGGATGAGCTGTTTACATCTTGGATAGAATGGAACCATTCTTTCTTTACTCTCTTTACCAAGTACCGTTAAGAAACCTTCCGCTAGATTGATGGATGATATTTTTAAACCTGCACATTCACTGACACGTAACCCACATGCATACATAACTTCGATGATACAGCGATTGCGTATTTGCACAGGATCTTGTAAATCAAATTGATTTAACATTGTTTCCATTTGGTCAAACGTTAAAAACTCAGGTAGTTTTCGACGGATAGAACCACCCTTAAAGATGCGTACTGGATTGGCTTTGATTCCTTCAAAGCGATTCAAGTATCGATAAAAGGATTTCAGGGAAGATAGATTGCGAGCATAGCTACTATTGGAAAGTGGCTTACCACCAATCTCACCGTCTCGTAATTGTGTAAAGTAATCACTGACATCTGTTTTTGTGACATGCTCAAAAGAATCGATGCGATGTTCACGAAGATATTCTAGAAATCTCTCTACATCACGACGATATGCATTTTCTGTATCTTTTGATCCTGTGCGAACACGGGCAATCTGTCGTAAAAAACGATCCAATGATTTCTCAAAGTCCATTCTTCTCTTTTAACTCCTGAATGATTTTTAAAGCCTGTGGTGCGTAGGCAGCTTTACGATCTTTCTTCTTCACTTCACCTTCTAGATGCATAATACCAAAGTTTGCGTTCATTGGTTGGAAGTGACTAGGATCTGCGTGCGTAATATAATGTGCCATTGCGCCCATCATTGTATTTACACCAAGTACCACCGGTTCTTCACCCTTTAGTACATGGGCCATATTAATACCTGCTAGCATTCCTGAAGCGGCGGATTCTACGTATCCTTCAACACCAGTCATTTGTCCTGCAAAGAACAAGTCATCTCTATCTTTGAACTGATAGGTTTCACGTAGATAGATTGGTGAGCAGATATATGTATTTCGATGCATGACACCATAGCGTACGATTTCCGCATTCTCAAGTCCTGGTATCATCTGAATAATACGCTTCTGTTCTCCCCACTTAAGGTGAGTTTGAAAACCGACAATATTGTACAAGGATGCTTGTGCATTATCTTGACGTAACTGTACCACTGCGTAAGGACGCTTCTTACCTTCTTGTTCCAGTCCTACTGGTTTCATTGGACCAAAGAGTAAGGTATCTCTTCCACGTTTTGCCATAACTTCAAATGGCATACATCCCTCGAAGAATACTTCTTTTTCAAAGGCATGTAATTCCGCTGTTTCTGCTTGGATTAATTCCATATAGAAAGCGTCGAATTCTTCACGTGTCATAGGACAGTTGATATAATCTGCTTCACCCTTATCGTAACGTGACTTCTTATAGGCTTTATCAAAGTTAATAGATTCAGCAGTTACGATTGGGGCTGCCGCATCATAGAAATAACAATAACGATCATCAATTAAAGTACCGATGGCTTTCATTATCCCTTCAGAACTTAACGGTCCTGTTGCGATAATGGTTGGTCCATCAGGAATATTGGTTACTTCTTCCGCAATCACTTCGATATTTGGATGATTACGTACCATTTCTGTAACTTCCCTAGCAAACTTTTCACGGTCTACTGCTAGAGCACTACCTGCTGGCACCTTATTGTTATCAGCTGCTTGCATAATCAATGAGCCAATCTGACGCATCTCCTCTTTCAAAACACCGACCGCATTTGTTAATGCGTCAGAGCGTAATGAATTAGAACATACCAGTTCCGCAAAATCGTCACTGTGATGCGCCGGTGAATGTTTCACTGGCTTCATCTCATAGAGACGAACATGAAATCCTCTTTTGGCTAATTGATATGCGGCTTCGCATCCTGCTAAGCCTGCACCGATTACAGTTACATCCATTGGTTATCCCTCATTTTTCTTTGTGCGTTTTGTTGTTGTCTTTTTGGTTGTCTTCTTAGCAGTCGTTTTCTTAGTGGCTGCTTTCTTTGTAGTCGTCTTCTTTGCGGCTGTCTTCTTGGTTGTCTTTTTAGCAGTTGTCTTTGTTTCCTTTTCTGCCTTGGCTTTATCCTTCTTAGAAACGATACGTTCTCCTTCTAGATTTTCCATGTAATGACACTTAGGGAAGTTTGAACAACCTAAGAAGTATGTTCCATAACGACTCTTGCGCTTCAATAGTTCACTGCCACAATCAGGGCACATTTTGCCTGTTGGTTCTGGCTTTTCTTTTTCTGGTTTATCAATTTGTCTAGTATATCGACACTTAGGGAAGTTTGAACATGAGATAAACTTACCAAATCTACCTGTACGATAGACGAGCTCTCCTCCACAATCTGGACAAACCTCGCCAACCTTTTCCAATTCTTTCTTTTCCATGTTTTCGTATGCATGTTCTAGAAGTGGTTGGAAACGATTGTAGAAATCTTTTAATGTTGCGACTTCTTCTGCTGTACCATCCGCAATTTCATCTAATGTAGATTCCATCTTTGCGGTATAGCGAACATTGATGATGTCTTTAAAGAATTCATCAAGCTTTTCTGTAGTTAGAATACCCTGTTCTGTAGGCTTAAATACTTTTGTACGACTGCCTTCAGAACTCTTCTCGAGTGTTACGTAACCTCTTGCTTGAATTGTATCAATAATCATCGCATATGTAGAAGGTCTACCGATGCCATCTTCTTCAAGTGCCTTGATCAACTTAGCTTCGGTATATCTTGCTGGTGGTTCTGTAAAGTGTTGGTTAGCTTTCAGTTCCTTCGCAGCGATTTGTTCTTGTTCTTCAAAGGATGGTAAAACGACATCCTTACCAGATTCATATTCACCATATACCTTTAAGTAACCATCAAATTTCATTGTACTTCCAGAAGCTGTAAAGTCGTATCCATTTTGGCTGAGTGTTAATGTAAGTGAGTCATACTTCGCTGCAGACATAAGAGACGATAAAGCACGTGCATAAATTAATGCATATAACTTATATTGTTCACTTGTTAAATGTGGCTTTAACTTTTCTGGAGTATTGGCAAGACTAGTAGGACGAATTGCTTCGTGAGCGTCTTGAGAATTTGCATCATTACTTACATGGTATGTACCTAAATACTGCTTTCCATATTCATTTTGAATCAGTTCTCTTGCGCCATTTACATATACATCTGATAGACGTGTACTATCTGTACGCATGTAAGTGATTAAACCCTCTTGTCCATTTCCTACATCCACACCTTCATATAATCGTTGTGCAATTGACATCGTACGTTTAGCAGAGAAAGAAAGTTTTGTGGAAGCTTCCTGCTGAAGTGTACTTGTAATAAATGGTGGACGTGCTTCACGCTTACGTGTAGTGGACTTAATATTAGACACAACAAAATTACCCTGACATGCATCATATGCTTTCTGGGCTTCTTCTTGTGTTTTTAATTCTGCTTTTTTTCCATTGATCTTTGCAAGACTAGCCTCAAAATCAATCTTATCTTTATGAAACTTCGCATCTAATGTCCAGTATTCTTCTGGAATAAATGCTTGGATTTCTTTTTCGCGTTCAACAACTAACTTTAACGCTACTGATTGTACACGACCAGCAGACTTGGAGCGAATCTTATTATGTAATAGTTTGGATAACTTAAAACCGATAATACGGTCTAAGATACGCCTTGTTTCTTGGGAGTGTACAAGGTCCATATCAATTGCACGTGGAGATTGGAACGCTTCTTGTACTGCATTTTTAGTAATTTCATGGAACGTAACACGGTCGATTGCATCTTCAGCCAATCCTAGTTCTTGTGCTAAATGCCAACTGATAGCCTCACCTTCACGGTCCGGGTCGGTTGCGAGGTACACACGCTGTGCTTTAGCAGCTTCCGCGCGTAGTTCTTTTACTGTTTCCTTTTTATCCTTTGAAATCTCATATGTTGGCGCAAAATCATTTTCTACATCAACACCAAGGCCCTCTTTCCCTCTTGTCGCAAGATCTCGAATATGTCCCTTACTAGAAATAACGGTATAGTCTTTTCCTAAGTATTTTCCAATCGTCTTTGACTTTGATGGTGACTCCACAATCACTAAGTTTTTCATTTTGGTTCCTCCTCGTGCAAAATTCTTTTCCAAGAATAGCCGAAAAATTCTGATTTTTCAATCATCTTTTTTCGGAATCATTTCTTTTATCTGTATCGTATCGTATAAAATCTGTGCTCCATCCGCAATTAATTTGTTGCAACCCATCCCCTGTTCACTGCGATATAAATGAGGGAATACATAGATATCCTTATCTAATGTGATAGCTTCATTTACAGTACACATCGTACCCGAACATATCTTGGCCGCAATCACAATTACACTTTCTCCAAGTGCTGCTAGAATGCGGTTACGCCATGGGAAGTGATGCTTGCGTACACCCGTACCGGATGGATATTCACTCAATATTAAATCTGTTTTCTGCAACTGCTCATAGAGATGTTCATTTTCATATGGATAGTGAATATCAAGACCACTACCAATAACCGCAATCGTGTGACCACCTTGTATTGCCATAGTATGCACATATCCATCGACACCTTTGGCAAGTCCAGACACCAACACAAAACGATCTTTTAAGTGCGTTACACTTTCTTCGACCAACCACTTTGCGTAACTGTTCATTTGGCGACTGCCGATGATTGTTAACATGGGTTTACGCAATAATGAAATATCTCCACAATAAAACAAAACCCATGGAGGAAATCGTAATTTTCGCAAACTATCAGGATACTCACTGTCGTAGATTGTAATATACGAGTCTTTGATTGGAATGTCAATCACTTGTACATCATCTTGTAAAGCTTTCGCAATCTTATCCCAATCACCTTGGTACATTACTGATAGTGTAGCTAATTTTTTTCTTTTGTCCATATAAAAACTCTCCTACCTATTTATAGAAGAGTTTCTTAACTGTTCCCTAGAACAATTTTATCTTCATGTATTCTTCCCTAACTGGTCCAAAACTCTTACGATGTATCTTGGTTACTCCATAGCTTCGTAAGGCTTCCATATGTTGCTTGGTTGGGTAGCCTTTATGTTTGGCAAAGCCATACTCTGGAAATTCTTTATCGTATTCTAACATTGTACGGTCTCTAGTGACTTTTGCAAGAATGCTTGCGGCTGCGATAGAGATCGATTTTTGATCACCCTTTACAAGTGGAATAATTTCTTTTCCTTCAATCAATAATGGCATCGCATCCGTTAATACAACATCTGCGTTAGAATGGATAGCGATTTGTTCCATTGCGAGTTGATCTGCACGATAGATATTGTGCTGATCGATTTCTTCGGGTGTTACCTGAATGATTTCAAACCAGAGTGCATCCTCTTGAATCTGCTCAAATAACGTATCTCGTTTCTTTTCACTGATAGATTTGGAATCGTAGATATCTGGATTTTCATATCCAATGGGAAAGATGACACCTGCAACTGTTAAAGGTCCTGCAAGTGGTCCTCGTCCCGCTTCATCAATACCGACAATCACTTTATCAAGCGGCCAATACTGATGTTCATATTCATTCGGACAGACTTTCTGACTCTTCATTGACTCTCTCCAATGTTAATCTACCTAGTTTTCCATGGCGTAGTTCCGTCAAAAATAACTCAGCAGCACGTTTTAAATCTAGTTCACTATCTGCCTTCAGTAAGTTTCTCTTTTTGGCAATTGCTTTTAACATACCATTCGGATTGACTTCACCACTTTCAAAGATACCCTCCAACAAGTTTGGATAGAGGTCTTGGATATAGTGGATGGCATCCATAGCTACCATCTTACGGTCTAAAATATCATCATTAATAGAACCGAGTGCCGCAAGTAAGGAACCTGTTTTTTCATCATCAAACTTAGGCCAAAGTACACCTGGTGTATCCAATAAATCTAAGTTTGGATCTGCGTGTAGCCATGTTAAGGAACGTGTTACGCCTGGCTTATCTGCCGCCTTTAATGTGTTCTTACCGTTGATACGATTGATCATCGTCGACTTACCAACGTTAGGGATACCACAAGCCATTGCCCGAACTGCACGTGGACGTATTCCTCTAGCAATCTGTTTCTGGCGCTTTTCTTCCATTAATTGAATCGCTTCACGGATTATCTTTTTACCGCATTGTGAATCTTTCATTAAATCTAAGGCGAGACACGTATTCTCTCCTTGACTTAGATATTCTACCCACTTCTTGGTTTGAACTGGGTCTGCCATATCAATCTTTGATAAAACGATTAAGCGAGGCTTTCCCTGTGCCATCTGCTTTAACATTGGATTGACAGATGCCTCAGGAATTCTAGCATCACGTAATTCTATCAACATATCAACAGACTTCAAACGCTCCGTCATCTCACGACGGGCTTTCTCCATATGCCCTGGATACCACTGAATCTTTACCATGTGTATACTCCAAACCCTTTAAATGGATAAACTACAAATACACCCTTGGATACAATATCGGACTTGTGGAATGCGCCATAGTAGCGTGAGTCAGAAGAATGTGGTCGATTATCTCCCATACAGAAGTATTCATCTTCACCAAGCTTCTCCGTTTTAAAATCACCAGTAAATGAGCCTGGATACGTACTTGTATAGGACTCATCTAAGAACGGTTCTTCTACTGGCTCACCATTTATATAGAGTTGGTTATTACGATATTCGACTGTCTCACCAGGTAAGCCAATGACACGCTTGATGAGATATTCTTTCTTTTCTGCTAGATAAACAATGACAATATCAAAACGCTTTAACCCTGTTAAGCGATAACCAAGTAAATCAGAGAATCCAAAATAACCATCTTCTAATGTGTTATACATGGAACTACCTTTTACCTGTATTGGTCTTACCACAAAGTTCACAACAATCAATACCACCGCAAAAGAAATAAATACTTCTTTCAAGAAAGAAAAAAGTGTACTTTCTTCTTTATCATCTTTCTTCTTTGGTTGGTTTTGTTCATTTCTAATTTTAGCCATGTCGATAACAGTTGTCTCATCTGTCAATCGTTCCATGACTCTCGTTTCATCAAGCAAATCTTGATCTTTATTCATTTCTGTATTCATATCATGTACCTACTATTGTGTATTATATCAAAAAAAGAGAGAATAATTTCTCTCTTTGTAGATTACTTACGACGATCTTCCTTGATACGAGCGTTCTTAGCAGATAATCCCTTGAGGTAGCCGAGCTTAGCTCTACGAACCTTACCATAACGAACTACTTCAATCTTTTCGATGATTGGTGAATGAACTGGGAATGTTCTCTGTACACCTACACCGTTGGAAATCTTACGAACTGTGAATGTTGCGCCAACACCACCATTAGAACGGTCAACTACAACACCTTCGAAAGCCTGAATACGTGTCTTCTGACCTTCCTTAATACGTACGTTTACCTTAACTGTGTCACCTGACTTGAAATCAGGAACATCTGTACGTAGCTGACTCTTTGTAATCTTTTCTACTAAATTCAACTTCATTTTCTTTTCTCCTTTTTACGATTAATCAGCTGCTCATGAACCCTACATCATATCAGCGGAACAGTGACGCACTACATGTGCCGTTAAATGATAACATAAGCCGTGATTCTTCGCAAGATTTTATTTCTTTACAGAAGTTGTATGAAAATGACACCAAACGTTATATGCCACAAAGACAATGATTGCGGCCACAACGAAGATAAATAGCTCTACTAAAATGATACTTTCTATTTGGCTACGTAATAGAACAGTTCCAGCATCCATGATGAAATGGAAAAGTAACGCAAGGAAGAAGTATTTCTTATGCTTATACTTCACCGAAAACCACACAAGTACAGATAAAGAAACTTGTGCCATCATGGCAGAAATACGTTCGATACCACTTAGCAAGAATACATAGGATGGTGTTGTAGACAACGTCTGCATTGCTAGATTCATCTTCGCAAGTGTCAAAGAATCTAATTGTGATAGTGTATCATTAATTGTACCCTTATTCATCATGATAGCGATTGTGATGTAGTTTAACATCATGAACCCAACAATCATGATGGCCTCACATCCACCATGACCTACACCATACATTAAGGCATTAGAATCTTTATCCATGCGGCTCTTTAATACCGTACGATACGCAATCCATCTACCACATTCCTCAAATACAGCAGCCATAAGACCACCATATACCGCATATAAAACAATGTTATTACGAATTGTTTCCCCAATTGCGCTCTTGAAGATTGTTTGGTTCACTGCAGTTTCTAAAGTAAATACAAATACAAACATGACAGCAACACCCACAATAATTGGGACATATTCACCCTTCTTTTTGTGGAAGTACATTGCTAAAAGAACTGGTAAACCAAATGCAATCACACATGAAACAATCATGCATGCAATGGTTAAATTTGGTACTGTTAAATTCATTGATTATCCTCCGTTATCCAGCCAAAGTGGACACATGCTTTATAGATTCCATCGTTGACATTTGAATCAGTCACATAGTCTGCGAGTTCCTTCAATGCAGGATACGCATTTCCCATAGCGATGGAAGTCCATCTTTTATCAAACATAATCATATCATTTTTTCCATCTCCAAACACAACGACATCGCTTGGATCTGCTTGTAGATACTCCATCATGTTCAAGATTCCATCTTTTTTCTTGTCATGCTGGAATACACAATAGGTTTTAGCCATTCGTAAATGACCAATCTCGTCTACCCATGGATTTTCCTGTTCATACGCATCATCAAATGCTAAGTATACCTTTAGAATATTTGGAATCTTTGTATAATCCAAATTTGGTTCATAGATATAGGTTGTAAGTTCCTTGCGTAAGCCTGCTTGTTCAAGGAAACGATAGTCACGCATATATACTTTATCACTATCATCCAACATCAACAGCCAACCGATATTTTCTTCATCCGCATGTCGTAATAATTCCTGTACTTTCTCAAATGGAAGTGGCTCATTTTTGATAATTTGATGTTGATACTCAAGGCATCCACCACCTGCACATACAATATTATAAATTCCTATCTGATTGGTAAATGAAACTGTCTTATAGTGTGCTCTACCAGTAGCGATAGACACAAAATGACCATTCTTTTCTAATTGATGTAGTGCAACTTTGGCACTTGGCACAATGCGATGGGTAGCATCATCCGTTAATGTACCATCGATATCAAAGAAAAAATATTTCTTTTGATTACTCATACTTTATCCACTCACTTTGAATTTGATTACCATCCTTAGAAATGACATTTACACCGCTTATGATGTCCAACTTTGTACATAACCAGAAGTCATCTTCAGGAAATTGTGGTTTGTTTGGGTCAAAGAACTTAGCACCTTCTTGTTGTTTCAGAAGATCTACTCTCTTTTGTAAATCATTAAGCGTACGATTTTCTAATAACGCCTTTAGATAGTCTGCACATAAGGCATCCTCTTCCGTTTCAATCTTTCCTTCCCAACCCATCGGTACAATTGATACCATTTCTGGATTTTGTTCAAGAATATATTTTGCAGTAGCCTTCGCATTAACAAGAGCCCCTGTAACAATCTGGCTAGCATTCACTGCGGAAGCGAGTCCTAAAACACCTGCACTTGTTGTATGTATTAAGGTCTTTCCACTCAGGTCTACTCCTACAAACTCACTTGGAGAATTACCATAGTCAAAACCTTCAACTTTAATACCTTTTCTTTCCCCAACAAGGATATAAGATGGATTCTTTTCTTTCAGCGCTAATGCATCTTCCACTGTCTTAACAGGTATTACTTTCTTTGCGCCACTAGCGTACATGTATGCTTCTAAACTAAATGCACGAAAGACATCAATGATGACAGTTAAGCCAGTTGCTTTCTGTGCTCCTGTTACAAGTGGTAAAATTTGAATTTTCATATATTTATTTTACTCCAATCCTTTTAGCTGGTGCTTGCGAAATATAGTTATCAAGGATATTATATTGAATAAAGGAGATGGCAAAATGAACGAACAAAAGCTCATTTACCCATTTGATTACCTACATCATCGCGTAGCGACAGTTGCCTTATATGGCACCAACAACCCATTGGTCGTTGTTGGCAACCTAGTTCTACGTACTTATTATACAGATGATACGAAGAAAAATGTTGATATTGATCACACTTCTGAGTACGTAATGGATGCGGTATTTTACGAAACAAACAAAGTCATTCGAGAGTCTTTAGACGATCCATATAACGGTAAGCGTGAACTCGTTGAAGTGCCAATGCCACAGCTTGGCCCAGGCTATTGTGTCATTTACAATGAAGCTGAAATTCCATCTCAACGACATGACGATTTTATTACAATTCTTGGTCATCTGGAAGATGATCCACATGGTGTTGCGATTATCATGAAGCGTTTAGAAGATGGTTCATTAACTTGGCTTGGTGAAAAAGAAGCCAGAAAGTTAGCCGCAAAAATGCGATAAGGTCCTAGTATTAGGACCTTATTTTCTATTCAAATTCTTCTTTTAATGCAGGGTTCTTTTCAAATGCATGTGCCACATAAGAACATTCAGGTACAATCTTTACCTTCTTTTCTCTTGCATGTTCTAATACACAATCTAAAAGCTTACCAGCAATACCCTGTCCCTTCATAGATGGATCAACAACCGTATGGTTTAATACCCACTTTCCATCCTTTTCATAATACTCACAAAGACCTACTTCTTTGCCTTCATCGTTATAGGCTTTTGCGCCATTTTCTTCAAAACGAATTTCCATAAATTTCTCCTATTCTTGTTCTATTATACTCAATTTACAAGAAATACTGGAATAGATGTTGTGACATGCTTCTGTGGTGTTAGACGAAAGTATGCTTTTTGTTTCGCTTTGTTACAAAGTTTGAGTGCATACGCAGTTACTGCTAGGGCAAAACGACAATACCAAATCTGTACATCCACTTCATTTAAACCTATCTGTTCTGCAAGCATCGCTGCTTCCTTGTTGTAATAATATCCATTTAACAAGGCAACCCACTGTACTGGGCTCAGATTATTTTTCTCACTGTGATATTGTTCATACGCAAACTCTTGTAATGCAGTGTGTAATGTTTTCTGTTTCATAAAGAAATCCTCCTGGCATTATCGTAACTGTCAGGAGGATTATTGTTGTGCACATAAATACACTTTAATGAAACATTGTCAGATAGTTTAAAACAAAGATATAGTGACAAAGACTTCCCAGTAATACAAAACAATGGAAAATCTCATGATTGCCAAAAGACTTACTAGCTAAAAGCTTTGGTTTTAAGGCGTAGATAACTGCACCTATTGTATAGGCAATCCCACCTGCTAATAACCACATAAATCCATGTACTGATACTGCGTTTAATATCTGTGGTAAAAACATAATACAAAGCCAACCCATAAGCGAATACATCACTGAGGATACCCACTTTGGACAAGTTACCCAGAATAACTTAAATACAATACCTGCAATTGCGATGATCCAAATCATCGTCAATAAGATTGGCCCTACCGTATCCTTTAACGCTGTTAAACAGATAGGTGTATAACTTCCAGCAATTAAAATAAAGATAGAAGAATGATCAATCTTCTTTAGATTTAAATCTGCCCGATTCGACACATGGAAACTATGATAACTAGCAGAAGCGCCATACAATAAGATCATACTTAACATAAATATCATAAAGCTAATCATCGTAAGAAATGATGCCTGATACGCCGACGCTTTAATAAGTAGAATTGGCATACCAATAATCGCTGCAACCATTCCTATAAAGTGTGTTACTGCACTCCAGAAATCCTTAATGCGAAACACAAATATTTCTTTTTCCTGGCTGATTGTCATATCTTTATATGTCATACATCAGCACCTCCATTCTCAAAAACTGATAATCGGTTTTTCATTAACCTATAAATATATTATCGGTTATTTAAAAACTCGTCAAGAGTTATAGTATATCGTTGACGAGTTCCTCACTTATGTATACACTTAAATTATGAAAACAAACACAAAAATTGAAAGTACGCTTCACGAATTTCGTTTACCAGCATATAACGAGATTCCTGATGTTGGTCTCTATCTTGAACAGGTCGCAAAATTTATCAATAGCTATTTCACTGAGTTTCCTGAGATGCAGGTTACTCCTTCAATGATTTCAAACTATGCAAAACAAAAGCTTTTTGACCGCGTAAATAAGAAAACCTATACACGTGATCAAATCTCGATCTTATTATTTATTGTTTGTGCAAAGACTGTATTATCGATTGAAAATATTCGTTTAGCACTGCATGAATTCCAACAAGGAAATGATACAACTCAAGAACTACATCAATATTGCAGTGAATCCCTTATGAATACGCTATCCTCCTTCTATCATCATGAACAAAGTGAAACACCTTCCCTTCATGATGACAAGCATCCAATGTTAAATAACATCATTACTGCTGTTGCACATAAGATGTATCTTGAAAGATACTTCGCATCACTGAAGAAATAAAATATCTGTATGCATATATCACCATGCATACAGATATTTTTTAGGCGCTCTAAAATTACTTGGGGTTGGGGTACCACAATGAGAAATCTTGGGGTACCTTTTTCATACTTCTTCAGAAAACTTGGGGTACCTTCAAAAAATAAAAACCTCTCATGTTATTATCTTTTTGCTAAGAAAGAAAATAATTAGAGAGGAGGCCATAAATGGCTATTGATTATATTATCACATCTGCTCTGAACTTGTCCCAAGATCAAGTTCAAAGTCTATCTACGGCACGTAATCATGGTACCTTAAATATCTATCTTCTACTGATAAATAAACACCCTATTTGTCCTTACTGTGGTGCTGATACATCTAGTAAAGGACTTCTAACATATACATTCAAAACGCAAGACATCGCTGGTCTAAAAACAATTGTCAATTGGAAACGTAGACGGTATAAGTGTCGTGACTGTCATCGTACTTTTAGTGAAGACAATATCTTTACCCCTGATGGTATGCACTCCACCTTCTCTATGGTCGATCAAATCATGAAAGATCTAGGTGATATCTCCATTAACTTAAAGACAATTGCACTAAGAGCACATGTATCTATTCCTACGGTAGAACTCTATGCCGATAGTTACTTGAGAATTCCAAGGCAGTTCTTACCTGAGTATCTAGGAATTGATGAACTATATTCTGACATGGCGTTAAAAAATAGTTCTTACTTATGTGTCATGGTCGATAATAAAGCTCGTGTTCTAAACGAGGTTATACAGTCTCGTTCAAAAAGGGAACTTAGTACTTACTTTGAAAACATCCCATTAAGTGAGAGACAAAGAGTGAAGATTGTGACCATGGATATGTGGCAGCCATACAAAGATGTTGTAAAGAAATATCTGCCCAACGCCATTGTCGCTGTAGATCCTTTCCATGTCATTGAGCATCTTACATCTGGATTCTCACATCTACGTATCGATATCATGAATCGTTACGAAAAAGGAAGTAGAGCTTATTATCTTCTTAAAACCTGGCATAAATTACTGGAAACTG
>NZ_CAUVCV010000017.1:0-20889 GCF_963550625.1 uncultured Solobacterium sp.
CGTGCCCACAAAAGTTTATAGCCTATCCCCAACCCCATGAGATTTTAAAGTGCCTCCATTTTTTGTAAGAGGACACGCCACAAAGGATACAGTGGCTAAAATTGCGAAGGAACACCCAGAACTATATGCCCAAGCAGAACAGTGTGATGTATTAGAGGGCGAACTAAAGGAACAACTCAGCAAAATTATCAATGATATCTTCGATCAGAAGATGAGAAAGCACGGATATAAATAATATGAAAAGGGGTAATCCCTTTTTTTGCGTTCATAGAGTACAATAGTGGCAAAGATTCATTAACAAACCAACCTGTGATAAAATAAAGGCGGTGATAATATGAAAAAAGTAATCGCAATCGTTGAAGATGAAAAAGATTTAAATGAATTAGTAAAAAGATATCTAGAAAAAGAAGAATATGAAGTACGTTCGTATTTGGATTTTGATGAGGCTTACTCTCATACATCTGATGAAGATATACATCTGTGGATTCTTGATATTATGTTAGGCGATAAGAGTGGTTTTGATCTCATTGAAGCGATTCGCTCCTATCGTTCAGAAGTTCCTGTTATCTTTATGTCGGCACGTGATAAGGAATTTGACCGTATCATTGGACTTGAAAAGGGTAGTGATGACTATATCACAAAGCCATTCTCTCCAAAAGAACTTGTATTACGTGTCAACAACTTGATTCGTCGTATTTACAAAGATGAAGCAGAACATATCAAGGTCGATGGCTATGAGATTGATGAAGCACAGAGAATTGTCATCGAAGATGATAAGCAGATTGATTTAACAACCAAAGAGTTTGAACTCTTGATGATGTTTGTGAATAATCGTGGTACTGCTTTCCCTCGTGAACAGATTCTATCTCAAGTTTGGGAAGAGAATTACTTTGGTAGCGACCGTGTCGTAGATGATACGTTACGTAGACTTAGAAAGAAAATGCCGAATTTAAGTATTCATACGATTTATGGATTCGGTTATAGGCTCGGATAATGAAGCGCATACGAATGTGGTTGCGTGAGTTAAGTTTGTCGCAACAGTTGCTCAGTATGATCTTCCTTTTCATCATGATTTTTGCGATGTTCGTGATTATCTTTCTTTCGCCATCGATTGAACGATTTACCGAAGCGGAAATGTATAATCGCTTGCATAGTGCGCAAGAAAGCTTAATTTTATACGCAGATCAAAATCCAGGACAGTCTTTGGACTTCGTACAAACGGATGGCGCGATTAGTGCGTACTTGTTTGATCATGAGAAAAATACTTTCACTGTTATTTATGGAAGTAAGATGGATCAGACTTTAAAGGAAAGACTGAAGACAAATGCGAATGTTCCATATTCTGGTACACTGGATTCTTTTTATACGCCAGAAGATCAATTAGATGGAACAAATACCCCTGTAGATAATACTGTTTTATATTCTAAGACATTATTAAATGATGGTCGTGAACTGATTACAGTTATGTCAAACGCTGCCCAGCAGCGCTTGCGGGATAGTTTAATCAATGGCGTTGTGCTGTTGAACGTTAGTTTTGTAATTGGCTTTATGGTGATGTTGTTAATATGGGTAACGACTTTAATCTTACCGTTATCGCAGATTAAGTATTATATTGCGAAAATTAAGAATGAAGAAGATGCAGAACTTGCAGTAAAACGTAATGACGAGATTGGCGAAGTTGCGGATGCACTTCGTGATATGAATGCCCAACTGAAGAAACAAAATCGTGAGAAAGAAGAAATGATTCAAAATATTTCTCATGACTTAAAGACACCAATTGCGACGATCAAGTCATATGGAGAATCGATTAAAGATGGTATCTATCCATATGAAACATTGGAGAAGTCTGTCGATGTTATTATCGAACATGCAAATCGTTTAGAAAAAAAGGTTAAGAGTCTAATCATCCTCAATAAGATGGACTATCTAAAAGATACTGTTGAGGAAGGTAATCATCTCAACATGAATAAAATTATTGATAAAGCATTGTTATCTCTCAAGGTTGTTCGTCCAGAGATTAGCTTTATCTGTGAACTGGATGAAGAGGTTTACTTCCATGGTGAAGAAGAGCCATGGCGTATTGTTGTGGAGAACTTGATTGATAATGCATTACGTTATTCTAAGAGTTATATCAAGGTGACATTACAAGAAGATGAGTTATGCGTAATCAATGATGGCAAGAATATTTCAAAAGACCGCTTGAGCACATTATTTCATCGCTATGAAAAGGGAACGGATGGCCAATTTGGTTTAGGTTTATCCATTGTTCACCGTGTAGTAACAACCTATGGATATCGTGTAGCAGCAGAAAATCTCACTGAAGGTGTATGTTTTAGAATCTGGCATGATGCCAAGACACAAAAACCAAAGAAAACAAATGAAAATACTCCAGCATAAACGTGCATTAATGGGTGAAAATTTCATTAATATCGATTAAAATATAAAGACATATGAAAAAAATAGAACAGATTTACGGTGTAAAAACAGCATATATCACAGAAGGTGAAGGATTAGATATGATTCTTCTGCACGGATGGGGTCAGAATAAGGAAATGATGCAGGCAATTTTTGATCACTATAAAGATCGCTATCGTGTTTTTGCGATAGATTTTCCTGGCTTTGGTGAGAGTGATAATCCACCAGTTGCTTGGGGTGTTCCTGATTATGAGGCATTTCTAGAAGACTTTATTGCAGTGAATCAAATTCAAAATCCGATTCTTGTTGGACATTCCTTCGGTTGTCGTGTGGCGATTCGCTACGGTGCAAAGAATCCAGAGAATGTTAAGAAGATGTGCTTAACAGGTGCTGCGGGTATACGTCCAAAGCAATCCCTGGAAAGTAAGATTCGTGTCAAGTTGTTTAAAGCTGGCAAGTGGCTTTTAAAAGTAACAGGTCAAACTAAAAAATTAGAAGAACTCCAAAAGAATGCTGGATCAGAGGATTATCGTAATGCACAGGGTATTATGAGACCTACTTTTGTAAAGGTAGTGAATGATGATGTGACAGAGTTATTGCCTTTGGTAAAGTGTCCTGTATTACTTGTATGGGGTGATTTAGATACAGCTGCACCACTATGGATGGGACAGCAAATGGAGAAGATGATGCCTGATGCAGGTCTTGCGATATTCGCGGGTGATGACCACTGGGCATATTGGCACCAAGCAGACCGTTTTAATCGCGTTCTGGATATATTCTTAAAGGAGACGGCTTAGTATGGAAAGATGGATACTTGCGGTTGTAACACTAGTTGCAATGTTGATACCAACAAAACATGCATTACATATGTTCCAGCAGAACCGCTATGAATTAGGTAGATACAGTAAGTGGCTTGCTGGGAATAAAAAGATGATACAGGGAATGTTGGTTACAACACTTTGTTATATCGTCGTTGCGGGATTATTAACATACTTTGCTGGATTTACAATCTTTGCATGGGTATGGGTTGGTCTACTACTTGTATTTACAGGTATTAACTTTACGAGAGAGAAAAACAAGAAATATATTAAACCACTTGTATATACAGGTCGTGTAAAGCGTCAAATTGCTGTGATGGTTTTACTGGAGATTGGTCTTGTATTCCTCAACTTTAAATTATTACCTCAGTATGCATGCATATCAACACTTGTAATTATTCTACCTTGGATTTTAATCTTCCTGGTCGGATGGATTACATCTCCAATTGAAGCACTTGTAAAACAATGGTTCATTGGTCAAGCAAAGAAGATTCTTCGTGAGGATAAAGATCTGATTAAGATTGGTATCACTGGTAGCTACGGTAAGACATCTACTAAGAATGTCATGCAGGCAATGATTGGTGAGCAATTTAATACATTAATGACACCTGCTTCATACAATACACCAATGGGTATTACAATTACGATTCGCACTTTGTTAAAACCGATTCATCAAGTATTTGTATGTGAGATGGGTGCTGATCATGTTGGTGAAATTACTTCTCTAATGAAGTTTGTACAACCATCTATTGGTGTTGTAACATCGATTGGCCCTCAACACTTAACAACCTTTGGCTCACAAGAAAACATCATCAAAGAGAAAATGCAGATGATGGAACTATTACCAAAGGATGGCCTCGGAGTTCTCAACTATGATAACGATTTTATCCGTAACTATCGTTTAAAGAATCCTGTTAAGACAGTGAGTTATGGTGTAAAGAGTAGAGACGTTGATTATTACGCAGATGATATTACTTACACTCGTATGGGTTCTTCTTTCACGGTTATTCATCGTGATGAACATGTACGAATCGAAACAAAGCTTCTAGGTGAGTTGAATATCCTAAATATTCTATCCGCTATCTGTGTCGCAAGACACCTCAATGTGCCATGGCCAACAATTCAGCGTGCAGCGAAGAATATGAAGCAGGTTGAACATCGCTTAGAACTTAAGACAATTAATGGTTATCGTTTTATTGATGATGCGTTTAACTCGAATCCAGTTGGTTCCGCAATGGCACTAGAAGTACTTGGGATGATGCCAAATACACGTTATGTTGTAACACCTGGTATGATTGATCTTGGTTCTATCCAAGATGAAGCGAATAAAGAATTCGGTCGTAAGATGAAGGGTAAGGCTGATGAAGTAATCCTTGTTGGTGAAATCCAAACAAAGCCTATCTATGAAGGTTTACAAGAAGCTAACTTTGATATGCAACATGTCATTGTTGTTAAGACAGTTAAAGAGGCCTTTGATCATATCTATCGACATGCATTACCTTCCGATACAATCCTATTGGAAAATGATTTACCTGACGCATTTAGTCACTAAAAAAAGTCCACATCAGTGGACTTTTATTTCGTTTTAATTGTTTTGATAAAGAAGAAGATACCTAATAAGAAGAAGATTGCGATACTTCCTACACCAGCACTGATAGAACCTGTTACTTGTGATACAAGTGATACAGATGCTGTACCTAGGAAGGCTGCACCCTTACCACAGATATCCATTAAGCCAAAGTATTCACCAGACTGTTCTGCTGGAATAATCTTTGTAAAGTAAGAACGTGATAAAGCTTGAATACCACCTTGGAATAAGCCTACACATACTGCAAGTATCCAGAATTCAACTTGTGTATCCAAGAAGATTGCAAAGATTGCGATGCCGAGATATGCAAAGATACAGATTAGAATGAGACGTGTTGTATCAAACTTCTGTGCAAGACGTCCAAATGTAAGAGCAGCAGGGAAGGCAACAACCTGTGTTAGTAATAATGCAAGTAATAAACTTGTACTATCTAGACCAAGCGCTGTTCCATATGCGGTTGCTAGATCGATGATTGTATATACACCATCAATATAGAAGAAGAATGAAATTAAGAACAAGAATATTTTCTTATGCTTTGTTGCATTCTTGAGGGTATTTCCTAAACGTTTGAAACTATCTGCGATTGCGTTCTTCGTATTCTCAATATAATGAGTTTGTTTATATGTCTTTAACAAAGGCAATGAGAACACAAACCACCAAATCGCTGTAATCGTAAATGCAATTGTCATTGCTAGGCCACCAGAGATGCCAATCTTTTTCGCATTTAAAATCACACCAAGCGAAATCACAAATGGAATACAAGAACCAATATATCCCCAAGCATATCCTAGAGAGGACACGCTATCGAGACGTTCTTCAGTGGTAATATCTCCTAACATCGAATCATAGAAGATGATACTGGAAGAATATACGGCTTTTGCGAGAATGAAGAATATTAGGAACATTAACCAATGTGAGATAAATCCCATCATAAAGCATAGAAGTGATCCGACTAGTACAGATGCGAAGAAGATAGGTTTCTTAAAACCTTTGAAATCAGTAATTGTACCAATCACTGGGCCTAAGAAGGCGACACATAGTGTTGCGGCTGATGCGGCATATCCCCAATATGCTAGATAGCTAACGGATGATAATCCATCTTTCTCCGCTAAGCTATTAAAGTATAGCGGCATAACTGTTGATACTAATAGTATGAAGGCAGAGTTACCGACATCATATAAGATCCAGTCTTTTTCAGACTTCGTAAGTTTTGTGAACATAATTTAATCTCCCCACGATATTGATTATGTATTAAAAAGAGTTATGAAACAATTATTTTTGTAACAAAAGTATAAATTTCATAACTTGAACACAAAATAGAAATAAAAAAATCCTATTTCTAGGACTGTTTTAATGGAGCGAGTGAGCGGAATTGAACCGCCGTGTCCACCTTGGCAAGGTGGCGTTCTACCATTGAACTACACTCGCGTAATGGCGGTCCCGACGAGATTCGAACTCGCGATCTTCTCCGTGACAGGGAGACGAGATAAACCACTACTCCACGGGACCAATGTATGGCGAGGAAAGAGGGATTTGAACCCTCGCGCCGGTTTCCCGACCTATGCCCTTAGCAGGGGCACCTCTTCGGCCTCTTGAGTATTTCCTCAACTATTGCCAAGTGCATACTGACTAACCGTTCAGCGCTTTACTATATTACCATGGTCATTTTTTCATTGCAAGATGTTTTTTACTTTTTTGATGATTTTTCTAAAGCCTAGCGCTGAAAGGCTTTCATCAAGAATACAAGACGATTTGTGACTGTTTCGCGTGCTGCGCATAACTTATCAGCCCAACATACTACCCAAGCTTCTTTAGACTGTGGTGGATACATTGTCAGTGGAAACATGTGATGCACAATAATATCTTCCTCAATAGGGCCAATGCCATAATCATTTTTGGCATTATTAGCTGCAGTGTAAGGATGCGTGAATCCATGTAAACCGAAGTGCTTTTGTGGAATATGCCAATCGTACAAGAAATAGTCATGTAATAAAGCACCAGTAATCATTGCGGAATAGTCGACATCAAAATTGTGAGTTTCTGCTAACTCACAAGCTGTAAGTGCGACATCAATACAATGTGCATATACAGTTGTCTTTCCGTGCTGAATAAAGTTTTTTACCAAACTATATCTGCCTGTTTTTTCTAAGCGTTCTACTTCATCCATGACCGCTTTATAGTGCTTGTTCTGCATATTCATACTAATAATCTATACGATTCAGCGCGAAATGAACAGAAATATAATCTTTTTTCTGGAAAAATTTATACAGAGTGAAGGAATTGCTAGAGATTTTATTTGGATAAATCATAGAAGTATGTCATATTAAATTTATAAGATTTACGAAAAGTGAGGTTACATATGAAAGTATTGAGTTTTGGATCATTGAATTTTGATCATGTGTATCAGATGGATCATTTTGTGATGCCAAAGGAGACAACATCTTCTTTGTCCTATAGTAGAGGCTTTGGAGGAAAGGGTTTAAATCAATCCATCGCATTGGCAAAATCAGGTTTAGATGTATATCATGCTGGACGTGTTGGTTTTGATGGACAACCATTTATTGATTACTTACAAGAGTATGGTGTAAAGGTAGATTATCTAAAGAAGGATGAGGAAGCTGCTACTGGACATGCGATTATTCAGGTAAGTCATAGTGAAAACTGTATTATCCTTTTTGGTGGTGCGAACCAATTGATTGATGAAGCACAGATTGATGAAGTATTAACACATTTTGAAAAGGGAGATTTATTGCTGATTCAAAATGAAATATCATCTTTAACATACTTAATCACAAAAGCACATGAGAAGGGTTTACGTATTGCCTTCAATACTGCACCAATGGATGAAAAGGTATTTAGTTATCCTCTAGATTTAATTGATATCTTTGTGGTGAATGAAGTAGAAGGTAAGGGGCTTGCGAATATTTCTTCTGATAACGTTGAAGATGTGATTGTAGGATTACAGAAGGCTTATCCAAACAAGGAAATTATTTTAACGGTTGGTAGTCTTGGTTCTTACTACATCTGTGGTGAGACTGTAATGCATCAAGAGGCTTATCGTGTAGATGCTGTTGATACAACGGCTGCTGGTGATACCTTCACAGGTTTCTATCTAGCAAGTATTCTGCGTGGTGAAGAAGTAAATACTGCATTGCGCATTGCCGCAAAGGCAAGTAGTATTACTGTTACTAAAGAGGGTGCTGCTAAGAGTATTCCTACATTAGAACAAGTATTAGAGAGTATGAAAAATGTCTGAAATTATAATTCAGACATTTTTTTCTAACTTATAGATAGCTTCCAGTGCTGTAAGGATTTCTCGGCGTTCGCCTTCCATTGTCTTCGTTGCTTGATCTGCGTAATCTCCAATTGCGTCAGCGGTATCTTGGCCATAGAGGACAACGTTATTGAGGATGGACATTGTACGAATATTGCGTAAACGACCTACTGTAAATAAGGCTGCTGTTTCCATATCTGCACCAAGGATACCCATGGATGACCATTTCTTTTCTTCTTCTGTGTTTGTATCGATGTAGAAGCTTTCATGGCTATGAACGATACCAGTATGATAGTCCCAGTGATTTTCTTTTGCTGTTTCGATACATTTGAGTAAGAATTCTGTGTCAGCAACTGCTGGATAGCGAATATCTGCATATGCCTTGGATGTGCCTTCATCACGTACTGCGCCAATGGCGAAGATTAAATCTCCCAGTTGGATGTTTGTTTGAAGAGCACCACAGGAGCCGATACGTATCATTGTGTCTACGCCAATGTGTTTTAATTCTTCTATGACGATGGAAGCAGAGGAGCCGCCGATACCAGTAGAGATGGCAATAACCTTTACACCTTTATAGTAACCAGAGACGCTTCTGAATTCTCGGTTATATGCAAGTTCTTTGACATCCTCAAGGAAGGGGATGATACGATCAATGCGTGCTGGATCTCCAGGCATGATTGCATACTTTGCATTTACGCTTTGGTCTAGCTGGATATGTGCTTCTAGCATGTTGCCTGTTCCTTTCGGGCTGTTTCTAAGATATGAAGTAATTCTTTTCTTTCTTCTTCTGTAACAAATGCGGCATTTGCTGCATTGATATTCATTTGGAAGATATCATCGACGGTAAATCCCATATCGTTGATGCAGTGTGCGTATTCATCCGTAATATGTACGCCTGCAAAGGTATCGTTATCTGTGTTGACAGAAACGAGTACACCTTGATCATATAGAGGTTTCATTGGGTGTTTTGCGTATGATGGTACGGTTTGACACTGTACATTGGATGTTGGACAGATTTCGAAGAGTACTTTATTTTCTTTTGCGCGCTCTACAAGTTCTTGGTCGAAGTATACATGGTGTCCATGACCAATACGTGTTACACCAAAGTCCATTGCGTCTTTCACTGTATCTGGTCCTTGGCTATCACCTGCATGACAAGTCATAGGTAGACCATATTCTTTCGCCTTTGCGAATAATGGACCAAAGTTAGATAGAGGCACAAATCCTTCCGCACCTGCAAGGTCAATTCCAACAACACCTTTACCAAGGTATTGCTTGCATACTTCTACCGTTTCCATATTTTCTTTTTGGTTTAGTGTATCAACACCAATACACATCATGCATGTAAGGATACCAATACGAAGATTAGGATATTTTTTAAGAGCGTTATTTCTGCCTTCTAATACAGCCTCTGTTGCCTCAGCTTGGGTTAGACCTTTTTGTGTGTGGAGCTGTGGTGCGAAGCGGATTTCTGCATAAATGCAACCTTGGTTTGCTAGGTCTTCAATCAACTCTTCAGTGATACGAGTGATAGAAGTTTTATCTTGCATGCATTTCAAAGGAGTATCAAACATCTTTAGATATTCATTGACATCTTTAGCATTTGCACACTTACGAATAAAGGCTTCATAGCCTTCGATTGTATCTGCAGGCATCTCAACATTTTGTTCATGTGCAAGTTTCCATATTGTATCCATGCGGAACGATCCGTCTAGATGTAAGTGAAGATTAATTTTAGGTATACGATTCAACATAATTTTTGCCCTTTCTGGTGATATGTACTTGTTGACTTATTTAAAACCCAATAATAAAATGAGTTTACATGAAATCGCTTTCACTATTTTATTTTAAGAGATGACTAGCGATTTGAAAAGATTTTGGGAGGAAAATACATGAAAAATCTATTAAAGGCAGCAATGGTTGCATTGTTGTTAACACCACTCGTTGGTTGTGGCCCTAAAGGATCTGAAAAGCAGGGTTCCAACGCAACAGAGACACATGGAAAGAAGTACAACGTAGCATACCTAGTTAATGGTAACTTGGGTGATAAGTCATTCTTTGATTCAGCAGCTGCTGGTTTACAGACTCTTGAAAAAGATGGTCGTATCACATTAAAGACAATTGAAATGGGTGGTACAGACGCTGATAAGCCAAGATGGCTACAGACATTGTACGAAGTATCTGATTTGGGAGAATATGACTTAATTATCTGCGGAACTTATCAGATGCCTGACTTCTTAAAGGAAGTTGCTACAAAGTATCCAGATCAGAAGTATGCAATCTTTGATGACAATACTTATGCTGGCGAAAATAAGAATGTCCTCAATTTAACATACAAGCAGAATGAATTAGGTTATATCATTGGTACATTAGCTGCAAGCATGACAACAGATACATCTGTTGAACGTATTAATCCTGAAAAGGTAATCGGTTTCGTTGGTGGTATCGATAGTCCAGTAATCAATGACTTCTTATATGGTTACATCACAGGTGCACAGAACGTTGATCCAGAAATCAAGGTTGATACACGTTATACAAATGACTATGTAGATACAGCGATTGCTAAGGAATATGGTTTATCCATGATTAGCGATAACAAGGCTGATATCATCTGGGGTGTTGCTGGTAACGCTGGTAACGGTGCAGCTGAAGCAGCTCTTGAAAAGAATAATGCATGGTTCATCGGTGTTGACTCAGACCAGGAATCTACTTTCTCTCCTGACTTAGCAGCGATTACATTAACATCTGGTTTAAAGAATGTTGGTAACTCTCTCATTTGGGTATTTGATGAATGGGATGCAGGTAGAGAATACTGGGGAACAGAAGTTACATTAGGCTTGAAGGAAAATGGCGTTGGTGTAGTAACTGACAAGAACTTTGCCAAGTATGCTTCTCAAGCAACTAAAGACAAGGTTAACGAAGCTATTCAAGCTATCTTAGACGGTAAGGTTGAAGTTCCTACAGCATTAGGAAACACATCTAAAGATTTAGAAACATTACGTGAAAAGGTACGTCCTTAATCGTAGCGTTACAAAAGATTCATAAATTGTTTTACGTAGAAATTTAGAAGTTTTATTCAACCACGAAAAAACAATATATCTGATTAGTATCTTTGGTGATTTATGAATCCAGTTTCAGCTGCCGAAAAGTGTAGTTTTCAATAGTTTTGAAAATAACTTGGGATGGTGGTTGGAACTGGATTTTCATTTTAAGAAGGATCACCTGTAAAAAAATAGAATGAGGTAAGAGATATGAACGAAGAATATGTCATTCAAATGAAAGGCATTCGCAAGATTTATCCTAATGGTGTCGTGGCAAACCAGGATGTTGACTTGAATGTACGCAAGGGCGAAATTCATGCGCTGATGGGAGAAAATGGTGCTGGTAAATCAACACTGATGAAGATGTTGTTTGGTTTAGAGCAACCTACAGAAGGTGAGATTTACGTCAATGGTGAAAAGGTACATCTATCATCACCGAACGTAGCGATTTCGAAAGGCATCGGAATGGTTCACCAACACTTTATGTTGGTGCCAAGTTTAACTGTCGCTGAAAACATCGTATTGGGTATGACTCCAAAGAAGAACGGTATTTTCATCGACCGTCAAAAGGCAATCAAGATTACTGAGGAATACTCCAAGAAGTTTAACTTGGCAGTTGATCCAAATGCTCGTGTTGTCGATATCCCGGTTGGAATGAAGCAGAAGGTAGAAATCTTAAAGGCTTTAGTACGTGGTGCTAAGATTTTGATTTTAGATGAGCCTACTGCTGTTTTAACAACCCAAGAAACAACAGAACTCTTCAAGGAGTTAAAGCATCTAAAAGAACAGGGTTATACATTAATCTTTATCTCTCATAAGCTAAACGAAATTATGGAGATTACTGATC
Source organism: uncultured Solobacterium sp. (assembly GCF_963550625.1). Lineage (GTDB taxonomy): Bacteria > Bacillota_I > Bacilli_A > Erysipelotrichales > Erysipelotrichaceae > Bulleidia. The sequence goes on from NZ_CAUVCV010000017.1 coordinate 11,984, forward strand.
GTTTAAGTATCTTACGTGGTGGTAAGTTTATGGGTGTCTATGAGACAAAGGATGTTACACCTGAGAAGATTTCTCGTTTGATGGTAGGACGTGATGTTATCTTACAGGTTCAAAAGGATGCCGCAAAACCAACAGAAGAAATCCTAAGAGTCAGAGACCTACATTATGTTAATGACTGGGGCAAGAAGATGCTCAATGGCGTATCTCTATCCGTTCGCAAGGGAGAAATCCTCGGTATTGCGGGTGTTGAAGGTAATGGTCAAAAGGAACTTGTTGATATGTTGTTTGGTTTAAACAAACCAAATGAGGGAACAATCACGATGAAGGGCGATAATATCATTGGTCTAAACCAACGTCAGTTACGTGAGAAACATATTTCATTAGTACCAGAAGATCGTATGTTATTTGGTATTGCCGCAAATGCATCAATTGAAGAAAATATTATCTCTGACCGTGCAGATTCTAAGAAGATGAACAAGGGTTTGATGTTTAACATGAAAAACATGCATGAAGAAACTGATGCACTCATTAAAGAATATAAAGTATTGTGCAAGAGCCGTGATCAAAAGGTGGGTATGTTATCCGGTGGTAACATCCAGAAGGTCGTTGTTGCACGTGAATTCTCTAATGAACCAGATTTGATTATCGCTGACCAGCCAACGCGTGGTATCGACGTTGGAGCGACGGAATTCATCCGTAAGAAACTAGTCGAATTATCACGTTCTGGAATTGGTGTGTTACTCGTATCTGCAGACTTAAATGAAGTTATGGAATTGTCTGATAGCTTAATCGTTATGTATGGTGGTCAGATTGTTGCGTACTTCGAAGATACCAGTCAGTTAAATGACGAAATCATGGGTCAATACATGTTGGGTATTAAGAAACAAACACCAGAAGAGATTGCGAGGGTTTGTCATGAATAAGAAAAGAAGTTTGATATTTAGCATTGTACGTGGCGCGATGGCAATCGGTATTGCGTTACTTGTTGCGGCAATTCTAATCTTTATTAGTTCCAAGGGAGATAGTCTTGGTGAAAGATTACTTGCGACACTAAGTTCCTTGAAGTCAATGTTGATTCAACCGGTATTCCGTGCGAATGGTACGTTTAGTGTAAAGGGCTTTACAGATGTACTTGCAAGCATGATTCCTATTATCTTTACAGGTCTAGCAACTTGTGTCATGTTCTCTGCAAACCAGTTTAACCTTGGTTCTGAAGGTGGTATTTTACTTGGTGCATTTGTGACTTCTTTAGTTGCAGTATATGTTCCATTACCTGGAGCATTACTACCAATCGTTGCCATTCTTGCAGGTGCAGTTGTAACAGGTTTAATGATGTTAATTCCTGCGGTATTAAAGGCGAAGTTAAACGTTAGTGAAATGGTAAACTCCCTTATGTTAAACTATGTCATCATGTACGTAATTAAGTTCATGATGAATGCGTTTATTGCTGATAAGACAAAGGGTACAGTTCAGACAAGTAACTTCCAAGTGAATGCTGCTCTACCTCAGTTAATCGATAATGGTTCTAAGTTATCGATTGGCTTTGTAATCGCAATTGTAATGACAATTATCATTGCACTATTTATGTATCGTACACGTTGGGGATATGCAATCCGTATGATTGGTATCAACCAGAAGTTCTCAATGTACTCTGGTATGAACGTTGTTATGATTATCATCCTTTCACAGGTAATCGGTGGATTACTAGCAGGTATGGGTGGTGGCATTGAGATGCTTGGAAGAAACCAATACTTTGACTGGTTAGCACAACCGGGTTATGGTTGGACGGGTATTACTGTAGCGATTCTAGCCGGTAATAATCCAGCATTTGTTCCACTCGCTGCCTTCTTTATGGCATATCTTGAAAAGGGATGTACTTTAATGTCAACTTACGCTGCAGTTCCTGCACAGTTGATTGATATTATCCAAGCTATTATCTTCTTGTTCTTTGCGGCTGATCAATTCTTATCCAAGTATCGTCAGAAACTTGTTGTTAAGAGTGCGGAAGAGGAGTTGCGCGAAAAACAAGTCGGAGCGACTGTAGAAGGGAGCGTGAAGTAAGATGTTATCACTTATTATGACACCAGAATTCTTCTTTGCGATTTTCCGTATTACAGCTCCAATCCTATTTGCGACAATGGCTGCTGTTATTTGTGAAAAAGCAGGCGTATCCAATATCGGTCTTGAAGGTACAATGATGATTTCCGCATTGTTCGGTTCATTATTTGCTTACTATTCTGGTAATTGGTTTGTTGGTTTACTTGTGGCGATTGCTGTAGGTATTATCGTAAGCTTACTGATGGGATTCTTCGCATTCAATCTAAAGACAAACATTATCTTGACGGGTACTGCGGTCAATATGATTGGATCTGGTGGAACAATCTTCTTAGTAAAGGTAATTACAGGTATTACACAAGGAACACAACTTACTTCCACAACTTCTTTAATTACACAGAAGTTGCAGATTCCAAGTATTACAATTCCACTCATTGATAAGATTCCTGTGATTGGACAAGTATTATCTGGACATAGCTTATTAACATACTTAGCATTCATCTGTGTGTTCTTAACATGGGTGTTGTTATACCATACACCTCTAGGATTAAATATCCGCTCTGTTGGTGAAAACTCACATGCGGCTTCTTCTGTTGGTGTTAGTGTTATTAAAGTGAAGTACATTACAATGATTATTGCTGGTGTACTCTGTGGTATGGGTGGAGCGTTTATGTCTATGTACTATGCGATGGGTTGGTCCCTCGACATGGTTGCTGGACGTGGATTTATCGCCTTAGCAGCACAGGCAATGGGTGCTGGTGAGCCTCTAGGCTGTATGCTTGCGGCTTTAATCTTCGGTTTTGCACAGGCATTTGGTATCAAGTTATCTGCGACAGGTGTCGATTCTAACCTTGTTTCACCAATCCCTTACTTAGTGACAATTATCGGTCTAGTAGTATTCGCAATTGTAGCGGCTAGCCGTGCAAAGCGTGCACGCCGTGAGAGTGCTGAAAAGGTGAGCGCATGAGTGAAATCAAAAAAATACCAGTCATCCTAGATGGTGATCCTGGTCACGATGATGCGATTGCTTGGGTGTTTGCTAAGGCAAATCCTGCCTTTGATATCAAAGCAGTCACAAGTGTGGCAGGAAACCAAATACTAGCCAAAACAACATATAACGCAATGCGTATCTGTACTTTACTAGGTATTGATGCGCCAATTGCGAAGGGTAGAGAACTACCATTATTATCTCCATTAATCACAGCTGGAAACTTCCATGGTGAATCTGGCTTGGATGGTCCTGCAATGCCAGAACCATGCATGCAGTTATCAGAGTTATCTTCTGTCGGTTTAATGGCTAAAGTGTTAAGAGAAAGTGAGGAACCGGTAACGATTATCGCTACCGGTCCACAAACAAACGTAGCGGCGTTATTACTAACGCATCCTGAATTAAAATCAAAGATTGGAAGAATCTCCATCATGGGTGGAGGTCTTAGAAACGGTAACTGGACTCCAGCAGCTGAATTCAATATCTTTGAAGATCCAGAGGCTGCACAAATCGTATTTACGTCAGGTATCCCAGTTACGATGTGCGGTCTTGATGTAACAGAGAAGGCCATCGTTTATCCAGAGGATGAAAAGAGAATCCGTGAAATTGGTAACCAGGTATCTGGTATCGTAGCGGATTGGTTAGATTTCTTCTTCAAGCATCATGCAGAACTTGGCTGGAATGGTTCACCATTACATGATCCATGTGCTGTTGCAGTGCTAATGAAGCCTGAAATCTTTACTACACAAGAGATGTATGTCGAAATCGATATCGAAGGTCACTATACACGTGGTGCGACTATCGCAGATTGGCATCAATCAAGTGGTAATCCAAGCAATGTTACTGCAGTGCTTGGTGTAGACCGTGAAAGATTTGTTGATCTACTTGTAGAAGTATGTAAGACATACGAAGGCAGAAAGGTGGAAATCGCATGACAGACTTAATTCCAATTTGGATTGATACCGATACTGGTGTCGATGATGCGGTTGCACTTCTTTGTGCACTCAAACTAGATAAACTTGCGATTCGTGGGATTTCTGCAGTTGCAGGTAACGTAGAACATGCTAAGACATTTAAAAATTGTCGTAATGTACTTGCGTATGCAGGTAGAGAAGATATTAAAGTGTATCCAGGTGCGATTAAGCCAATGTGTGTTGAACTGGATGATGCCTCTGAAGTTCATGGTAAAGATGGACTTGGTGGTGTTGTGATTCCAGACTCTCCAGCTGAAAAGGAAACAATGCATGCATGGGATGCAATCTATGAGACTGCGAAAAAAGAAGGTGGCAAACTACAGATTGTTGCGGTTGGCCCACTAACAAATATCGCAAACGCAATTATCTCTCATCCTGATTTAAAGGATATGGTTGAACGAATCCTCATCATGGGCGGTGCTGCTGTAGGTGGTAATGCCACAATGGCTGCTGAATTTAATATTTATGCAGATCCTCATTCTGCAGAAACAGTTATGCAAAGTGGCATCCCAGTGGTAATGTTCGGTTTAGATGTAACCGTTGATGCCTACTTAGATGCTAAAGATATTCAAGACATTCGCAATTTTAATACGATAATCAGTCAATTCTTCGTAGATGTTGTGCAAGCTAATTTAAACTTCTATATCAAGAACTACAAACGTGAAATCCTTTGTATCCATGATGCATGTCCATTAATTTACTTGCAATATCCTGAAATCTTTACAGGACAAAAAGCAGGTGTTTATGTTGAAACACAAAGCCGATTAAGCTTTGGCAAGACAGTTACCGACATATGGAGTGATACAAAGTTTAAGTCACGTGAAACTATGGTAATGCTTGGTGTTGATCGTGAGAAATTCGCAAGCACTCTAAAAGGTTTATTACAACAGTATTAAATTAAAAAAGACGGATATCCGTCTTTTTTAGTTCTTTGGTTTTTCTATGTAGGTACGATGTAATACTTTAATCGTTTCATCGTAGTTCATTGAACCGAGTGCAGTGTAAAGAATATCGATAATATTTAATTGAGAGATGCGTGATGACATTGCGGCTGTACGCAAAAGGGACTCATTTTCAGTCGTATATAATTTATAATCTGCAAGTTTTGAAACAGGTGTATCGACGCAACGTGTGATTGCGATAATAGGAGTTAGATTCTCCTTTAAAGCATTCATGCATGTGATGACTTCGGTTGTATTCCCAGAGTAGGAACATATAATCGCCACATCTTCTGCAGTACTATTTTTACAGCTGAGAAGTTGGGAGTGCCAGTCATCGTTGATAGTACATGGCTTTGAAATACGTAATAACTTGAGATATAAATCACGTAGTGTGACTAAGGAAGCCCCCATACCGACAAGAATGACATTCCGTGCATCATTCATAATCTTTGCGCATTCACGTAAGGTTTCAACATCCATAAGCTTCTCAGTTTCATCGAGGGACTTTGTGTTTTTGGCTGTTACTTTGCGAATGATATCTGCGATATTATCGGTTCTTTTGATTTCTTCGTTATACATCTGCTCGCCAGCCTTTGCATGAAGTGCTAATTCAATGGTCAGACTGCGTTTAAAATCTTTGTATCCATCAAAGTTGATGCGGTGGCACATTCTGACAACCGCTGATGGCGATGAAAAACTTTTATGTGCCAACTCTTGTACGGAAAGTGTACTTGCGGTTTCAGGATTTTTGAGAATATATTCCGCAACGGTTCTTTCTGCACCGGCTAGTTCGTGGTAATGTTCACGTAATCGAATGAGTGCGTTTTTCATGGCTATTTTCTCCTATAAAAACAATAGCACATTATCCCAAAAACAGAAATAATATTTCGAAAAAAAGTATCAATATTGAAATTTTATTATCATTATTCCTATAATATGGATATAGTAGGAAGTATCATAGGGGGGAATACGCATATGACAATTAATCTGCAAACAATCGCTACAGAACACCGCAATGAAAATACAATGAATTTAGACCAAATGAGTTCACTTGAAATCATTACAGAAATGAATCGCGAGGATGCGTTAATTGCGTCTGCGATTCAACCACATCTTCCTAATATTTCAAAGATAATTGAGTATTGTATCGAGGCAATCAGTCAAGGTGGAAGGATCATTTACATGGGTGCTGGCACAAGTGGAAGACTTGGGGTATTAGATGCGGCAGAATGTCCTCCAACCTTTGGCGTATCTCCTGATGTAGTTGTTGGTCTAATCGCTGGTGGTGAAGCAGCCTTCATCAAAGCACGTGAAGGATCAGAAGACTCTGTAGAACTTGGAAAACAAGATTTAATTCAAATTGGATTAAATGAAAGAGATATCGTGATTGGTTTAGCAGCGAGTGGTCGTACTCCATATGTACTTGGTGGTTTAGCGTATGCACAACAGTTAGGTTGTCATACAGCCGCAATCTCCAATACACATCACTCTAAGATTGGTGAAGTTGCAGAGATCGCAGTGGATGTTCCTGTAGGTGCTGAAGTACTAACAGGTTCTACACGTTTAAAGTCTGGTACAGCTGAGAAGATGATTCTCAATATGATCTCTACCGCAACGATGGTAGGTCTTGGTAAGGCATATCAAAATCTCATGGTTGACGTGATGCAGACAAATGAAAAACTACGTAATCGCGCAGAAAATATTGTTATGGAAGCTACAGGGGTTGAACGTTCTGTAGCACGTGCTACGATAGATGCAGCAAAAGGTTCCTGTAAAGTCGCTATCACAATGATACTAGCAAACTGTTCTTATGAAGACGCATTAATGCGTTTACAGCAAGCTTGTGGTCATGTTCGTGAAGCAATCATGGAGAAATAACATGGCAAATTCATTAGGATATTCTGTATTCTTAAGCACATTTGAAAAACAGAAGGCATATCTACAAGGTGTAGGAAAAAATCATCCACTTGTATTTGTGTCATTACACATCGCTGAAGAGTTTAGTGATACATATATAAAAGACATGCATGCAATGTGTGCATGGTTAAACGAAGAAGGCTTCCGTATCGTATCAGATGTATCCACAAAATCATTGGAGTTATTCCAGGTTTCATCTGTACGAGAAATTGCGAAGTTGCTAGATGTATATGCATTACGTTTGGATTATGGGTTTAATCACGCGGAAATGCTGGCGTTAGCCAAAGAGATGCCAATTGTATTAAACGCTTCAACAATACGTGTTGAGGAAGTAGAAGACTTAGTACGTGAAGGCAAAGAAATCCTTGCCATGCATAACTACTATCCACGTAGTGAAACAGGACTAGATGAAGAGTACTTCTTACGGATTACCAAGTCATTACAGGATGCAGGTATCCATGTGATTGCCTTTATTCCTGGGGATGTATTAAAGCGTGGGCCAATTTTTGAGGGTCTACCAACCCTAGAACATCATCGTCACATTTCGCCATATGCAGCGTTTATGGAACTGACATTAAAGTATCATGTAGACCAAGTGTTTGTGGGAGACCCGGGTATTAGTACATATGAGATTGAACGTATTCAATCCTATTGTGATACGGGAGTCATCGATATTCCTGCTACTTTAAAACATGCAGAACATTTCTATGATAAAGAAGTAACTTGTCGTATTGATAGTCCATCATGGATTATTCGTGTAGAAGAAGCACGTTTATTAAAGAAGGTAAATGAGCATATCGTGCCAAACAATACAATTACACGCGAAGTTGGCGCAATCACAATGGATAACGATGCATACTTACGCTATGCAGGTGAAGTACAGATTGTACGCAGTCCACTGCCAGCAGATAATCGTGTCAATATCATTGGTCATGTATCACCAAAGGACTTATCGATTCTAAAATTAGTCAAAGGTGGTATGAAGATTCGGTTTGTAAGAGAAGATATGTAATAAAGTATCTTCTTTTCTTATACATTTCATCATAGAATAGAGATATGAAACAACTGTATTATTCACTTCCGCAATATCTCAAAGATACCTTTGGACGAAAACTTTATAAAGTAGCGCTTGAAACAGGAATGACCTGTCCAAATCGTGATGGAAAAGTCGCTGTTGGAGGTTGTATCTTCTGCGGTGAGGGAGGTTCAGGAGATTTCGCGATTTACTACGAGGGGAAGCGTTTAAGCAGAGAAGAACTGATTTATAATCACAAAGAGATACCAAAGGGCGACTATATTGCATATTTCCAATCCTTTACAAATACTTACGCTCCTATCAACAAACTTCGAGAAATCTTTACGGCAGCCTTAGAGGATGACTTATTTGCAGGGATTTCCATTGCGACTAGACCTGACTGTTTGGGGAAAGATGTTATAGAACTTTTAAAAGAGTTAAAAGAAAAGTACCTAAATAAATTTATCTGGGTAGAGCTTGGCCTACAAACCATTCATGAAAGTACTGCGAAGTGGATGAATCGTGGATATCCACTTGAAGTATTTGATGAAGCAGTCAAGAATTTAAAGGCTATTGATATAGAAGTTATTGTGCACATTATTATTGGTCTTCCAGGTGAAAATCAAACAATGTTGTTAGAAACGATTGAACATTTAAATGCCTGTCAGATTGATGGCGTGAAGTTACAATTATTGCATTATCTAAAGAATACAAGATTAGGTGTACAGTATTTGTCGAATCCATCTCAATATCATGTTTTAGAGATAGTTGAGTATGTAGAGCTTGTGACAGAATGTATTGCGCATTTAGATAAACATATTGTAATCCATCGCTTAACAGGAGATGGAAATGCGGAGGATTTGATTGCGCCATTATGGAGTACAGATAAGCGTCGTGTATTAAATTTAATCAATCATATGTTGAAGATAAAAAATTATACACAGGGCTGTAAACTGCCAAAATAGACAACTATATATAAATCAAGAGTAAAGTAATGAAAAGTTTGAAAATAAATA
>NZ_CAUVCV010000018.1:0-20680 GCF_963550625.1 uncultured Solobacterium sp.
CGAAGAGTGCTGTATTAATATACCAAGTATCTATTTCGATGTCAATGTTTTTTATTACTTTTTTGAGAAAAATTTTGAGAAAGTTTGTTGCTGCTAATTCCAGCCTTATTCTTTCTCTACATTTTGATGCGAGCTCATTTTCAAATAAAGTTGATAATACTTATCAATACACTCTTTATTGAATGGCTCTTTCTCTTGTTCCATTTCGGTAATTAACTTTTCTAATTGTGCTTCAACGATATCCATTACATCATCTGGATAGTTCATTTTCTTCGCATGTTCAAAATATTCATTTTCGTCAAGAACTTGATATGTACGATCTGGATAAAGTTTGACATCCAAATCATAATCAATATTCTTGATTGCTTCCCCATCATAAATTGTTGGAGATGCCAAATTACAATAATAGTAGATACCACTATGACGAATCATGGAGATGACGTTATACCATTTCTTTCTATAGAAGAAACAAACAGCTGGTTCACGTGTTAACCACTTACGATTATCCGCTTCAATCACCCATGCATGGTCTGTAACCGCAACGATTCTATCCTCATCTGCTTCAAGAACAAAACCTTTACACCATGTGCGATGTAAACTTCCATCATGTTTAAAACTTTGTATATGTACCGATGAACCTACTGTTGGATGCATGAAAATCTCCTGTCGTCTGTTATTCATTCTACAACTGATTTCATATTTCGCAAGCGAGTAATTCAATTATAACGCCCCTATTTATATAGGCATTTAATAGAAAAGACCTTCATAATGAAGGTCCAAACTCTTTTTATAAGTTGAAAATTTGTGATGCGATTGAGAAGTACACCATAATTGCCAGTGTATCAACAATTGTAGTAATGAGTGGGGCAGCCATAATTGCTGGGTCCATCTTGAACTTCTTTGCAATAATTGGTAATACACACCCAACAAACTTAGAAATCATAACAGTAACAACAATTGAAGCCGAAACAACAAATGCTAGATATACATCATGATTTAACAACACAATTCTAATCCCGTTTGCAATACCCAGCATGATACCTACAACAATAGAGATTCTAAATTCCTTGAATACAACTTTGAAGAAATCACTGAACTTAATTTCATCAATCGCTAAACCGCGGATAATCAAAGTCGAACTCTGGGATCCACAGTTTCCGCCTGTATCCATTAACATAGGAATAAAGGATACCAGTACTGGCATTACCTCAAAAGCATGTTCATAGTTAGAGATAATACTACCTGTTAATGTTGCCGAGAACATCAAGATTAATAGCCAAACAATTCTGCTACGTGCATGCTCCCATACAGAAGTTGTTAAGTATGGCTTATCATTTGCAACAATCGCAGCCATCTTCTGCATATCTTCTGTTGTCTCTTCTGTTAAGACATCAATCGCATCGTCGAAAGTCACGATACCAACAATACAGTCTTCAACATCCAATACTGGCAAGGCAATCAAGCCGTACTTTCTCATCTTCTTAGCAATGTCTTCTTTATCATCACTTGTATATGCATAGATGAATTCTGTCTTCATGATGTCCTTGATAAGTACATCTGAATCACTTAACATCAAACTCTTTGCACTGACAATACCAATTAGCTTACGGTTTTCTACTACATAGCAGGTATACACCGTCTCACTATCAATACCGACACGCTTGATTTTAGCTAACGCATCCGCAACTGACATTTCTTTTGTGAATTCAATGAATTCGACTGTCATGATACTTCCTGCAGTATCATCCTTATACTTTAATAAGTGATTGATATCTTGTCTAACCTCATCATCAACTTTATCTAAAAGTTGAGTAACCAGATTCGCTGGCATATCCGAAAGGAAATCAATCGCGTCATCCGAGTATAGTTCATTAATCATATTTACAATTTCAGTGTTGTTAAACGTCTTAATTAAACGATTACGCTCATCATTTTCTAAATAAGAAAATACGTTTGCCGCTTCCTCTTTCTCTAAAATTCTAAAGAAGATTGCTAGTGTACTATCATCTAATTCTTTCAAAAACTCCGCAATATCAACGACGTTCTGCTTCTTTAAATATTCGTGTAATTCTTTTAAATTGTTGTTTTGTATCCATTCTAAAACTAATTTCTTGTCCATAATAAAAATCCTCCCTCATGATTGGCTGATACAGCCATCATAAAAAAGGACCTTCATGGCTATATCATTTATTCTTTTTTACATCCGTGTGACACTCACCAGATATATCATCCATAGATATAGCCCTCCTCTTGTTTCATTATAAGTCCATGTTCATTTTAATCAACCCTGTGCTATGATTTTTTTATGAAAACATTACTAAATGAACAAATATGTGCTTTTCTAGAAGAAAGCGATAAGATTGCGGCTCTTTCCAATGTAAGTGCGTGCATTCAAATGACTTATGAAAATATTAACTGGGTTGGATTCTATTTTGTTAAAGATGGTCAATTGGTTCTTGGACCTTTCCAAGGAAAACCTGCCTGCACCCGAATTCCTTTTGATAAGGGAGTGTGTGGTAAATGTTATCGTGATAAAAGTGTGCAGTGCATTGATGATGTATTAGCCTTCCCTGGACACATCGCTTGTGATTGTGCTAGTCGTAGTGAACTTTGTGTTCCTATTATTGTTAATGGTGAGTGTGTTGGTGAAATTGATATTGACGCACCTACCACAAATCGTTTTACCGAAAAGGAAGAAAATGAAATGCTGCAGGCTGCTTATGACATTGCACAAGCATACCTACAGCATCATTGGATTTAACGATATAAATCGTATACCATGGTTTTATCAAAATAACGCATTGCTTCATCAATTGCACTTGCAGCTGAGAAAAGCGTAATCTTACAACCACCTAACATGGTTTCTCTAACCATGTTTTTCTTTCGCATTATCTGTCCAACTTTCAAGAAGATATCGCTATCTAACTGTAAGTCGAGATACTTTCTCCACACATCTCCTTCTGCTGTCTTTACCTTTGCACCCTGAATGCCAATTGGTCGGCAATCAGAACGGTACTCAGCTAAATGCATGCATGTTGCCGAATCAAAATCACAACCAATTAAAAGTACATAGCCTTTTAACTCATAGAGTCTTGCGGTTGGAGATTCATCAGCGAGTGGGAAGTGTGTTGATTGATGATTGCACAACAATCTTGCATATCTTCCCCATGCAGAGTAAGAGAATGTTGGATGCGAGGAAGTAATCACACCTTCGCGTAGTCTAAAGTTTTCAACAACTGATCCCATGTAATGTACATCACTTATCTTTGTATCGTGTGCTGGGATTGCTTCACGAATTTCTTTGTAGAGTGTCGGTACAACCGCCGGGTTCTCCCAATCACTTGGCTCACTGTTATCAACTGTTTGTGCTGGCATAAGAATCGTTCCACCATTTTCGCACAATTCCATTAAACCATCTACGATTGTTCGAGCACCACCAATTACATATCCGAAACTAGACATCTGTGTATGTACTTCCAAAATCTGATTGCCAGTAATGCCCAGACTTTTGAGCGCTTTAATAAAACTTTCCTTCGTTACTGGATCAGATACTGTCTGTTTCATCTCTGTCATAAGCTTACTTAAAGTATTCCTTCGCTACTTCTGTACCAACAACTGCGTTATTGAATACTAATTGAATATTAGATTCGAGGGACTTACCACCTGTGATTTCTGCAATCTTAGCAAGTAAGAATGGTGTGCATTCTTTTCCTTTGATTCCTAATTCATCCATTTCTTTAACAGCCGTATCAATAACTGCATTGATTGCATCTGCATCCATTGAATATTCTTCAGGGATTGGATTTGTTAATAATACACCACCATCTAAACAAAATTCTCTCTTAGCACGGATGATGTCTGCTGCTTCAGCATAACTTTCAACCTTATGATCAACCTTCAATCCTGATTTACGTGTATAGAATGCAGGAAGTTCATCTGTTTGGAAACCTAATACCGGAACACCCTTTGTTTCAAGAATTTCTAATGTCTTTGGCAAGTCTAAGATAGCCTTAGCGCCTGCACAAATAACTGTAACGTTTGTATTTCCTAATTCTTCTAAGTCAGCGGAGATATCAAATGTAGTTTCTGCACCACGGTGAACACCACCAATACCACCAGTCACAAAGAACTCAACGCCAGCCTTTGCTGCTAAAATCATTGTTGTCGCAACTGTGGAAGCACCCCAACTCTTATTTGCTAAGATAACTGGAATATCTCTACGAGAAACCTTAGGAATGCTTAAGCCACGCTTACCGAATTCTTCGATTTCTTCTGGTGTCATACCAACAACTGGTTCACCATCGATGATACCTACTGTTGCAGGTACACCACCATGTTCACGAATAATTGCTTCAACCTTTAACGCTGTTTCAACGTTCTGCGGATATGGCATTCCATGTGAAATAATTGTGGATTCCAACGCGATAACTGGCTTGTGTTCTGCTAGTGCCTTTGCTACTTCTTCATTTGTTCTTACTTTCATAATGTTTTCTCCTCTATCTTCATATCTGAAATTTTTGCATTTACTTCTTCTGTATTTAAATTGCGTCTTCTTACTGCATCTTGTTCAATGCTGATAACAGCCGCACTAATACCAAATCTCATTGATTCTACTGAATCTTTGCCTGCAAGACGACTTGCGACATATGCTCCTAATAAGGAATCTCCTCCACCAGTCGCATTCTCCATATTAATTTGACGATGTGTAAACCAAGTCTTATGTTCTGGTGTTCCTAGCAAGATACCTCGATCCGCCATTGAAATAATGACTTCTTTTACACCATGCTCGATGAACCAATCCAAACTCTCTCTTGCTGTTTCTTCATCTTTAATCCAAATTCCTGTTAACTCAGAAGCTTCAAACTGATTTGGCTTAAAGATATCTAGGTGACTTAAAACAGACTTTAATCGGGCTGCTTTATGTGCACTGACTGGGTCTGCCGCAATCCTAGCTTTCGCATGTGTCGCGATATATTCAATGCTTTCCATATCTAAGTTGGAATCTATGATAATGATATCATCTTCATGCAATGTTTCTAAGATTGGTTGTAACATTTCTGAATCCATACGACGTAAAATTCTCATATCACTCATACCAAGTTTCATATCACGGTTATTATCTAATAACGCAATGTACATCGAACTTGGCAAATCTTCTACGGTCGATGACATGGACACATCCATTCCCAGTCTCTTACAGTCTTCTTTCATTGCTTGACCATAACTATCCCCTGAGAAACAAGTCACAAACTTGATATTCTCACCAAGTAGTGCACAAATCTGCGCGATGTTTCTTCCTACTCCTCCATAGGCTATAGAAATCTCACCAGGATTAGAATCATAATTTTGTAATGGATCGATACTTGAGCCAACGATATCAATGTTCGCACCACCAATGACACAAATACTACCCATGATTACTCTCCTTTCGATTGAGATGTTCTGTCCCTTTTAGAGCTTCCTCTAGAATACGAACTTGTGCTGAAATCTGCTCATAAGTGTACTCTTCTCTCATTAACATCAAATAAGAATCCATTAATGCTCGCTTAAGGATAGCCGCATGGTTTGGTTCTAATTGGTTTAAATCCATACCGTTTGTAGACTCAATCATCATCTGTAGTTTGTACATCTGTTCCATGATTTTCGCTTCTTGTTTTGCTTCCTCAAAAATCATTTCTAAAGTCCACTCACGGTTTGTTTGTGTTGCACTCACCATGATGCCACCAAATGGCATATCTGCCCCTTCAAAGGATTCACTCATAATCATGATTTCTTCTTTTGATAATCCATCCATCAAAAGATAAGAACTATCATATTTCTCATGTACCTCTGAAGTAGATTCCTGCATATTTAAAACCTGCTTGAATCTTTTGCTGAGAACATCATCTCCGATAATCATCATTTCGATGCCCATCTGCTCTAATATATCTGCATAAATTTGTGCTGCAGATGCTGATATTCCATAAAATATTACTTTTTTCACTAACTACCTCCGTGTTATTTATGCAAATAATGCATTGCTCTTTTATTTTATAACAATTCCATTTAGAATATACTTATTGAAAGGGGGACCATGCACATGGCTATGCCTATTTATGAATCCGCTGAAGACTATTTAGAAGCTATACTAGTGATTCAACAGCGTAAAGGAATAGTACATTCCATTGACGTTGCTGAAGAAACTGGTTTCTCCAAAGCAAGCGTAAGTGTTGCAATGAAGAAGTTGCGCGAGAATGGATATATCTCCATGGAAAAGGACGGTTCTCTCAAATTACTCGCTCCTGGAAAGAAAATCGCTGAGCGTATTTGGGAAAGAAATCGTGTATTAACTCAGTTCTTCATCAGTATTGGTGTTGACGAAGAAACTGCCGCAAGAGATGCGCACAAGATCGAACACGACCTTAGTGATGAGACATTCGAGAAAATTAAAGAAAAATTTCCTGATCATTTTGAATAATCCGATTATTCGGATTTTTCTTTTTGTCCTATAAAAAGTCCCAGTATCTTACCGGGACAATTTTTGTATTTGATTGAACCGGTATCATATTTTCTTTTATCCGGCATCGTAGGTTTGAAACCATATTTTAAGCGCTTGCAATCAAAAATTCAATCCCAAATTTTGTGTTTTTTTATTTTTGTACGAAATAGGTAAATCCACCCTTCGCAACTAGTTTTGCCATATCGTTATAAATTTCTACTTCAATGAAATGAATATGCTTTCCTCGCTTGATATCTTTCGCAATTGCAACCAAGCTTTCAGTATCTGCTGTTGAGCGAAGATAATCATAGTTCGCAGAAACGGTTGGACCATATCCACCTGCTGAATAGAAGGTACAACCTGCAACGATATCTGCAAAGTTATAGCTGATACCACCATACACAAGACCAAGAGGATTGATATCTTTTTTCGTAACTAACATCTGTGCCATTGCATAACCATCGTTCATACAAATCATCGTCATGTGAAATTTCTCCGCTGCATCTAATAACAACGGGTATAGTTGGTTCTCTAATTCCTTTAAATTTCGATGATTTTCTTTTTGTAAATCAATTATCATTGCCGGTTCTATCATTAACTTATTTTCGACCTGCAGTGCAATCGCAACACGATAATCAAATAATGCAACTTCTGATGTATGAACTGGAATGATTTGTTTTGCCAAAGCAGTCATTTTCTCCTCAGAAATCTGCGTTTGTAAAATAGGCACAAGCGCATAATCATCTTTACCATCAACGATGATTTCTTGTTTACCACTGACAAGTATCTTTTTTTCATCCACAGAAATACGATATACATCATCACCAATTCTTTCAATCTGCATATCCTGATGATTAAACGTATCCCCTACCGCAAGTAAATCTCGATTGATTATTCTTGTATGATCAGTAGTGATATGTAATTGTACGAGTGATTTATTTGTTGCAGTTGTCTGCAAGATAATATCTGCTTTACGACTATAGTCTTTTCCCTTATCAGGATTGATATATAAAACCGTATTTTGATTTGATATAATGCGACAACTCAAGTCTCCTAAATATAAAAGTTCTGTCATGGTTTCTCCTCTATTCTTCCAAGTAATAGTTGTTGGATTCCTTTCGTCATTCGGAGTTCAACATCTTGAAAGTGATTACCAGGATTATATTCGTATGTTAGTGCAATATCTTGTTTTTGTAAGATTTGTATCACTGCATCAAAACAATCTTTGACTGTAGCCATAACTTTATTTTTTGCATTGGCTTCTTTATCACCTAAGCTCATATAGACTTCTCTTGTTTGAATTGGGTTTTGTTGCATATACTCTACAAAGTTTAAATACCAAACTGATGGAGAAACGGCCGCAATCTTCTTAAAAAGATTTGTTTGACTAGATGCCCATAAGCTAAATAAACCTGCCAAAGAATATCCACAAAGATATAGTTGGTTTGTTTCTATTTGGTTATCTTTTTCAAACCACATCCAAAAACTTTCTAACTCTGATAATAACAGTGATGCATTTCCTGCAAAATCATGTTTTCCAAAAATTGCAGGAGCCACCCATGGGGACAACTCCCCTTGCCAATCATGAATGAATACCGCAATCATACACAATTGAAATTCATTAGAAATCTTTTGATATATCTGCTCATAATCCTCAGGATTTGATTCATCAACCAAATACATTAAAAATGTACTAGCTTTCAAATCACCTAGTATCGCATAGTTTCTGTTTTGATAACGGATTGTTTTCATATCTCTATTTTACAGAGTTTTTGGATATTAAAAAAGTGTTACAATCTCCTCTTGTTCAGAAAGAATGTAACACTCTATCAAGTCTATTCTCTACATAAGTAAATCTGGTATAAAGCCAGCAACATTGGTATTACGAGTATACAATACGCAATAAAGAAATAGAAATACCAAATACGCACTATGAAATATAGTGCGACCAGTATAATAATCGGAACAATCGTAGCCATAAATTTGAAGAATCCATCTCTACGTGATAGTTCCATGCATTCATGTTCAGAAATACCATCATACTTAATCATATTATAGGTTTGAATTCCAGTGATGCAGGGGATAATGTTGATGATGACAATGCCAATTCCTACACCAATTAATACAACACAAACTAAATTAAACATTGGTGTACTAGATATATTCGTAAATGGTGACATATTTAACTTCCCATTTGAATCCATTCCTATCGTATCGAAGGATGGCACTTGATTCATTTGAATAAAGATATAAGCAGAAATACTACCCATCACAGCACCAATACCTAACATAATAAATGAAAATACTGTTGTAAGGACTGTAACGATTCGTACTTTTCTAATCTTATCCATCATAACCTCCTATCATGCATGTGTAAATTTAAAAGATGAAACTTCATCTTGAAATTCCATCTTTATTTTATCACTTATTGTTGTGCTTTTTTCAAGTTCGCAACTGAAGTTGGACATGTTTCAGGTGTACAAGCACCATTAGGTCCTAAATCAGCAGAACGATCGATAAATCCTTCTGTATGTAACATATGATGAGCCTTTTCACTGAGTGGAGCATCATAGAACTCGTTATATAATACTTGGATTTCAGGGTTATCCTGTGGAGCCTTGATTGGCTTGAGGTTATCTCTTTCATACAAGGACGCAATACGTGATTCCTTAGCAGCCTTCACTTGAGGAAGCTTATGACGTGGCATTCCTCCTCCACCGATACATCCACCAGGACATGCCATTACTTCGATAAAGTCGTAATGTGTTCCTGTTTCCTTCATATGTTCATAGAACTTACGGAAGTTACCTGTACCGTGAATTGCGGCAACGTGTAATACCTTATCACCGATTTGAACATCTGCTTCACGGCTATTTTCAAAACCACGAATTGCATCAAAACGAATTAAGTTAGCAGGTACATTATCCTTAGTCACAAACTTATACGCAGAACGCATCGCGGATTCCATTACACCACCAGTATTGGCGAAGATAATTCCACCACCGGAAGCTTCACCCATAAATGGATCAAACTTACCATCTTCAAGATTGGCAAAATCTAATTCTGCTTCGCGAATCCAACGTGCAAGTTCACGTACTGTAATACAGTAGTCTGAATCGCGCATAGCTTCTTCATTCCAATAGTCAGCAGATGAATTCATTTCTGGGCGACGAATTTCCGCTTTCTTAGCTGTACATGGTGTTACACATACAGAAACAATCTTCTTTGGATCAATGTTGTTCTTCTTTGCAAAGTAAGTCTTCTCCGTTGCGGCTTGCATAGCGATTGGACTCTTCGCAGTTGAAAGATGTGGAATTAATTCTGGGTAGAATGTTTCCGCAAACTTAACCCAAGCTGGGCAGCAGCTTGTATATTGAGGTAATTCTCCATTACCATTGATTACTCTTTCAATTAACTCAGAAGCTTCTTCCATAATTGTCATATCAGCTCCAAAGTTTGTATCAAGTACGTAGTCTCCACCAAGCTTACGTAAAGCTGTGATCATCTTACCTTGTACGAAAGTTCCGGCAGGCATACCGAATTCTTCACCAAGGCCAACACGTACTGCAGGTGCTGTCTGGAATACAACAATCTTTTCAGGATCTTCAATTGCAGCTCTGACACCATCTAATTCTGAACGTTCATTTAAACTATCAAATGGGCATGATACTACACACTGACCACAGTTTGTACAGATTGGGACATCTCCGTTTGTAGTCAAGTCATAGTAGTCGAATACACCGGCATCGATGGAACAAGCACGTCTGCACAATGTACAATTCTTACATTTTGATAAATCTTGGACAATAGAAATATTGTCGTCAGCAATAGGCACTCTCTTATCTAAAAACTGATACTTACTCATGGTTCTTTTCTCCTCTATCCACTAATTTGAATTTACCATTATTTAGCGAAAAAAACAATTCTAAGCACAGTAATTCATCCCATGCTATACAGCTTTTGTAGTTTAACATTTTAATAAATTCAGTCTATAATGAACTTAAAATTAGGAGTTCATTATGAAGACAATTTACTACTATTATGTTCGTCATGGAGAGACCATATTTAATTTGGAAAATCGCATGCAAGGTATAACAGACTCTCCATTAACTTCCAAAGGAATAGAACAGATTTTGCAAACAACGGAAGCGTTAAGAAACCAGTTTTTTAATTCTGCATATACATCCCCTTTACCAAGAACAATTCAAACCGCAAAACTAATCCTAGAGCCTCATCACATGCATGCAAAAATCTTTGACTCATTACGTGAATTTAGTTATGGATCATGGGATGGAAATATTAAAAATGAAAGTGACCCAGAATATCAATATCGTTTTTCAAATGATCTTTTTGATGATTTAGGTGGTGAGAATCCAACAATGATTCAGCAGCGTATTCAAAATGCTTTTAGTGAGTTACGCAAACTGAGTCACGATCAAGATAAAGTTCTTCTTGTTTCTCATGGAGCATACTTTAGACATTTATTATTTAGTCTTATGAAAGAGAATATTCCAGATGAGCTTCTTCATCGTGAATGCTTAATTGGAAATGGTGGAATTGCTGTTTTTAAGGATGAAGATGGAAACTTCTCACTAGTCGAGGGTCCACTAAACCAAGCGGAGTATATGAATCGACATGCTAACGATTAATTCAAAAATACTTGCATGCATTCTATCACTATCTCTATTGTCCGGTTGTACGCATTTTACAAAACATGACGCAAATCCGATTCCACCAGCAAATAGACTCATTGTCTTTACAAGTCATAAGCCCGAAGTATACGCACCAATTATCAAGGAATTTGAATTACGAACAGGTATCAGTGTTGAAGTACAAGCTGGTGGCACTACAGAAATGCTCGAAAAAATAAAAAATGGAGAAGATGCAGATGTCATGTTTGGTGGCGACGTTCAAAACTATACATACTATCAGGACTATATTGAACCTTATGTGGCTAGTGAAAGCTCCTCTCTTGATTTTCGATATTTAGAACAACATGATAACTACACCCTCTTCTCCCAGCTACCGCTTGTCTTTATCTACAATAATAAGTTAGTTAATAGCCAACGAGCTCCACAAAAATGGTCTAATTTTTGTGATGGATCTTGGAAAGGGAAAATATCATTTGCTGATCCACACACTTCAGGTACGAGCATCTCTATCTTAAATGCGTTCATGACATTGAATGACCCTACATACATTGATAAATTTTATCAACAGTTAGATGGTCATATTGCCAGCGGTAGTGGAGAAGTCATCCGTGAAGTAAGTACAGGAACACGATTGATTGGAATTACCTTAGAAGAAACCGCAAAAAAGGCAATGTTAACAGATTCAAACATTACAATGGTTTATCCTGATTACCTCTTCGTTATATCCGATGGTAGTTTTCTTGTAAAAAATGCAAAGAATAAAGATAACGCACAGAAATTTATTGATTTTACAATCAGTAAAGATGCACAACAATTCCTATCATCCACAATGTACCGACGTAGCGTAAGACAAGATATTAATCAACTCACGGCACTAACTGATCTCGCAGATTACCAAAATCTTGTACCATGGTCAAAATTTAGGCAGGAGGAAATACTACAATTATGGGACATTTCTACAAAAATAAACAAATAGAGAAAAGTCAGTCTGTTCGTATTCGCCTACTCAATCACTTCATTGCGATTTCGGTTGTACCAATTGTACTATGTGGCTTTTGTTTAATTTTCTTGTTTCAAGCTATGACATTTAATACATATGAAACTACTGTAAAAAAAGAGACAAAAGAAATTAGTACAAGCTTTCAATCATTTTTAGATGGAATTGATAAAACTCTTTCTACATTATCATCACACCAAGAATTTCTAAGTTCATCAGATAGTGAATCCATATATAATACGCTTTATCAGTTAACCAACCCTTATCGAAATTACGCAACATTCTCAATTTACGATCAGAACGGTAATTGTATGTATGCAACATGCGAGCTTGCAAGTCGACCTACTTACTGGGGAATCTTACATGCATTAGACAATCCATCTAAAGACATCATTAAGCAAGTTGATAGCGAAGACAATCAAATCGTTTTAAATATCGCAACAAAAATAAAACATAATAATAGAACAATTGGTTATATTGTCGCTTCTATCGACAATCAAGATTTCACATATCTATTTAGTAATCAACTATCGAATGATGAAGGGTTTGGAATTATCAGTGAAGAGAATGAACCTGTTTATATAAATTCTATCTTATCGACTTCTGGTGTTTTTGATAAATTACATTATGCATGGATATCAGGTTCAAAGTATGATGATTACTTTAATGATTATTACATCACAATTCAAAATATAGGTAGTACAGGTTTTAAACAAATTATTATTCACCCTAAAGTACTTAGTACATCTACGATGAATCGGATGTATCTGATGGTTGGCTTACTCGCTGCTCTTAGTTTTATCGTATGTATTGTTGTTGCGCAAAAAACTACGACCTCTTTTACACAGCCAATCAACCAGATGAATCAAGCAATGAAGCAAGTACAAGAAGGAAAGCTAGATACATCAATTCCTGTAGTACGCAATGATGAATTCGGAGTATTATCTCAAAATTTCAATATTATGACAGAAGAGCTTTCTAACTTCTTAGAACAAAAGATAGAAACACAAAGACAATTAGCCGATATCCAAATCGCGATGATGCAAGCACAGCTTAACCCGCACTTTCTATATAACACATTAGATACAATCAAGTGGATGGCAAAAGGTGCTAAAGTTGAACCAATTTCTCAGCTTTCACAAAAACTTGCACGCATATTAAGAACTTCTATCGTGAAAGAACAGTTCATAACAATCGAAGAAGAGTTTCAGATTTGTTCCGATTATGGAGAAATTCAAAATATTCGCTTCCAAGGAAAATATCAATTCCTATTCGATTGTCCAAAGGAGCTATTATCCTATAAGATTCCTAAGCTGATTATTCAACCCTTAGTAGAGAATGCAATTATTCATGGTTTACGTATGAAAGAGACTGGCGTCATCCAAGTATATGCATGCAAACAAAATGACGCAATCATCTTATCTGTAAAAGATAATGGCATCGGTATTAATGACGAAATGATGCATCTAATTAACACGCATCAATGGAATCAAATTGATGGTCATATCGGTATGTATAATGTTGATTCTATATTACGTTTACACTTTGGTGTAAATTCAGGTCTTCACGCACAGCGTCTAGAAGAAGGCGGAACTTTAATACAGATAACACTGCCATATAAGGAGGAGCCATGTACAAAGTAATGATTGTTGATGATGAACTATTTGCTAGAGAAGGAATGGTTCATGATATCAATTGGAATTCACTTGATTTTACAGTTTGCGCAGTTGCCAAAGATGGTCTTCAAGCACTCGAAAAATATCAAGAAACATTACCTGACTTAATCATCTCAGACATTAACATGCCACTTTGTAATGGTATAGAAATGTTACAGCGATTACGTAATCAAGGCAGCGATGTTCAAATCATTTTTCTAACAGCGTATAGTGAGTTTGACTATGCTCGTGATGCATTACGATTATACGCTGCTGACTACATCTTAAAACCATTCGAAGATGGAACCATCGAAACAAGCGTACAAAAGATTATCCCTAAACTTACTAAGACAAAAACTCCACAAGCAATCAACGACACAAATCGTTATGTAAAAAAAGCAATTGAATACATCGAACAAAATTATGCTAACCCTAATTTATCCATCTATGATATAGCAACTTATTTAGAAATCAGCGAAGGACATATCTCACGATTATTCCATAAGGAAACAAACTATACCCTTGCTGGATATATTACAAGTATACGATTAGAGAATGCTAAGAAACTACTTTGTAAGAATAACTATAGAATCAGCGAAGCTGCTGAACAAACTGGTTATACATCTGTCGCTTACTTCTCTTCCCTTTTTAAAAAGCGTTATGGACTAACACCTAGCGAATATCAAAATCAAAATCTCTAATATCAGAAATTTAAAAAAAATATCATTTTTCTAGAATTTAAAGCGCTTACATTCTCTCTTATAATATGAATAGATTTATTCATCAGGAGGGAAAATAATGAGTAAGCGTTTTTTATCATCAGTACTTTCTGTAGTACTGGCCGCATCATTGGTTGGATGCGGAGGAAAAGGAACTAACACCTCTTCCACAAACGATACAGCCAATCAGTCTGAAATAGACAAAATTATCGCAGAAGCACAGACAATGTCACTCGAAGAGCTTGGAAAGAAAGCAATCGAAGAATCAAACGGCAAGACATTCTTTGGCTTAGGTAACTCTAGCCGCGGTAAGTCCGCACTGCCATTATTCATCGAATACTTACAGACAATCGATCCTAGTTACAAATTAGATTTCGAATGGCAACAGCCAAAGAACAATAAGATTTTCGAGCAGTTACAAGCTGACTCTTTAAAGGATCAAGGAACATTCGCAATGACTTTGATTCAGGATGGTAACCAGATTGAATCAAAGATGAATCAAACCGGTATCCTAAAAACATTCATTCCAAAGGAATGGGCAGATGCAAATGGCATAAAAGCTAGTGACTACAAAGGCTTCCTACCATTACAAACACTAAATAAAGTATTTATGTACAATTCAACAGGCTCCAAGAAATTCACAAACTGCTGGGATTTCGTACGTAAGGATACACATCCATTATTCATGGATATCGACTCAGAAATCGTCGGCAAGAATTTCTTGTATATGTTGACAGAAGATAAGTATGCAAGTGAATTAAAGGATGCCTTCGATAAGCTACCAGCTGATGCAAAAGCGGAATTCCAACCAACAATTGATGAAGTTGCGAAAGATGCTGAAAGCTTTAACTTAGGTGAAAATGGTAAATATGCTTTAGCTTGGATCAAGCTTTGGGTAAATGGATATAATGCACAAACAGATGACGGGCCAATTTGTACGACTTTAACTTCCGCATCTGCAACTGATCAATGTGGATTATTGGTTTACTCTAAGTTACGTTCAATTGAAGAATCTTCAGAAACATCTGTAAATAACATTAAGGTTGCTGCATATGAAGATGGATATCAAGGAATTGGTGGATTTGGATATTGCCATTACCTATTCTTAACAAAGAATAGCCCACTTCCATGGACAGCTGCTGCATTTATCGCATACATGACATGTACAGAAAAAGGCTTCAGTGCTTGGGGCAAAGATATGGGTGGTTACTCCTCAAATCCAGATGTTATGACAGCAACAGAAAAGACATTCAATCATGCTCAAGGTGGATATGTTGATGGTGTAGATACGTTCCCATCTAAGGATGACCGTGGATATGATTGGTGGACAACAAAAGGCCATCTCGTATTAGAAGATCCTGAATACTGTGCTTCAGTAGCATTCACTGTTGGTTCTTGGATTGAAACACTAGACAAATTTAACGGTAATACTTCTAAATAAACACACAGTTATCATGAGGCACCCTACGTGGTAGTTGGGTGCCTTCCATTTTTTTGAAAGGAGACACACCTTGGATACAACAATTTCGAAAAAACGCAACGCGATTTTCTTTAATAAGATTAAAACCTATTTCACGCAACCATTTAATGTGATTCTACTCATCTTTGGTATCTTATGTACGATTGCAACAATCTCACCAATTGTAGCAATCATCCGTGATACATTTGAGATTCACCCAGGTACAATTGATCAGCATTTAACTGGGCAAACATCAGGATTAACTCTCATCAATTACATTGATTTATTCACAAGTAATTTGGCGAAGACAAATCTTTGGACACCGATGGGTAATACTTTAGCACTTGCCATCCTTACATGCATAATTTCAATCCTATTCGGTGGTGTATTTGCTTTCCTGGTGACAAGAACAAATATGAAGTGCAGAAAGTACCTCAGTTCTATATTTATCTTCCCATATATTATGCCGCAATGGACATTAGCGGTTGTATGGCAACATTTATTTAATTCAAATGCGATTACTGGTACATCTAACGGATTGCTTGCCTCACTATTTGGCATCAACATGCCACTATGGTGGTGTGTAGGATTATTCCCTTGTGCCATGGTATTAGGATTACACTATGCACCATTCGCATATATTTTGATTGGTGGTATCTTCAAGAACATGGATGCAAACCTAGAAGAAGCCGCAACAATCCTAAATACACCTCGGCATAAAATTTTAACGCGTATCACAATTCCAATGATTAAGCCTGCTATCCTTTCGACAATCCTACTCGTATTTGGTAGCGCAATGGGATCCTATCCAGTTCCACATTATTTAAATTTAACTACCCTTTCTACCAAGTATATTTCATTGAATAGTAAATATACTGGTGAAGCGTCTATTCTGGCAGTTCTAATGATGATCTTTGGTATGGCAATTCTCGCACTCAACCAAGCATCACTAAAGAGTAGAAAGAACTATACAACTGTGACTGGTAAATCTGGACAAATATCTAAGATCAACCTAGGTAAGATCGGTAAACATTTAGTTGCATTTATCTTTATTATCATTACGTTCTTTACAAGTATCTTCCCAATTATCTCATTTGCTTTTGAAACATTCCTACCAAATCCTGGTGATTACTCCTTCCTATATACAGGTAACTTCGCCAATCTAACAACAAAATGGTGGATTACAAATGAAAACATCACTGAAAATGGTATGTATGGACAACGTGGTATTTTATTCAACAGCACAATTTGGGATGCATATAAAGGAACTATCCTTGTCTCAATCGCCTGTGCACTCATTGCAGGTATCATCGGTACTTTAATTGGTTATGCCGTTTCAAAGAAACGCCGCTCGAAATGGGCTAATTACGTAAATAGTATGGCATTCCTTCCATACTTAATGCCGAGTATCGCAGTTAGCGCAGCCTTCTTCATTCTATTCTCAAATAAACATATCAATTTATTTAATACGTATACGTTACTTGTTATTGTCGGTGTGATTAAATACATTCCATTTGCAAGTCGTAACGCATTAAACTCTATGTTGCAATTATCTGGAGAAATCGAAGAAGCCGCAATCATCCAAGATATTCCTTGGATCAAACGAATGACACGCATTATCATCCCAATTCAAAAATCTTCGATCATCAGTGGATTCATGTTACCATTCATGACTTGCTTACGTGAGTTATCACTATTCTTATTACTATGTACGCAAGGATTTATCTTATCAACTACATTAGATTACTTTGATGAAATGGGACTATATGCTTTCTCAAGTGCAATCAACCTGATCTTAATTGTAACAATCATGCTTTCAAACTTGATTGTAAATAAATTAACTGGTGCAAGCCTTGATGAAGGAATTGGTAATTAGGAGGAAAAAATATGCCTGAAATCAAACTAACAAATATCACAAAACGTTGGGGTAAATTCTATGCTGTAGATAACCTCAACTTACATATCGAAAACAATTCATTTATTACAATCTTAGGACCATCCGGTTGTGGTAAAACAACAACACTACGTATGATTGCCGGTTTAGAAACACCTACAAGCGGACAAATTAAAATTGGTGACCAAATTGTATATGACTCCGATCAAGGAATCAATATTCCACCAAACAAGCGTAAAGTTGGTTTCTTATTCCAAAACTATGCGCTATGGCCAAATATGACGGTTTATGACAACATCTCCTTTGGATTAAAAAATATCAAAGAAGAGCTTCCAGTAATGGATATTGAATTAAAAACAACTAGTGATGTAATTCGTTCATTACAAAATACAAATAAACTCACACAAATCTTTGAAGAATGTAAAGAGAAGACAGGCAAAATTGACAAGAAACGTCTTCTTCTAAAACTGATCAATACCTATACAATTTCCAAATATACAGCTGAAAAGATTTTCAAGTTCAACTTACATTCATCAAACGCCATCGAGCAAGATACTAAAAAGTATATTCAGCAATTTGAAGAGAAAAAGAATAAATTAATTGCAACACATCAAGCTAAGAATGAAACTGTAAATGAGAAATTTGAAGTTCTAGAAAATGGTAAAGTGAAAACAACTATTCGTCGATTAAGCAATGAAGAAATCGATTTATCTGTAAATCGTGTAGCAAGAATCGTAAAGATTGGTATGTTTATGGATCGCTATCCTGCTGAACTTTCTGGTGGACAACAACAGCGTGTTGCGATTGCTCGTACTCTTGCACCTGAACCACAAGTTCTATTTATGGATGAACCATTATCTAACCTTGATGCAAAGTTACGTTTAGAAATGCGTTATGAACTACAGAGATTACATGTAGAAACAGGCTCAACATTTGTATACGTTACACACGACCAAATGGAAGCAATGACACTTTCAACAAAGATCTGCTTAATGAATAATGGTTTACTACAGCAGTATGATTATCCATTATCACTCTACAACAAGCCAAACAACCTATTCTGTGCTGACTTCGTTGGTAATCCATCTATCAACTTCTTGGAGGCAAAAGGCAAACAGAACCAAGATGGAACATTTTCATTCACAGTATTAGACAATAAGAAAGCAGTCTTTACACCAGAACACAATTTCAACTTGCAGGAATGGTTTGAACACCGTGATGCAGAAAAACATTCTAATGATCTTGATGAAAAATCTAGCACTAAGGTTGAAAAAGAGAATAAAGATGAAGTATTCAAATATCATATCCAAAAAGTTAATGAGGACTATATCAGCGATGATGATGTAATCATTACAAATGAGGACTTCATCTTAGGTATACGTCCTGAAAAGATTACAGTCGATGTAAATGGTAAGTTAGATGCAGCAGTTGATGGCTCTATGCCTACTGGTATGGAGTCAACTTTAAAGCTTAACATCAATAACTATCTTCTTACATCTGTCATCTTTGGTAATCAATCATTTGTCATTGGTGACCAGGTTCATATCACAGTTCTACCATATGACATTCTTCTATATGATAGAAAATCAGGAAAACTCATTGCTTCTGGTTCAGTAACAATTCAATAAACGTAATCGAAGGTCAGAAAATGGCCTTCTTTTCTTTTAAAAAAGTACTGAACTTCTTACATTCAGTACTTAAAACTTATCTTCTGTTTTTCAACATCAACTCTTGCCATAACACCAAATGGAACAATGGCACGTGGTGTTGCATGTCCTACATTCAGGTTCCAGACAATTGGTAAGTTCGGATTATTTACAACATCGATCAAAATTTCCTGATATTCCTTAGTATACATTTCATCCATTGGCTTTCCAACAAGAATACCATTGATGACGTCAAAGATACCTGTATTCTTTAATGCCTCTATCATGTGTCGATACTTTTCAGGAGTTGGTTGTTCTTCGCTAGATTCCAATAATAATATCTTTCCCTTCCAATCATTTAAATCAGGAAAGAGATCATATTTTCTACATAGTTCAACAGAATCACTATGTCTTGTTGTATCAAAAATATCATATAAACTATCGATACATCCACCTAATATCTTTCCCTGGAATACTCCACTACCTTGTAATAATTCAAATCCTTGATTTGCATGCATGATGCGTTTTGTGCCGACAGCTTCTGTACTATAATCACTACGTTCTTGGTACCATACATCACTTGGTGTTATTTCCTGGATTGTCCCAGTTTCTAATAATTCCAAGAAATACTTCTCAGTGTATGACAACATCTCCTCATCCAATTCACATACATCCGGAAGAAATGCTTGTCCATAAAATGTATTGAGACCTACTTTATGTAGCATTAAGTGATTAAAGGTTGTATCAGAAAATCCAAGAAATATCTTTTCTTTTACAGCATTTTTTAACTCATCATGCTCAAAAAGATACGGTAGTAAACGATATGTATCATCACCACCAATTGCACAAAGTATTATATCAATTGAATCATCTTGAAATGCATTTAACAAATCACTTGTTCTATCCTCTGGGTGTTCAGAGATATATTTCAATCCTTTGCATGCATGTTCCATAAATTCCACTTGAACACCTAGTTTCTCTAGACGTTGTAACCCTAGTTTTACTTCATGCTGTACAAAATCTTCCCCTAGAATTCCACTAGATAAACTGACAATTCCTATTTTTTTAACCTTTACCATTCATATCACCTCACAGCAGTTTAATGCATTATAGTACATAAGAAAAAGGCACTTTAAAATCTCATGGGGTTGGGGATAGGCTATAAACTTTTGTGGGCACG
>NZ_CAUVCV010000019.1:0-20001 GCF_963550625.1 uncultured Solobacterium sp.
AATAGGACAATATTTCCACCAGCTCGACAACTTTATCACCCTTCATCAGCGTAAGCCATATATTCATAAAAAGGAGGATTTTCAATGCTAAATAATATTAAAGAGACAGATTTATTTTATGAGTATTATTCACAATGGATAAAAGTTTATAAGTCAGGAGCGATTCGAAAAGTTACGATGGATAAATATTTACTAACACAAACTTGGTTAGAACGTCTTGCTCCGGAAATGAGAATGTGTGATCTTAACCGACTATCCTACCAACAATTACTTAATTGCTATGCAGAGACTCACGAAAGGCAAACAACGATGGATTTTCATCATCAGTTGAAAGGCGCGATAATGGATGCTGTTGATGAAGGATTGATTGAAAGAGATCCTACAAGAAAGGCTATTATTAAAGGCAAAACTCCACGACATAAAAAGATAAAATATCTTAATCAATTTGAATTACACAAACTTATATCACATCTTAATTTAAACACAGAAATAAGTTGGGATTGGTTTATTCTTTTAGTTGCGAAAACAGGCATGAGATTTTCAGAAGCACTTGCAATCACACCAAAAGATTTTGATTTTCAGCACCAATCGCTTTCCATCAGCAAAACTTGGGATTATAAAAGCTGTACAGGTTTTCTACCAACAAAGAATAGGTCTTCTGTCAGAAAAATTCAAATTGACTGGCAGCTCATTGTCCAGTTTTCCGAATTAATTAAGGGGTTACCAGAAGATGAACCAATTTTTATAAAGAGTCGAGTTTTTAATTCAAGTATAAATGATTCTCTGGAACGTCACTGTAAAGGTGCAAATATTCCAATTGTATCTATTCACGGATTGAGACATACTCACGCATCATTACTATTGTTTGCAGGAGTATCAATTGCAAGTGTAGCTAGAAGACTTGGACATTCAAGCATGACCACTACACAGAAAACATATCTTCATATTATTAATGAACTAGAAAATAAAGATATTGATATTGTAATGCGTTCTCTTTCAAGTCTGAGTTAAAAAGGCTAAAATGGCTTACGCTGATGAAGGGTGATAAGGTTATCGATAGTGTAGAAAAATCTACCAATGGCTTTCTGCTCTGAATATCTTGTTACATAAATATCAATGTCATTTATTGCCGCTTTGGATAAACTCGGTACACCAGTTGATTCATCTTTCTTTTTCCAATCAATGTTTTCAAATAAATTAAATATAAAAATTAAGTAATTACCTTCTTTAGGAATCGCGTAAAATAGTGTATCTACCGTCCAAAATGGAGCTTCTAGAATATACGGTTTATTTATAGTCCCTTTTCTTCCAATGCCAATTGCATCTTTATAATAAGATAATGCCTCATTCACACTAAGCATATATCCGCCAGTACCATAAACAGGTATATCACCTTCTGCAAGATGTTTGTAATCTCTACCACCATAAACATCAACCATATTGTCCAACTTACGCTGTTCCCAAGAAATATAATAAATGATAAAGGATATTTATAAGTAAATTTGCGAATGGGTTTCCTGAATCGTTATGTTGAATGCATGACTAACCATCATGCATCTTTTTACATTTCTTGTGATATATTAGCACTCAATCTATAATGATATTAACCTTGGGAGTTTGATATGATTTAGGAGGTAATGTATGACAAAATCATTTAAAAGAGTGTGCTTGTTTGTTTTGAGTTTGTTGATGATTACTACAATGGTGGGTTGTGATACGCCAAAAACGAATTGGAGCAAACTGTCAGATGAGGAAAAGATTGACAAAGTTCTTCAGAGTTTTGAGCGAATGAAGAATGGGGAAATCCATATTGTGGGTTCAATGTATGCTGATGTTGTTAACCCAAAAGAAGGAGCAGATCCTGTTTATAAATATGAAACAGAGTTTACAGGTACGTTTGAATTAAGACCAGATCATATATCAGGAAAGCATTCAATTAATGGTAACGTTAAAGACTACTATTGTGACAGAATGTATTCATATGAGAAGAATGAGACTGACACACAATGGACAACAAGTAATTACTCTATAGTGGAATACAATCAACCGATTGGAATCCAACAAGATGTTATTCTCTATTTTGAAACAATAAAGGATCAACTTACATTGAGTGAAGATAGTGATACGATTACAGTACATTATGAAACAGATGATATAGATTTTCTTTATGCAAATGATGTGCAATTGATATGGTCTTCTCTAGGATCCCTTGGTTTTAGTAGTAATGATAAGAGTGGTAAGTTGGAAATCGACTTAAAGATGTCTAAAGATGATGGCAAGCCTGTCTCGGCAACAATAACAGGAGTGCGTGATAGTGATTACTATAAGAATCAAAAATATATTAGTGAAGTGACATATTCAAAAGTCAACTCTGGTATACATGTAGATATTCCGAGTGGAATAGATAATCCAATTTATCAGTAAAGGAGGGTATGAAATGAAAAATATTAGAAAAGTAATTTTAACGTTCCGTACACTTATCCTTGTTTTAAATCTTTCTGCTTGCCATAGTTCATCTAATAATGCGAAAAAAGATGTTGATACTTTTATAACGGAACTAAGAGATGCGAAAAGTACTGAGTATGTTAGTCAAGTTTATCGTAAATATCTCTATACAGGTGATGGTAAAAGAACAATTCTTACTGAGATGGAGACCCGCCAGGGAATGATTCAATTTGAACCACAGGTTTTTTTAGAAGTTTCCAATAGTAATAAAGGAATGCGTGATGATTTTCAAGCACCTGCTCTTTTTGAGGAAGAACTCATAACAATTGGGACCCCATACAGATTGGATCATGGTGGAAGTATCTATTCACCAAGTAAAGGAGTAACCTATACAGGGTACGTGAATAAGGAGAAACAATTCGAGTGGAGAAAAACAGAAGATTGGACCTATGCTACGGAAGTAGAGGCTCCTAAACTTGGTCGTAATGAAGAATTTTTAAAGCTATATGAAACATATTCTGATAAGTTTACTAGATCTGAAGATAATCAATTTGTATATTTGGAATTTAACGGTGATGTAAAAGACAATCTTGATTTAATTGAAGCATTTCATTCAAGTGTATTTGAAAGTATTATGTTTGCAGAACCAAGGGATATTATCACAGCTGTAGACATTCAAATTAAGCTTGTGATGGAAAAGGTTAAAGAAGGTAATAAACTTATTCCTAGTGAGGCAAAGATTATTCTTACAACTTCATTAGAAAATAAAGATGAAAAATGGACGGCAAAAAGTGAAGACCATTTTGAATACTACTATCGTAATCTCAACAATGTTGAAGAGATTAAAAAGCCTGAAGGTGTTACACTAAAATAATTAATAATATACATATGAATCATAGGCGAAAACACTATGATTCTTTTTTGTAGAACGTGATTCATGGATGAATTGAAAATAACAAGAATAATTAGGTATTAAGGTAATATGGTTATTACGATATTGTAATATAACCCTTTTACTTGATTTCTATATAGCATAGGCGTAATATCAGATTTGATTTAGAAAGAGGTTTAAATTTAATGCTAGGATATGAAAATGAAAAGTTAGAATTTAATTATAAAAAATCCTGTGGTTTATGGTTAATTGCGATTGCTATAGTAATCGTAATTGCTACCCTAATAGGTGGAAAGCAAATAATAAACATGCAGGTATTTAGTATAGGTTATATGATTTGCTTTTTTTCAATTAATATGAATAAAGGCTTACTTAACAAACTATCCACTGGTTCATCAACCAAATTTCAGAAAAATATTTCTAAATATTCAGTAATATTACTGTTTGTACTAATGGCATTTCTAGGTGGTCCATTTTTCGATACTGAGAATTGGAGAATGATATGGTTGGGAGCGTTATTGGCTACAGCACTGCATTTTTTCCCATTCTATTTTGTGCATGGAAAATCAATGATTTTATTAGGTATTATGTGTACTATCAATATTATTATGGGGTATATTTTCTCAAATGTCCCTTTAGTATTCTTTGCATATAGTGATGCAGCCATTAAATTTATTTTTGGGGTGTATTTATTGTTTTTTTCAAAAGCAACAAAGCAGTAAAACATAGTTTTTCAAACTGAACGAAACCAACAAAGGCGATAGGAAGAAAATCTATCGCCTTTGTTGTATACATGCAACATGCATTGAACAGAAATATTTGTTATTAGAAACAATCATTTTAGATTTAGTAGGATGAGTGAATCGGTGGGGGGTATGAATTTTTTATAGATAGATATGGACAGGTAGATTGGCTAATCTACGAGTATTGCGATATGAGAACCTGTAAAAATCGTTTTTGACAAAAAATATTTCTTCCATTGTCCAAAATGGACAATATTTTAGCTTCCTTTCTGTGATATTTTTATCAAGTGAACAAAGGGAGAGAACTATGAATAAACGTTTATTTGCGGCATGCTTAAGCGTAGGCATGCTACTAGCTGGATGCTCAACGAAGAAGAGTACTACTGTAAAAGATGGTACTTATGAGGAAACAGTTGATGGGCGTAACGGAAAGGTTACAGTCAGCACAACCATTTCTTCTGGAAAGATCACAAATGTAGAAGTAAAAGATAATGAAGAAACACCAGAAATTGCTGGTACTGCAATCACAGAGTTACCAAAGAAGATTGTTGAAAAGAACAGTCCTAATGTAGATGGGGTAACTGGTGCGACAATCACTTCTGATGCGATTAAGGAAGCAGTTAAGAATGCAATTAAGACTGCTGGTGGTGATCCTGATTCATTTGGTAGTGATAGTGCACAAGCATCTGAGTCAAAGACTGAGAAGTTAACTGCTGATGTAGTTGTTATTGGTGCGGGTGGTGCAGGTATTACTGCCGCATTAACAGCTCAACAAAATGGTGCAAAGGTTATCTTACTTGAAAAGTCAGCGAATATTGGTGGTGTATCTGTCATTGCAGGTGGACCAATGGGTATTAATTCTAAGGAACAAAAAGAAGCTGGTGTAGCAGGTACATTTACAACACAGGAAATACTAGCACATTGGCAATCCTATAACTGTTGGATGGATGATGGACAGTTGTTCTATAACATCGCTAACCGCTCTGGTGAAACAATTGACTGGTTAGAAGAAAATGGTATGGACCTTGTATATGTTGGTAACGAACAGAAAGCACATGCTAATGGCTTCCCAACATATCATGCATATGCAGACCAATCCAATAAGCTTGGCTACTATCAGGCTCTATTAAAGCAGTTTGAAAATGCAGGTGGTAAGATATACTACCAAACTCCTGCAGTAGAACTAAAGTCAGAAGACAATAAGATTACAGGTGTTGTTGCAAAGTCTTCTGATACAACATATGAAATTTCATGTGATGCTGCAGTACTAGCAACTGGTGGTTTCGGTGCTAATGCAGATGTGATTGAAAAGGAAGTTGGTTTCCCACTCGTTACATTTACAACGGGAACACAAACAGGTGATGGCGCAACAATGTCACAAGCAATTGGTGCTGGTAAGGGTAAGACGATCCAACAGTACCATGGTGTAACATCCTACTCTGGAATTGAACCAGGTTCGGGTAAAGATGAAATCGCAAAGGCTATTTATCTTGCAACAAGTATTTGGGTGAACCAACGTGGTTCTAGATTTGCACCAGAAGATTTAAACTATGATACAGCACTATCTTCAAACGCTGCCGCTACACAAGGTGAATACTATTTCTCAATCATGTCAGATGATATGGTAAAGAAAGTAGAGCAGGGTGGTTCTAAGGAATTGAATGTAGAAATAGCTGTTGGATACCAACCATCATTACCACTATTTAGTGTCAATGAACCATGGACAAAGTTTAGATCTGCACTAGAAGATGGTGTTAAAAATGGTACCGTGTTCAAGGGTGATACAGTAGAAGATCTTGCAAAGGCAATGGGCGTAGATGCCAATGCATTAAAGAAGACAATTAGTGCATACAACGCAGATTGTGCAAATGGATCAGATGCAGTATACGGCAAAGATTCCAAGTACATGTTATCTCTAGGTGATGGTCCATACTATGCTGTTAAGGCAAGACCAGTATCCTTAGGTGGTATTGGTGGAGTACTTGTTAACTCTAATTTAGAAGTTATCAAGCAAGATGGAACAGTTATCGGTGGTCTATACGCAGCTGGTAATGAAATTGCGGAAATCTATAACAACTCTTATCCACTCGTTGAAGGTGTTACATTAATGACAGCTCTAACAGGTGGAAGAATCTGTGGTGAAGCTGCAGCAGATTACGCAACAAAATAATCCCTCTTGGGAGAAATCGTAAGATTTCTCCTTTTTAAGTGTTAAGATAGGAGTATGAGAAAAGAAGAATTATTTGATTTAGTGAGTGAGTGTGCAACACTTGAAATATTTGTTGCAAAGGCTGCGAAGTTAGTTCAAAAT
Organism: uncultured Solobacterium sp.; assembly: GCF_963550625.1. Classification (GTDB taxonomy): domain Bacteria; phylum Bacillota_I; class Bacilli_A; order Erysipelotrichales; family Erysipelotrichaceae; genus Bulleidia. Next base: position 6,392 of record NZ_CAUVCV010000019.1, read on the forward strand.
CCGATTTGGATTATGGATGATGCATATCAATTAGTAACCTGCTCTAAGGTACCAGATGCTTACGTATATTTATCGTTTTTACAAGATACAAAACTAAAACGAAGCTTTGTAAATCGATTGATAGAACAAGGATTACTCAATGAGAATGGTATTCAAAAACCATTGCGTGTATTCGATACAGAGTATCAAAGAGATGTTTATGTAGTTGATATTTTTGCAAAGAAGAAGTCGATTGGAAAACTAACGGTTGCGGTGGAAAATGAAATTAGTGAAGAGGATGTTAAATTACTTGCGGATGCTGCATCTATCTACTTACGTCATCAATTAACAAATCATGGTTCCAAACGTGAACAAGCATTTACCTTACTGCTACAAAAGGATGAAGAGAGTCAATCGTTAGGACTGCAATTACTACAAGAGACTGGTTATCTCGTTAAAGGCACTTACATGCTTGCATATATTGATACTACAATTGCAAATCGCATTACTGTATTGCGTTCTTTCTTAAGTGAGATACAAAAGAGTGATGTAAACCTATTAGGTGGCATTGTGAATGAACAGTGTTATCTTTTATTGGCGAGCACAAAGCATATTGATTTGAAACAATACCCAAATATTCATGTTGGATATAGTATGCAGTTTGAAAAACTTCATCATCTTGATGGATATGCTAGACAGGCAGAATATGCAGCTAGTAAAGCAAAGGGAAAAGAGGCAAACTTCCAGAATCTAATTGATTCCTATTTGTGTAGCCAATTAGAAAAACAATTACCACTGGATACATTAGTTGACTTAAAGATACAAAAACTCATCTCGTATGATCATAAGTATGAGACGAAGTATTACGAGACATTGTGTATGTATGTTAACTCACAATACTCAAAACAGAAGACTGCAGAAGGGCTCTATATTCATCTGAATACCGTTAAGTATCGTCTTCAGCAGATTGAAAAATTATTTGATATCGATTTTGAAAAAGACGAGAAATTGATACGTTTGGCAATGTTAGTGCATCACGTTTAATTTCTTATTGCGTTTGACTTTTCAAATCAGAAAAAAGAAGTATACTAATAGTGTTAGTTATAGTTAACTTAAGGAGCGTAAATATGAACCTTTCAACATTAATAGTATTATTGGTCATTGTTGTAATCATTGCATTTGATATTCGATATGTGATGAAAAATGGAGTAAGCTCCTGTAGTGGAGATTGTAGTTCAGGTTGTCATTCTTCCTGTCATTGGGTAGGAGACATCAAAAAGGCACAACGCAATATCCGTATTCAAAATAAGATTAAGTCCTTGTTAGGATTATCGAAGTAATCTATCAGCCACTAAGGTGGCTTTTTCTTTATACTTAGTGTTGTAAATATGCGTACTAAATAATATAATGTAAGTGTATTTACAACATTTAATGGAGGCTAAGAATGGATTATAAAAAGAAGATACGAGAAAAGATTGAAAAAATGGGTGGATTTATTACAAGTGGTGAACTAGTGAATTCTAATATTCCAACTATATATTTAACTAGAATGGTTGAAGCAGGAGAATTAGTTCGTGAAGAAAGAGGAGTATATCTTTCTGCAAAAGGTGATTATGATGAATATTACTTCTTTCAAAATAAGTATAAAGTTGCAATCTTCTCGTATGTATCTGCTTTGTATCTATTTCAATTTACAGACATCATTCCTTCAGAATTAGAAGTAACAGTATACAAAGGATATAATGCAAGCCGTATTCAACGTGATAAAAGAGTGCATTATGTGAATAAAGATATATATGAACTAGGTATTACTCAATGTAAAACGATATATGGAAACAAAGTAAATGTCTATGATCTAGAAAGAACGATTTGTGATTTTGTGAAAAATAGAAATAAAGTCGAGGCTGAGTTATTTTCGAAAATAATAACAAGATATGCTCGTTATCGTAATAAAGATTTAAATAAGTTGTATACATACGCAAAAAAGATGAATATCTACGATAAAGTGAAAGATATTTTTGGTGTTATTTATGAATAAATACAAACTTAGATCGATTTGTAAGAAAATATCAGATGAAACAGGCCTTAGCTATAATGTAATTCAAACACACTATTTTTTGGAAACAATTCTTGAAAAAATATCTAAGAGTGATGAAAATCAGAATTTTATTTTTAAGGGTGGATTTCTGCTTGCGAGTTTTATTGGAATTAAGCAACGTAGTACAGTTGATATTGACTTCCTAATTAGGAAGTTTACGCTGACAAAAGAAAATATTAGTCAAAAATTAGAAAATATTCTTAAGCATGAGGTATACGAGGATATTAACTATGAGATAAAAAAGATAGAGGAAATTCGAAAAGATGATGAGTATGGGGGATTTAGAATTGCCATTGAATGTAAATTAGATAATATTCGACAGATAATTCTGCTGGATATTGCAACTGGTGATCCGATAACTCCAAAAGAAATTGTATATAAATATAAGAGTACTTTTGAAGATAAAATATATGAAATTTATACATACAATATTGAAACAATTTTGGCAGAAAAAATTCAAACAATCTATCAACGTGGAGTATTTAATACTAGAAGTAAGGATTTTTATGATGTATATATTTTATTTCATCTAAAGAAAAAAGAGATTGATTATGAAAAACTAGGTGTTGCCTGTCGTAATACGTTCAAACATAGAAGCAATAAATTTAATGTGGTAGATATTCTAAATGTTCTAGGTACATTGAAGGGCGAGAATGATATGTTGAAGTATTGGGGCAATTATCAAGATAGATTTAGATATGCAAAAAATATTAGTTTTCATGAAGTGATTGATACGATAGCTGAATTAATGATGAATCTGATTGAATATGATTGAGAATTATTATCCTCAGACAATGTACTTTCTTGAAAGCTATCATAGATGGGTGTAGGCTATAAGTAGATGTTTCAACGACAATCATTACCAAACAATATCATTCATAATTTTTAGTGGGGAAGAAAATGAAACAGAATACAAAGTTATTGCATGGTTACACCGTATTAGACCAATATACTGGTGCTGCTAGCATACCAATCTATCAAACGTCCACGTTTCATAATACAGAGTTGTATTGTGATGAGCAGAAGTATTTATACACCCGTTTCTCCAATCCAACGATTGATGCTTTAGAAGATGGTCTTCGTTGTATTGAGAATGCCAAATATGCATTGAGTTTTAGTTCTGGTATGAGTGCGATATCGAATGTTTTGATGTTGTTAAATGCTGGTGAACATATCATCCTTCCAAAGGAAGTGTATGGTGGTACTTGTCAGTTTGCGACGAAGATTCTACCTCGTTATCAAATCTCGGCGAGTTTTGTTGATATGGCAAATCTTGCAGAGATAGAAAATGCGATTACAGATAAAACACGCATGATTTATATTGAGACACCATCCAATCCTTTATTAAAGGTATGTGATGTTGGCGCAATCGTATCCATTGCGAAAAAGTATGGATTGATTGCGGTAGCCGATAACACCTTTATGACGACGCTATTCCAAGATACACTTGCGTTAGGTGTTGATATCGTTGTAGAGAGTGCTACGAAGTTTATCAATGGTCATAGTGATGTAGTGGCTGGTGTTGTTGCAACAAATAATGAAGATTACTATAAACAGTTAGTTCTATTTAGAAAAAACTTTGGTGGTATCCTAGGTGTGCAAGATGCTTGGCTAATTATGCGTGGTATGAAGACAATGGGTTTACGTATGAAACAGTCATCCGAAAATGCACAAGCAATCGCAGAATTCTTGTACAACCATCCAAAGATCAAACATGTTTATTATCCAGGTTTAGATTCTCATCCTGGTCATGATATTCATATGTCACAAGCTAAGTGTGGTGGTGCAGTATTATCGTTTTCTCTTGCAAGCAAAGATGATTTGATGTCTTTTACAAGGAAGGTTAAGATTCCGATTTTAGCAGTGAGTTTGGGTGGTGTGGAATCAATTCTATCTCATCCAGCAACGATGTCTCATGCTTGCTTAAGTGTTGAAGAGCGCTTAGAGCAAGGTGTTAGTGATGAACTGTTACGCTTGTCTTGTGGCATTGAGGATATTACAGATTTACTGGAAGACTTTAAGCAAGCATTAGAATAATGGAAAAATATGCATCGTATTTTGTATGCATGATAAAATGTAAATAACAACTTTTGAATCGTTGAATCATTCAACGATTTTTTTCGTGGAATAGACTATAGAACAGTGTACATAGTTAATGGGGGTGGATTATGTTAAATACATTTGTGCTATTAGGAAAGGTACATTCGTTACCTTTGATACAAGGGACGAATCTTTCGGAGAATCAATCAACGATAGAGATTGAGTGTCAACGTGCATTTACGGACAATGGAGTGATGTCTGACATTTTTACTGTGCGCCTGTGGCGTGGGATTGCGGAGTCATGTAAGGCTGCCTGTAAGATTGGAACCGTGATTGCGATTAAGGGAAGGGTAGAAGTGAATCTACAGACCAAAGCGATGGAGTTAATTGCCGAAAAAGTTGAGTTTATCCGTTAAGTAGAGAATTGAGACACTTCACTATATCTAAAGCAGAGATAACTATGATAAAATAAGGACGTTTGATAAAGTGAGGTATAAAACATGGCATTTGATTCCTTAAGTGACAGACTGAATAAAGCGTTACGTAATGTGGCCGGTAAGGGTACGTTAACGGATAATAACATGGAAGACATGCTGAAAGAAGTGCGTTTAGCATTACTTGAAGCAGATGTAAACTATCGTATTGTAAAAGAATTCTTAGATGAGATTCGTACAAAGTCCAGAGGTGAAGAAGTACTGCAGAGCGTAGAACCTGGACAACAGCTCGTTAAGATCGTTCATGATCAAATCATTGAATTACTCGGTACAGAAGAAGTTGGTCTTAACTTTGTAGAAGATGGTATTACAAAAATTATGCTTGTCGGTTTACAGGGTACAGGTAAGACAACTAGCGTTGCTAAGATTGCGCGTATCTGTAAAGAGAAGTTTAATAAGAAAGTATTGTTAATTGCGGCCGACGTGATTCGTCCTGCTGCGATTGATCAGTTACAAACATTAGGTAAGGAAATTGATACTGAAGTATTTACCTTAGGTACAGAGACTCCAGCTGTTGAAACAGTTCGTCAGGGTATGGAATACGCTGAAAAGAATGGTTTTGATACAGTATTTATCGATACTGCTGGTCGTTTACATATCGATGAAGCGTTAATGAATGAGTTAAAGGAAATCAATGAACTTGTTCATCCTAATGATATTCTCCTTACAGTCGATGCGATGACTGGTCAAGATATCGTTAACGTAGCGCAAGCCTTTAAGGATGCCTTACCACTAACTGGTTTAGTTGTAACGAAGTTTGATGGTGACTCTAGAGGTGGTGGTGTTCTTTCTGTTAAGAAGATCACAGGCGTTCCTATTAAGTTTGTCGGTGAAGGTGAAAAGATTGAGGATATGGATATCTTCCATCCTGATCGTATGGCTGACCGTATTCTTGGAATGGGTGACGTTGTAACACTTGTAGAGAAGGCACAGGAGAAGTTGGATCTTGAAGAAGCCAATAAGATGGCTGAACGTATGCTTGCAGGTCAATTCACAATGGATGACATGTTAAAGCAGTTTGAACAGATTCAAAAGCTAGGTCCTCTTGGTGGCATTATGAAGATGATTCCAGGTATGAACCAATACGCTGGTATGTTAGATGAAGCCAAGGCAAGTGACTCGATGCGTCATATGAAGGCAATTATCCAGTCTATGACACTTGAAGAGCGTACGCATCCAGAAAAGATGCGTGGCACAATGAAGAAGCGTGTAGCACGTGGTTCTGGTCGTAGCGTGGATGAAGTCAATAAGTTGATCAACCAATTCGGTAAGATGAAGAAGCTGATGGACTCCATGGGTAACATGCAAAGAAACGGTTCCCTAAACCAAGAAAGTCTAGAGAAGATGATGGGCAATGCTCAAAAGCGTGCAGGTCAAAACTTCCCAAATGGCTTCGGTGGAAAGAATCCATTTAAATTTTAATGATGTAAAGGTTTTTTACTTGACAGTGAATTTCGAATCAGTATAATAAACATGTAAGAAATAGGAGGTATTTATACCATGGCAGTTAAATTACGTTTAAAGAGAATGGGTGCCAAGAAGGCTCCAAGATATCGTATCGTTGCGGCAGACTCACGTTTTGCTAGAGATGGACGTGAAATCGAAACAATCGGACATATCAATCCAACAACAGAACCTGAAACAGTAGTAGTAAATGAAGAAAAGGCTCTTAATTGGTTAAGAAACGGTGCTCAGCCTTCTGATACAGTTAGAAACATTCTTTCTCGTCAAGGTATCATGAAGAAGTTCCATGATGAGAAGGTAGCCGCTAAGAAGAAAGCGTAAGCATCATGGCAGAGCTGGATAAGGTACTTCTAAATCTAGTTAAGCCAATGGTTGAAGACAAGGAATCCTTGGATGTACGTCTGATGCCTAGCTTAGATGATAAAGAAGTTTTGTTACATGTTTATGCAAAAAATGATGATATTGCTCGTCTGATTGGCAGAAAGGGCAGTATGGCAAGCGCATTACGTCAAGTAATGTCCGTTGCTTCTCATAGTAATAACAAGAAAGTAACAATCAAGTTCGAACAGATTTAAGGATGCTACGGCATCCTTTTTTTGAAAATCAAGGAGAGGGAAGATGGCATATATTTGTATTGGCAAAATTATCAATACGCATGGTATCAAAGGAGAAGTAAAGATTGAAAGTTACTCTGACTTTGATGAAGAAAGATATACCAAGAGTAAACAAGTATATATTCGTGTCGATGAGAAGTATCTACCAGTTACGGTAGCTTCCTATCGTAAGCACAAAGGCTTTCCACTTGTATCCTTTGTTGACTTGCAGAATATTAACTTTGTAGAACAGTATAAGGGTTGTGAAATCTACATCGATGAAGCAGATCGTAAACAACTCAAAAAGGGCGAATACTATCGAAAAGACCTTGTTGGTTTAACAGTTGTGGATGAAGAAGGTATTACATTAGGTAGAATCATCAGTGTTGAAGAAACACTAGGTGCCCAAAATAATTTACGTCTTCAATTAGAAGACGCAAAAGAAGTGCTAATTCCTTACATTCCAATGATTGTAAAGAACGTAGATTTAGATAAGAAAGTGATGACGATTCATCGTATGGGAGGCCTACTATGAGGATTACCGTATTAACACTATTTCCAGAGATGTATCGTGACTTTGTCAGTACTTCAATCATTGGCCGTGCCATTGAAAGAGGACTCGTTACAGTAGACTTCGTACAAATACGTGATTTTGCCCATGACAACTATCGCCATGTGGATGATAAGCCATTTGGTGGAGGACTAGGACAAGTAATGAAGTGTCAACCAGTATTGGATGCACTCAATTCTGTAAAGACAGAAAATAGCTACAGTATGATGATGTCACCAGCAGGCAATGTCTATAACCAATCCAAGGCAAGACAGTTAGCTCAAAAAGATCACTTGATTCTATTGTGTGGACATTACGAAGGTTTTGACGCACGTATTAACAAGCATGTAGATGAACTCGTCAGTATCGGAGACTACGTTCTAACAGGTGGGGAAATGGCTTCTATGGTTATTATGGATAGCGTGATTCGTTTACTGAATGGTGTGATTCGTGAAGGTTCTACTGATGATGAATCTCATGAAAATGGATTACTTGAATATCCACAATACACCCAACCCGCAGATTACCAGGGGGATAAGGTACCAGATATCTTGCTGAGTGGTCATCATGCGAAGATCCAAGAGTGGCGTACACAACAATCCTTACTACTGACAAAGAAAGTCAGACCAGACCTTTTTGAAAAACATCAATTTACAGAATATGAAGAAAAAGTCTGGAAAAAACTATGCAAGCAAGAGAGTGAATAACGCTCTCTTTTTGTATATATTCATATTCCAAAATTAGAGTTTCAAAATTAGATGAAACTTAACAAAACTAAATTAAAATTCTATTGAAAAAGTAAAAAAGTTCAATTATAATATCGAAGATTTAAGTAGTTGGCTCTAGAAGGGGTTTCATATGAAAACAATCTTAAAAAACGCAACAGTCTATACACGAAAGGGTTTTGAAAAGATGGATATCGCTATCTCTGGTGATAGACTTCTTGTCCCATTTGACGTTTCAGACAGTGTTCAAAGTGACGATATCGTTTTTGACTTCAATCATAAATATATTTTACCGGGTTTCGTTGATGTACATGTACATTTCCGTGAGCCCGGTTTTTCTTATAAAGAAACGATTGGCACAGGTTCAAAGGCGGCAGCACATGGAGGATTTACTACAGTATTTACGATGCCTAACTTAAATCCACCTCCTTGTGATTATGCAAGCCTCAAACAACAACTCGATATCATTGAAAAAGATGCAGTAATCAAAGTAGTTCCATTTGGTGCTATTACAGAAAATCAAAAAGGCCGTGGAATGTTATCCAAAATGGATGAGATGGCTGACCATGTAGCAGGTTTCTCTGATGATGGGGTTGGTGTACAAGCCGACTTTACGATGGAAGATGCGATGGTGAAAGTCGCAAGTTTAGGAAAGATTATCTCAGCACATTGTGAAGACGAAAGTCTTAATACAATCCCATATACAGGCACAACATCCGCAAGTGAAAGTGTACAAGCCGCAAGAGATATTGAACTATCCGCTAAAACCGGTTGTAAATATCATATTTGTCATGTCTCCGCGAAGGAAACATTAGATGTGGTAAGAAAAGGAAAGGCCAGAGGAATTGATGTGACCTGTGAAACAGGACCTCATTACATTGCCTTTAATACCGATACAATTAAATATGAAGGAAACTTCAGAATGAATCCTCCAATCAAGTCCCCAGAGGATCAAAAGGCAATTCTAGAAGCTATCGTCGACGGCACAATCGATATGATTGCGACAGACCATGCCCCACATAGCTTAGAAGAAAAATCACGAGGATTTGATAAATCATCCTTCGGTGTAGTAGGGCTAGAAACATCCTTCGGTGTGTCCTATACAGAACTTGTAAAGAAGAATGTGATTTCCTTTGAACGACTCGTCGAATTAATGAGTGTTAATCCAAGAAAACGATTTGGCTTAGATGGTGGCTATATTGAAAACGGAGAAGTCGCAGATATCTGTATCGTTGATACAGAAACTACGTGGAAAGTTAATCCAGATGAATTTCAAACAAAGGGAAGATCGACACCATTTGAAGGTATGAATCTTACAGGCAAAGTTATCGCAACCTTTGTGGATGGCAAACTCGTCTATCATGACGAGAAAGAAATATAGATTATTGTGGAGGGTAAAGAGTGAGAATCATTGAGAATGTAAAGATTGCGCTAGATACATACAAGATGGTATTACAACCAACTGGTCTAGAATCTAAGAAGTTAAAGACTTTAGTGCCAGGACAGTTTATCAATATCAAAATTGAAGGTTTCTATTTACGAAGACCTATCTCTATCGCAGATTGGAATGATGAAAGCCTAACCATCATCTACAAGGTGGTAGGCAAAGGCACAAAGGCACTCAGTGAAATGAAACAAGGTATTGAATTAGATATCCTTTGGCCTTTGGGGAATGGATACAACCTAACTTGGATTCCTAATTCTGCGATATTGATTGGTGGAGGAGTGGGCGTTCCACCGATGTATGGCTTAGCGAAAAAGTTAGTTGAAGAAGGAAAGAAGCCAAGAATTATCCTTGGCTTTAGAGAAAAGAATCAAGTTTTCTATGATGATGAATTTAGAAAACTTGGTTTAGAAGTCGCAGTGTATACAGAAGATGGTTCCTATGGAGAAAAGGGCTTTGTTACAAATGGGTTTGATCAAGCAGAATATATTTGTGCCTGTGGTCCTGAACGCATGTTAGAAGCGATTTACCGCAAAGCACAGGATGGCCAATATAGCTTTGAGGCACGTATGGCATGTGGCTTTGGAGGCTGTATGGGATGCTCATGTGAAACACTTGTAGGTAATAAGCGTATCTGTAAAGAAGGACCAGTTCTGATACATAAGGAGTTGTTATGGAAGTAAATACAAAAGTAACTTTAAGTGGCTTAACACTAGATAATCCAGTGATTCCAGCCAGTGGAACCTATGGGTTTGGCAAAGAATATGTAGACTTTTATGACATCAATATCTTAGGTTCTATTTCGATCAAAGGAACTACCGTTCAAAGACGTAAGGGAAACCCACAACCTAGAATCGCAGAATGTTATTCTGGATTGATTAACTCGGTAGGTCTTGAAAATCCAGGAATGGATAATGTAATTCAGAAAGAACTTAAAGATTTAGAGAAGATCTATCGAAAACCAGTTATCGCAAATATCAGTGGTTTTTCTGTAGAGGAATATGTCACGTTAGCTAGAGAGATGGATAAGGTTGATAACGTCGGTATCATCGAGGTCAATATCAGTTGTCCTAACGTAGACCATGGTGGACTAGCGTTTGGGACAAATGCAGATAACGTTAGAGAACTAACAAAGAAAATCAAAGAAGTAACGACAAAACCTGTTTATATGAAACTTAGTCCAAACGTAACGGATATCAAAGAAATTGCACGCGCAGCTGAAGAAGGTGGTGCAGATGGTATTTCACTGATCAACACCTTGATGGGAATGCGCATTGATATCAATCGCAGAAAGCCAGTCATCGCCAATAAAAAAGGTGGCTTCTCTGGACCTGCAATCTTCCCGGTTGCGTTAAGAATGGTATATGAAGTATATGAGGCAACAAATCTTCCAATCATTGGTATTGGTGGTATCTCAAGTGCAGAAGATGTTATTGAGATGATGATGGCAGGGGCTACTGCCGTACAGATTGGTGCCGCAAATTTAATCAATCCTATGGCATGTAAAGAAATCATTGAAGAACTACCACAGGTAATGAAAAAACTAGGAATTACTTCACTTGATGAAATTATAGGAATCGCACATAAAGAGTAAGGGGAAAGGAGAATTGTTCAAAGATAAATCAGAATTAGAATTAAAGCGTTTGTTTGAAGATTTAGGAAACAAAAGTAGTGATGAATCATTGATGAAAGGAAATCGTAATGGAAATTAGAAATTTAATTAGCATCACAGATTTTTCAGTAGAAGAAATCGATAAAATGATTGGGGTTGCAGGAGATATCATGACCAACCCTAACAAATACATCGATATTTGTAAGGGAAAGAAACTGGCAACGCTATTCTTTGAACCAAGCACACGTACAAGACTTAGCTTTGAAGCAGCGATGTTAGAGCTTGGAGGTTCTGTATTGGGATTCTCTGAAGCTTCCTCAAGTTCTGCTTCAAAGGGGGAAAGCGTGAGTGATACGATTCGAACTGTAGGTTGTTATGCGGATATTATCGCTATGAGACATCCAAAGGAGGGTGCTCCTGTGGTGGCCGCAAGACGAACAACCGTACCTATCATCAATGGTGGTGATGGTGGACATCATCACCCTACACAAACACTAACAGACCTTCTTACCGTTACAAGAGAAAAGGGAAGGCTCAATAACCTTACAGTAGGCTTATGTGGGGACTTGAAGTTTGGTAGAACAGTTCATTCCTTAATTGAAGCGATGTTACGATATGAGAATGTGAAGTTTGTGTTAATCGCTCCACCAGAATTACGGGTGCCGCAGTATATTATTGACATGCTTGAAAAGGCAGGGGCTGAATATAAGCAGGTAGAAACGATGGAAGCTGTTATGCCTGAGTTAGATATCTTATATATGACAAGAGTACAGCGTGAACGATTCTTTAACGAAGAAGACTATATTCGCTTAAAGGATACCTATATCTTGAATATGGACAAACTTGCTAACGCAAAGAAAGATATGGCTATCTTACACCCACTACCAAGAGTGAATGAAATTTCAGTTGAAGTTGATGATGACCCACGTGCTGCCTACTTTAGACAAGCACTCTGTGGTAAATATATTCGCATGGCTCTAATTTTAAATCTTCTCAACATCGTTAAGGAGGTCCAATAATGAATATCGATGGTGTAAAAACAGGTATTGTACTAGATCATATCAAGGCTGGTAAATCAATGGAAATCTACAGCTTATTACAATTAGAAAAGCTAGATTGTTCGGTTGCGATTATTCAAAATGTAGTATCTAGAAAATACGGTAAGAAGGATATTATCAAAATCGATTCTATGATTGATTTAGACTTAGATATTCTTGGCTTTATTGATCCAAACATCACAGTTAATAAAGTTGTCGATGGTGTGCTTTCTAGCAAGGACCATCTCCAACTACCAAAAGAGCTTGTCAATGTAATCAAGTGCCAAAACCCAAGATGTATTACATCCGTTGAACGTGAGATACCACATGTATTCTATCTAGCAGATGAAACAAGTGGTAAATACCTCTGCAAGTATTGTGATGTTGAAAGCAAGCAGAATAAATAATTTTGTTATAAAATACAACGAGAGTTTACGTTAGAAGAGAGTAAATACTACTCTCTTTTTTGCGAATTGACGTATAATAGATAAAAGGGGACATTTTATATGAAATATACTTCACGTAAAAAAACACCACTAAAGTGGTTAAATTTTCTAAAGTTTATTAGTTTACCAATACAGATTCTGTTTTATATTTATGTATTCGTTAGTATCTTAATGGAATTATTTGGATCAGATATGTTACCGCATTTATTAGCACCTGTTCTAAATATCTATGGATACGCTGCCAATCACTTAGGCTCTGCATTTTGGCCAATCCTCTCTATTTTATTGGCTTTAATTATCCTTGTTTATTGGGTATTTGAAATTGAAAGAGGACTCATTAAGTGGGAAGGTTTTTCCACAGTATTATGGAATCTTTACTTAATTGTAATGTATATCATCTGTGGTGGTGTGATGGTCGCAGCACTGATGTACTTACCACCAAGTACTGTATCTACTATTGTGATGGGGTATTTAGTAAACTTTGGTATTAATGTACCATCAAGTTTTGTATCTTACATTCCTTTGCTTGTATTTGTGGTAGTATGGCTCATTGCAGGTATTATCTATATCTGTTTAAATATCATCTACTTTGTACGTCGTAAGGCACTCTTTGCGAAAGACTACAGTGAAGAAGTTGAAGTAGAAAAGGAATCATCTACAGTTGAAGAAGTTAAGACAGAAGAAACAACTCCTTCAGCAGTAGAAGACAATGTTGAAGAAGAATCTACTCCAACTGAAGCAGAAGAAAAGACAGTAGAAGAACAACCTGAACAAGAAGCGACTCTAACTGAAGCTGTTAAAGGAACACAAAACGATGAAAGTTCAGAAGAAAAGCTGGAAGAGACTACGGAAGAAAAACCGGTTGAAACAGAAACTATTTTAGAAGAAACACCAAAGGTAGATCCTGTAGAAACAGAAGGATATACACAAGTAATCTCAACTGCAATTGAGAATGATACTGCAGAAGTAAAAGAACCTACTCATAAAGTTTGTAAGGAGTGTGGTTCTGAAGTCTTAGAACCCGACGCGATCTTCTGTACAAATTGTGGTAAAAAATTAGATGAATAAAAAATCCTAATGTAAAATAACTTGGGGTTTTAGAAAAATCCGCTTTAAAATTACATGGGG
>NZ_CAUVCV010000020.1:0-19535 GCF_963550625.1 uncultured Solobacterium sp.
CGAAGAGTGCTGTATTAATATACCAAGTATCTATTTCGATGTCAATGTTTTTTATAACTTTTTTCAAAATTTTTTTCATGCCTGCATAGAAAAAAGCAGCCTGTTTCCAGACTGCTTCATTTCATGCATTCATTAGAAATCAAAGTTATGTTCTGATTTCATACGTTCAGCTAAAGCAAGAGCAGATTCTGCACTACTTACATGCACATCCGCATTGCTTCCGAGAATCTCATCAGGCAATCTGTTTGCAGTTGCCTCTGCGAGTTCTCTAGCCTTTTCTTCACGAATTTCTTTGAGTTCCATTGCACGTTCTTCAATACGACGTGATGTTTCACGGTCAAAGTTTCTACCTGTTCCGGCTGGAATAAGTTTACCGATGATAACATTTTCCTTAAGACCTTCAAGTTTATCAACCTTACCTCTAACTGCGGCTTCTGTAAGAACTCTTGTTGTTTCCTGGAAGGATGCAGCAGATAAGAATGAATCTGTTTCAACAGCTGACTTGGAGATACCTAAGAGTAATGGACCGAACTTCGCTGGTTTCTTTCCATCGAACAATAGATCTTCGTTAATTGCGTTCATGTTAGCGAGTGATAATGTTTGTCCAGCACTTAAGCCTGAATCATTACCTTCGATAACGATGACCTTCTTTAACATCTGCTTGATCATTACTTCCAAGTGCTTATCAGAAATATCGATGGACTGAGAAGAGTAAACCTTCTTAACTTCCTTCAAGATATATTCCTGTACAGCTCTTACACCAGCAACTTCCAATAGTTCCTTAGGAGCGATTGGACCTTCAGTTAACTTATCACCTGCAGATACATGATCGCCGATATTTAAGTTCTGACGCTTCACCTGTGTTAAGTCGCACTTGTGTTCGATAGATTCGTTTTCATTAGATACAACAATAACTGTACCTGTCTTGTTTTCATTATCATGTACATCAGTGATTTCACCATCAATCTTAGAGATGACAGCTAATCCCTTAGGTGCACGTGCTTCAAACAATTCTTCTACACGAGGAAGACCCTGTGTAATATCACCATTCTGTGTCGCAACGCCACCAGTGTGGAAGTTACGCATTGTTAGCTGTGTACCAGGTTCACCAATCGCCTGAGCGGCCATGATACCGATAGCTTCGCCTTCTTCAACGAGGTTACCTGTTGCCATGTTACGGCCATAGCACTTACGGCAAATACCATTTGTGGATTCACATGTAAATACGTTACGGATGTAAACTTCTTCAACACCAGCCGCAACAACCTTCTGTGCCAAGTCTTCATCTACTAATGTATCGCCTTCAACAATCACTTCGCCTGTCTTAGGATCTAAGATTGGCTTTTGTGTGTAACGGCCAACGATACGATCAAATAAACCTTCAATTAATACTGGCTTTTCATCTGGACGTAGAATCTTATCTTCATAGATATTCTTAACGAGATATCCACGTTCTGTTCCACAGTCTTCTTCTCCGATGATAACTTCTTGCGCAACATCGACAAGACGACGTGTTAAGTATCCAGATTCAGCAGTCTTCAAGGCTGTATCTGTTAATCCCTTACGTACACCGTGCGTGGAGATAAAGAACTCTGATACGCTCATACCTTCACGGAAACATGAGTAAATTGGGACTTCGATAATAGATGGTTGGTATTCCTTACGGGACTTAGACTGTGTAGGACGAGCCATCAATCCACGCATACCAGCTAACTGTGTAAAGTGGTTCTTATTACCACGGGCACCAGATACGGCCATCATATTGATTGGGTTCATACGTGCCATGGATTCCATTAAGTTGTTACCAACATCGTTCTTAACATCATTCCAGAGTGAGGAGAACTTAGCTTCCCATTCCTGAGGTGTTAATAGACCTCTGTCACGTAACATGTTGAATTGTTCAGCCTTCTTACGACCTTCAGCTACTAACGCTTCCTTATTAGGTGCGACAGAGATATCGCTGAGGGCTACAGTCATACCTGCTAATGTTGAATAGAGGTATCCCATATCCTTCAAGCTATCTAAGATATCTGATGTGCCGTTTGTCTTGTAGTGGTCAAAGACAGCCGCAATCAAGTTTCCTAAGTCCTTCTTCTTGAATTCAGATGCTACCTTACGGCCAGCAAATTCCTTCTTGATATCTGTACCTAGTGGAACAAACTCTGAATCTGGTGTTGCCTTTAGATTTTCTGGAGTCACCTCATTGAGGTATGGGAAATCTGGAGGGAATACACCGTTAAAGATAATCTTACCAACTGTTGTTAATAAGTATTTGTTATTTTGTTCTTCTGTAAAGCCTGTCTTATTAACTGCTCTTGCAGGAAGGGCGATACGATTATGTAAGTGAACAACACCTGTCTGGTATGCCATCATTACTTCGTTGACATCCTTAAATACGTGTCCTTCATTCTCACTATATCTTCTCCATCTTGCTGCTTCAGTCTTTTCACCAAGCTTTTCTAGAGCATCTGCCTTCTTCTTAAACTCTTCCGCTGTTTCTTCCATGTTCAAGTAGAAGTTACCTAATACTAAGTCCTGTCCAGGTGTAACGATAGGCTTACCATCCTTAGGACCTAAGATATTGTTAGAACCTAACATCAAGACTTCAGTTTCAGCTCTTGCCATCTCACTTAATGGGAGATGGACAGCCATCTGGTCACCGTCGAAGTCCGCATTGAACGCTGGACATACTAACGGATGCACACGGATTGCACGACCTTCAACTAAGCGTGGGAAGAATGCCTGAATACCTAAACGGTGAAGTGTAGGTGCACGGTTTAAGAATACTGGGTGGTTAGCAATAACCTTTTCCACAACATCCCAAACACGTGGATCTTGACGACCAATCAACTTCTCAGCTGTCTTAGGGTTAGATGCAATCTGTAAGTTTACTAATTCATTGATTACAAATGGCTTGTATAAGTTAATTGCCATTTCCTTAGGTAATCCGCACTGCCACATCTTGAGGTATGGTCCAATTGCGATAACGGAACGACCAGAGAAGTCAACACGCTTACCTAATAAGTTCTGACGGAAACGTCCCTGCTTACCCTTTAAGGAGTGAGATAGAGACTTAAGTGCACGTCCACCAGCACCTGTAATTGCCTTGGAACGACGACCGTTATCAATTAACGCATCAACAGCTTCCTGTAACATACGCTTTTCG
Organism: uncultured Solobacterium sp.; assembly: GCF_963550625.1. Classification (GTDB taxonomy): domain Bacteria; phylum Bacillota_I; class Bacilli_A; order Erysipelotrichales; family Erysipelotrichaceae; genus Bulleidia. The sequence continues at coordinate 3,167 of NZ_CAUVCV010000020.1, forward strand.
TTTTGAACGATGATTGCAGGAGTTCCAAGTTCAAGTAGCTTCTTTAAACGGTTATTACGAGTAATAACACGACGATATAAATCGTTTAAGTCAGAAGTAGCGAAACGACCACCATCCAACTGTAACATTGGACGAAGATCTGGTGGAATAACTGGTAATACAGTCAATACCATCCATTCTGGCTTGTTTGATGAACTACGGAAAGCTTCTACTGTTTCTAAACGCTTGATTAACTTCTTACGCTTATCCCCTGTAGACTTTTCTAGTTCAGACATAATAGCTGTATATTCAGCTTCAACATCACACTGTTCTAATAGTGTCTTAATAGCTTCTGCACCTGTTTGTGCAACGAAGCTACCGGCACCATAGATAGCGTTATTTTCACGGTATTCTCTTTCAGAAAGAATCTGCTTGTATTCAAGCTTTGTATCACCTGGGTCTGTTACGATCCAAGATACGAAGTATACAACTTCTTCTAATGACTTAGGCGCTACGTTTAATAGAAGTGCCATACGGGAAGGAATTCCACGTAAATACCAAATGTGTGCTACTGGAGCAGCGAGTTCAATATGACCCATACGTTCACGACGAACGCTAGCCTTTGTGATTTCAACACCACAACGGTCGCAGACTACGCCTTGATAACGAATCTTCTTGAACTTTCCGCAAGCGCACTCCCAGTCCTTTGTAGGACCGAAAATGCGTTCGCAGAATAAACCATCACGCTCAGGCTTCTGAGAACGATAGTTGATTGTTTCTGGCTTCTTAACTTCGCCATATGACCAAGCAAGGATTTTTTCTGGTGATGCCAGACCGACTTTAATCGCTGAAAAGTTATTAATATTCATCTAAGCATCCTCCTTATTGATCCTCTTCCCCGAAGTCATCGAACCCTACGGTCGCTGCCTCAGGAATTTCTTCATCTAATTCATCTTTGATTGTTAGATTTTCGTTTGATTCCGCATCATTCACAAGTGTAGATGGATCGAAGTCAAGTGTTGTTTCTTCCTTGAGTTCTTCCTGTTCCATCTGCTTGAGATCCATCTCATTACCAGCGTCATCCATCATACGTACATCAATCGCAAGAGCCTGCAATTCGTGTACTAATACACGGAATGATTCAGGAATACCAGCTTCTGGCATATCCTTACCCTTCACAATTGCTTCATATGTCTTTGTACGTCCAGCAATATCATCTGACTTCACAGTCAAGATTTCTTGTAGTACATGAGATGCACCATATGCTTCAAGAGCCCAAACTTCCATCTCACCAAATCTCTGACCACCATTCTGTGCCTTACCACCTAATGGCTGTTGAGTAACGAGTGAGTATGGACCAGTTGCACGAGCATGTAACTTGTCGTCGACCATGTGTGCAAGCTTAATCATATACATGACACCAACAGAGATACGGTCATCATATGCTTCACCTGTACGGCCATCGTATAGAACATACTTACCATCTGGTGAAGAGTTGGATTCCTTCATAATTTCACGTAAGTCTGTGTTAGATACACCATCAAATACTGGAGTCGCAAACTTCACACCTAACTGCTTAGCAGCGAAGCCAAGATGAACTTCTAATACCTGTCCGATGTTCATACGTGATGGCACACCGAATGGGTTCAACATAATATCGATAGGAGTTCCATCTGACATATATGGCATATCTTCAACTGGGTTGATACGAGAGATGACACCCTTATTACCGTGACGTCCAGCCATCTTATCACCCTCAGAAATCTTACGCTTCTGAACGATATAAACCTTAACAACTTCATTTACTCCTGGTGGAAGTTCATGGTCTTCCTTACGCTTGAATACGCGGATGCTATGGACGATACCAGCACCACCATGTGGTACCTTCAAGGAGTTGTCACGTACTTCACGTGACTTCTCACCAAAGATAGCCATCAATAACTTCTCTTCTGGAGTTTGGTCTGTTTGACCCTTAGGAGTAACCTTACCAACAAGGATATCTCCTTCCTTCACTTCTGCACCGACCATGACGATACCACGACCATCAAGGTTACGGCATGCACTTTCAGCGACGTTAGGAATATCACGAGTAATCTCTTCTGGACCTAACTTCGTTTCACGGCATTCAATATCATATTCTTCAATATGTACAGATGTGTAGTAATCCTGCGATTGCATCTTTTCAGACATGATAATCGCATCTTCATAGTTATAACCATGCCATGTCATAAACGCGATTGTAACGTTTTGACCTAAAGCAAGTTCACCGTTTTCCATCGCTGGACCATCCGCAAGGATTGTGCCACGTTCAACACGTTCACCATTCCAAACGATAGGTCTTTGATTTAAGCAAGTAGAAGCGTTAGAACGACGATACTTTGTCAATTCATATGTCTTCTCTTTACCGTTATCTTCTGCCACAACAACCTTTGTTGCGTCAACATATGTAACAACACCTGGGCCTGTCGCAACACAAGCAGAACCTGAGTCACGCGCAATCACGTGTTCCATACCTGTACCAACAAATGGACTATGTGGGTTCATCAGAGGTACGGCCTGGCGCTGCATGTTGGCACCCATGAGGGCACGAGTACAGTCATCGTTTTCTAAGAATGGAACACACGCAGTCGCTACAGAAACAATCTGACGTGGAGATACGTCGGCGTAGTCTACTTGGCTACGGTCAACCATCACAGTTTCACCCTTGATACGAGCGATAATCTTATCACCTACAAGGTGACCATCCTTAATCTCGTTTGCCTGTGCAATTACGTGATCGTTTTCTTCATCCGCTGGCATGTACTTAATTTCATCCGTAACCTTGCCATCCACAACCTTACGGTATGGAGTTTCGATGAAGCCATATTCATTTACCTTCGCATATGTTGTAAGGTACGAAATCAAACCGATGTTTGGTCCTTCAGGTGTCTCAATAGGACAGATACGTCCATAGTGAGAGTTATGAATATCACGCACTTCGAAGCCTGCACGTTCACGTGTAAGACCACCAGGTCCTAACGCAGAAATACGACGCTTATTTGATAACTCCGCAAGTGGGTTTTCCTGATCCATGAACTGAGATAACTGGGATGAAGAGAAGAACTCCTTAATCGCAGCTGTTAATGGACGGATATTTGTTAGTTGCTTTGGTGTTAAGTTTGCTGTGTCTGCAATAGACATTCTTTCCTTAACAACACGTTCCATACGTGATAAACCAATACGGAATTGATTCTGAATTAATTCACCAACTGTACGGATACGACGGTTACCAAGCATATCGATATCATCTTGAGAACCTACACCATCGAACATTGTCAGTTCATAGTTATATAGAGCATACATATCACTCATTGTGATTGTATGTCTGTCATTTAATGGGTCAATACCAATTAGGTTCACTGGGTGACCTTCCTGCATTACAGTAACTTCCTGTACGCAAGCACCTACTAGCCAAATTGTCACTTCACCTGAATGGTTTGTAGCCTCAGCCACAATTGTTTCTTGATCAGCTGTAGAAAGCTTAGTCACTTCAACATCTGGTAAGTATGTTGGACACATTACTTCACCATCAGCGTTTGTTAAATCTTCACCGTTTAATGTAACACGGCCGATTTCAAACATACGAGAACCGTAGTCAAGAACTGCATTGACATTATCGTTTGTCACCTTAACAGGGGAAGCGATAATACCGGCATAAACAGTTACCTGCTTGAATTCCTTAGCGATTGCCTTTACATCTTCTTCTGTCAGAACTGTACCCATTTCTAGTGTTGTACGTTCTGTCTTACCATCTAAATCAACTGCTAAGATACGTCCTACTAAGCTATTCTTCCAAGATGTATCCATCACTGCTGTTGATGGGTGTGAGAATGTATGTGTAAATGGTAATGCACGGCAATTGATACCCTTATCAATTTCAGCGCGCAACTCATTTCTTAATTCCTTATCAATCACAACACCCTTCTTTACAAGTGTCTTGCCTTCAGCACTTACTAAATCCTTTTCAAGAGATAGGCCTTCCATACGGTCTAAGACGCTTAGCTTCTTATGAACCTTATAACGACCTGCCTTTGTTAAGTCATATCTTCTGTAGTCGAAGAACTTAGCGTCCATTAAAGTAACCGCACCATCAATTGTTGCGATTTCATCAGCACGCTGGTTTTCATATACAGCTAAGAGTGCTTCATTCTTAGTCTTTGTCTTATCTGCCGCAAGAGTATTACGAACTTCTTCGTAGTTTCCGAAGATAGCTGTATACAATAACATGTAGTCATTCTGGAATTCACGTTCTTCTTCTGGCACAATAACGTCTGAATGTACAGGCAAGTTTAATGCCTTTAAGAACTTCTTCATGCTTGTTGTATCAAATGCATTTTCACCACGTTCAAGGTTCAAGGATAAACCAATTGCCTTAAATAGGATTGAGCTTAATACTTTTCTTCTGCGGTCAATTGATACATTTAAAATACGGCCAAGTGCAGTTTTTTTATCATCACTCATGAATTCCAACCATGTTCCACGGCTTGGAATCAATTCACATTTGTATGTATCGCGACCTGTGCGCTCTTCTGATTCAATATCAAAGTACGCACCTGGAGAACGAACAATCTGAGATACAATAATACGCTCAGCACCATTAATAATGAATGTACCTGTTGGCGTCATTAAAGGGAAGTCTCCTAAGAAGACCTCTTCATTCTTCGTAATTACTTCACCAGTTTCTGGATCCATAACCTCTAACTCCATCTTACCCTTAAGAGGAGCGCTGTAATTTACTTCTCTGTATTTGCATTCACTAATTGAATACTTTGGTTCCCCGAATTCATAGTCTAGGAACTTCAAACGAATATTGCCCGCATAGTTTGAAATTGGGTACACATCGTTAAATACTTCTTTAATACCGTCTCTTAGAAACCAGTCAAAAGCCGCAGTCTGAATTTCTACCAAATCAGGTAGGTCTAGACCACTGCTAACTTTAGAATAATCTCTACGAGTTGCCTTGTTGCCATAATGCACAACGTGGTATGTCTGCTTATTTTCCATTTGTTCGCCATCCTTTCGCCTGCACCGCCAGAAATGTCGAAAAAGGGTAGAATAACCCCATCCCTATTCGACTCTTTTGCAATTTACTATAATAAAACAACTTTTTTATTCCGTCAACTTCCTACTTTGCAAAATATAGTACCCTCGATCCTTAGAGATTACCTCACAGTTTCCAAATATTTCCGCAAACTTTTTCTTAGCACTTTCTGCGCCTTGTTGTTTACGGATAACCGCATAGATAGAACCACCTACTAATAGATGGCTATATGCATCCTCGAACATTTTATAGATAACTTTCTTACCTGTTCGGATCGGAGGATTGGTGATAATAAAATGATATTGGCCTTTGATTTCGGCGTATCCATCCGAAACAAGAGCAGTGCACTTTACTTGGTTCAAACCACAGTTTAATTGTGCCAGTTCTACAGCACGCGGATTGATATCTGCCATTGTGACTTCACAGCTAGGAAATAATGATTTTGTAATGATGCCTAGCGTTCCGTATCCACAACCCATATCCAAGACCTTACCATGGAGAGTTTCTTTGCTGATTGCTTTCAGCAAGACATAACTTCCATAGTCCACACCTGTTTTTGAAAATACTCCGTTGTCAGTCGTAAAGATATATAAACGGTCTAAAAACCGGAAAGTATGTTCCTTCCGGTTCTCATCCAGATTTCGGTTATCGGTAAAATAATGTGCCATTAACCGTTCCTTTCTAATACCCGAAAAGCCGAACAATTGATTATTCGGCTTTTCATGTGTTTTCTGTTATTTTCTAGATTACTTGAATTCAACAGTTGCACCAGCATCTGTGAGCTTCTTCTTGAGTTCTTCAGCTTCTTCAGCAGCAACGTTTTCCTTGATTGTTGCAGGAGCTCCATCAACGAGCTTCTTAGCATCAACAAGTCCAAGACCTGTGATTTCACGAACAACCTTAATTACGCCTACCTTAGAGTCACCAGCGGATGCTAATACAACATTAACTGTTGTAGGAGCTGCAGCAGCTTCTGTTGGAGCAGCAGCAACTGCTACTGGAGCAGCAGCAGAAACGCCGTACTTCTCTTCAATAGCCTTTACGAGTTCATTTAGTTCAAGAATTGTAGCTTCATCAAGATATGCTAGGATATCTTCCTGTGTTAACTTTGCCATGGATTAATTTCTCCTCTTCTATTTCTTTCTTAGGCAGCTGCCTCAGCAGCTTCTTTTACTTCTTCAGCAACCGGAGCAGCTCCGTTAGCTGGCTTTGCCTCAGCAACAGCATTCACAGCACGTGCGAATGAAGATACTGGAGCGTTCAATACAGATAGCAACATGCTGAGCATGCCTTCTCTGTTTGGTAATGCAGAGAGTTCATTTACTGTGTTGAGGTCAACAACCTTACCTTCAACAATACCACCCTTAAGAACTAATGCCTTGTGCTTCTTAGCAAACTTAGCCATTACACGAGCAGCACCAGTTTCATCTCCACCGAATGCCAATGCGTTAGGACCTGTTAAGCAATCCTTAAGATCGCCATACCCTGCATCTTCAGCAGCCTTACTAGCTAATGTGTTCTTATAAACCTTGAGTTCAACACCTTCAGCACGTAATGCTCTACGGAGTTCTGTAACCTCAGCAACTGAGAGGCCACGGTACTCGGCAACGATAGTTGATGAAGAGTTAGTGAATTTTTCCTTAATTTCGGAAACGACACCCTGCTTAGACTCTAATACAGTCTGATTCATACTTCACCTTCCTATTCTCTGTTATCGAATACACATTTAGAAAGAAAGCCCTCGCAGACAGCGAGAGCAAAAGTACATTGATATGAACTTTCATCTACCTCGGTAACCTTATTAAGCATACGCCGTTACTGTCTGTGGTATTTGATAACGATGATATGATACCACGCATTTTTAGAATGTCAAGTTCCATTTGTATTACTATATATCCCTAAATCTTCTCTCTGATTGAATCTCTATTATCAACACCACAAAAGTTTCAAGGTCTGCAAATAGAAAAATATGCACCTTAAACTTCAAGAAGTTATATACTAAGAAAGATAGTTTTAAATGAATACAAGAATTCATTACAAGAATAGATTTTAGAAGGAGCCTATCCATGAATCCACGAGAATATTTAGAGATACTACATGTCGCAGAAAGATTAAAAGATACCACACGACACTGTACGACAAGTAAAAGACGCATCGAGAGTGTTGCCGAACATAGTTGGAGAATTTCTCTTATGGCCTTTCTTTTGAAGGATGAATTTCCGAATGCAGATATTGATAAAGTAATCAGTATGTGTTTAATTCACGATTTAGGCGAATGCTTTACTGGCGATATTCCAACATTCCTCAAAACAGACCAAGATCGTTATATTGAAGATTCATTATTATCGCAATGGGTAGATACATTACCTAAAAGCATCTCAGCCCGAATGACAGAACTATATAACGAGATGAACCAGCAAGAAACCCTAGAATCCAAAATATACAAAGCCTTAGATAAACTAGAAGCCGTCATCCAACATAATGAATCACCGATTGATACATGGTCAGAGAACGAATATGAACTCAACCAAACCTATGCATTTGATGTTGTACAATTCTCTTCATGGCTAACTTTGCTTAGAAAAGAGATACTAGCTGATACACTGCATAAAATTGATTCAGAAATCAAAGAATAGTTACCTTCTATCACATATTTTAGATATCCTCAAAACACTTTGGATGCCAACGAATCTAAAGTGTTTTTTATTTCCCATTCAAATGAAGCATCCAACAACCAAACTGAAAATTGGTTTCTAAAAAACAGTAAAGGATGTGACTTATACCACATCCCTTATCGCATAATTGCGGTTATGCTTTCTAGATTATTTATTACCTTCAGCTAATTCTTCTGCTGTTAATGGTTTCTTTATGACTGCTAAGATTGCCACGATGATAAGTGCACCGATTAACATATCTACTACATACCAAACTTGTCCTTCAATGACACCAGTAATCGCAACGATACCACCAAACGCTACAACAGAAGATACACCATGTACCATACCTAATGCACCAGCAATTGCTGTACCGATTGCACATGCAATCCAAGTATGCTTGAAGTCCTTACCAGCAAATGGCCATGCACCTTCAGTAATACCACCTGAGGATAGCAAGAATGCAGAGATACCTACAGAACGATCTGCCTTTGTATAATGCTTTCTTAAGATGAATGACGCAAGACCCATACCGAGTGGAGGAATTGCACAGCACATACGGAATACACCGTTAGGTCCATAAATACCTTCAGACATTAGCGCAAGTGTAAATGCTGTGGCAGCCTTTGAACATGGACCACCAAAGTCAGCTGCTGCTAATAGTCCAATTCCAAGTCCTAATAAGATTGCATTTGTTCCATTTAAGCCATTCATTACATCAACGATAACTTGTACAAACGCATTGATAGGTCCTGTTAAAACATAGATGTAGAAGATACCAATGACAAATGTCGTTAGTAGAGGAATAAAGAATGTAGGCATCATTGGTTTTAAGGAATCGATAACCTTCCAAGTCTTCATCCACTTAACGAAGTAACCTACGATAAAACCTAATAGTAATGCACCGATAAATCCTGTAGATAATTGATCTTTCCCAATAGGATTATTTGCGACATAACCCATAATCAAACCTGGAGCTAATGCAGGTTTACCAGCGATAGCGTATGCGATGTATCCGCAGATAACCGGAACCATCATGGAGAAGCCGGCAATACCTAAGCTATACACATTCTGCCAGAACTGATTACTTGGAATAATTGCGCCATTCTCGATATGACCTGTAAATAAAGTAAATGAGAACAACATACCACCAGCGATAATGACTGGTAAGAAGTATGAGATACCTGTATTAAATGCTTTAAATAAACTACGTCCAGTTTCTTTCAACTTATTATTCATCTCACTCATTTGCCAAAGCCTCCGCTCTATCAATTAATTTCTTGATGTCTTTGATTGCTTGTGTTGGATCAACTTCGATAACTTTACCCTCATCACGTTTTTCATCAAAGCGTTCATCACCTTCAATGCCAATTGCGATAGCTAGGATAACGACATCAGCCGCATCAACTTCATCTTGTTCCAACTCATTATTGATACCCATACCACCTTGTGTTTCAACCTTGCAGTCAATGCCTCTCTTCTTGCATTCTTGCTCGATTGCTTCTTGTGTCATGTACGTATGTGCGATACCTGCTGTACATGCACTTACTGCTACTAATTTCATGCTTCCATCTCCTTTTCAATTGATTTCAAAAGTTCGTAAGACTCATCAGGGCTCTTTGTATTTAAGAATTTCTCACGGAAATCTTCATGCATTAAATTCTTACTAAGCTCTGCTAGAATCTTCAAATGTTGCGTAGATCCTTTATCAGCAGGCACACCAATCATCATCATGTGATCTACCCTGTCTTCTCCATCTTCATTTGCCCATGCGCATCCATTCAAGAATTTTACATAGATAACAAATGCATGATTGACAGCAGTTGAAATCGCATGTGGGATTGCAATACCATAACCGATATAGGTTGCGATTACGTTTTCACGGTCAATGACAGCCTTTGCATACTCATCGTAATTATTTACAAATTCATTTGGTAAATGTGCAATATCTTCAATTGCTTCATACTTGTCACGATAAACTTTGTCCGTGAAAATCGTTAATTCTTTTGCAAACATTTTTGTCTCCTTTCGTCTGTATCTACATTTTCCTTCCATTCGGTAGTAGAGAACAGTTCGCTTTTTTCAATTTAGAAATGGAAATTCACTATACGGATTCTTCTTCAATCTTCAGAATAATCTCATGTAATTTATCAAAGCTTTGCGTACGGATTAGTTCCTTTGTATATTCATCAGAACTTACAATTTGACTGAGTACTTTATAGAATGCAGGCATGGTATCATCACCCTTCTCCTTCATGGATAATAGGAAGATAATTTGTACCGTATCCTTATCCCATTGAATTGGTTTTTGTAAGATACCAATCTCGACAAAGCTTTCTTTACCCATTGGGTGGATTGGATGTGGTATCGCAACCATATTTCCAAATGCGGTTGCACCAACGCTTTCTCTTTCAAGCACAGCTTTCTCAAAATCATTTGAGATATCAACTTTCTTCTGTGCTTGCATACACAAGAAATGGATTACTTCTTCTTTATCGTTATATGGTAAATCACCAAAGAACATATCCTCACGGAAGTAGTTGAAGATTTGTAAGTCGCGTGTCTTTTGAATCATCGCATGGACATTTTCTATTGCACTCTTGCCTAAAAAGGCATTGACTTCAATGACTGGTATATTTAACTTTTGTTCAATTGGTACAGTTGTAAGAATATAATCAATACCATCAAAATTTTGACTATGGAGTGTATTGAGACTTGCTGTTCCAACAACCTCTAGATTCTTACCAAATTTCTCCTCAATCTGATAACGTAATAGTTCTGAACTTGCCCGTCCGCTTCCACAGACAATTAACACCTTTTCTTTTGTCTGCTTCTCACGTTTCTTCTCTAGTGCAACGTTAAAGTGTAGTGCAATATATGCAATCTCATCTTTACAGATACATCTGTTATACATTTTCTTTAAAACTCCGCAGGCAACAGTAGCCATTGAGTACGCAAGCACAAAGTGCTCACGAATCTGATTTGCTAGTGGATTATAACTTGCAATGTGATTCTGTAATCTAACTTTAAACGGTATGACATGTAAAGATAATAATGTCACAAGTTCAAAGTCATACCGTAAATCAATACGGAAGGTTTCATTGACTGCTTCTAACATTGCTAGAACAATTTCAAATGTATCTTCATCCACAACAGAACTACTTTGTTGTCCATTATTAAGCCGGATAATCTTCTTACTGCTCAAATGCATTAGCACATAATACACTTCACTATCTGGAAACTTTACATCAAATTCTTTTTCAATATCCTGGATGATAGCTTTGGTCATTGCAAGATCACTATCATTTTCCATCTGCTGTTCTGTTTCTTTACCAAGATGAATCACTTTGCCATCTAGGATACGCTGAATTGCGATATAGATATGGAATGTTAGATTGTTCAGTGATAAATCCGAAATCATAAAATTGTATTTTACAACTTTATCAGTAATAATTTTATGAATGATATCTAATCGATTGTTTTCTGGTAGTTGTTGGGTATAGAATGGTTCTTCCATCTGAATTCGAGTAAGACAAAGACGATACTGTTGTTCACTGCCAATTGCACGCATACCTTGATATGCACGATAGTCTATTTCAATACCAAAATCCGCAAGAATATTGCGCACTGTCTTCATATCATTCTTGAGGGTTGCACGACTGATAAACATCGCATCCGCAAGGTCATCCATACGTACACTTTCATCAGAAGTAAGTAAAGTTTCTATAATCTGACGAACACGATCTTGGGTGGTTAGAATTCTTTCACGATTATTTTCGATAGACTGCAAGTAATCCTCTAACTTTTCTTTATCTTGAATTTCGATTAAAACACCCTTACGTTCTGTCTTGATAGTTGCCCCATTACAAACAAGCACATCATTGAGTGCTTCAATATCATTACGAATTGTACGAGCAGTCACACCAAAAAGATCTGCAATTTCTCGAATTGATTTACTGCGATCATTTTCCTTCATTAATAAGAAAAGTAATCTATCCTGTCTATCCATGCTATAAACCCTCTATTTTAATTATACGTATTGTCTAAAAAACCTTCAGACAATATGTTTCCCATAAAAATGTGAAATTCATTATCTCTAGCGTGTTATACTAAGCATATGAAAATTACAGAAGGCTACATGCCATATTTAAACTATCAAACCTATTACCGTATTGTCGGTGATATTACCAAACCTGCTTTAGTTCTATTACATGGTGGTCCTGGTTCTACACATAACTACTTTGAACTACTTGATCCACTTGCTAGCGACGATTATTGTCTTGTCATGTACGATCAACTAGGTTGTGGAAATTCCTACGTTGAAGGTCACCCTGAATTATGGACACCTGAAACTTGGGCCAATGAGCTAATCGCACTACGCAAGCATCTTAACTTAACAAAGGTTCATCTTTTAGGTCAATCTTGGGGTGGCATGCTTGCGCTAGACTATGTATTACATTACAACCCTAGTGGTGTTGAATCCCTGGTACTATCTAGCACATTATCTTCCGCTTCCCTTTGGGCAAGTGAACAACATCGCATGATTCGTTTCATGTCTGAATCTGATCAACGTGCAATAGAGATTGCGGAAAAAACAGGCAATTATGAAAGTGAGGACTACATCATTGCAAACACTCATTTCATGCATGCACATTGTGCAGGTGTCTACGAAGTTGGCAAAGCACCCGATTGCTTAACACGCCCAAAGAAGACAGGAAAAGAAGCGTACCTCTATGGTTGGGGCCCAAATGAATATACACCAACCGGAAGTCTTGCAGGTTTTGAAGTGACAGATGAATTAAAGCATATCAATATTCCTACTCTTATTATATCTGGAACAAATGATTTATGCACTCCACTCGTCGCAAAAACAATGCATGACAACATCAAACATTCTACATGGCACTTATTCCCTAACTGTCGTCATATGGTCTTCGCCGAGGCAACTGATCAATACATCCAATTACTACAATCATGGTTAAAACAAACTGAAAGTGTATCCCATTAACGCAGGATACACTTTTTTCAAATATCTATTCTAGTAATCTACGATCATTGATTCCGAGCATAATCAACTTAGGTTCCTTAGGAAGACTATTGAACTCCATTTTTGTTATTTCCTTTACGATTAACTGATTATCTTCCCATGTCAGTAGCTCAATCTTGATAATTTCATGTGTACTACGATTATTTTCAGTATAGACCAGCCCTTTGTAATCCTGTAATAGCGTAAACCATCCATATGTTTCAGATGGACTCAATTTCATTTGAGATGGATTATCTATCTGGAAAACAGCATCCGAGGCAATGCATGTTTGGGTTTCTGAATCATATCCAAAAATCTTGGCCACTGCAATAAATTGAGCATCATAGAACTTTTCCACAATCAATTGTGGGATGTCATGATTCAGATACACGATGCCATACGCTACATGATCTGAGACTGTATCGCCCATACCAAAATCATATGCATCAATGTTATCTAACAATTCATTGTATGCATGGAGTACTTCTGTCACCTCTGGAGAAACTGTTTCCTTTGGTTCAGGAGTTTCTTTCTTTTGTTCTGTAACGGATATAGATGTTGTTTGTGTACTACGGTTGGTTGATGCTGTGCATGCAGTAAGTAACAGTGTACCTACACATGCTAAGATTCTACACATTTTCTTCATGAGTATTCCCCCCCCATGTGTAAAAACTATGCAATCACTCCATTAGTTATCTATAGTCACTTAATTCACGATTTTTCAATAATCAGTAAATCTGTGAAATCTGTTTTCCAACCTATATTTTCTGATAGAGGAATTGTAATACTCTTTTGTAGAGTTAATGTATCCGCATCAAATTCTAGGATTTTTCCTAATTCTGTTGTTGTTTCTGAGTTTGGTGTTACAATCGCTGCTGCTTTCTCTCCTAAATAACGAATACCATGTAACTTATATTCTGTATTCGTAAATAGGTTCGCAAAATCAGTTCCAGATAAATCTTTATCCGAAACTAGTTCTAAGTCTGTTGTGTATTCCAATAGATGATTATTTTCTGTCACAACACGGATATGATCACCATACGTATATGCAGTAATGATTCTCTTTGTATCTAGTGAAACACTCTTTGGCTCTAATGTTTCTGGGTCCATAGTTGTTAAACTAGCTGTCTTTGATAAATCTTTCCCATCCATAAAACGACTATTGTATGGATTTTCAACCGTGATAATTTTGCCATTTACATATAAGAGTTCTTCAAATTCAACTGAAGTATAACGCCAGTTGTCTACATATTCGACCTTGTTTGTCTCTTCATCTAGATAAAATAGCTCATATTGATCTTGAACCATATCGTATCCAATAAAGTAGAGTTTAGTACCAATTTCAACCGCACGATAAATCGATGAATGAACCACTGGTGATGTAGTTGCCTTATGATCTGGACTTGTGTATCGGATCATATCACGTATTTCACCTACTGATCCATCATCAATGTTAATCACTTCAATTCTTCCATTTGTCCCATTGAGTGCAAGCTCCACTGTATATATGGTTGATTCAAATACACCCTTGGACATAGAGAACGTTGAATACCCTGCTGTTGATTCAAAGAGTAATGATTTATTTCCGCTAAAAGAGTATGCTAGGATTGTATTTCCTTCTTGGAATAGTCTACCTGCAGTATTTACTTTATCGCTGAATTCTAGTTGTTCCGTATCACTATTTGCAAAAACTATCTTAGTTTGAGGATTCATCTTTCCATTTTGATGAATGGAATAGAAACTTACAACATAGTCATACTTCGTTAGATCTTCTCCAACCTTCTTAGCTTGCTTATTCCAGGTTAATATTCCCAGGGAAATAATAATCATTCCGATGACTGATAGAATTAAAAGTCTGCTCTTTTTCATGTTCTGAATCAATGGATAATCCTCCTTTATACATTTACTCAATTACTTCTATCTCATGTGGATAGTGATTTAGTACTTCACAACCATCCTTTGTTATCAAAACCAAATCTTCAATACGACATCCTAAGATACTTGGATGATAGATGCCTGGTTCAATGGAGAAGGTATTTCCTTCTACTGTTAAATCTGTAAATGCTTGTGATACATCTCCATATTCATGTGTTTCAGTACCAATAAAATGTCCAAGTCTATGTGTAAAGTCTTCACCATAACCACCATCTGTGATGATGTTTCGAGCTACTGCATCAATATCACATAGTCTTACACCTGGTTTACAATAACTTTCTGCATGTTCATTAGCCTTGCGAACAAGATTATAGATTTCTACTTGTTCTGCATTTGGATACTTCTTATAGAAGAAGGTTCTTGTCATATCCGAACAATAGCCATTCACCACACAACCAACATCGAAGAGTACTGTATCACCTTCCTGTAATACCGTGTCATCCGGCATATGATGTGGATCAGCCGCATTCTTACCAAAGGCAACGATAGGCTCAAAAGAATATCCGCTTGCGCCTAGCTTTAGGTAGATATCTAACATCTGTGAAGCAACCTCTACTTCTGTTACACCTTCATGTATGAGTTTCTTAAACTCCGCCATTGCTAAGTCATTGATATGAGATGCTGCACGCATGAGTTCTTGTTCACGAGCATCTTTCACAGCACGTGTATGATCAACTGCGTAAGATCCAAGTTTAAATTCAGATGCTATGCTTTCTTCCATCATAGGAATTAGGAATCTAGCTGGCATAATTTTATCTACACCTAAACTACTATTTTTATCGATAAACTTTGAAATGACCTTTGTAATTCTATCTGTGTCTTTATAATACTCTACTCTTACACCAATCTCTTCAGAAAAACGGAATAATTGATTCAAAATCAAAACTGGTTCAATTCCCTTTCCAATTAATATTCCAAGAAATCTTTCTCCTGGTTCTATTCTCTTTCCACAAAGATATGCAATAGAAATAGGATCTGTAATCAATAAACAATCTGTTGTCATCTTCTCAATGACACGACTTAGTCTTCCTTTATCTAACATAGTATCACCTCTAACTTATCTCTATTTTATCACGTTTTTTAATATTCAAATTTGACGTTCTACTGTTGAAGAGTATTGGAATCAACACTATAATTTTCTTATAACTTGTAATAAAGGAGATTTTGTATGAATATTCTTGGGTTTTTCAAAAAAGCACTCACAGGTGCATCCGACGAAGATAACATCAAAAATAAAGCTCGTATGCGCGAAATTTTTAATGAAGCTGTTCCAAATGGTGATGATTACCAACTGGTATATTGTCATTCCGAAAATTACCATAGTGCTGTTATTGCGTCAGTCACTCATCATTACAACTTTATCGTAGGATATAAGACTGGTGAAGTAGTTGTTATCTATGTTGACCCATCTCTTTCTACATATGACCAACCAGTATTCTTTAATAAAGAAAATGGTTCATCAATACGTACATCTATGGGCTACTGTATTGCGGAAAGTCCTGTGGCATCCTTCCAACTTGAACCAATTACTTACGAGCCAGGAATTGGTGAACGTGCAAAGTACTGCGTTTCTGTAACACAATCTACCGAAGAAGTATCCGCCTTCCGTAAATTCTTTAAGCAAGGATTTTAATTAAATTCCTAATGTAAAATAACTTGGGGTTTTAGAAAAATCTGCTTTAAAATTACATGGGG
>NZ_CAUVCV010000021.1:0-17878 GCF_963550625.1 uncultured Solobacterium sp.
ATGCTAGAAAGTATCTGTAAAGCACATCCAAAGCTAATGGTCAGTGACTATGAGTTAAAGGAAGAAAGTCAACCACGTACATATCAAACGCTCTGTTATCTAAAAGAGCAGGGATATGCATGCAAGTTATTGTTTGGCTCTGATAAGTTACCAGAATTAAAAACAGGTTGGAAATATGTGGAAGAGATTGCGAAGGAATTTGGCATTGTCTGTATGGCAAGATATGACGATGATTGCGAAACGATGATTGTAAGTGATTCATATCTATCAAGTCTTTCTCAATATATTGAAATTGTACATACACCAAAGGAATATCATCATATTTCCTCTACTGAAGTACGTAAGCAATTTCTCATCGCAAAAGATGCGATACAAATACTACAGGATACATTGCCAAAAGAATTACATGGTTTAAGTAGTTACCTTTTCAGCGAGGATAATCATGAAAAATAGAATGATAAAAGTCGGTACAGTCGTACCAAGGATGAAAGTGGCAAATGTCACGTATAACGTTGCACAAATCATCCAAACAATGAATGAAAATACGGATGCTGGATTTTTAGTATATCCAGAATTATGTTTGACAGGATATACTTGTGGTGATCTTTTTGGACAGTTTACACTGTTAGATGCAGTGGAAGAAGGACTCTTTAAGATTGCGAATGCGTCAAATAAACTAGAGGGACTAACAGTTGTGGTTGGTGCACCGTTACGTTTTGAAAACCATTTATATAACTGTGCAGTATATATCTCAGAAGGTGTGATTGTGGGTATTGTGCCTAAGATTAATCTTCCGACATATAGCGAGTTCTATGAAAGTAGATGGTTTACAAGTGGTAAGAATATCGTTAGCCAAATGATTCAATTAGGTGATGAGTTTATTCCATTTGGCAGAAATGTTCTAGCATGTGATAGCCGTAGTGGAGCTATTGTAGGTCTAGATATCTGTGAAGATTTATGGGTACCTGATAAGCCAAGTACGCATGCATGTCTTGCGGGTGCAAATATTATCGCGAATCTATCTGCTTCTGATGAAATCATTGGTAAGCAGGACTATCGTCGTACGATGGTATTACAACAGAGTGCTAGTTGCTATTGTGCATATCTATATGTATCTAGTGCAACGGATGAAAGTAGTACGGACCTCGTATTCTCTGGTCATAGTATGATTGCTTGCAATGGACGTTTACTAACAGATTCCATCTTCCCAGAAGATACAAAGGTTGAAACTGTAGTCATTGATTTAGAGTCCATTGAAAAGAATCGTCGTCACCAGACAACATTTGATTTAGAAGAAAATCATGACGATTATGTATATGTCGATGTTTCTATCAAACCAATTTGTAATCAAGATGAAATTACAGTAGATGAACTAGTAGATGCATTACGCAAGGAAGACTATATTGTGAATCGTAATCCATTTGTGCCAGTTGATGATGAAGAACGTGGTCGTCGTTGTATGAAGATTTTAGAGATTCAAGCAAATGGACTAGCAACACGGGTTCGTTCCACAGGAATTAAGAATCTTGTGATTGGTATCTCAGGTGGTCTGGATAGTACACTTGCATTACTGGTATGTCATCAGGCAAGAAAACTAGTACCTGATATTCATATCATCGGATATACATTACCAAGCCATGGTAATACAACTTCATACACATATAACAATGCCTTAGATTTAATGCGTGCATTAAATGTAGAAATGCATGAAGTTGCGATTGAAGAGGGTGTTCAAGCACATCTGAAACAGATTGGTCATCCTGGTAGTTATCAGGGTGAAGGTGATACAACCTACGAAAATGCACAAGCCCGTATGCGTACTTACATCCTGATGGATGCCGCAAATATGGCAAATGGACTCGTAGTTGGAACAGGAGATCTATCTGAACTAGCACTCGGATGGTGTACATACAATGGTGATCACATGTCCATGTATGCGGTAAATGCGTCTGTACCAAAGACACTTGTACAGTACATTTGTAGAACGTATGCGTATATCTGTAATCAAGAAAATCTAAAAGAAGTACTCTTAAAGATCTGTGATACACCAATCTCACCAGAACTAACACCACATGATGAAAATGGTAAGATTGCCCAGAAGACTGAAGATAAGATTGGTAAATATGATCTTAATGACTTCTTCCTATACTATGTATTACGCTATGGCTATTCACCAGAAAAGATCATGGTTTTAGCATTAACAGCATATCCAGAATTAGAGAAAGAAGAAGTACGTGAGGCAATGTTACGATTCTTCAAGCGTTTCTTCAGCCAGCAATTCAAACGTAGTTGCTTACCAGATGGTCCAAAAGTTGGGTCAGTTACACTTTCTCCAAGAGGAGATTGGCGTATGCCATCTGATGCCAGTGCTGAGCTTTGGTTAGAACAAGTTAAGAAAGCTTAGGTTACTTCCAAATGGGAGTAACTTTTTTCATACGAGAATATACAAGAAAGACGAAAGCATATTTCCACATTTCTGTAGCAGGATTTCCTATAATGAAATTACCAAGAAGAAGATTACTAGAAGGGAGGAATTCAATCTTCTTACACTCTGTTTATAAAATCATTGGAGGAATAATAAAATGAAAAAATGTATTTCAAGGCTATTTAGCGCATCAATAGCTATTTTAGTAGCCTCATCCAGTATCATTTCAGCGTATGCATGTACCGGTGTCATTATCGGCGGCGATTTAACAGAAGATGGTAGTACAATTTTTGGACGTACAGAAGACTTAGAAGTCAATCATAATAAAGTGTATAAAGTCCACCAAGCAGGAGAACATAAAGCTGGTGAAACTATCAAGGACGTTTCTGTAGATCCAGATAAGGGGTATTCCTTTACGTTTGCACATGATTCTTATCGCTATACGTCCGTCAGCGATACAACACCAGAATATGGTAATTTTGACGAAACAGGATTTAATGAAAAAGGACTAATTGCGGATATGACGGTTTCCGCTAGTGCAAATGAAAATGTATTAGGTGTAGATCCTTACATGGATGGCACAGATACAACAAAGCCAATCGGTATTACAGAGGCTATCATCACAACAGCAGTATTAGGCAGTTGTGACAATGCAAGACAAGCAGTTGAATTTATCGCACAAGAAGTCGCAACAAAGGGTGCAGGAGAAGGCAATGGTCTAGTCGTAGCAGATCATAATGAACTTTGGTACATGGAAATCTATACCGGTCACCAATTTGTGGCTATGCGCTATCCACGTGATAAGTATTCCGTATTCCCTAATTCATTCTGGTTGAATGAGTGCAGATTAACCGTAGGAGAAGAAAAGGAAAACTATAACATTTCAGAAGATGGAAATTATATTTATTCCAAGGATATCTTTAAAGTCGCAACAGATGCTAAGACATTCAAGGGAGATGAATTAACTCGTACGATCGATTTATATTCTTCTTATGCATTACCTGAACTATCTGAAAGTACTGAATCACGTGTATGTTCAGGTATTAAGCAATTCAATCCGGATGCGAAGTTTGAGGGGGATGTATATCCATTCTTACAGACAACTTCAAAGAAGATTACATTAGCAGATGCGATGGCATTTACACGTAATCGTTTGGAAACTATTAACGAAGTAGCAGATGATCTAGGTCGTGGAAATCTATATCCAATCGGTAACCGTAATACAATGGAAGCACATATCTATCATCTTCCTGCAAATGCAACGGAAGAATATCCAGGAACAATGTGGTTAGCATTAGGTTCTCCATTAACTTCACCATTTGTGGCATACTATCCAAATCAGAATTCTGGTATTGCACAGGCACAGAATGAAAACAATGAATTTAATGAAGATTCTGTATATTGGTTAGCAATGGATACTTTATTCATGATTGAATACAATCGTGATGAATTCCAACCAATCGCTACTAAGAAGATTGAAGCACTCGAAAGTGAAGAGATCAAGAACGCTGTTACAACAATGTTAACAGCTGATGAAGCAACAGCTAAAAACCATGAAGATGCAACAAAGGCATATGAGACAATGAAGGAAATCCATGCGGAAATCCTTGAGAAGTTTAAAAAGTATATCAAAGAAAACGACTATACAATTAAGTTCTTTGGTAAGCGTGCAAGCGCAGCATTTTCAGGATCAGAAGTTTTAGTACCTAAGGATAGTGCAGAAATTGGAATGAAGTTAAGCGTTGCACCTGGCGAAGATATGATGTCTGGTGAACTCAATATTGTAGACCACTATGGAAATCCAGTTGAGGAAGTAAAACAAGACTTAACATATTCTATTCCTACAGCAGCTTTCAATGGCAAGCCTACATTTACAGATGGCACAAATGAAATTACAGCTGAAGTAAAGGATGATAAGTATGTATTTACTACAAAGGCAACACACATTGCATATACAGTATCTGAAGGCAAAGAAGCTACAACTGAGACAGAAACAAAGCCTAAGACAACACCACAGTCAGTTGTATTACTTGTTGGAGCAGTCATTGTAGTAGCAATAGCGGCACAAGTTATCAGAAAGAAATTACGTTAATCATGAAAAGTCAGACGAATGGTCTGACTTTTTTCATTGGTTGCTAAAAGTAATGATATAATTAATCCATGAAAACTTTAATTTGGGACTTCAATGGTACAATTTTAGATGATTTACAATTGTGCCTATCGATTGAAAATGAAATGTTAAAAAAGAGGGGGATGGAGAAGTATCCTGTCACAAAACAGGACTATCTCAATACATTCTCGTTTCCAGTTATTAACTATTATTACCATATTGGATATACCTTTGATACTGAAAGCTATGAAGAAGTATCTCTTGAATTTAATCAAGAATATGATCGTCGCTTTGATGAGTGTTCTTTGATGGATGATTTTATTACTACGATAGAAAAGGCAATCCAACTTGGATATCGCAATGTCATTCTATCCGCTTCTCGTCACGATAAACTTGTAGAGCAGTGCAAGTTGCTAGGAATTGACCAATACTTTGATGAAATTCTAGGAATTGATAATATGCTTGCGGCCTCAAAAGTTGAGATGGCAAAGATTTGGATGGAAAAGAGTGATGTGGAACCATCTGAATGTAAGTATATTGGTGACACTATTCACGATAAAGAAGTCGCGGAAGCACTTGGCATTCATGATTGTGTACTAATCGCTAATGGTCATCAATCCTATGATGTTTTGCGTAAAGTAACAGATAACGTTGTATATACATTAAAAGAGGTGACATTATGAAGTATTGCCCAGTGAGTAAAAAGTGTGGTGGATGTGCATACATCGATGTCCCATATGAAGAACAATTAAAAATGAAACGTGAAGATATGCGTAAGATATTTCATACCAAAGCAGTTGAACCTGTACTAGGAATGAAAGATCCGTATCACTATCGTCATAAAATTTATGCAAGCTTCGCTAGAGATAAAAAGACAAATAGAATCTATGCAGGCATGTATGAAGAAAATAGTCATCGTAAAGTACCAAGTGAGATGTGTTTGATTCAACATACACTCGCAAATGAAATTCTTACGACTATCTGTAAGTTAGCAGAATCTATGCGTATAGAAATTTACGATGAAGATAGTGGTAGGGGTACGTTACGTCATGCATATATTCGTATCTCAAAATCAACCAATGATGTTTTACTTGATGTTGTGATTGGCTCAAAAGGACTACCAAGTTCAAAGAACTTCGTAAACGCACTTGTTAAGAAATTTCCACAGATTAAAACAATTATCCTGAATTTTAATCGTGCTCGTACATCTATGATACTTGGAAAGGATGAAAGAGTATTATATGGTCCTGGTTATATTACTGACCGTATTGGTGGATTAGAGTTCCGTATCTCATCAAAGTCCTTCTATCAAGTTAATCCTGAACAAACAGAAGTACTCTATCGTACAGCACTATCACTTGCGAAGATTAAAGATACTGATGTGGTACTAGATGCGTGTTGTGGTATTGGAACAATCTCTTTACTAGCAGCCCAAAGTGCAAAGCATGTAATCGGTGTTGAAATTAATCCGCAAGCAATCCGAGATGCTAAAAACAATGCGAAGCACAACAAATTATTAAACACAGAATTCTATGTAGCAGATGTGGCAGAGTTTATTCAACGTATGGATACAACACCAGATGTCGTAATTCTAGATCCACCAAGATCTGGAATGACACTACCATTCATGCATAAACTAGCACAGCTTTCTCCAGATAGAGTTGTATATATTTCTTGTAATCCATACACACAAGTTACAGATATCGAACCTCTTAAGAAAGCTGGATATCAGATTAAGAAGATTGTGCCAGTTGATCTCTTTGGCTTTACACCACATGTAGAGAATATTGTATTACTGACAAAAGAAGAGAAAACAAAGGTATATAGAAGAAAATGAATAAATTAGTTACGACAGATACAGTAAATACACAATACAAAAATCCAGATAAACTAAATATCCGTATTCGATTACATCAACTTTATTCTACAAATAAAGAAGGTTTTAATCATTGGATTGTAAAGCATTATGACATCAAGAAGAGATCTTCAATTTTAGAACTTGGTTGTGGTACAGGTATTACTTGGAAAGAACATACAAATCTACTTCATGCTTGCAAAGAGGTATATTTTACAGATTTATTTGAAGGCATGATTAAAGAAGCTAAAGCCAATATTGGAGAACATTCAAATATTCATTATGAGGTTGTAAATGCGGAAGAGTTACCATATGAAGATGAACGATTTGATATCGTTATTGCAAATATGATGCTGTATCATATTCCAAATTTGGATAAGGCTTTATCAGAGATTAGAAGAGTATTAAAAAACAATGGAATATTCTACTGTGCTACGTATGGTGAGAATGGTGTTGAATCATTCATTAACCATATGTTAAACGTTCAAACAGAACGTCAACATACATTTACCTTACAAAATGGTGAAGACATACTCGAGCATTGGTTTTCTAGTGTGGTAAAGTTGGAGTATGTAGATAAGTTACGCATTAGCGATCATTCTGATTTAGTGGAATATATCCAATCATTTAAAGAAATGAATGATTGGCAAAATTATTCGGAAGAAGAGTTATATAGACTGATTTCCAACTATGAAAAACAAGGTATTATAGAAATTCCAAAAGAATATGGAATGTTTCTATCGAGAAAATAAGGAGATAGAGTAAATATGTTCTATCATGCATCGCAGATTGAAGGCATAACAACTTTAGAACCACGTGTTTCTAACCACGATATTCTTTTAGTGTATTTTTCTACAAAAAGAGAAAATGTACTTGTTTATTTAAGCAATGCAATAGAAAAGTATTGTAAAGATAGTGGCTTTATCTATGATGGTAAATGGCATAAATGGGGGCCTTACGGATTTAATGAAGATGGTCGTCTAAGACTAGAAGAATATTACCCGAATGCATTAATTAATACGTATAAAGGTGTTTCTGGATATATCTATTCTGCAAAAGACGTAAAAGACTCTGGATATAATCTTCAGATTCCAGATGCAATATCAAGCTCTGAAGAAGTGAATGTGATAAATGTAGAATATATACCAGATGCATACGAGGCAATCTTACAAGCAGAAAAAGATGGATTGATTACAGTTCTTCGCTACGAAGATTTATCAGAAAAACGTAAGAACAGAATTATAGAAATTATTAAAGAAGAATATGAAAAATCAACCAATCAATCCGATTACAGACACTTCCTTATAGGGAACTTTCCGGATATTTTAAAGAACGAGTAGTATGAATGATGATTGAATTTACTTTGCTTTGCAAACTATATTTTCATCTGAATGATAATATAGTTGACTTATACAAATTAATATAAGGAGAAAGATGAAGAAGTTTTATTTTATTTCAGGTTTAGGTAGTACAAAAGAATCGATTCAAGACTTTGAAAAAGAGATGAATCAAATCGGTTATGAAGTACAATTTATTGATATACCAGGACAGTATTCAAACCGAGATGTAAAGATTCAGTGTGAACAAGATTTGATAGAATGGTTATCAAGTGAGATTCCAATTGGATCTAATGTAATTGCTTTTTCGATGGGTGCTGATATAGCAATTCGTTATCATTCTTTCTTACAAGCAAGAAAACTAATCATCTTAGATGCAGGTATCATCGATTATGATTTGATGAATATAACGCTTGAAGAAGATATTGTTATGACAAAATCTTATATTACAGAAAATAACCTGGATATGAATGCGGAAACGATATCTAAACTAACGAGCTTACTTCGAGAGCATTATATTGATATCTTCCATGCTGGTTTGAATACAGAAACATTATTACTGTTATCAGATCAACCTGACTTTGTATATAAATACAAGAAGAATAAAATTGAAGCTAACCAAGAGAATATGAATCATATCTTTATTCAATTTATAAATGATACAAATCATGAAATATACGTTGAAAAGCCAAAGGAAGTTGTTAATTCAATCATGGCTTGGCTACAGAGAACAGACGATTAAACGAATTCATGATACGATTCAAAACCTAAGTTCAATGCCTTTATTCTGATGAAGAAAGAATAAAGGTTTTTTTAAGTTTTGAGCATTTTAACAAAGAATTTTAATCAGTAGGTCTATAATCGGAAGTAGAGAGGTATCTAATTATGAATAAGAAAGTAACAAATATTATTATTGGTTTTGGTAAGGCTGGTAAAACACTAGCAAATTACTTAGGCAATAAAGGTGAAAAAACTATATTAGTTGAGAAGTCATCTAATATGTATGGAGGTACATGTATCAATGTTGGATGTATTCCTTCTAAGTTTTTAGCAACTGCAGCAGATCGTAGAAGTTACAGTCAAGTAAACGATGAAGAATACTATCAGAATGCAGTTATCAATAAGAAAGCTTTGATTGCTAAACTCAATAAGGCAAACTATGACAAGGTTGCGATGAATAGTAATGTTGAAGTACTTGATGGACTTGCTTCATTCAAGGATGAACATACAGTAAATATTCAGACAGCAAATGGAGTAGAGGAAATATCTGCTGATCGTATCTATATCAATACAGGTGCTAAGCCATTTATTCCTTCTGTAGAAGGTCTAGAAGTAGGTAAGAGAATTCATACGAGTGAAACACTTATGAATCTAGAGGATTTCCCTAAGACATTAACAATCTTAGGTAGTGGTTTCATTGGCCTTGAATTTGCGGCTACATATGCAAAGTTTGGTACAAAGGTTACAGTTATCGATAAAGCAGAAAAACTACTTGCGAGAGAAGATGATGATGTAGCAACTGCTGTACTTGAATCCTATAAATCGTTAGGTGTTGAATTTATCTTTGGAGCGGACACAAAGCAGGTTGAACAAGATGAAAATACAGTTACTCTATCTTATGAAGTAAATGGAGAAGCTAATAAGATTTCTTCAGATGTATTACTTGTTGCGACAGGTAGAACTCCAAATACAAAAGAACTCAATTTAGAAAATGCAGGTATTGAGGTTTCAGAACGTGGATTTGTGAATGTAAATGAACACCTACAAACAAATAAGCCACATATCTTTGCGATGGGTGATGTAAATGGTGGACCACAGTTTACTTACATTTCTTTAGATGACTATCGTATTGTAAAGAGCTATTTAGATGGTAGTGGTTCTTATACGAGAAATGATAGACAGCCAATTGCATTCTCTGCATTCTTACATCCAACTTATTCCAGAGTTGGTTTAAGTGAGAAGGAAGCTCGTCAGGCTGGATATAACATCAAGGTAGCCACATTACCAGTGACTGCAATTCCAAAGGCTAAGATTCTTGGTAATCAAACAGGTATTTATAAGGCAATTGTAGATGCAGATACAAATCAGATTTTAGGTACTGTATTATTTGGTGAAGAATCTCATGAAGTAATCAATATCGTCGTTACTGCAATGATTGCAAAGCAACCATATACAGCACTTGCAAATCAAATCTTCACACATCCAACAATGGCAGAAGCATTAAATGATCTGTTTGGTTTAATTAAGTAGTTTCATTATTGAATATGTATTTTAACTATAGCTAATATGAGTTAGCTATAGTTTTTCTTTATATTCATGTCAATTATATTTGACATAGATATAAACATATGATACTTTATGTATATCAAATATATTTGACATTTATAGAGGTGATTATGAATCGTGTAAAAGAATTTCGAGTCAAACTAAATATGTCTCAATTACAGTTATCTAGAGAGATAGATGTATCAAGGCAAGCAATCAATATGATTGAAAATGATAAATATAATCCAAGTTTAGAACTATGTATTAAACTTGCAAAAGCGTTACACACAGATTTAAATTCCTTATTTTGGAATACTACAACAGGAGAACAAAAATGAAAAAGAATTTACAATTAGAATTTATTAAATATTTTTATGGCATCACAACAGAATTAGATGAGTATGTAAAACAAGAATTGTCTAACTTTGGAAACAATATGTACATGTTATTTAGTTTTAGTATGGTTGGTGGTTGGATTTTATCTATTTGCTTTAATCGAGATTGTTTAACGCCAATTCTATTAATCAGTTTTATTTACTCTCAGATTAAACAAGAAGCTCTTATCATGAAACTAGGTTTAAATAAGATGGAGGTAACGGCTGATGAGGTTGAATCCGCAAAGAAAAGGTTATTAAGAAGAACATGCTTACATGTCTTTATTTCTGGTATTATTGCGGCGATGGTGTTCCATGGATTAGTTCGTGGTGGGTACATTGTTTTTAAGGGTTTTGATCCTTCAAGTGGTCTTTTGGTGCCAGGTATTATAGCTGTGTTTGTTGCAATCGTCTTCACTGCATCTATATTTTATTATAGTAATTTAAAAAGAATTATTGTGGTAGAGGAATAATACATTACTGATACATGCATGTATGTATATCTTTGTTTTGAAAGATATACTGAATTTTGATAGAATGACAACAACAGGGGGTGGATAGAGTATGTTTTATATATCAGTCATATTACTAGCTGCTCTGATAGCAGTTCAGATAGCAAAGAAGTCCGGAATTCCTTCTTTGATGTTGTTCTTATCTTTAGGTATCATAAGTAGTCTTATTGGGTATAAGTTTGAAGATTATCAGTTTGCAGAAAACTTCTCAAAAATAGCACTACTAATCATTATTTTCTATGGTGGTTTTGGTACAAACTGGAAAGCAGGAAGAACTGTTGTAATCGAATCATTAATTCTATCCACATTGGGAGTCATCTTTACGTCATTACTAACGGGTACGTTGATTCATTTTATTCTTCGTTTTGGCTGGTTAGAGAGTTTATTAATAGGTTCTATCATTGGCTCTACGGATTATGCGTCTGTATCAAATATTCTCTCTTCAAAGAATTTGAATTTAAAGTACAATACAGCATCTCTTTTAGAACTTGAAAGTGGCTCAAACGACCCAATGGCGTTTACACTGACTTGTATCTTCTTAGCTTTAATTAAAGGGGAACAGATTTCTATTAGCACAATGTTATTTTTCCAGATTTTCTGGGGCATTCTCATTGGTGTCATCGTTGCCTATGTTGTTCGTAAGTTCATGGAGTATACAGACCTTCAAAAGAGTGGATTTATTACTGTCTTTATCATTGCGATTGTACTATTATCTTTCTCGATTAGTGAGTTATTAAATGGAAATGGATATTTAACCGTCTATATCCTCGGTTTGATTTTAGGAAATCAAGTATTTATCGCAAAGAAAGAGGTAACGTTCTTCTTTGATGGTGTATCTAACATTATGAATATCCTATTGTTCTTTATCTTAGGATTACTAGCTACACCTGCACATATCTTAGCAAACTTATTCTTTGCAATTGTCATTGCAGTTATACTTATCTTTATTGTTAGACCACTCGTAGTATTTGGTTTGATGATACCGTTTGATTTGAAATTAAATCAAAAGTGGCTAGTCTCTTGGGGAGGACTTCGTGGTGCAGCTGCGATTGCATTTGCAATCATGGTAGTAAATCAGTATACATCAAGTTCTGTGGATATTTTTCATATCGTCTTTGGAGTCTGCTTAATATCATCACTCATACAAGGCTCCTCTATGAAGTGGGTAACTGAAAAGTTACACATGATTGATCCTCATAATGAAGTATTAAGAACATTTAATTATTATGTAGGAAAAGGAAATATTACATTTGTAAAGTCAGTAGTTGATGAAGGTGGTATTCTTGCACATCGACAGATTAAAGATATATCTTTAGATAAACATTTGATCATTGCGAAGGTAATACGTGATGAGAAACCATTGGTTCCTAATGGAAGTCTTGTATTAAAACCACATGATATTATTGTTTGGAGTGGAGAAGAATACTTTGACCCAAATGGACAAGACCTCATAGAATTTACGGTAACAGAACATCATGCATGGAATCATAAATATATTCGTGATTTAAATCTACCAGATAATAAGTTGATTATTTCAATCAATCGAAATGATGAAATTATACCTGCAACAGGTAGTACGTTGATTCAAACTGATGATCGTGTATTATTATTTAAAGGAAAGAATACAAAATAATAAATTGACTCGTATTTATCTTTAAACTGGAGATATGCGAGTCATTTATGATTGTGCTAAATATGATACATTTCAATATACGCTCTATAAATTGTGAAGTCTTTTTGAAACAAATCAGTGGATCGATGGTTATGTTGATGGGATAGTCATAATATAGATAATTTAGGAATATATTTATTAATTAAACGTTCATGAATTGGTCAGTCCAAAGATATTAAATCTTTGTAGCGAATGAATTTAAAATATGGAGAATAGTATGAAATTGAAATTAGAAAATATTAAATCTGAAAAAGCTCAAGAACTAGCAAATTTAATCCGTGCATATAATCGTTCTAATAGAGAACCGTCAAAGAGTGAATCCCTTAACATTTATATAGAAGATGATCATGGGAATTTAATTGCTGGAATTGTAGCGGAGACTTTTGGGTATTGGCTTGAGATTGAATATTTGTATGTAAGAGATGATGTTAGAAGACAAGGTCTAGGTTCAAAAATTCTTAAAATGGCAGAACTTGAATCATTCAATAGAGGGTGTAAGTATTCTTTTGTTAATACATTTCATTTTCAAGCACCAGAATTTTACGAAAAACATGGTTATAAAGAGGTGTTTGCATTAAAAGAATATCCATATACAGGTAAGCGATACTACTATACAAAAGAGTTATGATTTTATAAGTAGATTATAAATTTGAACCGTGTACTGTAAGTACTAGGTATAATCATAAAAACAAAATGAAAAGATCTACTATTACTAGTAGATCGCTATTAAAATAAATCGTTATTAAATTACTAACCACTACATGTTAAAAACTATATATTAGTTAGAACTTATTTAACTAATTTAATTGTTTAGAAATACAACTTATAATCTTGAACGTATTATTCCGATTACGAGCAAGTGTAGGGGATAGAATAGGTAGAAAAACCATTTGTTGAAAGTGGATTTGTTACCTGGCTTTCCATTATACAAATATATGATTGGAACGAAAAGAATTACACCAATTTGCCAAACTTGAGAATACCATGGAAGACCTTGTTGCATGCATACATATGCAGAATAACCTAGACTTAGAAAACTTATGCATGCATGACACAATGCTTGTAAGTCTTTATTTCCTTTATTTAGATAAAAGGATAGAGTAAAGAGTGGTCCGAAGATAAACCAATCTGTGAAGGTTGCTATATATAAAATGCTGATTACGATTGGTATCGAAAGAATTCCTAAGCACTTATGGTGTTCTACAACTTCTAGAAGTAAGAAAGAGCAAGCTAATGTAAATAACATATTCCCGGTTGGAAACCATACACTGCCACTCATGTAGTAGGAGTAGGGAATTTGTGAAATACCCGCAAAAATGATAAGTCGCAAGAAATACTTTTTACGATTAGAAGTATGAATGAAACCTTCTGCTAATGCAAAGCACATTGCTGGTGCTGCAATACGACCGATTAGTTTTAGAATAATATAGCCAATGGCATCTGGTGCAAATAATACAGATGCCATATGGTCAAGAATCATTGATAGTACTGCTAAATATTTGATCTTATGAATGTTCATTTTGTGTTTTTCTTCTGATATACATTGTAAACAATATACTTACAAAAGATGTACCTAAGATGAGTGACCATGCAAGAGCATTGAATGAATCACTTGTCTTAACACTTTCTCCACGTTTATTTGGAGTAACTGTAGTATCTGTAGGGTTCGCAGGATCTTCTACAGCAGGTGTAACGGTCTTGGTATTTGTGATAGTTGTTGTTAAGCCATCTGCAGAAACGACAGTTGTTGCTTGATAGCCTTCAGGGATATTTACTTCTACAACTGACCATGTATAACTATCATCAAGCTGTTGCCAAGTGTATGTCCAAGCATTGGCATCATTTAGTTCTACTGGTGCACCATAAGGAGTACCATCTTTCAATAATTGAACTTCAACAGAAGATTCAGAACCATTTTCCCATAGTTTATTGACAGTGTGATTTACAAAGTGGATTGTTGTATTATTAAACTTAAATCTTAGCAAATTACCATAATCTGTAGTAAAAGTTCCATCAGGATTTTGAATTAGTCTTTCTCCTACTAAGTCGTATAGTTCTCCATCAACTTCCATGTAAAGAAAGTTATTATGTCCACCAAATGGATTAGGAATAACAGTATAATATACCTTAATGTTGTATACTTTTGAGTCGAATTTCATATTCGGTACATTTGTTTGAACTTCTTCTAATGTAAATGTTACATATGATTTTGTTGGATCTAGTTGGTGATGATTCAAGTAGTTATCAACCTCGTATCCCAGAAAGAATTCACCATAATAATATGTAGGGTTGCCATCACTGTCAAAGTTGGCAGGGGTGTTATTTTTGATTGTTGGACCGACAAGATTGCCTTCTGGATCTTTTAATACAAATTCAAATTTATCTTTATATTCCTCTCCAGCAGGTTGACCGTCTACATCTTTGTCGATTGGGTTAGTAGGCATGTAACTAGCAGATACGTTTGTGAGTGCTAGTAGGCTGATTGATATAATAGATATAATTACTGCTATAACTTTTCTCATGTTCATATTTTTTCTTACTTTTCCTTTATTTGAAACGGTGATAATATAGCATATCAATATTAAGGTGTATATAAAAATTTGGAAAAACGTATAATATAAGTCTAAACTATAATATCATGAAAATCACTAAATATTTTTGTAAAACACAATTATTATTGTTTGTCTAAAAGTATGTATCAGATACTTCATGTAATTTTAACTATTTCAAATTAACTTTCTGTAAATAGAATCATTATTTTCAAAAATTAACAATTTCACTAAATAAAAAACAAAAACGAATTATATTTTACAAATAATCCATGTTATAGTATAAGCGCTTCAAAGTACACTTTTTGTAGTCCTTTGATGATTTGGAGGAGAAGAACTATGGGTATTAGTGGTATTTTTGGAAATATTAAACAAACAAAAAAGCGTAGTAATGCAAAGAAACTATCGTTTAAACTCATGTCAGCGGTATTGGGTTGTACATTGTTTTTAAGTCCGATAAAAGTTTCTGCACAAGGAATTCAAACAAGATCCATGGATAACCAAGTTAACTATACGTTAGCTGGCGAAACGGATGGTGTATTGGATTATGCAAGAACAGAGTTCAAAAAAGAAGATAGTAATGGTATTTACCTAACCGTTACGAAGTGGGCAAAACTTCCAGGTAGCTGGGGTGGAACAGATAAAGGTCCATATAATGGAAGATTTTTACTAAATTTCTTTAATGATGAATTCTATAAAGAGATTGAATCCATAACAATTAATGGAACTGCGTTTGAGAAAGAAGCAGAAGGTGCATTATGGAAAGTTCCGATTAACAATCAAACATTACAGTCTGGTTTGATTGGTGTTATTACAAATAGAGATATCGTAATTAAGCTAAAAAATGGTAAAACACTCGATAGCTTAGGCTTGGCATCCAAGAAAATTGACTTTACAACAGTATGGGTTCGATCTGATGGTAAGGCTGATAAGGGTGGTTATGACAACGGATTTATTCTAAAGAATAATCCAAATATGCCAGCACTTCCTACAAACTCTTCCAGCGGAAATGAAAATTACCTTGGTACAGGTCTAAATTTACTTGAAAATGATGGAACAAAGTCGAAAGATGGTAATTTCTCTGGTGGTCATACAGGTAAGATTGTATCTTATGATGCAGAAACGAAGACAATTAAATCTACTGTATCATTTAAGCCTGACCAAAACTTCTTACAGGCTAATAGTGGATGGGTTCTTTATATCAATGAAGTAATTCCACAGGAATTATTACAGTATATTGATACAGATAATGTAACACTTGGTGTATCTACTCCAACTGGAAATATTACAGCTTCTAATCCTATTAAACTTGTGGTTGATCCTAATGGTAATGGTGTTATCTCTACTAAGGATACTCCAGAACTAAGTATTGTTGGTGGTGATTGGAATAAGGTTAATCAAGTAAGAAGTACGCTTGATTCCCAAGTATTCTACGGTGCATTAGGTCAAAGAAGATCTTACACAATTGAATATAAGTTAAAGAGTAATGTAACAAATCAACAGTTTGCGGAGGCTTTGAATAACTATATTACAACGAACAACCAACAACTTAATTTTGAATCTTGGTTGACCGCTGACTTCGTTGATTCCACAAATGCGTTTAAAGGAATAAGAAAACCAGATGGTGGTAAACCAAATAAGATTATCCAGAATACATATTCAACTGCATTCTTACAAGTACTAGATACAGATAAGGATGGTTTATATGACTTTGTGGAAGATGAAATTGGTACAGATAAGTTCAATGTAGATACAGATGGTGATGGTGTACCAGATGGACAAGAATATCTCACTGATCATACCGATCCAAAGGATGCGAAATCCTATCTTGTAGTAAAACCAAATGTAACTACAACAAATATTGAAGCGAACAGTCCTCAACAAATCATTGGTACAGTTCCTAAGACAATTCATCCAAATCCTGCTGATACTAGTACAAATCTAACAGCTACAAATACAGATGCTGGTAACGTAATTGTAAAAGCATATAAGTATGTTGCGGATGATACAGACTACACTACACAACCAGTCAAGGCACAAACAACGATTCCTTACTCTGATTTAACAGATGGTAACTTCACTGTGAACGTACCAGCTGGAACATTCAATGATGGGGATAAGGTTATCCTTGTAGCATATTCTCCAGATGGAAATAATCCAATGGTATCTGATACAAAGGTAAATGTTGGTGCAATTAAGGTTACATTTGATACAAATGGTGGTAAGTGGTCAGATGGAACAGATACAGACAAAGTAGTAAATGCAGTAGGTGGTACAGCAACTTAGCCAGAAGAACCAACAAGAGATGGCTATCAATTCTTAGGTTGGGCTTCTAGTGCATCTGCGACTGCTGCAGAAGCAAATATCTTAACAAACATCACTGATGCGAAAGAAGTATTCGCTGTATGGAAGGATGTTAAGGCACCTGAAATTACAACAATTTCTGATCAGACAGTTGTAGAAGGTAATCCAATTGGTGAGATTACAGTTACAACAGATGATCCTAACGCAACAATCACAGTGAAAGATTTACCAAATGGTGTAACATACGATCCAACCACAAAGAAGATTAGTGGTACACCTACAGTTACAGACTGGACATCAACAGAAGAAACACGTGAATTCACTGTTACAGTAGAAGCGAAGGATGAAGCAGGTAATACATCCACAAAGACTTTCAAGATTACTGTGCAGCGTGATACTGATAGTGATGGAACACCAGATGTTACAGATACAGATGACGATGGAGATGGATATCCAGATACAGAAGAAGTAGCTA
>NZ_CAUVCV010000022.1:0-16473 GCF_963550625.1 uncultured Solobacterium sp.
ACCTATGCTGTACTGTATAAGATTGCCGCCGACTTTCAAAATCTACATCTATCCTATAAAGATATTGCCGAAAGGTATAATACCTCAGTTACTACCGTCCAACTATATGCTGATAGTTTCATTCAAGTCCCAAGGTTAACTCTACCAACCAATCTAGGAATTGATGAGCTTCATTCTAATATGGCCAAATATGGTGGTTCATATCTATGTTCTTTTGTAGATAATGATGCTCGCGTTCTTAATGAATTGTTACCCGATCGTTCAAAGCGAACATTATCAACCCATCTTGAGAAGATACCTTTAGAAGAGCGAAAACGTGTCTTATATGTAACCATAGATATGTGGGAACCCTATAAACAAGTCTCTCTCAAATACTTTCCAAACTGTAAGATATCCGTCGATCCTTTCCATGTAGTCAAACATCTTTCTGATTGTTTTACCAAATTACGTGTATCTTTAATGAACCAGGTTCCTAAAGAAAGTCCTGCTTACTATCTACTCAAACACTTTCACCACCTCTTGGAAACAGATTGTTTTCTGGACAATGAACCTAAATATAATCATTTCTTTCGTCAGAAGATGAACTATCGAGATCTATATAACGCGCTTCTTAATCTTAATCCTATACTTAAACGAGCGTATGAATTAAAAGAAGATTATAGATATTTTAATAGAAACTCTACTTATCCAGAATGTATTGAAGAACTCACAGATTTAATTAGGTATTTTAAAGAATCTAGACTGGTATGTTATAGCGAGTTCATTCATTTATTGGAAAATTGGTTTGAAGAAATATGCAATTCATTTCAAAGACCAACAGAAGATAGAAAACAGTCTAATGCACTCGCTGAGAGTCTTAATCAAAAGATGCGAGAATTTATTATGATATCAAATGGTCTCAGTAATTTCGAAAGATTCAGAGCACGTGTTATTTACGCACTCAACTACAGGATTGGCTTCTCATTGACATCAAACATTCAAGCATACAATCGTAAACAGAAAAAATAATAAATACATTGTTACTCTCCAGACAAAAAGACAATCCCGTAGAAAATCACTCTTTGGAATTGTCTTTTATAAAATCTATCCCCATGGGATTTTATTGCGTGTTTTTTGAAAACCCCACGCTATTTTAAATTACCATCATTATTATTGTTGTTGAAGCTGTTTGATTGATAATTCTAGGCGGCGTAGGGTTTCTTCTTTGCCAAGAATAGAACTAATCTCAATCGCACCACCTGGTGTAAACTGCATACCTGTAATCGCAAGACGTAATGGGAATAGAACTTGTCCATTCTTCATTTCTAACTTTTCAGGTAGTGCAAGTAATGTTGTATGTAGCGCTTCTTCAGACCAATCATCTTGGTTCTTTAAAGCTTCATATGATGCCTGCAAGGACTTTAATGCAATCTCTGGATCTGTCTTCATCTTCTTGTTAATGAATAAATCATTGGAATAAGAAGGGAAGTTATCAAAGAATGTTAACATCTCAGGAATCTCTGCTAATGTTTGTGCACGTTGTTGTAAGATAGCCGCAATTTGTCTACGGTTGAAGTTACCTTTAACAACTTGATCGATGTATGGAGTAACTAGCTTCTCATAAGAGTCAAGATCCATATTTCTTAACCACATACCGTTAACCCATTTGAGTTTTTCAGGGTCAAAAATCGCTCCAGAAGTACCAATATGTTTTACATCAAATGCTTGTACTAACTCATCTAATGTAAAGATTTCACGGTCTTCTGTTGGGGACCAACCTAGTAAAGCAATGTAGTTTAAGATAGCACCAGGTAAATATCCTTTTTCAACTAAGTCCTGGAAGGATGCGTCACCATTACGTTTGGATAACTTAGAATGTTCATCCTTCATAACTGGTGGGCAGTGAATATATCTTGGGATATCCCATTCAAACGCGTTATAGATTAAGTTGTACTTAGGAGTAGAGGATAAGTATTCCATACCGCGTACAACATCAGTAATGCCCATTAAATGGTCATCGATAACATTTGCAAAGTTATAAGTAGGGAAGCCATCACTCTTGATTAGTACCTGTTCATCTAATGTATTGTTTTCGACTGTGATACGTCCAAATACTTCATCATCAAAGTACGTTGTTCCTGTTTCAGGAATAGTTTGACGAATAACATACTTCTCACCAGCTTCAATTCTAGCTTCGCATTCTTCGATTGTTAATAACTTACATGGATCATCAAATTTGAAGGATTCTCCACGAGCTTCCTGAAGTTCACGCTGTGCAGCAATTAATTCTTCATCACAGAAGCAATAATGCGCTCCACCACGTTGAATGAGTTCCTTTGCATATTTAAGATATAGACCGCTACGTACACGTTCAGATTGTACGTATGGTCCAAAGTTACCACCATTATCTGGTCCTTCATCATGTTTTAGACCGCAAGCTTTTAATGTGTCATAAATAATATCTGTGGCACCTTCTACTAAACGTCCTTGGTCAGTATCTTCGATACGAAGGATATAAACACCTTCAGGATCTTTTCTTGCAACTAGGTATGCATATAATGCAGTACGTAAATTACCGATATGCATATAGCCGGTTGGACTTGGTGCAAATCTTGTTCTAATAGCCATTTTAATACTCCTTTTATTCTTATATATTTTACGCTTTTTGTGTGTTTATAACAATGCAGAAGATAATATTAAATGCGTAAATAAACAATTCTTGCTAAAATATCAAAGGAAAAGAGGTAAATATGAAGGAAATCGATTTAACAAAATCAGTTTATGAACTAGCTACATCCATTCCTGAGTTCTTAGATATTATGGAAACTCTAGGGTTTGGTGGTATGCGTCATTGTGTAGAGGATAATCCTCATACAAAGGTTATGACACCATTAATGGCAGCTGCTAACCATGGTGTTGATCCATCAGTTATTGTAAAGGCATTCCAAGATGCTGGCTTTACAGTAACAAACCAATAAGGTCATTTCTTTAATTGAATCATTCGCAATAACTTCAAGTAGTCTTAGAAAAAAGTCTTTGCATATGAAAGGTTTTTCGCTATAATAGTTATTGCGCTATTGGGATATAGCCAAGCGGTAAGGCAGCTGGCTCTGAACCAGCCATTTCGGGAGTTCGAATCTCTCTATCCCAGCCTAAAAAGACCTGTTAATCAGGTCTTTTATTTTATATAATATTTATCATGATTGAATTAGAAACAATATACCAAAAAGATTTTCCGAACTTTATCAATCCATATCTGAAGTCAGGGTCTATGCAAAGATTAAAAGGTGTAGATATGAATTGCGGGTTGCAGTTTACATCACATGCTGGATTTTCTAGTTATGGATCATATTCACGCTATGAACATAGTGTTGGTGTTGCGTGTATTGTATGGCATTTTACGCATGATAAAAAACAAACGTTAGCTGGTTTATTCCATGATATTTCAACACGTGCATTCTCTCATGTGATTGATTTTGTAAAAAGAGATTATTTGACACAGGAATCTACAGAAGATGAGACAAAGCAAATCTTATTTCAAGATAAAGTGATTATGAATCAACTCTTAAGAGATTGTATATCAGTAGAGGAAGTTTCTGATTATCATATATATCCAATTGCAGATAATGATTCTCCTAAATTATCTTCTGACCGTTTGGAGTATACACTTGGAAACTTACTGAATTATCGAATATGCACAATCGATGACATTGAGAGATATTATCAAGATTTGATTGTAGATTGTAATGAAGAAGGTATGCAAGAGATCATGTTTCAGCATACAGAAATTGCTGAGGAGTTTGCTTTTGGAGCACTTTCTTGTGGCATGATATATTCGTGTGATTTCGACCGCTATGGAATGGAGAAATTAGCAACTCTTTTACGAAAAGCATTACAAGCACATATTTTAAGAGAAGATGATTTATATCTATCAGAAGTTGATGTAATTCAGAAATTAAATAACAGTGTGTTACAAGATGATTGGAAAGAGTACACAAGGCTAAAAGATGTTATGAAAGATGCTGCTGGTGATATCATAGTAGATGCAAAGAAGAGATATATTGATCCATATGTGTACAACTATGGAAGAGTTACAGCTTTTAGTTCTGCATTTCAAAATGCAGTAAATGAATTTAAGAATACAGATTATCATTATCTGATGAAAGGAATTTATCAAAATGGATAAAGTAATTGTTGTTGCTAGTAAGAATGCTGGTAAGATTAAAGAATTTAAAGAGATGTTGGAACCAAAGGGCTATGAAGTGAAAAGCTTAGCTGATTATCCAGATATTGGTGAGATTGATGAAACAGGTACAACTTTCTCTGCTAACGCTATCATCAAAGCACAAGCAATTACAGATAAGTATCATATTATGGCAATCTCGGATGATTCTGGATTAGAGATTGATGCTTTTGATAAACAACCTGGTGTTCAAAGTGCACGTTGGCTGGGTCATGACACGCCATATTCGTATAAGAATCAAGTTGTTTTAGACCGCATGAAAGATGAAATTAATCGTAGTTGTCGTTATGTATGTGCTATTGCGGTTACAAGACCAAATCACGAGCCGGTTGTATTTGAAGATACAGTTGAATGTTTTATCGCTAAAGAGCCTGCTGGAACAAATGGTTTTGGTTATGACCCTATAGTCCTCTATGAACCACTTGGTAAGACAATGGCAGAGATGACAAACGAAGAAAAGAATAGTATCTCTCATCGTGGTAAGGCGGTTGTTCGTTTAGAAGCGTGGATGGAACATGAAGGGTTATAAGGTATTATCTGCACTAGCAGGACTAACATTATTTTTATCTTTGTTATTAACATCGATTGATTTATTATGTTTTAATCGTTCGTTCTTCCGTTGGCAATATTCTTTAAATCACACAGCTGAAAGTATTGGTATTTCAGAAGATGGTTTAATGAACGCAACGAATGCATTACTCGATTATATGCAGGATAAACGAGATGATATTAAAGTAATTGAAGTAGTAAATGGTAGTGAACGCGAAATCTTTGATGAGCGCGAAACATTGCATATGGTTGATGTTAAAAATCTTTATCTAAATGCAATGAAGATTCGAACAATTCTTTTAGTTGGTAGTATCGCTATACTTACTTTATTGGTATTCACACATCGTAGTCAAAGTTATACTATCCTATCAAATGCATTTCGAAATGGTTTATTGTTCTTAGGATCAATCATTTTCTTTATTGCGATTTATGCAATTGTAGACTTTAATGGGTTCTGGATGAATTTTCATTATGTTTTCTTTGATAATGATTTGTTCTTATTGGACCCAAATATCTCGATTATGATTAATATGTTTCCATCAAACTTCTTCTTTGCGGTTGTTTTTGGGATTATACTATTATTTGTAAGTATGGTTATTTTATTAAAGTTATTATTAGTGTTTTTCAAACATAAAATTGAAAGAAGGTTAGTATGATTAACGTTGTTTTATATGAACCAGAAATCCCACAGAATACTGGCAATATCATGCGTACATGTATGGCAATGAATTGTCGTCTACATCTAATTGAGCCAATGGGTTTTAAGATTACAGACAAATCTTTAAAGCGCGCTGGTATGGATTATGTAAAGGAATTAGATTATAAAATCTATCCGGATTGGCAAACATTTTATAACATGCATGAAGGTTCCTATTACTACATTACACGTTATGGTGAAAAGACGCCTTCAGAGTTTGATTACAAGTTAGATGAAGGTAAGGATATCTATCTAGTATTTGGTAAAGAAAGTACTGGAATTGATAAGCATATACTCCATGATAACTACGACCGTTGTGCACGTATTCCAATGGTTGCAGAAGCACGCAGTTTGAATCTTTCAAACTGTGTAGCAATTTGTGTTTATGAAGTTTTAGACCAACTTGGCTTTCCAGAACTATCACATACTGAGGTGATAAAAGGGAAGGATTTCTTACAACAATTTGATTAGGCATATATTTGGACAACCTCAGTATTCATAGGTATACTTACAAGGAAAGATGGTGATTACATGTTAGAAACCTTTGATGATTTCATCTCACTAGCAGTCATTTTGGTTATGCTAGTTCTAACTATGTATTGCTTTCTTGTAATGTCGAGTAACAAGCATCTAAAGTTAATGCAAAAAAGACAAGCAAAGCATCGTGACTTTCTAGCAACACTCTCAGATGATTCGACAAGTGATAGTGAGGAGTAAACAATGATTCAAGAAACGATTAGTTCAAACAATGCCCCAGTAGCGGTAGGGCCATATTCACCCGCTATTCGTGCAGGCGACTTTATATATATCTCTGGGCAGTTACCAATAGATCCTACAACTGGTCAACTTGTATCAGATGACATTCGCATTCAAACAGAACAAGTTCTTAAAAACATTGAAGCATTATTAAGTGAAGCTGGCTTAAATATGTCTTATGTTTTAAAAACAACAGTTTTTGTAAAGAACATGGAAGAGTTTGCGGCGATGAATGAAGTCTATACTCGTTTCTTCCAAAAGCCATTTCCAGCAAGAAGCGCTGTTGCAGTGAAAGATATTGCTCTTAATGCGAAGGTAGAAATCGAAGCATTCGCAATGGATACACGAGCACTAGAAGTTCTATGTGCTGATGATGGATGCCATACATGTAATGATTATTGTTGTGAAACAAAATTAGATATTCAATAAGACCTTAGGGTCTTTTTTGTTTGAACTATGATATGATAATGCTTGTACGTAGTGGAGATTAATTTCGTATGTCTATTCATAAACTAAACATTACTTTTACAAAGAAAGATATTCAATATATTATTACCATCGCATTTTCGGCACTTGTATATGCGTTTGGGATTGAATCATTTGTAAGTTCAGGTAACTTATTCCCAGGTGGATTTGCTGGTATATCACGACTTGTAGTTATGCTAGTAGAAAGACAATTAGGTCTTGTCATTCCATTTGGTGTAATCTATTGGATTATGAACTTTACAGTAGTGCTATTTATCTGGAATCGTATTGGACATAAGTTTGTATTATATTCCATTCTTTGGTTCTCACTCAGTGCACTATTCTCAATTATTATTAATGTTCCTATTGTTACACAGGATATGTTATTGATTGCTGTATTTGGTGGTCTGATTAACGGCTTTGCGATTGGACTTGCACTTCGCTCAAATGCTAGTAGTGGTGGTACTGACTTTATTGCGATTGATTTATCTGTAAGACTAAAGAGACCTACATGGAATTATTTACTTGGTTTAAATGCATTTGTATTGATGCTTGCAGGTTTAGCATTTGGTTGGGATAAAGCGTTATACTCCATTATCTTCCAATATGTTTCTACACAAGTTGTAAATACAATGCATCAACGTTATAAGATTACGCGCGTACAAGTCATTACAGACCACGCAGATAAGGTATGTGATGCTGTATTTAGTACAGTGCGTCATGGTATTACTCGTATTGAAGTAGAAGGTGCTTTTAAGCATCAACCACATTCGATGCTGTTAATCACGGTGAATAATTACCAGTTACCTGAAGTTATTAGTTGTATTCGCAAAGCGGATGAACATGCATTTATGACACTAAATGCAGTTGAAAAGATCATTGGTAACTATTATCAAAAACCTCTAGAGTGAGTAATCACTCTTTTTTCTTTGATAAAGAAAAGATGTGTATCATTTAATACACATCCTGCGGTTTAAAGAATTTCCATTCCAATTGCTTTTTGTACTTGGTTTAGTTTCTCTTCAGCGATTGCTCCAGCTTTCTTTGCACCGCTTGCTAATGTAGTTTCAATTAAATCGCTGTTTAGAATTTCATTGTAACGTGTTTGAATTTCTTCTAACTTAGCACATACTACATCTGCAACTGCTTTCTTGAAGTCTCCATAGCCTTTTCCTTCAAATTCCTTTTCGATATCCTCAAAAGAACGTTCATTTGATAGGGAGGAGAGAATCTGCATTAAGTTTGCGATACCAGGTTGATTTTCTGGGTCATAGTGAACTTTACCTAGGCTGTCTGTAACAGCAGACATAACTTTCTTACGTGCTACCTTAAGATCATCTAATAGATAAATACATCCTTTGTTTGTTTCATCAGATTTAGACATTTTCTTTGTTGGGTCACTTAGTGACATAATTCTAGCACCAACTTTAGCAACGAGTGGTTCTGGTACTGTAAAGAGTTTTCCGTAACGATTATTCATTCTTTCTGCGACGTCACGTGTTAATTCAACATGTTGTTTCTGATCTTCTCCGACAGGTACATAGTCAGGACTATAGAGTAGAATATCCGCAGCCATTAATGCGGGGTATGTATATAAACCGCCGGAAAGATTCTTTTCTCCCTTAGCTTGTTTGTCTTTGAACTGTGTCATACGGTTTAACTCACCCATATATGTATGACAGCACATGATAAAGCCAAGCTGAGCATGTGCCTTTACATCTGTTTGTAAGAAGATAGTAGCCTTATTTGGATCTAGTCCACATGCAAGGTATAGAGCTACGCAATCCTTTAAGTTCTTTTGCAGTTCCTGTGGGTCTTGTGGAACTGTGATGCAGTGTAAGTTTGCGATGAAGGCAAACATTTCATATTCATTTTGTGACTCTACAAAGTGTCTTAAAGCACCGATATAGTTTCCTAAGTGTAATTGACCAGTTGGTTTAATACCGCTTAACATTCTTTTCATAGTGAATTCTCCTTGAAATTAAAAACGTCTCTTCAATGTAATTGAAGGGACGCATGAGACGATATGCGCGGTACCACCCGACTTATCCAAAAGGATCACTTAATTTGGGATAACGGGCCTCCGGTATTCTATTAATGGAACTCCAAGCATACTTTATTGAAATATCAGTTTACACCAAACACTGACTCTCTATGAAATCAACGCGTAATCGCATTCCGAATACACGATGATTCTAACACAAATCAATATAATTGATAAGTGCTTTTTAATCTGAATTTGCGATAGGTCTTTTTTGCGTGGTATACTCGTAAAGAAAGTATTATTTTTTTAAAGACAATAAATCTTTCATGCATGTTTAAAAAGGAGGATTTCCATATGTTAGAAATAAGTTATTTAACCAAGAAATATAAGAAGGCAGCAGCTGTTGATTCAATTAGTTTTACTGTACCTAGTGGTAAGGTTGGTATCTTACTAGGGCCTAATGGTGCTGGTAAGTCTACAACCATAAAGAGTATTGCAGGATTATTGCGCTATGAGGGCGAAATAAAGATTAATGGTTTACCATCAAAGTCAGTAGATGCAAAGAAGATTTTTGCATATGTGCCAGAAATTCCAGCGATGT
The DNA here is from genome assembly GCF_963550625.1 of uncultured Solobacterium sp. GTDB lineage: Bacteria > Bacillota_I > Bacilli_A > Erysipelotrichales > Erysipelotrichaceae > Bulleidia. Next base: position 9,275 of record NZ_CAUVCV010000022.1, read on the forward strand.
TTGGGGCATTAACCGTGATGGAACATATTGAATATGTACGTCGTGCATATCGTTCTCAAATTACTGATGATGAGGTGGAAGCGTTACTCACTCGCTTTGAAATGTCCGATAAGACAGATAAGCTTGGAGATGAATTATCAAAAGGTATGATGCAGAAGGTAAGTATTATCTGTGCATTATGTATTAAACCTGAAGTGATTTTATTTGATGAACCAATGGTTGGTCTAGATCCAGCAGCAATCAAAGAACTTAAGAAAGTTATCTTTGAAATGAAGGACAGAGGGGTAACGGTTCTTTTAAGTACTCATATGCTTGAGATGGTACAAGAGTTATGGGATACGCTATACATTATGGACCATGGTAAAGTGATTGGAACTTACGAAAATGATGGTACACAAAATCAAAATATTGAAGATTTGTTCTTCTCACTTACAGATAAAGAAGATGAGAAGGAGTCAGAAGAATGAATTCCTTATTCTATTTACATAAACGCATATTCATTAATGGATTTAAGCGTTCAATCCGAAAACCTGCTTTCGTGTTAATGCTGATTGCTTCAATTGCTTATTTTGCTTTGATAATATCGGGCTATAAAGGTTTGTTTCAAAGAATAGGTATTACAGATGCACCTGAATATATAGTGATGTTTATGTTATTACAACTGTATTTAGGTATTCCAGGACTGATTCAATACTTTAAGCGAAAAGGACTTATATTCCGTAAAGCAGATGTTCAATTTGTTTTCCAAGCACCAATCCACCCAAAATTAATTCTATTATTTAGTGGTCTTAGAAGTGTTATTATTTCATCAATCTTCTTTATTGTTCTATGTATCTTTGGATGTATTTTATATCCAAGTTATATTTTACAGTTTGTACTATATGCGGTTATTTATCTAACATTTGATTTCTTTATTGAAATGAGTTTGGTTATTTTATGTTATGGTAACGAAACAATTCCAAATAAGCTAATACGTTTTGTGTCCTATATTTTGTATGTACTATTGGGTGCTATGGCTATTGGATTCTTGTTAGTGGTGTTAGACCATGGATTTAATATCTCAATTCTTGTTACGTATTTACAGTCTCCATTTATAAAGTTGTTTCCACTGTTTGGTTGGAGCATTGGCTTACTACAATGGATTTTCTATGGCTATCACTGGAGTAATGTTGTAGGTACTGTGTTATTTATTCTATCTGCGCTAATACTTCCAATTCTTGCATATAAATCGAAATGTGAAGGTGATTTCTTTGAAGAGGCAGAACAATTCTCTGATGAGTATGAACAAGCAATTGAAAAAGCTAAATCAGGTGATGTCTCAATCGTAGGAGCTAAGCCTAAGAAGTACATGAAGGCTTCTATACAATATAAAGGGTACTATGCAAAGGCAATCTTCTATCGTCAATTATTAGAATATAAAAAGAATCGCTTCTTTATTTTCTCTGCTCGATCATTCTTGTTTTTAGTGGGTGGTATTGTACTTTATTTCTTATCTCACGATATTCGTTTTATGAGAGATATAATGAACGTACGTTTATTTGTGATTCCAATCATTGTTACATATTTTATTACATTTTTTGGAATAATACGTTCAAAATGGATGAAGGAATTACAGAACTACTATACATTCTTACTTCCTGACTCAAAGATTCATAAGACATGGAATGCAACAAAAATTGAACATATTAGAGCTTTTGTGGATACAATGATTATTGCGATTATTGGTGGAGCAGCTTTAGATTTATCACCGTTACATATGCTATTAACAGGGTTGGTAGGTGTCAGTGTTAATGCAAGTCGTATTTATATTAATATGATGGTAATGACAATTATTTCACCTGCAATTGGTGATTTTAAGGTGTTTGTACAGTTTATTGATATGTTCCTAATGCTAGTTAGTACAGCTGCTTCTATATTTGTTGCAGTTATATCAATGTTATTCTTCCACAATCTAGAAGCTGCATTTCTAGGCTTGATAATCACAAGTTGTGTGATGGCTATTATTGCATTCTTCTTATCATCATTGGCGTTTGAAAAGATGGAAGTAGTGGAATGAGGAGTTTATAAAGATTTTATAAAATATAAATTTTGACCTATTTCTTTTCAAAATATTGCGTGATATAATCACTAGACAGGAGGATGATTATGATAGTTGTATACACATCTCCAGGATGTGCAAGTTGCCGTAAAGTAAAACAATGGTTAAAAGATCGTAATCTTCCATTTATTGAGAAGAACATCTTTAAGACATTGTTAAATGATAACGAAATAAAGCACCTATTGATGAGAAGTGAAAATGGTAGTGATGATATCATCTCTAAGCGTTCTAAAATTATTCAAGAAACTAATGTTGATATCGATTCAATGAAGACAGATGAATTAATCACTTTTATCAAGCGTAATCCTAGTGTATTAAAACGCCCAATCATTTTGAGTGAGAATAACTTCCAAGTCGGCTATGACGAAGAGGAAATCGGTGTATTTGTACCGGTAGAGTTACGTCGTTTGGCAGATCATAGTTGTAATGAAACCTGCCCAAATTTCAAAGCTTGTCAAACAATGCAAACAGCATTTCAGAAAGAAGTCCATTAGGACTTCTTTTGTTGTATAATAAGCAGTATGAAAAAAGTACTCGTAGGTTTATCAGGTGGTGTAGATAGCGCCGTCGCAGCATATTTATTACAACAGCAGGGTTATGATGTGACCTGTGCTTTTATGCGTAACTGGGATTCTGTCGCAAATGATGACTTTAGTGGAAATCCTACGTTATATGATCCAGTATGTCCACAAGAAGCTGACTATAAGGATGCGGCTGATGTAGCCAATAAGTTAGGTTTAGAACTATTACGTATCGACTTTATTAAGGAATACTGGGATGATGTCTTTCAAACATTTATTGATGAATATAAGTTAGGTAGAACACCAAATCCAGATATTCTGTGTAATCGCTATATTAAGTTTGATAGTTTTATGAAGTTTGCAAACGAAAAGGGCTTCGATACAGTTGCGACAGGTCATTATGTAAGACTTGGTGAAGAAGATAACCATCATGTCTTATGCAAAGCAGTTGATCACAATAAAGACCAGTCATACTTTTTAACAGAGATTCGTCGTGAAGTATTAGAACATGTATTATTTCCACTTGGTGAAATTGAAAAGCCTGAAGTTCGTCGCATAGCCGAAGAGCTTGGTTTATCTATCGCTAAGAAGAAGGATTCTACGGGCATTTGTTTTATCGGGGAGCGCCACTTCCGTGATTTTCTCAGCAATTATCTTCCAATGAAATCTGGGGATATTATCGATGTAACGACTAAACAAAAAGTAGGTACACATCAAGGTGTTATGTACTATACCATTGGTCAAAGAAAAGGTTTAGATATTGGGGGTATTGGTCCTTTCTTTGTGGTAGGAAAAGACGTATATAGAAACGAACTATATGTTGTTGATTCTGACCATCAAGACTTGTTATACGCTACGTCCTGTCTTGTGACTGGTGTAAACTGGCTGGCTGATCGTACATTGCCATTACAGTGCCATGCAAAGTTTAGATATCGTCAAGCAGATAATGATGTAGAACTAGTATCAAATGAGGATGGTACTTTAACTGCTTTATTCCCTGAAGGTATTCGTAGTATTACACCTGGACAAGAGGCTGTATTCTACGACGGTGATGTAATGTTTGCTGGTGGTAAGATTGAGAAAGTCTTTAAAGATGGGATTGATCTTATGGAACATGTAAAATTACTTGTACATCCTGAAACAGATAAATAAGGAGATTCATGGACGATTCATTAATTACGTTAACAGGTAAATTCACATATATTCTCTTCCGTAACGAAGGGAATTTTTATACTGCTGCGAAGTTTGAAGTCAATGATGAAAAGGCACGGGTTATATCTGTAACTGGTAATATTCCAGAGCTTGTGACAGGTATACAGTATCGTATTAATGGGAACTATATTGAACATCCACGTTACGGTATGCAGTTTCAGATACAGACATTAGCCAAACTATTGCCGACTGAAAAGGATGGCGTTGTACGCTATTTGTCTGGAGTAAATTTCCCTGGTATCGGCAAAAAGACAGCTGAAAAAATCGTAGAAGCATTAGGGGAAGACTGTTTATCGTTGATACGTGAAGATAGTTCTCTTTTAGAAAAAACGGTAGAACTCTCTGAGCGCCAAATCAATGTCATTATTGAAGGATTGCAAATTGATAATGGAATGGAAGAACTTGCGAAGTTTTTAAATATTCACGGTTTAAGCCAAAGACATCTATCTAAGATAACACGTATCTATGGTAAAGAAGCATTAACTAAACTAAACGAAAATCCATATCGATTGATTGAAGAAGTAGATGGTTTTGGTTTTAAAACAGCAGATAAGATAGGGAAAAGTTTAGGTATTAGTGATACTGATAATCGTCGATTATACGCACTTCTGATTTCACTTGTGAGTGATTTATGTATGCGTGATGGTAATAGCTACGTACGTCTAGAAACACTGGAGAATGCATTCTTTAAAGAACTGGGTTCTTTAACCTGTGATTTTGAAGCGATATTTGATGAAGCGACTATCAAACATCAACTCTATCGTGAAGAGAATCGTGTGTTCCCAATTGCTCAATATGATGCGGAAATCGGTATCGCTAGATTTTTGGCAGAGTTTCCATATCAATTCATGGATCCTTATGATCCTAAGTTATTGCTTTCTTATTTAGAAGATGTACAAGAACATCTAGGTATTACGTATGATGAAACACAGATTCAAGCAATAGAAGTCTTCTTTGAAAGACCTTTTATGATAATGACTGGTGGTCCTGGTACTGGTAAAACGACAGTCGTAAATGCGATGATTAAGCTATTTAAACTCATGTACCCATCCTCGTCAATCATCTGTGCTGCACCAACCGGAAGAGCCGCAAAACGATTGGCTGAAGTAAGTGGTGTTAACGCAACTACAATACATTCTTTATTACAATGGGATTTAGAAACAAATACATTTGGTAAAAATGATGAAGAACCTATTTTAGCTGATTTATTAATTATTGATGAGTTCTCGATGGTTGATAACTGGTTATTTTATAATCTGTTACTAGCTAGTAAGAGAATAAAAAAAATCTGTATTATTGGTGATAAAGATCAGTTGCCAAGTGTTGGTCCAGGGTGTGTGTTACGAGATTTAATGCAATCAAACGAATTCTCGTTAATTGAATTAAAACATATCTATCGCCAACAATCTGATAGTGATGTTATTAATTTAGCTCATGCAATCAATACAGGAAATGTAACGGTCGATGATTATCATCATGATGTGAAATTCTTTGCATGTATGCCAGAAGATATCCGTCGTAATATTTTAATGATGGTTGATGATGCACTACAAAAGGGATATTCTATTGATGATATTCAGATACTATCTCCAATGTATGCGGGAGTTGCTGGTATTGATTATCTTAATAATGCATTACAAGAATCATTTAATCCACCATCTAAAAATAAAGCAGAAGTAAAATCTGGTTATATGACGTTCCGTGAAGGTGATAAAATTCTACAGTTAAAGAATCAACCGGATGATGATGTTTACAACGGTGATATTGGTGTACTTATAGAAATTATTGACGCAAAGCATGCGGAAGATCACAAGACTACAATTATCTGTCAATTTGGTGAAATCATTGTTGAGTACAAGCCTGAAAACTGGATTAATATTACACTTGCATACTGTATTAGTGTGCACAAATCACAGGGTAGTGAATATCCAATTGTTATTATGCCTATTATTCGCAGGCATGCGGGCATGTTACAAAGAAAACTGATATATACAGGTGTCACAAGAGCACGCAAAGCATTAATCGTATTAGGGGAGTTAGAGGCGTTTAAGCGTGGTATTCAAGTATTAGAATTACATCCTCGTGAGACAACACTAACCCAAAAGATACAACAGTTTGTAAATGGTGATTATGGATTTTAAAAAGGTGAGAAAATTCTCACCTTTCTTCTTTTTTCTTAAATGAATCTTTTACTTTGTTAAATTGTTCTTGGAATTTTGACATATAGTCGCTTGCGAGAATGTTACTACTATTGGAAATCAAATTACCAACTAAACGCAAGATAACAGATGATTTTTCTGGAGGTAATTTTTGAATAGCACTGATAATATCCTTTAAGGAATCAAAACCGCCTTCTTTGAGTTTAGCGAAAGATTCAGCATCAGTTGATTCAAGAATTGAGAAGATACCATCAATTGCAATCTTTGCTTCATCTTCCGATAGATTTTCTAAGAATTTATCGACTGCCTTATTTAAGAATGCTGAGTTAGCAGATAATGATTCAGCTTGTTCAAAATGATTCCGTGTTACAACCCAAGTTAAAGCATCATGTTGCATCACTGTATTCACTGTACTTTTAATAATCTTTGGTTCAACATTATTCATCAAAATACCAATAATCGAGGAATCTGGAATAATCAGTGTGATTCTATCTTGTATCGCTTGATAAGCAGGGGATTGTAACATTTCTCCTTGGAAGCCAGGACCATCATTTGACCATACCTTTACAATTTTATCTTGAATGGATCGATCACAATGACATGCGGCATATATCGCTAGATTACCACCTTTAGAATGTCCACCAACATGGATTGGTAAGGTTTCGTTTTCGAATAATTGATTGATATATGCGACAGCTGCTTTTTGACCATTTGTACCTGTTGTGTAAGATAAATAGAAATCTTCTTTCCAACCAATAAAGGTATTATCTGTACCACGATAGGAGATATAGATCATATCATCTAGTTTAAAGGTTACGGCAGAAAACTGTACGACAAAGTCTTTGTCAGTATAACTGATATAGTAACCAATTTTAATATCTTTAAAACGATCTGTATCTGATACTTTATCAAGTAATCTAGCATTTACTCCATTATAGGTTTCTATTTTTGCAATTTCTTCACGTGTGTGTAGTTTATAAAATTCATCCCTTACCTTATGAAGTGGTTGAAAAGTCGTTTCGATATTAGGGATATCATCATAATGAACGTAAGCTAAAAGGCTAAGGATAGTATTATCCACTTCGTTAAAGGGTTCAGTTGTAAATGGAAGATCTCCACGCCAATCAAGATAGTCGTAAATCGTTGTCATATGTATTGGTATATACAAATTAAGCTCATCCAGCTAAACAAAATCTGTATACATCTCCT
>NZ_CAUVCV010000023.1:0-15645 GCF_963550625.1 uncultured Solobacterium sp.
AATCCAAATATGTATAGTTAGTACTTTGGTATTTAATAGTTCTGATATTGCTGCGCTCTTATAAAAAAACGCTTTCTTTGAACCATGCATGAGATTCTATTAAACAACTGTCTTATTACTATTTACCAGCATCTTTAATAATACCTGGTTGTACACTAGCTCTTCATCTTTATGAGTCCAAGGCTTATGTATAATCGTCCATCTACCATCTGTCGCAACTCCCATTACTCCAATATACTTTGCTTTCTTCAGGTAATCTTTGTATCTATCATTGATTACCTTTTCTTTTTCTAATGGAATCACTATAAATGACTTATGACAGAAACGGCTATTCTCTTCAGCTTGTGCTATAGCCTTCTTAATATCATCCAGTTTGAACTCAAAGGATACAAATTGGATTGCTGTTTCCTTTGTTGTTTTGTTTTCTACCAACTCTGCAGTAAGCAGATCTACACCACCATGTCTCGCAACACTCTCAAATTGACTAGCTAGAATGTTTGTTCTGTATTTATATTTATCCCAAAACGCTTCTTTTAAGCGTACTTCTTCTACAAACTTTATTGTATTCATTATGACTTCTCCTTATTTTGCAGCACCTAATCCAAATCCTGCAGTTGGAATCAATGATTGTTTCTCCTGTAGTTGTTCAACACCTGTTTTTAACTCTGCAGATAACTGAGGATCACCAGACAGCAGGTCTTTCTTACTATCTAACGCATCATTAATCTTTTGGTCTGCATCATAATGCTCTTGAACGTTATACACTCTCACATTACGTAATCTTCTTGTTTCTCCAGGAACATACTTCTTCTTATTCTTGTAGAAGGAATACTTCTTATAATTACGCATTCTGAAGATATATGCCTTCTTTCTTGCACTGATAATAACTGCATCACCCATCGATAATTGTTGTAATTGATCCGTAGAAATAACTGGAGCCTCCTCATAAGAACCTTTATCAGATTTCCACACAAGCTTCTTACCACTCATAGCTGAAATACGCTTGATCGTATCCATATCCTTACCATATAGATAAATAAAGTTAGCTGAGTTATTTTCGATGATTGATTCAACATCTCTTCCATATATCTCAGAGAACTGATGTAAATCCTGGACTACCATGAATGATCTAAATCCTGCAGAACGGCTAAAAGTCAAAATACCTTTAATATTCTTAAGTGCTGGAAAGTTTCCAAATTCATCAAAAATCAAATTACACGGTACTGGCAGTCTTTTTTTACCAGTCTTTTTTTGTTGCTCTTCAGTTAATTGCATCAGTAATTGGAAGGTCTGATTAATGATCAAGGATACCAATCTATAATATGTGTCCTTTTCACCATGAACGACTATAAATAGTGCTGTCTTCTTTCTTCCAATGTCCGCAACATCAAAATCTGATTTTGCCATCATTCGTAAGACAGTTTCATTCAAGGTAACGTCCTTCATCTTATTTTCAAATGAAGTAACAATAGAACCTCTTTCCTTATCTCCAGTACTCAAGAATGCCATTAATTTCTTATAGGATTCATCTGTCTTCTTACGCTTTCTCTCTAACAAGAATTTCAATTTTGGTACTTTCATAACGGTTGCACCTGCTTTAACCAATACTGTTTCCATTCCTGATCTATATGTTTCCATTACGGACTTGAAATTGATTTCCTCATCCGGAACAGGTTCTCTTTTCTTACTTTCTGGATTATAGGACTTTTCCTCTAATAGTAGAAATACGATTCCCTGGAATAAACTAGAAGCCTGATCATTAAAATGTGCTTCATTGTGTGCCTTTGGATCATAAAAGAACTGATCTGCAAGCTCCCTTAAAAACATAGCTGCTTTAGAATAGTCAAATTCTGGTGCGTAGTACTTCATATACTCTAACAATTCATTCTCTAGCCTTTGTTTTTGTAGCCCTTCAGCAGCGTTTATTTTATCCAGGTATTCTGTGATTTTTGCAGTGTATTCTTCCTTGCTCTCTAGGTATTCTTTCTCTGCCTTTCGATATGAATCAATAACAATACTTAATGGAGAATATCTATCTCCTTCCTCTGGGTGGATATAATTAATTACCCTTACATCATATCCATCTGAAAGTAATTGTTCTTTATGTTCATACAGCAACTCTCCCTTTGGATCGTTAATAATCATGGATTCCCCTGTCATACGTAAGGCATCAATCATTGGATTCACAAAAGAAACAGTCTTACCAGCATTGGATGAAGCATTGATAATTGCGTGATTATCGCCTGCATCAACATAGAGCCTGTTCCATTTAACAGCTAACGGAATACCACCTCTAAAATTCGTTTTTTTACCTGCTATTTCATAAGTCCGGATTGTGTTTTTACGGTGCTTATCAGAAACCTTTAGAATCGTACAACATTCATTCCAGAATCTTCTAAACGGGTCTAGCACATGATCCAACCAAATCAATATAGATCTTGTTTTTAGATGCCCTGTCTTATCATATTCAAGTCTCTGACTATTTCTTTTTATCTCCCACCAATTAGCAACATCAGAAAACTGTTTCTTCTCCTGGCTCGTCAATGCTCGTTTATGTTTTCCTTTTGCTCCATGTCCGCTTCTTCCAAAGAAGGTAGCATAAAAGATCTGGAAGGTCATTAGTCCAATCAATGCTCCTACTACCTTCAGCAATACATAATCTTCACCAAGAAGAAGGAACCTATAATCAAAAGATACTTGTGGATCATGGGTAACTCCTAAGTGAATTACCTGGATTGCTAAAAAGAGTATTCCTATCGCTGCAGTGATGGATAGAAATAAAAATCTAATAATCTTTCCCATTGCTTACCACTCCGTTTCTAACTCTTTATCATTATTCAGATACGCTTCAATCTCTCGGTTGATTAGCCCTGTCGCTACGCTAAGTTGAGAAGAGTTATACATATACTTAGCAGCTTCACTCATCTGCTTTCCTGAAGAAATAACAGGCTTCTTAATCTTTACCCCAAGATTCTTCTCCACGGTCTCTTTAAATCCAGTCTTATCATGTGTCTTCAAGTAGTTGATAGCAGGAAGGCAACCCATCTCTGCAGCCACTTTAATACATCTAAAGCCATCTATCTTGTTCTTATTACACATGTCCCCTTTTACTTCATGAATTCCATATGAGTATGTAGCAAGCGGATCTCCATGTGTCATTCCAACATACAATGTATCCATTCCTTCAGATACCCTATCCAGTTTGAACTGTGCCTTTGCCAGGAGAACATAATCTTTTGTGTATCCATTCTTGATGGCTTGCTTTGCATATTTGACTGTCTTCAGTGGATCAGTGATACCACCTTCACCATAGAAATACATTTTTGCTAATCTATGTGAAATGAGAGCATTTAATTTAGAATCTGTAATTTTATTTACTAGTCCTTCAAGTGTTTCTATGCATCCATGCAGAAAGGAATGATTCACCTTTTCACCTTTTGAATTGCCATTTTCTAATTGCCTCTTCACTTCCAGGTACTCTTTCCATTCTGGATTATTACTGTTCTTTTCTAATAAAGGTACTTCTGTCTTTTCAAATTGTCTTTCTACAAATGGCTTATCTAATCTTGAACTCTTATAATTGGCAGCTCGCATGTCTTTGATCTGATCCAAAATAATGTTTCCGATTTGTTTATGTAGTTTTTTGATTTCTGTATCTTTAATGGTTGCTATATCTGTACCTGCAGCTGTATCCATTGTTTTTGAAAGAGTATCTAGTTTTTCTAAGAAACTTTTATACATCTCTTTGAGTGCATCTGAGTTTAGAAATTCCTCTGCAATCTCATCCAACTTCTCTCTATATGGCATCATCTGATAAGAACCATATTGCATACGTCCGTATCTAGGTAAAACTAATGCGAGGTCTGTTACAGTTTTGATTTTACTGAAGTCATAGTTCTTTGATGCACGTATCATCTCTTTAATCTCGGCATCTTTATTTTTAAAAAATTGTTCAGGCTTTATTGCTGTATCTCTAAAAAAATCTTCTCTCAAAGATAATTCTTTTATGATAATTGCCTTCAAACTTTTTAATTGTTTTAAAGTAACTTTCCCTCTTGAACGAGTTTTATTCTTCTCTAAAAAACAAATATGCATGTGTGGATGCTCTGTATTTTTATGATAGTTTTCCCACCATAACATGTTCTGTGGATCTAAACCAACTTTCTTAAAAAACTGTGGCAATACTTTTGAAACAAGCCCAGCATAATCATGTTGTGTTCTAAGTCCACAACTTTCTGCATAATCATATGTCGGTAATGCCACAACCATATCCCACACAATATCACCTTTATCCTTGAAGGATTCTCTACAGATATTTTTGAACTCATGAATACTTTCGGCTGTATATGTACCGTTTGACGTCATGGTCAAACCTTCGGCAGCTTCCTCACGTAACGTGTATCCTATGAATCCATTTCCATCTTCATAAAACTCCTTGTCAGGTTGTGTTGCCTCTTCACGTCCAGTATAGTCCAACCATCCTTTTCTACCAAATACTGTATCCTGCGTAATAATTCCTTTAAATCTAGAATTCTTCGGAGCCTTCATTCCTAGTTCAAAAAATCTAATCTTATCTATCTCTACAGGCATTTATTCCTTTGGTCTCTCTTCTATTTTTTCTTCTTGTTTTTCTAATAATTTTTGAAAGCTTTCTTCAATTTGTGCTTTCTTTTTTTGAGTATCAGCTTCAAGCGCCTCTAATTTTTTTTGAACCTTTTCTAATTCAAGGAGTTCAAATTGTACTTTGTTTTTTTCTTCAATTAATGCATCAATTTTTACTTGGAACTCTTTAAGTTTCTTCTCTCTTTTTAAAATTTCTTTCAATAGTAAATTCTTATTCATCATCTTCTTATTCTCCATTCTCCTAATCGTTTTGATTATTTTCTTCTTTCTTCTTCATATCTTTTTGCATATCTTGGATAGATTTTATTAATGAAACTATTCTAGAATCTTTTAGATCACGATTAACTTTCATTTCAATTTCATCTTCAAAATCATATCGTCCGTTGATAAATTTCAATGCAAACTCTGGCGGCTGTTCTTGGAAATTTAATGTTCTAGAAATCACTTGTACATACAAAAGAAGTAACCGAATGTCATACCATTCCTTTCCAATATCATCACTCAATTGACTCATATACTTTTGAAAAATCTCATCAATGATTGCTCTCATTGCTTGCGTTTGTGGATGATTTTTTACTCCATCCGTTTGATAAACATAATAATTTCTGATCGCTTGCTCAATAATTTCTGTTCTAGATAATGGTCTTCTATTTTCAGAGGATGCCTTACTGAGTTCCATAGTTTCTAATAATTTTAATTGCGTTTTTATATCTTCACTCATGCGAAAAGATAAAACATCTTTAGCCATTCTTTAATTATTCCTTTCTAAAATTTATTTATTTTTTTAAATTCATTCGAGTAGTTTTAAGCGAAAAAACAAATCGAAAATGAATAAAATACAACGAAAAAAACGTATACAAACGTAATACGTTTCAAAAAAACCGTATACAACGTCTACGAATTGTATACGCTCGAAAAGCCTTTAAAATAGGCGAATTGCTCGTTGAGCAATTGCATTACACCGAATTTCGTAATACGAAATTCCTTATCTCGCTTTCCAGACAAATAGAGCGTTTTTTGCGATTTTGGCTGGAATCATAGATTGAAAACCACGAGTATCCATTTATATGAGATACGAAGTGGTGAACCAATATAAACACGAACAAAAAACTTTTACCAAGAATATTTTTGGTAAATTTTTTGTGAAGTGTTGCTACGCTTTTACTGCCGTGCGTAACGTCAGCCAAGGAAATTATCTTGGGTGGGTGGAGCCGGCAGTCTTTGGGGCAAATTGCCCCAAAGCCATTACTCCACTAAAGCATAATTTAATAACGACATATCATCATCTTCCATGTAGAAGTCATATAACCTGTTCAATTGGTCTTCATCTTCTACATCTGTTTCGATTGAAATAATTGCTTTGATAAATTCACGATGGCTCTTATCAATCATTAGTTGAAAGAGTGCTTTCATAACCAAGTAATTCATATGTTCTCCTTTTCATCTGATGTTGTTGTGGGAAGATTGCTCTTCCCACATCCAACAACTATTCACCATCTAAAGTTTCCTGTACATCATCTGTAACAGGTGACAATGTTTTGAGATAAGCCTCATACAATACTTTGAAGTCTGCACTTCTATCAGCAGTCTTTTTGAGTTGGTCTTCATACTTCAACTCTGCCATCTTTTCATCCATCAACTCTTCAAGTTTAGAACGTTCAGAAATTGCTTTTTGCTTTACAAGATACTCTGTAACATCAACTGTGCAAATGACATCTTCAAGACATTTACGTTGATAACCTGTTAGTGCTTCAAGTTCACTGACTGGTTCTAAGACGGTAGCAATTGCAAATTGCTCACCATAAGAATGGACAACTGCAACAGCACCTTTCTTTAGTTCCTTTGGACTGATGAAGATACGTGTTTCATCTTCATCATAGTTGATAATAAATCTGTAGTAGTGTTTCATGTGGAATTCCTCATCTACCTTTCGGTAGTGTCTTTCTAGCGCCACCCTTGGCACGACTACGCAAGAGCATAGACAAGTGAAACATTGAAGAGCCAAGCCAATGAAATGTGATTGACTTGCGTAGCCCTTGCATTTTTTGAGCTTGCGAAGTCCTTGACAGTTTACTGTCATAGGATGAAAAAAATGACAAGGGTCAATCCATGAAATCAGGCTCTTCAATGTGTAACGTCAAGAGATAAAAAACAAAGGACAGCAAAGCTGCTTGATAGAGTTTCGCAAGAAACTCGTATCCTTGTTTTGTATCTCGTCTATGCGATAAGGTCGGAGTGCCAAGGGTTGAAAGATAAATCAGAATTAATCCAGCAGTCTGTTTGCTAAAACAGATTGCTTTTAAAAAAGGAAGCCTGAGCAGAATCAACTGCGAAGGCATCCATGTAGTTAGAGCATTTTAAAAGCAGCACACAAGACCTGAATGGTTGAGTGTGCTGCTTGATACTGATTAAAATAGATCGCTATGGGTCCCTGTTCTTGTTAAATATAAAATTAGTTCATTCTCTGAGATTTCATAAATCAAGAGCCAATCGGGTGTAATATGACACTCTCGGCATCCTTTAAAGTTGCCACTTAAATTATGATCTTTATACTTTATAGGAAGTGCTTTCCCATTGACTAAAAGATTAAGAACATCTTTTAGCAATGTAATATCATACCCTCTTTTCTGTATTCTCTTCAAATCCTTTTGGAATTTTGCCGATGGTCGTATTTTATACATCGAGTATACCCTTCATCATCTCATCAACAGTATCATAAGTTTTTCCAATCGAGAAATCGGATTTCATTTTTTGCACTTCATTAATCGCCTCTATAGTTTCTGCGTTAGGTGTTTCATGTGCGATCACACTCTTCATGTATCTCACAAGGTTCCCTTTCACATTCTCACCATTTTTAGAAACTATGCTCTTGTATAAATTGTAGACCTCTCTATCCATGGAAAATGAACAAGTAACTGTTTTCATATATATCCTCCTTATATACTTAGTTTACTTAGTTTACTTAGTGATGTCAATAAGATTATTGAGACAATTTACAAAATTTTCCATTGACTTAGGTTCTTGGGGTAAATTGCCCCAAACTTAATTTCCTATATAACGTAAAACACCGTCCCAATTTGAATCCCAATACAATCCACTGCAGATTTCCTTTCCCGATGAATCACCATTAACTCCATCCCAATCCCAATGCGCTCCTAGATCAAGTCCATTTCCAAGGTAGATTTCTGTATGTTCTGTTTCATCTAAAAGGATATCTCCCCTTTTTAGATTAGAACGTCCGCTTATAACAGCTTCATTAGAAATATCTCCTAACTCAGATCTAGGAATCCATATCCAATTTCCTGCATTAGTAAATACCAATCGCATTGAATGTGTGGAAGTAATTGGGACATTAAATCCACCTGCATATCTCATTGCTGAACAGATCAAGGATGAACAATCGTAGTTTGGATTGCCATTTCTGGTTATCTGAGAATAACCATGACTATCATCATTGGCTATTTCTGTCATCCATGCAATCGCCCTTTCAACCGGTTCACCTACTGGATCGTTGATTCCTCTTTGTCCTCCAGGTATCAACGCAACTGCCAGTGATTTTACATTTGTTGATTCATCTTCACTCATTTTGAAACCGTATCTTGATTCAATTTCTTTCAAGCACTCTTGTGAATCTGCATCTTTGAAGATCTGCATATACGCTGCATAATCGCCATCGCTTACGAGAAATTCACCTGTTGTCTTGTAATAATAAAATGAGACAGACTGTGCAAGATAATATGAGCGATAATCGGAAGGCTTATACTTAGATATACCTTGGTATTCCGGACTATTTATCCAGCCTTTTACACTTTCTTCTATACCTTCAGTATCTGCATTTCCATTCAGACCTTTGAAGAAGGATACGATTGCATTCGTAGCAGTCGCTACAGGCTGCAGAACGGTGCCAATTGCCATTATAGGTACCATTCCTATCATCATAATAAGAAAGCCCGTACAAACCCATTTAAACAGCTTCTCAAAGGACATCTTCATTGCGGTTACTCAACCCCTATTTCCTTTAATTCTTGATCAGTAGCGATGATTTGAATCGGTATTCTTCTATTGCCGCAAATAAAGATTGCTTGTCCTAATTGGAAATTCTGCAGATAAGTAATTTCATTACTATTGAAGTTGCATAATTTCAATACGTCATTACATGCATCTTTATCCAGGTACATGACGATCTTATATGTAGAGTTATTAAAAATTGCTTTACCATGCGTGATGATACTGTCATCTGCGAAGTCTCGTGGTTCCTGTGTACCGACAATCATCATGCAATTATACTTTCTAGCACGTCTGTAGAATTGAGCAATCAATGGTGCTGTAGAACCTTGTAGAATCATTGTATGAGCCTCGTCAATGATAAAAGCTGACTGGTCATTGTTATCCAAACATTGATCCCAGGAGAACTTGAACATAATGTGATTCAAAGCTGCACTCAGATTAGAAGATGCGTTGAATAATGCTTTTGTTCCAAATGCAATAATCTGTCTTTCTGGATTTGTAAATGTAACTGTTGTATGACCAACAAAGTAAACACTCCATTCAACCATGATACGCTGCATCTTCATTCTTAAATCCATTAAGCGATCCAATTCAACTCTAGCTGCAGTATCTTCTTTTAATTCTTTGATCCTCTCTTCCAGGCATTCATTAAATGTCTCAAACGTAGGCATATCTTCATAGCGAAGTCCCTTAAAGCTTGCAAATTGTCCATTCTCATCTCTAGTAATACCAACTTTCGCATATGCTCTAAATGTAATATCACCAGTGAAAGTTAAAGTATCTTCAGAAATATTTGGATATAAGAATTGTAATACCTGGTTAATATCTTCAATGACATTGTAGATAGCAATTTCAGTATCATACATCTTCTCATCTTCATCATCTTCCTCTGAAGTAATCTTCTTTAGATCAAAGATATTGATGATGTTCCCTTTTTGTCCCCAAGCAACATAGGTTCCACCATATTTCTTGGTAAGGTTTCTATTCTTGTTTTCTGGATCAATCCAAACGATACGTACTTTTCTCTTTATGAGGTCTCTTATAAGCAGTCCCATTGTAGTACTCTTACCTGAACCAGACTTACCAACAACAATCATATTGCCATTGATGCGTTGTGTTAAACGAGCCTCACTCTTATGCGTGTTATAGAAGAATGGATCAAACATGATGATTCCCTTATTCTGTAGCTCACATCCTAACAGCATCCCCTTTGGATCTTTCAATGTTTCAAAAACGTATGGCCATAGTCCTGCAACTCCTCTAGAAGGTAGCAAGAAGCCAAAGTTCTGTTCAACGATGAACGGAGACTTTGCTTTAAAGAATAAAGGACATGATATACGTAAAACAGCTTCTTCTAAATATCTTGCATCTGCAAGCATAAAGCCTATGCTACGCATACGTAGTTTGATATCCTTCACCATTCCTCTTAAACTCTGCAGATCGTCTGCATATACAGATAACACCATAATGACATTATGTGTTCTATCCGTATCACGTAAGATTTCCTGAATGTACTCATTCAATGATGCTAGGTCATTTTGCAGATGTTGTCTAACTTGTGGATCCCTTGTTTGATAATACTTTCTTTCCTTTTCCTGGTACTCCATCTTGAGTCCTTTAGCAATACTTTCATCTGCAGTATCCGTTGTCATAAATAACTTGATATTTGGATTATTTACATAATCGCAAAGAATACCAAGACTGTATCCCTGTGGTAATCGCTTTATCAAGATATTAGATACATATTTCTCGCCTATCATGTAATGATCTGGCTTTAATGAGAAACAAAATGGTGCCATTCTCGATTGTCTGATCGTACTAATCTCTGGAATGAGATTTTCAATAGGT
The DNA here is from genome assembly GCF_963550625.1 of uncultured Solobacterium sp. Lineage (GTDB taxonomy): Bacteria > Bacillota_I > Bacilli_A > Erysipelotrichales > Erysipelotrichaceae > Bulleidia. Next base: position 10,480 of record NZ_CAUVCV010000023.1, read on the forward strand.
GCATCCCTTGCATCTAATAATGGTTTTGTATTATCTACCAACTCATATTGATCATCATTCGCATTGTATTCCATTTCGACATTTTCATATGAGAATATTCCCCTGGAATAGTAGTAATCTGGCACTGGGGTATTTTCAAAGACATACGCAATGTAGTTATAAAAATCGAATTCATTCAGCTTTTTTGGCTGGAAGCCAGCAACAGAAAACTCATTAAACAATTCCCAATAATTTTTATCCAACTCTTTTGGATCGCTAGAACGGATCATGATAAAGAAATTTAATTCTTTATATGCATCACAGAAACTGTCTAATTTGTCGATATCTCCATCCATCAGTGTCTGGATAATACGATCGTCTTCCATTCTCTGTCCTTCAATAATCTGATCAATATATGATTGGACATCAACTTTTGTTAATACAAAACTGTAGTACATCTTAAAGCGTAACTTATTCAAACAAATTCTCAGTCCATCGACATGTCTAACCTGCTCTTCGTAGTCATCTAAGAAAATATCATGCGGATTGACTTTGATACCTCTGATCCATGCTTCTTTATTACCATCCTTCAGCATGATATAGTCTTCGCCAACTTCACGGATATTCATCCAATCCATTGTTGTATTTACTTTTTTTCGCAAAGTTTTTGTATCCTTCTTTGCTTTTATTAGCCTATCTTTTTGTTTCTTTTCTAGGCTCGTTAGTTTTCTTATTTTATTCATGGCTTAACTTCCTCATCTATTGAACTTCCACCAGTATTTTGATATTCACCAGCACTTACACATACTTTTCTTGTACGGTTAAATAAAAAGAGTACATGTAGATACTCTAGCCAGTTGTGATAGATTCCATAAGGTTGAATGAGCATATAACCAATACCTGCAGGAAGTGCCAATAGCACAATTACAACTGCACTTCTTCCTTCCAGTGCAGATAAATAAACATACATGAAAAAGAAAGTACTAATAATACCTGCAGCAAGTATCATTAGATCCAATTTCCTATATTTTCCTAAAACCAATTTTCCGCTTTTAAAAGGTGCTGGACTATTAAATCTCATTCGTTGCTACCTCCTTTAGCCGCATCATACATTCTATGTGCTGCTCTTGCTGCAGTAACAACATGAGACTGTCTACTCTGAATCATTCCACCTCTTGTACGTGTTTGAACAGGTCTAGATAAACGATTTGCTGACATCTGATATAGGCTTGATCCAGCCTGGTTCACCATACGTCCAATTCTACTATTACTATTCATGTCCGCAATTCTTCTTGCAATAGAATTACCGTCTTTTGTCATTCGTCTAGGTGTACCTTCTCCACTACCCAATCCACTTAGCATGGATGGATTTACACTGCTTTGTGGCATATTAGAGTCATCTAATCCTGGTACTCCACCTGCTGTTACCTGGCTTGGGGCAATTTGCCCCAAAGGACTAGTGCCACCACCTTCATAACCGTTTGTATTTCCGATTCCTGCAAGGATACCTCCAGAGCCTCCTGTAAGACCTCCTAAAGCTTCTCCAGCAGAATGTAGTAATCCAGTTCCACCTGCTAAACGTCCACTTCCATAGATTGCACTAGCACCCATTGTAAGAGCCGCTCCAGCAGCCATACCACCAATACCGCTCATTGCAGAAGAAATCATACCTAATGATTGCATCTGTTGGAATGCAGTACCTACACCAACATCTCCACCTAGTAATTGTGCAATACCAGTAGGTGCATTCATAACAGCAGATAAGGCACCGATAAAGAAGATTACTTTTGCTAGTGCAGAAATTGGAACGGCTGGTGTTACAGCCAATACTAAAATCACCAGCATCATCTGATAAAAATTGGTTAAAAAATCAGCCAGGCATAATTTCCACCATATCGAGAAGGTATTATTGTCTGGATCAAACATTCCAGAAAATACCCATGGTGAAATCAATATCTTCAATAGAAGATTAATAATACGCTGTGCAACTTGTATTCCTATGAACACAAATAAAAAGTCTGCCACACCAGCAGAGACTCCAGCAAATACAATATCAAAAGCAGACGGATAAATTAGATAAGCATCTTTTGTTGCATTCAGTTTATTGATATCAATCGTATCTAATTTAACTTCAGAAACATCACTTCCATCATATCCTGCAGCAACCATTATTGATGATGGTTTTGTATTCTCATCAAAACCTGTAATCAATGTGCCTATGCTTTTTGTTAATCCACTTGAAATACCAGAGACTCCTTTAAAGAAGCCTGGCATGAGTAAGATAACAATTCCTAAAATAGCAAACTTTTTAAATACATCTGTTGGACTAAATTTTAGAATCTTTTCTTCATCCGTTATTGTCTGTAAATAATAAAATACAAATCGGATGATGATTAAGGAACCTGTTAAAACAAGTAATCCCGTCCACCAATTCCAAATAAAATCAAAGTTTCCTAGATTCAATCCTATTAATTCTTTTAGAATTCCATATATCAGATCCATTAAACCAAATGAAGCTTTGCAAAAGAACCAGATCATATTTCTAATCATGTCCAACAGCATATCTCCTGGTTTCATTTCCTCACATCCTTTCTCTTTAAAAACTTGGGGCAAATTGTCCCAGACTCCTTAAAGTCCAAAAACTTTCATGATTGCTGATAATGCTTCAACAACAACTGCACCTGTAACAATCTTTACAACAGATTTTGACCATGGTTTCTGTTCTTGCTCAGCTTCATCTTTTCCTGTCCATTTGATATAGACCCAAATACTTGCTGCTAAAGCCGCTAAAGGTACAAACCATAATAGGAAACTTGTTAATGGTTTAAAGAATGTCTCTACAAGTGATTTAGCTGCTCCTTCATTAAAGGTTAATCCTTCAGCATGTGTAGTCATTACGTTCAATGCTGTTACAGATACTGTAGTAATTGCTGCAGATACTTTATTTCTAATATTCTTCATGTTATTTTCCTTCTTTCTAATTAAAAACTTATTCCTTCATCTTCAAAGCCCATCCCTACGATGCCTTCATTCATAATACTTGCATCACTGGATAATACTTCTTGGTTTTCATGTATTAATCTAAAGCCAGCATTGATTAGAATTGCATCTCGTAAAGTTTCATATGTAGCACTCTTTTCCTCTTCAGAATCGCCCTTCTTATACGCATCAAACTTATCATTAATCCAGTCTTGATGTTCATCTAGGCATCTATATTCCATCTCAGATACTCTCTCATTTAAAAAATCATCCTTGATTTTCTCCTGGATGTATTTGGAGTGATCCTGTTGATTCTCCTCTTGCAACTTTTCTTGGTGTATTTTCTCTCTTGCGATTGGTGCCTGCTCCTGGATATAATCACTAATCTTTTCTGCATCTTTGATTGCTTGGAAAAGAATCTTTGGATCATTTTTTAATATCTCAACCCAAGACTGAATATACGCTTTATGATTATCTAATAGTTTAGCTTCCGTTGGCATATGTAGATCTGCAAAAAGAATAGATGATGCAATCTCTGCTCTCAGTTCTTCTTCAGCATATTCAGCACTACCAAATCTTCCACTCAAGTCTCTATTCAAACGCTTCTCTGCTCCGGTAGAGTGTGCTGTTTCATGTAATCGTGTTGCATAATAATCCGCAATAGTTTCAAATGAATCCTTTGTAGGTAATACGATCTTGTCCTCTTTCACACTATAGAATGCTCTATCACCATAGTGGTTCAATTCAACACCCATTGTTTTTAAAGCTTCATCACAAAACTCTTGTAAAGCAGGCATAGATACTGTGTGTTCTCTTCGCTTTGTACGCTCAGGTACACCTTCTATACATGAGTAGTTAAATACTGTATAGGTACGTAACATCACCGCATAATTCTGTGCTTCACTTGGATCATCAGCAACAATCTTTGCATATTCCACAAAATCAATAGTTTGTTTTGTTTCACGATTAATCATCTTGGCTATTTCTACCGGCACTCCTTCAGAACCTTTTTTTAAGTGCCATTTTTGATTAGGATGATATTTATTATCCTTATCAGCAATTTGATTAAATGTAGCCCATCTGGTGTCTTCATATCCTCTTCTAGTTGCAATGTATTCCAGTAGTAGGTAATTGATTCCTCTATACCTTGTTTTTGAAATAGGATTTTCTGGTCGTGAACCTTGCCACGTCTTTTCCCAAGGTATAACGTTTTCTTCTAATGATTTTAGATAGAACTCCGCAAGCTGCTCTCTTGTCTTCGTAACATACTTTTTATTTTCTGACATAGAATAAAATCTCCTCATCAGGATTTTCTTCTAGTAGAGATGATTCTTCATCTTCTTCATTGATCGTTTTCAATAATTCTTTGAAGTCATCCTCTGTCATCTCTATTTCCTTTTTTTTCTCCATCATTTATCATCCTTTCCTGGGGCAAATTGCCCCAAAACTTTTTAAATCACTTATAACTAATCTGATAAAATCTCTAAACACATGACATAGATCAATTCATCAAATGAAATGATTTGTTCCTCGATACCATTCGTAATGGTGTATTTACTATACTTTTTATCTTCGATAATCAAACTATTTAATTCTGCCTTATCTACTTTCGCTTTTGAAAGATTCAAAATCACATAATAACCTTCATATCTAGAACCTTTTGGAAAAAACACTTTATACTCTCGTCCATCCAACTTCATTGGATCAACTTTTATCCGTAGTTGATTAACTCCCTCCTGCATCCAAATCTCCTATCTTTACCATTATCTTTGCGATTTCCATTGTGATTCTTGAAATGAGATCATCTGTAACTACTTCAAAGTTTCTCTTTGGTGTCGTATATCCTTGAAATACGATATCTGGATACTTAAGAATCATTAATACTTTATCTTTGATTGCCACCTTGTAATACAATCTCTTATTATGAATTACAGACTCTAAGTTTTGAATCTTATACCGTTCTATTCGATGGATTGCATCTCTAGCATCACCTAGATAAATAAAATTACAGCATTTTTCTAAAATAGGAATTCCATTGAAGAAAATATCAAAAGTAACATTATTCTGTTCCTTTGTATTTAGTTCAATCGTTACACCTTTTCTCAATAACTTTGAGAATCTACTTTCCATCGCTTTCTTTAACTCAGACACTGAGTTATAACTGGTACTGAACTCATTTTTTATTGAAGAAATCTGACTATAATAAAT
>NZ_CAUVCV010000024.1:0-13050 GCF_963550625.1 uncultured Solobacterium sp.
AATTTGCATAGTTATAAGTATAGCGTTTTATATCTTTGCCTCTTAAAATTGGTCGAATTAATTCAGCGGATTTGGGGTCTGCTGTTATTAATGAATTCTTTGTTGCTTCATCTATAACGAAAGCGTCATTATAGCCTGTAAGAATTCCTCTATTAATTGATAGGTTCCAATCTTGTAGTTTAGTTCCATATTGTTCTATCTTTTTCTTTATAGAAAGTTCAATAGGATTTAAAATAACCCAGTTTTCGGAATTGTTAAATGATGTTTCAAAGCTATTTTGCTTTATATAATCGCTCGTTTATATGTCACCATAAAAGGAGGAATTTAATATGATTTATGGATATATAAGAGTGAGTACTGATAAACAGACTATTGAAAATCAAAGATTTGAAATCGAAAACTATTGTAAAGAAAGAAATTTATTGGTGGCTTCTTGGATTGAAGAGACGATTTCTGGTACAAAAAAAGTTGATGAAAGAAAGTTAGGAAAATTGTTAGGTAAAGTAAAAAAAGGAGATATTATTATTTGTGCAGAGCTGTCTAGACTAGGGAGAAATATGTTTATGATAATGTCGATATTAAATTATTGCATGGAAAATGAAATTAAAGTTTGGACGATAAAAGATGGATATAAATTAGGAGAAGATCTTACCTCTAAAGTACTAGCATTCGCATTTGGACTAAGTGCGGAAATAGAGAGAAACTTAATAAGCCAGAGAACCAAGGAAGCGCTAGCCCGTAAAAAAGCGGAAGGGGTGCAATTGGGCAGGCCAAAAGGAAAAAAGTCTACTCATTATAAATTGACTGGCAAAGAAAAAACTATTATTGAATTGCATGAGAAAGGATTATCGAAAAGTAAAATCGCAAAGATACTTGACGTACATAGAAACACTTTAAATGTATATATTAAACAGAATGGAATAAATTTAAGTTGATACAACCAACTAAACTATTATTTTGTTACTTCTAGAATTTAGAATAAAATAGTTCAATTTTTAACGAAAGTTCCTTTTCAATGAAAGTTCCCTATTTCTAGGGATTAAGAGAGGAAATATTTTACTGTAATAGTGTACTTATAAGATATTTTGTGATATTGAATATATAGACAGGCGATTTAGGCATACGAAAGCTCGGCTTTCAATGATGGTTTAAATTTTTCTCCTCGAAAAATCCTTTTTGTAGGTCGGGGATATGTGCCAGATTGTCTAGTGGATGATTGGTGTAAGCTTAACTTGTTCTATGTTGAGATGGGTCAACTTGTTAAGACTTAACACCTTTTTGTTTAGTGATAGAGTAGCGATATAGATAGGTGAATTGTAGTTTAAGGACTTACGAGAGTAATTGTTTACCATGTCAGACACATAGTTGATGTCCTTCTGGGTCAATGCATTCATACTCTTTCCCTTTGGAACACATTCTCTAAAGTGTTCATGGTTCTTCTTACATTTACCTTTCTGATTACTTCTTCTGGCCTTGCAGTAGTAGATGGATATTAGTTTTTCTCCCGTATATGCATCGGTCTCTGGACTTAGAGGATCATGGAACTCAGAGCCATTGTCGGTAAGAATAATTGGGAAGGTCATAGAAAATAGTTCTGGACCAAGGACATCCTTGATTATTTCGAATGCATGCTGGACAGCCAACATGCTTTTCTCCTTTAACAGATAATATAGCTGGAGATTCAATCTTGTATGCAAGAGTGAGAGGATACATTTCTCATCATTACCTTGCTTGTCGAGTATCATGTCCATTTGCCATTTGTTGATGGAAACATCTTCATTCTCGATGCGTTCGATATAGTCTTCGTATCTTCTGCCTTCGAGCCAATCGTAGTTGATTGGTATCACGACATGTTTGCTGGAAGAGCGTGTTTTATATTGCTCAATTTTCAGTGAAAGCTCACTTTTAACGAAAGTGCCCTTTAATTGAAGTGAACCCCAAAAGTTGGACAACAACTTAGGAGGTTCACTTTTATTATGAAATTTACATTTAAAGACAAAGTCCAGATCTACAATGAACGCAAATATGGATTTTCACTTTCACAACTTCAGTTAAAATGGAAAATTATACAAGCCAATATTTTATATCTCATCAGGTTAGTTGATAGACATGGAATTGATATTCTACGCCATAGCTATCATGATTACTCTGCTGAATATAAAGAACTTTTATTCGCTTTTTATGCGGATACTGGCATTCTTTCATCGCCTGCTTCGCTATGCAGATCCATGGTAACACCATTTACCTTATACTTCTTTAGTACAAACATTGTAACTGTTGCCGCAACACCTTCGATTGGTGCTAACTTTTCACCAACGAAGTCAGCGACCTCACGCATTGTCTTACCATTTACATTTACTAAGAATTCAGAGTTACCGCTCATCAGGAATAGACTACTTACTTCTGGGAAGTGTGCAATTCTTTCCGCAATCTTATCATAGCCACTACCACGTTCTGGCTTTGCGCTAACGCCAATCATCGCATCCACATGGTCGATATTTGCCTTGTCCCAATTCACCATTGTGTGGTAGCCACAGATAATTTTCTTCTCTTCTAGTTCTTTCTTTGCACTGTTAACAGATTCTTCTGTTTCACCAAGAATATCTGCTAAATCTGTAATACTTGCACGTGGATTTTGTACAAGTAAATCAATTAACTTTAAATTGTCCATTTTATTTTTCTCCTTTGTGATTCTTTATAAACTGTGCAATACGTCTCATCGCTTCTTGCAAGTGTTCAATACTATACGCATAACTAATTCTCGCAAAACCCTGTCCACTTTCACCAAACGCAGTTCCAGGAATAATTGCGACATGTTGTTCATTCAATAATTTCTCACAGAACTCATCACTCGTCATACCAAGACTAGAAATATTTGGGAAGACATAGAAGGCACCCTTTGGTTCAAATGTTTCTAATCCCATTTCATTGAGCTTACGTACACAATACTGACGACGCATATCATATTGCTTACGCATCTCCTCTACATCCCTATCACAATCACGTAGTGCTGTAATTGCGGCATATTGGCTCACAGTAGGAGCTGCCATAACACAATTCTGATGTACCTTTAACATCACCGTAATAATTTCCTTTGGGCCAAGAACATATCCTAAACGCCAACCTGTCATAGAGAAGGTCTTCGAGAAACCATTTAGAACGATTGTTCTTTCTTTCATTCCTGGAATTGACGCAAAGGATGTAAACTCTCCATCTCCATAGATCAGTTCTGAATAAATTTCATCGGAGATGACAAGAATATTTGTATCACGCAATACTTCCGCGATTTCTTCCATCTCTTTACGAGATAGTGTCGCACCAGTTGGGTTATTTGGATAAGACAATAGGATTGCCTTTGTCTTATCTGTAATCGCAGCCTTAATATCTGTGGCTTGGATTCTAAAATCATTCTCTACTTTCGCTTTTACATACTTGATATTCGCTCCTGCAAAAGTGGCTGTTGGTTGATACGTAACGTATCCTGGATCTGGCAAGATGACTTCGTCACCTTCTTCTACGATTGTGCGGAATACGAGGTCAATTCCTTCACTTGCGCCTACAGTCGTAATCATCTGATCAATGTCATAATCCAGATTGTATTTACGAAGTAGATATTCACGAATCGCAAGACGCAACTCCTTTAAACCTGCGTTGGTCGTGTATTGTGTTTTGCCTTGTTCAATCGTATGAATTGCCGCATCACGAATATCCCATGGTGTCTTAAAATCAGGCTCACCAACACTCAGTGAAATGCAATCAGGTATTTCCGCAACCAGGTCGAAGAACTTACGAATTCCTGACGGTTTCATATCTACTGCTCTTTGTGCTAATAACTTTGTATAATCCATAGTCTGTACCTCGTACGTCTACTCTATTATACTCGAACTATAAAAAAATGCTCCCTATGCAGGAACATTTTTTACAGTATTTTTCTTAACATCTAAAACCTAGACTTTATCTGAATGTTGATTCAAAAACTCTTGGATGAAAAAATCTACTTTCTCTTTTTCAGCGATGATGCTGACATTTATTTGCTTATCTATCTTCTTCTCACAAAATCCACAAAAGATAGGATTCTTGATTTTCATCGTTACCTTTGAACAACCAAGTGGAAGTTTACTTCCTTTTATTTCTTGGATATCTTCCAGTGTAAAGCGAAAATGCAATACACTATGTCCTCTACTTCCGTAAGTATAGTATTTTAAATAGTTGTTTTTATCAATTTCTAATTTCACTGCATTCAGATAGAAATAACAAACTAACAAACAAAGAAGTAGTGGTATACAAACAAGCGCAATAACAATAATCATCCTGCCTGATTCATCCGTTCCGTCATGAATCAAATTTTTTAATATCCACATCACAATCAAAGAAAACGATATAATCGTCACAAAGGCTATCCAATTTAGTATCGTCTTATGTGGATATGTCAAAATCAGTTTTGGTTCATCTTGCATAGTATCTGTTTTCATCATTTACTCCGATTTTAATTCAAAGAGAATATCGCGAAGTTCAGCTGCTCTTTCGAAGTTTAGACTTGCGGCTGCCTCACGCATTTCAACTTCCATATCTGCAATAAGTTTTGCCTTATCTTTCTGAGAAAGTTTCGCTTTCTTCTGCATGTATTTCGCAGCCATTTCTTTGGTCTCTTTACCTCGAATCGCTTCTTCAACATTCTTCTTAACCGTTGTAGGAATGATGCCATGTTCTGCGTTGTACGCTTCCTGAATCTTACGACGACGTTCTGTTTCATTGATTGCGTAACGCATGGAATCTGTCATAACATCTGCGTACATGTATACTTCACCATTCGCATTACGTGCCGCACGTCCTATCGTCTGTATTAAGGAACGATGGCTACGTAAGAAACCTTCCTTGTCCGCATCTAAGATACATACTAGAGATACTTCTGGAATATCCAAACCTTCACGCAGCAAGTTAATACCGACAATCGCATCAACCTTTCCCAAACGTAAATCACGAATGACTTCCGTACGTTCTAACGTCTTTGTCTCATGGTGTAAATGTGCAATCTTATAACCACGTTCTTTGAGGTACGCTGTTAAATCTTCTGCCATGCGTACGGTTAATGTTGTAATTAACACACGCTCATTGCGTTTAAGTCTAGCATCCAGTGCCTCACAGATATCATCAATCTGTCCCTTGGTTGGTTTGACAGTAATCTTTGGATCGAGTAATCCCGTTGGACGAATAATCTGTTCTGTTACATGGTGATCCACAGCTTCTAATTCAAAGTCACCAGGTGTTGCGGAACAATATACAACCTGATTCATCATCGACAGGAATTCATCAAATTTCATCGGACGATTTTCTAGTGCTGATGGTAAACGGAACCCATATTCCACCAATACTTCTTTACGTTGGCGATCACCGTTATACATACCCCTTACCTGTGGTAAGGATACGTGTGATTCATCCACAAACAATAAGAAATCCTTAGGGAAATAATCAAAGAGATTCCATGGACGCTGTCCTACTTTTCTACCATCGATATGCATAGAATAGTTTTCAATACCAGAGCAGTATCCATTCTCTCTTAGAGCTTCTAGATCAAAACGTGTACGCTGTTCTAAGCGCTCTGCTTCAAGTGGCTTTCCCTTTTGACGGAAATACTCGAGTCGATCTTCAAGTTCTGCTTCAATCGCATCACACGCTCTTAACATCGTCTCCTTTGAACGAGCATAACCACTCGCCGGGAAGATATTATAGAACTGGTATGCATTCATGGTCTTTCCTGTCAAAGGATCAATCTCAGTAATACGTTCAATCTCTTCACCAAACATCTCAATACGAATATTAAATTCATTTGTATAAGATGGTGTTAAATCAATAATATCTCCACGTACACGTATCGTACCTCTTGTTTGATCAACGTCATTACGTGAGTACTGTAGTTCAATCAAACGACGCATCAAATCATTGCGATCAATGCTTTCCCCTACACGTATTGTATAGAACATATTCTTATACTCAACAGGGTCACTGGCCGCATAGATACATGCAACAGATGCGACTACAATCGTATCTCTTCTTTCCAGCAGAGAATTCAAAGTAGACTCACGAAACATATCCAACTCTTCATTAATCGCAGCTGTCTTTTCAATATACATATCACTCTTAGGCATGTACGCCTCCGGTTGATAGTAATCAAAGTTTGATACGAAGAACTCTACACGATTATGTGGAAATAATTCTTTAAACTCTGAATATAACTGCCCTGCCAATGTTTTATTGTGTGAAAACACAAGTGTTGGACGATTCATCTGGGCAATAATATTCGCCATGGTAAATGTTTTACCAGTACCAGTAGCACCCTCTAGAACCTGTTCTTTCTTACCTGCATGCAGGCCAGCAACTAGTTCCGCAATCGCCTTTGGTTGATCTCCCGTAGGCTTAAATGGTGATACAAGTTCAAACTTACGCTCATCCATTTAGGACTTCCTGTGCTTTCTGTAGTTGAACGTCGTGTGTCTTTGTTGTATTCCAATCTAATACGACAGCACTATAGAGTACACCAAATGTTTCTTTGTCTAATACACCATCTACTGTAATACCTTTGTCTGTTTCAAACTGACGTAATGCCTCTTCTGTTTGAGAAGAGAAATAACCATCAGTACGACCAACGTTATACCCTAGATAATCCAAACATAGTTGGGCGAATTTCACAGGTTCACCAACACTATCATAAGCGTAGTGATCCGTATCATTCATCTTTGGTAGTGTAGTGTACATCACTTCATGTAACTTCACTTCGATATCTGGTGTAATACCAACACCATTCACCCAAACATCATTTGGAGAAGTCCATTTTGATGTAGTGTACTTGAGTGCTGAGCCATCTTTGAATACGCGAGACACCTGCACTGTACCCTTACCATAACTTGTAACACCAAGTACGGTTACATCCTTGTGCTGTTCCTTAAGCGCCATTGTTAATACTTCAGAAGCACTCGCTGTATTCTTATTCACTAAGATAGCTATCTTCTTGATATTGTCATACATACCATCCGTTGTACGGATTTCTTCTGTTGTACCATCCGCATAAACCTGCTTCATCGCAAGTGTATCCTTTGGCAAGAAGTATGACGCAATACCCTGTAGTGCAGTTAGATAACCGCCACCATTATCACGTAAATCAATCACGATATTTGATACATTCGCATTCTTAAAATCATCGAGGTATGCCTTTACTTCATTGGTTGTATTTTCGCCAAACTGGTAAATCTGTAAGTAACCAGTATTATCACTGAGAATCTCACCAAATGCAGTTGCACTGACAGCTGCACGTGTGATCGTAATCTCGAGAGGTTGTTCCTGACGGATAAATTCAATTGTCACATCCGTACCACTATCACCCTGAACTAGATTCTTTATTTCTTCGGTTGTCTTACCAGCCAGTGATTCTCCATTGACTTTATTCATGATGTCTCCAGCTTTTACACCTGCCTTATCTGCTGGTGAATTACGGAAGACACGCTCAATGATATTAATGCCATTGGCTTGCAAGAACTGCACACCTATCCCAACATAATTACGATTAATTGAATCTGTAAACTTCTTCATCTCATCTGCAGTCATGTATTCAGTATGCTTGTCAATCTCATTGGTTGTAATACCCTTTAGGGCCTGATCTGTTAATTGTGTATTGATATTTTCTACCTGGTCTGCAAAAAACCAATCATTCTCCATCACCTGTAAAACTCCGTTGATTTTCTCATCAGAATTTAAAGGAAGATTATTTACAACGTTCTTGCGTGTAGGAGCCAAGGAAGATAGCGGTAACACGGAACCAAGTAACCAACCACCAACTAAGGCAACCACCACAAACGCTACCAAGAGAATGCGTAGACGCTTTACTTTCTTTTGTTCTTGTTTTAAAGCCACTTCTTCTGGCCATAAATGACGACGGAAAGGAATACTATATACTTTTTCATCGTTCTTTAATTCTTCTTTGTTTTCGTCCATTTCACTGCCTCTATCTTTCTAAAAAGAGTCTCCATTTTAGAAGAGACTCTTTGATGATATTTTTAATAACCAAATACTTCTTCAGGTTGAATACGACATGGAGCACCAACGCCATCACTGCAACGTCTGCCATATAAGCCGTATCTTCCACCAGTCCAACCTGCACCAAAACTTACGTCACCATTCCAGTTGGCTGCGTAATACGCAAAGTTAGATGCATCTCCTAGATAGAATATTTCCACGTGACAGTGTGGTCCAGTTGTATTACCGGAAGAACCTACCTGTCCAATGACATCACCTGCATTTACAATCGTACCTGTCGCTGCCGGTGTATTTAATGTCATATGGAAATAATCCACACCATACAAGCTACCATTTACCGTTACAAGTAAGATAACCTGGTTACCAGAATAGGAAGCACCACCAAACTGATAGCCGCAACTATCACCCAAGTAACCTACTGTTGGACAGCCATTAACACCTCTTAATACAACACCATTGGCGACTGCACGAATTGTCGCACCATAACCAGCCGCAAAGTCATATCCCAAGTGAATACTACCATCTGGGTAAGACCAAGTACCAGCACTACGCCAAGCGCCATCAACTGGATAAGTCCAACCATTTGTTGTTGGAATCGCCTCAATCTGAGCAGTGATACCTGCCATTAATGCGTTGTTTTGTGCAATATCAGAGTTCTTAGTCTCAATAGACCCACGAAGTGCAGCTGCAGTCTTCTGCGCTGCTTCTTGGGCAATCTGCACATAAGTCTGTAATGTGATTAGTTCCTTTTGTTGTGCTTGCTTCTCTTGTTTTTGAATTTCAAGTTCATTCTTCGCAACAACAAGCTCTTCTTTTTGTTTATTTAATGTTGCGATAATCTGAACAAGTTCATTCAAAGTCTTCTTATCATATTGAGAAATAGTACTTAAACCATTCGCAATACGGATAAAATCTGTAAAGTTATTCGCACCCATCAAAATATCAATATATTGATTTGTACGCATCGTAGGTTGATTTAACACCATACGTGTCTTTACTTTATCTTGTAGTTTATCTGCAGTTTGTTGGTTTTGTTCAATCTCTGCTTGCTTATAGTCAATTTCTTTTTGCTTTGCGTCAATTTCAGCTTCTTTCTGCGTAATTTCAGCTTGCTTTGTATCGATTTGAATCTGATACTCTGAAATCTTCGCCGCATACTTTGTAATATTGGCTTCCATATCAGCCTTTTGTGCCTTCCAAGCCTCAATCTGTTGACTCATTTCTGCATTCTGAGACTCTAAGTAAGCTTTATATGCTTCACATGCACTGGCATCATCTTTACCGTAGTTTGTACAGCGATTCAACCAATATTCAGAGTTGGAATAATCTTCATCCGCAATAACGGTACTAGATTGGTTTCCAACCATAATCATTGCCATTAATAGACACAAACAAATCTTCGCTAGTTTTTTCATCGCTTATCCCTCAAATACTTCGTAACGGAGAGCCAGCTTCCGAAAAGACCAACAAGAATGCCAACTAATAATAAGATACCTGAAACATAGTATAAAAATGGGAATGCTTTCTCTAAACGGAACATATTAGAGATTAATACACCAGACGTCTTTTCAAAAATCACGATGTAACCCCAAACCGTTAGGCCAATCGGAATGATCGCACCTAGAATACCTGTAATAATACCTTCCCAAAGGAAAGGAGCACGAATAAATCCATTTGTCGCACCTACATGTTTCATGATCGTAATTTCATCTTTACGTGCATAAATTGTAAGTTTGATTGTATTTTGAATTAAGAAGATTGCAAGTAGCGTTAACGCAGCGACTAGGATACCACCAAAGCGGCGAATGGATGACATCGCATCAACCATATTCAGTGTACTTTGTCCACCATAGTTAACACGATCAACCCCAGTAATCTTTTCGATTTCCTTAGCAATCTTTTCAAGATTTGCACCATTCTTTGTTTCTACGTAGTAGGCGTCATGCATAGGGTTATCTGCCTTAAATGGCTCAAATACCGCTCTTGTACGCTCATCCTCAAAACTATTGATGTAATATTTCAACTCATCATCTTTTGAAGAATAGGATACTCTTTCAACACCATCAATGGCAGAGATTGCTGTTTCAATCTGCTTTAAGCTAGACGCAGATTCCGCATCATATGCCACCATAACAGAGATTTCGACAGAAGACTCTACTGAACGTGTAAATTGTTCTAAGTGATAACTTAATACCAAGAACAAGCTAATAATCATTAGTGTTACTGTAACTGCAATTGCACTCGAAAGAGACATTGCCCAGTGTCTACCAACACCACGGATACCTTCACGAATTGGTCTAATCATGACGAACATAACCTCCTTCGGAACGGTCAGCCACAATGTGTCCTTGTTCCAAAACAATCGTACGCTTACGATACTTATTTACAAGCGTAATATCATGGGTAACCATGACAACTGTTGTACCATAGCGCTGATTAATTTCTTGTAGTAAGTCCATAATTTCATCTGATTTTGCTGGATCCAAGTTACCAGTAGGCTCATCCGCAATCAGTACCTTAGGACGGTTCGCAATTGCACGCGCAATCGCTACACGCTGCTGCTGTCCACCAGATAATTCCTTTGGGAAAGAATTACCTTTCTCACTTAATCCAACGACTTTCATCACTTCAATCGTACGCTTACGAATCTGTGCCTTCTTCATACCGATAACCTCAAGGGCATATGCGATATTCTCAAACACTGTCAAATGTGGTAATAATTTATAATCCTGGAATACAACACCGATATTACGGCGATAGATAGGAATCTGTCGTTTGGATAGTTCACCAACATCAATACCGACAACTTTGACATTGCCTTTTGTACACATTTCTTCCGCATCCATCAACTTAATCAAAGTAGACTTACCAGAACCAGTTGGCCCAATGACGTAAACAAATTCGCCCTGATCAACTGATAAATTTATATCATACAGTGCATTTGTACCATTTTTATATCGTTTGTAAACATGGGTGCATTGAATCATAAGGGTACCTCCTTACTTGTGAAATACTGCGCAATAATTTTATCACATTCTGTTAAATATTGGATGAAGCGTAGGTGAAACCTTCACCATGCATATCAGACGCGTCGTTTGTAATTACGAACGCTTTTGGATCAATTCGATTAATTAATGAAATCAAGCTTGCATATTGACGTGTTGATACAACGACCAACACAACATTCTTTGTTTCACTGTTAAATCCACCACGACCATCTAAAATCGTAACACCACGATTGAGCTCCTGATAGATTGCATCTCGTAATTCTTCCCAATGACTGGAAATAATATGTACAGACTTGGCATTCGCACCTTGTCCAGCACTCAGCACCTTTCCAATCGCAAAGCCAGACGCAAACACGGACACTAGACCAAGTAGTGCAGAGTTAATGCCATACGCCGCAATACCTAATCCAACCGTTAAAGTATCAATAATAATAACCAAAACCGAAATTTGTACACCTGTAAACTTATGTAAAATCAAGGCCGGTATATCCATACCACCTGTACTAGACCCTGCTCTCATCACAATACCAATACCAGTACCACCAAGGAGTCCTGCATATAAAGCAGCTAGTATTGGATCAACAGTGATTGGATTTGGAACCTTAATCAGTAAGTTGTTGAATACTGGATAGGCAAGTGAAGATAACATCGTTGTTAAGGCAAATTCCTTACCCAGGATAACTGCTCCTAAAATTAGGAAACCAATCACTGCAGAGTTCGCAAACAAGGTCTTATCTATATGGAAGAATGGCTCAAAGGCAACCGCAAGACCAGCGACGCCACCGGAAAGAATATTGTACGGTAAAATAAAAAATTCTACTGACATAGACAATAAGAACGTTCCAGCTAAAACCATCAAAAAATTGATTACACTTTTCTTATTCATGGAAGGTATTATATCATAGGAAATACAATATGGAGAATGGCTAATGAGGGATAAACGTATAAAAAAGATAATCCTATGGACTATCGTAATCGCATACACACTTTGGATATTTCACAACTCAGCACAAACTGGGAAAGTATCCGCAAATCTAAGTGAAACATTAAGCTATCGTATCTATGATCACTTACAATTTCTTCATTTCATACCATTCAAGCTATTCCACACTCTAATCCGTAAATTTGCCCATTTTAGTGAATACGCTCTACTCGGTATTTTGGTATCAACCGTTAGTTCTCATACCATCGAGGAGCGCCAACAAAAACGAGTCATCATCCTGTGGATGATACTTGTACCAATAATTGATGAAGGAATTCAATACTTTACACCTGGAAGATCAGCCGAACTACGTGACTGTATCATCGATATGTGCGGATATGGTTTCGGATTTCTAATCACTTATCTGATAAAACAGCGGAAAGCCAAATAAGTTTCCCGCTGTTTCTTTATTGAATTAATCCTGCAACCTTACCCTCTGTAATCTTGATAATATCATCTGGGGCAATCTCAATCTGCGTTCCTATCTTGCCACCTGATACAAGAATCGTATCAAAAAGTACGACTGTTTCATCATAAACAGTCACAAATAATTTCTTCATTCCAATTGGTGAACAACCACCATGGACATAACCCGTTGTCTTTAATAGTTCCTTCTGCGGTAACATCGCTACACTCTTTACACCAACCGCACGCGCACAAGCCTTTAAATCCAGTTTCTCTTTTACTGGAATTACAAATACGTAATGATTGCCATCATCACCCTTCGTCACTAATGTCTTAAAGACCTGTTCTGGATCTTCTCCACATTTTTGGGCAACCGAAACACCATCCAATAAACCATCACTTACATCATAGGTATGTTCCTGATACGTAATTCCTTCCGCATCCAAAAGCCGCATCACATTTGTCTTCACTTCTTTTTTTGCCATATGTTTACCTCGCCACTATTTTACACCAATTTATAAATCACTGCAGATACGTTCCATCCATATAAAATTTACGCTACAATAAACTGCGAGGTATTTAACTATAAGAAAATCAAGTAAAATTAAAAAAATTTTGAGATTTAAA
>NZ_CAUVCV010000025.1:0-8022 GCF_963550625.1 uncultured Solobacterium sp.
TCTATGGAGGAGCTTTGTTAGATTGTGGTTGTTATTGTGCAACATGGATTACAGAATATACAAAGGGTCAGCTACGCATCGATCATATTGATGTAGACTTGCAAGATGGATATAACTTACACACGAAGGTACAGATGCATATAGGTAATACATTAGTCACTCTTGAAACTGCAATCAATCAACCAGAAAAGAAAGAAGTTTTGATTAAGGGCACAAAGGGTGAAATCCGTATTCCGGATTTACATAGACCTATAAGTGCAGAGTTAAAGATAGAAGATAAACTAGAAGTTATAGACTGTCCGTACGAAGTAGATGACTTCTATGGTGAGATATCTCACTTTGTAAACTTACTTGAAAATGGCAAACATAGCTCTCCAGTTATGCCTATCCAAAGTACTTTAGAAACTGCAATGTTACTAGATCGCATCAAGGATGCGATGACTCCAAATCCAATTGAAATATAAAAGGTAAGAAAAATATGAAACTGAAAGAATATTTGCATCAATATGTACAAATCACTAACGATGAAGGATATTCTTTTGATGGATATGTAGCAGAGTTCTTTCGAGGCGAAGATAATGAAGATGGTATCGATAGTATTGGTGTTTCAAAGGATGCTGAACATCTTGGAGGAATAGAGATTAGTGAGAATAATATAGTATCTATTCAGATCATTAAAGGATGAATTTCCTTGCTTAAAGCATCCAAAAAATGAGTTGTTATACACGGCCGAAAATTTTCGGTCTTTTTTTATTAAATTTTAGCACTAAAGTGTTGACAGTGCTAAATGGTTGGTATACTATATTAGCAGACATCGAAAAAGAGTGCTAAAAAGGAGGTGCTGGAAATGTTAACACCAAGACGAATAGAAATCTTCAAGGCGATTGTTGATGAGTATATTCGTACGGCGGAACCAGTTGGTTCACGTACATTGCAAGAACAGTATGATTTACCATATTCCAGTGCGACCATCCGTAATGATATGCAAGTCTTAGAGGAAATGGGTTATCTGGAAAAGACACATACTTCCAGTGGACGTATTCCTAGTACGATGGGCTATAAGTTCTATTGTGAGAACTTATTGAACAATGCGGCTGGTATTGATAAACGTATGGAACTTGCAATCCGTAGTGCATTTGATGTGTCGAGTATGAACATTGAGGAAGCAGTTCATCAAAGCTGTGAAATTCTCAGTGAAATGACAAATATGACAGCTGGTGTAATCGGACCAGATGCCAATACGCAATATCTAGAACATATTAAGTTGTTCCCGATTGATACGCGTAATGCGGTATGTGTATTTATTACAAATACAGGACATACCGAAACAAAGAACTTCCACTTTGAAGATGATGTACCATTCAAAGATTTGGAAGCTTGTACAGATATCTTAAACAAGCGATTAAAGGGTGTTCCACTTGCGGAAGTACCTAGTCGTATGGAAGATATCAAACCTGATTTATGTAGTGTTGTACATCGCCACGATCTACTCTTTACAGCATTTGTTAGAGCGTTTGTAAATTTTGCGAGTGAGAGTGTTTACTTCTCTGGAAAAGATCGTGTATTATATCAACCTGAATTTGAAGATATCAACAAGTTAAAGCAATTGATGTTGATGTTTGATGATACAAAGGTATGGCGTGGATTAGATTCCAGTGAAAATGCTGTTGCGGTAACTACAACAAAAGGTGCACAGCTTACTTGGTATAACGATTTAGCAGTTGTACGTTCCAAGTTCCATGTTAATGATACGGAAAGTGGAGAACTGATGGTTGTTGGACCAAGCAGAATGAATTATGAACAAGTCGTAAATCTAATCGATTATGCGGCACGTTTGATTGAAAAGATGTATAACTCAGGAGGTGAAAGTGGTAATGAGTGAAGATATCAAGAAGACAGAAACTGAAGTTGAAGAAGTAGTTGAAACTGAAACTCCTGAAGTAGTAGAGGAAGCTGATGAGGTTACAACACTTCAAACAAAGATTATAGAGTTAAATGAGCAGGTAAATATTCTTAAGAATGAATATGCAAAAGCATATGCAGATACAGA
Source organism: uncultured Solobacterium sp. (assembly GCF_963550625.1). GTDB lineage: Bacteria > Bacillota_I > Bacilli_A > Erysipelotrichales > Erysipelotrichaceae > Bulleidia. Next base: position 2,051 of record NZ_CAUVCV010000025.1, read on the forward strand.
GAATACAAGAAAACGTCTACAGGCTGATTTTGATAGCCGTACAAAGTTTATGATGAAAAACTTTGCATTAGAGTTATTACCTGTATTAGATAGTTGCGAAAGAGCGTTAGCGCAAGCAACATCCGATGAAGCATATCGTAAGGGTGTCGAAATGATTTATGGACAACTACAGAATGCTTTAAGTAAAGAAGGTATTACAGAAATCGATGCATTGAACCAACCATTTGATGGAAATTGGCATCAAGCATTGATGACAGAAGCAAGAGAAAATGTCGAACCTGGAACTGTAATTGAAGTATTACAGAAGGGTTATCGTATAAAGGACCGTCTGCTAAGAGCAGCAATGGTCAAGGTTAGTGAATAACTAGGAGGAAGATAAACATGAGCAAGATTATTGGTATTGACTTAGGAACAACAAATAGCTGCGTATCCGTTATGGAAGGCGGCGAAGCAAAAGTAATTGCAAATCCAGAAGGAAACCGTACAACACCATCCGTTGTAGCATTTAAGAATGGTGAACGTATTGTTGGTGATGCGGCAAAGCGTCAATTAATTACAAATAAGGATACAGTATATTCCATTAAGCGTTTAATGGGTACAGACAAAAAAGTAACATTAGAAGGTAAGGAATATACACCACAGGAAATCTCTGCAATGATTCTTACATATTTAAAGAGTTATGCAGAAGCTTACTTAGGTGAGAAGGTAGAAAAGGCTGTTATTACAGTACCTGCATACTTCAACGATGCACAGCGTCAAGCAACAAAGGATGCTGGTAAGATTGCTGGTTTGGATGTAGTACGTATTATTAACGAGCCAACTGCTTCCGCACTTGCGTTTGGTTCAGATAAAGAAACATCTAAGGAACAAAAGATTTTAGTATATGACTTAGGTGGTGGTACATTCGACGTATCTATCTTGGATATTGCGGATGGTACATTTGAAGTATTATCTACAAATGGTGATACACACTTAGGTGGTGACGACTTCGACGAAGCTATCATCAACTGGTTAGCAGATAACTTCAAGCGTGAAAATAACATCGATCTAAGACAAGATAAGATGGCTTTACAGAGATTAAAGGAAGCTGCTGAAAAGGCTAAGAAGGACTTATCTGGTATGGTACAGACACAGATTTCCCTACCATTTATCTCCGCAGGTCCTGCAGGTCCATTACACTTAGAAGCTACATTAACACGTGCACAGTTTAATGAAATGACAAAGGGACTTGTTGAAAGAACATTGGTTCCAGTACGTCAAGCATTAAAGGATGCAGGTCTAACAGCAAATGATATTCATCAGGTATTACTTGTAGGTGGTTCTACACGTATTCCAGCTGTTCAAGAAGCAATTAAGAATGAATTAGGTAAGGAACCTAACAAGTCTGTTAACCCAGATGAATGCGTATCTTTAGGTGCTGCTATTCAGGGTGGTGTTATCGCTGGTGATGTTAAGGACGTATTATTACTTGACGTTACTCCACTTTCATTAGGTATTGAAACAATGGGTGGTGTTATGACAGTTCTTATCCCACGTAACACAACAATCCCAACAAGTAAGTCACAGATTTTCTCAACGGCTGCAGATAACCAACCAGCTGTAGATATCCATGTATTACAGGGTGAAAGACCAATGGCACAGGATAACAAGACACTTGGTAACTTCCAGTTAGATGGTATTGCCCCAGCAAGACGTGGTGTTCCACAGATTGAAGTAACATTCGATATTGACGTAAACGGTATTGTACACGTTACTGCAGTTGATAAGGCAACAAGTAAGAAACAATCTATTACGATTACAAACTCTTCTGGTTTAAGTGAGGAAGAAATTGACCGTATGGTTAAGGAAGCTGAAGCGCATAAGGCAGAGGATGACAAGCGTAAAGAAGAAATCGAGACAAAGAATCGTGCTGAAGCTTTCATTCACCAGATTGATGAAACATTGCAGAATGAAAATGCAAATGTGACTGAAGAACAGAAGGCTGAAGTGAAGAAGTTACGTGATGAATTACAAGAAGCTATCGACAAGAATGATACAGAAGGCTTAAAGACTAAGTTAGATGCTCTTGAAAAGGCAGCTAATGAAATGGCTCAAGCAATGTATCAAAGTCAAGCAGGTCAACAGGCTGCTGGTGATACTGCAGGTAATTCAACAAGCGCAAACGACGATGTTGTTGACGCAGACTTCCAAGAAAAGAAGTAAAGTTTGAAAGGAATGCGGGGCTTGTTTCCGCATTCTTTTAAGAGAAGAAAGGGCTAAAAGATATGGCTGAAAAAAGAGATTATTATGAGGTGTTAGGAATATCCAAAGGAGCAAGCGATGCGGAAATTAAAAAAGCCTATCGTTCGTTAGCCAAAAAATACCACCCAGATGTAAATAAAGAAGCAGATGCAGAAGCCAAGTTTAAAGAAATCAATGAAGCCTACGAAGTATTAAGTGATCCACAAAAGCGTCAGACGTATGATCAGTTTGGCTTTGCGGGAATGAATGGTTCTCAAGCAGGTGGAGGTTTCGGTGGTTTTGGCGGTGGATTTAACGCTGGTGGATTTGATGATCTCAACGATATCTTCTCCTCATTCTTCGGTGGAGGTATGGGTGGATTCAGCACTGGATCACGTCGTTCCAGTAATGGACCACGCAAGGGTGAAGACCGCTACATGCGCATGAATATCTCATTTATGGACGCATGTTTTGGTAAGACTGAGACCATCAACCTAACAGTTGAAGAACAATGTGACCAATGTCATGGTACAGGTGCAGCTTCTCCAAGTGATGTAGAAACCTGTCCAACCTGTCATGGCTCTGGTAGCGTTGTGACACAACAACGTACAGCGTTTGGTGTATTCCAATCACAGAGTGTATGTCCTGACTGTCGTGGTACTGGTAAGAAGATTCGTAAAGTATGTCCAAAATGTGGTGGCACAGGTTACGAAAAGAAGCGCATTAGCGTAGATGTAAAGATTCCTGCAGGTATCCAAACAGGACAGCAATTACGTGTATCCGGGAAGGGTGAACGTGGCTATAACGGTGGTCCAAATGGTGACTTATACCTAGAAATCAATGTATTACCACACGAGAGCTTTGAGCGTGATGGTAAAGATATCTACCTTGATATTCCAGTTAGTGCAGTTGATGCGACTTTGGGTGTTAGTGTAGATGTACCTACGATTCATGGTGATGTTACGATGAAGATTCCAGCCGGTACTCAAGATGGTACAAGAATGCGTCTAAAGGGTAAGGGTACTGCAGATCTACACGGCGGTAGAGATGGTGACCAAATCGTTACGGTACGCGTTACAGTAGAAAAATCACTCTCACGTAAAGAACGTGAACTATATGAGCAGTTACAAGAATTACAGAATACCAGCAAAGGTGAAACAGCCTGGGATAAATTCAAGAAGAAATTCATGTAAGTAACAGGCATCACCTATCAAAGGAGGTGTTACGATGAACATTGAACAGATGACAGAAATCCTGCAAAATATCATCATGCAAGCAGTACAGCTTGCACAAGAAAAACAAAGTCCTGATATAAAACCTGAGCATATCCTCTATGCGATGGTTAATGATGATAGCCTAGAGGGTATTTGGCAAAGGTTACATATCAGTCAAGAAGAATTAAGAAGTTTCATCGAACAAGCACTAACAAGAATTCCAACAGTCAGTGGTTCAACACAACCACAGCTATCAAATGATGTCATGCAAGCATATAACCATGCATTAAAACGCATGCAGAAACAAAACGATAGCTACATGAGTACTGTTACATTCTTACTTGGCTTGTTTGATACAAAAGCTACAATTATCGAGCAAATCAAACAACAGTTCCATATCACAACAAGTGATATTGAAAAAGCAGAAGAAGAAAGAAGAGGAGGGATGACGATGGATGAAAAGACCAATGAAAGTCAACTCGATGCATTAAGCAAATACGGACATGATTTAGTCAAAGAAGTAAAAGACGGAAAGATTGATCCAGTTATCGGAAGAGATGAAGAAATTCGTAGAGTTATTGAGATTCTCTCTCGTAAGACAAAAAATAATCCAGTCCTCATTGGTGAACCTGGTGTAGGTAAGACTGCAATCGTAGAAGGTCTTGCATGGCGTATTATGCAAGGGGATGTACCGCTTGGACTCAAAGATAAGAAGTTAATTGAACTTGATATGGGTGCACTGATTGCTGGTGCGAAATATCGTGGTGAATTTGAAGAGCGCTTAAAGGGTGTACTCAAGCAGGTACAACAGGCAGATGGTAGTATTATCTTATTCATCGATGAGATTCATAATCTTGTTGGTGCAGGTAAGACAGAAGGCTCCATGGACGCCGCAAACCTATTAAAGCCAATGCTAGCAAGAGGTGAACTCAAGTGTATTGGTGCAACTACATTCGATGAATATCGCAAGTATATTGAAAAGGATAGAGCTTTAGAGCGTCGTTTCCAGAAGATTATGGTACAAGAGCCATCTGTTGAAGATACCATCAGTATCTTACGCGGACTCAAAGACCGCTTTGAATCACACCATGGTGTTCGTATCAAAGATGAAGCGATTATCGCAGCCGCAACACTATCCAATCGATATATCACAGATCGTTTCTTACCAGATAAGGCAATCGATTTAATCGATGAAGCTTGTGCAACGATTCGTGTTGAAATGGATTCCATGCCTGCAGAGTTAGATGAACTCTCTAGACGTATTATGACTTTACAGATTGAGGAAACATCACTCAAGGAAGAAATAGACCCTAAGGCTAAAAATCGTCTCGAAGAAATCCGTAAGGAACTTGCAGATCTTAAGGAAGAGCAGACTGCAAAACTCTCTAAGTGGCAAGCTGAAAAGAGTGAAGCTGATGCTATCAAGAACTATAAAGAAGAACTTGAGAAGGCTAAGCTTGCGTTAACACAAGCAGAAAATGCAGCCAACTACGAAACAGCTGCAAAGCTCAAATACGAAACGATTCCAAATCTAGCAAAGAAGATTAACGAAGCAGATGTTGAAAAATCAGATGCAATGGTACATCAGATTGTCGATGAAGATATGATTGCAAAGATTGTATCACAATGGACACACATTGAAGTATCACGCTTGATGAGTACAGAAAGACAGAAGATTCTACATCTTCCAGAAGCACTCGCAAAACGTGTTATGGGACAACCAGAAGCTTTACGTCTTGTATCAGACGCAATCATGCGTTCAAAGGCAAATATCCAAGATGAAAATCGTCCATTAGGTTCATTTATGTTCCTGGGTCCAACAGGTGTAGGTAAGACAGAAGTTGCTAAGGCATTAGCACAACAGTTATTCGATGATGAATCTAAGATTGTACGTATCGATATGTCTGAATACATGGAGAAGTTCTCCGTTTCTAGACTTGTTGGTGCGCCTCCAGGATATGTTGGATATGAAGAGGGTGGACAGTTAACAGAAGCAGTACGTCGTTCACCATACTCAATCGTGCTATTAGATGAAATCGAAAAAGCACATCCAGATGTATTTAATATCCTATTACAGATTTTGGATGATGGACGTATTACGGACTCTAAGGGTGTAACAGTAGACTTCACGAATACGATTATCATCATGACAAGTAACTTAGGTAGTCAATACGCCTTCGATGATGACCCAGAACATCGTGAAGAGCACTATATGAGTGAAGTACACAAGTTCTTTAAACCAGAGTTTATCAACCGTGTTGATGAAATCATCGTCTTTAATGCATTGGGTAATGATGTATTAGCACAGATTGCTGAGAAGTTCTTAGCACAGCTACGCAATCGTTTGAAAGAACGTGATATTAATCTTACTGTCAGTGATAACGCAATGAAGCGTATCATTGCTTGTGGTGTAGATCCACTTTACGGTGCTAGACCAATGAAACGTCATATTCAACGTGAAATTGAGACAGCAGTTGCGAAGGTGATTCTAGAAAACCCAGATATTAACGGTAAGACAATTCACGTCGACGCAAACGA
>NZ_CAUVCV010000026.1:0-7365 GCF_963550625.1 uncultured Solobacterium sp.
ACGAGTATGGCAAAGATAAAAACGCTTACAGGAAAAGATAGGCGAAAAACATTGTAAAACGCTTTAATAATACGCTTTAATAGTATAAAATGATTAAGATTCGGAGGCCTTTTAGATGGTTAGAAAAATTGGCGTTTTAACATCGGGTGGAGATGCGCCAGGAATGAATTCCGCAATTCGTGCCGTAACCAGAATTGCGCTCAGTAATGGGATTGAAGTTGTTGGTATTCGTGATGGATATCGCGGTCTTCTAGAAGAAAAGTTTCAAGTACTAGAACGGACAGATGTTTCAGATATTTTAAACCGTGGTGGTACGACACTTGGATCAGCTCGCTTACCTGAATTTAAAGAAGAAGAAGTTCAAAATCAGTGTGTTGCAAATCTGCGTAAAGCAGGTATCGATGCACTAGTTGTTATTGGTGGAGATGGCTCATATCGTGGAGCACTTGCACTAACGAATAAGGGGATTAATTGTATTGGTTTACCTGGTACAATTGATAATGATATCTCTGGTACAGATTTCTCAATCGGTTTTGATACAGCGTTACAAACTTGTGTAGAAAACGTAGATAAACTACGTGATACATCTAGTTCACATCACCGCTGTTCCATTGTTGAAGTAATGGGAAATCATTGTGGAGATTTAGCACTCTATACTGCAATTGCATGTGGTGCAGAAATCGTCATCACACCTGAAACAGGCTATGACGAAACAGAGGTTCTAGAGAAGTTACGTTATCTTGGGGATGCAGTGAAAAAGAATCACGCAATTGTCATTATCTCTGAAAAGATTTGTGACGTAGATGGCTTAGCAAAGAAAGTTTCATTACATACAAATTTCAGCGGTCGTGCAACGATTTTGGGACACATTCAGCGTGGTGGTTCCCCAACTCCGGTTGACCGTATGCTTTCTAGCAGAATGGGTGAAAAAGCCATTGATTTATTGATGGAAGGTATTGGTGGACATTGTGTTGGTATTATCGACAACGAAATTTGTTCAATGCCAATTCAAGAAGCACTAGAGAAACCTCGTAAGAGTAGAAAGAAACTATATCGATTGTTTGATCGTTTAGTATAAGAAGGAGATGATTGCTTTGGAAAACAAACATTTATTTAAGAAAACAAAGGTAGTATGTACGATTGGTCCAGCTTCAGAAAATGAGAAGACACTTACAGAACTTGTAGGTGCAGGTATGAACATCGCTCGTTTAAACTTCAGCCATGGAACACACGAAGAGCACTTAGAAAGAATTAAATTAGTTCGTTCTGTAAGTGCAAAGACAGGTGTAAACCTAGCGATTGCGTTAGATACAAAGGGTCCTGAAATCCGTTTAGGTACTTTCAAGAATGATGTTGAAAACTACGAAATCGGTGAAATCGTTTATTTGACAAAGGCAGAAATTGAAGGAACACATGAACGTTTCCACATTCAATGCCCAGAATTATTCGATGACTTAAAGCAAGGAAATTATATCTTAATCAATGATGGCAAGATGAAGATTACTGTACTTGAAAACTATGGTCACGAATTAAAGTGCCGTGTTGAAGTCGCAGGTCCTATCAGCTCACGTAAGGGTTGTAACGTACCAGGCGTTAAACTAAGTATGCCATTCTTATCTGCTAAGGATGAGGCTGATATCCGTTTCGGTTGCCGTAATGATGTTGACTTTATCTTTGCTTCCTTTACAAGAAGACCAGAAGATGTAAATGCAATTCGTGCAATCTGCGTTGAAGAGGGTAAGCCACATATTAACATTATTCCTAAGATTGAAAACCAAGAAGGTTATGACAACATTGATTCTATTCTTGAAGCAGCTGATGGTGTCATGGTAGCTCGTGGTGACTTAGGTGTAGAAATTCCTACAATGTTAGTTCCTATCTATCAGAAGCACATTATTCGTCAGGCAAACATTATTGGTAAGCCAGTAATCACTGCTACACATATGTTAGACTCTATGACACACAACCCACGTTGTACACGTGCTGAAGCATCTGATGTATGTAATGCTGTATTAGATGGTTCTGATGGTGTTATGTTATCTGCTGAATCTGCAGCTGGTGACTATCCAGTAGAAGCTTGTGAAACAATGTCAGAAATCGCTGAAGAAGCTGAAAAGATCATCAACTACCGTACAAAGTTAGATTGGTTAAAGCAATCTACACGTAAGACAGTACAAGATGCAGTTTCCATCGCAATCAGTGATGCTACATTAACATTAGACAATATCGGTGCTATCGTTGTATTCACACAGGGTGGAACAACAGCTCGTCGTATTTCTAAGTTCCGTCCAAGTGTACCTGTATTAGCAGTTACATTCACAAAGGACATTCAACGTAAGTTATTAAGTTACTGGGGAGTATTACCGGTTTACTCCGAAGTACAAAACCAGTTAACAAATGATGACGAACTCGCATCAACAGTTGCTAAGAATTACGGTGTTAAGAAGGGTCAATTAATCATCATCTCTGCAGGTTATCCAACAGGTGAAGGATCTGCGAACATGATGAAGATCGTAGAAGTTAAGTAATCATCTAGAAAAGACGGTTAGCCGTCTTTTCTTTTTGTATACATGCATAAAGAAAAGAGTCCTTAGGACTCTTGTGTTTTCTTGGTTGTTCTTGGGGTACGTGTTGCGTTTGCTTTCATCTTTGCTTGAATCTCTGCAATCGCTGCTTTCTGATTCAAGATAACCGGAATCACAATTGGATTACGATTTGTCTTCTGGAAGAGGAAAGGTTCTAAGCAAGAACGGATACAGTTCTTTAATTCACCAAAGGTTGTGCGCTGCTGCATCTTCTTCTTAAGGGAATCGTATACAAGTAACTCAGCTTCTTTGAGAAGAGTTTGAGAATCTTTGATGTATACAAAGCCACGAGAAACGATAGATGGACGGCAGAGAATCTTATTGTAGCGAGAATCAATCGTAACGATAACTGCTACAAGTCCATTTTCTGCTAAGATCTTACGGTCTTTAATAACGGATGTACTTAGACCAGAGATATCATTACCATCAACGTAGATGTCGTCTGTCTGTACGCGTTCATTCGCGATAAAGCACTTACCATCACGTAATACAACAACGTCACCATTCGAGCAAATCAAGCAATGATCTTCAGGGATACCTGTTTCTTGCGCTGTTGCGGAATGTTGTTTTAACATCTTGTATTCACCATGGTATGGCATGAACCATTCAGGCTTGATGAGATTTAACATTAACTTCTGTTCTTCTTGAGGAGCGTGTCCTGTTGTGTGGAAGGAAGTTAATGGGGAGTTTGTAATAACGTTAGCTCCAACACGTGTTAACTGGTTGATGACACTTCCAACGGAAGAACCATTACCTGGGATTGGGTTGGATGAGAATAGTACTGTATCACCAGGGATAATCTTGATGAAACGGTGTGTACCATTCGCAATTCTACTCAAGGCAGCCATTGGCTCACCTTGAGAACCTGTACATACGATACAGATACGATTTGAAGGAAGAGTATTTAACTCGTTACCAGAGATGAAGCTACTATCAGGAATCTGGATAACACCCATCTTCTTACCAATTTCACATACATTCTCCATTGAGCGTCCAAATACTGCAACCTTACGATTACATGCGACAGCTGCTTCTAGAATCTGGTTTAAGCGTAATACGTTAGAAGCGAAAGTAGAAACAATCATACGTCCTGGTGTCTTACGCATCTGTTCCATGATGGCACGAGCTACAGTCTTTTCAGATATAGAAGAACCAGGAACAGAGGAGTTTGTGGAATCACTCATCAGAAGGGAAACACCAACTTGTCCAATGTACGCCATCTTCTGGAAGTCAGCGTTTGTACCAACTGGTGTCATATCAAACTTAAAGTCACCTGTTTCAACAATACGTCCGTTTGGTGTATTAATTAGAACACCAAGTGCATCTGGGATTGAGTGAACGACATTGAAGAAACCAATTGAGAAATGTTTCGTCTTAATACTGGATTCTGAATTGATTTCTGTAATCTTGCATACACGCGTTAAACGATGTTCTTCTAATTTCTTTTCGATTAACGCTTTCGCAAAGCGTGGAGCGTAAATCTGTTTTAAACGAATTGTCTTTAAGAAGAATGGAATACCACCAATATGGTCTTCGTGACCATGAGTGATTACCATTGCGGCTATTTTGTTTTGATTTTTTACCAGATAAGAATAATCTGGGATAACATAATCGACACCGAGTAAAGCATCTTCTGGAAAGAGTACACCACAGTCAACAATGATGATTTCATCATCATGTTCAACACAGTACATATTCTTTCCAACTTCACCTAAGCCACCAAGTGCGTATACCATCGTATCTGTCTTATGATTAATCGCTAAGTCGCTTAAATCAGGTTCAGTAATACGAGTACGACGAAGTGGGCGAGTCGTTTTCTTACTGCTATTATTTTCAGTCATTATAAAAATTCCTTTCATTTATTTAATTATTGGTAAAGGTAGTAGTTTTATTCGCCTTCATTATAGCATTCTTCAATGAAAAAGAAAGAAGTCTCACTATAAAACAAGGGCACCTTCAATTGGTTTGTTTGGTTCTTTTTTGTTGATATGATCATAGAACAAAATACCATCCATATGATCTAATTCATGTTGTAATACAATCGCGATATAACCACGTGCACGAATTTCTACATCTTGGTTTTGGACTAGGTCAAACGCTCTAATTGTTACACGTGCATTACGTACAACATAGCCTTCATGTTCATTTTCGACAGAGAGGCAACCCTCGCCACTTTCTAAATATGCAGGTTGTACGGAACGAGAAATAATTTTAGGATTTACTAACATAAATTCATATTTTACAACATTGCCATCTTTATCTGTTTCATCAAAGGCAACGGCACACATTCTTTTCTTTATACCGACTTGGATTGCACTAATACCAACAGCTGGACGAAGGTTAAACTTCTTCGCTTTTTCTTCATCGGTGGAATCTTTTACGTATTGCAACATGTCACGTAATAAAGTTTCATCTTCCTTTGAAAGGGGCAATGAAACTGGCTCAGACTTTTCGCGAATTAACGGGTCAGTATCTTTAACGATTGTATCATTATTAATTAACATAATTTTTACCTCAGCATACATTTTAACATTCTAAAAGCGTAATTCAACTAACACGCATTCATGTAAGCGTTTATCATCAAAAAATTTATAAAATTTAATGATATTTGCGATGTTCGATATGTGGATTTCCTGCAGTATGTTAGAATAATACTTGTATGCAAACAAAGAAAAAGAAACCGAAAAAAGTAGAACCAATTCAGGTGAATGCTACGACGAAGAAGAGAAAGTTCTTGAATCTACGTATGCCAAAATCATCCGACCATTTCTTACATGCGGCGATGATTATTTTGATGTTGTTTGGCATCATCATGGTTGGTAGTGCTTCGATGGGTGTAGCAGGTGGTAATAATCGTTTTCTAGTGATTACAATTGTAAAGCAGGTTGTCTATGCTGTTGCAGGTTATACTGCCATGACATTTTTAGCAAATCACTTTCAACTTAAGAAATTGAAGTCATCAACGACGTTCTTAGTGATACTTGCAACGATTGCAAGCTTACTATTATGTTTGTTATTTACGGAGACCAATGGTGCTAGAGCATGGATTCGTATTCCACTTGGTGTAACTGAAGTTACGTTACAGCCTTCGGAGTTTGCGAAGATTATAGCGATTTTGGTTGTTGCCTTATACTTGGGTGATAATCTTCATAGTTATAGTAAGAAATTTGACTTAATCAAACGTCCACTCTTTATTGATGGTGTAATCTTATTTATTGTTTGGATTTTACAGTCTGACTTTGGATCGATGGCAGTCATCTTTGTGATTATCTGTGTATGTTTCTTGGTTCCAAATCATCCTCAATTAAGAGGGTATCAAAGAGTATTAACAATCCTATTCTATGGTTCCGTTATCTTAGGATTCTATATCTTATCTCCATCTGGAGAACATCTCATCGCGAAGATGACGTTCCTAAAGACATATCAGATTAAGCGTTTCATATCTGCGATCAATCCTTTCATGGACCAATATGGCACTGGTTATCAGTTGATTAGTGGTTTGATTTCCTTTGCGACAGGTGGATGGTTTGGTAAGGGGCTTGGTAACTCTGTACGTAAGTATACAAACTTCCCGGCTGCTAGTACGGACTATATCCTTGCGATTGTAGTTGAAGAGCTTGGCTTTGTAGGCTTTATTGGTTTACTTGCAGTCTATGGATTTATAATCTTTGTCTTATTACGCTATGCTCTAAAGATGCGTAGTGAAAAGGGACGTATTATCCTTGTTGGTACAGCAATGTATTTCTTGGTACATATGTTCTTTAATATCGGTGGGGTTACAGGATTAATTCCTCTAACAGGTGTACCGCTGTTGATGGTATCCGCTGGTGGTTCTTCTACGATGTCTATCATGGCATGTGTTGGTATTTCTCAAGCAGTGATTGCCTCTTATAAACGAGGTGAGATTCGATGAGAATTATCGCTGGTGAATATCGTTCGCGTAAGATAGAGACACGTTCTGGGAATCAGACGAGACCTACATTAGATAAAGTTAGAGAAGCTGTGTTTTCATCCCTAGGAGGGATGTTTGATGGTGGTACTGTATTGGATTTATATGCAGGTAGTGGTGCTAATGGTTTAGAAGCACTATCTCGTGGATTTGATTATGCGGTGTTTGCGGATATCTCTAAAGATGCAATTAATATCATCCGTAAGAATATAGAATCATTACGTTGTGGAGATAAGACTAGAGTCTTGCATATGCCAGACAAGAAAGTACTATCGCTTTTAAAGGCGGAAGGGCTACGTTTTGATTTGGTATATCTAGATCCTCCATATGCAGGACAACACAATGATGAGATTTTAGAATATTTAAATGAAAACAAAATGATTACGGATTATGGTGTGGTTGTCATTGAATCCGCAAAAGAAGATGAATTTAAAAAAGAGTTTGGCTCTTTAAAACCATATAAAGAAGCAACCTATGGAATTACACGTATTACCTATTATCGAAATGAGGTGGAAGGATGAAGGCTTGCTATCCAGGAACATTTGATCCAATTACAAACGGTCATTTGGATATTATTGAGCGTGCATCACGTTTGTTTGATGAAGTCGTGGTATTGATTATGGTTAATCCACGTAAGACTTGTTTATTCAACAGCGAAGAAAGAAAACAGATGGTTATTGATAGTTTGAAGTCCATTGGTAACCCACAGAATGTGACGGTAATGATTGGTTCTGGTCTAACCGTAGAGTTTGCTCGTAAGATTGGAGCTGCTGTCATTATTCGTGGTATTCGTGCTGTCAGTGATTATGAATATGAACTTGGACAAGCAAC
>NZ_CAUVCV010000027.1:0-6479 GCF_963550625.1 uncultured Solobacterium sp.
GATATTGAAAATGGTCAAAAGACAGGTTACTTCTTAGACCAAAAATCAAATCGTGTATTATTACGTAACATTGCCCGCAATAAACGTGTATTAGACTGTTTTAGTCACACTGGTGGCTTTGCATTAAACGCAGCCTATGGCAATGCAAAAGCAGTTACTGCTGTCGATATTTCAAATACAGCCTTACAACAAGGCTATCAAAATGCAAAACTTAATCATCTTGAAGATAAAATTCAGTTTGTACAAGCGGATGTATTCGATTATCTTGAACAACTCAAAGTTAATGAATTTGATATTATCGTCCTAGACCCACCAGCATTTACAAAATCTCGTAAGACTGTTAATAGTGCCTATTATGGATATAAAAATATCAATATGAAAGCAATGAATGTATTACGTAATGGTGGTTATTTAATTACTTGTTCCTGTTCAAGATTCATGGAAACAAAACTCTTTGAACAGATGTTATTAGAAAGTGCTAAGGAATGTGGTGTTACATTACGTCAGATTTCAGTTACCCAACAAAATCCTGATCACCCTATCCTTTGGACCATGGATGAAACAAGTTATCTAAAGTATTTCATATTCCAAATCTTATAAAGTCCGAAAGGACTTTTTCTTTTGAACAAAATAAAAGACTCACATCTGTGAGTCTTGCTTATCTTATTGTCCAGGTACTACGTAATAGGAAGGTAAGTAACCAGAGATATCCTGTACAGTTACACCAATACCATAAGTAGCAGCGTGAACCATTGTACCATTACCTAGTGCAATACCTACGTGGTATGGAGCCGAATCAGATCCATAGAAATATAGTGCACCAGCTGGAGCATTCCATACATCATATTGGTGAGTACCGAGTGCTTGTTGAGCATATGTTGTACGAGCACCTAAACCATAACAGTATTGAACTAAACCTGAGCAGTCAAATCCTGCTGGAGTTGTACCACCCCATTGATATGGAGTACCAACAAGAGATAACGCAGCAGCGATACCACCAGCATATAAACTTGAATCATACTTAGATGGATCAAATGTAGATGTAGTAGCAGATCTAGCAGTGTTCGCAGCTTGTTGAGCTCTAGCAGCTTCTTCAGCAGCAGCTCTTTCAGCTTCTTCTCTTTGACGTTGTTCTTCAGCCGCAATTCTTGCGTCAACAACTTCCTGAGGAGTACGAACAGAAACTGTCATAGTCGCTGTAGACTTATTACCTGCAGTATCAACAACTGTATATGTAACTGGATAATCACCATCTGTGTTCATATCTACAGCACCATCCACTGTTAATACAGGAAGAATACCTGAATCATCATTGATATAAGAAATGTAACTAGATGCGTTAAATGTATCACCATTGTTTACCACAACAGATGAATTCTTCAACTTGATGACAGGTGCTGTACTATTGACAACATTTACAACGGCTTTCTGAATAAAGGAATACCCTAAAGTCTTTTGAGCTTCAATATCACCAGTACTTGCAAGTGTAACCTTGACAGTAACTGTTTGGATACCTGTTACAGAACGATTGAATCCTTCAATATCCGCAACACTCTTCTCGATTGAGATATTTGTAAGATCATATGTTCCGTCAAAAGCAGCCCTTTCTTGAATTACCAAGCTCTTGATAGTATCAAGAGGATTTAAATCCTGTTGACTTACTTCAATAACTGGTAATGTGTTTTCCTTTTCAACTGTAGTAGCTTTGTTGTCATCTGCGTATACTGTTTTTGTTGAATATGTACCGGCAATGAGTAATGCGGATAATAATCCAGCACCTACTCTACCGAGTTTTTTGTTTAATTTATTTTTAACCATGACTCTATTTTACTTTTTTTCGTGGTATCTTTGCAACTTTTTGGGCCTTATTTCACACAATTTCACAAGTTTTTCAAAAAACTATAACATTTTTAGATATTTTTTCACAAAATTGGCAAAAATAAAACTCCTTTTCAGGAGTCTTATTGTCCGATAATTACATAGTAGGAAGGCATGAAGTATGAGATACCAATTACTTGAATACCATCATTTACATTCATCGCCTGTACTGTCTGACCACCACCAAGAGCGATAGCTACGTGGTATGGTGCAGTTTCAGAACCCCAGAAGTATAGTGCACCTGCTGGAGCATTCCATACATCATAGCGGTGTGTTCCTAATGTTTGCTGTGTATATGTAGTTCTCTGTGAAATACCATAGCAGTACTTAACAAGACCTGAGCAGTCAAATCCAGATGGAGATGTACCACCCCATACATATGGTGTGTTACCTACGAATGATAATGCAAGATTGATTGCATCAGTGTATGCACCATATTGTCCATACTGTGGAGTTGGAGCTACATACTGTTCGCTTTGAATATATTGAGCATATACCCAACCAACTTGTCCATTGATTACAATTTCTTGCCATCCGTTAGAAACTGTATCTGTACAGTAAATAGGATCATTTACATTTAATGTAGTAATAATAGAGCCAGATGTACTTGGAGATGTACGAACATTTAGACGTACATTTGGGTACATTGTCTTTGTAGGTGTAGGAATTGGTGTTGGAGTCGCTACTGGAGTTTCTACTACAGCTGGTGGTACAGGTGTAGGCTCTGGTGTAGCAACAGGTGTCTCAGTAACTGTTGTGGCTGCTGGAGTTTCTACTGCAGGTGTCTCTGTAGCTGCTGGTGTAGCAGGAACATCAATTGTCTCATTACTTCCTACTGCAGCATTTGCGTTATTACCAATTTCTTTAATTGCGTCAATTTCCTTCTGAAGTTCAGCTAACTGTGTTTCTAAACTTGTTGTCGTAGTAGCTGTATCAGTTGTTGTGCTTGTTGTTGGCTCTGTAATAGCCTTCACTGCTTCAAGTTGTGCTGTAATTTCAGCTGCCTTTGTTTCTGCTTCAGCTTGTTTAGCTGCCGCAACTTCGACAGGAGTCTTTACAGTAACTGTTAATACTGCAGTTGAAGTATGACCAGCTGTATCAGAAACTGTATAAGTTACTGGATACTCGCCATCTTTATCCATATCTACTTCGCCACTTACTGATAATACAGGTAAGATACCAGAATCATCATTAATATAGGAAATATAACTAGAAGCGTTAAATGTGTCACCGTTATTTACTGTAACGGCATCACTCTTAAGTTGTACTACAGGTGCACTGTCTTGTTTCAGTTTAACAACAACCTTCTGTACAAAGGAGTATCCAAGCCTCTTTTCAACCTCCTTATCCCCTGTACTTGCTAAGTTGACTTTCACTGTAACAGTTTGAATACCTGTTGCGTTTCGATCAAAGCCAGTAATATCAGCTACACTCTTTTCAAGTGAGATATAGTTCAAATCATATCCACCGAGTAAAGCACGTTGCTTAATTACTTCGTTCTTAATCGCTGTATACGGATCTTCTACCTGTGCATCTATAGTGATGACTGGTAGTGCGTTACTTGTGAACGGATTGACAGTTTCCTCTGCCTTTACATGTGTTATTGATACAGAACCTGCAACTAATACTGCAGATAATGCACCAGTCACAATCATTCCCATTTGTTTTTTGATAGTATTTTTCATCATGGCTGTATTCTAACCACTTTCTGTTTTCATTTGCAATCATATTCAAGTGTTTTTCGTGTTTTAAATTTACGAAAAGTGTTAAATATCCTTATTCTATGCGATTTTTTCGCATTTTTAATTTTTTAAAAATTTTTTTGATTTTGTTACAAAAATTGTAAAAAAATGTGAAATTTGTTACTTTTTCCCATATTTTCAATTTTTTCGTCAAAAAATAAGTTGCACTTCCAATCAATCGATATAGTTCTTGGAAAATCATAAATAAAGGAAGTCCAATAAGACTTCCTTTATTCGTTATTTTTTGTATCAGTTTTACTCTTTTCTTCTATACAATCCTAAGAACAAAAGTGTAACTAGAGAGATTGAGACTACTGCAATAAGTGTCCATACATGAAAATAATCTGCTGTTGGAGGTGTTCTTGGAATGGAGTTTGTAATGATGTATCCATTATCTTGATCACCTGTCACTAGTGCTATATATCCTTCTATAGGGCGTTCTTTTACCGTATATATAAATGTATTACCATTTGCATCATTCTTTGGGAGATTCTCAAATGTTATCACGCAGTTGCCACTAGAATCTGGAATGATAGTCTCATATCCTACGTATTGTGGTAGTTCACCTGCAATAGCACGGTAAAGTTCTATATCGATACTCTCCGGAAGTCCACTTGAGCGAATATCTTTCCACTCTTTTCTAACACTAATGGAAGTTAAATCACTTTCTCCCATTTCTACTGTACCATTTGATCCAATACCTCCACCTCTTGTTAAGGAGTAGTTACCAGAAATAATAACTCTAGCAAGTGTTTGTGCATTTGTATCTTGCACCACATCGGTATGAAGACCTAGGTATTCGTCATTGATTGCGAGTAGTTGTCCAGATAAATGATTGAGTGGAACTTCATTTCCATCATCATCTTTCCAGTTATAAGCTGTACCACCAAGCATCAGTGGTGATATTTCATAAGTAGGATCTCCACTATGTGCTCCATAATTGTTACTTGCCAGAATATAGATTTCATTTGCGCTTTCTGCCGTATTTGCATATAACGCAACACCATTCTTCAAATAAATCTTAGTCTTTGAAATTGGGCAGGAAGCGTAGCCACCACCCTCCATCTCTGCCGTATTATTTGTTATTAAGGCATTGGTTAACTTTAATTCACCATTTTGAAATGATGGGACCATACTATTAAATCCATTGACATAGATACCACCACCGCCAAAAGCGAAATTACCCTGTCCTGTTCCTGTCATTATATTATTTGTAATATATCCACCAGAAATTGTTGCAGTCGCATTTTTTCCAATAAAACCAGCTTGTACAAATATACCACCGCCACCAGTACCAGAGCGATTATCATCAATCGTTCCACCCGTCATGACAAGATTATCTTTTCCATTGGAAGCGGAATTAGTACCAAGCGAAATCCCTCCACCCATCTCATCAGAACGATTATGACGAATCATAGCTGCACCACTAATCGTTGTAGTATTTGTGCCATCAGGATATGCAGACCAAGAAGCGATACCTCCACCTGCCGCAACCTTACTACCATCACTAACTGCATGATTGTTTTCAATCACACCACCAGACATATTAAAGTTAGCTCTACCACCTAGGTAAATCGCACCACCCCAGTTTGCTTGATTATCATGAATGTATCCACCTGTCATATTTAAAGTACCAGCTTCAATAGTCACCGCACCACCAGTGCCGATATTGGAATTTCTTGCTTCATTATTCTCTAGGACCGTTCCATCCTGTATTGTTGCAATCGCATTCGCTACTCTAATTAAAGAATAGATGGAGCCAGTTGCAGTGATATTATCTTTATTTCCATCAACTGTAATATCATGGAAGATAGTATCTGCTTGGGTCTCTAACAGATAATCTGTAAATGCAGACTCACGCTTTAAGATTGCATTTGTTCCAGCTAATGATATCTCTCCAGAAACCGAAACGGTACCAGTTACCCAGATTGTGGTAATGGTTTGATTTGCAGTTGCAATTTCCTTAGCCTTTTCAAATGTCTTTACTGCATTTGTGGCAGTACTGCCATCGTTTGTGTCATCTCCACTAACACCATCTAGATAAATTTCAGTTGTTGATGGTGCTCGCAGTAATGTAAGAGTGATTTCTGAAGAATCTGATGTTTCTTCTATACCTTCATCCTCAGCATGTACTAATAGTAATGAAGCACCAACTGAAAACACTAAAAGTGCTACCATAATAGCTTTGAACCACCGATATTTTTTCTTCAACATTCCTAGAATCATGATATCCCCCCTTCTGTGATGTAGTTCTATTTACCATTACGTAAAATATTTATCATTTACTAAATATAGTATAGCCTATAACTATATGATTTTTAAGTAATTGTTGAGGAAAACAAGTTTTATAAAATATTTTGAAGAGACAAATGAAAAAATCTTGTCTGTATATACAAACAAGATTTTCATTATTTAATTTAAGCGATATCTTCGTCTGGAAGTTTTTCATCGAAGTCTACAATTTGACTATGTCCTGCCTCTACTGCTAAAGCAGCCAGGTCATTAACGTTATGAATATAACTTCTAGCCATACTTGCTTGTAGAACCATTCCGACATTCAATCCAGCAACCACATCGATATTACATTCAGCCGCATACTCTTTTGCAAGTGTGCAAGCTTCACGATATGTTGTACTGTCCAAAACATCTGCCATGATAAGGATATTACCACTTTGCTTCATAGATTCAATTGCAGTACGTAGTCTATTAATGAATTGATCTACAGTCTCTTCTAATAGGAAGGATACTGTTTCGTAAGCTTCTAACTTTCCAGAAAGGATCTCAACTGCACTACTTACACCTTCTGGAAATTTACCATTACCAGTAATGATTAGTCCAATCATAGTACTACTCGATTCC
>NZ_CAUVCV010000028.1:0-6117 GCF_963550625.1 uncultured Solobacterium sp.
TACTGACAGATGGTAACTCAATGTTATTTAGAGCGTATTACGCTACAGCGTATGGAAGACCAATGACAACTTCAGATGGTACACCGACAAACGCTGTCTTTGGTTTTGCATCTATGATGCAAAAAGCGATTGATATCATACAACCAGATGCAGTATTAGTTGCCTTTGATGCAGGAAAACATACTTTCCGTCATGAACTCTATGCAGACTACAAAGGTGGTCGTAAACCAGCACCGGATGACTTGGTGCCACAGTTTAAACTCGTTAGAGATTTCTTGGATGCCTTTGCGATTACGTGGGTGGAGATGCAAGATATTGAAGCGGATGACTTAATTGGAACAATCTCTAAAAAGGCAACAGACTATCAAACCTATGTGCTAACAAGTGATCACGATATGTTACAACTAGTGGATGATACAACTTCAGTATTACTAATGAAAAAGGGTATTACCGACATGGATGTCATGACACCTGAAAGTCTTAAGGAACAAATGGGGATTGAGCCACTTCAGATTATTGATATGAAGGGCTTAATGGGTGATAAGTCAGATAATATCCCAGGTATTCCTGGTATTGGTGAAAAGACAGCACTCAAGCTATTAGAAGAATATGGCACTGTTGAAAACGTCCTAGCAAATGAAGATAAACTCAAGGGTGCTTTACAGAAGAAAGTAATGGAAGGGCATGAGTCCGCATTACTTTCTAAAAAACTTGCGACAATTCGTCGTGATGTCGATGTAGAGATGAATGAGAAAGAGTTATCTTTTACACCTAACTACCCACAACTTGTAAAGTTCTTACAGATGCTAGAGATGAATACACTTGCAAAACGCTTTTCGGATAAGATTGTTGCAGAAAAGAGCACACAAGAAGAAACAGTCGTAACTTCAAGTGAAGATAAGCGTGTTACAAAGGTACCTACAGAAATGTTAAAGGATTCTTGTGCTGTGTTTGTAGATGATGACCATGGAGCATACATGCATGCGACTATCAATGGCTTTGCACTATATAATGGTAAGCAAGCCATATACATTTCTTTAGCAGATGCAAAGAGGGATGAAGACTTGCTTGCATATCTTTCAAGTGATATACCACATAAGTATGGATTTGATGTAAAACGCAATTTACATCTAGCACAAAATGAAGGTTTAACACTGACTTTCCATGATGATATGATGCTTGCGGCTGCTTTAGTAGACTCATCTCTAACAACAACCACAAAGATTATTGAGCGTTATGGCTTTGATAATAAAGTAAGTTATGAAGATGTATATGGTAAACCTACAAAGCCAAATCTAATGATTGATGAAGAAAAACAGTGCATGTATGCATGTGCATTTGCGAAAAATATCTTTAGTTTGTATGCAGAGATTACACCAAAGCTACAAGAATATAAAATGGAAAAACTCTACGATGAAATGGAGATGCCACTAACACACGTTCTCTATCACATGGAAAGAGAAGGGATTCGTTGCGATATCGATATTCTTGATCGCATTGCGACAGAAACGATGGCGAAGATTAGCGAAGCACAAAAAGAAATTTATGCGATTGCTGGTAAAGAATTCAATATCAACTCTCCAAAGCAACTTGCAGAAGTGTTATTCGATGATTTAGGACTTCCTACAGGTAAAAAGAGAAGTACTGCAGCTGGTGAATTAGAAAAGCTACAAGGCAAATCACTAATCATCGATTATATTTTGGATTATCGTAAGCTATCTAAAATCTATAGTACTTACGCTGAAGGTTTGAAGAAGTATATTCAAAAGGATGGAAAGATTCATACAATCTATAACCAATCCGCAACACAAACAGGAAGACTATCTTCAAGCGAACCAAACTTACAGAATATCAGTGTTCGCGATGAACAGGGCAAAGAGATTCGTAAGGCTTTCTTACCAGAAGATGGTTGTGTATTAATCTCTAGCGACTATCATCAGATTGAGTTACGTATGCTGGCGCATATGGCAAATGAAACGAGTCTGATTGAAGCGTTTAAAGAAGGAATCGATATTCATACTAAGACAGCGATGGATGTCTTCCATAAGCTACAGGATGAAATTACACCTCAAGATAGACGTAGTGCTAAGACAGTTAATTTCGGTATCGTGTATGGTATCAGTGACTTTGGTTTAAGTGAGCAGCTCGGTGTAAGTCGTTATGAGGCGCATGATTTTATTGAACGCTATTATGCGGCGTATCCAAAGATTCGCACTTATATGGATAAAATTGTCAAAGACTGTGAAGAGAAGGGCTACGTAGAAACACTATGTGGTAGACGTAGAGAAATTCCTGAGATTCACGATAAGAATCACGCAACACGCGAATTTGGTAAACGTGCAGCGATGAACGCACCAATTCAAGGCTCTGCTGCAGATCTTATTAAACTTGCAATGATTCATATCAATCAGATGATGAAGGAAGCGAAAGTAAAGAGTAAGATGATTCTACAGGTACACGATGAACTCATCTTTAATGTACCTAAGGAAGAAGTTGAAGTAATGACCAAGCTTATCAATGATGGTATGGTCAATGCGATGCATCTTCAGGTTCCTTTGACAGCTGAATGTTCTATCGGTAGCGATTGGTACGAGGCAAAGTAATATGCCAGAACTACCAGAAGTTGAAACTGTCCTACGTACACTAGAACATCAGATTCAAGGAAGAAGAATCTTGGATGTGGATGTACGCTATCCAAAGATGATTGAGAATGATGTAGAACAGTTTAAAGCAAAACTTAAGAATCAAACATTTAATACGTTCATGCGTCGTGGCAAATATTTACTATTTGGCTTAGATGATTGTATCCTCATGAGCCATTTACGCATGGAAGGAAGATATTATATTCAAGATCCAACGGAACCTACCAACCGTCATATGCACGTGATATTTCGTTTAGATAACGGTAAAGAGTTACGCTATATGGATACACGTAAATTTGGACGCATGGAAATCTTACCGTTGGATACAGATTTTAGCCATTATCATGGCTTAGGACCTGAACCTTTTGATGAAGCATTCAATGCGTCCTACATTCATGCATATCGTAAGGGAAAACGTACACCACTGAAAAGCCTACTATTAGACCAGAGTTTTGTGGCAGGAGTAGGAAATATCTACGCAGATGAAATTCTTGCGGCCTGCAATCTAAGACCGGGTAGGTCTTGTGCACGTATTACTCGTAAGGATGAAGAAAATCTTGTGATGCATACAAGGCGTATCTTGAAAGCTGCGATTGCGGCCGGTGGAACAACGATTAGAACGTATACATCTAGCTTAGGAGTTACTGGTAGATTTCAAACAGAGTGTACCGTACATATGCAGAAAATCTGTCCTCGTTGTAAAGGACAGATTCACGTAAAATATATAGGTGGACGGTCAAGTTACTATTGTCCACATTGTCAGAAATAGGAGTTTTATGAAGATTGCGATTACAGGAACGATTGCGGCAGGAAAAACAACTGTTGCGATTCTATTCAGAAGAAGAGGAATACCGGTATTCAATGCCGACCAATACGCAAAGCGTTCCTTGTATCAAGGTTCTGTTTGTTATGAAAAAATTTTAAAAGTATTTGGGGATGATGTAACTAGCACAAGTGGTGATATCGACCCTAAGAAACTTGCTGGAATTATCTTTCAGGACAATCATAAACGTGAACAACTAAACGCAATTGTTCATCCCTTTGTATTAGAAGGGATGCAGAAATTCTTTACAACAAACTTACAACAACCAATTATCTGTGCAGAGGTTCCTCTGTTGTTTGAAACCGGTTGGGACCAATACTTTGATCGTACAGTGGTTGTAACTTGTAGTGAAGAAATAGCCATACAAAGAATGATGGAAGAAAGAAACTATACACTTGAAGAAGCGAAGGCAAGACTTTCAATGCAGGTGCCTGCAGAAAAACAGATTGCTTTGGCAGATAAAGTGATTTATAACGAAGGTGATTTAAAGGAATTAGATTCACAAATCAACCGATGGTTAGGAGAACTTAGAAAGGACATCAGAAATGGAAAGAATGCCAACTAGTACATATCGCATCGATTTTAGTAACGGTATCTCTGAAGAAACTTTACTTTCACTTATGATGTTATACCAACCACTCATCGGAAAAGATGCGACAGTTTTATACTTAACTCTTATTGCGGAAGGTAAAACCCAAAAGGGTTTTGAGAAACATCAACGTTTACTAGTGCTAGCCGATTTGGATATTAACGCACTAGATAAGGCATGTACTAAATTAGAAGAGTATATGTTAATGCGAACATATGTAAAGACGACAGAGTTATGTGATCAATATATCTATGTTTTAAATAGTCCTATTTATGCAAAGGATTTCTTAAAATCAAATGTATTTATGAATCGTTATGAGCGTACTGTAGGAAAAGATGAGACAACGACTACAATGACGCACCTAAACGCAAATAACATTTCCTTACGTGGCTATAAAGAAGTCACAAAGGCAGTCAAGTTCTTACCAGAAGATCTCTTAGATCGTCATATTGAATTTGATGCATTACAGCCACGTTATCAATTCGCAATGGATGATCAAACAATTAACTTTGATTATGAAAAGTTTATTGCGACGACAAGTACACTGGTCTTCCCAGCCGAACTTCGTACGCAGGAAAATTTAAGTTTAATTGGTAAACTTGCGACAATCTATGGTTTATCTGTAGATAAGATGCGTGTTTTAGTTAACCGTTGTATTAATCTACAAACAATGACATTTGATAGTACAAAACTAAAGATCTACGCATCACGTGCAGAATCTGATGTTAACCCAGGAAGTGACCCATATTCATTGCCACCTGTATCTTTCTTACAGGCAAAGCAAGGTGGTGCTAAGGTTACTCAGTTAGAAAAGAGTATCTTAGAACATCTAGCGATTGATATGCATTTTAGTAATGAAGTGATTAATGTGATGATTGAACATATCCTAAAGATTTCGCAGAATCGCTTGAATCGTAACTTTGTGGATATGGTTGCGGCTGAGTGGGCTAGAGATGGTGTAACTACCAAACAACAAGCCCTACAACAGCGTAAGAAGACGATACGTCAAACACCACAAGTTAATAGTGGAGTTAGGATTGGCATGCCTGAGTATATCCGCCAACAAGAAGAGGGTACTCTACCAGAGGGTACAGCAGCATCGGCAGAACTAATAGAACGATTACAAAAACTACAGAAGGGAGATGAGTAATTCATGGAAGCGTTAAATATCAAAGAGATTCCAATGACAGAACAGCAGAAACAAGAAACCCAAACACTACAAGATGAATTACGGAAAGACCCTGTAGTTGTCGAGTTGTTTCAAAGAAACAAACTCGATGAAAGATATTTGGACACATCCCCATGGAAGATTCATGCATGGAGAAAAAGTTATGAGCCATGTTTGCATTGTACAGGCTTAAATCAATGTAAGCAGAGGGTGAAGGGATACTATGACGACTTAGAGGACAATGGTATCCTACAAACAGTACAGACACCATGTAAGTTTCAACAGGAATATATGAATGAGACAGCACATCTAGAGAAGTTTAGTGTAAATGATATGCCATCCAACATGTACGCAGTATCTTTTGCGAAAATCAACTTACTCAAAGAGACGGAAGAATACTTACTTGTATGGGAAGATTGTCGTAGTGCGAATATTCATAATCAAGGACTATACCTACATGGCACAATGGGAAGTGGCAAGACACATCTTTCTGCCTGTGCCGCAAATGATCATGCGCGTAAAAATGAGACCGTTGCCTTTGTGCATTATCCAACATACTGTACAAGAGCTATCGCAACGATGAAGACTTCAGAATATAAAATTGAACTTGGTCGATTGATGCGTGCAAAGTTTCTAGTTTTAGATGATATTGGAGCAGAGAGCGTGAATGAATGGAATCGTGATCAGCTACTACTGCCTTTACTAGAGAAGCGATATACAGAAGGATTACCAACTTGGTTTACATCCAACTGTGATATTGAGTCATTAAAAGAACACTTTAGATATGTTGGAAAAGGCAAGGATGATGAGCTAAAAGCTGCTCGTATTGTTGAAAGAATAACGAGTATGGCAAAGATAAAAACGCTTACAGGAAAAGATAGGCGAAAAACATTGT
>NZ_CAUVCV010000029.1:0-5380 GCF_963550625.1 uncultured Solobacterium sp.
ATCAATACTTCCATCTTCATGTACTATATCACCGTTTATTCTTCTAAGTTCCTCTAGGCTCATCTTTTAACAGCCTCTATTCTTCCTCATTTGAATTCTTGTTTGAAGTTAAATGACAATCATCCACATACACTTCTGTTATATAGATTTTCTTATCATCCTTCTCGTATGAGCGTGTATGTAACCGTCCTTCTAACTCAATACGCTTGCCCTTCTTACCATAAGAACCTAAATAATCAGCAACCTGCTCCCAGGCAACGCAATTAATAAAGTCTACAGCATCCTCCTTGGATCGAGTACGTTGTACGGCAACTGTAAAGTTTGCTACGTGCTTACCACTTTCTCCTTCTGTCACCTTTACTTCAACATCTCTTACTAAATTTCCTGACAAAATTACTCTGTTGTTCCACATTTTTATTTCTCCTCTCTCTGTTTACAACATTTCTTCTAATCCACAAAAAACTTGGGGCAAATTGCCCCAAGCCATTACTCAAAATCAATATCTATATCCTCATCACAATAAATATCAGTTTGTAAATATTCATACTCATCTTTAATTATGAGTTCAGAGTTGCGTGATCTATTTGCATAAAATTTATTTTCAATTTGCTCAATTCCCTCCGGAAATAAAGCAGCAGTTGAAAATAAATAGCTCGTAGATGTTTTATCCATCTTCTTTATACTGCAAATATAATTTGCAAATCTTTCTCGAATTTCATCTTCATTATCTTTAATGAATTCAGATTGCTCTTTGGGTAATGTATTATGTATTTCAATTACATTATCCACTGGTACAAATAAACTTTTTCAAAATCTAATCCTGCTCTTTTAAAATGAGGATTATCTGTTTTAAAAGGTGTTTCAAATATTGCATCTAAAGATTTTTTTCTACCTAAATTAGATCTTAATGGTATATACCAACTTGTTTCTTCGTCATATAAACCAACATAGCTTCTAGTAGATTTATTTAATAACTGCTCTCTTCCAGTTCTTGCTATAGTCTCTGCAATAAAATTTTCATTTATTCTAACTATCTTCATTATTGAAATTTGCCCTTTCATCTAATACAATATATGTGTAAGAAGTACAGGCAGAACAAGCCTTGATTGTTCCATTAGGTGAGACTTCTTACTTTTTTATTTCTTATTAGACAACAAAAAGAGAAATCTCATACGAGCTTCCAGTTGCCCTAAGAAATCTCTTTTTATATCTTTTATCTATTTGTCATATAATCTACTTTTTCTAAAATATGTTATTCCATTTCAAATTTTTTATAACTATCAATAATAAGAAGCTTTCGTTTCAGATTTATCTCTGAATAAAGTATGCTCATTCTAGTTATAAACACCATCATATAAACAATCGTGAACAAAGCCCCAATAGTATTCATTATCTGCCAAAAGTCACTTAAATTTATATCCATATCTTTACAGTTAGCTATGAAGCCTAACCCCATCAAAGAACATCCACTGATGCAGACCCATGGGCTGAGTCTTTTTATTTTTTCTAGTTTCAGCTGTAATTCAATATACAATCCTGCAATCTCATCTTCGCTTTTCCCTTTTAGATATGCAACATACTCATCATAACTAACTTTTCTCTTTGCTTTCAACTCTTTAAAAAAATTGTCTGATTTCATTGTTTTCTCCAAAAATGCTGCCTCTGGGGCAATTTGCCCCAGAATTCAAGCCTTAAAGTTTATTCAGTAAACTGTTTCTTCTTAAGAAATAAGAATACTGCTGCAGCTAGACCACCTACAAACATCATAGATAATCCTACTACATTGAATGTATCACCTGTCTTAACGGAAGGTAATGCCATATCATTTACGACCACTTTCACAGCATTATTAACCGCAAAATCATAATCTTCACTCAACTCAACTTTGAAGTGATCGTGATTGATTCTATAACCTTCAGGAGCAGCAGTTTCTTGAACATAATAGCCACCTAAATCATCAGCATATTCAACTGCCCAAGTGATAACTCCTTCGCCATCTGTGATGCCTTTGCACTCTTTTCCATCCTTATCTAAAGCAACTGTACCATCAGCCTTAAATAAGGTTAATTCTGCACCCTTTAACTTCTTCGAGTTATCCATAGCATCAACCTTAATTGCGCTCACGTAGAACACTTTACGTGTGTCTACAGCCATCACAACTTGTTCGTGCTGGCGTGTGCCTGTAACAGTAAATTCAATATCTTCAAACTTATTGAATCCGAATGGTGATTCATCTTCACGTAAGATGTAAGTCTTACCACCTTCAACAAACTTAGAAATGTCTGTGTTTTCTTTTGTAGTGATGAATGTGGCAACTTCGTTTCCTGTATCTTTTTCAATTAATGTTAATTTAGCGCCGGCAACATTGTTGCCCTTGCCATCTGTTTTAGCAACATCAATCACAATCTTATCGTCTGCATAATCAAGACTAACGATTGCTCCATTATCTTTGATTTCAAATGGCTTTGGATTTGTATTTAGGTAATATCCAGCAGGAGCAGCAACTTCTACTAATTCATAATTGCCAACTGGCAAGAAGTTATCACTTGATTTCCAGTAACCATTTGCATCTGTTGTGATTGCATAGTTTAAAGCTTGTCCTGCTTCGGCAGTGCCAAGTATGTTTCCATCCGCATCTCTAGCTACAACATCAAAGTTATTCTTGTTAATGATTTCAAAAACAGCAACCCCTACATTTTCATTTGTAGCTGCATCTTTCTTTTGAATCTCCAATCCACCACGTACAACGCCTTCCACAACAGTGTACTCATTACCTCCAACTACAGCCGCTATGTGTTGATCGTTCTCTGTAATATTGAATAATGCAATTCCATTCGCTACTTCCTGACCACCTGCACTTAACATTTTATTCTGTAGCGTATAGCCTGCTGGTGCTTTTGTTTCCTCTACTGTAATTGTACCTAGTGGTAATGTTGGAATTCCTCCATCAAGGTAGAATGGATCACCTTCAACTTTTAGAGAATCATCTAAAGTTGTAACATATCTACCACCAATCAATGCAGTCTTCACAACCCATGTTCTTGTAGGTGCTGTTGGTAATGTATCCATTGTAAATTGCCCTGCATAATATTTGATGGTGAATTCAGCACCCTCTAAACTTGCTGGATTTTCCACTACCTCACTATCTGGACTAACTTTATTTAAAGTGATTCTTAAAGGGTCATTTAACGGAGTATCAGTGGAATTTACAACCCATGTACTTCTATCATACGGAGATACAACATGGGTTGTTGGATCTAATGCAAATCCTTTTGGTGCAGTTACTTCCTTAACATATAAGTAAGGCTGTGTTCCATCGAACGGAATTTCATTAGGTGCAGTAGCATTGCCATCCGCATCAGTTGTTAATGTCAAAATAGGTGCATCACTTAAATCAGACTTACGATGTACCTCATATACTGCTCCACTTAAATCCTGTGCATAACAGTTGTTCCCTTGTGTTAACGTAGGAAGTGCGTTTGTTTTCTTAATTTTAAGTTCAATGTTTGGTGGCACTGGCTCACCCTCGGCTACAGCCCAAACAATCATAGTTAAATTTGTGTCAGGTGCCTTATTTACACCATACTGTTCAAGCCAATCTCTCCAATTGGTACCTGTTGCACCACTTCCATTGTTATATAAAGTTGACCAACCTGTATTGTCAGGTAACTCTGTAGCAGTACCAGAACGTGTTCCAGCAAGACGTAATACATTAGCTTTTGTATCATAAGCCGCTTGCATGTTGTTACCACCATCCCAGTAAATACTTGACACACCTACAATTCTTGCCTTACCTGTAGCAGAACGAGCCATTGCATCTGCAAGTGCTTCACGAGCAGCCTGTTGATAAATCTCTAGGTATGGACGTGTACCACCATAACTATTAGGATTCATCGTCTTATCAAGCATGCCTTCGATACGTGCTTGCATATCGTTCATGGATGCTTCGTTCCAGCCTTGTAGAGGTTCTCCATCTGCTCCCCATTGGTCATACCAAATCGTGTATCCAGGATTATCACCTGTTACACCACCACCTCCAGAGCCACCTGAACCAGCACCACCATTTGCGAATACTGTAGCAGCTGTAAGCTTTACTGGAATAATTGTTGCCAATAAAAAGGCTACCATCATACTTAGAATGGCAGTAATTTTACTTCTAATTGATTTATATTTCATTTTTTCCTCCTGAATTTTTTCTGTGTTGTATAAAGCTTGTCGTGTGATGCTATATCTCATCGCCTATTTCCTTTAACAGACAATCAAAATAGGCAATGTTATTTTTTAGATTTCTCCATTAAAAAAGGCGGTAGATTTTCACATCTATCGCCTACAAGGAGAAAACTTTAAACATATGAATTTTATTACTTATCTATACCCAACGATTACTGTTTCATCCCATGCAGCCTGATCAACCACCCACACTTGCTGAGTAACGGCATCATGGTGAGTTGTGCCAACCTGAACATTTCCTACGTGGTAACCTTCATCGCCGTTTGTATTTCCTGCAAATTCCAATGTACTTGCATACACTGTACCAGTGTTATTACCAATAATCTTACGTTCATAAACTGGTTCATCCCACGCTTCAGCTATCACCTGTGTTTCCCAATGTCCAACCTCTTCATGATGGATCGTTTGATAGATCGGTTGTGGTTCTGGTTGAGATGGGGTTGTATTCGTAGTAGTTGGAGTATTTGTTACTGAAGAACTGTTGTTATTGTTCTGTGCCTCAGTACTAGTTGTTCCTGTAGTTGGTGTAACAGGTGTTTCGGATGTAGTTGAAGTATCTTCCTTCTTACCAGTGTCATCCTTCTTTTTATCGTCATTCTTCTTAGATGATTCCTTGGATGAAGAAGTTTCAGTGCTAGTTTCGTGTTTTGCTGAATTGTTTGTCTTTGGTTTTGGTAAAACATTCAAAACTGCAAATAGTACCACTGCAACTATCAACATAGCAGCAATGATTTTGACTGACTTCTTTTGTCGATCGTTTAATCTGTTGAATAAGTTTTTCATGTCGTTTCTCCCTTTGGGGCAAATTGCCCCAATATTTTAATAAGTTAATTTATATCCTTTGTATAATCCATCTGAACCCATAATTGGCTCACATGAATATGCTCCGTATCCAGATCCAGTCGCAATGCATGCTGAATATCCTGAATCAAGATTGTATCCATCACTAAACATAAAGTATTGCGTTCCGTGTGATGTACTTGTGCTTGGGGCAATTTGCTCCGAACCATTATTTCCTTGTTGTGATGTATTTCCCGATGGAACCTCAACATAGATAACATCAGGTGTAGGTGCTGGTTTATCGGATAGATGCAGGTTCAATGTAGCCTCCGCTTTGTTATGCTGACTATCTTCAACACTATACGTTACT
>NZ_CAUVCV010000030.1:0-4953 GCF_963550625.1 uncultured Solobacterium sp.
GGTACCCCAAGATTTCTCATTGTGGTACCCCAACCCCAAGTAATTTTAGAGCGCCGTTTTTTATTTGTGTGAAATTTTCTATAATTCTTTTTCATCTATTTTCATTCTAGCGTTGACATTTTTCACTTCAAAAAGTATTATTTATGAGCATATGTTCAATATATAGTAATTTGGAGGTGGCATGAATGAAGAGAACATACCAACCAAGCAAGAAAAAGAATAAAGCTACACACGGCTTTAGAGCCCGTATGGCTACTGTGGGTGGACGTAAAGTTATCAACAGACGTAGAGCTAAGGGAAGAAAGGTCTTATCTGCTTAAGAAGCCACCATTGGTGGTTTTTTTCTTACTGTAGAGGTTAGAGATGAAAGTAAAGAATCGAATTAAAAAAGCGGAAGAATTCCAATCCATGATTAAAAAGGGGACAAAGATTGTAAATCAATCATTTGTCATATATTACGGACCTAAAGAGGGTGATGAAGCACGCATTGGTGTTTCTGTTTCTAAGAAGCTAGGTAATGCCGTACATCGCAATCTATATAAACGTCAGGTTCGTATGATGTGTCATGAATTAATTGATTTTCAAAATACAAAACAAGACATGGTCTTAATTATCCGCTTTAGCTATTCTTCTCTTAGCTATGAGGAGAATAAAAATAACTTGGAAAAACTATTAATTAAGGCTAAAATTAAATAGTTGAAACATAAGGAGAAAATATGAAGTTTACCCCTCGTACAAAGAAACTACTTGCCTTAATGGCAATTGTGACAATCGTAGTGACAGCTACAGGTTGTACAGCTCCAAAGGATGCTAACGGACACATTATTTTGATTTCTGAAAGCACAACATTTGGAGAAATCTTCCAAACTGAAAACTGGTTTAATGCCTTATTTGTTTGGCCACTTAGCTGGGTATTAAACAAATTAGCACCAGTCATCACAGTTGGTGGTGCAATCGCTATCGTTACTGCGGTTGTAAATGGTTTACTTGCAGTCTTTACATTAAAATCCCAGATGGGTATGCAAAGAATGCAGATGTTACAGCCTGAATTAAACAAGATTCAACGTAAGTATGAAGGCCGTGACGATCAAGCATCTAAGATGCGTATGGCGCAAGAACAACAGCAGTTAATGAAGAAGTATGACGTTAACCCTGGTTCTATGATGTTAGTACAGTTTATTCAGTTACCTATCATCATGGCTATGTTCATGGCTATTCAACGTGCATCAGCTATTGTAAATGGTACATTCTTAGGAATGAACTTACAGGTTAAGCCTAGTGAAGCATTTGGTTTATTATTTAAAGGTGATCTTAGTGGATTACCATACATCATCTTATTCTTATTAATGGCTGTTACACAGGTAGTATTAGTATTATTACCAATGTACTTCCAAAAGAAGAAGGCTGCTGCTGAAGCTGAGAAACATCACCGTAAGCCAGAACCTACAAATAACCAGAACATGATGATGCAGATGTACATGATTGTTATGGTACTTGCATTCGGTTTAATGTGGCAATCAGGTATGTCATTATTCTGGTTCATCCGTAACATCGTAGATATTATTAAGACAATTATTGTCCAGAATATCATGGAGAACAATTCACAGAAAGAAGGCTTAAGATAATGCAAATCTATACTGCAAAAACACTTGAAGAACTTCTACAAAACGCTGCTGAAGAAAAGGGAGTTACAATCGATGAATTAGAATATACTGTTGTGGAAGAAAAAAAGGGATTATTAGGAATTGGTAATTCTGTATCCGCAAAGGTATTCTGTGCTGAAGATGTTAAGGAATTTATCTTTGATTACTTAGGTGAATTCTTTACACACATTGATTTAGATATTGAAGTTGCTTTAGAAGAACTAGATGATAGTTATGTTATCAATCTAAATTCCGATAACAATGCTATTCTCATTGGTAAGATGGGTAAGACATTAGCTGCATTTAATACAGTATTACGTGCTGCTGTTAACTCTGAATTTGAAAAGCGTATCGACGTATTGATTGATATCAACCACTACAAAGAAGAGCGCTATTACAAGATTCGTTCAATGGCAAAGCGTATCGCAAAACAAGTACAACGTTCAAAGGTTGATGTAGAACTTGATCCAATGCCAAATGATGAACGAAAAGTGATTCATAAGGTATTAGGTGATTGGCACAACATCAAGACAGAATCAGAGGGTGAAGGTAGTTACAGACACATCTGCATTCGTTATGTCGCTGATGAACCTCAGGAAGAAATTCCAAATATGTCTGAATAAGAATTCCTTAAATGGAATTCTTTTTTATTGTCGTATATAAAATTTTATAAAATGAAATATATATTACTTGTTTGAAAAAAGTGATAGGTTTATAATTATATTAGTGAAATTAATCACAAGTATTTACCGGTAATACCTATGATAATTCCATATAATTCATTTAAAAAAGGAGATAAATTTCTATGTCTGAAACGCAAAAGGAGACAGTAGGTTCATTCATTTTAAAAGTCTTAAATGGCGCAACAATCGCAATTGTTGTAGCGTTAATTCCTAACGCAATTCTCGCAACATTCTTAAAACCATTCGCTTCAAATCCATTATTTGCCAATTGGTTACACATTGTTCAAGTATTCCAGTACTTCACACCTTTAATGGCAGGTTATTTAATTTCGATGCAGTTTAAACTGAATCCAATTCAATCCTCTTGTGTAGGTGGCGCTGCCTATATCGGATCTGGAGCTTGGAAATTTGTAGAAGTTACAATGGATGGAAATGTTACTAACATCTTCCGTTTAGCAGGTATTGGTGATGTTATTAACACAATGTTAACAGCAGCTCTAGCAATTATTGTAATTCGTTTGATTAGTGCTAAATTAGGTTCTCTTAACCTTGTATTCCTCCCAATTATTGTTGGAACCGGAGTTGGTTGGGTAGGTACTTTAACACTTCCATACGTTTCAATGATTACTTCTCTGATTGGACAGGGAATCAATTCATTTACAACATTACAACCAATTTTGATGAGTATCTTAATTGCAATGTCATTCTCACTTATTATCATTAGTCCACTTTCTACCGTTGCGATTGGTTTAGCAATTGGTTTGACTGGTATTTCATCTGCTGCTGCAGGTATGGGTGTAGCTTCTGCTGCTGCCTTACTTGTATGGGCATGCGCAAGAGTCAATAAACCTGGTGTTCCTATCGCCATTAGTTTAGGTGCAATGAAGATGATGATGCCAAACTTCTTAACAAATCCTATTATTGGTTTGCCAGTTGCCATTACAGCCGCAATCAGTTCTCTCAGTGTTCCTATCTTCCAGATGGTAGGAACTCCAGCATCTGCAGGATTTGGATTTGTAGGTCTTGTATCTCCATTAGCAGCACTCAACGCAGGTAATATCAATGTAGTAATTATGTTAGTTGCTTGGATTGTTGTGCCATTTGTCGTTGGATTTATCGTAAATAAAGTTTGTTGCGATGTATTACATCTTTATAAGAAAGAAATCTTTACATTTAAAGGATAAAGGAGGAAAACAAAATGTTTGTTTATATCGCAGGTGCAGGTGCAATGGGTTGCCGTTTTGGCTATCAATTACATAAAGCAGGAAATGAGGTCATTTTATTGGATATGTGGAAAGATCATATCCAAGCAATTAAAAATGATGGTTTAAAGATTGTTGGTGATACAGAAGATTGTGTCAAGATGACAATCATGGAACCAACAGAAGCTACAAAAGAAGCTGAATTAATTATCTTATTTACAAAGGCTATGCAGTTACCAACAATGTTACAAAACATCAAACAGATTATTGGTAAGAATACAAAAGTACTTTGTTTGTTGAATGGCTTAGGTCATGAAGATATCATTAAACAGTATATTCCAGAAGAAAATATCTTAATGGGTGTTACTGTATGGACAGCTGGATTAAAGGGTCCAGGTGTCGCAAAACTCATCGGTAAAGGTTCTGTGAACTTACAATCAATCGATAAGAGTGGTGAAGAGGCTGCTAAGAAGATTGTTGAAGTATTAAATCAAGCAGGTCTAAACGTTACCTATGATGAAGATGTATTACCATCTATCTGGCGTAAGGCTTGTGTCAATGGCACAATGAACTCTACTTGTGCATTACTTGATTGTACAATTGGTGAATTCTTCGCAAGTGAAGAAGCTATTCGCGTTGTAGATACAATTATTCATGAATTTGTAATGGTAGGTGAAGCTACAGGCGTTAAGCTAGATGAACAAGCTATTAAAGATTATGTTATGAAGACATCAGTAGCAGCTGCAGCACATTATCCATCGATGCATCAAGATCTCATTCAAAATCACCGTCCAACTGAGATTGACTATATCAATGGTGCAGTTGCTAAGAAGGGTGATGCCTTAGGTATTGCTACTCCATATTGCCATATGATTACAGATTTAATTCATGCCAAAGAACATGTATTAAAAATTAAGTAAAATAACAATCCGCACGTATAACGTGCGGTTTTTAGGCTACCCTATAAGGGCCTTTACCACACTTCGACCCTTAAGGGTCTTGTGTAAAAGACTGACAACCGTGTTTGCACACTATGGCCTACCCTTTAAAAGGGTCTACATATTCTTTTTTACTTAGATTATCCTGTATCATATCTTCTTTTTCTTGATTTCGGATATACTCTTCTACTACCTTCGTATTCAGTCCTACCGTACTTACATAGTAGCCCTTCGCCCAAAAGTTTCGATTGCCATATTTATATTTTAAATTTGCATGTTTTTCGAATATCATCAATGATGATTTGCCCTTCAAGTATCCCATGAAACTTGATACTGCAATCTTTGGCGGTATCTTTACCAACATATGTATATGGTCTCTCATTGCATGTGCTTCTATGATTTCTACATCTTTATATGCACATAGCTGTCTCAATATCCCTCCTGGTATATTCAATTTGACCTATATAGTTGACTAAATTGAATATAC
>NZ_CAUVCV010000031.1:0-4651 GCF_963550625.1 uncultured Solobacterium sp.
TGGAATATTATGTTTAATTTTTAATTTTCGAATAACAGAAGGCTTGATTGTTATTGGTAAGTCATCAATGCCTGTGTATGCCAATTTTTTTGAATCGGAATGAACGATAAGAAAAGTATCATCAATCAATCCATATTCATATTCAAGTAACTGTTTCTCCCAAGTTTTTAGTTTGCCATTCTCATCTAATAACTGTTTATTCCATTTATTTTTTCCCATTTGTATCCTCTATAAAATAGCATTCATACTACCTATTCTTCATCAATGCCATCTGTATCTCTTTTTATAAATAAATGGCAATCATCCACATATACTTCCGTTATATAGATTTTCTTGTCATCCTTCTCGTATGAGCGTGTATGTAACTGTCCTTCCAACTCAATACGCTTGCCTTTCTTACCATAAGAACCTAAATAATCAGCAACTTGTCCCCATGCAACGCAATTGATAAAGTCTGCAGCATCATCCTTTGATCGTGTACGTTGCACAGCAACCGTAAAATTTGCTACATGCTTGCCACTTTCTCCTTCCATCACCTTCACTTCGATATCTCTAACTAAATTTCCAGATAAATTAACGTTATTGTTCCACATTTTTTATTTCTCCTCTCTCTGTTTACAACATTTCTTTTAATCTTTAAAACGCTCGGGGCAATTTGCCCCAAGTTTTTTATAACTATCAATAATGAGAATCTTTCGTTTTAGATTCGTCTCTATATAAAGCATGATCATGTTAGTTATTACCAACATCAAATAAGCGATTGATAATGATGCACCAATAATATTGATCACCTGCCATAAGTCATTTAAATTAATATCCATATCTCTACAGCTTTCTAGAAATCCTAAACCCATTAAAGAACTTCCGCCAATGCATAGCACTGGACTAAGCCTACTTAGTTCTTCTAGTTTCACTTGCAATTCAATGTATATTCCTGCAATCTCATCCTCATTTTTTCCTTTTAGATATGCAACATACTCATCATATGTAACTTTTCTCTTTACTTTTAACTCTTTTAATAATTTATCTGATTTCATAGTTTTCACCATCTGTGATGTCTCTGGGGCAAATTGCCCCAGAGTTCAGTCCATAAAGTTTATTCAGCAAACTGTTTCTTCTTAAGAAATAAGAACACTGCCACAGCTAGACCACCTACAAACATCATAGATAATCCTACTGCATTGAATGTATCACCTGTCTTAACGGAAGGTAATGCCATATCATTTACAACAACCTTTACGGCATTATTAACTGCAAAATCATAATCCTCACTTAATACTACTTGGAAGTGATCATGATTGATTCGATAGCCTTCTGGAGCAGCAGTTTCTTGAACATAATATCCACCTAAATCATCGGCAAACTCTACAGCCCAGGTAATTACTCCTTCTCCATCTGTGATGCCTACACAAGGATTTCCATCCTTATCTACAGCCACTGTTCCATCCGCTTTAAACAACGTCAATTCAGCACCTTTTAACTTCTTAGAGTTATCCATTGCATCTACTTTGATTGCGCTCACGTAGAACACTTTACGTGTATCTACAGCCATCACAACTTGTTCATGTTGGCGTGTACCAGTTACTGTAAATTCGATATTCTCAAACTTGTTAAATCCAAATGGTGCTTCATCTTCACGAAGAATATATGTCTTTCCACCTTCAACATATTTAGAAATGTCTGTGTTTTCCTTAGTAGATGTGAATGTAACAATTTCGCTGCCTGTTACTTTGTCAATCAAAGTCATCTTAGCTCCAGCAACGTTATTTCCTTTGCCATCTGTTTTAGCAACGTCAATGACGATCTTATCGTCTGCATAATCAAGACTAACGACTGTTCCGTTATCCTTAATTTCAAAAGGCTTTGGATTTGTATTTAAGTAGTATCCTGCTGGTGCAGATACTTCTACCAATTCATAATCACCTGCAGGTAAGAAAGCATCATTGGACTTCCAGTAACCATTTGCATCTGTAGTAATTGTATAAGGTAGTGTCTGACCAGCAGCGGCTGTAGCTACAACATCACCATTTTCATCTCTAGCTACTACGTCGTAGTTGTTCTTGTTTACGATTTCAAAAGTTGCAGTACCAACATTTGCACCTGTATCTGCATCTTTCTTTTGAATCTCTAATCCGCCACGTACAACACCTTCAACTACGGTGTATTCGTTGCCACCAACAACTCTTGCTAATGAGTTCTCATCAACGATATTAAATAACGCTACACCATCTTTAACATTTGGTGCTGGAGAATTTGTTGCATCAATCACTTTATTGTCTAATGTATATCCTTCAGGTGCTTTTGTTTCTTCTACTGTGATTGTTCCTAATGGCAATGTTGGGATTCCAGCATCTAAATAGAATGGATCACCAGATACTTTATATGTATCACTCATCAAAGCAAAATATCTTCCACCAACTAACTTTGTTTGAATTACCCATGTACGTGTTGCAGTAGTAGGTAAATCATTAAATGTGTATTGTCCTGCATAATACTTGATAGTAAATTCAGCACCTTCAAGACTTGCTGGATTTGCCACAACTGTTCCATCAGCCGATATTTTATTTAAGGTAATTGTGAGTGGGTCATTTAACGGTACATCTGTTGATTGAATGCTATACGTTTCGCCATTTGCAGTAAACATATGTGAATAAACTTGAGCATCCAATCCAAATCCTCTTGGTGCTACTAATTCTTTTGTATATAGTACTGCGTTACGTTGAACTGTAATACCATTTAGTTCCCCATGACCAGTAGCATCTGTAGTAATACGTCCTACTTCATTTGTTAATGCAGCATCGGAATACACTCCATAAATGGCACCAGATAAGTCTTGAGCATAGCAAGCTGCGTTACCCTGTGTCATTGCAGGGTTGCCATTTGACTTATCTAAAGTAACGTTTACTGAGATATTTCTTGGAGCAGTCTGGATAACCCAAGTAGCTCCGCAACGCTGATAAGGTACTGTACCTAAGCCAGCACTCCAACCTGTAGCCTCTTCCCCTGTATATGGATTCAGGTAACGTGGTACGTTGATACGTAGCGTTACTCTACCATCTGGTTGAACATCTGTAACAGTAGCGTTGTAAGGGTAATATGTCTTACTACCAGATTCATATGCCGTTTTATAGGTCAATCCTATATGACCTGGTTCTAGACACTGAACACTGAGTTGGTTTATAATTTGTCCAGATGCACCACCTAAAAGACCATCGATATAATCGATCGTGAAGTTTGTCACACCTGTACTTGGATTGGTGTTAGACGTTCCTAGCTTACCTGAAAACGTGTCTCCCACTTCCAATGTATCTAGGTTAACTGTACTCGCCTCTACTGGCAACAGTTTGATTCCCATTGGAATCACAAGTGCCAGAATGAAGGCTGCCATCACGCTTAATAGCTTGATGGCTTTTCTTTTCATTTGATTCAATAAATTCATGTGTTTTTCATTCCTCCTATATGAATTTTTAATATTGCATGAAGCTTGTTGTTGTGATGCTATATCTCATCGCCTATTTGCTGTAGAAGATAATTGAAATAGGCAATGTTGTTTTTAAGATTTCTCCATTAAAAAAAGGCGGTAGATTTTTCATCTATCGCCTTATCAAGGAGAAAATTTGACTGAACTTAATTTTATATTTATCTATAACCTACAATTACTGTTTGATCCCATGCTTCTTGATCAACCACCCAAACTTGCTGAGTAACGGCATCATGATGTGTTGTGCCTACTTGAACATCACCAACATGGTAACCTCCATCATCATCCTGCATACTAAACTCATCCAGCGAATTATAAACTCTTCCAGTTTGATTACCAATAATCTTACGCTCATAGATTGGTTGATCCCATTCTTCTTGGATAACCTGTGTTTCCCAGTGTCCCACTGCATCGTGATGAATTGTCTGATAAATAGGCTGTGGAGCAGGTGCAGCTGGTGTTGTATTCGTACTTGGAGTATTTGTTACTGAAGAACTGTTGTTATTGTTCTGTGTCTCAGTAGTAGTTGTTCCTGTAGTTGGTGTAACAGGTGTTTCAGATGATGTAGTGGAAGTATCTTCTTTCTTATCTTCCTTTTTATCATCTTTCTTGCTATCTTTCTTGTCAGATTGTTTGTTATCCTTCTTATCATCTTTCTTATCATTCTTCTTAGATGATTCCTTGGATGAAGATGTTTCACTACTTGTCTCTTGTTTTGCTGTGTTGTTTGTCTTTGGCTTTGGTAGCACAAATAACATAACTACTAATCCAATTGCGGCTAAGATGCTAACGATGATGAATAATTTCTTCTTGTTCATAAGTTTTCTCCCTTCGGGGCAATTTGCCCCAATATTTTAATAAGTTAATTTATATCCTTTGTATAATCCATCTGCACCCATGATTGGTTCACATGAATATGCTCCGTATCCAGATCCAGTCGCAATGCATGCTGAATATCCTGAATCAAGATTGTATCCATCACTGAACATGAAGTATTGCGTTCCGTGTGATGTACTTGTGCTTGGGGCAATTTGCCCCGAGCCATTGTTTCCTTGTGATGGCACCTCAACATAGATAACATCAGGTGTAGGTGCAGGTTTATCAGATAGATGTAAGTTCAATGTAGCCTCCGCTTTGTTATGCTGACTATCTTCAACACTATACGTTACT
>NZ_CAUVCV010000032.1:0-3707 GCF_963550625.1 uncultured Solobacterium sp.
TGCTGGCTAGCATTGTTGATTTTGGATTGTACATAGATGTCTGAGACGAAGTTATCGAGAAGGTAGTCTGTAACTTTTGCAAAAGTATCAATCTCAATATCAACTGTAATATAATCTCCTACATCTTGTAATTCACGGGTTAGATTCTCTAAAGCAACCTTTGCATATCTGATTTCTTCCTGTGCGTTTTCGATATGATTGTGCTTGATGATAGAGGTGATGAAACCACCTGCAAAGATATCAAACAAACCCCAATTTCTTGCTTTCTTGAGGAATTTTTTTGCTTGATACAAGTGTTGTAGTGCATCTTCGGCTGCGAAGATGGCTTCTGTAATATCGTTTTCTAATGTATTCATAATTTTAGTTTACTCCTGTTTATCAGAAAGAAAAATAGTAACTATAGTAAATTCTTACGAATCCAGTTTGCGCATCCCTCTTGGAAGTAGTGGTCTGCATGGTCAGTCGCAATTTCTTTTAGACATGGCATTGCGTTACCCATTGCAACCTTTACACCTGCAACCTCTAGCATGGCTAAATCATTTTCGCCATCACCAATTGCACAAACTTGTTCTGGTAAGATATTCTCTCGTTCCATAATCATACGAAGGCCATTCCCTTTATCAATCCCATGTGGTTGCACTTCTAGCCAGTTTGGATTAACAAAGAAGACGGAGTACTTATCCGTAGGAATCTCTTTGGCAAGTTTCTTGAGTGTGCCTGCAGTACCTGAGAAACAAACCTTGATGATATATTTATTTTCTAGGTTTTCAAGATTAAAATCGATATCTGCCTGTTGAATGTGACGGTGTTGAATCAAGTCGCGGACTTGCATGCATAGACGGAAAATAGTTAATGCGATGTAGTTCTTTCTTGAACCGGTTGTAAGAAAATCTTTATCTGTCGATACCATTAGGATGACAGGGTACTTTTCTGCAAGTGGAAGCAGACCATGAATCTCTTCTTTTGTTAATACTGGAAGAGTTATATGTTCTTTCTCTTTTACAAAGTAGATATCTTGGCCATTGTTGGAAACAATATAATCATAGATATCCTTTGGAAATCCATTCAGAATACGTTCGTAATGACGACCAGTGCAGATTGCGACACGTGTTCCTTGTGCTCGTAACATACGTAGCGTTTCTGTTGCGTATTGTGTTAAGTGAGCAGGGCGAGCAAATAATGTACCATCTAAGTCTGTTGCAAAGAGTTTAATATCTTTT
This sequence comes from uncultured Solobacterium sp., assembly GCF_963550625.1. GTDB lineage: Bacteria > Bacillota_I > Bacilli_A > Erysipelotrichales > Erysipelotrichaceae > Bulleidia. The sequence continues at coordinate 1,221 of NZ_CAUVCV010000032.1, forward strand.
TTTATCATAGATGTATTTTAGTTTGTTCAAAGAAGATTAGCAAGTAATGCTGAATATATGAAACATCAAAGAAATTTGATGATGTGCTTATTCAGATTTGCTATGGTATAATGAAAATTGTTATTAGTATGTGAGGAAATGAAAATGAATCAGCCATTATTCTACGGAAACTTATTAGTTACATTAGCATTCGGCGCATTTGCAGGTTTAATGTTTTATCGTTTAGCCAATACAAAGGGAAAGATTAAGTATGCAGGAAGACAATGGGACGCAACTAAGATTACGCTCATTGTGATTGTGGGTTTGACTCTTGTTTCTTTAATTGGTAATACAATTACTGTTTTTGATATCTTACGTGTTATCGTGATCATTGTTGCGATTGTTGCGTATTGGTTAGCGAAAGATGGTATTGGGGAAGAGGGTTATGTAACCAATGGCAAATTCCATGCATGGAAGGAACTCAGTGGTTATGATTATAAGGATGATAAGAAGTTCTTTAATTTATATCTAACATCATCTTCAAAGAAAGAAAGCACAAATGTAGAGCTTGTAGAGTATGAGTTCGATCAGAAAGCGGATGTACTAGCTTTCATGAAGGAAAAAGTTGGTAATAAATATAAGCGTATGAAGAAGTGATTGTAATCAAGCAATCACTTTTTTTGACAAACAAGAAAAGTAGATTATAATATATATAGTCAAAATGACTATAAGGAGAAGCCATGGAAGAAAGAAATGAACGTGGTGAAACACTAGAGGAATTCCTTGCTCGCTATGATGAGACAAAGTATCGAAGGCCGAGTAATACGGTTGATATGATTTTATTAACAGTATTAAGGGGAAAGTTAAAGGTGTTATTAGTCAAACGTAAGGATCATCCATTTATTCATGATTGGGCTATGCCTGGTGGTTTTGTGAATTTTGATGAAGATTTGGATACCGCAATGAAACGAGAATTAGAAGAGGAAACCAACCTTTTTGATTCTACATACTTTAGACAATTATATACATTTGGAAATGCGGACCGTGATCCGCGGACACGTGTGATTACAACAGTTTACTTGTCTATGACACCGGCCGAAAATATTAAGATGACATCTGCTGGTGATGATGCGATGGATACAGGTTGGTTTACCATCCAAAAGATCACTACAACAACAGATGGTCACGAACGTAAGAGTGTACTTATGTTAGATGAAGAAGAAAAAGGGATTCATCTACGTTATGAAATTTATGATACTGCTTGTGATAACTACGTACAGACAAGATCCAAGTTACTAGATAGTTCAAACGCAAAACTAGCAGCCGATCACATCAAGGCAATCAATATGGCAATTGATGTTGTACGTAATCGTGCAGCTTCTACAGGTATTATGTTTAACCTGTTGCCGAAGGAATGTACACTACGTGAGATTCAGGAAGTCTATGAGGCTATCGTAAATCACCCAGTTGATACAGGTAACTTTAGACGGGATATTAAAAAAATGTTAGTGGCTACAGGTAATACAACGATTGTAAACGGTAGGAAGGTCGCAACCTATAGCTTTAATCCATTACTACCATTCGTAAAGGAGACGTTATAATGAAAGTACTTATCGCAATTGATATTCAAAATGATTTCGTGTCAGGTTCTCTTGGCACAAAAGAGGCAGAAGCTGCCCTTGCAAAGATGGTTGAAGAAATCAACTCTCCAAAATATGATATGGTCTTTGCAACACAGGATACACATGATACAAATTATCTCAATACCTTGGAAGGTAAATACTTACCGGTTGTACACTGTATCAAGGATACAGAGGGTTGGAAGTTTCCAAAGAGTGTTGAAGAAGCACTGCATAAACGCAATGCTAAAATATTTGAGAAGGATACCTTTGGTTCACTCAATCTAGCAGTTGAACTACAGAAACTTGCTCCAGAAGAAATTGTATTAATTGGTATCTGTACAGATATTTGTGTTGTGACAAATGCTTTACTATTACGTACACATCTGCCAAATACAAAGATAACTGTTTTACCGCAAGCATGCGCTGCGACAACGATAGACAAACAAAAGGAAGCTCTCGATGTAATGGCTTCTTGTCAGATTGAAATAGAAAAATGAGGAAATGATATGAACAACATTCAAGTAGAACCATATATCCCAGATGAAGATTATGACAATCCAGCGATGGTCACAGACTTCTATGAATTCTCCATGGCAAATTCACTATTCATGCATGGATATAAAGATACCATCATGGTATTTAACATGTTCTTTAGAGATAACCCAGACGATGGCGGATATGCAATTAGCTGTGGACAACAGAAGCTATTACGTTTCTTAAAGAACTATCACTTTACAGACTTTGATATTCAGTGGTTATTAACCAAGGGTATGAGTCCAGAATTCTGTGAATATCTACGTAACTATAAGTGGAAGGGTGATGTGTACATGTTGCGTGAGGGTACTGTATGTTATCCTCAGGTACCAATGGTACGTATTGAGTGTGA